>NZ_JAATHD010000001.1:0-243805 GCF_011947265.1 Paenibacillus sp. HB172176
TAAGCGCTGAAAGCATCTAAGCGTGAAGCCCCCCTCAAGATGAGATTTCCCAGTATGTAAGACCCCTTGAAGACGACGAGGTTGATAGGTTCGAGGTGGAAGCGCGGCAACGTGTGGAGCTGACGAATACTAATCGGTCGAGGGCTTATCCTAAAAGTACCCCACAAAGTGAAGCGTAGGCTTCGAGGAGTATTCCGAAACCTTTGCGGGGGCCCCGAAACCATTCGGGAAATTAGCTAGAGCAAGCAGCATTACTTTCGTATCCAGTTTTCAAGGCGCAAAGCTTTGTTATCCATGATGGACAAGCTTCATCTGGAGACGGATTTGCACATGACATATGGCTATGTCATTACTTGACCTTGCGAGTGACCCCGAGCGCCGCAAGAGACAAAATCGGGGACATGTGGCGGTGTAGCTCAGCTGGCTAGAGCGTACGGTTCATACCCGTGAGGTCGGGGGTTCGATCCCCTTCGCCGCTACCATATGGAGGATTAGCTCAGCTGGGAGAGCATCTGCCTTACAAGCAGAGGGTCGGCGGTTCGATCCCGTCATCCTCCACCATCAATACAACTCGGAGCTGTGGTGTAGAGGCCTAACATGCCTGCCTGTCACGCAGGAGACCGCGGGTTCGAATCCCGTCAGCTCCGCCATATTTTCCCCATAAGTGAAGAAGTCCTTAAAAAGCATTTCCGAATCATTTCGGTTAACCCGCTTGCAGGACAACACAGCTAGGCTCGGTAGCTCAGTCGGTAGAGCAGAGGACTGAAAATCCTCGTGTCGGCGGTTCGATTCCGTCCCGAGCCACCATTGATTTCTTCATTCAGGACAATGAAGAAACGATTATGGAGGATTAGCGAAGTGGCCAAACGCGGGAGACTGTAAATCTCTTCCTTCGGGTTCGGTGGTTCAAATCCATCATCCTCCACCACTTATTTCTTTAAGAGCCATTAGCTCAGTTGGTAGAGCACCTGACTTTTAATCAGGGTGTCGAAGGTTCGAGTCCTTCATGGCTCACCAGTTTTTTATCTGAATCGACCAAGAGAGGCAAAGCCTCTCTTTTTTGTTATAGTATTTATAAAATTTCGATGGGAATGCTTGCGACTGTAACAGAGATTTTCGAGGCCCTCTAGCTGGTTTTAAAGGACATCCGCGACCGTTACGCGACGATATCCACGATTTTCAGAATGTAAGGGTCGCATTTGACCGTTAGCGTTAGAAATTAGGGTTGAAACCCCTCAATTACTCTTTTTAACGGTCATCCGCGATCGTTAAAATACCCGTTAGGCGTGATTATGGCTTCTTACGGTCAATTGTGACCGTTACGCTACACGCCTTGGTCAAATGGCCACGCGCTCATGGATCCACAATGAATCGGCAGCCTCCAAAAATTCCATTAGTATAGGTTGCTGCATTCAAGGACGCGTAAGGCGTCTTTCTCCATTGTTATTTCATTTTGTTGTTCATTCAATAATTTCGTAGAATTAGCGGAATCAACCCCTGATTCTTAACTCATCTTCAAGCTCCTCGATTGCGGAAAGCATACGGTTCTGGAGCTCTTCCTGAATTTCGAATTGCGTTTCGCTTGAACCGTCTTGCATGCGAATAACTTGATCATCTGTTGCATAAATGCTCCGCACATAGTGTCTTGCGCCCATGGAGGATAAGACGGGTTTGAGCGAGTAATCGATGGATAACAGATGGGCAAGGGTGCCGCCGATAAAGAGGGGCATTATGAATTTGCCCTCGAATCCTTTTTGAGGAAGCAAGTCGATGTATGCTTTCAGTACTCCCGTGAAAGAGGCTTTATAAACCGGACTTGCGATAATGACGCCTACTGCTTCCTCTACTAGCTTATTAGCAGCGACGATCGACGCGCTTCCGAAACGAGAATGAATCAAATCCTCTGCCGGCAAACTAACGATTGTTATCGTTTTTGTGGAAAGTCCCCGTTTCTCCAAATCCTTGCGTACAAAATCAATCATGCCATTCAAGCGGGATGTCGCATTAGGACTTCCTGATATAATTACAATTTTAGACATGAACATTACCCCCTTAAAAATGCAAATGAATTTACAAGCCCTGTGAATTATGGATTTAGCAATCTTTGGAGTAGCGTACCATGTACAGCATACCAGGTCAAATTGCTGAATTAAGCCGGATTGTATGGTACAATGTCCACAAAAATGCTTTTTCATGGAGAGTGGAGACGACAGATGAGCAAGACAGATTGGTTAAAGCCGCTTGAGCAAATTTTGAATTATCCGACGCGAATTAGCATTATTCATGAAGAGGAATGGATACAAAGTATTAGCGAAGCTGAAATGAGATCCGTCGCTAACGTCGGAGGCGATAAGCCTAAGCCAGGTGAAAGAGTTGAGGGCAGCGAAGGAACATGGTTTGTTGCAGAAACGAACGAAGAGGAACTGACTATATTATATGTGGAACAGAAGCAGCTAAGCGAATTGGAAAAAGAGCTCATCAGTTGGACTCTGAAAAATTTCGATCATAATAAGGAAGAAAAACGAGAAGAAAACCAAACGGAATCGGAGAAATTCGCTCAAAAGCTAAGTGTATGGATTCAAAAACAGCTGGAGGCGGACGAGCCGAATTATTCATTGCCGGATTCCTTGGCTGTGGGCAGCCGATTATATCACGAGATGATTCCATTCTTGCTCGTAACCGAGCAATCCGGATCGAAGAAAGCGGCATATACAGAACTGGAGAAGCTGCTTCGATCCTTCCTTTCGGATGATATTCTGCTCATTCCGCTTAAGAGCCAGGAATGGCTAATATGGGGGCCATTGTCCCTGCTTAAGGATGAAGAATTGGATGGATATGATTACTCCGAGGAAGAATCGTTGGAGGAGAGCCTGGCCTCGATTGCTTCCGGTCTTCACGAGATGTTGACAAGCGAATGGATTGGAGAATGCCATCTTGCTGTCACCCACCCGGTATCTCCTTCTCAAAGTATGATAGAGACGCTCATTACGCTTCGCGAAACGGTTAGTTTGGGACGGAAGTTCCATATCGGCACGAATATTCATTTGCCTTGGCTTATGCAACTGGAGCGTCTGCTGAATGCAATACCGGAGACGCAGAGAGCGAAATATTTGGAGCAATCCTTAAAAAGGACGGATCTTTTTGTCGAGCCGGAAATGCTGGCGACACTCGAAACATTCTTTTCATTGGACTGCAATGTAAGCGAAACCGCGAAAAAACTTTATATCCACCGAAATACGCTGCTGTATCGACTCGATAAACTGAAGCAGGAAACGGGACTTGACGTAAGACTGTTCCGGGATGCCGTGCTTATGAAGATCATATTGCTATTGTACAAAGTTACGAAAAGAAATTAGTTTTTTTGTAAAGTATGTGCATAGTCATACATCTCGAGGTGGGATAAGATAGATGCATAACGAAATTTCTTTTCTAGGGGGAAAATATTATGGCAGGCGTACGCTTGGAAGGCATTTACAAGAAGTATCCAGGATCTGAAAAAGCATCGGTAACAGACGTTAACTTAGATATTAAGGATAAAGAGTTTCTGGTGTTGGTTGGTCCTTCCGGTTGCGGAAAATCAACGACTCTTCGTATGATCGCAGGTCTTGAAGAAATTACCGACGGTAAATTGTTCATTGGCGATCGTCTTGTTAATGATGTTGCTCCTAAAGATCGCGATATCGCGATGGTATTCCAATCCTACGCTTTGTATCCGCATATGAACGTGTATCAGAACATGGCGTTTGGACTTAAACTTCGTAAATTCAAAAAAGCAGACATCGACAAGCGTGTTCGCGAGGCTGCTAAAATTCTAGATATCGAGCATTTGCTTGACCGTAAGCCAAAAGCACTTTCCGGCGGTCAACGTCAGCGTGTTGCCTTGGGCCGCGCGATTGTACGTGAACCGCAAGTATTCTTGATGGATGAGCCGCTTTCCAACCTTGATGCCAAGCTTCGCGGTCAGATGCGTGCGGAAATCAGCAAACTGACCAAGCGTCTTGAAACAACAACGATCTATGTAACGCATGACCAAATCGAGGCTATGACAATGGGCGATCGCATCGTTGTTATGAAGGATGGTTTCATTCAGCAAACAGCTTCGCCAGAAGAACTGTATAATCACCCGGTTAATATCTTCGTTGCAGGATTTATCGGCGCCCCATCGATGAACTTTATTTCCGGTTCGTTGTCTGAGCAAAACGGTGTTGTTCGTTTCAAAGCTTCCGGCGTAGACGTTCTAGTTCCTGACGGCAAAGCATCCACACTGCGCGCACAAGGCTATATCGGCAAAGAGGTTATCCTCGGCGTGCGTCCAGAGGACATTCATGAAGAGCCAGTATTCCTGGAAGCTTCTCCGCAAACAGCAGTTAACGCAAACGTTGACGTAGCTGAGAACCTGGGTCATGAAATGTACCTCTACCTGAACGGTATCGGTTCCGACACAGTCATCGCTCGCGTAGACGGACGTTCGACAATCCGTGACGGTTCGAGCGTGAAGCTTGCCCTTGACATGAACAAGGTTCACCTGTTCGACAAGGAAACTGAGCTTAACATCTTCGAAGCTTAATACTTTTAATATGATCAAGGGCTTCCGGATTTTCCGGGGGCTCTTTTTTCGTTTTTCAATTTTGAACTATACCGGGTTTTGAGAAAAGTCGAAAATGAGTAAAACCGTTTAAAGACTTGGGGCGTCTAATCCTTGATAAAGTACATGCAACAAGTTGGAGTGAGTGTTCGGGCTAGGAGGGAAGGGATGGATCAGGATGAAAGGAATAAACTGGAGAAGGACAAAGAGGAATGGACCAGAGCAGCGCTGAAAGGCGATGACGATGCGTTATTGAAGCGAATCGAATGCGATAAGAGCAAGATGTTCGGCATTGCGTTCTCTTACATGCGAAATGAAGAAGATGCTCTTGAAGCGATACAAGAGACGGTAAGCCGAGTTTGGCTGAAAAGAAAGTCGCTGCGGGATGCAAGGTTGTTTACAACCTGGATGATTCGTATTTTAATTCATATTTGTATGGATGAGCGAAAGAAGAGAAAAAAAGAGCTTCCTATGGCCGAAGTAGTGTGGAATAGCAATACAAGTGAACCGGATGTCGTCGCCTCCCTTCATATGAAAGATCAGGTTGCGAAGCTCGAGCCGAAATACCGAATGGTTATCGTGCTTAAATATTATCGGGATATGACCATCACGGAAATAGCGGAATTGCTTGAAAAGCCAAACGGGACGATTAGAACCTGGCTGCATCAAGGATTGAAAAGATTAAGAAAAGGGTTGGGTGCTGGAGAGGAGGCTGGAGGAAATGGACGAAAGGTTGAAGAGGGATGGCGAGAGCAATTGGACTGAGTGTAATGACGACGATAATAGGATAGCTGTTGACGAAGCGCTTAATGAGGTGATGCAAGCCCTGCAGTTCGATCGAAATGTTATGGAAAATGAAATGGCAGAACATGAAGAGTGGAAGACTGATCAAGCTTTGATAAACGGGGTGAGATCAGGACGCAAGCAAGCCGTCCGATACAGAAGGAAAAAGGCAGGTCTATGGACCGTTCTAGCAGCGGCAAGCGTGTTCGTTCTTCTTTCGGCATTTGTGCGAGTTTCTCCTTCCTTTGCCAGCTTTCTTGAAGATATTCCCGGTTTCAGCGGTTATGTGAAGCTGCTTGGTTATGATCAATCTCTCATGGCAGCCATCGACAACGAATATTTGATGCCATTAAATCTTTCAGACGAGAGAAATGGTTATAAATTGACGGTGAATGGCCTAATGGCGGATGCGCAAAGAGCGATTATTTTGTATAGTGCGGAAGGGCCGGGTATTCAACCAGGTGATAGCTTGACATATAAATTGACGGATGAAAATGGCGAGCGTCTTCAAGCGATGATTGGATCTAATCATAATTTTAGAGAAGTAAGTGTCGGGAAAGCAGAGAGTTATCAAGATTATATGGATATTATGATGGGGCAGGATGTGCCAATGCCGAATCAAATTCATTTCCAGTTAGAGCTTGGTGGAGAAACATTAGCTGTTGATGTGCCAATTGATCAAGAGCAATTTGCGGACAAGACGGAATATGTTTTGCTAAATAAGCAGATTGAGATTGGAGAACAGCACATTTTGATGAAAGATGTAACCATTACTCCTCTGCAAGTCAGTGTTACCTTCGAAGGTGATGAGGCTAATTCAAGAAGATTGAATGACTTTATAAATATGAAGATCGTGGATGACAAGGGTCGCGAGTATACGACTCCTAATGGAATGGGTGGACTCGATTCGGTCATCACAAGAAATTTCCAAAGCAGCTACTTTCAGAAACCAAGGCATCTTACCTTTGTGGCAGACGGCGCGCTCATATCGGATCGTGACAATAAGCTTGTGATAAACTCCGATACAGGAGATATCTTATCGGCGCCAGATTCGAAGATCAAGCTGAATCATGCCGAGAAGAAGTCGGATTATATTGAATTGGAGCTGACATTAGACCAAAGCGACGACCCGGGAATTGGGAAAAAAATATATACTCTCTTTCAGACTGATAGCACTTTTCATGACGCATCAGGCGAACAATTTGCATTTCTACGATTTGGCGGGACGCAGGCAGGATTTAGGGCAGGGAGCAGTGAAATCAATTATTTCTATCGGATTCCGAACAAGCCTTATCAACAACCTCTCACGTTTGAGATTGAGGAGTATCCTGGCTATGTTATGAAAGAGATTAAGGTGGAGATCAAGTAAAAGTTCAAGTAAGTAGATAGTTAATAATAATGTCGGAATAGACGTCGAGCGGCGGGAAACGTTGCGTTCGGCGTCTTTTTGCATTACGATGAAGACATTGGAGTTTTTGCTTACAATAACGAAATTAGCGATATCGCGATATAAGGAGGCCAACCCTTTGCCAAAGAAAGTTAAAGTATCAGAGCTCGTGCGGCATTTCCAATTGGAAATTCTGGCGGGAGAGGATGGACTGAAGCGCAATATTACGGTCGATGATCTTTATCGTCCTGGCCTCGAAATGGCAGGATACTTTCATTATCATCCTACAGAACGTGTACAGCTGCTTGGGAAGACGGAAATTTCATTCATAAGCATGCTCGACAGCGAAGAGCGCAGGAACAGAATGATAAGGCTGTGCAATGAGGAAACGCCGTGCATCATTCTGACGAGAGGCATGGATGCGCCCAAGGAGCTCTTGGAAGTAGCGAACGAGAATGAGGTTCCGGTATTGCGCAGCAATGTGGCGACGACGATTCTCTCCAGTCGAATCACGGATTTCCTCGAGCATAAGCTTGCGCCAACTGCCACGATTCACGGGGTGTTGGTGGATGTCTACGGCGTGGGCATTCTCATTACAGGCGGAAGCGGAATTGGCAAGAGCGAGACGGCGTTGGAGCTTGTGAAGCGATCGCATCGCCTGGTTGCGGATGACGCAGTGGAGATCCGCCAAACCTCCGATGGTCAACTGCATGGCACTGCTCCCGAGTTGATCCGACATCTCCTGGAGATTAGAGGCCTCGGCATTATTAATGTAATGACTTTGTTCGGTGCTGGAGCGGTTCGTACACAGAAGCGTATTGGTCTGGTTATCAAGCTGGAAATATGGCAGCAGGACAAGCAATACGACCGTCTGGGACTTGATGACGAGACGACGCGCATCATCGATACGGATGTGACACAGGTGACGATCCCGGTAAGACCGGGCCGCAACCTTGCAGTCATTATTGAAGTGGCCGCGATGAATTTCAGGCTGAAAAACATGGGCTACAACGCTGCGCTTCAGTTCACGAACAAGCTGACAGAAACGATTTCGGATGATGCGGATGACTATGATTGATTGCATAGATTATGACCAGAAGTTCAAATAAAGAGTTAAGGGGTAGGTCCATTTGATTCAATCGTTAGCGTTAAATCCAGTCGTATTCGAGCTTGGAAATCTGACGGTGCGCTGGTACGGTATCATACTTGGTTTAGGAGCTTTGATCGGATTGATGCTTGCTATTCAAGAAGGAAAGAGGTTTGGCATCAAGCCGGATTTCTTCATGGATTTGCTGCTGTTTGGAGCTCCAACGGCGATTATTTGCGCGCGGATTTATTATGTCGCGTTCAAGTGGGACGAGTATAAGGATCATCCCATCGACATGATCAAAATTTGGGAGGGCGGCATTGCGATCTATGGCGCGATTATCGGCGCGCTCCTATGCGGCTTCTTCTATGCAAGATACAAGGGCTACAGCTTCCTGCGCATCGTAGATATTTGCGTACCGGGCCTCTTGGCCGGTCAGATGATCGGGCGATGGGGCAATTTCATGAATCAGGAGGCATTCGGCGGCACGGTGAGCGAGAGCTTCCTGAGGCATACGCTGCATCTGCCATCTTTTATAGTGGATCAGATGTTTATTGATGACGCCTTCCGTCAGCCAACGTTCCTGTATGAATCGATATGGAGCTTGGCAGGCATCCTGATCTTGTTAATCATTAGGCGGCAGAAATTTCTGCGCGCCGGCGAGTTAACGGCCTGTTATTTCATCTGGTATTCGATTGGCCGGTTCTACATAGAAGCGCTTCGCACGGACAGTCTGGCCTTCATCGGACCGAAATGGCTGGCAAGCTTCATCAACGCGCTGTGGGCTCCGATGGACACGGTATTCGATCGAGGCTATTTGGATCCATCCTACGGCAATATCCGCATTTCGCAGGCATTGGCCGTGCTGCTCATTATTGGAGCCATTCTATTCATCGTGCTTCGCCGCGTCAACGGAAAAGCCAATGTCTACTATGCCGATCCGATCGTGACGACGAGGCCTGAGCGCAATGGCGAAGCAATCGCTGCTTCGCAAGAGGGACAAACCGCTCAGATAGCGGGCGCAGAAGCCTCTGTGGAGAAAACGCCAAGCGGAGAAGCGGCGGACTTGAATGAGGGAAAACGATAAGGGAATTCGGATTATAAGAAGAAAAAAGATAGCTCAGGGCAGCGGAAGGAAGGCGCGGCATGAACACGATTCGCACCATGTTATTCGATCTGGACGGCACAATACTCGACACGAATGAATTGATTATTCGTTCCTTTATGGAATCGCTCGAAGGCATTGTACCGGAGTCGTTCGAGCGGGAGCATATCATTCCGAGCATGGGACAGCCGTTGGAAAATCAACTGCGATTATTCTCTGGCCGGGAGGATGTAGCAGAGCTGGTAGCTGCCTATCGCGAGGTGAATTTAAGGCTCCATGACGAGTATGTGAAGCCGTTCGCTTATGTCGTTGAAGTGCTGGGACGATTGCGGGGAGAAGGCGTTCGTCTGGGGGTTGTTACAACGAAAATGAGGCTGACGACCGAGAAGGGGCTGCGGCTTGTCGGCATTTACGACTGCATGGATGCGCTTGTAACGATCGACGATGTTACACATGCGAAACCCGACCCGGAGCCTGTCGCGAAAGCGATGGAGCTGCTTCAGGCAGATCCGGCAACCACGATAATGGTCGGCGACAGCGTCGTAGATATGCAATCGGCGGTTGCGGCGGGCGTAATTCCCGTGGGCGTGGCATGGTCGCTCAAGGGCGGACGAATTTTGAAGGAGGCGGGGGCCGCCTATGTAATCGACGATATGCGTGAATTGTACGCTTTCGCCGGATTGGAGCGGGAGCCTCTTGCGAAGAGTTGATCGATTTCCCGTAGAAGGCCCCAATGCGCTATGGCAGGTCTATTCGACAGTCAGCAGGTGGAAGGCGGTCAAAAATTTCGTCTTCATACAAATAGCAAGATACTGTCCGTTCCTTTCCGTGAAAAATAGCATCTATCGCCGCCTGCTCGGCATGAAGGTCGGGGAGCATACGTCGTTCGCGCTGATGGTCATGGTGGATGTGTTCTTCCCTGAAAAAATCTCGGTTGGAAGAAATTCCATTATTGGCTATAACACCACGATTCTTACGCATGAATATCTGATCAAGGAATATCGTTTGGGGCAGGTCGTCATAGGAGACAGCGTTATGATCGGAGCGAATACGACGATTCTGCCAGGCGTCACGATTGGCGATCATGCGGTTGTCGCCGCAGGCTCTCTCGTTCACAAGGATGTGCCTGCGCATGCCTTCGTCGGAGGCAACCCGATGCGAATCATTGAGAGGAAAGGCGCTGACGGGCAAGAAGATGGGTAGGATTGCGGGGGAAACAGCAATTGCAATATGGAGCACAGCAAGCCGCAGTCATGACAGGATGTCTCTGGAAAGGGTCTTAGAATGCGCGGGCAAAGCGCTTAATCATGACCTGGCGCAGAGGGATCCTTTTTTCATGGCAATGGGGAGAAAAGATTGACGAAGCGTAAGGGATCATGCTAAGATAGCGACTAACTACTTTATTTTGTTAGTATGGTAATATGGTAGCACTTTAACGCATTAAATAGAATAAGGGGATTATAAAATGTCCAAACCAAAAATGTTCGAAAAACCGATTGGCGTGAAGGATTACTTGCCGGAAGCGGTTAAACGGCTGCGCCATATTGAACGCTCCACCTTGGCTTGCATGGAGAGCTGGGGCTATGAGCAGATTATTACGCCTACGATGGAATATTACGATACGGTCGGTGCGGCAAGCTCGACCTCGGATCAGAAATTATATAAGCTGCTCAATAATCGCGGGACGACGCTGGTGCTGCGCTCCGATATGACCGCTCCGATCGCGCGGGTAGTGTCTTCGCTGCTGAAGGAAGTGAAGTTCCCGCTGCGGCTGTCCTATCATTCGAATGTGTTTCGATCGATTGAAGAGGAGGCCGGGAGAGAGGCGGAATTTTTCCAAACCGGCGTGGAGCTCGTTGGCGATTCTTCCCCCGAAGCGGATGCGGAGGTAGTGGCTCTGGCGATTGCGTCGCTTAAGGCGGCCGGCGTGGAGCGGTTCAAAATCGCGATCGGGCATGTCGGCTTTCTGAACGGATTGTTCGAGGAAACGCTTAAGGGCAAGTCCGAGGAGCAGGAGTTGCTTAAAAGCTGCTTGCTTGGCCGGGATTATGTCGGCTATCGCGAACAACTGCGCGGACTCAGGCTTGAAGAACCCGTTCAACGAGAGCTGGAGGGCATTCTGCGCTTGCGCGGGGGGCAAGAGATCTGTGATCAAGCGATGCTTGTAAGCAAGGATGAACAGGCGAGGCAATCGATCTCGCATCTTTGCGAAATATGGGATGTGTTGAAAGCGTACGGGGTATGCGAGCATGTGCTGATCGATCTGACGATGATTGGGGATTTCTCTTATTATACGGGCATGACCTTTGAAGGTTATGCGGCGGATCTCGGCTTCCCGGTCGTTAGCGGAGGGCGTTATGACAATCTGTTGGCGCAGTTCGGCAGGCCGGCTCCGGCTACGGGCTTCGCTTTGAAGACGACACGAATTCTGGAACTGCTCGGAGCGGAGAAGAATACTTCAGCGGAGCGAACGCTCGTGGTCTATGATTCACAGAGCCGCATGGAGGCGATCGGGCTTGCGCAGCAGCTTCGCGGCGAAGGAAGGAATGTCGTAACGGAGCGGGTGGAATCGGCTGAGGCTGAGCAATTGGCGGAGCTGTCGAGCACGGCGGTCAACGGCGGTATAATACCGCATAATGGCTTGCCGTTCACCTCGGTGCATGTATTTGTGAATGGCGAGAAGAAGGGCGGTTCGGTATGATGGCGGAAGCGCAGAAGGATATTTTGAAGGTGGCAATGCCGAAGGGGCGAATCTATAAGCAGGCATCGAAGCTGTTCCGCGAGGCGGGACTCCCGATCCCGGTCGATTTCGACGATACGCGGAAGCTGATTATTGAACTTCCTGAAGCGAATATGGAATTTATTATGGCAAAGCCCGTAGATGTGCCGACTTACGTGGAATACGGCGTTGCGGATATCGGCATCGTCGGCAAGGATGTGCTGATGGAAGAGGATAAGGATGTGTACGAGTTGCTCGATCTTGGCATTGCGAAATGCCGGATGTCGGTCATCGCGCTGCCGGATTGGCAGCCGACGATTCAACCGCGAGTAGCGACAAAATATCCGAACGTAGCTTCCGCGTATTTCCGCGAGCGCGGCCAGCAGGTAGAGGTGATCAAGCTGAACGGCTCGATCGAGCTTGCGCCCTTGATCGGACTCGCGGATCGGATCGTGGATATGGTGGAGACGGGACAGACGCTCAAGGAGAACGGACTGGTGGAGATGGAATCGATCTTCGGCATTACGAGCAGGCTGATCGCGAACCGTGTCAGCTACCGGATGAAGAATGACAGCATTCAGAGCTTATGCGACAGACTGCAGGAGACGATTGCGGCGAAGGCTTAAGCTGCGAAGCGCATAGCAGCGACTCGGCTGAGAGAAGCATGCGGATCTCAGGGACCGTGCAGGAGATGGGCAAGAGATAGGTAGAAAACATGCGGCGCCGGATAATAAATGGAAAGAGGTGGGGAGCATGCGGATTATGCAGGCCGAGCAGTTTGGATTGAAACGCGAGGTGGAGTACGGAACGCCTGAGCAGAATGAGGCCGCCATGCGGATCGTCGGAGACGTGAAGGCGGAGGGCGATGCGGCATTGCTGCGATATACGGCGCAGCATGACGGGGTGAAGCTTGCGGCGGCGGAGCTGCGCGTGACGCCGCAGGAGATTGAAGCGGCGTACGGGCGCGTGGACGCCGCTTTCCTGACGGCGATCCGCGAGGCTGCCGTCAATATCAGGGCCTTCCACGAGAAGCAGAAGCGCGCTTCGTGGATGGATCTGCAGCCGGACGGGACGATGCTCGGGCAGATTATGCGCCCGCTGAAGCGCGTGGGCGTCTATGTGCCCGGCGGGAAAGCGGCGTATCCCTCGTCCGTGTTGATGAATGTGATTCCGGCCCAGGTGGCCGGCGTGCCGGAGATTGTAATGGTGACGCCGCCCGCGACCGGCGGCAAGGAGGGCATCGACCCGTATATTCTCGTTGCGGCCGCTGAGGCGGGCGTCAAGGAATTGTACCGGGTCGGCGGGGCTCAAGCGATTGCCGCGCTGGCGTACGGCACGGAGACGATTGCGCCGGTCGACAAGATCTGCGGACCGGGCAATATCTATGTCGCGCTGGCGAAGCGCGCGGTGTTCGGGGCGGTAGACATTGACAGCATCGCCGGGCCGAGCGAGATTGTGGTGTTGGCGGATGGGGACGCCGATGCTTCTTATATCGCGGCCGATCTGCTCTCCCAGGCGGAGCATGACGAGATGGCGTCTTCTATTCTCGTGACGCCGTCCAGAGAGCTGGCCGAGGCTGTCGCAGCCGAGGTGGAACGCCAGCTCTCGCAGCTGCCGCGGGAAGCGATTGCCCGCAGCTCCATCGACAACTATGGAGCGGTGCTGCTTGTGGATTCGATCGAAGCCGGTATTGCGGTCGTGAACCAGCTTGCTCCGGAGCATTTGGAGATTCTGACGAGCGATCCGATGAAGCTTCTTGGTTTTATCGAGAATGCCGGAGCGATCTTCCTCGGACCGTACAGCTCGGAGCCGGTTGGCGATTATTTCGCTGGCCCGAATCACATTATTCCGACGAACGGCACGGCAAGATTCTCGTCGCCGGTCAACGTGGATGATTTTATGAAGAAATCAAGCTTGATCTATTATAGCAAGGAAGCTCTGATGGCAAACGGCGAGAACATTATGACGCTGGCGAGACATGAGGGATTGGAAGGCCATGCGAGGGCGATTGAGATCCGCTTGGAGAAGGAACGGGACTAAAGACGGGAAGAATCTACTCCCGACAATAAGCATGAAGAAGGCAGGGGTTGGATATGGCAGAACAGACGGCGCGCACAGCTTCAGTGGCAAGAAAGACGAATGAAACGGATATCACATTAACCTTCGGGGTGGATGGAACGGGGCAGGCTAAGCTGGAGACCGACGTTCCATTCCTGAATCATATGCTTGATTTGTTCGCGAAGCACGGGCAATTCGATTTGTCGGTGGAAGCGACGGGCGATATCGACATTGATGATCATCACACGGTGGAAGACATCGGGATTTGCCTCGGTCAAACGCTGCGGGAAGCTCTGGGAGATAAACGCGGCATCAAGCGTTATGCAAGTGTATTTGTGCCGATGGACGAGGCGCTTGCCCAGGTTGTCATTGATGTAAGCAACCGACCGCATTTCGAATATCGGGCGGAATATCCTTCCGCTCAGGTGGGGAGCTTCTCTACGGAGCTCGTGCATGAGTTTCTATGGAAGCTGGCGTTGGAGGCGCGCATTACGCTGCATGTGATTGTCCATTACGGACAGAACACGCATCATATGATTGAAGCGGTATTCAAGGCGCTTGGACGCGCATTGGATGAGGCGACTGCAATCGATCCCCGCGTGACAGGAGTGCCTTCGACGAAGGGAGTGCTGTAGATGATTGCGATTATCGACTACGGGATGGGCAATCTTCACAGCGTCAGCAAGGCGGTCGAGCGACTCGGCTATGAAGCAGAAGTGACAGCGGATCCTCAGAGGATTATTGAGGCGGACGGCGCGATCCTGCCCGGCGTCGGCGCATTCGGCGACGCGATGCAAAATTTGCGCAACACGATGCTCGATGATGTGGCGAAATATTACGCAGGCTCCGGCAAGCCTATGCTCGGAATCTGTTTGGGCATGCAGCTGTTGTTCAGCGAAAGCTCGGAGTATGGAAGCAATAAGGGGCTCGATCTGCTGCCCGGTCAAGTGGTGCGCTTCAGCGGCGATTTCAAAATCCCGCATATGGGGTGGAACAAGCTGCAGTTCTCGCAGCCTCAGTCGCCTCTCTTCAAAGGTCTGTCCCAAGGGCATGTGTATTTCGTTCACTCCTTCCACGCGCTGCCTGAGCTGAAGTCGGATTTGCTTGCGACCACAGATTATTACGGGGATGTCACTGCGATCGTGGGACGCGACAACCTGTACGGCATGCAGTTCCATCCGGAGAAGAGCGGGGAGCTCGGCATGGCGCTGCTCGGCAATTTCCTGGCGTTAACGGGCGGAAGAGGTTAGTACAAGTACAGTCGCCAGGCTGAGGCTGGAAGCATGCTGTTCGGAAGCGGCGCAAGCGGCAGCGGAAAGAGGCTTGTTCGGCGGAAAGAGGCTTGGCAAGTTTGAATACGAAAAGGAGTGATGACCACGATGCTGGCGAAACGCATTATTCCCTGTCTGGACGTGAAGGATGGAAGGGTTGTTAAGGGCGTTAACTTCGTGAATCTCAGAGATGCAGGCGATCCCGTCGAGCTGGCCGCGATCTATGATCGGGAAGGCGCCGACGAGCTCGTCTTCCTGGATATATCGGCTTCGGTGGAAGGCAGGGCGACCATGATCGAGGTTGTGAAGCAGACGGCTGGCGAGATTACGATTCCTTTCACCGTGGGCGGGGGTATCTCTCATGTAGATGATATGAAACGGCTGCTGCGCGCGGGTGCGGACAAAATCGGAATCAATACGGCTGCGGTGAAAAATCCATCGCTCGTATCGGACGGAGCGCGCAAATTCGGCTCGCAGTGCATCGTTGTCGCGATAGACGCCAGGTTCAACGCCGAGTGGGGCGAGTGGGAGGTCTATACGCATGGCGGCAGACAATCGACGGGCATTCGCGCGCTGGAGTGGGTGCGCGAGGTGGAACGGCTGGGAGCAGGAGAGCTGCTGCTCACGTCGATGGACGCGGACGGCACGAAGGACGGCTTCGACATTAAGCTCACCAAGGCCGTATCCGAGTCGGTGGGCATTCCCGTTATCGCTTCCGGCGGAGCGGGTCGCATCGAGCATTTCTCGGAGGTGTTCGAGGCAGCGAACGCGGACGCAGCGCTGGCCGCAACGATATTTCATTATAAGGAAATGACGATTGAGCAAGTGAAGGCGGATTTGAGAGAGAAAGGAGTTGAGGTAAGGTGACGACTATGAAGGCTGCGGACAATTCGGAGCTTCGTTCCGTCTTGAAATGGGACGCGAACGGCCTTATTCCCGCTGTTGTGCAGGATGCGCAGAGCAAGGAGGTATTGATGCTCGCTTATATGAACGAGGAGTCGCTGAAGCTGTCGATCGAATCCGGCTCTACGTGGTTTTGGAGCCGTTCCAGAAATGAGCTATGGAATAAAGGCGCGACGAGCGGGCATACGCAGCGAATTGTGTCATTGTCGTATGATTGCGATGGAGACACGCTGCTCGTGCGGGTGCAGCAGCAAGGCCCGGCTTGCCATACAGGCAGCTACAGCTGCTTCTATAACGCGATCGAGCTTGAGGGGGATCATAAGGCGGGGGGAGCCGCGGAGCAGCATGCCGCTGAAGCGGACCGCTTCGAAATTTTGGGTCGCCTGGAGACGATCATCGCGCAGCGAGACGCGGAGCGTCCTGAGGGCACCTATACCAGCTATCTCTTCGATAAAGGCGTAGACAAAATTCTGAAGAAGGTCGGGGAAGAGTCGGCCGAGGTCATCATTGCGGCGAAGAATGAAGATAATGATGAGCTCAGGAGCGAAGCGAGCGATCTTGTGTTCCATTTGATGGTGCTGCTGCGCGAACGAGGCTTGCCTTTGGATGCTGTAATGACAGAACTTGCCGGCAGGCATGGCAAACCGACAACGAATAAGATGAGATAATGGCGGAAATTCATAACTTTGTCGAAAATTATATGCGTTCCATTTTTGAATTCTTGTAAATAAGCTGTATAATAGGACAAGTAAGAACGAAAATCGGAAAATGGAATAAATTTTTGGCTGGAAATGCTCAGGAGGGTATCATGTTAAGCGACAAGGTGCGAATTTTTTCGGGTTCATCTAATCCGGTATTGGCTCAGAAGATCAGCAATGAGTTAGGTTTGAATTTGGGCGCGATCAAGCTGTCACGATTCAAGAGTGGAGAAATCTATGTTCATTATGAAGAAACGATCAGGAACTGCGATGTTTTTCTTGTTCAATCCTTCTCGCATCCGATTAATGAATTTCTCGTTGAGCTGCTTGTCATGATCGATGCGGCGAAGCGAGCCTCCGCAAGAACGGTTAACATTATTATGCCGTATTACGGATACGCGAGACAGGAGCGCAAGGCGGCGCCAAGGGAACCGATCTCGGCCAAAATGCTGGCGGATGTCCTGACGACTGTTGGCGCAACTCGCGTGGTTACGATTGATCTTCACGCTCCGGCGATTCAAGGCTTCTTCAATATTCCGGTGGATCATATGACGGCGCTGGACTTGATCAGCGATTATTTGAAGTCGAAGAACATTAAGAACCCGGTTGTCGTCTCGCCAGATGCAGGGCGTGCGTCGACAGCTGAGAAGCTTGCTAACTACTTGGACACTTCCTTCGCCATTATGATTAAGAAACGTCATGCGCATAATGAATCATCGATCACTCATGTTATCGGCGACGTAGAAGGCCAGACGCCTATTATTATCGAGGATTTGATTGATACCGGAACAACGATCGTCAATGTCGTGGAAAGCTTGAAGGAACGCGGCGCGGAGGATGTCTATGTCTGCGCGACCCATCCTTTGTTCTCGGGCGACGCGATTAACAGACTGGATCATTCATCGATCAAGGAAGTCATCGTGACGGACACCATTCTGCTGCCGGAATCAACGCCTCCGAGATTCAAGGTGCTGTCGGTTGCTCCGCTGCTTGCGGAAGCGACGCGCATCATTTTGGACGGCGGCTCCATCAGCACCTTGTTCAAGAACAAGGGCGTATAACACATAGCGATTCGCGAAAAATCGCGGGCGGCACTCAGGCTGCTCGCGATTTTTCTTGCCACATTTTCTTGCGTGTTCGATTCGGCAGGCTATGGTATAATCTAAAAACAGAATGGGATTACATCTTAAGGAGGTGCCTTGCGAATGAAAGAGAACAAACGTATAGCGGTCAATGGAAGGGAGAAAGTGATACCCATTCAATGGGATGCTACGTTTTTCTTCGAGCGGGCCGTGCGTTCGCTGGATCGTTACCATTATGACAAGGCACTCAAATACTTTCGCAGAGCGGTAGAATACGAACCGGACAATCCGGTTAATCATTGCAATATGGCAGGGATTATGTCCGAGATGGGCAACTACGAAAGCTCGAATGATGTGCTGAAATGGATTGTGAACGAGCTCGATCCGACCATGACGGAGTGTTATTTCTACATGGCGAATAATTACGCCAACATGGATCAATTCGAAGATGCGGAATCCTCGCTTGTTCATTATCTGCAGGAAGACCATGACGGACAATACCTGGACGAGGCGGAGGAAATGCTCGATTTGCTTCATTACGAGCTCGAGCGTCCAACAAAGCTGAAGACTATAAAATCAAGAGAAGGCATGATCGAGCATGATCAGGCAAGGACTCTTCTGGAGGAAGGCAAGTTCACCGAGGCCGTGCGCATTCTTGAGGATATTGTAGAGAAGCAACCCGAATTTCTGGCTGCCCGCAATAATCTGGCGCTGGCTTATTATTATATGGGATTGTTCGACAAGGCGATGGAATCTATCGGAAATGTGTTGGCGATCGAGCAAGGGAATCTCCATGCGTTATGCAATTTGGCGATCTTCTATCAGCATGAGGGAGACACTTCAAACCTGATTGAGCTGACCGCGCAATTGAAGCGTATGGTTCCGTTCCATCAGGAACACGTGTTCAAGCTGGCGACGACAATGGGCATACTAAGCGAGCATGGAGAGGCATATCGGCATTTCACCCGGCTCTTGAAGGATGCGGAGGTTCCGCAGGATCCCTGTCTCTATCATTACGCAGCCGTCGCCGCTTGTCATACCGGCAGATTGCAGGAAGCGGAGAGATTGTGGCGGCAGGCGCTTAAGCTGGATGGAGAGTCGGGCATTCCGCAATACTATATGGAGCAGTTAGCTGTCATGAAGAGCGGAGGCGAGACTTCGTCCATCAGCTATCATTATCATCTTCCTTTCGAGGAGCAGTTCAAGCTGTGGGGAAAGTCCTCCGAGGGCATACCTGATCATCTGAAGCGGGATCCGCTTGTGCGCTCTTCTTTCTTCTGGGCGCTGCGCCACGGCGATCAGCACACGAAGCTTCAAGTGATTCAAGCGTTCGGCATGATTGCCGACAATGAAGTGAAGGATGTGCTTCGCGCTTTTTTGCTGGAACTGGATGAAGATGATTATTTGAAGAAAATCGCCCTGTTCGTATTGCGCACAATTGGCGTGCAGGAGTCGCTTCCCGTCGTTCTGGAAGGGAAGAAGACGTGGGTTGAACCGAAGCAGATGCCTTCGCGGCTTCCGGAATGGGATGAGAAGTGGGAAGCGGTGGCGCAGTCGGCCATCAGCCGCATGGCGAAGCAATATGATTTGGTGCAGCAGCATGATATGATGACATTATGGGTAGAGTTCCTGACAAGGGTCTATCCGAATGTGCCCAAGCTGGCGAAGCCCGACGGCTGGGCGGCAGCGCTTGAATATTTGACGGCCAAGATGCACCGTAGAACAATCTCCTATCACGAGGTTGCGCTGCGGTATGACACGTCGATCACGACGGTCAGCAAGCATGTGAAGCTAATAGATGAAGTATGCGGCATCAAAGAGAAGATGAAGTCGATCAACAATGTGTTCTTCGGAGAGGATCCGAAGAGAGATTAATTCGTACGAGGTGAAGGGAAATGTACAAATCGATTATTATTGGAACGGGTCCTGCCGGACTTACTGCCGCGATTTATCTGGCGAGAGCGAATATGAGTCCGCTTATTATCGAAGGGCCGGAGCCGGGAGGGCAGCTCACAACGACGACCGAAGTCGAGAATTTTCCAGGATTCCCGGAAGGCATTATGGGGCCTCAGCTTATGGAGAACATGCGCAAGCAAGCCGAGCGGTTCGGCGCTACCTTCATGACGGGCTGGGTGAACAGCGTGGATATGTCCGAGCGACCCTTCAAGCTTCAAGTGGAAGGCAAGGGCGAAATTGTCGGCGAGAGCCTGATCATTTCGACAGGCGCCTCGGCTCGTTACCTGGGCATACCGGGCGAGAAGGATAATGTCGGCAAAGGCGTCAGCACCTGCGCAACTTGCGACGGCTTCTTCTTCCGGGGTAAAAAAATCATCGTTGTGGGCGGCGGCGATTCGGCCATGGAGGAAGCAAGCTTCTTGACGAAGTTCGCTACGAACGTCGAGCTCGTTCATCGCAGAGACGAGCTGCGTGCATCGAAGATTATGCAAGACCGAGCGAAGGAGAACGAGAAAATCAGCTGGAGCTTGAACATGACGCCTCTTGAAGTGGTGGCGACGGGAATGGGCGTGACCGGCCTTAAGGTGCGCGACAATGAGTCGGGCGAGGAGAAGGTTATCGAAACGAACGGGATCTTCATTGCCATCGGACATACGCCGAACACGAAATTCCTGGAGGGTCAAATCGACAGGGATGAGAATGGGTACATAAAAGTGAAGCCGGGCACCTCCGAGACCAATGTACCGGGCGTATTCGCTTGCGGCGATGTACAGGACAGCAAATATCGCCAAGCCATTACTGCCGCGGGCAGCGGATGCATGGCAGCTCTCGATTGCGAGAGATATTTGGAGGGAAGCATGGTTCACGATTGGAGCCAATCGATCTGATTCTGTGCTGATTTGCTTGAGGACTGCATCTGAAGCGCCGACGGCCTTTAGCTCGCAGTCCTCCATTATTTTCTCTTGGGAAAGAGCGGTTCGAGGCTCCCTCGCTGCGGCACCAGACAGCCGCAGGCTTACGCCTTGACCGAAGCGTGTGCAACGCTTATAGTGGGTACAGAGAATGTTAACTTTAACGATAAGGTGGCTTTGTCAATGTCTGAACAGATTTATGTTGGAGTCGATGTCGGCGGAACGACAATTAAAGTAGGAATTTGCGATGCGGAGGGCAATCTGCTGCATACGTACGAAGGACCGACCGAAACAAGCAAGGGAACTCCTGCCATCCTGCAAAATATTGCAAAGTACGCAAGATTGATTGTTGAAGAATCTTCTTATGACTGGGATCAGGTTGGCGGCGTCGGCGTCGGTATCGCCGGATTTCTCGACATCCCGACCGGTTATGTGAAATTTTCCGCTAATTTGAATATAGTCGACACCGATTTGAAGGGTTATCTGGAGCAGGAGCTGCAGAAGACGATTAAAATAAACAATGACGCGAATGTCGCAGCGCTTGGCGAAGCATGGGCGGGCGCGGGCAGAGGCGTTCCGAACTGCGTATGCTATACGCTCGGAACTGGCGTGGGCGGCGGCATCATCATCGATGGGAAGATTGTTGAAGGGTTCGCAAGCATGGCCGGCGAGCTCGGTCATATCTCGATCGTTCCCGATCTCGAGGCGATTCAGTGCGGCTGCGGCAAGCTGGGGTGTCTGGAGACGGTTTCCTCCGCTACGGGCATTATTCGCATGGCCAAGGATGCCGTGGAGCGTTCCGATCGGACTTCTCTCGCGCAGGTGGACAATATAATGGCGAAGGATGTCATCGACGCCGCGAAAGCCGGGGATGAAGTCGCGGCGCGTATTGTGAGCCGGGCAGCATTCTATCTCGGCAAGTCGCTGGCCATGATGGCGGTTGTGCTTAATCCGCAATATTTCATTATTGGCGGCGGCGTGTCGAAGGCGGGGGACTTTCTGTTCGATCAAATTCGTGAGGTATTCGACAAATATACGCAGGATGCGGCGAAGGAAGGCGTGCATATTGTTCCGGCCACGCTGGGCAATAACGCAGGAGTCGTAGGCGCTGCGGGACTAATACTAAGAGGATAGTAGGTGTTTGCTCATGGATACGGCAGCGACACTGGCAAAGCTTGTCATTATTACCGGGATGTCGGGCGCCGGCAAGACCATTGCCGTTCAAAGCCTGGAGGACCTCGGTTTCTTCTGCGTCGATAACTTGCCGCCCGTACTCATACCGAAGTTCGCGGAATTAATCGAACAATCCAATGGCAAGATCGGAAAGGTTGCGCTCGTGATCGATTTGCGCGGGAGAGAATTTTTCACTGCGCTCTCGGAATCCCTAGCCTATATCAAGGATCATCATACGATAAGCTGCGAGATTCTATTCCTTGACGCGACGGACGAGGTGCTGGTTCAACGCTATAAGGAAAGCAGACGCAGACATCCGCTTGCGCCGCAGGGCATGCCGCTTGAAGGCATTCATTATGAACGCAGAATGCTTGAGGATCTGAAGGGCTCGGCTTCTCAAGTCATCGATACCTCCAGCTTGAAGCCGCTTCAGCTCAAAGAGCGAATCATTACGCATTTCACGAATGTCGAGCAGAACAATTTGTCGATTAACGTCACTTCCTTCGGCTTCAAATACGGCGTGCCCATCGATGCCGATCTCATCTTCGATGTCCGTTTTTTGCCGAACCCCCACTATGTGGAGGCTTTAAGGCCGAATACCGGACAAAATCCGGATGTCTACGATTATGTGATGAAATGGCCGGAGACTCAGCAATTTTTGAGCAAACTGCTGGATATGCTTCAATTTCTCATCCCCCTCTACCGCAAGGAAGGGAAGAGCCAGGTGGTCATCGGTATCGGCTGTACCGGAGGCAAGCATCGCTCGGTGGCGATAGCCGAATATTTGGGAAGAATGCTGGGGAGCAGTGATACGGAAAAGGTGCGTGTCACCCATCGTGACTCCGAACGAGATAAGCATTGACGGGGTGAGAGGATGCAGACGATTCAGAAGATTGTAAGACGGCCCAAGATTGTTGTTATCGGCGGCGGGACGGGGCTGTCTGTCATGCTTCGAGGTCTGAAGGAGAAGCCGCTCGATATTACGGCGATTGTAACGGTGGCGGATGACGGCGGAAGCTCAGGCATTCTTCGCAGCGAATTGCAAATTCCGCCGCCTGGCGACATTCGGAATGTGCTGATTGCTTTGGCAGACGCGGAGCCCTTGCTGCGAGATGTATTGAAGTATCGCTTTAATACAGGCACCGCTCTCGCTGGACATAGCTTGGGTAATTTGATGCTTGCCGCGATGACGGATATCTCCGGTGATTTCGTCAGCGGCATCAGGCAGCTTAGCCAAGTGCTTGCCGTCAGGGGAAGGGTGCTGCCTGCCGCGAATCGCGCGATTGTGCTGCATGCCGAACTGGAGGACGGCAGCATCGTGACGGGCGAATCCATGATTCCGAAGGCAGGCAAAGCGATTAAGCGTGTATTTCTTGATCCGGTCGACGTGGAGCCGCTTGCGGAAGCGGTCGAGGCGCTGGAGCAGGCGGATGCGATACTGATCGGTCCGGGAAGTCTATATACGAGCATTATGCCGAATTTGCTGGTTCCCAAGCTGGCGCAAGCGATTGTGGCATCCGAAGCGGTCAAGTTATTCGTGTGCAATGTCATGACGCAGCCTGGCGAAACGGATAATTATTCGGTCGGCGATCATCTGGAAGCGATCTATGCTCATATCGGTCATCATTTATTCGATTATGTTATCGTGAACGACGGCGAAATTCCTCCGCAGGTGGAAGCGCAGTACGCCGAGCTTGGTTCGAAAGCGGTGCATCTGGATTTGGATGTGCTGACCCAGAAAGGGTACAAGGTCATTGCGGACCGGCTGGTGCTGTTTCGCAAATTTTTAAGGCATGACGCCGAGCGGTTAAGTCATCATATCTATAAGCTTGTTGAGAATTGGATGTTACGAAAGAGGTGAGGAACAATGTCTTTTGCGGCGCAAACGAAGAAGGAACTGACGTTAATCGAAACGGATAGCTGTTGTGAGCGCGCCGAGTTGTCTGCGCTTATTCGGATGAACGGATCGGTCAGTCTGTCCAGCCGCAAGGTTGTTCTGGACATCTCTACGGAGAATGCCGCGATCGCAAGAAGAATTTACTCTCTCATGAAACGTCATTTCGATGTTCATATTGAACTGCTTGTGCGCAAGAAAATGCGACTTAAGAAGAATAATGTATATATCGTGCGCATGCCAAGCCAGGTGCAAGAGGTGTTGAAAGAGCTTTGCATTGTATCCGAAGGCTTTAACTTCAACCTTGGCATCGATAAAGAGATTATCCGCAAGCCTTGCTGCAAGCGTTCGTATCTTCGAGGCGCGTTCCTGGCTGGCGGCTCTGTGAACAACCCCGAAGGCTCCTCGTACCATCTGGAGATCGCTTCGATGTACGAGGAGCATTGCGTCTCGCTCGTCGACCTGGCGAATAAGTTCGACTTGAATGCAAGATGCATTGAACGCAAGAAGGGCTTTATCTTCTACTTGAAGGAAGGCGAGAAGATTATCGAGCTTCTCAGTATTATCGGCGCGCATCAGGCGCTCTTCAAATTCGAGGATGTGCGGATTATGCGCGATATGCGCAATTCGGTGAATCGAATCGTGAACTGCGAAACGGCGAATTTGAACAAGACGATCGGGGCGGCGGTACGTCAGATCGACAATATTAAGCTCCTGCAGAAGGAAGTCGGTCTCGAAAGCCTGCCGGATAAGCTGCGGGAGGTTGCGGAGATAAGGCTTCAGCATCCCGATTTGAACCTTACCGAGGTCGGCGAGCTGCTGAAAAGCAAGGTCAGCAAATCGGGAGTTAATCACCGACTTCGCAAAATCGACGAATTAGCGGAAAAAATACGGGGCGGAACAACTTTTGCCTAGTGCAACAGCTTGTATAATGATATAATGTGTTGTAATTGGCTTTTATTTTTCAATCGCATGTTCGTGCTTTAGTAAAATATAGGGGGTATGATTTCCATGACAAGGCTACCGGTTGTCGTTCGGCTCAAGACGGGGCTTCATGCGAGACCTGCGGCATTATTCGTTCAAGAAGCGAACAAATTCTCCTCCGAGGTGTTTGTAGAGAAGAACGATAAGAAGGTAAACGCAAAATCAATAATGGGTATTATGAGCCTTGCCATTAGCTCGGGCACTGAAATTTCCATTAGTGCAGAAGGTTCGGACGCTGAACAGGCTGTAAACGCTTTAGTCGCATTGGTCAGCAAAGAAGAACTTGAAAACCAATAAGGATATGCGAAGGACAGCAATCGTCCTATAATGAGCAAAGCAAAGGGGTCTTTTGTGTGGTTTTTTCGAACGCACAGAAGGCTCTTGTTTGCGTTTCCAGCAGGTTAAAGAGCAATTCTGTCTCTTGAAAACGTCTCGACTTTGGCAAGAACGATGTGCTTGCTTCATTTTGGAGGATTAGATTGGCGAATATAAGGGAAAGTCATAACTAAGAGACCTGGAGCTTCATGGGGAGCTTTCCAGGTCTCTATTCTTTGAAATAAGCTTTGTTGAATCGGGTTGCGGCGAGAGGGAAGTCTTGACTCTATGACAGCTGTAAGGTAGAAATGAGCCCTTTCAGTTTATCAGCGGATTTGTGCAGCAGAACGCGTTCATCCTCCGTAATCGGAATGTCTATGGGGCTTCTGACGCCATTGCGATCCACAATGCAGGGAACGCCGAGATAAACATCGGATACGCCGTGATAGTCATGAAGTAGTGTCGAGAGGTGCAGGATGGCTCCCTCGTCCTTAAGAATGGCAGCGCAAATTCGATCCAGTGCGAGTGCGATGGCGTAGTAGGTCGCGCCCTTGGCTTCGATAATCTGATACGCAGCATCGCGCGTATTCATGAAAACCTCTTCTCGATCCGCTTCGGTTAGTTGCAGCGTCGAGCCGGCGACATTGGCAAGACTCCACAGCGGCAGCTCCGAATCACCATGCTCGCCAATAATATGGGCGTGAACACTGCGAGGATCGATGTTCAGCTTCTGCCCGATCAGGTAGCGGAAGCGTGCGCTGTCTAGCAATGTGCCAGAGCCGATTACGCGTTCAACAGGAAGCTTCGCTTTCTTGTATGCCATATAGCTCATAATATCAACAGGATTGGAAGCGATAAGCAAAATAGCGTCTTTGTTGTATGGAAGTATCCCTTCAATAATGCTGTCGAAAATGGCGACGTTGCGCTTCAGCAGTTCAGTCCGCGGCTCGCCTGGCTTCTGTGCAGCGCCTGCGGTGATGATAATGATATCAGCGCCTGAACAATCCTCGTATGTTCCCGCCCAAACATCGGTATGATCGAGGAAGGGCATGCCATGATTCATGTCAAGCACGTCTCCGATTGCTTTGTTTTGGTTAGCGTCGATAAGAACGAGTTCATCTACTCGATTTCGGAGAAGAAGGGTGTATGCGGTTGTTGCGCCGACGGCGCCTGCTCCAATAATGACTATTTTCGATTTTTTCATCTTTCATCTCGCTCCTTTTTAGGCTTCATTTTCATAGAAGGGTTTGTTGACGTAATGATACATCATGCCCATTAGCACTCCGCCGCCAATAAGATTGCCTGCAGTGACAGGGATGATATTGTGAAATCCGCCAGCGTAAGAGAAGTTTGCAGGATCAATGACAAAGGCGATGGCGAATGTGCAGAGATTGGCAATGCTGTGCTCGTAGCCTGATATGAAGAAGCAGAAGACGAACAGCATCATGGCGAACATTTTTGCCCCGTCGTTTTTCATCGACATGGGAACGAAGAAGGCGAGACAGACAAGCCAGTTACAAAGAATGGCCCGGAAGAACAGCTCGGTTACGGGAGCATTCATTTTCTTGTCGACAACCTCCAAGAGAAAGGTATTGACGTCGGGGCTTGCGAATAAGCCGGTTGTCCAGATGAGCAGAGCGAACGCAGCAGCTCCCAAAATATTTCCGATATAACTCAGCATCCATAATCGTACTGTGTCTGACCATCGTATACGCTTGCGCAAGGAGGCGTAACTGTAATAGAAGGTGTTGCCCGTGAACAAATCGCCTCCCCCATAGCTTATCAGAATGATGGCGGCTCCGAACGTTATGGCAGCCATGGGATAAGTCATCGGCGAATGTTGGGAGTAGAAGAAGCTGCCTGTCTTGAAGGCGACGATGACGCCGAAGCCGATGAACATGCTGGCTAACATAGAACGGGAGAGATACCTCCACGCGCTGTTCTGATAAATACGAAGCTTCTTCAGAGCGAGCTGTTCAACCTTCTGTAATGCTTCGATTTCCAAGTGGAATCACCTCCTGATAAGAAATGCTGGAACAGATGAGTGGGCTCCTTCTGTTGCTGTAATGATACTCTCCAGCGAATCGCTATGGTGTGACGAATATCACAATCGGTTGCGAACATAAAAAAAGAAGCAGATGAAGGTTCATCTGCTTCTTAGGTGATTGTCTCAGTTAGATTCGCTCGATAACCTTGTCGACAAGTCCGTATTCCTGCGCTTCAGCGGCGCTCATGAAGTAGTCGCGGTCCGTATCCTTCTCGATGCGGTCAAGCGGCTGTCCCGAGCGTTCTGCCAAAATGTGGTTCAGCTTGTCGCGCATCTTCAGAATGCGGCGGGCGCGAATCTCGATGTCGCTGGCTTGACCTTCGGCTCCGCCCAGCGGTTGATGAATCATAACCTCGCTGTTCGGCAGCGCGTAACGCTTGCCCTTGGCGCCTGCGGTTAGCAGGAATGCGCCCATGGAAGCGGCCATGCCGACGCAAATCGTTGACACATCCGGCTTGATATATTGCATGGTGTCGTAGATCGCCATGCCGGCCGTGATGGAGCCGCCGGGGCTGTTAATGTATAAGGAAATATCCTTCTCCGGATCATCCGCCGTAAGGAATAGCATCTGAGCGATGATGGAATTGGCTACTACGTCGTTCACGCCTGAACCCAGGAAGATAATGCGGTCCTTCAGCAGGCGGGAGTAGATATCATAGGAACGTTCCCCTCGATTGCTTTGCTCGATAACCATAGGTACAAAATTCATCTCTAACCAATCCTCCCTCTTCTAAGTAATCCTATAATAACGGATTGAAATTGAAAAGTCAAAGATAGTCAGACGACAAAAAATGCGGAAAATCCTTAGAAGCTTTTTTCGCACCCACCCAAACCCTCCCTGCCTAGGGAGGGCCCCAAGGGACTGCGTCCCTCTGGACACCCGCCGGAAGAACGATAACTGGTGCAGAGAGGGGGAGTGCTGCTTTCGTTCGAGGCTCGCTCCCGTTCCTGCGGAACACGCTCTCAAGCGAGAAAACACCGCGCCCCTGCGAGACGCGCAAGATCCCTGCACCTGCGGTACAAGCAAGATACGTGCCCCTGCGAGGCACGCAAGACCCGCGCCCCTGCGAGACGCGCAAGATCCTTGCACCTGCGGTGCAAGCAAGATACGTGCCCCTGAGGGACACGCAAGATTCTTGCACCTGCGATGCAAGCAAGATTTCGTGCACCTGCGGTGCACCGCAAGATTCATGCACCTGCGGTGCATGAGAAATAAATAAACCGCCCGGCGTATGCCAGGCGGCTTGTTAGATGCATAATAGATGATGGTTGTTGGCGCGCCCGCTAGGAATCGAACCTAGATCTCAGGCTCCGGAGGCCTACGTCATATCCATTGGACCACGGGCGCATGTTTCATTTCAAAAAACAGTAGCAAAAATGATTATATGATATAGGAGCCTTGAAAGCAAGAAGGTTTTTGCGAAATCGAGTCTTTTCATTAAATTTGTATAAATTTTGACGGAAATCGTTTTCATTTTGTTCACACCTCTTGCATGCCTGCTCTATATTCGGTATGATGAATGTGGGACTTAAATCGAATGCGCGGGACGTTAGGCGTCCAGCATGGGGACAGAGTCCGCGAATCTTAGTGAAGGGCCGAAGGGCTCTGACAGATGGAGTGAAGGATAAGAGATGCGTCAGCTCATTGAACTGCAGCAGCAGCTTGTGCCGGAACTTCTGGATGTCATGAGGAAACGGTATTTGATTCTGCATCAAGTGATGTTATCGGATACGATCGGCCGAAGGTCGCTCGCGGCGAATCTTGCGATGACGGAGAGGATGCTGCGCGCGGAAACGGATTTTCTCAAGGACCAAGGCTTGCTTGACATTCATGCCTCCGGCATGAGCATCAGCGAGCTTGGCAGGAAGCTGCTTGAGCAGCTTGAACCATACTATAACTCCATGTTCGGTTTGTCTCAGCTTGAAGAGCGAATTCGAACGTATTTCGGCCTGACGAGGGTAATTATCGTTCCGGGCGACAGCGCGGAATCGCCGCAGACGAAACGCGAGCTTGGGAGAGTCGGCAGCCAGGTGCTGCGACAAGCCTTGAAGCCCGATGATGTTATCGCCGTAACGGGCGGGACGACGATCGCGCAGGTTGCGAATCAACTGACAACCTCAGCGCCGATGGGCAGCATTTGCTTCGTACCGGGACGCGGGGGACTTGGTCAAAGTCTGGATTACCAGGCGAACACGCTGGCCTCGACGATGGCGAAGCGAACCGGAGGCAAATACAGACTGCTGCATGTGCCTGATCATCTGGGGACGGAAGCTTTTTCTTCCTTAATGCAGGAGCCCAACATTCGAGAAATTGTGGATGTGATCCGAAGCGCCCGTATCGTGGTGCATGGCATCGGAGATGCGATGGTGATGGCGAGACGGAGAAATCTCGATCGCGATTTGATCGAATCGATGGAATCGGAAGGCGCGCTGGCAGAGGCGTTTGGTTTCTATTTCGACCGTGACGGCGCCGTCGTTCACAAAATGCAAACGGTAGGGTTACGCCTCGAGGATATTGTGAAGACTGAAGTTGTTATAGGCATTGCAGGCGGAAGCGGTAAAGGCGAAGCGATCGCGGCGGTCATGAGGTTCGGCCACAACGATGTGCTTGTAACCGATGAAGCGGCGGCGAAGGAAGTTATCGCGCTGATTGAGCAGCAAGCGTGAGGCCAGGATGCGTGACAACCGGAAACGAGCGGGCAAGAGTATATTTTTTTGCGAAACACGGTTGTTCATCTCCCAAAGGTTTCAATAGAGGGTTTCTTAACCGAATTCAGGATATGAGGCATCACGACGAAGAACAGCGGCAGCAAGGAGCGCGGCTGGGAACGTCTTGAAATATATTTGCTTTTAAAAACGCTTAGGAGGCTACTACTCATGACAGTAAAAGTTGGTATTAATGGATTTGGTCGTATTGGACGCTTGGCTTTCCGCCGCATTCAAAACGTGGAAGGAATCGAAGTTGTTGCAATCAATGACTTGACGGACTCGAAAATGCTGGCGCACCTGCTGAAATATGATACTACGCAAGGCCGCTTCAACGGCGATGTTGAAGTGCATGACGGCTTCTTCAAAGTAAACGGCAAAGAAGTGAAGGTTCTGGCGAACCGTAACCCTGAAGAGCTTCCTTGGGGCGATCTTGGCGTTGACATCGTTCTGGAGTGCACAGGCTTCTTCACAACCAAAGAAGCTGCTGAAAAGCATCTTAAAGGCGGCGCCAAGCGCGTTGTTATCTCGGCTCCTGCTACAGGCGACATGAAAACAATCGTTTACAACGTTAACCATGATATTCTTGACGGTTCGGAAACTGTTATCTCCGGCGCTTCTTGCACAACGAACTGCCTGGCTCCAATGGCCAAAACGCTGAATGATAAATTCGGCATCGTGCAAGGTCTGATGACAACGATCCATGCTTACACTGGCGATCAAAATACGCTGGACGCTCCGCATCCGAAAGGCGACTTCCGTCGCGCTCGCGCAGCGGCTGAAAACATCATTCCTAACACTACGGGCGCTGCGAAAGCAATCGGCCTCGTTATCCCTGATCTGCAAGGCAAGCTCGACGGCGCGGCTCAACGCGTACCGACTCCAACCGGCTCCCTGACTGAGCTGGTAGTCGTTCTGAACGAGAAAGTAACAGCTGAGCAAGTGAACGCGGCTATGAAGGAAGCTTCCGATCCGCAAACGTTCGGCTACACAGAAGACGAAATCGTTTCTTCCGACGTAATCGGCATCACTTACGGCTCCCTGTTCGACGCAACGCAAACAAAGGTGCTGACAGTAGGCGACCAACAGTTGGTGAAAACAGTAGCATGGTATGACAACGAAATGTCCTACACATCCCAGTTGATTCGTACGCTTGAGCATTTCGCGAAACTGTCCCACTAATACCAGCCCCACAGCGTACAGCATAGAGCGGAAACTTGTTTCCGCTCTTTATCTATGAGTAAGCCATCCTTTCCTATATTTTTAAAAATACGAGTTGCGGAGGAACCTACATGAACAAGAAAAGCATTCGTGATGTAGCAGAATTGGCAGGCAAGCGCGTATTCGTACGCGTCGATTTCAATGTGCCGATCGAAGATGGCAAGATTACCGACGACAAGCGCATCAGGGAGACCCTTCCTACCATTAATTATTTAATCGAAAAAGGCGCAAAGGTAATTCTTGCAAGTCATCTTGGCCGTCCGAAGGGGCAGGTTGTCGAAGAGTTGCGCCATACGGCATCGGCTGTTCGCCTGTCCGAATTGCTGGCTCGTCCTGTGAAGAAGGCTGACGAAGCGATTGGCGAAGCGGTTGAGAAGCAAGTTGCGGAAATGAACAATGGCGATGTGCTGCTGCTCGAGAATGTTCGCTTCTATCCGGGCGAGGAATCCAATGATCCTGAGCTCGCGAAAGCATTCGCGAAGCTGGCCGATCTGTTCGTGAATGACGCATTCGGCGCCGCTCACCGCGCTCACGCTTCGACAGAAGGCATCGCACATATCCTTCCGGCCGTATCCGGCCTGTTGATGGAGAGAGAGCTTGAGGTTCTAGGCAAAGCGCTTAACAATCCTGAGCGTCCGTTCACAGCTATCGTCGGAGGTTCGAAGGTGAAGGACAAAATCGCAGTTATCGACAAAATGCTTGAAATCGCGGACAACATCCTGATTGGCGGCGGTCTATCGTATACGTTCTTCAAGGCGCAAGGCCATGAAATCGGCCAATCGCTCGTTGACAACAGCAAGCTGGATCTGGCGCTTGAATTCATCGAGAAAGCGAAGAAGCTGGGCAAGAACTTCCTGATCCCTGTCGATATCGTCGTATCGGATGATTTCAGCGCAACAGCCAATACGAAAATTGTTGACGTCGACGGAATCCCTGCTGACTGGGAAGGCATCGACATCGGACCGAAAACTCGCGAGTTGTATGCGAATGTGATCAAGGATTCCAAGCTGGTCGTATGGAACGGACCGATGGGCGTATTCGAAATCGAGCCGTTCTCGCACGGAACTCGCGCTGTCGCTCAAGCTTGCGCGGACACTAGCGCATATACGGTAATCGGCGGCGGCGATTCTGCTGCGGCGGCTGAGAAGTTCGGCCTGGCGGATGGAATGGATTTCATCTCCACGGGCGGAGGCGCTTCCCTTGAATTCATGGAAGGCAAAGTATTGCCGGGCGTAGTGGCTCTTAACGATAAATAAACTTTTTTTCGAGAATAAAGGAGGAATTACGAATGAGCAGAACACCGATTATTGCAGGCAACTGGAAGATGTTCAAAACGGTTTCCGAAGCGCAATCCTTCTTCGCCGAAGTAAAGGGAAAAGCGGAGGTAGCGGGCGTGGAGAGCGTGATTTGCGCGCCATTCACGAATTTGCCGGCGCTTGTTGAGGCGGCTAAGGGAACAACGATTGCCATTGGAGCGCAGAACATGCATTTCGAGGACAATGGCGCTTATACCGGCGAAATCAGCGGAGGCATGCTGAAGGAGCTTGGTGTGAAGTACGTGATCCTCGGCCATTCCGAGCGCCGCGCTTACTTCGCGGAAACGGATGAAATTGTGAACAAGAAGACTCAAGCAGCGTTCAAGCATGGTCTGACGCCAATCGTGTGCGTGGGCGAGAAGCTGGAAGAGCGCGAAGCGGGTCAGACAAAGGACGTATGCAAAGTGCAGACAGAAGCGGCTTTCGCCGGATTGTCTGCGGAGCAGGCTTCCGAGGTTGTTGTCGCTTACGAACCGATCTGGGCGATCGGTACGGGCAAATCCTCGACTTCCGAGGACGCGCAGGATGTTATCGGTTATATTCGCGGCATTATCGCGAATCTCTATGACAGCTCTGTAGCGAATGCGGTCCGCATTCAATACGGTGGCAGCGTGAAGCCGAACAATGTGGCGGAATATATGGGTCAAGCGGATATCGACGGCGCTTTGGTCGGCGGCGCAAGCCTGGAGCCTGCCTCCTATATCGCGCTTATCGAGGGGGCCAAGTAATATGGCCTCTCGCAAACCGGTAGCGTTAATTATTATGGACGGCTTCGGCCTTCGGAACGATGTAACTGGCAACGCCGTTGCACAAGCGAAGAAGCCGAACTATGATCGATACTTAAGCGTTTATCCGAACACGACATTAACCGCTTGCGGCGAAGCTGTCGGCTTGCCGGAAGGGCAAATGGGCAACTCCGAGGTTGGCCATCTCAACATCGGCGCGGGCCGCATCGTGTATCAGGATTTGACTCGTATCAGCAAGTCGATTCGGGACGGCGAATTTTTTGATAACGAAACGCTGCTTGGCGCGGTGCGTCATGCGAAGAATAACGGCAAGAAGCTTCATCTGTACGGCTTGCTGTCGGACGGCGGCGTGCACAGCCATATCGCTCATCTCTTCGCCCTGCTGGAGCTTGCGAAGAAGGAGGAGTTGGAGGAAGTATATATTCACGGCTTTCTTGACGGGCGCGATGTTTCTCCTGACAGCGCGAAAGGCTATATTGAACAGCTTCTCGCGAAGATTGACGAAGTCGGCGTAGGAAAGATCGCAACGCTGCAAGGCCGCTACTATGCCATGGACCGCGACAAGCGCTGGGAGCGTACGGAGAAGTCCTATCGAGCGATGGTATACGGCGATGGTCCTAAATATACGGATCCGCTGCAAGCGGTAGTTGAATCCTACGAAAAATCGGTATATGATGAATTCGTTATGCCTACCGTTATCGTGGGCGAGGACGGCAAGCCGGCAGGTCTTGTGGAGTCCGAGGATGCGGTTATCTTCTTCAACTTCCGTCCAGATCGCGCGATTCAGCTGTCCCAGGTATTCACGAACGCGGATTTCCGCGGCTTCGACCGCGGAGAGAAATGTCCGAAAAATCTCTATTACGTCTGCTTGACCTTGTTCAGCGAATCCGTCGAGGGCTATGTGGCTTATGCGCCTAAGAATCTGGACAACACGCTTGGAGAGGTGCTTGCCCAGAATGGGAAGACGCAGCTGCGCACGGCTGAAACGGAGAAATATCCGCATGTGACCTTCTTCTTCAGCGGAGGCCGCGATGAGGAGCTTCCAGGCGAGACGCGCGTGCTGATTCCTTCGCCGAAGGTTGCGACGTATGATCTTCAGCCGGAGATGAGCGCTTATGAGCTTGCCGCATCGACGGTGAAGGAGATTGAAGCGGATAAGCATGACGCGATCATTCTCAATTTCGCCAACCCGGACATGGTCGGACATTCGGGCATGCTGGAGCCGACGATCAAAGCGGTGGAAGCGACGGACGAGTGTGTGGGCAAGGTTGTCGAGGCGGTGCTCGCCAAAGGCGGCGTCTGCATCATTACGGCGGATCACGGCAATGCCGACATGGTCTTCGACGAGAATGGCCGGCCTTATACGGCACACACCACCAATCCGGTTCCGCTTATCGTCACCAAAGAGGGCGTAACGCTGCGCGAGGGCGGCATTCTGGCGGATATCGCGCCGACGATGCTGGATCTGCTTCAGCTCCAGAAGCCTGCAGAGATGACGGGTACAAGCTTGATCAAATCTTAAGCTTCTCTTAGAATGATTTTCTGTATTAATAATGCAGCAAGTAAATAATGAATGAACTAAAGGAGTGTAATAACCATGTCAATTATCGTTGATGTCTACGCACGCGAAGTGCTTGATTCCCGCGGGAATCCGACAGTTGAAGTAGAAGTAGCTCTAGAATCCGGCGGCAAAGGCCGCGCAATCGTGCCATCCGGCGCATCCACCGGCGCTTATGAGGCGGTTGAGCTTCGCGACGGCGACAAATCCCGTTACCTGGGCAAAGGCGTTGTGAAAGCAGTAGACAACGTGAATACTATCATCGCGCCAGAGATTATCGGTCTTGACGCTCTTGATCAAGTCGCGATCGATCGCAAAATGATCCAGCTTGACGGAACGCCGAACAAAGCGAAGCTGGGCGCAAACGCGATCCTGGCCGTATCGATGGCTGTAGCTCGCGCTGCCGCTGACGCTCTGGATGTGCCTCTATACACGTACCTTGGCGGCTTCAACGCGAAAACATTGCCGGTTCCAATGATGAATATCATCAACGGCGGCGAGCATGCCGACAATAATATCGACGTGCAAGAGTTCATGGTGCTGCCTGTCGGCGCATCCGATTTCAAAGAAGCGCTTCGCATCGGCGCGGAAATCTTCCACAACCTGAAGGCTGTTCTTCATGACAAAGGCCTGAACACAGCGGTTGGCGACGAAGGCGGCTTTGCTCCTAACCTGGGCTCCAACGAAGAAGCGATCACTACGATCATCTCCGCAATCGAGCGCGCCGGCTACAAGCCAGGCGAGGATGTATTCCTGGGCATGGACGTGGCTTCTACTGAATTCTTCAAAGACGGCAAATACGTGCTTGCGGGCGAAGGCAAATCGTTCACTTCCGCGGAGTTCGTAGATCTGCTTGCTTCATGGGTTGACAAATATCCGATCCTTACCATCGAAGACGGCTGCTCCGAGGATGATTGGGATGGCTGGAAGCTGCTTACCGACAAGCTTGGCGGCAAGGTGCAGCTCGTGGGCGACGATCTGTTCGTAACGAACACCGAGCGTCTTGCCGACGGCATCGAGAAAGGTGTGGGCAACTCCATCCTGGTTAAAGTAAACCAAATCGGTACGCTGACCGAAACATTCGACGCGATTGAAATGGCGAAGCGCGCCGGCTACACGGCCGTTATCTCTCATCGTTCCGGCGAAAGCGAAGACAGCACAATCGCTGACATCGCGGTTGCTACCAATGCCGGACAGATCAAAACAGGCGCGCCGTCCCGTACGGATCGCGTTGCGAAATACAATCAATTGCTTCGCATTGAGGATCAACTGGGCTCCACTTCCCAATATGGCGGCAAATCGGCGTTTTACAACTTGAAAAACTTTAAATAATAAAGCTGTCGCGTGATTAGCGAATGTGCATGGAAGAAGAAGCATGTCTTGATTTTCGGGGCATGCTTCTTTTTTTGAAGGGAATCATCTTAGTGAGGAGCCGATGCGATGATAGTAGAAGTAATCGCCATTCGCGCAGAGGATGTTGTCGCTGCCGAGGCGGCGGGGGCGGACCGGATAGAGCTCGTTACAGGCATGGCGGAAGGAGGTCTTACGCCAAGCGCGGGAATGATTGAAGCTGCGGTGAAGGCGTCGAAGCTGCCGATCTATGTGATGATCAGGCCTCATGATCAATCCTTCTGCTACAGCGAGGCCGATCAAGCTGCCATGATGAAGGATATCTTAATTTGCCGCGAGCTTGGCGCTGCGGGGATCGTCCTCGGCATGCTGGATGAATCGGGAGAGATTGATACGATAGGGCTTGAACGTATGCTTGCGGCCGCGGAGGGTCTGGATGTAACGTTTCACCGCGCAATCGATGAGGTGAAGGATCAACTGGCTGCGCTTCACGTGCTGGCAAGGTATCCGCAAATCAGCCGTGTACTGACGTCCGGCGGCTCTCGGACTTCAACGGAATCAACGGGTCAACTGCGTAGGCTTCAGGAAGAAGCGCAGGCTCTTGGTATCCGTATTATTGTCGGCAAAGGACTGACGCCGGATAATGTGGCTATGGTGGTGAGAGAGACAGGCGTGAGCGAGGTTCATTTCGGGGCAGGGGTTCGGAAGAATAAAAGCTTTCAGGATGGAATTGATCCGGAGGAAATCGGGAGTATTCGCGACAAGCTGCCCGGTTAGACTCGTTGCCGCTCTTTTGAGTTGTATAAATTTTTCGCCTATGGTACAATCAATGTATATGTTTTTTCGTGGAGCGGCCACGCTGGAGGTGTATGGAATGGAAATCGCTTTGAAGATTGTGCTGGTTATCTTTTCGCTTGGCTTGATTGCTGTCGTATTGCTGCAGAAGGGTAAGAGCGCTGGTTTGTCCGGTGCAATCAGCGGCGGCGCCGAGCATTTGTTCGGCAAGCAGAAAGCCCGTGGATTGGACCTGTTTTTACAGCGTTTGACTGTCGTCCTGGCAGCCGGATTTTTCATCTTTGCTTTGGTTGTATCTTACTTTGTAGAGAATTAATCGGAAGAATTAGGAAGGCGAGGGAGCATCCCTCGTCTTTTTTGCTTTTTTTGGAGAAATGCGATTGTAAGTTATGGCATTCGTGTATACTACATGATATACGCCATTCTAGCACCCGCATGCCCAATAATCGGCTGCGGAACTTATAAGGAGATTATATATACATGATGGAACGCGAGCAAGAATTGCTTGATTTTATGAGAGAAACGGCTTATAGGCCGATGACGTATCAAGAGCTGGAGCAGCATTTCGGCATCGAGGGAGCTGCGGAATTCAAGGCATTTCTTCAGCTTCTCAATAAGCTGGAGGATGAGGGCAAGGTGCTGCGGACCCGCACGGAGCGATACGGAGTGCCAGAGCGCATGAATCTGCTGCGGGGCAAGGTGCAGGCGCATGCGAAGGGCTTTGCCTTTCTGTTGCCGGACGAGAAGGATCACGGCGATGTTTATTTGCATGCGAATGATCTGAAGAGCGCGATGAACGGGGATACGGTGCTCGTGCGGATAACCTCGAAGAGCGAAAGCGGAGGACGCATAGAAGGCGAGGTCGTGCGGGTCGTGCAGCGCGCCATAACACAGATTGTCGGCGTGTTCGAGGATCATGAAGCGTACGGCTTCGTTATACCGGATGACAAGCGGATTAATCGCGATATCTTTATCCCCAGGGACGGCTTTCAAGGTGCGGTGACCGGGCAGAAGGTAGTTGTGCGAATTGTTTCGTATCCGGAAGGACGATCGGCTGCGGAAGGCGAAATTTTGGAGATTCTTGGTCATAAGAATGATCCCGGCGTCGACATCCTGTCCATTATCCGCAAGCATCAGCTGCCGGAGGGCTTTCCTGAGGATGTGATGGCGGAGGCGGAAGCGGCGCCTAATGTAATAACTGAGGCCGAAATTAGGGAGCAAGGAAGACGGGATCTACGCGAAGAGGTTATTGTGACAATTGACGGCGAGGATGCGAAGGATCTCGACGACGCGGTCCATGTGAAGCGGCTGGACAACGGCAATTTCGTGCTGGGCGTACATATCGCGGATGTAGGTTATTACGTAACCGAGAATTCGGCGCTCGATCAAGAAGCCTTCCGCAGAGGCTGCAGTGTATACTTGGTCGATCGGGTCATTCCGATGCTTCCGCATCGACTGTCCAATGGCATTTGTTCGCTCAATCCTCAGGTAGACCGGCTTACGCTTTCTTGCGAGATGGAGTTCGATGCGAAAACCTTGAAGCGGGTGAAGCATGACATCTTCACCAGCGTGATTCGGACGAAGGAGAGAATGACGTATACCAACGTTCGCCGCATCCTGAACGCCAACGAGGAAGAGCCCGAAACAGCGCTTAAGGAGCGTTATTCGGAGCTGCTGGGCATGTTCGGCTTGATGGAGCAGCTCGCGATGCGTTTGCGCGCCAAGCGAATGAAGCGCGGCGCGATCGACTTCGATTTCGTAGAGTCGAAGGTCGTTGTTGACGATTCGGGCAAGGCCGTCGATATCGTGAAGCGTGAGCGGTCTGTCGCGGAGCAGATTATCGAGGAATTCATGCTCGTGGCGAATGAAACCGTCGCGGAGCATTTCCACTGGCTTCGCGTGCCGTTCCTGTACCGAATCCACGAGGATCCGAACCAGGAGAAGCTGCTTGCCTTCATGCAGTTCGCCTCCAATTTCGGCTATGTGGTGAAGGGCAACGGCAATTCGGTGCATCCACGCGCTTTGCAAACCTTGCTCGAAGAAATTCAAGGCACGAAGGAAGCGACCGTCATCTCCACGATGATGCTCAGATCGATGAAGCAGGCAAAGTACGATGCGGAGAGTCTCGGCCATTTCGGCCTGGCCGCGGAATTCTATTCGCATTTCACCTCGCCGATCAGACGCTATCCCGATCTTGTTATTCACCGGATCATTCGCGAGGTCATAGAAGGCGGAGGCATGCTCTCGGAAGCGAGGCTAGAAGCGCTAACCGCGCGCATGCCGGATATTGCGCAGCATTCCTCCGAGCGCGAACGGGTCGCGGTCGACGCCGAACGAGATACGGAGAAGCTGAAGAAATGCGAATTCATGCTGGATAAGGTCGGCGAGGAATTCGACGGCATTATTAGCAGCGTCACCTCCTTTGGCATGTTCATTGAACTGGACAATACGGTGGAGGGACTCATTCGATTAAGCGACCTCAATGACGACTACTACCATTTCCATGAGCTGCATATGGTGCTTATCGGCGAGCGCACGTCGAAGGTGTACCGGATCGGCGATGAAGTCAAGATTCGCGTCGCCCGGGTGGATATGATCGAGCATAACATCGATTTCGAAATGGTAGATACGAAGCCGCGCGGCAGCTATAAAGGTATTGCAGGCGGCGGCAACGATGGCGGCGGCCGCAAGCGCGGCGGAGTATATGGCAGCCGCGGAGACGCGCGTTCCGGCGGCAAGGGACGACAAAGAGCCGGGGAAGGCTCAAGTGGCCGAACAGGCGGCTTCAAGCAGGGAAAAGGCGGAGGCGTAGGCACTGATAAAGGCTACCGTAAAAAGGGAGGACTTGGCGCAGACGGTGGGGCAGACTCGAAACGGACTGTCGGAAGCGGCAATCCATGGCTTGAAGGCGGAGCGGCGGAGCTGGATTTGGCGGAACCGGCCAGCGAAGGCAAGGCTCCACTCAAGGATATGTGGGGGCTGCCGATTCGGGAAAGCGGTCAAGGAAAAGCCAAGAACGGCGGTTATGGCAAGCAAGGCGCCGAATCTGGCGGAAGCAAGGGTGGCAAGCGAAAAAGCGAAGGCTCTGGCAAAAAAGGCAAGAACAAAGGTAAACGCAAAAATGCGACAACAAGCGGGATATTCAATGCGGATGCTGCCTCTGTCAAGCAACACGGTACTGTTGACGGGAATGAAGCGAAGCGCAAGAAAAAACGCAAGAAAAAAGGCGGTACGAATAATGCCACTGCGGCATTCGTACGCAAAAAGAAGTAACAGGGGAGGCGCTGCATGCTGGCCAAGCAGTTGGTTGAGGTCCTGGCTTCACCAGCTGTTCGTTTGGAGAAGACTCCTTTGATGCGTTAACATTCTTCCAATAGGAATAAGAACGACTGTATTTGGACAGACTGAGAAAAGATATTTAAGCAGGTGACTTGCTTTTTATCGACGGGTGTAGTAAACTCAAGGCAATAGATGATATGAACCTGAATTCACGTATTGAAAAGGGTGTCATTCGAGTCATGAAACCCTTTCCAATGTGTGAATTTTTTGTTTAATAACGAAACAGGCGCATATTAATAAATTTTTTTGGAGGTTTTACACATGCAACAAGGTACAGTGAAATGGTTTAACGCAGAGAAAGGTTTCGGCTTCATCGAAGTTGAAGGCGGAAACGACGTATTCGTACATTTCTCCGCAATCGTTGGCGAAGGCTTCAAAACTCTTGAAGAAGGCCAACGCGTTGAGTTCAACGTTGTTGAAGGCAACCGCGGACCACAAGCAGAAAACGTAGTTAAGCTGTAATAGCTTAATTCACGCGAATATGCAATTACGAGAACCGTCCTTGACCGCGAGTCGAGGGCGGTTTTCTTTTCGAAGACAAGCAGATGATTTCGGGACAAAGCGCAGAATGCTTATAAACAAAACTGTACCGCTCAATCCGATTGATTTTCAAAAGTAAAGTTGTTACAATGAAATCCGGCAGTATCGAAAGATGCATGATTGGCATACCGACTGAAGACGAGGTGATTAGCATGGGTGCAAAAAAGAATACAGAAACCAAACCGTTAGCGCAGAATAAGAAAGCTTCCCATGACTATTTCATCGAGGAAACCTTCGAAGCAGGCATGGTGCTGATGGGGACGGAGATCAAGTCGCTGCGAGGCGGTAGAGCGAACATTAATGACGCTTTCGCCACCATTCGGAACGGTGAAATCTTCATCAACAACATGCATATCAGCCCATTCGAGCAAGGCAATATGCATAATCCGGCCGATCCGACCAGGGCGCGCAAGCTGCTCATGAAGAAGGAGCAGATTCGCAAGCTGTACGGTCAGGCGAAGCAAGAGGGCTACTCCATCGTGCCGTTGAAGATTTATATTCGCAACGGCTACGCGAAGCTGTTGATTGGACTCGGCAAGGGCAAGAAGCAGTTCGACAAGCGAGCTACAGCCGCGAAGCGGGATGCGCAACGCGACATTCAGCGCGTGCTGCGCGAGAAGCAGAAGGTTGCCCGTTAAGAGCAGGATTTAGCTCGGACTTCCATGGATGAATTCATCCAGAGCTGCCAGCATTAAATGCGAGTTATGGAAGCCGGAATATGTTATACTAGTTCTACAGCAAGCATTAACATTGCTTTCAGCCGATTCGGCTTGATTGCTCAAGATGAATTGACCTTCGCGGTCATGCCATCCTTAATCCGGAGTTCCCGGTCAGTGCTAGACGTTGAAGGATATGAGCAGCGTTTATGCCAAAACGGGGGCGTTTATGGATTCGACGGGGATTGGACGAGCGCGGGTTGCGGGTAGCAGGGAGTCGTCTGCTTCATCAACGCTAAAGCCTATTAAATGGCAAACAATCAACAAACTACGCTGTAGCAGCTTAATAACCTGCACGCGTGCTCTCGCTCTGTATCGCCCATGTACCGGGATGAGGGCCCAACTTTAGTGGGATACGCTGTCACATCTCCGCCTGGGGTGTGCTGAAGAAGACAATCAGGCTGACCCGAAGAGAATGCGGTAACAGGTAGTCTCTAGGGTGACATCAAAGCTGTTACTACACCCGTAGAAGCCTGTGTGGCGTGGTCTTCGGACAGGGGTTCAAATCCCCTCGCCTCCACCATGAAAAGCCCGACCTCATGAGGTCGGGCTTTTGTTATGTTAACCAATTGTAGACCAATTGTAGACAAAGTGAATATTCAAGTGATGTGTGCTATAAAGGTTGTAGACGAGTTGTCTACATAAAGAAGCTGGGATTGTACATAATCGGTTTTATGGATTACTTGAAGCAACATTATGAGACTTTCTATGTCCGAAAGCAGTGCATATTATACGGGATTAATATACTTTTAACAAGCGCAATAATGATTAAGAGAAGAAAAGGTGAACATTTTTGATCTTAGAATCATGTCTCATGGGCAGGACAGTTCCATCCTTTCTCGAATACATTACTATATCGGAATTTGCTATTTATACAAAAATAAAAAAGGGGTATTAATGCAATGACAATATGGGAAGTTGAACTTTTCCTTTATGGAATGATTAAAGTAAAAGAATCAATGAGTTTAAGACAACAAAAAGGAAGAGAGGAGCTTAACCCCTTTTTTAGTGATATTGAAATCAAAAATTTTAATGATGGGGTAGTAATTAAGTCAACTGCTTATGCGCCGAATAGAAGTTTGGCTAATAGCGCTGCTTTAATATTTATAGGACAAATGGTTGATTGTTTAGTTGTTGAAATAAATGAGCCGATATCAATAAGTAATGATGGGAGAAGGTACTTTTCAAGAAATAATAACGTAAAGAGATACATAGAGCTACAAGAATTTATAAGCGCTTTTGAAGAAGCACTATTTCTTAACCAGCACCATCCTACTTTTTTGAAAGCCTATGGGTGGTATAGAAAAGGGATTACTTCTGAAGATGCATTTGATTCATTTCTTGCTTTGTGGAATTCAATAGAAATAGTAACTTCAAAGTATCACCCTAGAACTGAAAGAACTGTAAACGGTTCGAAATCACAGATTTGGGAATCATTTAAATCAGTTTGGGGCGAATGTCAAGATTGGCCATTAATGATTAATGGTAATGATCAGTGGATAGATCAAAATTACTTGGTTAGAAATAATATTGCTCATGGATTAGCTAACGTTAACGTTGAGGAAATTGATGATGTTATTTCAAGACTCGTAATAATAAAAATGGTATCAATAATGTTCTTAAAAGTATGGAAACACAAATTAGTTTAATCTGAATATATATGCTTGGACTATTGGAACTTTGTTAAGGGAGATAACATGTATTGCTAACGGAAGACTATAGCTCAATAATTAGGAATAGAAACCATTCTATTAGGTGGAAGGGTTTCTTTTCGCTTTATGAAAGTACTAAACTGGTTAATTGAGCTTGAAATGTTCTTGGGATGAAATGAAATCACTGTATTAATTGCTCCTTAAACATCTTCTTCATGTCGATCAATTTGTCATTTTTCATTTCGACTGACTGTGACTAATTTTTTAACCAATGGACACAATTTAATTACAAATAGATATTGAGTTCGAGTAAATATATCTAAAGTTCTTGATTTCTGACGACACCATTTCTCTATTATTGGAGAATAGTGTCGATTCACCAGTTTGAATCCAATTAATCCATTGATATCCCAAATAGCGGATGCTATGATTTATAGTGTTAAGGTGGTAATACGCAAATCAGCAACGAAATAATAAAAACCGTTCTTAACGAGCTGAATATCCCATAAAAGAAACAGAGTCGTGATTCGATTATAAGTTCTACAACTCGCCGATGGGAGTAGAGTCAAAAGTGTTCCAGCCCCACAGTCCTAAATGCTGCTAACAAATATTGCAACATAAAAGGTATTCCGATGAATAATGGACCGATGGAAACACACTTAAATATTGAAAGTAACCCCAAAGGAGCACGCATTTAATGAGTATAAATATTTCTAAGCAGAAACGTGAAGAGTTGACAACAAAAATAGAAGCTATTCGTTCATTTTTGTTGAAAACCTCACAGAACGAGAATAACGAGAGTCTTCTTACATTTCTTGGTCAGATTGAAAAAGAGGTTAAGGGTAAAAAATATGGTTTGGTATTTGAGGAGCATCGGGAAGCGATTGACGAAGTGCTGGATTCTCATATCCCTATACTATCTGAAGAGCAAAGTCTGTTTATTGATAATGATGAGTATATTAATTTTCTATTAGAAGGAGATAATTTAGCTGCGCTACGATTGCTGGAAAAGACACATCGTAGAAAGATAGATTTAATCTATATTGATCCACCGTATAACACAGGAAATAAGGATTTTATTTATGATGATTCTTTCGTAGATAAGACAGATGGTTATATTCATAGCAAATGGCTTTCATTTATGGAACGTCGTTTGAAAATTGCAAAGAACTTGCTTTCTGAGAATGGATCGATTTTTATTTCTATTGATGAACATGAGTATGCCAATCTTAGACTCTTGTGCAATCAAATTATGGGAGAAGAAAGACATGTCGCAACTATAGCATGGCAAAAAAGATATTCTCGTGAGAATCGTGAAGCGATAGGCGATTCACATGAATATATTGTGATTTACGCATATAATGTTGAAAAATTCAAAAAGTTTCGAAATAGACTACCACTAACAGATAAACAAAATAAATTGTACAAAAATCCGGATAAGGATCCACGTGGTCCATGGCAATCTGTATCCTTACTAGCGCAAGGATACAGGACGAATCAAATGTATAAAATAGTCGCTCCAAATGGTACTGAACATTTCCCACCACAAGGTCGGTGCTGGAGCACAATTGAAAGTGAGTTTTTAAAAGCTTTTAACGATGGACGTATATATTTCGGACCTAAAGGTGATGGTGTACCACGTAGAAAGCAGTTTTTACATGAAGCGAAGGGTCTTGTTCCGTGGAGTTGGTGGCCACATGAAGAAGTAGGGCATACAGATGAAGCGAAAAAAGAAACAGGGGCAATCCTCGAAAATATGGTAGCATTTTCAACTCCTAAACCTATTCGTTTAATTGATCGTATTATTACCATTGCTTCTGGTCCAAATAGTACTATACTGGACTTTTTTGCAGGTAGCGGTACTACTGGTCATGCTGTGTTGGCACATAATGCAGAGCATGATGAGAGCAAACGCAAATTTATTCTCTGTACTAATAATGAAAATCAAATTTGTCGTAAGGTCACATATGAACGAATAAAGCGTGTAATTGCTAATGAAGGATATAAAGCCAGCTTGAAATACTATAAGATAGATTATGTTTCAATTAGTGAAAGAATGTACTATGAGTATGCAGATGAACTTCTACTTCATATTCGAGAATTGGTAGAGCTTGAGAATGGAGTTAACTTCACGCATAATGCCGAGCTAGCCATTGTGCTGACAGATGATGAGATGGATGAGTTTGTCGAAACATCGGAGGTATTTGAAAAATGTAGCCGAATTTATAAAGGTCATGACGTTCTGCTCACTAGCGAGCAAGAAGAGTTACTCAAAGAACGAGGCGTAGAGATCATAACGTTACCCAATTATTTTTACAAAGAACTGGAGGGTTAAAGAATGGGCATACCAGCAGATTTTCAACTGCGGGCAATCGCTGACCTTATGGATGCTATGAATGGAAACAAGCGTGAGATCATTCTTAAAAGCTGCACAGGTAGCGGAAAGACTATCATTCTCACATTTTTTATGGATGAGTACTTAAAGTGTTTTGAAAAGACCGTCTTCATCTGGCTTACACCAGGAAAGGGGGAACTTGAACTTCAGAGCAAGGGGAAGATGGATAAATATATTCATGGAGCACAGACAAAGACCCTTGCTGATGTTATGACGACAGGATTTGAAGCAAACGACATTTGCTTTATCAATTGGGAAACACTCAATAAGAAAAACAACAACGCCTTGAAAGAAGGCGAATATGCTAACTTTATTGAACATATTGAGAAGGCGTTTAATAACGGCTTATCATTCAAAATTATCGTTGACGAAAGCCATGAAGGGGATACGATTAAAGGCAAAGAGATTATTCAATATTTTCAGACTGAAAAAATTATCCGTGCCTCTGCCACCCCGAAAAACTATACCGACGCGACATGGATCATCGTTCCAGAAGCCGAAGTAATCGCTGCCGAATTGATAAAGAAAGTCCTAATTATAAATGAGAGTGTAAAGCAGGGTGATGAAGTTGTAGACCAGATTGATTATCTGCTAACTAAGGCTCTTGAAAAACAACGGAGCCTTTATGCCTCGTACGTTTCTCGTGGGGCATTGGTAAACCCTTTAATTGTCGTTCAATTGCCAAATAAAAACGATGTTCTTTTGGATGGCGTGGAGAGATGGTTTGCCTCCAAAGAGATTACCTATGAAAACGGACTACTTGCTGTTCGCCTTGCTGAACGTCATGAGAATATCATAGGTATTGAAGAACCAACAGCTAAGCCCATTGCTATCATTATCAAACAAGCAATCGCTACTGGATGGGATTGCCCGAGAGCGCATATTCTTGTCAAGCTCCGCGACCATATGAGCGAGACTTTCGAGATTCAGACGATTGGACGAATTCGCCGTATGCCGGAGGGAAAGCATTATAATGAGCCGCATCTCGACAGTTGTTATCTATATACATTGGACGAGAAATTTACCGAAAGCGTTAAGTTGAGTCTAGGGAAAGGTGCATTGGAGGCAGCCAACTTGCAGCTGAAGGAATCACTTAAGGCAGTTAAACTAGTTTGCGAACAGGTGTCTGGGATTTCGTTTTCACGTGATCAACGGCAAATACTTCAAACAATATATACTTACTTCAAAAAACACTATAAAATTGATGCAAGAACAGTCGAGAACAAAAAGCGACTTGAAGCTAACGGTTTTCTCATTTCTAACTATGTTCGCCAATATGTAACAGAAGAAAACCGTGTTATTTCGGCTGGGGATAGAAGCAGCTATAAAAACCTTAAAATGACTTATATTCAGGCTCCTATTAATACAACCATTCATGGTAGAGAATATCATCATATTGTAGGGGAAATATCCCTGCGCGTTGGATTGAAATATGAACATTTAAACGCTATTTTCCGTCGTTTATTCGTTAGAAATACTGGGAAAAAGCCAAGTATCAATCAAATTCTCCTGCTCGAAAACCGAGAGTTTTATGCATTTGTGCTTAATAATCGCGAATTGCTCAAAAACGCAGTAAGAAATGCTGCTTCTGAAATAACTGATCAAATGCAACTTGAATTTAACGCATTGTCAGATAAAACAACGATAAAAGATTTCTGGTTTCCTCGCGAATGTCTTTTTACTTATGATGCAACTGAAAAGTCACAGAAGCTTTTTTCGAAAAACGTATATGAAGGATACTTTTCATCTGCTGCACCAAGGTCTTCCTCCGAAAAGAAATTTGAAAAATATTGTGAAACGGCGACGAGCGTCGAGTGGGTTTATAAGAACGGAGATAAGGGAGCTGAATTTTTTTCTATTGTTTACGAGGATGCATACGGCAAAGCTCGAGTGTTTTTTCCGGACTACGTTATCAGCATCAATGGAGAGATTTGGATTATTGAAACGAAGGGAGGATTTGATAAGTACGGTAACAGTGAAGACATCGATAAATTCTCCCAGCGCAAATTCACTGTGCTCAAATCATACATCGATAAAAACAAGTTAAAGGGTGGCTTCATACGCCAGGATAAAAAAAGTGATGAACTTTGTATCTGTATGGAGGAATACAGCGATGATGTGTCAAGTGCATCATGGTTGCTGCTTAATGATGTTATAACTTAGGGGGGCTGGAGTTGAAGGTTATTGAATGCAAACCCATACAATATACAGGTAACTGCAGTATTACCTTCATACGTATTGATCCAGAAAATCTGCAGGATACGCTTTCCGTAATCATTAAGGCTCTGATAGATTTATCGTGGCTTAGCCGTTTCGATCAAGATTATATGAAAGAAAGCTTTAGACAACGTGCTAATGAAACAATTACCGATATTCAGAGAAAAATTGCTGATTGCTCGGATGACAAAGTAACCAAAGAAGCAGGAGAGTATGTGGTATCTGAATTAGCTAGAGGATCACTTATTAGAAATATGAACTATCTAGATATTCCCCTTTCCGAGTTGCTCGGCATGAAAGTATCGGGTAATCCCGGATTTGATTTTCATAGTCAGAATAATGACACACACACAGTCATATTCGGTGAAGCAAAATATAATTCTAGGCAAAGTGCATACGATTCAGCTATTAAGCAAGTAAATCAGTTTATAATTGATAAAAAAGACATTAAGCAAATTGCTGACTTACAGCCTTTCTGTACTCATAAAGCTCTATCCAGAGCGAACAGCGGGTTAAAAGGTTTTGCAATTGCTTTCTCAGCGAAATCCACATCAAGTGATGTCTTGATAGCTAACATAAAAGAGCATACTAAATTCACTGAGCTATCCAAGTACGTGGAGATAGTAATAGTGGCGGTGAATCTTTAATGGCTAAAGAATCGAAAAACCGGATATCTGAGATACGTGACGGAATAAATCTGGATAAGCATTTTTCCTATGCAAGAGAACGTCTATTCAAAGAGGGGTCTGTCAATATCTCTGTGCTTGAGATTCTTTCTTACTTGAAACTGTTTCAGCCGAGGTTCTTTGCAGAGCATGAGGATGAAGTTGTTGAGATGATGGGCTTGTTTTTTAAGAAGCCTAAAGTTGAATCATTTAATAGTCTTATTTTTGCAGATTACGGGAAATACATACAAGAAGAATATGGAGAAGAATATACACCAGTGCAGGCAGATATCCTGAAAAAAATCCACAGAATGCAGATCTTCAGTTTCTCGGCACCAACAAGTACGGGGAAATCATTCGTATTTAGAAATTTAATCAAAGCTGCCGATTATGACGTTGCTGTTATCGTACCTTCAAGAGCTTTGATAAATGAGTATTATGACAGAGTTCGAGAAATAATTGAAGATAAGGCAGTTAACATACTTTCCTTCGTGGATATTATTAATATAAAACACGCCAAGAGAAATGTATTTATTCTCACTCCCGAACGTGCAAGAGAGTTGTTCAAGCTAAAAGACAAGCTCAACATAGGACTTGTTTTGTTCGACGAAGCCCAGTTGAGCGACGAAGAATCTGTACGCGGCCTTTATTTTGACAGCATCGTTAGACGTGTTCAGAAAGCGTTCCCCTCTGCAAAATGCATTTTTGCTCATCCATTTATATCCAATCCTGAAGCCCAACTCAAAAAAAATCATGTCGATATTGATGAGAATGCAGCAGCCTTGCAGTATGAGCAGAAAAATGTTGGACAGATATTTTACACTCATGACCCCTTAACTGGTGAATTCCATCACTTTGGCATCGAAAAGGGCGTAATGGGTGAAAGAAAGACTAGGGCACATTTCGACCCAATGGAGAAAGCAATCAAAGATGGCGGGAGTATACTTATTTATGTTCCAAAACAACACATTTATAACGAACAAGTGTATTCTGGATTTAAAAAGTACATTGACCTTTGTCAGCCGATCTTAGATCCAGCGGGACTTGAACTTGTTTTGAAATTACGGGATTATGTAGGGGCATCAAATGACAAGAACGAAAATTACATTTCAAAAACGCTCGAATACCTGAAACGTGGTATCGTCGTGCATCATGGTTCCATTCCTCTTCGCGCAAGACTCATATTAGAACACTTTACTCAGCAAGGTTTTTGCCGTATTTGCTTTGCGACATCAACATTGGAGCAAGGGATTAATATGCCTTTTGATGTTGTATATCTCGATAGGTTTGAAAGAAGCAAACCACTTTCCGTTAAAAATTTGATTGGAAGAGCTGGGCGGTCAACACCGGATGATGTGTTCGATTATGGAGTAGCTATAGTCAAGAAGGGTAATTTAAGTCCGTTTCGCTTCGTATTACAGAAGCCGGAGCATATTTCAGAAAAATCACATCTTGATAAAGAAAATGAGGGATTAGACCTAAAATATGAGGAGTTCAAGGAAGCGATAAAGACTGACAAGTTCAATGATGAGTACAACTTGACAAATCATGATGTAGAAAAATTGGCAAGCGATGATATTACAGAAGTAATTCCAACCTTGCTTGACATCATGTTTAACGAGGATGGCTCTTTAATTTATCCACGGTGGGACAACGAAGAAGTCAACGACAGGAAAGCTATGTACCAGGACTTTTATTCATTGTACCAAATGTATTTAGGTAGGGAGCTAATTGCAGCAGAAAAAAGTATTCTGAATCAAGCAATTAAAATAATGCTCTGGAGAGCCTACAAGAAAACTTTTAGCCTTATCTGCCAATATCGCTATGACTATGCTTCAAGGAAGAGGGATAGAATCTTTTTGGATAGGCAGGGGAACGAAGAGGAGAAAAGCAAACTAAAGTCGCAGTTTCTTCGCGGATATGCTGATATACCTGATATGAAGCTTCATAACTACTCATTATTTGGTGACATGACTGCCGAAAAGGTGGATTATGACCGTATAGTTTATGATACCTATGATTATTTAGATAAACTGATTGGATTTAAGTTAACAGATATCTTTTATGCTATATTCCATCAATATCATGAAATGTCGAATGACCCTCGGGCTTTACGTTTGGCAAAATATATTCGCTATGGAACGGATGTAGAACGTGAAATCTGGATGCTTAGATATGGTTTAACATTTGAGGATATTGAATGGGCGGCACCTTGTATAGAATTGATTAATGAACAAGAAATTGTCTTCAATGAAAAATATGACGGACTAACCGAAGAACAATTGGCTGTGTTGGAGAGGTTCTATTACTGAGCTGTCAACATTCAGCAGATTCATAGAATCAAGTGCATGATTAGGGGGTATTTTGAGAGACAAAGTTATGTCTTCGCATCGTCAAACTCCTTCGCAGTTTTCGTCGATAAACTCTTAGCTGGTCTATACCAATTTCATATTAATACTGTTATTTACTTGTTTTATACCTTCATTTATGCCAGTCTATACCGGTTCATTACAGCCAAGTCGATTTTATTAACAATCGTGGCTAAATAACAAAGTTTATCGCAAATCTCAGATGCAGACATTAAATGTTTTTCGTTTAAGTCAAACTGTCCAATAAAATATTGAAGAAATTTTTCATCAACTATACCATTTCTATGCAAGTATAGGTGCTTTATCTGGAGAGCTTTTTCAATTTCTTCTTGAGCTTCTTCATTCAGTTGACTTATTTGCTTATATCAGCAATGAAGCCTTTTTCACTCCTTTTTGGATTTTTCCTATTTTTTTCTTGGCCAAGTATTCGATAAATTCTTGAATTTCAGAACATTTCAGAACCTCTTCTACAGTAACTTACTCTGTTTAAATTTTAAGACCTCTGGTTTTGCGAGAAAAATCTCATAAAGTAAATCAGACAAATATACTTCAAAATTTTCAACAAATGATGAAAATAATATTCTTAACAATACGTTACCTTCTCACTTGTCAGTAGATATTTCTGCTCCATGAGGATATAAAGTTTCACTTAGGTCATCGAGTTGCCTATGATTAAGCGTGGCGTGTTACATATACCGTTAACTTCTCTAAAAAAATGATTAGAGATACTAGATAGTATTTACTTTTTTTGATAAAAGAGTTTGAAAGCGCAACGGATTATTAAATTTGAGTGTTATTTAATAAAATATTACATGAAGGATGATATGCAAATATGAAGTTTTTTAGACGTACTTTTTCTCGGAATTTCACTATACCTGATATCGTAGACGAATTTCCCTCCGTAGTACTAATGACTGATACTTGGAATGACTTTGGATACGTAACTTATTTTCACATGTACTATATATCTAAGCCTGATACATATTTATTTATTGGCGCAGTGAAGATAGGTAGTTTAAAGAATAGAAACACTGATAATGTATTGGAATATCCGTTTGAAAGATTGGATGAGGATTTTTGTTCACTAGGTCAATCCATTGCTTATTATGAAAACTTAGGCAAACTTGATGAAGGAATAGCTAGGGAAATACTAACTGCTCTTAAAGATGTAGCTACAAATGAAGTGGTTTATTCGAAAGTTGAAAATGAAGGTGTATTTAAAGAATCATTATTAAGGTTTAGTGAAGCTGGAAAGGCACTTAAAGAAGCTGGGCTCTATTTCGGATATAATGCTGTCGTAACAGAGAGTAATTTGGATTTTCAATTTGAATATCAAATACCAGGAGCAACATTTCCTCATGTAGTTAATTTAAGTTTTGCTAAAAGTGACTTACCTTATAGAATTAATTGTTTTGTTGGTAAGAATGCAACTGGTAAGACTAGAGTCTTATCGGAAATAGCGAGCAGATTAAGTGGTGCGAAAAAGAGTGGTACTGCAAAGTTTATTCCTGATAGACCTTCTTTTAGTAAAGTAATCGCAATTTCGTATAGTGCATTTGATGAATTATATAAGCCATTTGAGAAAGAGGCTCAGGAACAGTTAAATGATGATAGTCATTTTGACTCTAAACGAGAAAACTCTACAATACTAGGAAGCTATATATATTGTGGGCTACGAAACAGTCAGGGTCTTTTAACTTTGAGTGAGATCGAAGATCATTTTTTCAATTCTTATTTATTAGTTAGAGAAAGAAATAGAGAAGAAGAATGGCTTGAGATAATGCAGAACATTTTAGAACCAGAGCATATTAAAACAATTGAATCAATCACTAAAATAAAAAAAGATAAACATGGAAACTTATTAAGTTCAATACTTAGCTCAGGCCAAAATATTATGTTATCAACTATGACAGAAGTGATAGCCAATATTGAAAACGATTCATTATTACTTTTTGATGAACCTGAGTTACATTTGCATCCTAATGCGATTGCGAACTTTATGAGGATGTTTTATAAATTATTATCATCTTTTAATTCTTATGCAATAATCTCGACGCATTCCCCACTTATTACTCAAGAGGTTCCTTCTAAATATATTCAGGTATTTTACAGATCAGCCAATACACCAATAGTTGAATATCCCGTAAGTGAGTGCTTTGGTGAGAATATTAGTGTTTTAACTAATGATCTATTTGAACTAAGAGAGCATGAAAATAACTATAAGTCTTGGTTCAAGAAACTGCGTGATGAGGGTAAGACTTATGATGAAATTGTAGGATTCTTTGGAGAAGATACACTAAGTTACAATTCAATGACATACCTCAACTCATTATTCATAGAAAAGAGGGGGAGTTAGAAAAATGAAAAATTTGAACCCTCCAGAACTTGATCCAATTGACTTATATAGTTCATTATTGAAGAATGCTCGTTCAGAAGAAAAAAAAATAAGGATGATAGAACTTCAACCCTATTTAGTTAGAAGATATGATTTTTATAAAGAGATTTCATCAAATCTAGAGAACATGACGATCAGTGAAATTACTGACACAAACGACATTTCAATTTTGCATAGTTGTTATAATCGAAATAGAAAAGGACACCTTGAGGGAGAGATAGTTGCGAAAATAATAAATATCCAATCGATTCAACACAAAAATAAATGTCCATATTGTGGTATAGATAGACCACGAACTATTGATCATTACTTGCCTAAAAGTGATTTCCCTGAATTTTCAGTGTTCCCTTTAAATTTAGTTCCTTGTTGTCAATACTGTAATGGAAAAAAGGGTGATAGGTGGATAAATGAAAGTGGTAAACGAATCTTCTTAAATCTATATTATGATAAGATACCTGAAATAAAATATTTATATACGAGAATTCATTTGGACCAGGCTGGATTACCAATAATAAAATTTGAGTTAGTGTATACCGAAGAGATTGAGTGCTTTGACATTATTAAGGAACACTATGCAGCATTAGATTTATTAAATCAGTATTCTTTGAATGTGGAGGATGAAATATCAAGTATTCATGATTATTTGGTTCATGGTGAGATACCAATTGAGACGCACATAGAAGCTTTACAAGTTACCTTGGATTCAACTATTAGAAGGTATGGAATTAATTATTGGAAATCGTCCTTTTTAGATTCCTTACTCAGATGTAGTGAGTTTTTTGAAAAATACAGATCTCGTGTTACCACAATGTAAATATTTAATTGATGGTATAAAGAAACTTTAATTACTTGTCAAAATATAAGTATGTCAAATTCAAAAAAAACTGAGAAACCACATGTGGTAAGATGTCATCAGCCACTTAAATTGTCGGTGAATTCGGAACCACCAATGACGGTGGCTTTTTGCATTCGTTACCGACATGGATTTGTCGATCAGATTCAGCCTAACAGACTGACGGCAAAAGGAATAGACCTGCCATCGGCAGGTCAGTTCAGCAGCAAAACGAGGTATTTGGTTTTGGTATGGAGCTAGAATTTTACGCTCCCTAAGGCACGTACCACTCTGTATCAAGCTCTATATTGGCTGGCAAAAATACGTTGCCGAGCTCAAACATAATTGGATCCCCGCAATGCAAAGGATAGAGCAACCACATAGACACGCCATCGACGAGTTTCTTGGTGAAATCTCAGTTCGTACATAACGCTGCCCCTCACTGTTCTTTGAATTCGCTTAGGACTGTCTGAGGCTAGGTTTAGGACAGTCATTACGAGGTTGATCGCTATGAGGTTTGTTGATGTGAATAGTTCATCGAAGATTCATTCATTGTATATAAATAGATATGTGCAGATGCCATTAAAATATATTTGTGATTGATTAAGCTTAAATAGTAGGGAAGAAACAATCTTTATATTCTAAATTGACAGATGAGGGTAGTTTCTTTAAATTGTGATTGAGAGAGTTATTTGAAGGGAGGTAATTGTCGTAGGCGAATAAAATAATCTTATAATTATTGGAATGTTGGATTGATTGAGTTATTGAAATAACTAAAACAAAAGATCATAGGAGGATTATAAAATGGGATGGAATACAAGGCATTTGACTGGACAGCAACAAGCAATTATAAGGCAACGTGAGGAAGCAGATAAGAAAAGTAAGGTTGAGTATGAACAACAGGATTTGAAAAATATTAAGAACGGGACGAATGATAAAAAAAAGCGGGTAACATGATATGCTAACATAGATAACATCTAAACTCTAATTTTACTAAGTATACAATAGAATCAGTACACTTATGCTCTGGCAGGTGTCTTAATGCCCTGATTGAGTATATTTGATTATCTGTATATTAAGTATAGTTATCAATAAAAATAATCGCAGAGATGCCTTCCCATATAATATTTTCAGCAGATTATTTCAAATCTAATTTTAGAGATTTCTCTGCTTGGTACAAAGGATTCTCCGACCGAATTATATATTTTGATAAAATCCCCCTCTTGTTTATCATCCACTCCTTCTAATTGTCCTTGATATTTGCTTCCATCAGTAAGTGTAACAACAGTGTTCATAACTAAATATCCGTTTTTCATAATATCACCTCCCGATAATAACAGAGTAATCGACATAATACCGCAAAGTAAATATCGGAAAATACTGATTATTTTTTCGTTGTATCCTTTGACCTAGAGACTACTATATACTCATGAAGTCAATTAATGAAAATATAGGAGGAAGAACACAGTTTTTACTACAGGGTCGAACCACCAAAAAGTACTTCGTATTTCTGTCCAATCGCATTATTATTCAGTATGGGAGGGCTCTAAACTCTCTAAACCCAACTTTCATGACCAGGTTGCGGCCATATGGGCATGGATGTTTTTACAGAATAAGAAGCGTATTTCTTAGAGGATCAATTCTATATTATATTTATGATTATCTATAGCATCAGTGATAATTTCTCCTCACAAGAGCCGGACATATTTAATATGTCCGGCTCTTCCTGTTTCTGCAAAGAAGAAATCACTGAAGCTTTATCTATCAAAAATTTAGGAGATGATTAAATGCCATCAAATGTCGAAAGTATGTTTTACGTAAGAGAAGCCCCTTGGCACGGCCTCGGTAATCGTGTTGAAGGTGCACTCAGCTCGGAGGAAGCTTTAATTGAAGCGGGACTGGATTGGACAGTTATTCAAAAGTCCATTCAAACTGAGGATTATTCTGAAATTCTAGGCTACAAAGCAAATATTCGAGAAACTGATCAACGCATACTCGGGGTTGTTACCGATCGGTATAAGATCGTTCAAAACCAAGAAGCATTTGCTTTTGTAGATGATATGTTGGGGGAAGGAGTCAAGTTTGAAACGGCTGGCAGCCTACAAAACGGTAAAAGGGTTTGGTTACTTGCCAAGTTGCCAAAGGATTATGTTATTACTGGTGATCAATTTTGCCCGTATATGCTATTTTCGAATAGTCATGATGGAACCGGCAGTATCAAAGTTGCTATGACCCCAATCCGAATTGTTTGTCAAAATACTCTTAATCTCGCTTTAGCCAATGCAAGTCGTATATGGAGTACTGTTCATAAAGGGAATATTCAATCGAAGCTGGATAAGGCCAAGGAGACTCTGTTGAATGCAGAAAATTATATGGATAGGTTGAACAAAGAGGCAGAGCAGCTTCATCGAATTAAAATACCCGACCACAAAGTCCAGGAATATATTAAACTCTTGCTTCCTGTATCCGAAAACGCGACGAAGCTACGAATAAAAAACATTCAACAATTACGCGAAGATTTGCATGCAAGGTACTTTGAAGCACCTGATTTGAAAGAAATCGGTTCAAACGGATATCGTTTTATTAATGCAGTCTCGGACTTTGCTACTCATGCTAAACCATTACGTGAAACAGCTACATTTCAAGAAAATTTATTTATGCGAACAATTGATGGTAATCCACTTATCGATAAAGCGTATGAGCTAATTTTAGATATTGCCTAATCAATTCGAATTAATGGGAATGTAGAAGTAATAAATGGAGGCTCTGATAGCATGGATAACAATCATAACGAAATAAAATCTCTACTCACCAGCTCTCTTCGAGAAAAGACAGGTAGTTATATTATTGAGGAAATATTAAGTCGTTTTCCTACGACAGAGGATTTAATTGATGTGACTGAGCAGGAATTGGTTACTATCAAGGGAATTGGTCAAACAAAGGCTCAACAAATAGTCTCTGCATTGAAACTTGCTCGTATACTTATTGCTCCAGCTCCTCCAAATTATAAAATTAAGAAGCCAGAGGATGTATATAAATTGGTAGAGCCAGAGCTCCGATTTTTGAAGAAAGAGCATTTCATCTGTTTGTTTCTAAATACGAAGAGTGGACTTATCGCAAAAGAGACTATTTCAATTGGATGCCTCAATGCCAGCATTGTTCATCCTAGAGAAGTATTTCGTCCAGCAATTAAGCGGAGTAGTGCATCAATTATATGTGTACACAATCATCCAAGCGGCAATCCTGATCCAAGCCCAGAGGATGTAGCAATCACCAAACGTTTAGTAGAGGCAGGCAGTATTATTGGAATTGATGTCCTTGATCATGTTGTGACTGGACATTATAGATTCGTAAGCTTAAAGGAGAGAGGGTTAATGTGATAAACGCATTAACTCTCATTTTTATTTGGAAGTAAATTGTTCAAACATATTGAGATTGAACGATCAATTAGATGCAATTTTGTCTAAGTGAGTAAGCATTAATTCGAGCATTTCAAATGCCATTTGTTGTTCATTTAAGGTACGGTTCATAAGTATTTGGTTGATTTTGTTTATGTAATGGTTATTGCTGAATTCGATGGAATCTTGTAGCAGGTCGTCAATTGTAACTTCAAGCACTTTTGCCAGACGAACCAAAGTATCTAAAGTAACAGAGCGTTCTGCTCGCTCGATTTGTCCAATATAAGCATGCGAAACATCAACCTTTTCGGCTAGCTTCTCTTGCGTTAGATTTAATCGCTGTCGCTCCTGACGTAATCGAGCACCTAATAAAGCGTAATCCATCTCTGATCCCTCCCATTTAACAGTAGTTGAAATGGAAGGATCAATTAATAAACTATTAGTTTCAAAGTGTTTACCAATAGTTTCAATTGGGATATAATTTGAAAATAGTTCCTAATACATAGGTAGATAGTTGGGGGGGTGTAAATCGTCTTACTAAAAGCTAGAAAGTGAAGTTTGATCTATTGCTTTTGACATGAATAGAAAGGAGTTTTTAGATTGAAGTCTCAAGCGAACAAAGGCATCGCAAGCATGCAATTAATTTCACAGGATCAGATAACTCAACTGCTTAGGCATAATAGAATTCAATTTTTGTTAATAATCATTGCAGGTATCATTATTTGCTTGCTTCCTGGATTTTATCTTTCGGAACAATTTGCGATTGAAGGGTTTAATGATTTGAATCTAGATAACCAATTAGGTGAAGCATTAGGCGAGGGTGGTATGATTCTTTTACTTTGGGGCGTGTATTATCTATTTTTCATTATTTTAGGGCTCTCAATTACCATCTTGTTGTACAACATAATTACATTTTTAATGAAAATTAATTCGCCAAACCTTAAATTTCCTGGCTCCCTTACAGAAGAGCGGTTATATCAATATTTAAGTAATAACTTTTCTCATCCGGATATAAAGGTAACTAGAAAGAAAATACTTGGAACAGCGCATATTGCACTGATATTCAAGAAGACTACTGTCCACTCACTTCTTATTGATGAAAATAATCGTACGTACACGGTAACATCGAAACTACTTGGAGGTTTTGGAATATCGAAGCGTTATGGATTTGGTTCAGTATTGGATTACACTTACACGTGTGTTATGGAAATAAATATAAAGAATTTGATTCAACGAGCCGGAGAATTTTATCAGCCTGAGAGTAAAAGCACTGTTATACGTCAAAATCCATTAAAACATATATGATGGATGCTTCTTTGAATCAATTATTGACACTAGATAAGGGGCGATGAGAATGGATAATAAACCGATTGAAATTGCAGGGAAAACAGCAATAACAGGTGGGTCATCACTAATAGGAGGTGGAGTTGGAGCGGCTATAGGCACGTTACTGCTTCCGGGAATTGGGACAGCAGTTGGATATCTGTTAGGTGTTGGAACTGGCGCTGCTAGTGGATATCAAGCGTCAAAGAAATGGTTTGAATAAGGAGGAGACCATGAGCGAGAAATGGGAAGATATGAAAGACGCTGCAATAGATGCGATTAGTAAAACTCTCGAGAACAGCTTTGACGTTGTGAAAACAGCACAAGAATTAAACGAGAAATATAGTAATGACAATAAAACTGGTGACAAATAACCTCAAGTTAAATTCATGAGATTGTAAAGTCAACTCAAAGCTTTATAATCTCATGGATTCAGAATATGATTTGCTTTATGAAATAATAATTAAAACAACGAAAAAGGAAGGTGTACTAATTTTGAAGAATTTAATGATTGCTGCAATTATTTTCTTAACCATGCTTATCGGAAGTGGGACGGTACTTGCTGAAGGTGAAACAGAATTATCAGTTTTTAATTCCTTCCATAGCTATGGAATCAATGATATGTATGTGAGCCCAAACGGGAAAACAATTGTTACAGGCGGCCAAGATGCAACAGCGAATATTTGGAATGTTCAGACGGGTGCTAAGAAAGAACTTGAAGATATTTCGTATAAGTTTATTCATGCCCTAGCTTTCAGTCCTGATGGTCAGTATTTCGCTATTGCTGCTGGTGATAACTATGGTATGTATAACTCCTTGATTTCTATTTATGACAGTCAATCAGGTGAACTCTCTGAAACATTGAATATCGAAATAGGCTCTTGGGTTAGTGCACTTAGTTTTTCAAACGATGGAAAGAGCCTTATTATTGGCTACAGCAGTAGTGTTGTTGTTTTTGATATGAATTCCAAAAAAATTGGGGGCGAGTATTCTACAAACGGACATGCGGAAAACATAAAATATCGTCCTAATCGACACGAGTTTGCGGTTTCCGTTGCTTCAGATTTCAGTGGTAATGCTCAGAGAATACTGCAAATTCGAAGCAGCCAAACGGGAGAAATCCTGAAATCCATTGATAATGCTATTCCCAACCAAGCTAAAGATTCTAATGACATTCAATATTCACCTGATGGCAAGTATTTAATTGTTTCTTATAATCAATATGATAAATCTGGCTCGAAAGTGTATGATGCAGAAAATAATTATGATTTAATTACTGATTTAGATGCCTATGGCGACATATCCTTTAATCAAGATTCGTCATTGGTTGTCATAGGGCAATATGTTTATTCAGTTAGTGATAATTTCAAGACATCGTATAAAATTAAAACGAACGTCAACAATGGTACACTTTCACCTTTTTCTACGATTTTGTCCCTTGACGGAAAATACCTAATTTCACAGAACGGCGATGAGATATTTGTATTAGATGCTAAGAATCTATCTATTCAGTTAATAGATATACAGATTGATCCAGAGGAAGTGACTGTGGGCGTTAATGAAAAAACAGTCCTGAAACTTCAAGGAATTTATTCAGACGGCTCAAAAAAAGCTTTGCAAATGGAGTCTGTAAAATGGACAATAAAAGATTTTTATGTAGCAGAAATGAAAGATAATACTCTTTATGGTACGAATAAAGGGGAAACGACATTATCGGTAAGCTATAACGGACTTACAGACTCTATTGATGTGAATGTTACAGATACATCGGATGCTGCGGTTAAGGATTCTTCTTCACAGGAATCATTGGATGATGTTGACGTGGACTCTTCTTTATATAAACAAATTATTTTGCAAGTTAATAATACCAGCATGCTGGTAAACGGGCTTTCATTGCCGTTGGATGAGAATGACGAGATTAAGCCGGTTATTCGAGAAGGAAGAACATTATTACCAATAGCATCAATAATCAGGGAATTCGGTGGTACTGTTGATTGGGACGGTGCTGAAAGAAAAGTTTCAATTAATTTGGGAAACAACAAGGTCGCTCTTTGGATAGACCAGAAGAATGCAATAGTTAATGGAGAAGCAATGGAATTAGAGGTGGCCCCTGCGATATTGAAAGGGAAAACAATGGTGCCTCTTCGGTTTGTAAGTGAAAATACTGGAATTAAGTTAATGTGGCATGGTAGTAATCAAATCATTTCATTATATTATCATCCTGATAAAAATCAATCGACTTGGTTCGAAGGTGATCATGTAGAGCATATATCGGATACCCAAGGCGAGTATTTCGATGGCGGTGCGATGTACTCTATTCAATATCCGCTAGGTTGGGGTGATCCCTATGTGATAAATAATATTTACAGTGCTAATAATATTGAAGCTGTATACGATTACGAGACAGTATTCTACGATTCCAATGGCACTCAAATTACAGGTGACGCAGTTGCTCTAAATGTAGATGAATCGGGACAGTTTGAAACTGCAGAAGCGTTTATGATGAGAACAGGCAGGGAAGAAGACACAATTGCATACGAAAAATATTATCAAGTGAAAAGTATCGAACAGAGGGAGCATCCAGCATCGAATCAAACCTATTTTTTCTTTACAGCCGACGTACCTATAAGTGAAGAAGGATTAGTTCCATTCAAAGGTGAATTCCTATTTTTCAAGGGAGCTTATGTAGTTATTATAAAATTTAGTGCTTCAGTTGATTCAGAGATTCTTATAGAAGGTGATTCATCACTAGTTCCCCAATTAGATGAATTTAATGAAGCTATCGATTCATTAGAATTTTTAGATGGAGCTGGTGCTGCGGGGTAATGTATTATATGTTTGATTTGTAGATCTGATGGAAGAAGGATTATGTATCTTCATCCTTGGTTTTGAGTGGAAGACGTGTAAGTAATAAAGACTTTAAAACAAACTATACAAGTAATAATATTGGCAATTTGAAGGGGCGATTCGTATCGTTAAAGATGCGCTTCAGATTTCCTATAATAATTCTACGATTGAAGACATCCCTCTGTCATAGGAGTGATGTCTTTTTTGTTTTACTAGAGCTGAAAGCCCATGAAATAAAACTTAATGAATGCTTGTACGATATAATAGTAGTATAATGACTGATAAATTCAATTGTGAATTTATACTGGAACACTTCGGGAGGCATGATTTGTGCAGAGTGAACAAACAAAAATTGATTTTTTATGTGACAGGTTTAAAATCAAATGTGAAATTAATGATGACGGATCTCTAGATGTTAAAATGGGGAATATATTTTTTGATATTTGCAGACTGTTGCAATGGGATTCCGACAAGATAAAAATATTGGTTATAGACTATGTTAATAGGAAAATACTGAGAGATTCTAGTAGGCTTTCAGAAAGAGAAATTAAGCTAATTAATTTGTATGAAATTCGACCCATAATGGAAGATACAGATAATGTGTTGGACTTAAACTATTATTCTATAGACGTTAAAAAAATTGAAGATATTAATGAAGAAGACGTTAAAAAAATATGGGAGGTTATTAATTTTGATTTTAATAATTTAGAAAAATACTTTACGGAAAAAGGACCTGAGCACCTAAGAAATGTATCCATAAAACACTTAATCACATTTATTAAGAATAAAGGTTTTGAAGCAGATGGAATTGTATATGTGCAGAAGTTTGATTTTGTGCCTTTATTTTTCCTGTATCTTTGTAGGCAATTTAATATTCCTTTAAATAAGAGACCTAATGAGGCTAAAAAAGTATCAGTGGAAAGTGAGTTTACAAAAAAACCAGCTAACTATTTTGTTGAATATGCTAAAACAACTAAAGTTTTTTTTGAATTGATGGCCGAATCAGAAGATGATTATTTCGATAAATTAAATATATTAGATGAGAAATACAATTACATTTTTTTGTTTAACACATATTATAAATTATACATTAATAATAAAAACAGTTCTCCAAATGAAGAATTATTAGATTTCTTAACATCTCTGAGTTTTATTGAAGATGTTAGATTGAAACTATTTATTTCTTCATATTATATAAATAAGAGTTCGCAATTTTTTAATATTACAAATAACAAGAGAAAACTTGATGAAGCAATGGGTCTGATAGTTTTCTTTGTTAAAGCGTATATTCCGCTTTTAGAGCATTCGATAAGAAAAGCTACGCAAAATCATTTGGTGAAAAGTCATGAAACCCACTTTGAGGCTGATAAAAATATCAGTATAGCTACAGATGAATATACAGAGTTTGAAACACTTATATTAAAAATGAATTTAATCATTTTTTTAAGAAATGAAACTATAAAAATAAATGAAGCAATTACTTGGTTAGCAGTTGACAAAGTAGAACTTTATGATCCTAAGATACTTGATTCGTTGAATAATAGAATATTGAAAGCCAAACAAAAAGACTGGACGGAAAGGTTTTTCCAATTCAATAACTGGAAGGACTACATTTTTTATTTAGAAGAAAGAACAGAAGAAGATGGGACTGAACCATATTCATTTGATATTAATGGTATTTTAGCATCCGTCCTAATTGAATAAACTGACGGTTGCGAAAGTAAATATACTGTTTGATCTAGAAGGTTTAAATAAATTAGGCAAGTCGCTTTTCTACACTGAAAAGCGACTTGCCTTTTTTGGTGCATAATTTGCTGTGCATTTTTGAAATTTCATTCTGCACAGCAATAAGGGCAATGCTATGATTTCGTTGAATTCAAAACGAAAGGATGATTTAAATGCTATTTAAGGATTTTGAAACCCGTAGTGAGAATGAAAATTTGAATGAAGTGGAAAGTGTGAAAGAAGCAGAGGGTGAATTTCTAAGCAGTACTTCCGAAAAGTTAGCGAGTAAGATGGCAAAGCTTTTTGAACAAGGTAGGAAAGGAGACAGCGACGTTACTGCTGTTGTTTCAGATTCAAGGGATACACATTTGATACTTAATGGAGCGCATATCGATACGGAAAAAGACGTTCTCATAGCTATCTTGGCTGATGACATTAGGGTTTGTGGGGGGATTATTGGAAAAAAACCGATATTTATAAGTTCTAGTCCACAGATTAACGGCTTACAATTAATCATTGATGATCATAGAAACCGATTCGATCGTTATTTTCTAGCAGTTGCTGGGAAGATTGTTAAGGTAGCAGTTGGTGAAAAGCAATTTCTGTTCAAAAGAATCCGCATAGCATTATATGTCCGGTACTCTAATGGGGCCAGTTTTCGATTATTTGATTCGCTAATGAACCCATTTGAACAAAGTGAGTTTTGTAGTGGACCAAATTACGAGGACATGTCGGTGAGGACTTTGGCACTCTCATACCTAACAGAGCTATTTCCTGAATTAATTTCATCTTCAAAGAGCGCCAAATCCAATGAACTTCTTAAGAATGAGGACAATTTGGATGAATAAGAAGAGAAGGGATATTGGTATTTATAACAAAATATCACACCGTCAGCGACGAAAACAGCTTACCAAGCAAACCAAGGAATTTATATTAGATCATCCTGTATCAGATGAAAGTACTTTTTTAAATGATATTAAAACCTTTGAGATTTTACAAAACGTAAGGGATAAAAGAAAGGATAATAATAGGTCGTCAATTGAAAAAATACAAACTGGTCAGAAATCTCAAGTGGAAAATAGTCAAGACACAGGGGATGATGTTCAGCGTAATTTGGCTTATCGCGTGCTTAAATATTTTCAGGATCAACATCAAATTATTTGTGTTGAGGGCAGATTTTTTTTATACGTTGATAGATTAGGATGTTTCGAAGAGATGGATGAGCGTCAGTTAGCGATTCGCATCAGAGCAAGCATCCCTCAAAACATGGATCGTAGGCTGGATAAGATGAAGATGAAGGATCTAATGTACCGATTAGAAACTGATCCGGAAATTCAAATTGAGCACCAAGCACTCGATAATTTCAGCAATTTAATCAATTTGAAAAATGGTGTATTCGACATTCAAAATGGTGAATTAAAGAGGCATAGTCCAAAGTATCTGATGACTAGCTACATTGATGCAAACTACTACCCGGATAATCCGCTTTGGGATAAATTTGAAGGAAGTTGTTTTTCTAGATTTTTATATCAATGTACGGGTGGAAACATTAACAAGATAGCGTCTCTTCAAGAGCTCACAGGCTACTTGTTGAGCAATGAATATCGTGCTAAAAAGTTCTTTGTTCTTATTGGACCTCCTCATACTGGGAAGAGTGTATGGTTGACTCTATGGAAGAGCTTTATTGGGAGCAAGCATACTACAGGTATATCATTAGCTCAGCTTTGCAAGAATCGTTTTATGCTTGCAGAACTATCCAGATCTAAGCTGAATTTGAGCGCAGAAATGAACGAAAATGGCAACTTGAAGGGTATTGAACAGATTAAAATCATCACTGGGAACGATTTGTTGACTGGTGAGAGAAAAGGGCGCGATCCCTTTCAATTTTATGCTAGGACAAAATTAGTTGCTGCTGGGAATCATATGCCGTTACCTGAGGGGCTTGATTCATCTGATGCATTCATTGATCGTATATTATTTCTTGTTTTTGAAGATCAAGTTCCTGAGAAGCAAAGAAATAAGCATCTAATAGAAGAGCTCTTAAATGAAATGGACCTTATTCTATATTGGGCTCTGGAGGGATTGAGGCGATTACAGGACAATAAATTCATATTCACTGAAAGCGATGCTGCAATGGCTTTTAAGCAGACATATTACGAAGAAAAGAACACAGTTTCTTCATTTGTTCAGGATATGTGTGTAATAACTTCTGGTGAATGTGAAGATCGTGAACATCGAAAAGTTCTTATCAATGCTTACAGAGAATATTGTTTGCTCAATGGATTGCGTATTGTAAATGATACTAGTTTTGCAAACGAGTTAAAACATCGGGGTTTCAAACAGAAGAAATTCAGAAAGGGTGGAACGGATCCTTTACTGGGATTTTTGGGGGTTCGTTTAAAGACAAAGGATGAGTTGCTAGAAGAACATCCAGAATTAGTGAGTGTTTACAGGCCTCGTAATTAACGGCTACGACGGCTACATATTGGTTCAATCCTTTAATTGAGGCTATCTTTATTGCTAAATATCGTAGCCGTCGTTATTTTTTCACGAGACAGACATCTACGCGTGTATTAGTAGTTTTTGAATCTATATTATTAATAGGAGTGATTGGAATGAGAGAAGGTATGAAGCAGTGGTACACCATTACTGATTTATGCGAGATCTTTCCTATAGGTAGAAATGCAATTTATCGTCTTGTTAATGAGGAGGGATTCCCTAAAATTCGTGTTGGAAGAAGAATTATTATCCCAGTTGAAATGTATGAAGAATGGATTAAGAACAGAGTAGAAAAATAGTTTGGTCGGTCTAAGGCAATTCTTTTTAATAGTAGAAGGAGTTGCCTAGAACGATAGTGACTATATCGCAGAATTGAGAAGGTATTATGTGAAAATTAATGGCAACTCGAAGGAGGATTTTTATGAAGGCATTCGGTTTACAACTGAAAGCATTATATTTCAAGGATGATGCGCATCGACAAAACTATATGAAGCTTTTTAAGAGATTTCCTTATTGTAATGCGGAATATGCTTCGGCTTCCTATATTGCGGCAATTCCAGAGATATTCAAATGCTTTTCATTGAGGTTTCAAAAGGATGGACCGTTTGATTGGTATTTAGAGAGATTGAATCAGTTTGAGGATTGTTCTCAACCTATAGATGCAAAAGTAGAAGCTTTGACTGGACAAACTGAAGCCATGGTCCACCTAGCAATTAATCTTTGGAATAAGTCAGATGGGCTAAATCTAACTTATGGGCTTTCTATATGGGATGACAAACTATATCATGCAGCTCTTCAGGCGATACAGATTAGAAGAGAGTTTATGTCACTCAATAACTTATATACGGCTATTCAATACAATGAATGAGTTGGATTGTTATATTGACATCTGGATTTTTATTTAAGAAAGGTTGGAGGATATGGCTGGAAGTATCTGTAAGATCGGAAAAAAATTTCGAGTAACAAAAGAGCTCGGTAGGGATGCCAATGGGAAAAGAAAGAGAGAGTATGTAATTGCAAAAACAGAAGCCGAAGCGAAAAAAATTCTTGCAGAATTTGAATATAACAATCAAAGAAATATGCATGTTGAAGTAACGAAGATGACTGTCTCAGAATTCTTTAATCACTGGATGGACAACTATGTAAAATACAATTGTGAAGAGACAACGATATATGGATATAGGAATATAATAAAGAAAATTGATTCGTTTCTGGGTAGTATTGAAGTTCAGAAGTTGCAACCATCCCACATTCAGCAATACTATAAGCATCTGCAAGACGAAAAAAATCTGTCTTCTAATACCGTACGAAAGCATCATGCCAATATTCGAAAGGCATTAGATTATGCTTTGAAGCAGCAGATTGTTTACAGAAATGTCGCAGACGCAGTTGCTCTACCTCGTAAGAAAGAGTTCGAAGGAAAGGCCCTAACTAAGGATCAGCTTAATTTGCTGTTAACATTGGTAAAAGATACGAAGCTTGAACTTCCAGTATATCTATCCGCATATTTGGGACTTAGACGCTCCGAAATTGCAGGACTTCTTTGGGATAACGTGAATCTTAATGATCGTATTTTGCATATTAAGTGGGTCCGTACTAGTGCAGGGGAAAATGTCGTAGTTAAAAAGCCGAAGACAGTAAAGAGTCAAAGGTCGCTATATATCACTGATGAGTTGATGGTATTACTGGCGAATACACATGCTAAGCAAGAGGAGTATAAGAGGTTATTCGGTAAGGATTATACGGATGAAGGGTATGTTTTTACGAGAGAAGATGGAAAACCGTACAGGGTGAATACGGTGACTGAACAGTTCACCATGTTTCTTAAGAAACATGGTTTTCCAAAAATAAGATTGCATGATTTGAGACATACTTTTGCAAGCATTCTTCACGATGAAGGAGTTGATTTAAAATCAATTTCAGAGACGCTAGGACATTCCGACATTGGCACAACAAACAAAATTTACACACATATATTTGATAAAACTCATAAGAGCACTGTCAGTGCTATGAGTCGAGCTTTGAAAGGAAGCGACCGATCCGATTCTCATGATTAATTATCGTCAAAACACATTAATTTATATCGGACTTTGCTGTGACTCCTGTCCGAATGTTGTAGACAAGCAGTAGACAAACGCTCTGATACACAGCTAAGACAGCTAATACCAACAGGTACGTTATAACAAGAAAAAGCTGCCGAGGCCTTATAGGATAAGGCCTCGGAGGATTGGAAAAGATATCAAAGCACATGGAGGTAAGTGTGGGACAGGGGTTCAAATCCCCTCGCCTCCACCAATACTATCAGAGGAGACACCTTGTTAGGTGTCTTTTTTGCTTTCTAGGTATACATGGCGGTTAGAAATCGCGTGGCTACTGGGCTTGTGGCGTTCATGAGTATGAAACCTAAGAATTTCGGATAATGTACGTTGCAGTGGGGCAATGGATAGCGAGGAAATACCGTGGATGGTTGCTCGAAAACGTGCCGGAAAAAGCAAAACACCCAGCTCTGCCAACGAGGCTGAGATGGGTTTTTAAATGAGTATAGTCAGCTCTGCTGACGAAGCTGAGAAAGCTATACTCAAACGTAGTATTTCTGTATAATCACAGTAATATGTATATGGTCCAAGGTCAAGTAAGGATTAATGTTGCTATTATAAAGACTATGCATAATCAATGAAGAATTTAGTTCAGCTTCATCAAGACACTATTCCACCCGCTATGTAAAGCTTCAAATAGAAGAGCAAGTTGGCCATATTGAATGAGAAGGAGAGAGAAATATGTTCCATCCTGAACAAGTAAAAAGTTTTATCCTGCATTCGGAGGGTGTTGTAAGCAATACTGCGCTTCGATATTTTGCGGACAGCTTCTTGTACGAAAATGATACTACATTAATGCCGCTTTTGTTAGAAAGGCTGAAGCAAGCTAATCAGGCCAGAGCCATTCACTTGTTTCATGGATACAGGTTCCCGCAAACGGAAGAGACGATTCGTGAGTTGCTGGCCTTGTGTCAGTCACCGTCAATGGATCATAATACGAAATTTCACTTGGGGACTATGTTATGTAATAGCGATCCCCGGTTGTTGATTCCCTATGAGGCGTACATTGGACAAGAACCGCTTTGGAAAAAGCGGGTGCATCAAAAGCGCAATCTTGCGAATATGGATGATCGAGAACTAGTAAGTGCCTTCCAGTTATTTATTGAACAAAGCACCGGCAAATATGTGAATGAGTTTGATACGACGTACGGAGATGACGTCGTGAATGAGCTGTCTCGTCGGAAGTGTATCGATCCCGATGCTGTGCTTCAGAAGCTCGACAATTATAATCCCGACGACCTAAGCTATGAAACCCCCTACTTCGCTCAGTTGGCCGGTGTAATGAAGCTTGAATCCGCCATTCCTGTTCTGTGCGGCTTTTTGGGAGCGGAGGATGATTGGCTTCCAGAGAGGGCTAAAGAGGCGCTTGTTCATATCGGGACACCCCTGGTTGTAACGACTCTTGCCGACCAGTATTTTGCTGCTAAAGAGGAATATTATCGGTTGTACGCCTCCGATGTTTTCGGTAAAATCAAGCTTCCCGCCTCGGAAGATGCGCTACTTACGTTGCTGCCGGAAGAGCAGGATCTTACCTACGCGACCAATCTCGCGGACGGGTTATGCGAGCTAGGGTCAAGCAAAGGCTTACCGTTAGTTCAAGCGGTGGTGGAAGGAACGTATGACGAGGGGCTTATGAATCTTACGGAGTCGATTTATGCTTATTGCGTAATCTCAAACACGCCGCATCCTTCTCTATCTCAGTGGAAGGAGGAACTTGAAGAGGAAGAAGCGAGGCTGACCAGGCGTGAGAAGGAATTGAATCGGATGGCTGCTGGCTCCGTCTTTCATAGTGGCATAAACAAACCTCATACAAATACGAATAAAGTAGGCCGCAACGATCCTTGTCCTTGCGGAAGCGGGAAGAAATACAAGAAATGCTGCGGTGCATAGGCTCGGCAAACGTTTCTTTAAGACGTTCATGCTGCAGAATCACTGGGTCCTCACCGCCTTAGTTACGAGCGGATGCATTTCGTCAGCAACCGGAGTGGCTTGCTGGATACCTTCTATGGAGTCTGGCAGTTAGGCAACATTGTATATAACACAGAGCCTATGGATCGTCACGTTCCATCCGAATCAAGAACGACGTTAAAGGGCACAGGAACCTTTCCCCACCGCTGCTAGCGGTGGTTTTTTTGTGACGTATGGCGCGTCGTAAGCTATAATGGAGCGACAAGCATAATCGCGGGAGGAACGAACTTATTATGGCTATTTTAAAGAACGATTGGGCGCCGCAATTGGAACAGGAATTCGAGCAGCCGTATTACCGGGAGCTTCGAGCTTTCCTGATTGACGAGTACGGCAGCGGGACGATCTATCCGGATCAATATGATATCTTCAATGCGCTGCATTATACTTCGCTGGTCGACACGAAGGTGGTCATCCTGGGGCAGGATCCTTATCATGGGCCGGGACAAGCCCATGGCCTCAGCTTCTCGGTGATGGAGGGCGTGAGGACGCCGCCGTCGCTGCAGAACATGTACAAGGAGCTGCAGGACGATCTGGGCTGCTATATTCCGAACAACGGCCATTTGCTGAAGTGGGCGAGGCAGGGCGTGCTGCTGCTCAACACGGTGCTGACGGTTCGCGCGCATGAGGCGAACTCCCACAAGAGCCGGGGCTGGGAGCTATTTACGGACAAGGTCATCGAGACAGTCAATCGGAAGGAGGAGCCGGTCGTGTTCATGCTGTGGGGCAGCCACGCCCAGAGGAAGTCGGAGCTGATTACGAACCGTAATCACCTGCAGATTCGTTCGCCGCATCCGAGCCCTCTGTCCGCGCACAGAGGCTTTCTGGGGAGCCGTCCTTTCTCTCGGGCCAACGCTTTCTTGAAGGAGCACGGGCGCGGAGAGATTGATTGGCAGATCGAGAACAAGTAACTAACTCTGGAACAATTAATGAAGGAGCAGTCTCCTGCTCGCATCCAGGCTTTTGCTACCCCAGGAGCTTGTTTTGCTGAATATGATATTGCTCCAGCTTCCATAAGGTTGCATAGTAGGCGCCAGAGGCTAATAATTGCTGATGCGTTCCTCGCTCTACGATGAGGCCATTACGCATCACAATAATTTCATCCATCTCGGTTATATCGGCAAGCTGATGGGTGATCCACAGCATTGCGCGATGACCGGGCAGGCTTAGCAAATTGTTCAAAAACGCCTTTTGCGTCAATACATCGAGGCCAGTCGAGGGCTCATCAAGCAGCAGGGCCGCACTTGGCTTCAATAACGCTCGTGCCAGGGCGAGTCTTTGTCTCTGTCCGCCCGACAGTTTGGCGCCGAACTCCCCGATCATCGTATGATAGCCCTGGGGCAAGGCTTCGATGAAGGTATCGATTTCCGCCAGCTTGGCAGCGGTCTTAACCTCTTCGAAGGAGGCTTCCTTGTTACCAAGCCGTATATTGTCCAGCACGCTTGTATTGAATAGCTGCACTTGCTGCGTTACGACTGAAAATTGGCTGCGAATAGCTTCGGCGGTATAGGCAGAGGCCTCTGCCTCGTTAATTCGGTAGCTGCCAGCTTCGATCGGGCGCAATTGAAGAAGAGCCTGTAGTACGGTGCTTTTACCGCCGCCGCTCTCTCCGACAATAGCTACTCGTTTTCCTTGCTCCAGCTTTAAGGAGAAATCCTTCAACGCGTAGAGAGAAGCCTCTTCATATTTGAAGTAAACCCGGTTTAATTCACAGCTCCACGGTGTATCGGCATCTGTATTTCTCATGGCAGCAGAGAGCGGGGCTTGCTCCATTCGGCGGCGAGAAATCTTCGTTCTTGCAGCCCGCGAGCTTTCTTGTTGCTCATCCTCTCCTTGAGCTGCTCTTCTCTGTATTCCCTCTGCCGAACCTGACTCGCCAAGCTCCACCAAGCGCTCTGCTGAAGCCATAATGGCTGGTGCTATGCGGAACGCCTGCGGCAGCGGCGCCGCCGCCTCGAAGCAAGCAAGAGCGACGAGAATAATCGCCGGCAGCATATAAGCGGGGATGAGCTCTGCCGAGATGAAAGGAATCGCAAGGAGGAGCATGGTCCACATCGTTATTCCTGCAAGTCCTGTTGACAATCCGGCGAACAGGGCATTGGACCGATGCTCTTTCAACTGCAATCGATTTAATTTCTCCTGCTCGGCCGCAAAGCGTTGTTGATAATGCTGGAACAGACCGTATTGCTGCAGAGTCTGCAGTCCTTTCAGCGTATCATGCGTCAACTCGTATAAGCGACTTCTTGCCGAGATGACAGCGGCTCCTGTTTTGTTGCCGCTCCTCGCGCTTAGCAGCGGCAACAGGATACCGCAGCAGCCATAGAGCAGGACGAAGGCGATCATCAAACGGCGCTCCTGCATGGCGAAGAATAGCGATCCGCCGATCAGGGTAAGCAGGAATACGACAGGCGGAGAAACGAGCCGCAGGTAGAAATGCTGCAATTGCTCAATATCGCTGACGATGCGGCCGAGTATATCGCCGCTTCGTTTGCTTTGGAGAAGCGTAATGCCAACAGGTTCGATTTTCTCGTACAGCCATATCCGCATACGATGCAAGACTTTGAAGGTCATATTGTGCGAGGCCAGTCGCTCTGCATAGCGAAGCATCCCGCGAGCAATGCCGAAGAATCGCACCCCCACTATGGGCACGTAGATCATAAGCACATTCTCGGGCCGCAGGGCCGCCTTCGCAATCAGATACCCCGAGGTGCCCATTAACCCGATATTGGCGGCGACTGTTGCGAAGGAAAGCAAGATGGCAAAGCAGGCGTAGCCTTTGTACGGCGCTATGAACAGCAGAAGCTTCATAAAGAGCGCTTTCCATGTATGGGCCGACCGGAGCGGCAAATGTTGCTGTACATCGGTCTGCTTCAGCAGCTCCGTTGTGGAAGCGGGCTGGATCGGAATCACCGCTGCGGGACTCGCGTGAGCGCCCGGCTCTGCCGAATAGGAGCTTGCCAAAGCGGTATAGACTCCGTTCATGCGATGCAACTGCCGGGGCGTGCCTTGCTCGACAATTCGGCCTTGCTTGAATACGAGAACATAATCCGCCTGCTCGGCAACATGAAGCTGATGGGTGACGATTATGCTGCTCTTTCCTTCCAGGAAGGCGTCAAGCGCTGTGCCGACCTGCTCCTGATGCAGCCAGTCAAGTCCCCTGGTCGCCTCGTCCAGCAAGACGAGCGAGGCTTGCTTTCTCAGAAGCATTCTGGCAATCGCCAAGCGCTGAATCTGCCCTCCCGATAAAGCAATCGCATCGCCAATCGGCGTTTCGAGGCCTGACGGACAACTCGCCACGAACTCGCTGGCGCCGGCTTGCCGAACGATTTCCTCTATCTGTTCATCGGTCGTCTGCTCTAAGCCTGCTTCTATATTCTCTCTAATCGTGCCATTGAACAGATGGGCGGACTGGGACAATACCGCAAATTGCCGGCGCAAGTAAGCGATCGACCATTGCTGAAGCGCAATGCCGTCGACGTAGATCGTTCCCCCGCTTGGTTGCAGGAAGCCCTGCAGCAGGTCCAGCAGGGTGCTCTTGCCCGAGCCGGTTGCGCCAACCAGAGCGAGTCTGCTTCCCGGCGCAAGCGTAAAGCTTACATGAGACAGTGCGGCATGCTCTGCTCCATCATAACGCAGCGTTACGTCTTCAAATGCAATTTCATAGCCGCGCGGATCTCGTGGAGGCTGAGCGACGCCCTCCCTCTGTTCCATTAGCGCTGAGGATTCGGTATCCAATATTCGGAAGAGGCGGGTGGCCGCCGACGCCCCGTTCATCCCGGCGTGGAATTGTGTGCCTAATGCGCGAATAGGCGCATAGAATTCGGGAGCCAGCAGCAGCACCAGAAAGGCGTCGTAGAATGGAATGTCGCCGGAGATCAGCCGCAGCCCCAGGAATACGGCAACAATGGCAGTGCTTAAGGTGGCGAACAGCTCCATGACAAAAGCGGACAGGAAGGCAAGCTTTAAGGCGGCCATCGTGCTTTTTCGATGCTGTTCGCTGATGGCGGCAAGAATAGGCTTCTGACCTTCGGAGCGATTAAATATTTTCAGCGTCTCGATGCCCTGCAGCACCTCCTGGAAATGACCGCCAAGCCTGCCGAGCAGCTTATATTGCCGATCGGTGCGCAGCTTCGTATATTTGCCGATCAGAATCATGAACAAGACAAGCAAAGGCAAGGTAACGGCAAAGACGAGGGCGGAAAACCAATCTAATCCGGCTACAATGACAAATACGGCAAAAGGCACGAACATGGACAATGCGATCTGTGGCACGTACTTGGCCAAATAGCTTTCCAACTGCTCGACGCCCTCGTATACCGTGGACATTAATTCTCCGCTTTGCTCCTTTTTCAAATATTGCGGGCCAAGCTGATCAAGCTTTTGAAACAAGGCTGTTCGCAGCGTTGCTTTTATCTTCTGGGCGACCTTGCTTGCGGTATATTCACTAATGATTTGCAGGAGCGCGCGTCCGACAATAACGGCAAGCAAGATGAGCAGCCAAACTCGCACATCGTACAGCACGGCCTCCTCCATGAATACAAGATTGACAATATTCGCAAGGATATACGCCTCTGCAATAAGAATCAGTCCGCCCAGGCAGCCGAACCCCGCGCTTATTCCGAGCAGCTTGCGACTGTCCTTGATTTGGGAAAGCAACCGTTTCATCATGTGTATCAACCTCTTTTATCATTCTCAATCATTGGAAGGAGCGAGCTTAATAATCCAAATGATCGCTTGCCGTCACGCGCTTGCGGAATATCCAATAATTCCATATCTGATAGCCAATCACGATTGGGACCATCGTCAGCGCAACAATGGTCATGACCTTCAAGGTGTAGGCATTGGATGCCGTATTGTAGATGGTCAGGTTCCACTCGGGATTAAGCGATGAGATCATCACATTCGGGAATAGACAGATGAAGACGGTAATGGTCGACAGGACAATGGTCGCCCCGGTCATGATGAATGCCCAGCCGTTCCATCCGGCCTTCAGGAAGAAGTGGACGGATAGCAGCGCAAAGCCAGCCAGAATGGGCACGGAGCCCGGATTAATGCCCTGACCGGTGAACATGTCTGTCTCGAAATAGCTAAGAACGACAAACAGCAACAATACGCCGCTGGTCCATTTGCCAATGCGAAGTCCGAATTGCTCGGCGCGCGCTTTAATGTCTCCAGTTGTTTTCAGACTGAGGAACAAAGCTCCGTGCAAGAGGAACAGAAGCACGATCGCTGCGCCTGCCGCCAAGGAATAGAGGGAGATGAGATCCCAGAACGATCCCACATAGTTTTGGTTCGCGTCAATGGGAACGCCCCGCATCAAATTGGCTAGCGCCACTCCCCAGAGCAGCGGCGGAAGCAAGCTGCCTGCGAAGATGATCCAGTCCCACGTGTTCCGCCATGCCGCGCTTTGCAGCTTGCTTCTGAATTCAAAGGCGACGCCGCGTCCGATCAAGGCGAGCAGCATGAGAAACAAGGCCATGTAGAAGCCGCTGAACAAGGAGGCATACCAGTTCGGGAATGCCGCGAACATGGCGCCGCCGGCCGTAATCAGCCAAACCTCATTGCCGTCCCAGAACGGTCCGATCGTATTAATCATGACACGTCGTTCCACATCGTTTTTACCAATAAGTCGCGCCAGCATGCCAACTCCGAAATCAAATCCTTCCAGGAAGAAAAAACCAACGAACAGCGTTGCAATCAAGCCAAACCATAATGGCTCAAGCATACGAGAAACCCCCTCACAAAAACGATTTTTTGCAGCCTTCTGCGATATTCGCCTGCCTGTCTAAATAGCCGGAATAGAATCAGCCTCTTCATAAGGCTTGTTGTGACTATCATGACCATCCTCTTCTTGAACTCCTTTTTTCGTGAAATGCACGACAAGGTATACGAATGCAACGGCCAGGATGCCATATACGACGGTGAACCCGATCAAGCTTGTCGCGACCATGCCGGAGCTAACGAGCGGCGAAACGCCGTCTTCCGTTTTTTGCAAGCCGAACACAATCCATGGCTGTCTTCCAACCTCCGTCATAATCCAGCCGGCAGAATTCGCGATATACGGCAAGAACATGGCTGGAATCATGCACTTCAGCAACAGGGGCACCTTCTCCAGCTTGTGCTTCAGCATAAACCAGGTGCCGAGCAGCCCGAGCAAAATCATCAGCATGCCGGCTCCCACCATAATGCGGAAGCTCCAGTAGGTCGTCTTGACGGGCGGAATATAATTTCCTTCCCCGTACTCGGCGACATACTTCTCTTGCAGCTCCAGAATACCGGGAACGCTGCCCTTCAAGCTGTTATAGGAGAGAACGCTAAGCAGATGTGGAATTTCAAGATTAAAGCTATTCTCCTTATTGTCGGTATCGATCTTGGCAACGACAGACCATGGCGCGCTTTCTCCCGTCGATTCCCACAGCGCTTCCGCCGCGGCCATCTTCATCGGCTGGGAGCTCATCAAGTGCTGCGATTGAGTATGACCGGCAGTAGCGGTCAGAATACTGGAGATGAGCGCGATGACGATGCCGATGGCAAAGGAGGTTTTGAACAGCTCCACCTGCTGCTTGTGCAGCAGCTTGTAGCCGGAAATGCCGGCAATGAAAAAGGCCCCTGTTGCAAGCGCGCCATAAATGACATGAGGGAAAGCTACCCATAGCTGAGGATTGCCGAGCAAGGCGAAGAAGTCGCTCATCTCTGCGCGTCCGTTGACCAGCTCAAAGCCTGCGGGCTCCTGCATGAAGGCATTCGCGCTCAAAATCCATAGCGCCGACAAGGTGGCTGCAAAGGCCACTAACCAGATGCATAATAAATGCAGCTTTTTCGGCAGTCGGTCCCAACCGAAAATCCAGATGCCGAGGAATGTCGATTCAAGAAAGAAGGATACGAGCGCCTCGACTGCCAGAGGTCCGCCGAAGACTGCGCCAACAAATCGGGAATAATCGGCCCAGTTCATTCCGAACTGAAATTCCTGCATAATGCCGGTTACAACGCCGACTGCAAAATTAAGCAAAAACATTTTGCCCCAAAACTTGGTTAAGCGTTTATACTTGACATCCTTCTTGATTACGTACAGCGTCTGCATAAAGGCCATCACATAAGCCAGACCTACAGACAATGGAACGAATAAAAAATGGTAAACGGTCGTGACGGCAAATTGCCATCTTGACAAATCTAATGCTTCCACATGAATCTCCCCCTTCATCGAATCCAAGTATAAGGGGGAATGAAAATTTTTTATGTGATATTATTCACACTTGCAAAAATTTTCGATAAGGAATAAATTCTCCTTCAAGCATGAACGCAGCAACCGAAGAAAGGAGGCTTATGCTATAATTTTCCTAATGAAGTCTGCTGCAGGTTGCGGGCGAGGGAGGGTAGAGGGATGAGGAAGCTTCTAAACGGTTTTTCCCTTATTCAAGTCATGATTGGGCTGATGCTTGCCGCAATCGGTTGCACGGGTCTATCGACCCCGCTGGCGTCTCCAAGCGAGCAAGATCCCGATGAAGGATCGCGGATGAAGTTGTCCATTATGCATCTCGTATATAAGGAAAGCCCGGTCGAAGGGTCTGTATGGGATTATATAGAAAACCAATTTCATATTGCGTACACACCGATTGTGTATCCTTCCAACAGCTATAGCAAGAAAATGCGCGTGGCCGTGACCTCAGGGAAAGCTCCCGACGCGGTGTTATGGACGGGCTCGCAATCGGAGCTATATAATTTGGCGCGAGCGGGAATGTTCTATGATCTTACAGAATATATCAATCACTCCGAGCATCTTGGCCAAATTCCGAAGACTATATGGGATAACGCTGCGGTGGATGGACGCTTGTATGGCATTCCTCGTCCGAGAGCGTCCGTTTCCTATGCGGTTATGCTGCGAAAGGATTGGCTGAAGGCGTTGAAGCTGCCATTGCCTGAAACAATCGACGATTATTACAAGGTTGCCGTCGCGTTCGGACAGCAGGATCCCGATCAGAACGGGAAGCAAGATACATACGGATTTGCGGCGGGGGAAGGCTTAACCTTTCTGCAGGAGCTGTTCTTGGCATTCGGAGCAGGGAACACCTGGAAGATCACGGAGGATCATTCGCTGCTGCCGAGCAAGATTGTGCCGGAGAGAGAGACGGCATTGCGCTGGATGCGCGATCTCTATCAGGAGAGAGGGATAGACAGCCGGTTTGCGATTCTCCAGTCCAGTCAGGTGTGGGATCGGTTTGTCGCAGGGAACACCGGCATCATTATTGCCCCGATAAGCGACTTCTATCAGTATGGACAGCTGCTGCGGGCGAACAACCCGGAGGCGGAGCTGATTATGCTGGGCCCTCCGATTGGTCCGACAGGCATCTCGGGATTCTCTGCGGGACCCGGTTATTATGGGCAAGTGGTCATACCCAGCTCTGTGCCGGAGGATAAGGTGGAGAAGATCATCGCCCTAATGGATTGGGAAAGCAGTGAAGAAGGATACGCCGTTCGCAATCAAGGCTTAGAGGGCGTTCACCATAAAATCCGCTCTGACGGCACAATGGAGATTGATTATGAAGCATTATCCGCCGAAGCGCTTGGTTCCTTATTCGTCATGAACCCGTATGATCCGTATTTATATGTTGTGAAATTTGCTCCCGAGGATATCCAGAAGCAGCAACGGGAGATGCTTGATTTTGTTCGAGATAGAGGAATTCCCAATCCCGCACAAACTTATGTATCTGAGGTCGGGACAACAATCGGCACGATCTATGTGAATGAAATTAATAACTTCGAGAGGGAATATGTACAGGGGAAGCGTCCTGTGGATGATTTCGCAGTTTTCCGTAATGAATGGTTGGAACGCGGCGGAGCGCAGTATATTGAAGAAGTGAATGAATGGTATCGCAATCGGAGCAATAATCCTCAATAATGATTATTCACCCCCCTTTTATCGCATGGTATCATGAGCCCAGCTTGTAGGAGCTTCTATAAGATAAGCTCGGATGAATGAAAGGGGAATGGATGATTTGCGAGGATTTAGACGGTTTCGATTCCTAATCGTTTTTTTACTTTTAACGTTGGTGGCGCAAACAGGATTTCCGGGATTTTTGATTTGGAATCAACAAACAGCTGAAGCGAGCGAGGCATGGGATGCTACGCCTTATTTTGTTGCCCTGCCGAACAATCAGGTTCGGGTGAGTTGGTCTGAGCCGGAATATGGCATGTCGGGCAAGCAGTATGATTATGAGGTAGCCTTCTATGCGCTGCCGGGAAGAGAAAGGTTGACTGCTTCCGGATCGTATTTGCCTGATTCATCGACGGAGTGGGTGCAGACAGGACTCGACCCTTCTATTACATACGAAGTTTGGGTTACCGCAACCGAGAGTGGGGCAACGCAGCCCTTTGACACCTTGATTAGCGAGGTGCGATTGCTTGATTATGACAGGTATCATATGGACCCGCGTGTTGCTTTCTCGAATGACAATACGAGCATGACGATGGAATGGAATGGCAGCAAACGGGAAGGCATGTTCAATGCCAGCATCTATTCCTACGATGTAGCGGTATGGCAGGTCGGGCCTGATGATGAGCTGATCCCGGAATCGATGATGACGAGCGAACGCTATTATCGTACGCAGGGTTCGACCTATAGCAGTACATTGGACGGGTTCGAGCCGGGACAACGCTACTTGATTGCGCTTCAATTATATAATTTGCTCGACTTCTTTGACTCTTCTATCGAGCAATTCGTGATCGTTCCCGGACCGGATGTGGATCCCGAAGACCCCGAGGATCCCGAAGACCCAGAGGTTGCTCCTGAATGGCCTGCGAATGCCGATTTGCTTGTCAGTGGATTGTCGGCATGGGAGGGCTTCAGGCTGGAATGGCCTCAGGCTGAGGGAGAAATTGATCATTATGAGCTGAGCTGGAGCCGTAATAACGGTCAGGCTGCAACAGCACAATTTCCCGCAGGGCAGTTAAACGCTCTTCTGAACGGAGCGCCGGATCTCTATGAACCGGGTGATGTGATTTCCTATTCTGTGCGAGCAGTTGGCAAGTTGTCGGGAAATCAGCAAACGGCTCTGAAGAGCGAGCCCCTCGCCGGCTCACAGCTGATTCCACGCTTGGAGCTGGCTTATGAGACAGTCGGGGCTTACAGCTATCGCGCATTAAAGGCGGGGCTGCCAATCGGTATTGCTTTGGAGGCAAATCCAGGCTATACGGCGACGGCTGTTGTGCTGTTCGAAAGCTGGAACAATGAAGCGGGGGAACCCCAAGCCGCTCCCGTGCAGCGAGAGCTGGAGATTTCGCTGACGGAGCAGCAAGGAGAGACGGGAAGCTACATAGGAGAATGGACGGCAGACGAATCGGACCGCATTACGCTCGTTTCATCCTTGTATGTGAGGCTGAGCAAAAGCGGTATGGCGGTATCCGCTGCAGACACCATTACTGACGCCGAAGGCGATTTCTGGAATTTGCCTTTTACGGGCAAGCTTCTTGTTGATGTAGCTGGAGAGGTGGAAGGAGCCTCGTTATTTATTGCATCCGATTATGGGACGATGCCGCCGATTGGCCAAATTCTCGACGGGCCAGGTCAGCATGTGTTTCCTTACTGGTATCCAGGCAAAGTGACCGCCGAGGTGAAGTGGAATAACGAGACCTTCCTTGTTCCGCCGACGGATGCAACGGTGAAGAGCTTTGAGACGACAACGCTTGTACTGCAAGCAGGTCTGCAAGAGCCCGAATTGCCGCCAGAGCTTGCGGTCAAGGTGCGTGGCGATTCAGATCAAGGAATGGAAGGCGTTACGGTTCAAGCTTTCGTGAACGGAGGATGGCGTACAGGCAGAACAGATGCCGCTGGCGAAATTATCTTCCGCAACAAGCTTGTACCTGGAACGAGCATCCCCGTCCGAGTGATGGATGTGCCGCTTGCGTACCTGCTGCCTAATCCCATAACGCATGTTATGCTGGCAGGACATAATGAGCTTGAAGTCGATTTGGAAGAGAGGCCTATGATCGAGGTAAGCGGTCAGGTTAAGCTGGATTTCGCGCCGGCAGTTGGAAGACCAATTGAATTTTTGCAAACTCCGCTGCCTGGAAGCGGGTTTAACACTTCTTATAAGACACAGGTTGCAACGGATAGCGAAGGGCACTATGAAGCGCAGCTCTATAAGGGCTTGAACGCAGCGGTGAATTTCGGCGACTATAACGCCTATTACGATCAATTGAATACGGCTCTTCCAATAAGCGAAGCGGGGAGCAGCTACTCCTTCGATCTGTATACCCGCTCCGATGTGGTCATAGAGGGGACAATCCGCAAGCATCTGCGCGGTGTATTGCGTGAAACCTTGGCCTGGGAAGAGCTGGGTTATGTTGAATTCAGGCAACGGGTCGTTACCGTTCAGAAGGTTCCGGGAGGAACAAAGCAATACTTCTTGGTAAATCCGGTATCTGTGAAGGGAAAGCCCGGCGACCAGTTCAATGTATGCATGAAGGATGCGCAGTTTATTTATACATGCGACCTGGTTACGATTGACAATGCATTCACAGGTCATGCGTTCCTTGATTTCTATGAGCTGGGCAGCGAGCTCAAGCTTTCCTTCGATGAGGAGCTGGCGCAATCCGGGGCCATGTATCGTATAACGGGGCTTGCCAATGGTTTTACTGCTGACTATTCGGTTCCATCGCCGAGTGAGACCGAGCAGATTGCACTTCCTTCAGCAGGTGAGTATACACTCACTCTGCTCACTTGGGAGCAAGGGAGAATGCAACAGCAAGTGGCGCGCCAATTCAGCATCAGAGAAGGGGAAGTACTGGATCTGGGACGTATACATCGCTCTCAAGCAGACCAGCTTAGCGGCTATATGACACTGGAGCATACGACCTATTATCCGGGAGAGGAGCTTCGCTTGAGACTCGGATTGAACGGGGGAAGCCTTCAGGATAAACCAAGCACAGGCGATTTGAAAATAAAGCTGCCTGCGGGAATGACCCTTTATCAAACGATGACATTTGTTGATGGCAGGCTGTCGGCCTATGACACGCAGCAGCCTTCCAATGATGTGCTGACCATCCCGCTGTCCCTCCTGCAGCAATTGGGATTCGGCAATGGGGATTGGTTATCTATCGTTGGGCGCGTAGGGGCCGATTACGGAGAGGATGCTTTAGCTTTCCATTCATGGCTCGAATACAGGGAAGACGGAGTAGATGTGAATGAGGCGATAAGCGCGGTGCAGGCGGAGGTTCAGCCTGTTTCGTTCGAGTTGCCAGAGCGCATTTCTTCCCTGGACCTGCAATTGCACGGCAAAGCGATTCCGGGAAGCCGAATTTATGTGTATCAGGGTCAAACGCTTCTCGGTCAGGCCTATGCGACCGGAACGGAGCAAATCGGTATGCTCACTCAGCCATCCGGCGAATGGTCGTTGCAGATTCGCTTGCCTGATCCGTCTGCGAATGCGGAGGCGTACAGCTACGAGCTCTATGCGGCAGCGAATACAGACGGGCAGATGCTGGAGTCGCAGCATAGAACGACGCGCTACAGTGCGGACGGTCTGCCTCAAATCAAGGAAGTAAGTCTGACTACTCGCGGCTTCTATCAAACGCAGCATAAGACGTTCAACCCGGCAAGAGGGATAGCCAGCTTCCCGTATATTCTGGAGCCGGGCGTTACAGAGATTGCCGTTGCCTTCAATGATCCAACGGCAGTCTCCAACGTGATCGTGCATATCTCGCCATTCACGCTTCCGGCAGTCCGGGGAGAGGACGGGGTGTATAAAGCGTATCTTCACTATTCGGAGGCAGGGGAAATCAATGAGCTGAGCGGCGGCGTCTATGTGTCCTATGATCCTGTGCCGACTGTAGAGGATGATGCTGCATTTGATAGTCTGGAGCAATTGCGCGACGCATTGCCTTGGTGGCTCAAGGATGCTGAGGCTCCAGCGAATGGTCAGGTAGAGGTTATTGAACAAAGCGAGCATCGCGAGAAATACAGAGTGATTCAGGCTTTGCCGCCGCGACTAGGCGCGTCGGCAACGGCAGAAACCTCCTTCTATGTGGAAAATCCGGTGAATTATTCGATTGCGAATAAGCCGAGATTGAAGGTTCTGGATCAAACGGTATACGGCGCTCGTGGTTCAGCTTCCTTCGCGGCTGGATCGCGTTCTCCCTTCCCGGGTGCGCCAACCGGATATCGCGACTCGGCCGCGATGGTTGCCTCCTTCATCCGCAGCGCTGACAGCCGGAATATGACGGTAGAGGCTGATTTCTCCGGTTATCTGCAGTATGAAGACTCCGGCAATGGAGGGGAGGTCCGAATATTGTCCGCGCAAACGCAGATAGCCAAGACAGGAGCGGAAATTGTTGTCGAAGGCATTGATATCGGAATATCGCTTGAGGGGAGCGGCGGATTCGAATCGACAATGGACAGTATTCAGGATCGCATCAGGAAGGTGTACGCCGGCTGCCAATTACAACGCGCGCAGAGATACCACGGCGCCTATGAAGATATAATGGAAGACATGATGGCGGCTGAATCGGCCAAGTGGGCGGCTAGCCTGGGATTGTTCGTCATTGGCGCAGGAGCTCCAGGACCAGGGACATTGATTGCCGGCATGACCGCGGTCGCCGGTCAAGGACTCGAGAAGGTGATCGATCATGAAATGGCTAACAAGCTTGCTGAAATTGATAGAGCGGTCATGAGAGATATTCAATGTGAAGACGATACCTTGGATCCGAAGGACAAAAACCCTGTGGAACGAAAGCAAAAAGTGAATGACAAGAAGAATTTGGTAGCAACTCCGGCCTGGATCTATGATCCGAGCGGATTCGCTTACGAAACTGTTGAAGAGAATCGTCTGGAGGGCGTTACAGCGACAGTTCTCTATAAGGATGAGTCCGCTGATGAGTGGGTGGAATGGGATGCGGAATGGTTCGAGCAGCAGAATCCACAACAAACGGGAGGCGACGGGCGTTATCAATGGGATGTGCCGCCGGGTCTGTGGAAGATTCGATTGGAGAAGGAAGGGTACGCTACGGCGTATAGCGAGGAATTGCGCGTATTGCCGCCGCATTTTGACGTTAATTTGGCCATGAAAGCCGTCATTTCTCCTGAAGTCGATCGTATACGGGGGGAAGATAACGGCGAGACGCTAATCATTGACTTCTCGAAATATATGCGCGCTGAAGAAGATGGCGGGCTGGTTAACGGCAGCATCACCGTTATGCGTGGAGATGAACCCATTGCCGGAACTCTCGTTGGGGTAGATGTCGTAGAAGTCGACCATAGCAAGCTGGCGAAGCGATGGGTATACGAGATAGCTGAGGAGCATCATGTTGAGGCGGGAGACTTGCTCGACGTAATTGTCCATGCAGGCGCCGTGGGTTACAATGACCTCGCGCTAGCTTATGATCAAGCGTTTGCGGTGACGGTGAAGGCATCCGATAATAGTGCGCCTGCCGCCGTTTCAGCTTCAGAATTACTGGCAGGGGATGGAAGCTTGTTTGTGACCTGGCGCGATCCGTCCGATGACGATCTCGACAAGATCAAGGTCGAATGGAAGCGGGAATGGGATTCGAATTATAGCGAAAAGGTCATTAGCGCGGGGAGCGGTTACACCGAGATAGAACAACTGCAAGACGGAGAGCTCTATCAGGTACGAATTACCGCCATGGATTTTGCGGGAAATTCATCTCCCTATGTTGCTTTGGCGGGCAAGGTTAAAGCCGCGCAGTCTGCCGTTGATCGTATTGCTCCGTTCCAGGTAAGCGGCGCAATGGCGCAAACTGTCGGTCAGACCATAAAGGTAAGCTGGAAAGATTCGATTAGTACGGATCTGGAAGGTGTTCTGATCAGATGGAGGGAAGCAGGAGCAGATGAGGATGCTGGATCTGTAATGATCGATCGCGGCGAACAAATATATGTGGTGTCGGAAGGTCTGGAGCGGGGACGAACGTATGAGCTTTCGTTAGTGGCCGAGGATTCCGCAGGGAATCAAGCGAGCGCTGTTATGCTGTATGCATCGATTGCAGCTGCTGCTAATGGCGAGCACGGTTCGGGCTCCGGAACAGGTTCGGGAGCAAATGCGGGTTCGGGCTCCGGAGATGTTACGCAGCCTGAAGAATATGAGCTTGTCAGGCTGAATTGGACGAAGCTCGCTCCGAGTACAGGCGAATCGGCGGGAGCCATTCTATGGGATGGACAATTACGTATTCAGCTTGACGACTGGCAGCCTTCCGGGAACGAACGGGGAGGACTTGCAATCGCACAGATTTCGGATGCGCCAACGCCTCAGGATGACCGATATAAGCTGCTTCAGCCAGCTTTGGGATTGAGCGTGTTTGAAGCAGACGAGATGACAAGTACCAGGTCAGAAGCGTCATCGCCGTCATCATCAAGCGGTGCGGCAGCCTCTGCTTCGAGAGCGCTTCGTCTCTTCCTTACGCTGGAGGAGAAGCAGCTCATCCCCATAGATCCTGAGAAATTGGGCGTTTATCGCGCAGTGCCCGGGCATCCGGGGGAATGGACGTATGTTGGCGGCAAATGGCAAGCGGAGCTTCGTCAGATGGAGGTTAGAGTGGAAGCATCCAGCGGGAATTACGGCATGCTGGCCGTTATGGAATACAGGCCGCATTTCAGCGATTTGACAGGCCATTGGTCGAAGAAGGCGATTGAGCTGCTGGCGTCCCGTCACCTTGCAACGGGAATGGGAGATTCTACGTTCGCGCCGCAACGGGGAGTAACAAGAGCGGAATTTGCGACTTTTATGATCAGAATGCTTGATTATGCAGGGGGCAAAGCCGTGACAGGCAACGGTTTTGGCGCGATCGTGGAGGAGGATGCATTGTCTCTCCATACATTCGTGGATGCGAGCGAGGAAGCTTGGTACGCGGAAATGCTTAAACGGGCTCTCTCCTACGGTTTGATACAAGGAGAAGGCACAGCGCTGCGTCCGGGAGATACCGCTACGCGAGAGGAATCGGCAGTGTTCATCAAGCGTCTGCTGGACCGGTTGCTGCTATTGGGCGTAATTCATAAAGAGGATTTGGAGGGAGATACTCCTCGTCCGAATCCATTCATTGATGCCAGAGAAATATCGGGTTGGTCCAGAGCAGCAGTGGAACAATTGCAGACATGGGGGATTATGAATGGGCAATCGGATGGACGGTTTGCTCCCAAACAGATCACGACAAGAGCGGAAATGGCGCAGATGCTGGCCAATTTATTAACGAAATTGAAGTTGCTCTGATTCTGATGAATAGCAGCGCCCAACAGCTCATGGAACTGTTGGGCGCTGTTGCATTATAATACGAAGGAATGGATTTCCAGATCGGAGGCAGATCATGTTGTTGCCCTATTTAAAACCATTATCCGGCAAAGTTGTCACTCGTTATCGATGGATCGCTGCAGCAGCCTTGCTCGCAATTATTCCGGTCGTGATCCTGTCTCTGGCTATGTATGCTGCAGCGCACAATAGTCTGCTTAACGAGATCGAAATGGCCAATCGTCTGTTGATGAAGCAAGTGCAAGAACGAACGGATCAGATTCTGGTTACCGTGGATCGATCAGTGTCGCAGCATGTTACGAATGATCAATTATCTATCTTGCTGCATGAAGGCAGCCTGGAAGATAATGAACGGGAGCTTGCTCATGTAATGGCAACCTTGGCGGCAATGGAAATCCTGATCGAGCATGTGGATGCCGTTTATTTGTATATGGTTGATGCAGATAAGCTGGTGACGGTTGACGGCGTTGTCGATCATCCTGAGGCAGAGCTGGGCGCGAGCTTCTATTCTGCGCTCTTGCATAATCGTGAGCTCGCCTTCTGGTATGATCATATCCAAAAAAACAATAGCGGGATCGCCAATGCGGATGGTTGGCAAATGATTGACGGTTTATGGTATGCTCGCAAGCTCCCATCCGGTTTGTCGGAGCCGCTTGGCTATTATGTCGTCCGATTGCAGAAGGAAGCCTTGTATGAAGTGTTTCAGAATACAGTATTGGATGAACCTGTTGGGATGTTTAGAGGAGGCTTGCTCGCCGTAAGTCCCGATGGGAATATATACGCCGACAGCCCCCTCAGAGAATTTATCGAAATCGAAGGCATACCGGGCGAGGTTGCTGACTGGATGAATAATAAAGTGATTCCCTCAAAGGTGCCGCTGTCCGTGCGAATGAAAATCGCGGGAGATACGATGCTGCTTCATGCCTGGCCGTCGACAGATTCGGGGTGGATCTACATATCTGTTATTCCTTATGAGCAATTGATTGCGAGTATAAAGCATGTGCGGCGGATTGCTGTAGGAGCAAGCTTGATTGTCGCGTTTGCGGCGTTGCTGACATCCCTGCTATTCTCCAATCGGATTTATGGACGCATTCGCACTGTAATTGAGCGATTGCAGATGGAGAACGAAGTATTGGGGGAGGAAGTAAGAGAGAGCGCGCCGGAGAGACAAATGTACTTTGTGAACAAATGGCTCAGGCAGTCGCTCGATCAGGAAGAATTCGATCGCATGAAACAGTTGGGTTTCCCTATGAGCGGTTATGTCTATACGGCCTTCTGTATAGAAAAAAATTATGTAGGACAAGGAGAGCGAGGCACTCCTGCATGGGGGCGTACAGCGCTTGAAATCCTGCAAAGAGAGAGCTTGGGCAGCATGCCGGCCTCTGTACAGGGTGTGTTCTTCTCTCGCATAGGCGAGGACTTGATCGGCGGAGTCGTTGTACAATCCCATGAGCAGTCGGAGCTGCTTCGCTCCCATCTGCAATTGCTCGGCGAGCAGCTTCTTCAATGGTTGGACGGAAGGCTGGCGTTGCATTCGACCCTCATTATGGGATTTGGCAGCCAGGATAAATCGGCGGCAAAGCTTTATCAATCTTTCGAGCAGGCGCAGCATTGCCTGAAGCAGATTCTGCTTAGGCCCGACATGCGTATATTTGTCTATGATTCAGGAAGCATGGAAACTCAGCCGCCGACCTATCCATTCGAGCATGAGCGAATGATCATTATGCATCTGCGATTGGGGGAGCAAGAGCTTGCTGCTGCAGAATTGCATAGGTTCGCCGAAAGCTTGCTTATGCATCGGGTCTTGATCGAATCGCAAGTGCGTACTTCTTTCTTGCTGTTGCTGACCTCCATCATGCGGTTGGTTCCGGAGGATCATCGTCTTGCAACCGATATTTTGCAGCCGCTCGAATGGTATGAGAAGCTTCAGTCGTTTCGCCTGTTGCCCGAATTGCTGAATTGGCTGCATACCGATGTGTTTGTTAAGCTGATTGAACAGAATCGGAGGACGAACAGGCAGGAGGAGGAACAAAAAGGCCGTCCCTCCGATGGGATTACGGAAAAAATTCTCGATTATGTTCGTCATCATTATGATGAGGATATTTCCCTTACAGTGCTCTCAGACCTGTTCGGCTTGCCGGAAGCGCAGATTAGTCAGTTATTCCGCAAGCAGGCCGGCATTACATTCACGGAATATGTGACCTCGATACGAATAAGCAGAGCGAAGGAGCTGCTGCTCGCTACGGATATGAAGGTAGCGGATATTGCGTGTCGGATGAGATACAATAACGCCCAGAATTTCATCCGGGTGTTCAAACGCGTGACGGGCGTTACGCCGGGAGAATTCCGTAAGCGCGAATCCCAATAACCTATTTGTTATTATCATTAAGCTGTGCTATAATTACTTTATTAGAATTTTGACCTTAGTTCACATATCACAGAGGGTTATCATTTTGATTACTTCTTTGTGCATCATGTGAATTTTTTGTTTATTCCTAATGAAAAAAGAATAGTGGAGGTTTTTTTACATGCAAACAGGTACAGTGAAATGGTTTAACGCGGAAAAAGGTTTTGGTTTTATCGAAGTTGAAGGCGGCGAAGACGTATTCGTGCATTTCAGCGCAATCGTAGGCGACGGTTTCAAATCGCTTGATGAAGGCCAACAAGTTGAATTTAACATCGTTCAAGGCAACCGCGGTCAGCAAGCTGAGAATGTTGTAAAACTGTAATTCAAGAAACAATCCCCAAACTTTTGGTTTGGGGATTGTTTCTCCACGTTCCTATGTAAAAGCCACAACTGCACGCGGTTGTGGCTTTTTTTTTGCATGTACGTCGATTTTGGCAGGGGGTTCCTATGAGCTTGGATGAGCATCGACCGATTCGCGAAGCTCCCTGATATCGAGCATTGGCGGACGTCCGTACATGCGGGCGTATTCCCGGCTGAATTGGGACGGACTTTCATAGCCGACGCGGAACGCCGCTTCGGAAGCGGGCAAGGTTTCCTTCAGCATGAGCAGACGAGCCTCCTGCAGCCGCACCGTCTTCTGATATTGCAGCGGACTCATCGCCGTCACCCGTTTGAAATGCTTGTGAAAAGCAGAGGCGCTCAGATTAACGTCATTCGCCAGTTGTTCAATTACGAGCGGCTGATTGTATTGCTTATTAATATGCCGAATCGCCTGCGCGATGCTGTGCGCATGGCTGCCGACAATCGCGAACGGATGCAGAAGAGCCCCTTGGTCGCCTTCAAGCACGCGGTATAGGATTTCGCGGATGACCAGCGGCGCTAGAACGGGAATATCCTCGGGCGTACTTAACAATCGCATGAGCCGCAGAATGGCATCAAGCAGAGCGGGAGATGTTCGGTTCACGGTTATGCCGCGTCCGGCTTTCGAGCTGACGGCGACGGGGCGATTGGATTCTTTCACTATCTCAAGAATGGCGTCGTTATCGAAGCTGAGCTTCAGACTTAAGAAGGGAACTTCGGGCGAAGCCTGTATAATTCTACTGTTAATCGGCAATTCGACGGAAATGATCAAGAATGACGATGGATCGTAGCGGTAGCTTTCTCCTGCCAGCGTGGCCATCTTGGCTCCTTGCGCAACGACGCAGATGGAAGGCTTGTACACGGATTCGAGCGGTTCGGACAATTCCTCCGCGTGCATCAAGCTTAGGGAAGGAACGGCTGTTTGATGCGTTCCGCTCCTCGGTGCATGACGAAGGATCATTTGGGCTAATTGCTGCAAGGCATGCTCTTTGCTTTGTTTCTCATTCACGGATGAAGGCTCCTTTCCGGCAAGGTGATGATTTATCATCCATCATAACGATGAGAAGAGAATTAGGCAAGAATCGAACAGGTATGATCTAACGGCTTCATGCCCATATTTCATATAATGGATTCACAAGGCCGAGCATGGCGGTAGAGCTGCAGTATCGGTCGATAGACATTAAATGGAGGGATTGGATATGAGCTTGAAAGGCAAAGTGGCTATTGTTACGGGAGCGTCGCGGGGAATCGGGAGACAGATCGCGATTCAATTGGCGGAAGCCGGGGCGAAGGTTGTTGTTAACTATGCGTCGAGCCGGGAGAAAGCGGACGAGGTTGTGAAGACGATTGGGCAAGCCGGCGGCGAAGCCGCCGCCATTCGCGCCGATGTGGCCAAGACTAGCGAGGTTGAAGCGTTGTTCGCAGAAACGCTGAAGCGATTCGAACGCGTCGACATTCTGATTAACAATGCCGGCATGATGGAATGCCAGGCGATCGAGAATGTTACGGAGGAGATGTTCGACCGTCATTTCGCCATTAATGTGAAAGGAACCTATTTCGCCTGTCAGCAGGCGATGAAGCATATGGAGCGGGGAGGGACGATCATTAATTTCTCGACCTCGGTGTCGGGCGCAATGCTTCCAACCTACAGCGTATACGCCGCTACGAAAGGCGCTGTCGAGCAGCTGACCCGGCAGCTTGCCAAGGAATTCAGCAAGAAGGATATCATTATCAATTGCCTGGCTCCGGGACAAGTGGCTACCGATCTGTTCTTGAGCGGCAAATCCGAGGAATTGGTCGAATCGTTCAAACGTATGAACGCGTTCGGCCGGCTGGGCGAGCCGGAGGATATCGCGAATGCGATCGAACTGCTTGTCAGCGGCAAAGCGCGCTGGATAACGGGCCAGACGATTCGCGCGAACGGCGGTTTCAATTAATTGGCAGTTGAACAAGCCCTAAGCTTCGTTCGGCCAATGATTAGGCACCCGCAAGGGTGTCTTCTTGTTTTTTGCAAATAGAAATCGGTTGCTATTGTTTCGTGGCTATTGATATAATCGAGTAAATGAGTCGGAGTGGGAGAGATCGCAATGAGTAATATTCGTTTGTTGCAGGCGGGAGAAGTGGAGGAGGCTATTCGACTTGCGGATAGTGTCTTTCGTGATGATGAACAGGTTTCAATGAGAGAAGCGTTCCCGTCTGTGTTTTCAAAAAGTCTTAAACAATCATACGGCGCTTTCGAAGAGGGGAAGCTTGTGTCCTTCATGGGGTTTGTCCCTTCAATTGTTCAGATTGAAAGCGCTCGCCTGCATATTTATTCTATCGGCGCAGTATGTACGCATCCTGATGCCAGGGGCAAAGGATACGCAAGCCAGCTCATGACCGCGGTGCTGTCGCACGCGAATGAAGCGGGCGCAGCGCTTATTCTCGTATCGGGCAATCGGTCGCTGTACACTCGTTCTGCCTGCTACCCTTTCGGCAGTGTGAAGAGGTATTCCCTGGATGAGAATCATAGGGAACTCCCTCTTAACGATCAACAAATTACGGTGAGAGAATGGCGTCCTGCCGACTTGTTCAAACTAACGGAGCTCGCTCGAATACGGACCGCTTATTATGAGCAAAGTGTCACTGATTTGGCAGGACTTATTCATGCTTCGGCCTATGCAAGCAATTTGAAAATGGAGCATACTGTGTTAGTGGCTGAGAAGCTGGGGGAGTGTGCGGCTTTTGCAGTCATTGCCGTTCCGGGGGATAAGTCGGCGCATCGTACACCGTTTGTAGTGGAGCGGGCAGGCGATGCGACGGCGACAGCAACGCTTCTTGCCCAAGCATTGAAATTCAATACTCAATCGAAGCTGGATATAGCCATTAATTGGTACGAATCCGAATTGAATGAGGCCTTCCAGTTCATCCCTAACAAGCCGGAACAAAATTCGGGCACGATACATGTTGTTAATGTTAACCATCTGAATGCGCAATTGCGTCCTTATTTGGAGGCAAGAAGCAGGAATATCAGCGGGGTTGACGAATCCTCTATACCTCAAATTATGCAGATGGAAAACTCGGAAGGCATGTACAAAATGTTATTTCCGAACCAGCCGGCCGTTTTCTTGGATGGTGCGGGCCTTGTTGCTTGCTTATTTGATCCTCCTGCCAACAATAACGACTATTCCCCGTACTTTCCGGTTCCTTTTCCCTATACGGTTGGATTAAATTACATTTAACAATAAGTTTCTGCAAGGAGTGATAAAGTAAATGAAGCCAGTGACTATTCATGATATAGCTCGAATTGCGAATGTTTCATCAGCTACTGTCTCAAGGGTGCTGAGCAATAGTGACTATCCGGTAAGCAAGAAAATGAAAGAGAAAGTTCAGAGAATCGCTAAGGAATTGGACTATATACCGAATTTGTTAGGCAAGCAGCTGAAAGAAAACAAAAGCATGACAATCGGGGTCATTATCCCCACTATTGTTAACCCGTTCTATTCCTCTGTTATATTCGGCATTGAAGAGATTGCGAGGCAGAACGACTTCACGGTTATTGCCTGCAATTCGCTTCACGATCCGACGCTGGAGGAAGAATATATCCGAACCATCGTGGAGAAGCAAGTCAAAGGACTGATCATTTCCTCCATTTCCACAGACAAGACCCTGTTGAAAAATTTAATGAAAACAGGATTAAGTGTAATTGCGATTGATCAGAAAATCGAAGGGGAAGGTATTTCCCAGATTGAATTCGACTACCATAGAGGCGGTTTAATAGCGACTAAGCATTTACAGTCCAACGGTCATCGTCGCATTGGTTACGTAACGTCCAAACTCGACAGGCCTAGTCGCCGAAGTATCTATCAAGGCTACCTGGATGCGATGAAATCAGCTGATCTTGAACCGTTGGTTGAAGAGTCGAATTCGAAGGATGTATACAATGCTGTGTCTGAATTCGATACAGGAAAAAAACTGACTCAGAAGATGTTATCCGCAACTAATCCGCCAACGGCTATTTTTGCCTGCAATGATATGATGGCATTTGGTGTTATTAATGAGCTGTGGCAACAGGGCATCCGTGTACCCGAGGATGTATCCGTTATGGGATTCGATGGAATAGATTTCGGTCAAATGATAAATCCCCAACTGACAACGATCAAACAACCTGATTACGAAATGGGGAAAATGGCATGCAAGATGCTGCTGGATTTAATGCAGGGAGAAGATAAACCGATGTTTGATGTGATGCTTCAGCCCAAATTAATTGAACGCGGGTCAGTTGTTGGAGTTCCTATTGTTACCCAAGCTTAACCTTTTTAAGGTTAAGTTATAAAGTACTCGATTTCTATATAAACAAGTGAATTTCACTGGTTTTACGATAGAAAAAGACGATTTCTGCTGATTTATTAATGTTTTACAAGAAATAAACTGTTACTTGTCAATATAAAGACCTCCATGTTATACTTCATTACAGAAATCGATTTCTATCTTAGTGAGCATGTGTATGTGAGAAAGTGGAAATTATTTTAGAGTGGGCATTCTAACTTTATAAAAAAGGGAGTTGTTAAAGTGAAGAAGAAGTTTAGTTTACTTGCGATGTTGCTGGCTGTTGTTCTGGTATTTACGGGGTGTTCGTCGAATAACGGTAATTCGAACGGGACAGAAGGTCAAGCGAATAATGGTTCAGAAACAAAGGATGATTCGAACAAAGTAGTTAATCTTAAGATTGGCTTGCCCGGCAGCTATGAGGTAACAAGCAAAGAAATTATCGATGGCTTTATCGCATCGCATCCAAATATTAAAGTGGAAATTCAAGAAGCGCCATGGGGGGATTTTACTTCTAAGATTGCAACACAGATCGCCGGAAACACAATGCCGGATGTGTGGTTCCAAGAGAATGCGACTATTCTTGGCTATGGGAAACGCGGAGTGGCGGAAGATCTTGCATCCTACATTGAGAGTGACTTAAATGCTGATGATTATATCGATGGCTTGTTCTCGGCCGAAACGCCTGAGGGCCAGGTATGGGGCGTTCCTCATGGCATTAACCCCGTTGCTCTTGCTTATAACAAGGATGCTTTCGATGCAGCCAATGTGCCTTATCCGACGGAAGACTGGACCTTTGCGGATCTGATCGACGCATCGAAGAAGCTCACGATTAAAGAAGGAGAAAATACGAAGCAGTTCGGATTTATCGGCTCCTACGCGATTACAAACGGTTGGTTTCCATGGATCAAGCAAGCGGGGGGTTCAGCGCTGGACAGCACGAAGACAAAGTCGATGTTCGATGATCCTAAGACCATCGAAGGCTTGAAGCAATTGCGTCAAGGCATTGAGGAAGGCTACTTCACGAACAACGATTTCGTAAAGGCAAACGGCGGAGAGCTGGAAGTGTTCGCAGGTGGCAAGGCGGCAATGTACATTATGCAATACAGTTTGCAAGTGAATATGAACTCTAACTTCCCTGACGCGAACTGGGATGTTGTGAAATTGCCTAAAGCAGTAGATGGCAATCGTTATGTACCAATGGTTGCAAACTCATGGCTAATCTCCTCAAGAGCATCCGACGATGCGAAGGGTGCGGCATGGGAATTCCTGAAATATTATCTGAGCGATGAAGCGCAAAATATTGTGGCAGCAAGCGGCTCGACACTTCCAGTCAAAAAAACCGCTTATGATCTTATTGAGAAAAGCGAAACGAAGCCTTTGAACAAAAAGGGTTTCACGGACGGTATCGCGGAAGGCGGCACAACGCTTGATGAGAACGCTTCGTGGGGCGAATGGAGAATTCTTGTACAACAAGAAGTAAATGAAGCCATTGTGAATGGAACGAAGTCGGTTGAAGATGCGGCGAAGGCTATTCATAAGAAGGTTCAGGAAGTGCTCGACGCTGATAAATAAATGTGGGTAACCCTTATACATTGAGAACCCCCTTAAAGCGAATAAGGCTGGAATGAGACAGGGGTTCTCAATAGAAAGGCAGGTCATTATGCACAAACAAGGATATTGGGGATATCTATTTACGCTTCCTTTTGTCATTAATATACTCGTATTTCTGTTATTCCCGATCGCTTTCTCTGCCTATATTTCATTTACAGAATATGACTTGTTTAATGCGCCTAAATGGGTGGGTCTCGACAACTGGACCAGAATGTTCCATAAAGATGAGTTTTGGATATCCATGCGCAACGTATTTGCTTTTGCCGCGATCTTTGTTCCCATTCAGACCGTTGTTGCTTTTCTCATTGCCTTCTTTTTAAATCAGGCCATTCGCGGCAAAGCGTTATTTCGTTTATTTTATTTTTTGCCTGTCGTCACGCCCTGGCTTGCAGGCGGTGTTGTATGGTCCTGGATGTTCAACTACCAATTTGGCGTCATCAACTGGTTTCTGGATGAAATCAATATTGACCCTGTACGGTGGATTGACAGCAGGCATTGGGGCGTCGTCATTACAAGTATTGCCTTAGTCAGTGTATGGAAGGGTCTCGGGCAATCGATGATTATTTTATTGGCGGGTATGCAGAATGTTCCGAAGGAAGTATTGGAATCCGCGCAGATCGATGGGGCATCCGGCTGGAAGCAGTTAACGCATATTGTGTTTCCAATTGTTACGCCGATGGTTTATCTGGTTATGATTTTATCAACGATTTCGGCCTTCCATGCCTTTGATGTATTCCTGGGTTTGTTCGGCGGAATACAGACAGGGATTCCCGAACAGAATATGGTGCCCAACCTGTTGGTTTATCGCGATTCGTTCCTGCTCTTCAAGATGGGCCCTGCATCTGCAACGGCTTGGCTGCTCTTCTTCGTTATCGTAGCCATCACGCTGTTCCAACGATACTTTGAGAAGAAGTGGGTGCATTATGACTAAGAATACGCCATTCTTCATAAAGCTGCTGCTCTATGTTCTGCTCATGGCCGGTGCGGTCATCATGGTGTTTCCTTTCATCTGGATGATCTCTACTTCGTTGAAAACCGTTGGCGCTATTGCTCAGATGCCGCCGAAGCTCATTCCGGATCCTGCAGATTTCAGCAATTATACAACGGTTTGGACGAAGGTCAACTTTGGAAGATATACGTTAAACAGCTTTTTCATTGTTGTCTTTGATATGATCGGCTCTCTGTTATCCTGTGCGTTTGTCGCTTTTGGATTAGCGATGTTCAACTTCAAGCTGCGTGGACCCATCTTCCTTACGATGCTTGCGACACTTATGGTGCCTGGACAAGTAACGATGATTCCAACGTACTTTATCTGGAAGAAATTCCATGGGCTTGATACGTATTATCCTCTAATCATCCCGAGTTTCTTGGCGGGCGCCTTCGGAGTATTCTTGCTGCATCAATATATAAAGGCATTGCCTAAGGAATTGTATGAATCGGCGACGATCGACGGCTGCAGCCCGCCGGGTATTTTCTTCAGAATTTATTTGCCGCTCTGTAAGCCTGCGCTAGCGGCTCTAGGCGTATTTACTTTCATGGGGGCCTGGAACAATACGCTGGGACCATTGATTTATTTGCAAACCAAGGATTTATATACGCTGCCACTTGGTTTGTTATATCTGAAATCAGAAAATGTGAATCAAGCTCTGCTTATGGCAGGTGCGGTCATTACGACTTTACCGGTCGTTATCGTCTATTTGTTCGCGCAGAAGCAATTTGTACAAGGAATCGCTTCTACAGGTCTAAAAGGTTAAGATCGGGAGATGAAAAAACCGTATGAAAAAATATGTGCTCGTAGGAGCTGGTTCTAGAGCTCTATACATGTTTGCCAAACCGATGTCAACAGAATGGAAGGACCATGTTGATTTCCGCGGGGTATATGACAGCAACGCTGTGCGGGCAAAGCTATTGAGCGAGGAATGTGGTCAAGTGCCGGTATTTTCCGATTTTCCCGAGATGCTGGCAGCCGTTAAACCTGATGTGGTTGTCGTAGCAAGCACGGATTACACGCATCATGAGTATATCATTGGCGCTTTAACGGCAGGTTGCGATGTTATTTCGGAGAAGCCGATGACCATCGATGAGGAGAAATGCCGTGCGATTCTTGAAGCTGAACGAATGAGCGGGAAGAAGGTTACCGTAACCTTCAATCTTCGGTTTGCTCCATATTTTGCGAAGGTGAAAGAGCTGTTGATGAATGATGTGATTGGTGATGTCTATCATGTGCAACTGGAATGGTTTCTGGATCGAGACCACGGAGCGGAGTACTTCAGAAGATGGCATTCGGAGCTGAATAACAGCGGGGGATTGCTTGTCCACAAATCTTCTCATCACTTCGATATTGTGAATTGGTGGGTGGATAGTCATCCCAAGCAATTGCAGGCGTTCGGAAGCCGGAGAGTCTATGGGGATCATGGACAGCCGAAGGGTGAGCGCTGTATGACTTGCGATTATAAGGACACCTGTGAGTTTTATAAAGATATTACGAAGGATCCCTTTATGAAGAAGTACTACGTAGAGGCAGAGCAAGAGGATGGATATGTGCGGGACCGATGCTTATTCGATGAACACATTGATATTTACGATACGATGGGCGTCAATCTGGCCTACGAGAATGGCGCGATTCTTAACTACTCCTTGGTCGCTTACAGCCCGTATGAAGGCTGGAAGGCAACGATCAACGGCAGCAAGGGAAGATTGGAGTTAGGCAATATCTACCGCAGTGCGGATATGAGCGAAGCAGAGCAATTTACGATCAAACAATATAAGCTGGACGGTTCAACGGAGCTTATACCTGTATCGGCTTCGATTGGCGGTCATGGCGGAGGAGATGCGAAGCTTCGGAAAGCGATCTTCGAAGGCGGCGTAGCAGATCCGCTTGGTCAGCAGGCGGATAGCGCGGCTGGAGCAGCTTCCTTGCTGATTGGCGCTATAGCGAATCGCTCTATTGCGGAAGGCAAGCTGTTGTCAGTGCCGCACTTATGGTCATAGCGTTCAATAGCTGTGTGTGATCTGGGATAGGGGGATCAAGGATGAACTCGCGGATACAGGAGCTTGAGCAATATATATGTACTTTATATGACACAAGAGATCAACTGAAGAGGCATATCTTCAACCGGGCGGATCAGGCGTTCGCCAAAGGAGATCATGAACGTGATCTCGTGACGAATCTCGATCAGCTTAAAGCGCGCCAGGCCGAGATGAAGCGGGCTTTCCTTACGTCCATTGGCGGGCTGCCGCTATCCGATACGCCGTTGCATGCAAGGAAAACGGGGGGATCCAAGAGACCCGGATACAGTGTGGAGAATATCATCTTCGAATCCAGACCCGGTCATTATGTAACATCCAATTTGTATTTGCCGGAAGGGCGCGATGAACAGTGCGCAGCTGTGCTGTTTGTCTGTGGTCATGAATATGAGGGTAAGTCCAGCCTCTATTATGAACAAGTTTGTCTAAAGCTTGTCCAGTCCGGTCTGATTGTGATGGCAATCGATCCGATTGGGCAGGGCGAGCGTCTTGGCTTTCACGAGTCGGCCGCTATTGCCAATGCTTCTAATGCTACTGAGGTCATCTGGGGAACGCGGGAGCATCAGTTCATCGGCGCACAGTGTTATGCGCTTGGCGATAGCGTGGCGCGCTACTTCATTCACGATGCGATGCGGGCCATCGATTACTTGTGCGAACGAGAGGAGGTGGACCCGAATCGCATTGGCATAACGGGCAATTCCGGTGGCGGCACGCAAACTGCGATGATGATGGTGTGTGACGAGCGAATTGCGGCGGCTGCGCCGGCAACCTTCATTATGAATCGCCAGCAATACATGCACGCAGGCGGTGTTCAGGATGCCGAGCAGGTATGGCCGGGATTAACGGCAGCGGGCTTCGACCATGAGGATCTGCTGCTGTTATTCGCGCCCAAGCCGTTGCTGGTGCTTTCTGTCCAATATGATTTCTTCCCCATCGAGGCGACAAGACGTACCTTGGAGCGCACTAGGCGATTCTGGGAGATGCACGGCAAGCAGAAAAATCTGTTGATGGCGGAGGACAAGTCATTGCACCGCTATACAGATCTGCTCGCGCAAGCCGCCGCTGATTTCTTCCGGGAGTTTCTATTGGGTGAGGCGCCGCTAATCGATCAGGAGCCGTTGCAGCCGATCCCCGCGGACGAACTGCTATGTACGCCAACGGGACAGGTGTTGCGTGATTTGCCTGATGCCAGAACCATTCGCGATGACAATGCGAAGCGATGCGGGGAGTTGGAGCGGGCGCGCGATTCGGCGCCAGTGGAGCAGAGGCAGGAGCGAATGGCGGAATGGCTGAGGGCAACCGTGTTCAAGCATCGTAATCCTTGTGAGCTGAATGCTCGCCGGGTAAATATGGGTCTGGTGGAAGGGCTTCAGGTAGAATATCTTCTATGGTGGTCGCAGTCCGATATGATGAATAGCGGTTATCTCATTCGGAGCGCGGATGCTACGGCGGCGGGCATGAAGCAATCGATCATGATCGGAGTGTGGCTCGGAGGAACAACTCGCTTGGCCGAGCATTGGACCTGGATACGGGAGACATGCCGCGAGGGCCGTTCTGTGCTTGTATTCAACAGCTCAGGCAGCGGGCCGCATGAGCCGTATCCCATCTACAATAAACCTGTGCACCGCTTCTTTGGCGTCATTCACAAGCTGACAGATGAATTGTTGTGGCTGGGGGACAGTCTGGCAGCCATGCGGACCTATGACATTACTCGTTGCCTGGACGTTATCTCACAATTAGATGAAGGATATAGCGGGGAAATTGATTTTTATACAGCAGGCAATCAGGGATTGTATGTGCGGCTTGCCGCTGTGCTGGATCAACGGGTTGGACGTATCGATTCCGAGCAATCTCTGGGCAGTTACTCGCAATGGGCAAGCTCCTCTTCCTATCATGAGGAGGATGTTATGAGTATTGTAATGCCGGAATTATTGAAGTATATGGATCCTTCCTGTGAGAAAGGATGGTTTGAAATCGGATGAAAAAACCATTGACAATCACGTTAATTGGCGCGGGCTTGCGGGGTGTAAGGTACAGTGAATATACGCTTCAGCGGCCGGAGGAAATGAAGATCGTAGCTGTTGCCGAACCGAATGAGGTGCGGAGGAAACGGTATCAGGAGAAATATCATTTGGCGGATGAGCAATGTTTTGCAAGCTGGGATGAGCTGTTTGCGCAGCCGCGTCAATCGGATGCCGTGTTTATTTGCACACGCGACCGTGACCATTATGATCCGACGATGAAGGCGCTGGGGGCGGGTTATCATGTGTTGCTCGAAAAACCGATGTCGCCGGAGTGGCAGGAATGTGTGGACATGGTGAAGCAAGCCGAGAAGTATAACCGGATGTTAACGATTTGCCATGTGCTGCGGTATTCCCCCTTCTTCCAGGAAATTAAACGCTTGCTGGATGCAGGCCGAATCGGTCAGTTGATGTCCATTCAGCATAATGAGAACGTAGGTTATTGGCATCAGGCGCATAGTTATGTTCGGGGTTATTTCAACAAAGCGGAATCATCGAGCCCGATGATCCTGGCCAAGTCCTGTCATGACCTGGATATTATTTCATGGTTAGCTGGAAGCGAGTGTTTAAGTGTGGCCTCCTATGGTCATCTCTCTTATTTTCGCCCGGAATTCGCTCCTCCCGGCGCGCCAAAACGTTGTATCGACGGCTGCCCGGTGGAGGATACCTGTGTTTATTATGCGCCGAATACGTATTTGATTGAAAATGGCGGTTGGAAGGCTGAGGCAGCAAGCAATGATCCCAGCTATGAAGCGCGTCTGCAGGCGATGAAGGAAGGACCGTTCGGAAGATGTGTTTATCATTCTGACAATGATGTGGTCGATCATCAGGTTGTCAGCATGGAATATGGTAATGAAGTAACGGCAGTGTTCACCATGAGCGCATTCACAGAGAAAACGAATCGAACCCTCAAGCTGATGGGAACGGAAGGCGAGATCCGGGCAACGATGGAAACCAATGAAATTGAAATACGCCGATTTGGCAGCGGTACGCATGAAACGATCAAACTGACAGATCCGGAAGGGCATATCGGTCACGGCGGCGGGGATAGCAGGCTGGTTTACGATTTTGTGAAGAGCGTACAATCTCCAGGAGAACACAGCAGCTCGACTTCAGCGAAAGCATCGTTGCAAAGCCATCTAATGGCGTTTGCCTCAGAACGCTCAAGACTGGACAACCGTATGGTCAGGCTGGAAGAATTTTATTCACATTAAACTTTATTCTCATTAAACTTTCGTCATAGCGGATTACAACAAGGAGGAATTACGTAATATGCAAATTCATATTTTGGAAACAGCTGATTTGATAGGGCTGGAGGCGGCGCAGGCTTGTGAACAAATCATTCGGGATACGATCGCAGATAAAGGGTCCGCAAGAATTGTGCTGTCCACAGGCGCTTCACAGTTTGAGTTTCTCCAGCACTTTATTACCATGAATATTGAATGGGACAAAGTGGAAATGTTCCATTTGGATGAATATATCGGTTTGCCCGAAGCCCACCCCGCCAGCTTTCGCAAATATTTGAAGGAACGATTCCTGCAGCATGTGAATGTTCGACAAGCCTATCTTGTGGATGGAGAAGGAGATCCGAACGAAGTATTGAAGCAGCTTAATGAGGAAATCTCGAAGGCTCCCGTTGATTTGGCTCTGATTGGTATTGGAGAGAACACCCATATTGCCTTTAATGATCCTCCGGCTGATTTTGACGAGGAGCAGCCTTACAAAATTGCCAATCTGAGCGATACTTGCAAGGCGCAACAGGTTGGTGAAGGCTGGTTTTCCAGCAATGACGATGTTCCGAAACAGGCGATTACGATGACGGTCAGACAGATTCTTAAAAGTCGTCATATTGTCTCCGTTGTCCCTAATCAAACAAAAGCGAATGCCATTGGGAATACGATTAAACGAGAAGTGGATAATCATTATCCCGCTACCATATTAAAGACTCACGCAAACTGGAAGCTGTTCCTGGATAAAAAATCGTCTTCGCAATTTTATGTGTGGAGTTAATTGTTTCGGAGAATTCTAAGCTCTGATAAGCTGCAAAACTTATAAATTCTTAGAATTTGAAATAAGATGGGGAGCCTCGTTGGAGGCTCCTTATTCCCTTACTCCTTCACAGCCCCCAGCATAATGCCGGACACGAAGTATTTCTGCAGGAACGGATATACGATTAACATGGGCACCATGGCGATGAACACCTTGGCGGCATTGAGCGTTCGATTGGACAGCTCCGACAGCTTCTTGTATTGCTCCGGAGTCAGGTTGGTGCCGACAGGGATGTTCACGACGAGCTGCTGAATATAGGTCTGGAGCGGATAGTGGTCGGAGGTGTTCATCAGCACCAGCCCGTTGAAGAACTCGTTCCAGTGATACACGCTCAGGAACAGCGCCACCGCGGCAAGCACGGGGAAGGAACACGGGATATACACACGGAACAGGATGGACCATGGGCCGGCGCCGTCGACGACGGCCGCTTCGTTCAGCTCCTTCGGCAGATTGCGGAAGAAGTTCATGATGAGGATGACGTCGAATACGGGCACGCCTCCGCCCAGCACCAGCGCCCAGATTGAATCAATTAAGTGATAGTTTTGAATCGTAAGATACCACGGAATCAACCCCCCGTTGAACAGCATGCAGAACACCAGAATCCACATGAATACATTGCGCGCTTTGAAATCTCGCTTAGGTCTTGCCAGCGGGTAAGCCATTAGCACGGTCATCAGCAAGGCAAATCCCGTGCCGAGCACGGTGCGCTGGATGGAGATCCAGAACGCGTTGAAGAACAGGCTGTCGCTGATGATTTCCTTGTACGGCGTCAAGGAGAAGCCGATGGGGTAGATCGTCACCAAGCCCGCATTGGCGGCGGATTTCTCGGATATCGATACACAGAAGGTGTACCAAAGCGGATAGATGCAGCTAACAAGCAGAAGGCCGAGAATGATAATATTGGTAATTTCAAATGTCCGCGAGCCTAATGTTGTGTTTCTGACCACAGCGGCGACCTCCTTTTAGAATACGGTGTAATCGGCATAGCGGTAAGCCAGACGGTAGGATATGAATATCAGGACAAAGCTGATGACGGACTTGAATAAGCCGGCCGCCGTCGCGAGCGAGAATTGCAGATTCTGCAGGCCAAGACGGTACACCCATGTGTCCAAAATATCTCCGGTCGAATACACAAGCGGATTGTACAGGTTATACACTTGATCGAATCCGGCGTTCAACACGCTGCCGAGGCTCAAGACGCCGAGCAGAACTACGGTGGTCGACAGCGCGGGCAAAGTGACATGCCGGATCATCTGCCAGCGATTGGCTCCGTCAATGGCGGCCGCCTCGTACAGATTGAGATTAATGCCGGCTAAAGCCGCGAGATAAATAATTGCGTTAAAGCCGAACTCCTTCCATACATCCGTGCCGATAATGAGCTGTCGGAAGATTCCCGCATCCGCCATAAAGAGCTTCGGATCGAAGCCGAACATGCCAAGAACCGTATTCACGACGCCATAATAGCCGAAGATTCCGATAACGATTGTCGACATGATGACCCAAGACAGGAAATGCGGCAGATAAACGACGGTTTGTACCAGCTTCTTGTAGCGCAAGCTGCGAAGCTCGTTCAGCAGAATGGCGAAGATGAGCGGAATAAGCAGGTTGAGCACGATTTTGCCTATCGCGATGATGAAGGTGTTCGCAATGACCGTCTTGCTGTCGTTGAGCTGAAACATATACTTGAAGTTTTCGAGCCCGACCCACTCGGACTTGAACAATCCGGCTCCCGGATTGTAGTTCTGAAACGCCATGATAATGCCTGCCATAGGCACGATGCTGAACATGACAAGCCAGACCATGCCGGGCAGCAGCATGAGATAGTAGTGCTTCTGATGGCCCAGTTTTCGCATGATGGTAAGCCTCCGTTCCCTAATCGGATAGCTCGAGGCGGGCTGGACGCTTCATTCCTGCGATTGCCCGCCCGCCGCAAGCTTCTGCGCGGCTAATTCTTCAAGAGCTCGGCGACCTCGGCCGTAATCTCGTCTCCTCCTTGAGACTTCCAATCCTTCACGAATTTATCGAAGGAGTCGATGGAGGCTTGGCCCAGGATGATCTTCATCACGGTCTCATCCTCCATCTTCTTCAGGTTGGCCCACTTCGTTTCCATCGTCGGGGTCTGGTTATAGGTGACGCTGAACACCTTCTTGTCGATCGGAACCGTCGTGAACGGGCGATCGCCGATCATGATGGAGTAGAGGCGCTGGAAGTCGCCGAAGTTCTCCGTGCTGAAGTTGCCGACATTCAAATCATCATACGGAGGCTGGATGACGTTTTTGACCTTCTTCGCATCCGCATACATCAGCTTATACAAGCTATTGGGCTTGTTGTAATCCTCCGGATTCGTCTCGCCCTTCAGCACTTTCAGAAGCTCCCCGTATTCATATTCGGTTTCATTGGCAGCAGCCATAACATTGCGAAGCGGGTACCAGCCAATGGCAACCGACAAATCAAAGGTTGCTTCGTCGCGAACAAGGGCGTTATTCATGATCATGATGGCTTTCACGACATCCGGCTTGGCGTTTTTGCTAATAATCGTGTAGGTGCTGCCCGTCGTCTTCATATGCACGTTCCACTTGTTGTCGTCGGAATAGACCGGATACGCCTGCCAGTTGGCAGTGGGATCATTCTTGAAGGAGTCCCCGTTGCCATAGCCGCCGTTCCACCATGGACCGAAGAAAATCCCCGTCTGATTGGCATTGATCGGATCCCCAACGTTGTCGCGAGTACCCACCTCGGGATCGATAAGTCCTTTCTTGTACCAGTCGGCAAGCAGGGCCAACGTTTCTTTTGTCTTCTCCGTCGTCGTGCCATAGGTGACCGATCCGTCTCCGTTGTCCAGCCAGTAGCCCGGATAGGCGTCCATAGCGCCGAAGATCGGGTCAAAGCCTCCCATATTATTGGAGGAGAGAAGGAAGGTGGAGTAAGGATACGTATTCTTGGAGGGACCGGCAATGCCAATAGTCTTGTCCCCGCCAAGCTTGTTGTCAATGAACGCCTTCGCCGTCTTCTCGATATCCGATAGCGTCTTCGGCACGGGCAGATTCAGCTTGTCGAGCCAATCCTTGCGGATCCACAAGACGTGAACGCCGTCGGTATCCACCGTAATGTTGGGAAGCGCGACCATCTTGCCCTTGTAGCTGGCGTTCTCCATGGCGCGGCCATCGGTGCTGGCCATAATGTCCTTCACTTGCGAGGACTGATACTGCTGGAAGATATCGGTGATGTCATACAGCAGTCCCGAGCTGGCTGCTTTGGTCATGAAGGAGCGGTCGTCGACAACCATGCCGTCGGGCAGCTTGCCCGATGCGATTGTCAAGCTCACCTTCTGCTTGAAGTCGTTGCCGGTGGCGGCGGTCCAATCCACAATGACGTTGATATTGTACTTTTCCTTGAGGTAGCGCGTGTATTGGTTGTTGCTTACGCTGTCGCCTTCCGGCAGCGTCTTGTCTGTCGGATCGACCACCATGCCGATGTGCACGTCAACGGGATTCGGAAACTTGGAGAAGGCGAGGTCGTCTCCCGACAGCCCCGGGGTTGCAGAGCTTGAATTTGGAGTTGAAGACGCTTTCACATTATTCGATGAATCATTGGAAGAACTACATGCTGTCAAGGTAAGACCAAGTAATACGACAGAAAGCAGCATTGCGATATTCCGTTTCATCCAATCCCCTCCTGGTAAGAAATATTCGAAGCAGCTCTTGATTTGTAAGCGCTTGCTTCGTTTCCTGCCTTCTCATTGTACAATGGAAGCGGAGAAAAAGAGGCGGAGAGATGTGCCGCGTTTTGCATCGGATATTGGCTAACAGGGGGGATATGTTCGATAAGCTGCAATCATTCATCCCCCTTGTGGAATTGAGCCCGAAATTCGGACGGCAACAGATGCGTCTGTTCATAGAAGAGATGGGAGAAATACTTCGAGTCGTTGTAGCCCACGGCGTTAGCAACCCAGGAGATCGACTGATTGGTCTCGCAAAGCAGCCGCTCCGCGGCCCGTATGCGCTCTTGCCGCACATATTCGTTGAACGTCGAGCCCGTAAGCTTCTTGAAGCATTGGCTGAAATAGCTTCGGCTCATGTGCACATGCTCCGCGGCGTTCTCGGCATGCAGCGTATTCGCGGCTTGCTCTCGAATGAATAGGACAGCCTTCAGGATGGAGGTTGTCGTATTGGAGAAATCGGAGGATGCCGCGACCCTCGCGTATACCTGTTTCTTATAATCGCGCAGCCATGCCACCGCGGACTCGGCGTCATAGGCGCCGGACAGGAGCTCGCCCTCCCATGCGATAACGCTCTCCATCTGTGACAATACGCGCATGAACAGCCCTTCCAGACGTCGAAAAGAAACCTTGGCTTCGATCGTTCGTTTGCATAAGCGCTGGAAGACCGACTCATTATAAAGCCAGTAGTTCGAGCGCCACTCCCGTTCAAGCTTGCCCCACGCCTCCTCTTCCTGTGAGCTGATGCCCGGCTTCGTGGAAGGGGAGGAAGGGGTTAATGCAGGAGAACCCGCTGAAGCATGCGGCTGCCCTCCTGTTATTTGCTGCTGAATACGTGTCAATATTTGCTCGTCGTCCTCGGATTCGAGCCGTACCTTGGAGATGTAATCCAACACGCCCATGCGGTACGCCGTTTGCACATTCTCGAACTCCTCGTGAAAGGATAAAATAACGGAATGCAATCCCGGAAATCTTTGCCTTGCGACTTGAAGCAGCTCCATGCCCGACATGACGGGCATGGAGAGATCAACGAACATCAGATCAACCTCATGTCTCTCCATGAATTCTAGCGCCTTGGCGCCGTTCGCCGCTTCGCCTACAACAACCATATCGTGATTGGACCAGGGCATAATCGAGATCAAGCCTTTGCGGGCAAGCTTATCGTCGTCGACAATCAATACGCGTATCAAATCGCAGTCTCCTTTCTATGCTGGCGGATAGGCAAGGTTAACGTCACAGTCGTACCTTGATTCGGAGTGCTTTCTATATTCATACCGGCTTTGTAGCCATAAAAGGATTCAAGCATGGACCTGACATAACGAAGTCCGATGCCCCAGCCCGTCTGCTGTTGATCCGGCGTATCGCGCTGCAGCATGGCAAGCGTCTCATGACTCAGACCTTTGCCGTCATCGCTAATCATGATACGTACCATCTGCGTCGTTTCTTCGAGCGAAATGGATATTTCGAGCTTGCCGTTATCGTCAAGGCCATGGCAGACGGCGTTCTCTACGATGGGCTGCAGGATGAATCTTGCGACGGGATAATCGAGATAGGGCCCGTCCGCAATATCCAGGCTCACCGTGAAATCATGCCGCATCTGCTGCAGCTCCAGATAGGTTCGCATGACCGCTATTTCTGATCGGAAGGTCGACGTCTCCTCTGATTTCCCCAAGTTGTAGCTAAGCAGAAAAATCATCGAGGAGACGAACTTCTCGATATCCGGCTGCTTATGCATAGCCGCCAGCCATCGTACCGAATTGAGCGTATTCATCAGAAAATGCGGGTTGATCTGGTAAGCCAGCTTCTCGATTTCAAGCTGATGACGTCGCTTCTCCTTCTTCTCCACATCGATAATCAGCTGTTGGATTTGCCTCTTCATCACATTAAATTGATCGAATATCCGATCGAATTCATCGATTCCCGTATGATAGTGACTGGAGCTCATGTTTCCCTTGCCGAATGTGCGCATTTCCTTCTCGATCAAGCGGAATGGTCGGTTAATGAGCCTCCGCAGCAACAGCGTGAACAGGAACATCATCAGGAGGGCGACGGCGAGTATCCAATACATATGATTCTTCCAGGTGTAGAGCTCGTGATTGTAGTAGGAGACGGGAAGAAGCAGCGAGATGCCGTAGCCGTAATCGCCCGTCATCCGGTTCCAGATGTATCCTTCCATCTCGCCGGATTGTCCGCTCATAACGAGATGCTGGCCGTCAGCAATAGCATCCCGATTGCTGCTATAGGTGATGAAGCCCTTTGTGTCGGTGAAAGCAAGCGTATAGGGCATCATCACATTGTCTGAGGGTGTATTCATTGTGATGGCGCTGTCCGACTTGGCTTCCACATAAACGATCAGCTGTGTTCCGTCCGAGAATTCAACCTCCCGCGTCACCGATATCACCAGATCATCGCTGAAGCGGCATAAGGATCGGTGCGGCGATTGATAGCTCAGTTCTCCGGTGTCGGCAACGCTCGGCAAGTCATGCAGCTCGAAGTCGCCGCGCAGCGGCAAATTCGAATAGGGCGTCTCCCCGCTTGCGGGATCGTAATACATGACCAGCTCCATTGCCGGATTCGAGAACGTAATCAGCCCGATATTGTAGGCGATATCGCGCGAGAGAATACGCTGACTGTACGTATCCTTGGTTAAAATATACGCATCCATGAGATTGCCCACCGTGCCTTCCGGCGTCATCTGCTGCGTAACTTGAAGCAGATTGGTGTACATCTGGTTTAATTTTGACGTTTGCTGATCGAGGTCAAACGCCATAGAGGTTTTGATCTTATCGCGTTGCATCGTGTAAATCGCATTGTAGGAGACAGACGCCATCAAGACAGCGCTTCCAACAAAGCCGATGGTCAAATATACCATGATTCGTTTGCGAAGAGAGGAGAAAACAAAAGGATTGCGCAACATGGACATGAAGCTCCTCTTCCTTTCTGCGGATTGTGCGAATTTCAACCAGCGCATGCCGTACATCTTCACCACCTCACATAGAAGTCTGTATCCCTATTCGCTGTTCAGTAGATTTATCCTCCTCTTTATTTTTCACATGGCTTCTCGTTTTTTTCGTATACTATGATTATAATCGATCCAATTCTTTTATTGGTCTTATATTAATTGTGATTTAATGGAATTAAGGGGGAGTGGCGGTTGTCCGCGTTGAAAGGTACAGAACGAAATCGAGAAAGCACTATCGGGTTATTGTCAGCCATTTCGATTGGCATAGGAGGAATGGTTGGGGGAGGCATATTTGCGGTTTTGGGATTATCTGTGCAATATGCCAAAGGCGGAACGCCGTTAGCCTTTTTGTTTGGCGGCATTATTGCCTTGATAACGTCCTATTCCTATGCAAAGTTGTCGGTTCGCTATCCATCGGAGGGCGGGACTGTCGAATTTCTCAATCAGGCATTCGGGAAAGGATTGTTTAGCGGGGCGCTGAATATCTTGTTATGGCTTAGCTATATCGTCATGCTATCGTTGTATGCGAGCGCCTTTAGCAGCTACGGAGCTGTATTTCTTCCCGAAGATGGGACGAATATGTGGAAGCATATACTGGTTACCGCGGTGGTGCTGCTTTTTACCGTTCTCAACATCAGCAGCTCCAAGCTTGTAGGGAAGTCGGAGGAATGGATCGTCCTTTTTAAAGTTATTATTCTATTCGTATTCATCGGAGCGGGATTTTGGACGATTGATTGGCACAGTATGGAGCCTGCGGAGTGGTCGAATCCCTTCCGCATGATAGCGGGGGCGATGATTATCTTCCTTGCCTACGAAGGCTTCGAGCTGATTGCCAATACTGCCGGGGATGTGAAGAATGCGGCTCGCAATTTGCCCCGCGCCTATTATGCTGCGGTCGGATTCGTGATTTTGCTCTACATAGCTATTTCAATGGTTACCGTAGGAAATCTTTCATTCGCGGCTATAGCGGAAGCTGAGGATTACGCGCTGGCAATGGCGGCGAAGCCGTTTCTGGGCGCGTTCGGCTTCACGTTAATCGCGATCGCAGCCGTATTATCTACGGCCTCGGCTATTAACGCGACATTGTACGGGGCGGCAAGAGTAAGCTATGTGATCGCGAAAGACGGGGAATTGCCGGCTTTTCTCGAACGGAACGTGTGGAGGCGTCCCATACAAGGACTTCTCATTACGACCGGTCTAACGATCGTGTTCGCTAATAGCTTTGATCTATCCAGTATATCCACAATGGGCAGCGCCGGATTTCTCATTCTATTCGCCGCCGTGAATGGCGCAAACCTCAAGCTTCGACTTCAAACGAAAAGTCAATATTGGATTCCGCTGACGGGAATCTTGCTCTGCTGCATCGCATTAGTCGTTCTTCTGCTGCATGCATGGCTGGAGGCGCCGGAGCAATTGTGGATTGTAGCGGTCATGGTCGGGTTGTCGTTCTTGATCGAGTGGATGTTTCGAAAGCAGCGGCAACCATGAATTTCGGTTTGGCCATCTATGCTATAATAGTGTCTAATGTTGTGAAGAGAGGGGATGAGAAGATGGATTGGACGAATCATATCGTTCCGATCGTGGAGAAGATTGCGCTTGCGATTGTCGTTCTCCTTGTCGGTTGGAGCGTTATCAAATGGACATCGAGCTGGGTAGGCGCGAAGATTGAAAGATCCAAAATGGATGATAATCTTAAACCGTTTCTTACGACCATGATCAGCGCATGCCTCAAGGTGCTGCTGGTATTGTCGGTTATTCGAATTGTGGGTATCGACACGACGTCGTTTGTTGCCGTCATCGCGGCTGCGGGCTTTGCGATCGGACTAGCCTTTCAAGGCTCGTTGTCAAACTTCGCGGGAGGGGTGCTGCTTCTAACCTTGCGTCCGTTCAAGAACGGCGATTATATCGAAGCGGCCGGATACAGCGGCACGGTCAAGGCGATTCAGATTCTGTACACGGAGTTGAATACGCCGGATAACAAGGTGATCTTCATACCGAACGGAAGCTTGTCCAATGAGGGAATTACGAATTATTCGGTAAGGGACACTAGACGCGTCGATTTCAAGTTCGGCATTGGCTATGAGCAGGATTTCCGAAGAGCGATTCGCCTGCTGGATGAGATCGTTCGCCAGCATGAGCTGGTCCTGCAGGATCCGGAGCCGTTCGTGCGGATGTCGGAGCAGGCGGACAGCGCGATTATCATTACGGTTCGGGCGTGGACGCAATCGGCGGACTATTGGACGGTCTATCACGACATCATGGAGATCGTGAAGGAGCGTTTCGACGAGGAGAATATCTCGATTCCGTTCCCGCAAATGGATCTTCATGTGCATCAAAGCTCGCAGAAGCAGTCCTCGTAGTGGGACAACACATTTGCATGCGAAAAACGGAAGACAGACTCGGCATGCCTTGTGTCAGGTCTGTCTTCTTTTTGAAGCATGGATGCAGGAGGTTTACTGCTTCAAGCAAGCATACACGATATTTTTCAACCGCGGATGCACGTACGGCTCCTGGTTGTTCAGCAAATGCTGCGCATACATAATCGTGAGCTGCGATTCGGGATCGATGACGGCGAGGCAGCCAGCGGCGCCGCCCCAGCCGAATTCGCCGAGCGGACTGAGCATGCCGCTTCTTGCCTTCGAGACATGCGTTCTGACGCCGAGCCCATAGCCGTACCCCGCCATATGCTCCCAATTGAAATCGCTTCGCATTGGCTCTGTCAGATGATCCGTCCGCATCAGATCCACCGTAGCAGGCGAGAGGATGCAAACGCCCTCAGGGCTGGTTCCCCGATTGGTCAAAGCGTTCAGAAACTTAACATAATCGCTGACGGTGGACATAAGACCCGCACCGCCGCTCTCGAACTTCACTCCGATGCCGTAACCGTTCCCGTCCCGGCGCACGGCTTTGCCCGTCGCGTCGTCGAATGCGTATTGCGGAACAAATCGGGCCTGCTGTTCTTCGGTGAGACGGAATCCTGTGTCGTTCATGCCAAGCGGTCCGGTAATCTCCTCGCGAACATATTCTCCGAAGGATTTGCCGTCGACGGCCTCAATCAGCGCCCCCAGAATATCATGGCATAAGCTGTAGTTCCAATGCGTTCCCGGTTCGAACAGGAGCGGAACCTTCGCCATTGCCTTCGCGAAATCGCGGGTAGGCACATCTCCATTCGATGATTGAATTAATTCTTGAATGGCCGGTGCGTTCAGATCGTAGGAGAAGCCGGCTGTCATGGTGAACAGGTCGCGCACGGTAATCGGGCGCTGAGCTTTCTCCAGTACGGTACCGCCGTTCGGAAGCGTTCTGCGCAAGGACATCTCGGCGAATTCCGGCATGTAATTCGACAAGGGCTCGCCAAGCACCAGCTTTCCTTTCTCCACGAGTTGCAGCGCTGCTGTGCAGGTCAAGATTTTGGTCATGGAATAAAGATTAAAGATAGCGCCGTCCTCGATAGGCAGCTTGTCCTCCAGATTGGCGTACCCATTCCGATATTGAAATACGGTCTCGTTGCGGTGCATAATACGCACCTCCGCCCAAGGAATGCGCCAAGCGGTAATGTGGTCGATGAATAGGGACAGCGGCTTGAAGTTCATGATTGGTCTTGGTCTCCTTTGTGTCAAGATATCTCTTCCTCATTATAAATTTCATGCTAAAGGTTGACAATCGGAGAAACTTCGCCTATTATCGATAATGATAATCGTTATCATATATAGGATAGTGAAATTTAAAAATCATTGGGGGAAGAGAAACATGCTTAATCAGTCTAAGCTGCAAAAGTTCTACATACGTACCGGAATGGTGATGCTAACGGCCGTATTCATGCTGATCCTGGCCGCATGCGGGCAGTCGAACGAGACGAACGAAGGGGAACGGAATACGGAGCAAGCAACCTCCGAAACAGCAGGGGCAGGAAGTGAAGAAAGCGATCAAAATCTTGTTCTTGAGGGCTCGTTTGAAGATGTGACATTGCCTGCTCCGGCCAAACGCGTCGTTGCGCTGGAGTGGAAGTATGCGGAGGAATTAATTACGCTTGGGCTGCAGCCGGTCGGGGTTGCCGACATTGAAGGCTATAACAAATGGATGACTGTCGAGTCCCAATTAGGCTCGGAGGTCGTGGATGTGGGAACGCGCCAGGAACCGAGTCTGGAGGAAATTGCGGCGCTCGAGCCGGACCTGATCATTGCGCCCCAAACTCGCCATGAAGCGATTATTAAGGAATTGCAAGCGATAGCGCCAACCGTACTGTTCAATCCTTATCAGGATGAGAATGGGCCGGATCAGTACAGCGAAATGGAACAAACCTTCCGGACAATCGCGAAAGCGGTTGGCAAGACGGAAGAGGGGGAGGAAGCTCTGGATCATCTGCAGCAGAAATATGACGCTGCGGCTAAAATCATCGAGGAATCCGATCTGAAGAGCCGCGAATTCGTTCTGGCATCGGCGTACAGCTCGCAGAATACGCCCACTCTTCGAATCTTTACGGATAACGGAATGGCAACTCAGATTTTGGAGAAAATAGGGCTTGAAAATAAATATCATTCCGATGCGTTCGAAATTTACGGGTATACGCAAACAACAGTGGAGGCATTGCCGGAATTGGAGGAGGCAAATTTCCTCTATATTGTTCAGGATGACGATAACGTGTTCGAAAATCAGTTGAAAGATAATCCGGTATGGACGAACCTCGCATTTGTCAAGGAAGATCGGACCTATTCTCTTGGCGCCGACACCTGGATGTACGGGGGGCCGCTCTCTGCGGAAGTGCTCGTGGACAAGGTACTGAAAACCATGGTGAACAAGTAACATGAAAGTAAGAAAGAACATAAGGGAAAGTCAACGAAGCGGAGACGGCTTGGTGCAAACCGGGCCGTTCCGCTTTGTCCAGGCATGGAGGGGAACGCTCTTCTGCTTCGTCATGCTGCTGCTTCTGGCGACAATCGCTTTGCTGCAGCTGACGCAGGGCAGGGCGGCGTCTGTCGGCTTCTTCACCGTGTTCGAGGCTTGGACTACGCCAGCGGCGGAGCGGGAATTGGCTCATCATATCGTGCTTGGCATACGGCTGCCGCGAGCAGTGCTTGGCATGTTGACTGGCGGAGCGCTGGCCGTTTCCGGCGTTCTCCTGCAGACGTTAACGCGCAATCCAATTGCATCCGGGGGGACGCTTGGCATTAATGCCGGAGCCCATATGGCCGTTATAGCGGGCACGATATTTTTTCCTGCCGCGACCGCTGGCTATTCGCTGCCGCTGGCGGCTGCGGGAGGTCTTGGAGCGGCGCTTTTCGTCTATGCCGCAGCAGGCGGGATGAAGGCGACTCCGGTGCGGATGGCGCTGGCCGGCATGGCTACGGCTCTGGCAATGGGGGCCGTGACAGGAGCCTTGCAGCTTCTGTATGAAAACGAGACAACAGGACTTTTTCTATGGGGCTCGGGCACTTTGATTCAGATTGATTGGAGCGGGGTGCGCTTTGTATGGCCATGGATTGCGGCAGGCACGATGGCAGCGTTCCTCATGGCGCGTCCTCTGGATTTGCTGCTGCTCGGAGAAGAGACCGGGCGCTCGCTTGGTCAACGAATCGGCATTACGCGTCTGCTGGTCTTGCTCACCGCAATAGGTCTTGCCGCAGCTTCAGTCAGCGTCGTTGGTCCAATTGGCTTCGTCGGGCTGATCGCGCCGCATTTGATACGATTAATCGGCGTGCGGCGCCATCGCTCGCTGCTCTTGTTATCCTTCTTGGCGGGGGCCGTTATTCTGTCCGGCTCAGATCTTGTTGTGCTTGTGCTGGAAAGCCGTTTCGGACTTGTTCCCGTTGGAGCCATTACTGCCTTGATAGGCGGGCCTTTGCTCATTTGGCTTATTCTGCGAATGGGACGCAGCCGCACAATGGGCGGGGAGAACGGAGGCACTGTGTATCGCGGAGCCGGTCAACGCCTATCGCTGCCTGTTGCAAGCTCCGTGATTGCTGTGCTGCTCATTGCGGCTATGGGAGCCGGACTGGCCCTGGGAAGTCTGCGCTTTCCATTGGACGAATTGTTCGCTGTGTTGACGGGAGACGGAAGCAAGCTGGCGAGGACCATCATCTTGGAGCAACGTCTTCCGCGCACGCTCGTCGCGGCGCTCGCCGGGGCGGCTTTGGCGGTAAGCGGTCTGCTTCTGCAAGGGATCGTGCGCAACCCGCTCGCGGATCCTTCCATTGTCGGCATTACATCCGGCGCAGGAATGGGCGCTCTGCTGCTATTAATCGCTTGGCCGCAGCTGCCGGTCGGCTGGATTCCCGCAGCAGCCTTCGCAGGAGGCCTGTTGGCGGCGGCCATTGTCTATTTGTTCGCGCTGCGAAATAAGCTGCAGCCCATTACGCTTGCCTTGATCGGGATCGCCGTCTCTGCATGCGGATCGGCCTTTATTCAAATGCTGGTCGTGAAGGCTCAGCTGCGTGTCGCGGCAGCTCTGGCATGGCTTGCCGGTAGTACCTATGCCCGAGGCTGGAGCGAAGTCGCGTTGCTCGCCGCTTGGCCGATCATTCTCATTCCGCTCGGCTGGCTGTTGGCGCGTCGACTTGATTTGCTCGCGCTCGGAGATATCTCCTCTGTGGGGCTTGGCCTCCGTATAACCCGCACGCGCTTGCAGGTTATGATGATTGCGGTTGCTCTTGCATCGGCTGCCGTTGCCATAGTCGGTACGGTCGGCTTCGTCGGATTAATGGCGCCGCACGCAGCCAGACTTATTGCCGGCAACCGACATCGAAGCTTGTTCCCGCTGGCTGCAATGCTCGGGGCGCTCTTGCTTGTGTCCGCCGATTGGTTCGGACGCATCGCGCTTGCTCCGAAGGAGATTCCTTCCGGTCTTGTCGTTGCCTTGCTGGGCGCTCCGTATTTGCTCTGGCTCATGCGAGAACGTCGAAGCAAGGGATAGCCGCTATTTTGTTTATGCCCAAAGGCCGATTGCCTCAGACGGAGCAGTCAGGGAGCAATCGGCTGAACGGCGTGCGCGATTTGCTGTTTTATTTTGCTCGAATGCCCTCGAAAGCCGTATTCACAAGCTGCTCCATATAGGAGCGGTCAATAGTCTCTCCGGTTACTAGCATTCGATAGAAAATCGGACCGTAGATGAGATCGATGCAGACGGCAGGATCGACATCCGCCTTCAACTCTCCCCGCTGAATTCCCTGCTCCAGCAATCCCCTTGCTTCGACCCTTCTTGGCTGAAAATACCTTGTTCGATAAGCCTCCGCAAGTCCCGGGTCGAACTGACCTTCGCCGATAAGCTCCTTGATGACCATGCCTTCGCGGCTGTTGAGAAATAACGCGACATTCGTTGCATGAATAAGGATGTCCTCGTAGATAGATCCCGTATTCGGTACGGGCAGCCTCTCGGATGCGGCGCCGAGATATCCGTCCATGACGACCGCGGCCTTGTTGGGCCACCACTTGTAGATGGTCGCCTTGCTAACCTTGGCTTCTTCGGCTATTTTCTCCACCGTGACATTCCCAAAGCCTTCGCTGAGCAGCAGATCATACGCTGCTGTCAGTATCGCCTTCTGCGTCTCCATGTTGCGCGGTCTTCCTCGTTTGCCCATTATGCCACCTCCTGATACATAGATACGATACGTACAGTATACCTAAACCTGGATTCATTTGAAATTGCTTATTTACAAAACAATACGTTCAGTATATTATTAATTCATAATTACTGTCCGAAGCGTTCAGTAATTCACCCGAATGGTATTTTATTTTATGGAGGTTGTTAGCAGATGAGCGTACAAATAACGAAAGAAAGAGCGTTACCTCCCGGATTGACGTTGCTTCTTGCCGCCGCATGCGGAATGATCGCGGCCAATCTCTATTATGCGCAGCCATTGCTCGCTCTCATTAGCGAATCCATCGGCTTGTCTGCGGGGGGCTCGGGCTTGATTGTAACCTTAACTCAGCTGGGATATGTCATGGGATTATTATTCATCGTGCCGCTGGGAGATCGCGTGGAGAACCGCAGGCTAATCGTTGCGGCGCTGCTTCTCGATGCCGTGGCATTGGGCTTTGCCGCCTTCGCGCAGAACGCCGCATTCTTCCTGGCCGCCTCCTTCTTCATTGGCATCTGCTCGGTGGCCGCGCAAATTCTGGTGCCGTTTGCTTCCTATCTGGCAACGGATGCGACGCGCGGAGCGGTAGTCGGCAATGTGATGAGCGGACTTCTGCTTGGCATTATGCTCGCGAGACCCTTGTCGTCGCTTGTAGCCGATTGGCTGGGCTGGCAAGCGATGTTCGGGATATCCTCCGGAGCCATTATTGTACTGGCCTTCATGCTCAAGAGATCGCTTCCCGTCAGGAAGCCGCAGACTGGCACAACCTATGCAGCCTTGCTTGGATCGATGTGGCAGCTGCTGCGAGAGACGGCGATTCTTCGGCGCAGGGCCGCTTACCACGCATGTATGTTCGCGATGTTCAGCCTATTCTGGACCACAGTGCCGCTGCGATTATCGCAGCCGGACTATCATTTCTCGCAAACGGGAATTGCGCTGTTCGCTCTGGCGGGAGTCGCTGGCGCGATTGCCGCCCCCATCGCAGGCAGATTGGCGGATCGCGGATGGACGAAGGCCGCGACATGGATCTCGATGATTATCGTCATTGGATCAGGCTTGCTTCCGCTTATCTTTGAGAGCAGCTCGTCTGTCGGGATTGCGGTGCTGGTCGCCGCAGCCATTCTTATGGATGCGGGAGTTTCCGCGAATCTGGTGCTAAGTCAAAGAATGATTTACTCTCTGGGCACTGAGGCGCGCAGCAGGCTTAATGGCTTGTTCATGGCTATATTCTTCCTTGGAGGCGCGGTTGGATCGGCCGTTGGAGGATGGGTGTATGCCTCTGCGGGCTGGCATGAAACATTGGGAGTGGGAACAGCGTTTCCTGTCTTGGCACTGCTTTATTTTGCAACGGAGAGAAGAGCGGGGCGTCAGGAGGATCGCTTGACCGAATGCGAAGCATAAGGCAAGACTGGCTTGAGGATACAGATTGGAATTGGTCGAAGAGAGGCGCCCGGCGAGGCGTCTTTTTTTGCGAATGATCAATCCATGTCATTCTGTATGGAATCTGGAAGCTGTAAGCGTGAAAGGATAAAAGAAGGCTGCGCCGAAGCTAAATTCGGCGCAGCAGCTTTATTTCGTAAGCCCCAGCCTCCTTACTTAGCCGCTTGACTATTCATTCGGGCTGGTTTATTGTTAGGAATGTAAATTTACTAATTTACTAAATTACTAAGTTAGTAAACCAAAATTACATGATTCATGTGGAAATGAGGAATCAAAATGTGGTCAAACCGCTATGTGCGCGCGATTATGCTTTCAAGAACGCTGCTTCAGCTGGGCATATGGATTCGGAATTTTGCCGTTTTGCTATACGTAACCGACATTACGAATAATGATGCGTGGTATGTATCGCTTATTTCCGTGGCGGAATTCTCGCCAATATTCCTGTTCGCCTTAATAGGGGGGACGCTGGCAGACCGCTGGCAGCCGAAACGAACGATGACGGTTAGCGATCTCCTGTCGGGAATATCTGTTGCGGCAGTGCTTATCGCGGTGATGAACGGAGAATGGATCGCGCTTCTCATCGGTTCATTCGTCTCCGCTAGTCTATCTCAGTTGTCCCAGCCTTCGGCAATGAAGCTGTACAAGCGGCATGTGCCGGAAGAGCAGCTTCAGGGTGTAATGGCGATGTCCCAATCGCTCGTCGCCGTCTTCACTGTTCTCGGCCCGATGATTGGAACGTTTGTCTTCATGCAGCTTGGAATTCACAGCTCACTCATTCTGACGGGAATCATGTTTCTCGGCTCTTCGGTTGTTCTTGCGACGCTTCCGCGGGATGAGAAGGAAGCACGCTCCGGCGGCGGGGTCGGGTTCATGGCGGAATTGCTGGCCGGCATCCGTTATATCGGCTCGAACGCTTCCTTGAGCGCATTAAGTCGGGCCTTCGCGACGGCGGGGCTTGCTGCTGGCATGATTCAGCCGCTCGCCATCTTCATCGTGATCGAGAAGCTGGGACTCGACAAGCATGTCTTGCAATGGTTTCTAATGGCGAATGGAGCTGCGATGCTCGCGGGAGGAATGCTCGTTATGGGGATAGCGCGGAGAGTCAAACCTCAAGCGCTGCTCGCTGCCGGCTTGCTGGTAAGCGCCGTCTGCACGGCGGGAGTAGGCGCATCGTCGATCATAGGATTGACGGCGGCTCTGCAAGTGATCAGCGGATTGTTCTATCCGTGCATTCAGATTGGTATTCAAACGATGATTATGCGGGGCACGGAGGGCGCCTATATCGGCCGTGTCTCCGGAGCGATCACCCCTGTCTTCATGGGAATGATGGTTGCGGGAATGCTGATGTCGGGAGTGTTGAAGGAATTGCTTACCTTGACGGGAGTATATGCTTTAAGCGGCGGTCTGCTTATAGTCGGAGCGGCCCTTCTTGTCTGCAAGCCATCTTCAGCCTATACTAGCACCTAGACGAACAATCCAAGGGAAGGGGCTTGGCATCATGGGTACATGGCATCATGAGAAAATCAAGGCTTTCATTGAAGAGGAGATCGATCGGGGGCATCTGCCCGGAGCGGCGCTTCTTGTCTCCTGTGGCGGAGAGGAGCTGCTTCGGGAAGTCTACGGCAGCCGGGCGATATTCCCGGACAAAGCTCCTATGCGCATAGACACGGTGTTCGATCTTGCTTCGCTGACGAAGGTCGTCGCCACGCTGCCCGCGGCTCTTCGATTAATGGATCAGGGGAAAGTCACGCTCAGCGATGATATTTCAGCCTTCCTGAATGTGGATATGCAAATAGAGGGAGAACCGGTTCTTGTTCGCCACCTGCTCACGCATTCCTCAGGGCTGCGCGCGGATTTGCCGGGCATTCGTTCCGAGCCGGAGCTTTCAAGAGAGGAACTGCTGGGCCGAATAAGAAGCGAGCAGCTTGTTCATCGCCCTGGCACGAAGGTCGTTTACAGCGACATTGGCATGATTCTGCTTGGTCTTATTATTGAAGAGATAACGGGAGACACTCTCGATGCTTTCGTGAAGAAGGAACTTTACGAGCCTTTGGAGATGGCGGAAACAGGGTTTCGGCCCGCATTCGAGGAATCGCGTTATGCGGCAACCGAATATTCCGAGCTGCATAAGGCTTATAAGATAGGGCTTGTTCATGATGAGAAGGCGGGGATGATGGGCGGAGTCAGCGGTCATGCCGGTCTGTTCTCTACGATTGGAGATTTGGCGAATTACGCCGAGATGATTCGTCAGAAGGGTGAGTTCAAGGGCAGACGCGTTCTATCGCGAGCGGCGATCGAGCTGTCGTCTCGCTCCTTCACGCCTTCCGGGGAAGAAGGCCGGGGGCTTGGCTGGCAGCTCGCATCCGAAGCGGGCGGTTTCTTCTTCGGCGACTATGCTTCACGTCAAGCATTCGGACATACTGGTTTTACAGGGACCAGCCTGCTGTTCGATCCTGAGCGGGATGCGCAGATTATCCTTCTCACGAATCGCGTTCATTTCGGCAGAACGGATCATATCAGGCAATTCCGCCCTCGACTGCATAATTTGATTCTCTCGCAGCTATAGCTGCTGCAGCTCCCGATGCGGTTTTGTTCGAATTGCACAACGCTTGAAACGGCTCTTGTCATTACTGACGAAAATATAACGATCCATGTCATTATAGTTTACATGATTTAATCCGGACTATATAATGCAATTAGAATCGGGATGGAGGTCGTGAAATTGCAGCCAGCGAATGAAGTCGAAATCTACAATGCCATCAAGTCCGCAATCCTGGATGGGAAGCTAAGACCGAATATGCAATTGGTGGAGGAGGTTATCGCGGAATCGTTCGGGGTCAGCCGCACGCCGGTCAGACATGTGCTTCGAAAGCTGGCGGGGGAGAAGCTGCTTACGGTGATTCCTTATAAGGGAACCTTCGTCAGCCATCCGACCGTCGAGGAAGCCAAGCAGGTATTCGAGGCAAGGAGGCTGCTCGAGGTTTCCTCAATCAAGGAGGCTTGCCGGTATCGGAAGGTCGCCCAAATCGAGAAGCTTCGAGACATGCTGCGAGAGGAGAAGGAAGCCCACGGCAAGCAAGACGCGCTCGGCGTATTGCGGGTTACGGGCGATTTCCACGTAAAGCTTGCGGAGTTGACCGGAAATGGATTCATCGGCAAATATGTCGAGGAGCTTGTTTCCTTAACGTATGTCATTATCGCGCTTTACGGCGAGAAGTATCAGCGATGCTGTCACGATCATGAGCGGATTCTGACCGCTGTTGAGGAAGGCGACGCGGCCAAGGCTGCCTCATGGATGGAAGAGCATTTGAGGGAACTGGAAGCGGGCTTGAACTTTGCGGAGACGGGTTCGGCTGCGGCGCTTAGTGATATTTTCAAGCCGCGAGCGCCGCAAATGCAAATGCAAATGCAAATGCAAATGAAATAATTCTTTTTTTTACCCGTGGATTGTATACAATCTTGGATGCGATATGGAAGGCAATTCTTACGAGAGGAGCTGAGGCTGCAAGCAGAAGCTGGCATGGAAGAATGCGTTACATTTCTTGGATGGAGGTGCGCGGAATGTCGTTGGTCATTAACCATGTGTCAAAGTCTTACGGCGCGAAGCCGGTATTGAAGGATATCAGCTTCGCGGTGGAGCCGCATGAATTCGTATGCATTCTTGGTCACAGCGGTTGCGGGAAATCCACCTTGCTCAATCTGATCGCGGGGTATCTGAGGCCCGATGAAGGGACGATTCAGGTCAATGGGATGAATGTGTCGGGTCCGTCGAAGGAGAGAGGAGTGGTGTTCCAGGATCATGCGCTGTTCCCCTGGTACTCCGTTCTCGACAATGTGGCGTTCGGTCCCGAGGCGCAAGGAATTCCCAAGGAGGACGCGAAGCGCAAGGCGCGGCAGTATTTGAAGCTGGTTGGACTCGAGCGTTATGCGGAGCAATATCCTTCATCGCTGTCAGGCGGAATGAAGCAACGGGTCGGCATTGCCAGAGCTCTTGCCGGCGGACCGGACATTCTGCTGATGGATGAGCCGTTCGGCGCGCTCGATATATTGACAAGGGATACGATGAGACGGGAGCTGCAGCGGATATGGATGGAGCTGCGGACGATGGTCATCTTCATCACCCATAGCATCAGCGAAGCGATTCATCTCGGGAATAAGGTGATCGTGATGAAGGATGGCGATATCGCGGCGATGTATCAGCTCGATCTGCCGTTTCCCCGTTCGCATCAGGATTCCGAATTCTCGTCGCTGCTTGCCGAGATTGAAGCGATTCTGATCGAAGATTCCGTATCGGAACGTATAAGCTGAGGGGGGGGTCAAGCATGAATTCTTCGACGGGAAAAGGTTATGTCATGATTCACAAGCAGGCGCCCGAGATGGTCTCCGGCAACAGCAAGGCTCCTGCGACAGGAGCAGGAGGCCGCAATAAACGCGCCTACCCCTATATGTTCCCCTGGCTTCCCATCCTGTTGTTCTTCTTGTGTTGGGAAGGATTCAGCCGATGGAATGAAGGAGCGGAGTTCTTCAATCCGGTCTTCCTGCCGACGCCGTCAGCGACGATTGCGGAAGGCATCGAGCTGGCTAAGCAGGGCATTATTCTCAGCAGCGTCATTCACAGCACGGAGAGAATCTTAATCGGCTTTGTGATTGGCTGCGCGATTGCCATTCTGCTTGGCATGGTCATGAGCCGTTCGAGAGCTGTGGAGAATTGGATCAGTCCGATTTTGAATCTGGTGGGCCCCATTCCGGCGCTGGCGCTGCTGCCGTTCTTCATCATCTGGTTCGGCATAGGCGAATTCCCGAAAATTCTGCTCATCGCCTGGACCACCTTTATTCCGGTGCTCATGTATACGCTCGATGGACTGAAGTCGGTGAATGCGAATTATATTCGCTCCGCATTAAGTCTGGGAGCCTCGCAGGGCTTAATCTTCAGAAAGGTTATTCTGCCATCGGCGGTACCTCATATTTTGGTTGGCATGCAAGTCAGTCTCGGCCTTACGTTCTCTTCCCTGATTGTTTCCGAGATGATGGGGGCTCGCACGGGTCTGGGTTATATCATCGTGGATGCGAGGAATTACTTCAAGCTGACGAATATGTTCGTCGCCATCATCCTGATCGGGCTTGAATACAGCTTGTTTTCCTTATTGCTGAAGTGGGTGGAGAGGAGGCTTCTCTCGTGGAGAGAGAACGGGATTCACGGAGCTGTGGAGAAATAAAAGTCTGAATATTCTGTCATTACCTAAAAAGAGAGTGGAGGAGAAACGATGAAAACATGGAAAAGCATTGGCATTCTTTCTGTTATTCTACTTCTTGTGACGACAGCTCTGGGGGCTTGCAGCACGAATAATAAGGAGAACGACGAAGAGGGCGAGCTGGAGACAACGAAGCTTACGCTCGTAGGCGTACGCGACGCGCAAATTTCGTCCCAGCAAATTATTGCGGATAAGCTGGGCTATTTCAAGGACGAGGGGCTCGAGGTGACCAATCAGCTTATCGAGAGCGGTCCCGACATGCTCGGCATGATCGCGGGCGGAAGCGCGCCGGTCAGCTTCCAGACGAATTTCGGCGATTTCATTATGGCTTCGAACGGCGTGAAGGTGAAGATCGTTGCTCCTCTGGCGCAAATCGCGGGAACGCAGGCGGTTGTAGCCGGCAAGAACACGGTGGTGAACAGTCCGAAGGACTTTGAAGGGAAGACAATCGGTATCCCGAGCGGCGCCGACGTGATGATCGCCATCGATAATATGGCGAAGGAATACGGCGTGGATAAGGATAAAATCAAGCTGGTCAATATTGCGCCAAGCGATGCGGTTACTGCGCTCGACAAGGGACAGATCGACTTTATGGCATGCTGGGAGCCGTGGATTACGAAAGGGATCGCGATGGGCGGAAAATTCATGTTCAGCGGCACAAAAAGCGAGATTCCCGGCGCTGAGGGCGATGTGTCGTGGATGAGCGTGCATACGACGATTCAAGTGACCGACGATTATTTGAGCGAGAATCCAAATACGATCAAAGCTGTGCTGCGAGCGCTGGAGAAAGCGACGGATTACATTAACGAGCATCGGGAGGACGCGGTCAAGCTTCTGGCGCCTGAGCTGCATCTGGAGGAAGCCGAGTTGACGGAAATTATGAACCGAAATGCGTACAGCATGGAGGTTGACGACGCGTTCGTGAATCAGAGCAACGGGCAGGCGGTATTCGATTACGAGATGAAGCAGGGCAACATTAAGAGCATACCTCCATACAGCGATTATATCGATCTTAGCTTATTCAAGGAAATCAGTCCGGACAAGATTAAAGCGGAGTTCAAGTAATCGGAATGCGAGTTGAACTCGGGCTGGCAAAGGATGCGAACAAGATGAGCGAAACTTTCGATTTACTTGTAAAAGGCGGAGTTGTCGTCAGCGGCGGACAGGCGAGGGTGATGGATATCGGCGTTCGGAGCGGCGTAATCTGCGCGTTGGAAGATGAGCTTGCGTCCGAGGGAGCGGAAGAGCTGCTTCAGGCTGACGGAATGGTTGTCATGCCCGGCATGATCGATGTGCACACGCATTTCAACGAACCGGGCTTCGCGCATTGGGAAGGCTTCGCCTCCGGCTCGGCCTCCCTTGCCGCCGGCGGCGTGACGACCTATATTGACATGCCGCTTAACGGCGTTCCTCCGACGGTGAATGCGGATATTCTGATGCGCAAAGGGGAGCTCGGCGAGCGCGAGTCGATTGTCGACTTCCTGCTTTGGGGCGGACTTGTTCCCGGGAATGGAGAGCATCTGACTTCGCTCGCCGCAGGCGGCGTCGCGGGCTTCAAGGCGTTCATGTCCGCGCCAGCCTCTACCGGCGAGGACGAGTTTCGCAATGTGGAGGCGCTGGAGCTGTTTAACGGCATGAAGGAAATTGCGAAAACGGGCAAAATTCTGGCTTTGCACGCGGAGAAGCAGGAGCTGCTGGGGCCGCTCTATGAATTGAACTATGCGTACGGCTCGGCGCGGGCCTATTCGGAATCAAGACCGCCAATATGCGAGCTGGACGCGGTAGGTCAAGCGCTGCTCATGGCGGAACTAACCGGCTGCCGGCTTCATTTCGTTCATATCAGCACGGCGGAGGCTTGCGATATGATCATGCGCGCTCGCGAAAGGGGAATCGATGCTACGCTCGAGACCTGTCCGCATTATCTCGTTCTCAGCGAGGAGGATTTGGCGCGGCTCGGAGCTGTGGCCAAATGCGCTCCCCCGCTGCGCAGTTCCTCGGAGAGAGAGCGGCTTTGGGATGCTCTTGCCGCGGGGAAGATCGATATGATCAGCTCGGATCACTCGCCTTGTCCGATCGAGATGAAGCGGAAGGATAATATGTTCGATGCGTGGGGAGGGATAAGCGGCTGCCAGTTTTCTCTGGAGCTGATGCTTGATCACGGCCATATTCGCAGAGGCTTGCCGCTGTCGCGAATTGCCGAGTGGACAGCCGAGAATCCGGCCAAGCGCTTTGGGCTGTTTCCTCGAAAGGGTGTTATTGCGCTTGGCGGGGATGCGGATCTCGCTATCATAGATTTGAAGCATAAACGCAGCATTAGCGCGGAGGAGATTGCGTATAAGCATAAACACAGCCCCTATGTCGGGATGGAGGTTCAATCGCGCGTGATGGCTTCTGTCAGTCGGGGGCGAGTCGTCTATCGTCAATCGACGGGAGTGGAGCGGGAGGCTCGCGGCAAATGGATCAAGGTATAGAGACGCTGCTGAGGAGACGGCCGAAGCGAATCGGCTTGCTGCTTCCCTCCAGCAATACGGTGGCGGAGCCTCTGTTCGCTGCGATGCTCGCGCCGTACCGGGAGGAGCTTTGCCTGCATGTCAGCCGCTTCCGAGTGACGACCATAACATGGGATGCCGCAGATCAGTTCGACGAGAAGCCGATGCTTGAAGGCGCTTCGCTGCTGGCGGATGCCAAGGTGGATCTCATTCTGTACGCCGCGACTTCCGGAGCGTGGCTTCATGCAGAGGCGGATGCTCGCTTATGCGAGCGGATCGAGCAGGCGACGGGCATTGCCGCAACGACCTCGATCCTTGATCTTTATGCGGTATTGACCCGCTATAAGGCGCAACGGATTGCAATCCTTGCGGGCTATACGCCGGACTTGATGCACCGCGTGGAATCGGGCTTTCGCAAGAAGGGAATCGCTTGCGCAGGCTGGCGAACCTTTGCGATAGCGGACAATCATCAATTAAGCGGCATTACTCGCGAAGAGCTGCTGCGCGAAGCTCGATTGTTAGCGGGCGAATGGGAAGGTGAGTACGACGCCCTTGTCACGCTGGGTACGAATGTGCTGGCGGCGCCGCTAGCTGCCCGGCTTGAAGAGGAGGGTATTTCTCTCGTCATCGATACCGTATCGGCGTCGGTGCGGTCGCTTCTCGAGCGCTTCGGGCTGCCCCGGAGCTCCGGCATGGCTGCGAATTGGGGGCGGATATTCGACTAGTTCGTGTGAGCTTTATTCGGGCATGCAAGGTTGAGAGGAAGAGAATGCCGCACAGGTACAAAAGCATCAGAAGGCGACACAGGTACACGAGCGCCCATGGCTGAACACTTGAAGAAGTGTGCGGTCAGCGGGCGCTTTTTGCTTTGGCTGGAACGGCAACAAGGTCAGTAAGTCGTAAAAAGCGACTTGGAGCGTTCAATGTCATTTTCATAAAAAAAGATACACTTTGTCTCTGTAAAGTGCTACGATCATAAGCAAATGTGTTATGTAATTGGTGAGGCTTGCACAGATAAACAAAGGAGCGGGGGCTTGGGGAAATGAAAGAACAAGGCATAAGAAAACAAAGCAAGGGAGAACAAAGCAAGCGAGTACAGGATGCGAGGGTGAAAGGCAATTGGATAGGCTACGCGATCGCGGTCGCCGCGCTGCATATCGCCGGCATCCTGCTGTGGGTTATCTCGCTGCCAAGCTATCCGGAATTAATCGGACTAGGCATCGTTGCTTACACGCTGGGCATGAAGCATGCTTTCGATATTGATCATATCGCGGCGATCGACAACACGGTTCGGAAGCTTGTGCAGCAGAAAAGAAGCGCGACGGGAGTCGGCTTTTACTTTTCCTTGGGGCATTCCTCCGTCGTATTCTGCATGGCTGTTGCTACGGCATTCGCGGCCAAATGGGCGGCGGATAATCTGCCGATCATGGAGGAGATTGGCGGCGTAATCGGAGCATCGGTGTCAGGCGTATTCCTGGTGTTGATGGGAGTCTTGAATCTTGTCATCTTCATGAATATTTACAAAGTGTTTCGCGGCATGCGTCACAGCGAGCATAGCGAGGAGAAGCTGGAGGAGCTTCTGCATTCGCGCGGATTTTTCGCCCGCCTGCTGAGTCCGCTCTTCAAATTCGTTAACAAAAGCTGGCATGTGTATCCGATCGGCTTCCTGTTCGGGCTTGGCTTCGATACGGCCAGCGAGGTCGCGCTTATGGCGATTACGGCGGGCGCCGCGCAGAATGCCATACCAATCACGGGCATATTGGCGCTGCCGCTGCTGTTCACCGCGGGAATGAGCTTGTTCGATACCGCGGACGGCATCTTCATGACGACGGCATACAAGTGGGCGTTCCGCACGCCGCTTCGCAAGGTATACTATAACCTCAGCGTCACGGGCGTGTCCGTCATCGCCGCGCTGATCATCGGGGGAGTAGAGCTAGCTCAGGTGCTGTCGGAGAATTTTGATTTAAGCGGCGGCATTTGGAGCTGGGTGCAAGGCATTGATTTCGGCATTATCGGTTATTTGCTGGTTGGCGTATTCATGCTGTCATGGGCAGCTTCCTATGGCATCTGGAAATATATGAAGATCGAGACGAAGTGGACGCGTTCGGGATAAGTTTTCGATTGACGCGTTGAAGGGTTGAGGAGGGCCGGCTGCGGGGGTGCTTGGGCATCTGCTGGAGGCGGTCCTTTCATTGTAGTACAATGTTTCGTAGGCGCGTGAACGATGGCGTGTGGGAAATCGGCGTCTGTCTAGTGGCGCCAGAGAGAATTGCGTTAGCAAGAATAAACGACATCAAGAAGAATACGTATCATCAGGAGGAGATTTGCTATGCGTTATTTGCCATTGTCTCAAACGAAATTAACAGAAATTTGCGAGTTGTGGAATAAAGAGCTCGGAACCCAGTTCCCGATGCGCGAGCAATTATTCGAGCAAAACAGCTTCGAGGACAGCAATGTGCTGCAGGATGGCTCGTGGATGGCCGTCGATGAAGCGAGCGGCAAGCTCATCGGCTTTATCGTCGCAAAGCTGTGGCAAGAAGAGAGAGAGTTCGCTCTGGGAGCAGGCGCGGGATGGATTCAGGTGCTGCTGGTCGACCGCGATTATCGCGGTCGAGGCGTCGGAAGCGAGCTGCTGAAGCGGGCAGAGACGGCATTGAAGGAGCATGGCGCTGTCAAAATTCTGATCGGCCGCGATCCCTGGCATTATTTCCCCGGAGTGCCGACTGAATATGCGGATGTCAGCGACTGGCTGGAAGCTAAGGGGTATAAGAACGACGAACGCCTGGAGAACGATCTGCTTGCGGATTATGAGGAGAAGGAGGCAATCCAGCTCCCTGAGCATGAGGGCGTCATCTATCGCTTGCTGGAGAAAGAGGATAAGGACGGATTGCTGGAATTTCTGCATCGCTGCTTCCCCGGGCGCTGGGAATATGAGGCGATGTGTTACTTCGAACATGGAGGAACGGGGCGCGAATTCGCGGTTATTGAAGAGGAGGGCCGCATTATCGGCTTCTGCCGCATTAATGACGGCTCTTCGCCGGTTATTGCCCAGAACACCTATTGGGCGCCATTATTCGAGGAGGAGCTCGGGGGCGTCGGGCCGCTCGGCGTTGACCAGACCTGTCAAGGCAGGGGCTTCGGACTCGGCATCGTGCAAGCGGGCATTCATTTCCTCAGGGAGAGAGGCATTCGCCATATCGTCATTGACTGGACGACGCTGGTTGCTTTCTATGAGAAGCATGGATATCGCGTGTGGAAGTCGTATGAATCCTATTCGAAGGCGCTGTAAGCTTGCAGGGTAAACGGGCATAGCAGACCTGTTAATGGGATAGAGCTCGGTGAAGAAGCTTGTCACTATTTAATTGTGGCAGGCTTTTTCCGTTTGGGGATCCTGCGTCCCGAAGGCAGCTATGGTAAAATATGAAATAATGAAGAAAGGTGGTTTATGAATGGAACTCGCTTATGCTATAGAACCAATAGAATATACAGCCTTCGACACTGTCGAGGAACAAGTTGAAAAATGTCAGGCGTGGGGACTGCTGTCTCAGAAGGCAACCAAGTCGAAGACGTTCAGCTATAAGAAGGCAGGAGAAGCGCTTCCCTGCGAAATCGTTGGTTATGTGGATGGGGTGACGGCGGTCATTGCCTTCGAGAACGGCCAGCGGCATTGTATTCATCCCTCTTATTTGAAAGAGATGCAGGCCGCGGCCTTTGGGCGGCAATCGACGGATCCGTCGACTTCGGCGGCGGTATCGGAAGTTGCAGGCTCGGATGGGATTGAAGAGAAGTCCGGGGATGCCGGGCAGAAGAAGGAGGAGGCCGAGTCCGTGGCAAGCGCAGCGGCCGGCGCTTCGGTCGAGACCGCGGAGAAGAAAGAGGCTGAAGACGCAGCGGCGATGAGAACCGAAGCGAAGTCGGCGGCTAGTGCGGATACGGCTGCAAAGCCCAAGGCGGCGAAGAGCGGCAAGAAGCAGAAGCTCGAGCTTCCCGCGGATAAGGTTCGCATGACGGCTACCGTGAAGGAATTCACGAGTGTTCCTAATCATTTTACGGAGGAAGAGGATGAAGTGGTCATCTATGAAGCGGTCGCGATTGCGGACCCGGCCCTTGAAGTCGGCGTTGCCTGGTCGAGCCACAGCGCCACGCTTAAGAAGCTGGAGCTGGAGATCGGCGATACGCTGGAATTCGACGCCAAGATTGCAGCCAAGAAGCTGACGAAGCATCCGGTGCCTTACAAGATCAATAATCCGAGCAAGATACAGAAGCGGGATTGAAGGACGAATGCCCGGCGGAGGTCGTACAATGAAAACCGGATTGTATGAGCAAATCATGAATCATCTCACGCGCAGACAGCTTGCCGAGCTGGATCCTGCGTTATGCCACGGGGCATAGGTTAGAGATAGAATTGAGATTAGTCGAGAAGGAGGTTCAATCGAAATGGCAAAGCTATTTAAGGTTACAATGACAGATTGGAATGGAGGGGTGCGCGGCAAGCCTTACCGCAAGATTGCTATTGGAGAGCATGCGAGCTTGTATGATCTAGCGTCAATCGCATTGTCTGCGTTTGATTTTGGAATGGATCATTCCTTTGGCTTCTATGATAATTTGAAAGACTGGACTCGATCACAGGTTGGATACGAGCTGTTCGCTGATATGGGCGAAGAAATGAATTTTCCAGGCGTGAAGCAGGCGAAAGTAAGCAAAGTGTTTCATTCTACCAAGCAAAAGATGCTCCTGTTGTTCGATTATGGCGATGAGTGGAGATTTATCGTTCAATACTTGGAGGATAAAGACTTGGGAGGCAAGAAATTGCCTGTAATCTTGGAATCGAAAGGAGTTGCTCCTGATCAGTACGGTGGATTCGATGATGATGATGAGGATTGATGAACAGTCTGGATGTGACCATCCCGTCGCAGCAGTGCTGGGAGCAGACAGCAATTATTTATTGACTACTATTTTTTGAGGAATGTAGAACATGGCAGGAAGGAACGATCCTTGTCCTTGCGGAAGCGGGAAGAAATATAAGCAATGCTGTCTGGTGAAGCAATCGGAAGATCAGGCGAGACAGGTGAAGGAGCAGCATTTTTTCGATCGGAAATACAAATTGACAAGAGATCTGTATACGTTCTTGGCACAGAAAAATGGCGGAGAATGGGCTTTTGATCATCAAAAATATAACCTATTCGACTCTTCTATGGGCAATATGAAAGAAGGGCTCGGCAACATGAAAGAGTTTTTCTTCCGACAGTATGACAATGGTATGCGTGGAATTGACTGCTTTCTGGAAGAACGGGGCGCGAGGTATTCCGGCGCGGAGAGGGAAATGCTTGAAAAATGGAGCAAAATGAGGGTTTCATGCTTTCAGGTTGTCGATCTTTATGAGATGATTGAGCCATTCTTGGAGGACTGGTGCATACACGGGGCCATGATGTGGGGCCATCCGACTATTAAATTAATTGATATAGGTAAAGCGCTTGTTGCCTATAGAATTTATACTGGAATAAGCCAACAAGAGCTTGCCGCTCGATTAAATGTCTCTGAGGCTCAGGTTTCACGCGATGAACGTCATGAGTATTATGGTGCAACAAAGGAAAGGATACAAGAGGTCATGCAGGCGATGAATAGCCTTATGTGTCGGACGACATGGCGAAGGCGGAGCAAGCGCGGGATATGTGGACGGATCGCGCGGCCTAGATGATGCTGATGACGCATAAGCGGCAGCTTCGTCAGACGAGGATGTGGTCGGTGCTCATTCTTGACAATCCGTTCGAACAAGCGGTGTCGCCGCATATTCTCGATCCCATCTTCGCGATTGCCGAGAACCTGCATTTCCAGTGGATCGTGCTTGCGCCGCCGGAGCTGATCAAGCTGGATGTCAGCAGGCGGTTCCCGGTATTCTGGGAGCTGGAGCTGCAGCGGGAGCAGCAAGGCGAAAGGGCTGCTGAGCGGCTGCAGCACGTGGGCAGAACATTTGAAGGGGAGTTTGATCTATTTAGCTCATTCTAGGGTTTGCACAAATTCTGAAGGGAGCAGTTTGCATATAAGTCCTTGGCCTGGCCAAAGAAGTTAAAAACCGCAACCCCTGTCCGTCCTCTGCGTATTGAAGCGGTAGGAAGGAATTCGCAGGCGTGGGATGGTATACTGATAGAAAGCGATTGCAAGTAGATCGTAATTGGACAGTATCCAACAGCGTAGTGTGAATGGAAAGGGGTTTAATGGCATTTGAAAAGATATAATTTCATCCGTCCGATTTTGCTCATTGTCACGGCGTTTCTGGCCAAGAGCCTGGTGACCAATCTATGCATGGTCTTTGGCATGGAGAAGGCCTCGGCCGAGAATATCGGCTTCATCGCGATGATTCTTACCGCGCTGCTGATGTACACCCGCATCACCAAGAATCGCCGCAAGTAGGGAAAGCCGCCGTTGGCGGCTTTTTCTGCTTTCTTGCTGTTGCAGGGATTGCTGGATTGACGAATTGCTGAATTGCTGAATTGCTGGATTGACAAATTGCTGAATTGCTGAATTGCTGAATTGCCGATGACATTTGACCAGAATGCTAATGATGTTCATTTTTCAGCGAAAGGAACTGGAATTTCTCCAGCTTATTTCCTAGATCGAAGCCATTTTTACAAATGTACTGGAATTTGTCCTTCTTATTTCGTCTTACATGCCCAAATGATGTGATGAAGCAGCGATAAGCTGGAGTAATTCCAGTATAATTAAAAATTCAGCGAAATATTGAGGCATATACTGGAGAAAATCCAGTTCATCCACCGAAATTGAACTCTAAAGGAGAAAATCCTGCTCATACGAAGGTATCACACTCGCCCTCGAATGATGGATGCTTAGTTCTCAGGTGTTGTTCACATTTGAGAAGCCCTTCCTATGTGATATAATGGGCATTAATTCCAATAGTCTGACGTGAGAGGGACGGTGCAATCCCCATGTTCGATCCAATTGATAAGAAAAAGAGGATTCTTGACAGTAAGAGACCTTTCCCCGTACATACATTAAGAAGCATTCGCGAGAATTTGATTATTAACTGGACTTATCATTCCAATGCCATTGAAGGAAATACATTAACCTTATCTGAAACGAAAGTTGCGCTGGAAGGAATTACCGTAGGCGGAAAGACGATTGTTGAACATTTGGAAGCAATCAATCATAGAGAAGCTATTCTATATATTGAAGAAATCGTCAAGAATCAAGAACGTTTATCAGAGTGGCAAATTAAGAATATCCACCGGCTGATTCTGAAAGGCATTGCGGATGAATATGCGGGTGTTTATCGAAAAGAAAATGTGTTGATAAGCGGAGCTGTCCATGTCCCCCCCGATGCCATGCAGGTTGAGGTTGATATGGAGAAGTTAATGGCTTGGTACGAGGAAGAAGCTGAGCAGTTGCATCCAATTGAAAGAGCAGCTAGAGTTCATATTGAATTTGTGGGAATACATCCCTTTATTGACGGGAATGGAAGAACCTCGAGGTTATTGCTCAATTTCGAGCTTATGAAGAGCGGCTACCCGCCTATCGTCATTCGCAAAGAGAATCGCAGCGAATATTATACCGCCCTGGATCATGCGCACACAACTGGCGATCAACACTTGTTTGTCCAATTGATTGCCGAAACGATGGAACAGACGCTTGATCACTATTTGAAGCTCATCTAACATTCAGCCGCTTATTCGGAGAAATTTCACCTCATTTAGGGCAGAGAGATCTGCCCCTCAATCAGGAATGAAGGCAACTCTCGTCACCTGAGCTTCGCTGTTTTCTGCCTAGACAGTTCGCCAGCAGCCACTGCGCTTTACTTCTGTTCAGCACTTCCCCCAATAGAACAAATCTCCGCTCCCCTGTAACAAAACTACCCAATTCGAGCAAAGCCGTTTCCGCGCGAGGCGAGATGCTATAATGGAGACATTACATCACATCACGCAGCGGAGGTCATAGCATGAAGCCGATCTCGAGGAGCTTATTCCCTCAAACGCTTAGAAACCGATTATTCGCATCCTATATTTTGCTTATTCTCCTTCCCTTTGGCATTCTCAATATCTACTTGTTCCAGAAAATCGAGGTTATTATGCAGGACAAGATTGCCGAGCGCAGTCATGACCAGCTCGATCAAATGAATCAATCGCTGGAAGATATCATGGCGGTGGCGTTCAAGACACTGCTATGGCTGGAGCAGGATCAAGAAATTCAAACGATGCTGACACAGCCCCCGCCTCCGCAATCCTTGACCTATAAGCATCGCATGGAAGAGAAATTCCGAAGCATTACGAACAGCATGTTCATCACGGTTCCGCAGGTGTATTTCACCATGCTCGATTTTCAAGGGAATATCTATTCCTCCTTCATGCCGCGCGAGGGGCTGTCCTTCGAGAAGATAACGAGCGAGAGCTGGTACCAGGAGCTGATTCATGGCAATGTCAGCCGCAAGTGGGTTGATAATGATCCGAATTATGTGTCCCCGGATTTATCGACGAGTCCTTACTTTGTCTCGCTGTATGCGATTCTGTCCGACAGCGCCTACAAGCCCTATGGCGTCGCCCGCATCAGTCTGGATTATTCGCAGTGGCTGACGTCCATCGTACGCAGCAATCCAGAGGAGCAGAACTATACGCTGATCTCGAAGAGGGGCGAAGTGGTAGGCGGCACGGGCGGATCCGAGCTGTCGGAGAGAATCGTGAAGCGGGTCGCCTCCGAGGATAGCAGCGGCTTCTTCGTGGATCCGCAGAGCGAGACAATGATTAATTACAGCAAGATTGAGTCCGTCGATTGGTATATGGTGAAGCAGATTCCGCTTGATGTGCTCTATCATGAAATTAATGACCTTAAACAGCAGTTTTTCCTGATCTTCTGCGTGCTGACAGCAGCCTTTATCATGATTACCTTCATTATCTCCAAAAATATTACGAAGCCGCTCTCCCATCTGCAGACGAAGATGAGGGATGTAATATCGAAGAACTTCAAGGTGAAGGTTTCCGAAGGGAAGAAGCGGGGCGAGGTGCTGGAGCTGACCCGCACCTTCAATACGATGACTGATGATATGAACGATCTGCTGCAGCGGGTGAAGCAGGAGCAGCGCGAGCGTGAAGCCGTGCATGTGCAGATGCTGCTGTCGCAGCTTAATCCGCATTTTCTGTTAAACACATTAAATATTATTAAATGGCTGTCGATCCGCAAGGATGCGACGGATATCGCCGAAGTGTCGGTGGCGCTCGGCAGCTTGCTGGAAACGAGCCTGAATTCCGAGATCGATCTCATTCCGCTGCATGAGGAAATCAAGCTGATCGAGGCGTTCATGCATATTCAGAAGTATAAGCACAAGCAGCAGATTGAAGTGAATTACGCGTATTCCGAGTCGTTGCGCTATGCGCTCGTGCCGAAGCTCAGCCTGCAGCCGCTTGTTGAGAATGCGGTGAAGCATGCTTTTGCGAGTCTGAGCCCAGGTGCTGGCGTGAGCAATAGCGCCGGTTTCGGCGCAGACGGGAAGTCCAAGGGCGAGATTCAGATCCGAATTTCGGAAGGGAATGAACGTTTGCAGCTAATCGTCGCCGACAACGGTATGGGGATGGAGCAGTCTGCGATTCTGAAGAAGGGGAATCTGAAGCAGAAGTCGACGGGCATTGGCCTTCGCAACATTCGGGAGCGGCTGCAGCTTATTTATAAGGAGGACAGCAGCTTTGCGATTCAAAGCTCGGATAAGGGCACCCAGATCCGATTGGAAATTCCGCTGTTGATCGCAGAGCCATACGAGAAAGGGGGGACGCCTCATGTGGAAGGTGCTATTGGTTGAGGATGAGGTGTTCGTGCGAGAGTCGGTCAGGGAAACGATCAAATGGGAGGAATTCGGTTTTTCGGTTGTCGGCGAAGCGGGCGACGGAGCCGAAGCGCTGCCTCTCATGCATGAGCTTAAGCCCGATCTGGTTCTATGCGATATTATTATGCCGCAGATGGACGGCCTGACCCTGCTGAAGAAGGCCAGAGAAGACGGGCTGGACAGTCGGTTCGTCATGCTCACCTGCACGGGAGAATTCGATTATGTCCGACAAGCGATGGAATACGGCGCTTCGAATTATATCTTAAAGCTGTCCATGAGTCTTCAGACGTTGAAGGATACGCTGATGAAGGTCGATAAGGAGCTTCTGGAGCGCAGCGTCAAAACGATGCCGGCATTGGACGCCTACTATCAGGAGCAATGGGATCGGCTGTGGGGAGATGCTCCAGGCGTCGAAGAGCTCGCACCGCCATCTGAATATGGTCAATTGTCAGCGCGAATCACATGCTGCTTCGACAAAGAGGAGATCGCCGCCGCGGTTTCCGAAGCGAAACCCTCGGCGAAGGCGGTACACCGATGGAGCAAGCTGGGCCATACTTCGATCTTTCATTGGAACGCTGAACCTCATCCAGCCGAATCAGAAGCTCCTCTTTCCTTCGCGCAGAGCTGGCTAAAGGCGCTTCATGAGCTTGACTGCGAGTGGTATGAGGAGCGCTTCGAGCAAGGGGAGTATGGTCAAGCAGTAACCGAGCAAGCAGTAACCGAGCAAGCAGTGACCAAGCAAGCGGTGAGCGGTCAATCAGCGACTGAGCAAGCCATAAAGAAGCAAGCAGCGACCGAACCAGCGGGTTCCAGCCGCCGACAGGCCTCGGCCTACTGGAAGCAGGAACGCGAATGGCTGCGGCTAATCGATGCCGGCGATATGAGCCGGATCGAACGTTATGTGGACGAGACATGGGCGATGCTGGCGCGGGAGCGCGCGCCGATGCCGGTTGTCAAGCTGCTTACGGAGCGCTTCCTCCAGTTGTCGAGCACCGTGCTCGATCAGCCCTTCCCGAAAGCGTTCGTCGCCCAATCCAGGTATCACCGCGAGTTGAAGAGCCGTCTGAAGGACGCGATGCGCAAAGCGCTGAACCATTTCGAGCTGAAGGCCGTCAAGCAGACCGATCATCCCCAGGTGAACGCGATTATTACGTATCTTCACAAGCATTATCGCGAGGAAATTACGGTGAAAGCGATGGCGGATTACGTCATGATGCGAGAGAACTACGTCAGCGGCATCTTCAAGCGCAAGACGGGCGAGACCATGATTCACTATCTGCATCGCATACGCATTCAGAAGGCGCAGGAGCTGCTGGCGGACAAGGGCTTGTCCATATCCCAGATTGTGCAGCAGGTCGGCTTTGCGAACGATAATTATTTCAACAAAATTTTCAAAAGGGTAACAAATCTCACTCCCGGCGATTACCGCCGTTCGCTGCAGAAATAGAGCCGCGCAGATTTGTTCCACGAATCGGGGAGTTCTCTTCCTTATCAGAGGGAGGCTTCTTCATGTACGATGAAAGCGTCAACAAAAACAGAATTCATGAGGAGGTCGACAGATAAGATGAGAAAATGGACAGCAACAGCACTTATTCTTATGCTTTGCCTGCTGCTGGCGGCGGGCTGCGCAAGCAACGGCAACAATGGCAACAATGGAAATAAAGGAAGCTCGAATGCGACGAACGCGCCGAGCGAAGGAGCGGCAACCGATAAACCGGCGGATAAGCCCAAGGATCCCGTGAAATTGACGATGTGGGGCGGCGTTCCAGCCGAATCGGGACCGCAGGCGGTCGTGGATGCCTGGAATAAGGAGCATCCCGAGATTCAGGTGGAGTATGTTCGGTATGTGAACGATGACGCCGGCAATCTGAAGCTGGATACGGCGCTTATCTCCGGACAAAGCGCGGATCTGTTCGTCAACTATACGAGCACCGCGCTGCAGAAGCGTATTGAATCCGGCGCCGCGATGGACTTAAGCGTCTTCACCGATTACAGCATCGATGAGAAGATGGGCGCGGACGCGAAGGGTTGGCAGGTAGACGGCAAATATTACGGCGTTCCGACGACAAAGAGCGCGTTCTTCGTCGCCTTGAACAAGGAATTGCTGGATGAGGCGGGTCTTGAGATTCCGAAGTCCTGGACATGGGATGAGCTGCGCGAATATGCGAATAAGCTGAAGGGCGATGGACGTTACGGCTATGTGTCCCATATGGAACCGTTCTCCGACCCGCTCGACTCCGTGCTGGAGAAGGATGGTTACTTGAAGGCGGACGGGACATCGAATCTCGATGATCCGCTTGCCGTTGCATGGATGTCAACGATGAAAGCGATGATGGATGAGGATAAGAGCATGCCTAAGTACGGCGAGCAGCTTACCTCCAAGATGCCGGTCGACGCCGAGTTCCTGAAGGGCAACGCGGCAATCCTCAATATTGGCGCATGGCTGCTGAGAAGCTCGAACAACATGACAGACTATCCGCGCGACTTCACGATCGCATTCGCTCCGGTGCCGAGAATGACGGAGAATGAATCCGACTTTATCTCGCGCGGCGGCATTGGCGACATGATCTCGATCAATGCAAAGTCGAAGTATACGGCGGAAGCATGGGAATTCTTGAAATGGTACGCGGACGGCGGAATGGCGCCGATGGCGGCAGGCGGACGCTTGCCGGCGTCGAAGGATGCCGATGCGGATGCCGCGATGAAGGCGCTGCTGGGCGATCATGCCGATACCTATGATATTGATTCGCTTCAATACGTTCTGTTCGGCAACGACATTCCGACCTATGTCAGAAGCTTGCCGCAGCAAGTGATGGACATCCGCAGTGAGGAATACGAGAAATTCTTCCTCGGGGCTCAGACGGCTGAGCAGACGGCAGCGAACATGGTGAAGCGCCATAATGATTTCCTGAAGCAGAAGTAATCCGGCAGCGGAAGCAATAGCAACATCGCGGAAGGAGAAAGAGGCTCGCTCTTTCTCCTTCCGCCTTCAATAAGGAGTGAGACACTTGAAGAAGAGCTGGATGCAGAGACAGAGCTGGAATGGATATGTCTTTATTGCGCCGAATATGATTGGGGTACTGCTGTTTTTTATCCTGCCCGCCATTTATTCCTTCTATTTGATTTTTACGAACTATCAATTCTCGAAGCCGGATTATACCTTCGTCGGCTTGGATAATTTCACGCGGTTGTTCGACGATCCGACCTTCTACGCCTCGATCAAGAACACGCTGATCTTCCTGGCTTCCGTGCCGTTCTCCATCGGCCTTGCCTTTTTCGTGGCGGTGGCGCTGAACAAATCGGTTTATTTGAAAAGCTTGCTTCGTGCCTTCTATTTCATGCCTTACATTACAAGCGGAATCGCGATTGCGTTCGTCTGGATGCTGCTGTTTCAGCCAAGTCAAGGGCCGATCAACGGACTGCTGCGTTCTATTGGAATCGACAATCCGCCGGGCTGGCTGTCCTCGCTTGATACGTCGATGTACGCGATCGATATCATCTGGATCTGGTTCATGCTTGGCTACAATATGATTATTTACTTGGCGGCGTTGCAGGAAATCTCGCCGGAGCTTAGCGAAGCGGCGGAGATTGACGGGGCGAGAGCCTGGCATAAAATCAGACATGTCATCTGGCCGCTCGTCAGTCCGACCACCTTCCTGCTGCTCATTACAGGACTGATCATGACCATCAAGACCTTTGGCATTATTCAAGCGATTACGCAAGGCGGACCCGGCGACAGCACGACGATCATTTCCTTGTTCGTCTACAAGACGGCCTTCCGCTATTATGAGATGGGCTACGCTTCGGCGATTTCATGGGTATTGTTCGCGTTCGTCCTGGTCATTACGCTGCTGCAATGGTTTGGACAGAAGCGATGGGTTCATTATTAAGAGGAGGTGTTCCAATTGAACAGAACGACAACCGCACCGACACCGAAGCTTGGAGCATCCCCCAGGATCATGAAGGCGCCAATTCTCGACATTAAGAAGCTGCTGATGACGATCATGATGCTGTTCTTTGCAATCATCATGATCCTGCCGTTCCTATGGATGATCAGCACATCCTTCAAGACGCCTGCGGAGGTGTTCGTCTATCCGATCGAATGGATTCCGAAGCATTTCGTATGGGAGCATCATGTGAAGGTGTGGAGCGGCGAGAACAGCTTTGTGCATTATTACTGGAATTCGATCAAAATATCGCTAACATCCTCCATCTTCGCGACGCTGTTCGCTTCAATGGCGGGCTACGGCTTCTCCCGCATCGACTTCAAGGGGAAAAACGGATTATTCCTGCTCTACCTGTCGATGATGATGATTCCGCCTCAGGTGTTGTTCGTGCCCAAGTTCATCATGTTCAACTGGGCGGGCATCTACAATACGCATTGGGCGCTTATCCTGCCCGGCATGTTCACCATCTTCGGAGTGTTCATGATGCGGCAATTCCTGCTGCAGGTTCCGAAGGATATTTCTGAGTCGGCGTTCATTGACGGAGCGGGGCATTACCGCATCTTCTTCCGGTTGATGCTGCCTCTTGCCAAGCCTGCTCTTGCAACCCTGTTCATCATTGATTTCTCCTGGCATTGGAATGATTACGAGAACGCGCTCGTCCTCCTGCTGGATGATGATCTCTACACGGTTCCGCTCGGTTTGCAAAATTTTATTCTCGAATTCAACGTGGATTACAACGGCATGATGGCAGCCGCCACAGCCGGCATTCTGCCGATGCTGCTCATCTTCATCGTCGGTCAGCGCTTCATTATCGAAGGCGTGTCGAGCGCTGCGGTGAAGGGGTAGGACGGCGGATTAGAGGAGAAAATGTTCTTCTTTGCAGTGAATCAAAGGCATCTTATCTCGTATGAGATAGGATGCCTGTTTGCGCAGGCGCATGATACAATGGAGATGAATGCCATAGGTGAACGGCGATTAGAACGGTAGGATCGGGAGGAATGAACATCGAAATTCATACGGTTTGTTTGAAAGAGGGGCTGACGGAAGAGCAATTCGCGCGACTTTGCGGAAGCTTGCCGCTGGAGCGACAGCAGCGTCTGAAGAAATTCCGAAGGCGCGAGGACGCCGAGCGGACGCTGATAGGAGATATTCTCGTCCGGTATTTGCTGAGAGACAGATACGGAATTGATATGGCAGAGGTTGATTTCGCGCGAAACAGGTATGGAAAACCGTATGTGGACGGTCGGGAGGATGTACATTTTAACGTATCTCATTCGGGAGATTGGGTCGCTTGCGTTCTGCATAGCTCTGCTGCTGGCATTGATATTGAACAGATTAAGGCGATTAACCTTGATATTGCACAGCGTTATTTTGCCGAGGAAGAGGTTCAATTCTTATTCGGTCAGCCGGATGGGGAGCAGCTTGACTGGTTCTATCGGCTATGGACCTGCAAGGAAAGCGGCGTGAAGGAGGAAGGCATGGGCTTGTCGCGTTCGCTGCAATCATTCAGCATTGAATTTCACGGCGTTAATGAAGCTAGAGAAGCGGGGCGACGCTTCCGGTTATACCAGCCCGAAGAGGACTATGTCATGGCTGTATGCGCGAAGCAAGGCGACTTCCCGGATCGGCCGGAGCTCTGGACAGCCCAGGCGCTGGCGGAAGTCTATGCCGAATTTGCTGAAGGTTAACCTGTCGGAGCCGCATTATCCGTTCTCCGCAGAGCCGGAGAAGTTGCGTTATTATTTGAAACGCGTGAAGCCTAGAGGTATCCGGGCACAGCAAGCTCAGTCGGCGGCAGGCGAGGTCCGGAGTGGAAGCCTCCGAACGGGAAATTACGAGGGCGACCGCCGTTATTACGGAAGTGGATTTATTTTATAAAACGGGAGGGCTTAATGAGTGAAGACGCTTTATGTATCTGATCTGGACGGAACGCTGCTGAACAGCTCGTTGCGGGTGAGCGATGCGTCTGTGCAAATGATTAATGTTCTAATTGGCGAAGGTCTGCCTTTCACGATTGCAACTGCAAGATCCATCGAGTCTGCACGCGAACTGCTGTCTGGCATTCATCTGTCGCTGCCAGCCGTATTTATGAATGGCGTGTTTATTACGCATCCGCAGACCGGGGAGACAGTGAGGGAGCATTTCCTGCCCTGTTCAGTAGGTGAAGCTATAGTGGATGCTTATCTTCGGGAAGGTTTGAAGCCGGTTGTGTATACGATTGACGGGGAAGATGCGTCGCGCGTTTATTATCGCGGGGTGCATAATCGGAGCGAAGAGCTGTATATCGGGGATCGGCTTCAGACACAGAGCGAGCGTTTTAGAATAACCAGTGACTTCACAGCTTGTTTGCAAGAGAAGCTCATTACGGTGAATGCGATTGATCTGCCTGAGAAGCTGGAGCCTGTCTACAAGGCTTTCTCAGAACGAGAGGACTGCATCTGCCATTACGGTCCGGATGTGTATTGTCCAGGCTACTATTGGCTGGAGATTTCCAGCGCTCACGCAACCAAGAGCCGAGCGGTTCTGGAGGTGAAGGAGCGCTATGGCTATAATCGAGTGGTTGTATTCGGCGACAATCTCAATGATCTCTCCATGTTCGAGATTGCGGACGAGAGCTACGCGGTAGCAAATGCGCATGAGCTGGTGAAGCAGGCGGCTTCGCGGGTCATTGACAGCAACGACGATGATGGCGTTGCCAGGTTTCTCGCGGAGCGGAAGAGAAACGGAAAGTGAAGAGATATGTAATAAAGCTCCAGACGTTGATCGGGTATGCGATAGGCTGAAAGTGCGGGGAGTTAAGGTAGTGAATGGAGGGATAACGCGCCATTGGGAGGCGGTGGACGGCTTGTTTTGGGGATCCTGACGGGCATTTGTAGGAGATTTTGCAGGTGCTGTATTGAATGGAGATTAACGAGGAGGGAACTGTAATGGTGAACAATTCTTCGGCTGTTATTGAGCAATACATGCGGAACCTGGACAGCTATTCGATAGAGCAGCTGCGGTTTAAATGCAAAGATGACATATGGTCGGTCGGGCAAATGTATATCCACGTAATCGAAGTGGCGAAAGAGTACATCGGGCACATTGAAACATGCAGTAGGGCAACGGACGAAGAGCCTGAAGGCAAGACGGAAGACGGTACGAAGGCGCTTGGCGAAAATGAGTGGCCCAATATCCGCGTGAAACTTGAAGAATCGCCCAACGCGACAAGAAACCCCGAGAGCAAGGATGAAATTATAGCTGGCCTGGAGCAGGTGCTGGAGAAGTTAGACTACTGGGCGGGTTGCGTTGATGAGACGAATCCGGCTTGCAAAGTGCGCCATGGCTGGTTTGGCTGGCTGGACGCACGTGAGTGGTTTGAGTTGGTTGGCATGCACAGCAGACATCATTTGCGCCAGAAGGCGAGGCTGGACGAGAGTCTGGCGGAGGCTGGCATAAGATAGGCCGATGAAAGACTGTTGATAGTGATCTACGAATGCTCGTCATTCCTCTAAGGTGTACCTCGCCAGAGCCTTGGCTGCACTTTCACGCATGCGTCGCTTCAGCTTTTCGCCTTCGACAATCCTTACGCGCAAGCCGAGGAAGCGGATTTTGGATAGCAGAAATTCGCTTTCTCCCCCAAGATAAGTGACTCTAATTCGGTAAATCTCGGTTTCTTCATCGAAGCTAACCTTCTTATCAAAGCAAGAGAAGGCATACAGAATACGCGACAGCTCCTCGTTATAGCTCTTCACAATTTCAATGACGGCTTCTTCTTGCCGCTCTTTGAGAAGCCTCGCCACTCTGGCACGCAGCTTCTGGATACGATCGAGTGGAACCGCTATTTCTTCGAGGCTGATGATATGCGAGAGTCTCGTAGACATAAGGGCTCGGTTTCTTGTGTTGTACCACAGCAGATACCATTCACGCTTTACCATGCTGTATTCGAGCTTGATGGGAAGGCCGTTTTGATTTGACTTCGTTCCGCCATGCTTCAATCGAAGGGAGAGGCGAATGCCGCTATTATTCATAATCGCGCGTCGACATGGACGGATGAGAGGATGATAGACTTGCTTCTCTTTGCTTTTCGCTTTCTCTATGATGATCTCCTGACTCGAATGTGCTGCTTCCTGCTTCAGCATCGCTCGTAATTTGTTCAAGGTATCAGGTGTGAAAGCATCATTTGCTGCAGGATGCTCCAGCATGGTTCTAAGCCAAGCTCTCTCCCCGGAAGTAAGCGCAAGCGAATCCGTCTCTTCCAGGCGGTTCATCATCCCGACATTGAAGATTTTCTCAAATGGATTCATAATAGGTCGCAAGCTCCTTCCATTCTTCAATAAATTCCTTGCGAAGCCATGCGGGCTCGAGCACCTCGCAGCTTGAGCCGAAGCTGCGCAGCCAAGGCTTGATTTCATAAATGCCGTTGACATGTATTTCATAAAGGATGGTTTGCTCTGATTCTTCTGTGATTGTCCCCCATTGTCCTTGGGCTTCAACTCGCTCTCTAACGAAGTTAACGCCAGCGGGATCCGGGTGGAAGAAACGCGCAACTACCTTCAAGGGGCGCAGCGTGTCTATGACCCAGCTGTTCTGCAATTGCTGCTCTACCGAGCCCAGGCGCTGACCGAATTCCTCGACAGGAACCGATTCTCCCAGCTCAACTTGAGTCAAGCCCTCCATACGATATTTGATCATTCCCATCCTGGGATGGCTGCCGACCAAATACCATCTGCCATATTGATGATCATAAATGACGCGAAGAGGCAACGTCGTTTGCGCTTGTCCATTCGTTTCGCGCTCAAATAAGGGATTCGTGTTCTTCGAAGCGTAGTTCTTTCCCTTCTTGGGCGATAAGTAGAGAAATTCAATCTTTCTTCTCTCTCGAATGGCTTGAGATAGAATGGGGAGATGCGCTTCGTCGAGAATGCGTGAATGATAATGATATTTGTACGTCAAAACCTCGGTTGCTTCAAAATTCCATTGCCGTATTCGCAAAGCCTTCTTCAGCGTATCGCGCAGCAGATAGCCTTGGACGGACGGAACCTGCGTGTTCGCCATCACATCGACGAAATCATAAAGATCGAGCAGTTCGTCATCATATAATTCATTCATCAAATCATTGGCGGCTCGGTAGTGAATCGGCCTTGCTTCGCCGCAGCGCAGAATAACGCCGATTTCCTCCAAATACTTCAAATCTCCGCGCAATGTTTTCTCATCCGGACACGGGAAATCCGAGAGCATCTCGTCATTGCAGAGCTCGAGCAATTGCTTTACGGTCAGCTCTTGATCCTGCAATTGCATAATTAGGAACGATAAACGAGCGCACTCGGATTCCTTCATCGATTTCGTGCGAAAGAGAAAGAGGAGCAGCGGATCCGAGGATTCGTAATGATTGTAACGCAAGCCCTCTGACAGTTGAGATGCTTGCTCCGCAGCCAGCGCGAGCTGCAGATTGTTTCTCGTATCGTTCAAATATCGCAAGGTTTTGTCATAGGTATGAACGGAAATGCCGAGCCGCTCGGCGAACTGTTGCCGGTTATAGGCTCCGCCGGTAAGAGACAGCATGCGCAGGAATTGAATCTCTTTGTCAAAGCTTTCTTTTGCCATAGGGGATCGTCTCCTTGCCTTGTTGCATGGAATGGTTCCTCCTTATTGTACCAATTGTGAATGATGGAGAAAATGGGAAATAATCAAACTCGTCATACTTTCACCATGTTCGAATTGAGTTATATGAGCGAAGATAAGGGCAAGGAGTAGGCGGAATAAACCGGGAGCGAAGGCGTGGAGGGGAAGGGAAAGGGGGATATCCAGCGATGATACTAATCGATAAAGAAACGATAAGAGAGCAATTGGCAATTCTGGAGCAGGAGGAAGAGATACGAATCCTGTACGCTTGCGAATCAGGGAGCCGGGCGTGGGGGTTTCCTTCTCAGGACAGCGATTATGATGTGAGATTTATCTATATCCGAAAGCCGGAGTGGTATCTTTCCATTTTTGATAAGAGAGATGTCATAGAAAGGCCGATCAGCGATAGTCTGGACATAAGCGGCTGGGATTTGCGCAAGGCGCTGAAGCTGTATCGGAAGTCTAATCCCCCGTTGCTGGAGTGGCTGCAGTCGCCGATTCCTTATATGGAGAAGTTCAGTGTTGCCGAGCAGCTTCGAGCGATCTCTCCGTTGACCTTTTCTCCGAAAGCGTGCATGTTTCATTATTTGAATATGGCGCGAGGCAACTATCGGGACTATCTGCAAGGGGAGCGGGTGAGGATTAAGAAATACTTCTATGTGCTAAGGCCGGTGCTGGCATGCGAATGGATCGAGAGATACGGTGAGATGCCGCCGATGGCATTCGATGAGCTGGTTGAACGGTTGATTCCAGAATCGACTGAGCTTTGGGAGGTTGTCCAGCGTTTGCTTGCCCGGAAGAGAGCAGGCGAGGAACTGGATATGGAGCCTAAGCTAAACTCTATTAATGATTATCTCGAGGAACAATTAACGAGACTAAGCGAGGTTGCGAGTGTTCAGCAATCGGCCGGCGCGCGATTGGACGAACAATTAGATGATTTATTCCGTTCGGCTTTGAAGGAAGTATGGGGTTAGTTTTGTGGTAAAACTGAAATTTGGAAAGGAAGGTTAGCATGGCTATCATGCAAGTGAAATCAACAAATCCGCGATTTAGCTTTTTGATTTGAGGTTATGATGACAAAAGAAGACGAATTGCACGCTAATCCAGTCCCAGGGCTGGATTTTTTGTGTCCGCCATTTGGAATTCCCTCCCCTCATGCGATACACTGATTAGTAGAATATTGAATAGAGGAGGGCTTTACGATGAGCTTCGGCAACGACAATGTCTATATGGGAGATAATAAAGTGCTGCAGCATTTCGAGCAGCTGTCCAAGATTCCGCGGGGATCTGGCAATGAGAAGGCGGTCAGCGATTATGTGGCAGACTTCGCTAGAGCGCGAGGCTGCGAGGTGCTGCAGGACGAGCATGATAATCTCATCATACGCAAGCCTGCTTCGAAGGGCTGCGAAGCGGCTCCGACGGTTATTTTCCAGGGGCATCTGGATATGGTATGCGAGAAGAATAAGTCGACGGTGCATGATTTCACGAAGGACCCTATTCGCTTTCGTATCGAGGGAGATATAATCTATGCGGAAGGCACGACGCTTGGAGGCGATAACGGAATTGCCGTTGCAACGGCCTTGGCGATTATGGATTCCCCCGAGCTGCAGCATCCCGAGCTTGAGATTCTGATGACGACGGAGGAAGAGACGAGCATGGGAGGCGCGTTCCAGCTTGACGCCTCGCCGCTTAAGGGGAGAATGATGATTAATTTCGATTCCGATCGCGAAGGAATCCTGTTCGTGAGCAGCGCCGGCGGGGTGAATCTGTATCATGAGCTTCAGCTTGCTTGGGAGGGCAGGGAGGATGCGGAAAGCACCAGCCCGTATACCATCAGCGTGCAAGGCTTGATGGGCGGACATTCCGGCGACGACATTATTCATGAACGAGGCAACGCCAACAAGCTGCTGGGCAGAGTTCTCGATGATTTGCGCAGACATGTTGAATTCGAGCTTGCAGGCTTGACTGGTGGAATGAAGGTGAACGCGATTCCGCGCGAAGCGGAGGCGCTGGTCTACTTGAGCAAAGAGGGCAAGGAGACGGCGGCAGCAAGGATCGCGCAGTTAAATCACATTTTGCAGGATGAGTTTCAAGCAAGCGACCGTGATATCAAGGTCGTGCTTCAAGCAGGCTTTGAATCAGAAGGGGCAGCAGCGGAGGCGGCGCAAGCTAATGCAGGGAGACGATTGACGGAGGAGATCAAACAGAAGGTCATTTCCTTGCTGCTGCTCATTCCAAACGGCGTACTCAGCATGGACAAGCATATGGACAATTTGGTTCGGACATCGTCGAATCTCGGCGTTGTTGCGATGACGGAGAATCATATCGCGATGCGGAGTCTGGCAAGAAGCTCGGTTCGTTCGCAAATAGACGTAGTGGTGAATGAAATGGAGGCGCTGGCCGACGCTATAGGTTGCGAATTCCGGAAGGATCAATATTTCCCGGGCTGGCCTTATCGGGCGGAGTCCAGATTGCGCCCGATTTTCGAGGAGGTCTATGCCCGTCGCTTCGGCAAACCGCTTGAGATCAAGGCGATTCACGCGGGACTGGAATGCGGCGTGCTTATCGAGAAGCTGCCGGAGCTTGACGCGGTATCCTGCGGGCCCAATTTATTCGATATTCATACGCCGCAGGAGCATCTATCCATTTCTTCGGTGGAACGGACATGGGGGTTTCTCCAAGAGGTGCTTAAGGAGCTTAAATAAGGGAGATGGGGAAATGAGATTTCGTGAACTGCCTGGTACGGATTTGGAGTCTGCGGTCATCGGCCTCGGAACGGTTGGCTTTGGAAGCAAGCAGGATGAGGAATCCTCCTTTGCCTTGTTGGATCGGTATGTGGAGCTCGGAGGCAATTTCATTGATACGGCGAATATTTACGCCGATTTTCTTGGCGGAGAGAAAGGACTTAGCGAGAAGACGATTGGACGTTGGCTGAGCTCGCGCGGCTCGAGAAGTGATGTCATTCTATCGACCAAAGGAGCGCATCCTCCGTTCGACGGATCGAGCCGCAAACGGTTGGATGCAGCTTCAATAGCGAGTGATTTGCATGAAAGTTTGGAGAGGCTTCAGACGGATCGAATCGACCTGTATTTTCTGCATCGGGATGACCCGGATATGGAGGTGCGGAATATTATGGATGCTCTCCATGAGCATGTTGCAGCGGGGGAGATCCGCTATATCGGCGCTTCCAATTGGAAGCCTGCCCGAATCGAAGAGGCGAACCGGTATGCGCGAGAAATCGGCAAGACGCCCTTTGTTGCAAGCCAGCCCCATTGGAACCTGGCTTCCTTGAATCCGGGGGCGATGGCGGAGGACATGACTGCCGTAGATGATGAAGCGTACGCTTATTATGTGGGCGCGGGACTGGCGGTGTTCGCTTATTCCTCGCAAGCCGGAGGGTTTTTCAGCGGTCGTTACGGAAGGGGGACAAGACCGGATTCGGGCAGCGCGGGCCATGTGGAGAAGATGTATGCGAATGAGGAAAGCTACCGCAGGCTTGAACGGGTGCAGGAGCTGGCGGCAGAGCTGGGAGTGAGTCCATCTCAAGTTACGCTCGCCTATCTCACCTCGCAGCCTTTTCCGGTTATCGCGCTTGCCGGCGTGACGAAGCTTGCGTATCTCGAGGATAGCTGCAAGGCGGGGGATTTGAAGCTGACTGATGAGCAGTTATCTTATTTGGTCAATGGCTGAGGATTAATGCTCAATCAACGGGTAAGCAAACGATAGTCGGTTGAACTGCGTCGGAATTCCTATATGACGAATGCTCTTACGGACATTTTTGACTCTTACAGAGCGTAAAGCTAGAGTTTGAAATTGTAACGGACATTTTCGGCTGTTACAGATGATAGTAGTGGATGAAAAGGTAATTTTGTCGGTTTAAAGGTCAAAAATGTCCGCTAGAATCTGAAATCAGCTCAAACTTGCTTCTAAGGGTCGAAAATGTCCGTTGCGCTTCGTCATTGACATTTTTAGTTGTTGTGAATATAATTGCTTTAACAACTAAATTAACCTGAAGGAGATCATTCTGATGAATGAGAAGCATGACCAGCAGGAATCGCATGACCCGCAGATATCGCAGGAACCCCATGAACCGCAGGAATCGCATGCTCAACTAGATCAGCTAGATCAACATAATCAGCTTCGGCTCGCTGGGAAGCGGAAGTATAACGAAGTCATGGACAGCTCGGCAGGCTTTCTGATGGGCGTGACGTATCGCAAGATGTCGACCATGTTCATGCAGAAGCTGAAGCCGTTCAAGGTTACATCGGAGCAGTGGATCGTTTTGTATTGCATCAGCCAGAGGAATGGGATTATCCAGAAGGATATCGCGGAGCGGGTCGGGAAGGACCGGCCAACGGTCACGAGGATTCTGGATGTGCTCGCAGACAAAGGGCTTGTCTCCAAGAAAGCTGATGAAGCAGACAGAAGATCGTTCCTGGTGTATGCGACTGCGGAAGGCCGTCAACTGATCGAACAGACGATTGAACTGGAGCATCTCTCCATTGAAGAAGCGACGGCGGGAATAAGCCCGGAGGAGTATGATTTGCTGGTCAGACTTCTCAGGCGCATCGGCGATAATATCGACGGAAAATTTTGAGAGCGGAGGAATCCATGCATCATGACCAAACAGAATAAAACCATACAGCAGTCGCAATTACGACAAGATAATCGATTATGGACGAAATCGTTTATTATGATAACTTTATCCTATTTTCTCTTATTTCTAAGCTTGCAAATGCTGCTTTCGCCGTTTCCAAGCTACGCGAAGGATCGGTTCGATCCAAGCGACTTCATGGTGAGTTTAACGACAAGCTTGTTCGCGTTGTCGGCCATTGCAACAAGGTTCGCGACAGCCGCGCTGATGCGCAAGGTTCATCGCAATACGTTGCTGCTGATAGGACTGATGATTGCGACGGCGGCAACCTTGGCCTATTCCTATGTAGACAGCTTCGCAACTTTGCTTCTTCTGAGAGTATGCTTCGGAATCGGCTTCGGAATCGGGAGCACAGTAATGCCGACGATGGTTACGCAGCTTATTCCCGGCAGTCGTATCGGAGAAGGAATCGGTTATTTCGGTCTATCGACGAGCCTCGCGATGTCCTTCGGTCCGTTGATCGGACTCTCGATGCTGGAGCAATACGGCTTCGATCGCTTGACCTTCCTAGGGGCGGCGGCATCGATTCTGATCATTCCCTTGTTATTCGGCTCGCGTTCAATCCCGCCGCAGCCGATGAGAGCGGCGCATTCGACAGCAAGGGATGCAAAAGCGCCGTTTAATCGCAAGGTGTTCTTCCCTGCCTTGCTTAATGTTCTGCTTTCTGTCACTTACGGGGGGCTGCTCAGCTTTCTGGCCTTATTCGGAGAGGAAGAGCATCTGAAGCATGTAGGCTTATTCTTTCTCTTCAATGTGTTCTCCATTCTAATTATTCGTCCGATTTCAGGCAGATTGTTCGACAAGCATGGCCATGCGGCAGTACTGCTGCCGGGCGCAATATGCATCGTTGCGGGACTCACGCTTGTCTCTTATTCCACGCATTTGATTATGCTGCTTGCCGCCGCTTTATTGTATGGACTCGGCTTTGGCGCGATGCAGCCGACCCTCCAGGCGTGGATGCTCCGTGATTCGGCGCCTGTCCATCATGGCGCAGTGAATAGCTTGTTCTACAACTCGATTGATTTCGGCGTGGCGATAGGTTCGATGCTCCTTGGCATTATCGCCTCAATATACTCGTATGCCTTTATGTATCGCTGCTCTGTGGCCTTCATGCTGCTCTTCATTTTTGTTTACGGGCTGATGCTCGCGTCGAATAAAAAACGTCGAAATATACGTCCTGAGCTTGAGTATTGACAAAAAATAATAGGTTTTCAGATGGAAAGTAGCTATAATGAGTGTAAAACACTGCGAGGTAACGATGACAGAAAACACTCGGGATTGCATTCGCATCAAACGGTTGCTACTCATCGGACAGATTTCTGTATATTTCGGACTGCTTATTTTGACGCTGCGTCAACTATGGCTGTATCCGGCGCATCATTATCCATACGTTGTGGTCATTATGAGCATCGGTTTTTTGCCTTCGCTTCTTGCTCTGCGCTTCAAGCCGGCCGCTCAGCCTTATATTTTAGTCATTAACTCGCTTCTGCTCGTATCCTGCGTCTTTATCCTTTTGCAGGAATGGGCGTTGTCGGGGGTGTTTATCCTCGTACCCGTATACGCTTTGTTGTTCCAGCAACGACACATTTACCTGTTCTCCGCGATATGCTCCATTGTGTTGTACACGGCTTTGTCATCCCTAATTTTGTTCTCGGAAAATAAATCCAGCATGCAGTTTGTTGTTCTGCTCGATATGCTGACAATATTCCTTATTCTTGTCTTCATTATCTATTATGTATTCAAGGATCTGCGTTGGCGGAATATTCGGGAAGCCAGGCATGTGCAGACTATCTATACTTTATCTCTCAGTGTAGAGGCCAGGGACCCCTATACTCAGGGCCATTCCGAAAGAGTGGCGAGAATCGTAAGAATCATTGCGGATCGCTTGCCTCAACTGGATTCGGAGCTTGCCTATAACAGCGGTCTGGTGCATGATGTCGGCAAATTGTCCATTACGGATTCGGTTCTGCAGAAGGAGAATCGAATGACGGGGGGAGAATATGAGCTGATGAAGACCCATACGACAATCGGAGCCAAATTATGCAACAATCTGAATATTTCCGAGGAAATAGTCGAGGGTGTCCTTCATCATCATGAGCGATTCGACGGGACGGGCTATCCACATGGCCTTCAAGGGGAAGAAATTCCCTTGATCGCCAGAGTGCTCAGCATCGCGGACGCGATAGATGCAATGTGCTCGAATCGTTCCTACCGGAGCGCACTCGAGCTTAATCATGTGTACGCGGAGCTGGATCGTTGCAAAGGCTCGCAGTTCGATCCCGTGTTGGTCAAGCTCGTACAGGAGATATGGCGGGAAATTGAACTGCTGTACGAAGAAGAAGGCGAATAGCTGTCGGAACTTCAGCTCTCGCTCATCCGTCATTCATGTCTCGTGCCGGTCAGATCATGACTTGAAGCTGCTTCACATAGGATTGCAGTTCGGCATTTCTCTCCAAGAAGTTCTCATATACCCGCAGCAATGTCGGATTCGGTTCGGTTTTCATAAGCTCTTGCCGAAGCAAGGCGAAAACCTCCAGCAGTTGCTCGCGTTCTTTATTGGTCAGGTCGAGCTGTTCAATCTTGCGGGAGAAGGAGTCCAGATACTCGAAAAGCGTCTGCTTCTGCGTCTCCGGATCAGCTGGATTAATATGATTCGTGTAAATATTAACAGCATTCAGAACCGGCTTGGGCTGGCGGGCGAGCATATCCTTCACAATGGCATCCATGCGTTCCGCGATGAACGAGGCAAGCTCGGCCATCGGGAGCGAGACGGCTTTCTGAATGGCGTAGCCTGCATATTCCTTCATTATTCCTCTGTATATAGCCACAATATCCCAGATATATAGTCCAATGACATCTCCATACGCTTCGTCGAAGCATTCCCGATGCCAGGTTAGCAGCGCGGAGCGCTTCTTCTTCCATGCCACAATGAAGTTTTCGTTATGAGTAATGGGAAGCTCCTTGAATTCGCTTGCGAAATAATAATTTTCCAGCGTATGCTGCAGTTGAAACGCGATCTTGCGGCATAGTCTCTCCTTGGCAGAATGTTCCGAATGATGCTCGTCAAGCGCTCTGGCTTCTTCAAGCATCTTGCGATGAACATGAACGAATACGGCAGTGAATAAATCTTCTTTGGAAGGGAAGATCTTGTAGATGCTGCCCTTGGCCATGCCGCAAGCATCGGCGATATCCTTCATGGATGCGGCGAAATAACCTTTCTCGATAAAAACGGCCATTGCCGTTTGCAAAATTTGTTGTTTTCTCAACTCTTCCAGATCTTCCATTGCAATCACCCCCGTATATTCTGACATGCAAAAGGGAGGAGGTCAATATAGGATGAGATGCATGCGTTTGACAGTGAAAACTCACGGGTCATATAATGGACGTGAGGGTTTTGTTGAAAATAACGGGAGGTGACCAAAGCGTCAGCTTTGGAGAGATGAAAATTGCAGATGGAATTGAAGTGCTGGAAATCTCAATGGAAAAGCTCGGAAACCCAATGGTGCTCAACCTGACGGCGGTCTATGATGGGGATTCCGCCGTGTTGATTGATACGGCAATGCCTGGTTTTTATGGAGAAATTATGGCTTTGTTGCAGCAAATCGGCGTTCAGGAATCGGATCTGCGGGCAATTATTCTGACTCACCAGGATATCGATCATATCGGCGGTCTGCCGGAATTGCTTGCGGAGAGCGGCAATGAGTTGAAGATATACGCGCATGCGGAAGATAAACCTTATATCGACGGTGAAATTCCTTTCTTGAAATTCGGCGGAGAACGGAAAGAGGGGATGCTGCAAGCCATGCCGGAGAAGCGGCGCGAGCAATTCGTCGCGACATTCTCGGCCGACACGCCGTCGGTCATTACGGATGTTTTGAAGGATGGAGAAGAGCTGCCTTTCGGAGGAGGACTCTTAGTTGTTCATACCCCGGGCCATACGCCTGGTCATGCGTGTTTCTATCATAAGCGCAGCAAGACGCTTGTTGCGGCGGATGCGATGGTGGTCGCGAACGGCGAGCTGCACGGACCGAATCCGGCCAATACTCCGAACCGGGAGCAAGCGATCGAGTCGCTTAAGAAACTGAAAGCCTTTGATATCGATACCGTTATTTGCTATCACGGAGGCGTCTACAGAGGCGATGTGAGCAAACGCATAGATGAAATTATGGCAAGCACACCTTAGACGGCGAATCTTAGACGGCGAATGCTGATCGATGTACCCCAAGTGAAAGAAAAGAAGTGATGTTATGACAGCGATTTTCGGTTGGTTGAAAATAAATGGAGCAGCCTTTCTGTTTACAGCGGCGCTTGCTGTTGTCGGGGGACTGCTGTTCGAATGGATCGGCATTCCGATTCCTTGGCTGCTGGGGCCAATGATTCTCGTCCTGATCGGCTCAAAGCTGACCAAGAGCTTCCAGCCATGCTGGCCTTCCGAGCTGCGGAATACGGGGATGATCATTGTCGGATATATGATCGGGCTGTCATTCACGGCGAATACCTTCAAGGAGATCGGGAAGCAGCTTCCTTCCATGATGCTGCTTACGCTCCTGCTGCTGGTCTGTACGTATTTGATTGCTTTGCTGATTGCGAAGCTGTCAGGGATCGCCTTTCCGACAATATTGATGGGGAGCATCCCGGGCGGTCTAAGCCAGATGATTATTCTGGCTGAGGAGCTCAAGGGAATCGATCTGACAGTCGTCACCTTCCTGCAGGTTTCGCGGTTGATGATGATTATCTTCTTCGTTCCGATGCTTGTGTTCAGCCCGCTTGTCGGAGCTTCAATGGGAACGGAGCTGTCAGACTCAGCTGCGGCTGCGACGGCAATAGCTGCCGATTGGAGCGCCATGTTTCCGCATATCTGGCTTTATGCCGCCGCATGTCCGCTTCTTGCGCTTATTGGCAATCGCATCAAATTTCCAACGGCCTTCTTGCTTGGCCCGATGGTGGCGACCATTGTCATCCATCTGTCGGGATTTGCGGGACCGATGCTCCCGCCAGCGCTGGTTGATGTCTCGCAGCTGCTGATTGGCGGTTATCTGGGGCTGATGTTTAAGCCCGAGAAGCTGCAGAACAAGCTGAAAATCATCTCACTGGCTTGCTTAAGCGGAATCATTCTGATCCTTTGCTCTCTTGGACTCAGCTTGCTTCTGATGCATCTGCGAGATACGCCTCTGGCGACCAGCTTCCTCAGCCTGTCTCCAGGCGCAATGGATCAGATGGGCATTATCGCGCGAGAAGTCGATGCCGATCTCTCTTTCGTCATTTGCTATCAGTTGTTTCGAACGCTGTTCATCTTCCTTGTCGTGCCGCCATTGCTGAAGTTTCTGTTCCGTTCCATGCTGCGGAGGAAGGAAGAGAATCAAGCGGCGTAGAGGTTCGAGAGAGGGTTATGACGAAGTCTGTCGAATAGGAATGGTATGAAATATATAAAACCAATTGCGATTATGCTGTTCTTCTTAATGCTTCTGCTCTCACTGCGTTTGTTCTGGAACGAGCTGCATGCCGTTCCGGATCATCCTCGCGCCGTGCAAGGCGTTATCGACCTTAGAGGCTGGGATTTCGAGAGCTCGCATACCATTACTCTCGATGGAGAGTGGGCATTCTATCCTAATCAACTGCTAACAAATGAAGAGATAAACTCAGAGACGACCGCCGCCGCAGCATCTATTCAAGTGCCGGGAAATTGGGGGAATCCTTCCGGGAAGAGAGACGATAAGGCGATCGGCTACGGAACCTACCGGCTTCGTATTCTCGTCGATGGAGGGCTTGATCAGCCCTATGTCTTCTGGTTCCACCGAATCGAAAGCTCGTCGCTTGTTGAAATTAACGGCATTAAGGAGAAGCCGTTTGGCATTCCGGCAGAGGAAGAGAAAAATTACATGCCGCGGGTGAAGTCGTATACTGCCTCTTATCTGGATAGGGACGGGGATGTCCGCGAACTGGATTTGCTCATTCAAGCAGCCAATTATACGCATCCGTCCCAAGGAGGCATTCTAAGTCCGATTCGCTTCGGCTCGCAGGCTGCGGTCGATTCGGAGAGATGGTATTCCATCGGCTTTCAGTTTGTCGTGTTTACCATTCTTTTGCTGCATGCTCTTTATGCCTTGATTTTGTTTGTGTTCAGTCGCGGACAGAGCGTCTTTCTTGTCTTCTTCCTGCTGCTCCTGGCCGCAGGCTTAATTGTGGTTTCCGATCATGATCGTTTACTTCTGCAATGGCTGCCTTTGAATTATACCTGGGGGCTTAAAATCAGATTGCTGTCGTACATGTGGCTGTCCTTCTGGGTGCTGCAGCTCTCGAGAATGTTCTCGGGGCAATCGGGCCGGTCCAAGTGGTTCAATGCGTACGCGGCGGCGCACATCGGATACACGCTGTTTATTATCTCCGCTTCCGCCAAGCTTGTCTATTATAGCTACGACGGGCATATGTTTCTGTTGTTCTATGTGATGCCTTTTGCCGGTTTCCTTATTGTGCTCGGCAGAATGGTTCTGAGAAATCAGCAGGATGTATTCCTGCTTCTCTTCTCGGCTGCGAGCATTCTGTCGAGTGCGCTTGCGGGAATGTTCAATTCCCGCCAAGCTTACGGCAATGAATTTTATCCGATTGATATTCTGGCCGCGATTGTCGGTTTCTCCGCCTATTGGTTCAAGCGCTATTTCCGCAATGCGGCGGAGAGGGACGCTCTCAACGCCAGACTGGTAGAGACCGATCGATTGAAGGATCAATTCCTGGCCAATACTTCGCATGAGCTCCGAACGCCGCTTCATGGCATTATGAATATTGCGCTTGGATTGGCGGGGAATGAGACGGAACGGCTGGGCAGCGGGGGGAAGAAGGATCTCAACCTCTTAATTACAATCAGCCGGCGGATGTCCAGCATACTGGATGATCTTCTGGATTCAGCGCGGCTTCGGGAGAAGGGGATCGAGCTTAACAGAGAACCGGTCTTCTTGCAAGCCGTTGCCCAAGGCGTTATCGATATGCTTCGCTATATGCTCGAGGGTCGTTCCGTTCGCATGGAGATGCGAATTGCCGAGGATGCTCCGCCCGTCTGGGCCGATGAGAAGAGAATGGTGCAGATTCTTTACAACCTGCTGCATAACGCAGCCAAATTTACGGAGCGAGGCATTATTGCCGTATCGGCAGATGTGATGGATGAGTGGCTTATTGTTCGCGTAACGGATACTGGCCAGGGCATGGATGAGGCTGTGTTAGCCCGTGTATTCAAGCCTTATGAGCAAGGCGTGGAAGGCGCTCGGGACGGGCGAGGAATCGGGCTGGGTCTAAGTATCAGCAAGGAGCTGGCAGAGTTGCATGGAAGCGAATTGATGGTGAGCTCCAAACCGGGCCAGGGCTCCGAGTTCAGCCTCCTGTTGCCTCTTGCCGATACCGCGTCGCGTCAAGCTCCGCAAAAGACTGCCCTTGTGGAGCAGGAGCAGGAGATCGACAGTCTAGCCGCCTATGCCGCGGACCCAATCCATTCTGTTCATTCGGCGTTTCATCTCGACGCCTCTTCTTCCGACTTGTGGGATTCGATCCCGCTGCTTCATGGAAGCAAAGCGCGCATTCTCGCGGTGGACGACGATAGGGTCAATCTGACTGTGCTTGAAACCATCCTGTCCCGCACCGCTTACGAGCTTCATACGACCGCTACTGTCAAGGAAATGCTAGATTTGCTCGATCGGGAAGCATGGGATCTTCTTATCGTCGATGTGATGATGCCCGGCATGTCGGGCTACGAGTTGACCAAGCGGGTAAGGGAACGCTTCTCCTTGTCAGATTTGCCAATTTTGCTGCTGACGGCGCGGAGCCAACTGCAGGACATCTACATGGGCTTCTCCAGCGGCGCCAACGATTATGTTACCAAGCCGGTGGATGCTCTCGAGCTGCAATACCGCATCTGGTCGCTGACGACGCTTAAGCAATCTGTAGATGACGGTCTGCGCATGGAGGCCGCTTACCTGCAAGCGCAAATTCAGCCGCATTTTCTATTCAATGCGATGAATGCCATTCTGGCTTTGAGCAGTCTGGATACGGAACGGATGCATAAGCTTGGAGACGCCTTCACGACGTATCTTAGAATCAGCTATCATTTTCTTAACGCGGGCAAGCAGGTTATGCTCCATCATGAGCTCGAGCTGGTTCAAGCTTATCTCTATATCGAGCAAGAACGATTCGAGGACAGGCTGTCTGTCGTATGGGAAGGCGACCAAGCTCTGCAGGTGCTCATTCCGCCGCTGACGATTCAGCCAATTGTAGAGAACGCGGTGAAGCACGGGATATTAAGCCGCCAAATCGGCGGCACGGTCTATATCCGAACAGAGCGAAAGAACGAAGAGGTCTTGATAGAGGTGCGGGATAACGGACCGGGGATGAGCGAAGAGACAATTCGCCTGCTTCTGGAGCATCCCGGCCATCCGGAGAAGCAATCCGAGGGGATTGGATTGTACAATACGAACCGAAGACTGAAGCAAACGTATGGCCGAGGCTTGTCTATATGGAGTCGGCTCGGCGAAGGGTCGACGATATCGTTCGTTATTCCATTTCGGCAGTTAATAAACGAAGCGCCTCTGCATCCAGTAGCTGAACAGGAATAGAACGGCTTCCGTTGCAAGCTTGGTCGCAGCCAGCGGGATCCAGAGTCTCTCGTGCAGCGCGTACATGAGTCCATAATTCAGCATCATAATGATAGCTACCAATGTGAAATACCGGAGCAGCGAATTGCGATTGCCGCTGCTCTTCTTACTGTTGAAAACGAAGGTCCGATTCATCGTGTAGTTGAAGATGGAACTGGTGATCCTGGCCCCGAGCACAGAGACGAGCAGATTCCCGCAAAGCCATTGAAGCAGCAGCACCAGTACGAAATCAATAACGGCTGAGAAGCCGGAAGAGGTCATGAATTTCAGGAATGGCAGATAGATCAGGGCGGAATCGGCCAGCGGCCGGAAATGAGAGGATTTGTTGTCCTCAAGATAGACGGTGTCGATTTCGATTTCCAGAATTGGATAGCCGGCTGACTTGGCTTCGAGAAGCATGTTCATCTCATACTCGAAGCGCTCGCCCGGTATATCGCACAGCCAATTCAGCATATCTGCTGAATAGCCGCGAAGTCCGGTTTGCGTATCGCCGACTGTTTGGCCGGTAGCGTACGAATAGACAAGACGCGTTGCCGTGTTGCCGAACCGGCTTCGCATTGGAACCTTGCCGGTGAAGCGTCTGCTGCCGAGAACAATCGTATCGGGATGACCCTCTATGGCGTTAACGATTCGCATAATATCCTTGGGAAGATGCTGTCCGTCGCTGTCCGCACAGACGACTCCGCCCGTGTTCCCAAGCAGCTTCGCATGCATAAATCCAGTCTTCAGAGCCCGTCCCTTGCCCATATTCTTGCTGTGGGCAATGACGGTGCAGCCGGCTTCTTCCGCGGAATGGAAGATGGCGCGGTACGCTTCGCTGCTGCCGTCATCCACAACCAGTATGGAAGAGTTGCCGCTCTTCTTCAAATCATGAATTAACGCGATTAATCGTTCATCAGGTTCATAAGCGGGAATCAGAATCATCATCCTCGTCATCTGCCTTTCCATTGGGGTCATCGACTGCGATTCGTTATTCCGGGATGTAGATAATATCGCTGACACCGCGCTCCTGTCCTTTCCCCTGGGGATTATTGACGACTCTTCCATTGAAATACATCGTAGATGAACCTCCGCCGTCCAGGTTATAGGCTTCTGTCGCTCCCAAATCAACGAAGAGCTGAGAAAATTCAGTCAACGTCATGCCGCGGCTGTAACCGGTATCGCGTCCGTCCACGACGACGAATACATAATGATTCGGAGCGATCATGCCAATGCCCGTTCTGGGATTCGCGGCTTGAATGGACCGATTGCCGAAATTCGTGTCTATGGTGACTTTGCCGGTATAGGTGATTGCCTCTCCGTCCTGCACGAGCGCGGGGCCGAAAGAAAATGTGTTCGTCACGCCTGCCGCAATCAAATCAGATGTCGATTCCGTGTTCTCGTCATAGCTTCGCATCGTTCCGTCCTCGAAGGCAGCGAATCCCTCGCGAGCGGGTTCATCCCGGTAGACGGTGCCGTTCCGTACGACAACCCCGTCATCGCGGAAGCCGTAATAATCGCCATTGATGGCGAAAATCGCGTTATTGTTCTCGGCGATCGTCGAAGTGTCTTGCGTAATGTTCGTGCCGAAGGCGTTCTTGGCGAAGGCGGTGAGCAGGCTGGAGGCATCCTTCACCGTCACATCGGCGACAAAATAAGTAATCGTATCCTCTCCGGAGCCAGTCTGTTCCTTCTGGATGCTGATCGTCGCGTCCTCGCTCTTGTAATTCCAATCATCGGCGACAGCTTGACTATCGCTTCCGGCATCCTCCGATTGGTTGTCAGCACCCGCGCTTCCGCCGTCAGCCTCATTAACGGTAGAATCGGAAATCGAATCGTCTGACTTGTCGAGTGAGGGACTGGCGACAACCACCTCGACATGCTCGATCAGGTAGCGGTCGGCGAGCTTGTAGAGGACGGCGCCTATCAAAGCCAGGACAATGAAGGCTGCAAGGAATATTTTCTTCTTGCGGCTTAGTGATTGCATGGACTTCTCTCCTTGCTTAAACAATTTGTATGGCTGTTTTGCGATAGGCTTATTGTCGCTTGGTGAAATGAAATCGATATGAAAGTTATCTGAAAGTGTGCTGAATGGCAAGAAGCCTCGTTCCAAATGAATTCCAATAGAGATGTGTTAGAATAAGAGCCATAAGATTGCGGTTAGAGGTGGGGGACGATGAGATTATTGGTAGTGGAGGATGACCGGCATCTTCGCGAAGCGATCGTGGACGTGTTGGAGGATGAAGGCTATGAGACGGATTCGGAGGGTAATGGAGCGGACGGCTTACAGCAAGCGCAAGCGGAAATCTACGATTTGATCATTCTGGACATTATGCTTCCCGGTATGGACGGCATTTCGTTGCTTCGCAGCTTAAGGAAGGGGGGCAATGTGTCGCCGGTCATCTTTTTGACGGCGATGGATGAGGTCGCCTCCAGAATCAGCGGGTTGGACGCCGGCGGCGATGATTATCTCGTCAAACCGTTTGCGGTGGGCGAGTTGCTCGCGCGGGTCCGCGCATTGCTGAGGCGCAGCAAAGGCATTAATCCGGAAGGAGAGCTCGTATGCGGCGAAGTGGTCGTGCCCATTCAGGAGCATGAGGCTTACTGCAAGGGGCAGCCGCTTCATCTGACTGTGAAGGAGTATGAGTTGCTCCGTTATTTGATCGAGAATCAAGGCCGCATTCTGCAGCGGGAGCAGCTCTATGTCAGGGTGTGGGGACTTGATTCCGACGCGAGCGAATCCTCGGTGGATCTCTATGTCCATTATTTGCGCAAGAAGCTGGCTCCTTATGGGTGCGACGGCTATATTCGAACGATTCGCGGCGTCGGATACAAGGTGTCGGCGGAGCATGTCGATGTTTAGACGGACGCGGCTCCGCCTTGTGCTGTTGAACGCCGTCGTCTTCTTCGTCTTGTTCAATGCTTTCGGCGTAACGATCTACCTCTATACACAACATCGCTTATACGAGGATGCGGATCGAAAGCTTGATACGGATATGCAAAATTTGCTTTACCGCGGCAATCATGAATGGATGGAGCATCGCGAGCGGAATGGAAGCGACCTGATTCTATGGGATCGCGGCGGTAAAGCGTCAGCCCAGCTTCCCGATGTGCTGTTCGACTCGGACGAGCTTGAGAAGCTTTCGGCAGTCGTTGACAAACCAGGCTGCGTAACCGTTGAATTGAATGGTTCCACTTACCGTTCTTCATCGAAGAGCGTCGGCAACGGCGTTGTGCAATTGCTCTATAATCTGGATGCGGAACGATCGGTGCTGCGCAATTTGCTGATCATCCTGCTGTTATGTCTCGCGGGGAGTCTTATTCTTGCTGTGCTGGCGGGCTTCTTGCTCGCGGGAAGGGCTTTGGTGCCGATCCAGAGGGCATGGGACAAGCAGCAGCAATTCGTCTCTGACGCCTCGCATGAGCTAAGGACGCCGCTTGCGGTTATGCGGATTCATCTGGAGCGGTTCTTGCGCAATCCGGATCGTACGATCGAGAAAGAGAGCAAGAAGGTGGCGGTCATGCTTGACGAGACAGAACGGATGAGCCGTCTGGTGGCGAATCTGCTCACGCTTGCCCGCTCGGACACGCATGAGCTGCAATTAATGAAGGAAGATGTGAATTTAACCGAATGCATAGGTCGCATTACGGAATCGGCTGAGGGCTTGGCCGCGGCCAAGGGTTTAAGAGTCGAGGTGAGCGCTGAAGAAGAGTTGAAGCTGCAGGCGGATCGAGAGCGAATCAATCAATTGTTGCTAATCTTGCTGGATAATGCGATTCGGTATACGAGCGAAGGGGAGATTTCGTTGAGCGCGGAACGCAGAGGCCAGTCGATCAGGCTCTCCGTATCCGATACGGGAATCGGGATGAACGGAGAGGAGATGCCGCGGATCTTCGATCGCTTCTACCGCGCGGACAAAATGCGCAGTCGATCCGACGGGGGCGTAGGCCTCGGGCTTTCCATCGCGAAGTGGATTGTGGAAGCTCATGGCGGCGCGATTTCCGTGGAGAGCGAGCCGGGGAAGGGCTCGACCTTCCACGTCATGCTGCCTGTTTCTTCCTGAATGTCCGTCACGATCAGACAACGTCTCAGCAGCGCTGCTGCTCGTTCTTCTCGATCAGGCAACGTATCAATGGCGCTGATCCGCGCTGACCGTTATAAGGCTTTGTCAATAATGAGGGCTGTCTTGAGGTTGTTTTTCTTCAACCTTTCAGGACAGCTTTTTTTTTCTCCAATAAAAAACCAATCTTGATTTGTTTTAATGGATTTCAAGGGGAAGAAAACAAGGCAATTCCTCGAATTCGTACATTGAGGTGATAACTGTGAAGCCAACCAAAAAATCAAAATGGAATAAAAAAACGAAATGGACAAAATGGCAGATTGGCGCGGGGAGCGCTTTGCTGATCGCGTTGTTCTTCTCTCAGGTGAAGAGCAGCGATGCCTTTCAAGCCGCAACGGAAGGTGTTGCGGGCAATGATCAACCGCTGCCGGATCAGGAAAGCTCGCAATCCTACAACGATGATGAGCATGCCGATGCACCAAGCTTTGACGGCGAGGGCTTCACGGAACGGAGATCGCATGGAAGAGGGCGGCAGATGGAGCAAGGCTCCGAGGGTAGTCAATCGCAGGGCTCTGGCGGCAGTCAGTCTCAAGGATCCGGCGGTAGCCAGATGGCTCCCGAAGCGGGCGGAAACGGTTCCGGATCGAGCAGCCACTCCTCATCAGGCCGTTCTTAGAGGGCAGAATGATGAACAATCACATTCAATTTCGCGCGATGAATACGGATATATCGGCTATATTTCCCGCTATCGAGGAGAAACGCCTGGACAGCGTGCTGCGGGCGGCGAAGCAATTCTTCGAACGATCGGAGATTCAATTCAGCAGATTTCGGAAAACCAGCGAGCTATGCGATTTGAACCGAAAGGCCGGCAGCTTGTCCTTGATCAGCGATGACATGGCTGAAGTACTGGAGCTTGCGGAGCATTATTATGAGATGACAGAAGGCTGGTTCGATATTACGATTCTGAATGCGCTCGAAGCCGAAGGATACGATCAGACGTTTGAGCGACTGGCGTCGACATCGGCCAATGCGATTCAAGACAACGATGATAGCGATAGCGGCCGATCGGAAGCGACGCGCTCGACTCTTCATCTTTTCGCAGAAGATAACTGCCGGGAGACAAGCCCGAGCCTCTACCCGCTGAAGCTGAATCGCAGAATGCGATCCATGCAAATGCCGGAGGATTGCTCGATCGATCTGGGCGGACTCGTGAAGAGCTGGACGGTGAAGCGCTTGGCCGCGTATTTGCGCCGGGATTGGGGTGTGGCTCGAGGATTGATTAATGCGGGAGGCGATCTCATGGCATGGGGCGGCTATGGCGATGACGAGCCTTGGCGTGTTGGCTACGAGGATCCTTGGAATCCCGAGATGGAATTTGGGCAGGCGTCATTCCGCAACGGGGCCATGGCTACATCAAGCACGCTTGGCAGACGCTGGGCGACGGACGAGGGCGTGAAGCATCATCTGATTAATCCGCGAACGCGGTCATCCGGACAAAGCGATGTGGCGCAATGCACCGTAATCGGAGCCGACCCGGTAATATGCGAAGTGTGGGCGAAGACATTATGTCTCTGCGGCGGCGAGGCAGGAGCGGAGTTGCTCCTGAGGAATGCTCCTGATTACGAAGCGCAATTATTTACAAAATCGAAAGAAATGATTTGGTTGAGGAGGGCTGAATATGTTTGATTGGGTTATGGAGTGGCCGACGTGGTCGATAATTAGAGTGCTGGGCATCGTTTCCTATCTCTTGTTGGCGCTGGGTATGGCGCTTGGCATTACTTACAGCTACCGCTTCTGGACAAAGCCGCAGAAGCTGATGGTATACCGATGGCATTATCGATTGACGATCAGCGGGACGGCAATCGGCTTGCTGCACGGTGTTTTCCTCTACATTGACTCGTATATGCCGTTTTCGTGGAGGGAAATATTCGTGCCCTTCACGGCGAATGAGCATCCAGTATTGAACGGGATAGGCACAATTAGCGTATACGGAATGCTGCTGCTGATTTTAAGCACGGATCTTCGCAACAAATTGAACAAGGCGCTGTGGCTGGGCATTCATCTGCTTTCCTATCCCATATTCGTGTTATCTCTCATTCATGGGTTCTTTCTCGGGACGGACAGCAAGGCGGAGGGCATTCAATACATGTACGGGGGCACGGTGGTTGTCATTATCGTTCTTACTGCTTTGAGCTTCCTGCTGAAAGGAAATAAGGTGAAGAGTGCCAGACGAGTTGAAATCGTGGAAAGGGAAGTAAGGCAGTAGGGGTTGATCGGATGAATAAAATAGAACCGGCAGAGAATTGCTGAAACTGGAGAGGGTGCCCCGTATGTCATTTCAAATGACTGCAGAGCACCCTCAAGTTGGTTGTCGCCTCATATTATTTGACGATTCCTTTCATGATCCGAGCTGTTTGCAAGACCATCTGCGTCCAGAAGCCGAGCTTGCGCTTCCTGCTATCCTGAGCGAACTCTCCTCTGCGGTCTCGCTTGCTCCACTCGCGTTCTCTCTCTTCACGCATTTGCTGCATCACATAATGATCATCATACATGGTATTCATCTCCTTCTGTTCTCTTCCTTTATTATGCAGGGGAGAAAAGAGGATGAAAAGTGTATAATTCATTATAATCATTTCCCCTTTTAAAGAGGAGGGATATTGGAGGTGCGGACATGTTGAGCGATGAGCGATACCTGGCTCTCTATACGCGATTTGCCGAAGGCGAAGGAATTGATCTACCGATTGAGGTGACGCTGGAGCAGCTTGCGGAGGCGCTCTATTGCACCCAGCGGAATGTGAAGCTGATTCTGAGAAAGCTGGCAGAAGAGGGCGATATTCATTGGCAAGCCGGCCTGGGCCGAGGCAATCGATCCAGGCTGACATTCCTTGTCGCCAAGGAGAAAAAGCTGTTGGATATGGCGCAGCAGCATGCCCTCAAAGGAGAATATCAGTCGGCGTTCGAGCTTATCGGCCGCTATGGAGAGGGAACCTCCGCCCGTCAGCATTTCGTGGAATGGATGAACGGGCAATTCGGCTATCGCACGGTCAATATTAACGATATGGAAGCGGATGTGCTCCGGCTTCCCGTCTATCGGCCGATTCTCACCTTGGACCCGAAGGAGATCTATTATGCTTTCAGCGCCCATATGGTAAAGCAAATCTTTGATGGCCTCGTGCAATATGACCGGGAAACGCAGAGAGTCGTGCCGTCGCTTGCCCATGCATGGGAAGTGAATGATACGGGCATGGAATGGAGTTTCCATCTGCGCAGAGGCGTGCTCTTCCACCATGGCAGGGAGCTTGAAGCGGAGGATGTGCTGTATACATTCGAAAGGCTGCGAGGCAGCGCGGCATCGGGCTGGTTCGTCCGTCTGGTGGATCGCGTGGAGAAGCATGGTGCGAGGACGGTTGTTTTCCGATTGAAGCAGCCGAATTGGCTGTTCTTGCGATTTTTTTGTTCATCGGGTCTGGCGATCGTTCCTCATGAACTTGTCGAGCAGGATGAACACTTCTGGAGCCATCCGATTGGAACGGGGCCGTTCCGCTTTGTAGAGTGGTCCCAGAATCAATTCGTAATGGAGGCTAATCCTCATTATTTTCAAGGCAGGGCGCATCTGGACGGCGTTGTCATCGTCATGATGCCGGAGGATACGGCCATCTATTCGAAAACCTGGGAGCAACTGTTGGTTGATCACGATATGAAGGAGTTTTCGCTGGAGCAGGGCTGGCAGAAGATCGAATATGTATGCAAAGGCTGCAGTCTTCTAACCTGGAACCTGGGCAAGAGCGGACCTCAGCAGTCGGCCGCGTTCAGGAAGGCTGTCGATCTGCTGATTGATCGTGCGAGAATGATCAAGGAACTCGGCGAGGATCGCATCTTTCCCGCTAGAGGATTTTACCCTGATCAGCGCTCTCGGAATTATGAAGCGGATCGCGATGTTGAATCGGCTTTAGCGCTGCTTGCCGAATCCGGCTATAATGGCGAGCCCGTCAAGATTATCACTTACGGCATTCACGAGCATGACGCCAGGTGGCTGCAGAGGGAGCTTGCCGTTTATGGCATTGTGATCGAGCTGAATATTGAAACCTGGCTGACAATCAGGGAGCTTGAAGCGGTGCGGAGCTCCGACTGCATTCTGTACTGCGTTGTCTTCGCGGAGGATGAGGTCTGCATGATCGAGCTGTTCGAGCAAAGCGGCAACTTCCTGCGCGAGCATCTCGATCCCGGCTTGCTTGGCTGGGTGAAGGAGAGGATCGGCACCGCGCTGGGCTGTAAAGGGGAAGAGGATCGATGGCGGTATTTGATGGAAATCGAGAACAAGCTTCGCGATGAATGCCATGTTAGCTTTCTGCTGCATAAGAAGCTGAACACTTTCTATAACCCTAATATCAGGGGCGTCGGCATGAATTCGCTTGGTTGGATCGACTTCAAGGATATCTGGCTGGAGGCCAAAACTTAATTGTCGTCGGTCCAGTGGTGGCTGTTGGAGGCTAAATTGTAATTGTTTCGCGGTCCAGTGGCGGCTGCTGGAGTGTGACGGCGTGTTGTTTTGCGAAGAGTGAGCGAACCAGCGATGGTTCGCTTTATTTTGCATTATAGCGATTAATTTTGGAGGTGGGCCTCTTCCATCTAGCGTAGGTGACCAGCATTGGAGCGCGCTGCGGGTCAGTTTTCACTCTGCAGCGTAGGTGACCAGCATTGGAGTGCGCTGTGTGTCCGCTTTTCACTCTGCAACGTAGGTGAGCAGCGTTGGAGTGCGCTGTGTGTCCGCTTTTCAGTCTGCAGCGTTGGCGACCAGCGTTGGAGTGCGTTGTGTGTCCGCTTTTCACTCTGCAACGTAGGTGACCAGCTTTACAGCTTCCAAAACAGCACGTTCCGCGCTTATGCGCTGATTACCTTTGACAAGGACGCCGTTAGGCATCTTTCTCAATTTTGTTATCGCAACGGACCGTAGATGCACTATTTCGTCAATATGAGCCGTTTTTATGATTTCGCGGACAGAGATGACATTATTTTCGAAAAAGCGGCGTTTTTATTGGATTTTTGAGGAAATAGCGTCTCCAGTGTCCGCCAAAGTGAATAAACTCCGTATTTTTCTCTAATAGCGTCTCCTATGTCCTCTCACGCATAAAGTCGGATTTTATTATCTAATCGCGTCAATTGTATGTAACATAATAGTTAAATGTAACCGAAATCACAAAATGTTGTGCGTTTACATTATAAAAATAACACTAACAATCATAAAATCACATAATATTTGTTGACTAAATAACAAATGACGTTATAATAAGTGACATAAGCAAGGTGGTCTAGCACTAGCGCTTCACTCCTGTTTATGAGATGTCAGAAGGATTGATGAATTGCTCTAGTACTTTTAAGTCCGAATCAGAGTAAGTGATGGTAAATGTACAGTGGTTTTAAAATTCTGAATATTAAGTCTATTTAATGCTTATTTAGTCTATTCAATGCTTATTGAGTCAATTAAATGCTTGGAAATAATGACGAAGAGGGTGCATGCATGGGAATTATTCGATTTGGCGGTTGTACGGTCGAACGCAAACAAGCTTGTGTCATGCGCGACGGCGTTGTGTTATATGCGGATATTTATCGTCCCGGGGAAGCGGGCCTCTATCCTGTGCTGCTGATGAGACAGCCCTACGGCAGAATGATTGCTTCAACCATTACTCAGGCGCATCCGGTATGGTACGCGCGCCAAGGCTTCATTGTCATTATTCAGGATGTGAGAGGAAGAGGGGATTCCCAGGGCGAATTCGATCCCTTCATTCATGAAGCGGAGGACGGCTTCGATACGGTAGAATGGGCGGCCGCGCTTCCGCAATCAAACGGTCATGTAGGCATGTACGGGTTCTCCTACCAGGGCTGCACCCAATGGGCCGCGGCTTCGCAAAAGCCGCCTTCGCTCAAGGCGATCGCTCCCGGCATGTGCGGTGCGGATCTCTATCACGGAATGATCTATCCGCAAGGCCGTTTCGCGGCGGCCGAGCATGTGCCATGGGCTTTCCAACTGGCCCGAGACGCGGCAAGAAGAGCGGGAGATGCGGAGACGGAGAGATATTGCACGCTGGTTAGGAAACAAACGCCGGACGACCTCCTTTACCCGATAATGGAGAACGGTTCGCATCCGATCTTGCGAAAGTATTTTCCGGCTTATGAAGAATGGTTGCGGCATAGCGCTTACGATGAGTACTGGGAGAAGAGAAGCTGGGCCGAGAGCTTCCTGGAGCAGCCGATACCGGCTTTTCTGATCGGAGGCTGGTACGATGTGTTCCTGATGGGGACGCTCGGGGATTACGACATGCTGAAGAGTGTGCCGAGAACCGGAGATCTTGCTTTCAAGCTGAAGATTGGTCCATGGGATCATATTCCATGGGGCAGATATTCCGGTGGCGTCGATCACGGGGGCGAGGCGGACGGCAATATTCACGTAGAGCAGGCCGAATGGTTCAAATACTGGCTCGATCCGAAGCGCAAACCAATCGATGAAAGGAGTCGCGAGCCTGAGGTGAGCTATTACGAACGAGGCAGCTGCGAATGGATGACCTCCAGGCAGGGCTCGCCGCTCTCAAGCGCAGGCGAGCTTCGCGAGCAATGGTTGAACGGCTCGGAGAAGCCGGCGAACGGAAGCTCTGGCGGGGGAAGGTTGTTGGAGCATCGCTCTTCAGGCATCAACGCGATGCCCGATCTATTCGTCTACGATGCGCGGCTGCCGATGACTCTGGAGGGCTATCAGCCGAAGGATCGCAGAGTCGAGCAGGACCGGTATGAAGCGTTAGTCTACACAAGCGCACCGCTTGCTTATCCGACGAGCCTCTACGGCGCCCCGAAGGTGGCGGCTCAAGCCCAGACGATGGGCGGGCCGACAGATCTGGTAGCCATACTTAGCGTCGTCGGAGCGGATGGCGCAGTCACTTTCCTGACGGCGGGCGTCGCCGAGATAACGGCGGAGGCCGGCGAGCATGAGCTGTGGCAGAACCTGAGCATCGAGCTCAGACCGATTGCGATTGAATTGCAGGCCGGCGAAGCGATTCGCCTGGAATTGACGGGAAGCGCGTATCCCTTGTTCGCTCGTCACCCGAACGGTCGGAGCATCAGCAAGTCTGCTCAGGCCGGGCCGCAGGATCTGTTGATCGCCTCGGTAGCCGTCAACTACGAGAGCTCGAAGCTGCAGTTGCCTGTACGAGCGATTGAGAAGGAGGAGGATGTATGCATCGACTTGGCAATGGCCGAAATGACTGGTTTGTAAACGGAGTGGAAGCGAATCTGACGCGAAAGCATCATCAGAGCATCTTCATTACGCTTCAGGCGGAGCCGCAGCGCATCGCCATCAATCTGCATCGAACGGCGGTCATCGTCGTCGACATGCAGAATGATTTCTGCTCCGCCGGCGGCTGGGTGGACTATATCGGCGGCGATTACGCGACGCTCGGCGCGCTTGCGGACACGCAGAACGCCGCGCTGGAAGTTCTGAGAAGCGAAGGGGTCGCCGTCATCTGGCTGAACTGGGGCAATCGCGAGGATCGGCTTAATCTTAGTCCGTCCATCCTTCATGTCTACAATGGAGCAGGCACGGGAACGGGAATCGGCGAGCCGCTTCCGGAGAACGGGTCGAAGGTGCTCGAGAAGGGAAGCTGGGGAGCGGCGATTATCGATAACTTGAAGGTGGAGCCCTCGGACATTCATGTGGACAAATATCGGATGAGCGGCTTTTGGGATACGCCGCTGGATAGTATTCTGCGAAATTTGAGAGTGGACACGTTGTTGTTCATGGGCGTCAATCTGGATCAATGCGTCATGTCGACGCTGGAGGATGCGGTTCACGCCGGGTACGACGCCGTGCTCGTGAAGGATTGCTGCGCGACGAACTCTCCCCCTTATTGCATTGACGCAACTTACTATAATATCAAGCAATGCTACGGATTCATTACGGATTCTGGCGCGTTATATGAAGCGATTCAATCGAAGGAAATCATTTCATCCAACTAATCTATGGAGGTGCTTGTTATGACAAAGCCTGTATTGCTGGCAGGACGTTACGATCAAAGCCCGGTGTACAAAATTTCGCCAAAGGACAGCAACAAGTTCGTTCTCCTATGCGACGGGACGCAGGTTCCGTTCGTCTCGGTCGTCGAGATTTTCGACGTGGAGGGAAAGACGCCGCCGAATGAGCACGCGGAGGCGTTCGAATATTTCTACGTGCTGCATGGGGAAGGCATCGCCACCGTCGGCGACGAGAGCATGACGATCGGGCAAGGCGCTTATTTCATTGTCTATCCCGGACAGACGCACCAGGTCATCAATACGGGCAGCTCCAGATTGTATGTGCTGACGACGATGGTGCCGGACGAGAAGTTCTCCGATCTGATCAAATCCGGTATTGAAGCTTCGCTGGACGAAGAGGATTTGACGATTCTATCGTCGCTTTCCGCAGCGAGATAACGCGTGCAGCCAGCATAGAGAACGTTATTCATGGGATAGGGAGAGATGGAGATGAACAGATATACGGGCAAAGCATGGGATGCGCATTTCCTGCCCCGATTAAGCCGGAAGCAGGTAGTCGAGCTCGATAAGGAAAACGCTCTGGTCTTGCTTCCAGTCGCGGCCGTCGAACAGCATGGACCGCATTTGCCGACTTACACCGACACGCTCATTAATGAAACGATGCTGACGCACGCGTTCGAGCAGCTTCCCGACGACGCGCCGGTATGGCTCATACCGCCGCTAGCTTACGGGAAGAGCACCGAGCATTTGGGCATCCCGGGCACGATTACTTTATCGGCGACGACGCTCATGGCCGTGGTGATGGATATTGCGAGGAGCTTGCAAATCAGCGGCTTCAAGAAGCTGGCCTTCTATAATACGCATGGCGGCAATGTGGATCTGCTGTCGATGATGGCGAGGGAGATTCGAATCGAAACGGGGTTGGCCGTCTTCCAGGTGCAGTTCGACGGCTCCGCCGATCCCGAGGTGATCAAGCGGCAAGGCACGATCGATATTCATGGCGGCGATGTGGAGACATCCTTGATTCTCGCGTCGCGGGAGCATTGGGTCGATATGAAGGAAGCGCCGGATGAAATTCCGAATTTTCCTTCGTCGCCCAATCTGCAATTCAAGAATAAACCGTTCGCATGGGTGATGAACGACATTTCCGAATCCGGCATCGCGGGGAACGCGAAGCTTGCGTCGCTGGAGCTTGGCCGTCATCTGTACGAACGGGGCGGCAAGGCGATGGCGAGGACGCTGATGGAACTGGTCGAATTCGATATGGCGAGCTTGAAGAAGCGGCGGCAATAAGTCTTGGATGGTTCAGGGGTTAGGATGGTTTAGCGGCAATTAGATCAGGTCCGGAGCGAATGAGAAGGAGGCGGCTTTAATGGAAACGATGTGGAAAGAAGAGGTTGAGGCGGGCAAGGCTTGGGCTGACATGACGGATGACGCGGCATTCGTTCGTATGAATGGTCTATCAAAAACCTATCCGAACGGCACGGTCGCGTTAAGCGATGTGAACCTGACGATATCCGAAGGGGAATTCATCTCCTTCGTCGGTCCTTCGGGCTGCGGCAAGTCGACGATATTCAAGCTGATCACAGGTCTTAGCGGCCATACGTCCGGCGAGCTTACCGTGCTTGGCAAGACGCCGAAGGAAGCGCGCAAGGCGAACAACACCTCCTTCGTCTTCCAGGATCATACGCTGCTGCCATGGAGCTCGGTCATCGATAATGTGATGCTGCCGCTGTCGCTCCGGGGAGACTCGAAGAAGGAGAGCCGCAAGGAGGCGGAGCGCGTGCTCGAGATGGTCGGGCTGCGCGACTATACGAAGGCGCTGCCGAGAATGCTGTCAGGCGGAATGAAGATGCGCGTGTCGATTGCAAGGGCGCTGGTATCGAAGCCGAAGCTGCTTCTGATGGATGAGCCTTTCGCCGCTCTGGACGAAATTACGCGCCAGACGCTGCAGGATGAGCTGCTCTCGATCTGGCAGCAAGAGAAGAGGATGACGGTGCTGTTCGTCACTCACAATGTGTTCGAATCGGTATTCCTGTCGAGCAGGGTTGCCGTCATGACGCCGCGTCCGGGAAGGATTTCCGAGATTATCGACATCGACGTACCCTATCCGCGCAGTCAGGATTACCGCTCAACGGCGAAGTTCGGCGAGCTGGTGCGAAGCGTTTCGAACGTCTTGCAGCATTAATGCTTCACAGGATGAATCTGGCACAGGATTAGAGCCTTAACGATTTCATAATCAGGATGGAGGTGCAGCCATGAGCGCGGGGTGGCAAGCGGAGGTTGATGATTTGCTGGGGAAGGGCAAGGTTGTGGTGGAGCCTGCTGCAATCGAGAAGCTGTCGAAGGATTATTATTGGTATTCGCCGCTGCTGAAGGCGAAGCTGAAGGACAAGATCGCGGAAGGCGCGGTTAAGGTGCAGAGCGACGAGGATTTGCGGCAGACGTTGGCCTACGCTTATGCCCACAGCATTCCAGTCACGCCCAGAGGCGGCGGCACAGGCAATTATGGGCAGGCCGTTCCGCTTAGCGGCGGCATCGTTCTGGATTTGACGGGCATGAACGAGATTTTGGAGATCGGCGACGGTTATGCCAGATGTCAGGCGGGCGTGAAGCTTGGCGCGCTGGAGAAAGCGATTCGAGCTACGGGACAGGAGCTGAGAATTTATCCGAGCACGCTGATGATCGCCACTATCGGGGGCTTTATCGGAGGGGGCTCTGCCGGCATCGGCTCCATCACTTACGGCGGCCTATGGAACGGGAATGTGCTCGAGCTGGTGGTCTACACCATGGAAGAGCAGCCTCGGCGCTTGGTTATTCGGGGTGATGAGATGATTGACTATATTCACGGCTACGGCACGACCGGCATTGTGGCCGAGGTTGTTATTCCCTTGGCGCCGGCCAAGGAATGGCAGGAAGCGATCGGCCAATTCGAGAAGCTGGAGGATGCGCTGCGATTCGCCAATCGAGTGGCGGATGACCCGACTCTTGTCAAACGGGTCGTGAGTTTGCACGAGTGGCCGTTGCCGAGTTATTTTGCCCCCTTGGCTCGTCATCTTGAAGAAGGCTGTGCAGCGGTGCTGCTCGAGATGGAGAAGGGCTCGCTGGATAGGTTGCGGAAGATCGCCGGGGAAGAAGGCGGGCATATTGGCTATACGAAGGAGGATTCGCATACGCGAAAAGGCGTCAGCCTGACGGACTTCACCTTCAATCATACGACGCTGTGGGCGTTGAAGGCGGATGCCTCTTACACGTACCTGCAATGCGGCTTCTCTCCGACGGAGTATATAGCTCAGATCAGACAGGTGAAGGAGCGCTTCGGCGATGAGGTCATTATGCATATGGAATGGATGAAAGCGAGAGAAGGAAACGGCACGGTTCCCGCCAATCTGCCGCTGTTGAAATTCACTTCGGAGGAGCGGCTGAACGAAATTATCGACTTTCTTAATGAAATCGGCGTTCCCGTCAATAACCCGCATACCTGGAAGCTGGACAATAAGAACAAGACGTACGACGGCATGGTTGAACGAAAGAAGCTGAACGATCCCCGCAATTTGCTTAATCCAGGCAAGCTGTTCGGGGAACAAGAACAGGAAGAGGTGACTCAACATGAGTAAATCCTATGCGAGCGCAGGTACGCTCCCCGCGGAGAAAGCGGTTGTCGAAGGATCGTCCGTGTCGTTCGCGAAGAAGCTGAAGAAGCTAAGCGGCGTTTGGCCGCCGCTTGCCGCATTCGTCGTTGTGGTCGGCTTGTGGGAGCTGATCTGCCGACAGCTCGATGTGGCGATCTACCTGCTGCCGAAGCCATCGGATATTGTACAGGCCGCGGTAGAGAACGGGAGCTCTCTCTCCAATGCGCTGCTGACGACGGCAACGGAGACGGTTATCGGGTTCATCTTCAGCGTTCTGATCGGCGTAGGCTTCGCGATCATCCTCGCGAGCTCGAAGCTCGTAGAGAAAAGCGTCTACCCCTATGCCATCGTGCTGCAGACCATTCCGATTATCGCGATTGCTCCGATTATCGTCATCTGGTTCGGAGCGGGCACGAACGCTATTGTCTTCATTACCTTCCTGATCGGCTTCTTCCCGATGCTGTCGAATACGCTAATCGGACTCAACAGCACCGATCATAACATGAAGAATCTATTCTTCCTCTACAATGCGACGCCGCTGCAGACGATGTGGAGACTGCGCCTGCCGGCCGCGCTGCCCTATATTATCGCGGGCCTGAAAATCTCGGCCACGTTGTCCGTCATTGGCGCCATTGTCGGCGAATACATGGCGGGACTCGGCGGCGCGAACGGCGGTCTCGGCTATGCGATCACCGTTGCCGCCACTCGGCTGAGAACGCCGTATTTGTTCGCTTGCGGTCTGTCCGCTTCGATTCTCGGCATCGTGTTCTACTTGATTGTGAACAGGCTGTCGAGGCTTCTGCTCAGCTCCTGGCATGAATCCGAGCTGGCGAAGGAGAATTAGACGCAATGGCGAAGGGGGATTTGCATGTCATTAATGCAAAGCTGCCGCTGGGAGGCGACGCGGACAGCTGGCATGAGCTGATTGCGGAAGGCGGTTGCTGGAAGAGGATCATCGCTCATCCGCAGAGGCTGAGCCTGGACGACGCCGTCAGCATTAGGGATCGCCGTTCGCTCGAGCAAGGCGCGCCGGGCAGATTGCCGGCAATCGTTGATTTGGAAGGTAGAATCGCTTTGCCGGGCTTCGTGGATATGCATATGCATCTCGATAAGGCGCTTACGCTGGATCAAGTAGGCAATTCATCAGGCACCTTGCTTGAGGCGATAGCGAACTACAGCGGCAAGGCAGGAGAGTTCTCCAAGGCGAATATTCGCGAGCGGATGGTGAGAACGGCGCTGATGGGCCTTCGGCATGGGACGACCGCGATGCGGACGCATCTGGACATGCCGGCGCATCTCGGGCGCGAGGTGCTGTATCGCACGATCGAGGCTGCTCTCGAGGCCCGCGAGGAGTTGAAGGGCAGAGTGAAACTGCAGCTATTCCCGATGCTGAGCTTTGCGAGAGATCCTGAAGGCGCGAAGCGGCTGAGCACCGAGTTGATCGGACTCGGCATGGACGGAATCGGAGGTTGTCCCCATCTGATGGAGGATCCGTCGCTCGATGTCAAGCTGCTCTTCAAGCAAGCAGAGAAGCTTGGCGTGCCGGTCGATCTGCATGTCGACGAGACGGATAATCCGTCGATGCGCACAATCGAAACCATTTGCCATGCGACAATCGCGGCGGGCTATGAAGGAAAGGTGACCGCCGGCCATCTCTGCTCCTTGTCGAGCATGCCGAAGGATGAAGCTCGGCTGATTATCGAATTGATGGCGCAAGCGAAGGTAGGCGCGGTCACGCTGCCGGCAGTGAACTTGTATTTGCAGGGCAGGGGGGATGAAGGTCCGGTTCGCAGAGGCGTAACCCGAGTGAAAGAAATGCTGGAGGACGGCGTCGAAGTGGCGGCAGCGTCCGACAATATTCAAGATCCGTTCCATCCGTTTGGCAGAGGCGATCTGCTCCATATTGGGGCAATTGCCGCTTATGCCGCGCATATGGGCGCCGCGTCCGATGCCGAACGAATCTTGGACATGATCACGCAAACGCCGGCGGCGCTTATGGGACTTCGCGAATACGGGATGCGGCAAAATCATCAAGCGGATATCGTCGTCCTGGATGCAACGACTCCCGAGCAGCTTCTGCTCGAGGAATCGCCATCGCGCTGGGTGGCGGTGAACGGCACATGGGCAAGCGCCCATGTTCGGGAGGTCTGGCTGGATTAGATGATTTGCTTGGGCGACTGGCAAGAGAAAGAAGAGAAGAGAAGTCAAGTCAAGTGAAGTCAAGTGAAGTGAAGTGAAGTGGAGTGAGCCGCAAGTAATGAGCGTCAGCGACAGGTTGGTTAGCGAGAATTGCAGTCGAGAGAGTAACGAATAGAGACAAAGTGGAGGGAACAACCATGCCAATCCAAAAAAAGACAGTACGATTTAACGCCAAACGATCCGTTCTCATGCTTGCTATTATCGCCCTGATGGTTGTCGTGTCAGCCTGCTCTTCGGGCAATAATGCGAATAACAACGCGTCGTCTTCAACGCCAACGACTTCTTCGGACACTAGCGGAACAGCGACGGATGCTCCCCCGGCAACGGACGCTCCCAAGGAGCTGACGAAGATTACGCAAATAACGAACTGGTATGCGCAATCCGAGCATGGAGGCAATTATGCGGCGCTGGCGAAAGGCTACTATGAGGAAGCCGGTCTTGACATGACGATTACGCCGGGCGTCAACGTATCCGGCACGCAGCTGCTCGCATCCGGCAAAGCGCAATTCGCGATGAGCTCCAGCGACGAGGTGCTGGTCGCTCGCGAGAACGGCATTCCGTTGGTCGCGATTCTCGGAACCTTCCAAACGAGCCCGCAATCGCTGACCTTCCACAAGGGGCAGGATATTAAAGGAATCGAGGATTTGAACGGACGCGACGTGTATGTAAGCAGCGGCATCTCCTACTGGGAATATTTCAAGAAGGCTTACGATATCTCCAAAGCGCGCGAGCTGAAATATAACTATGAGCTCAGCAGCTTCATGGCAAACGAAACCTCGGTCGTGCAAAGCTATATTACCTCGGAGCCGTACACGCTCGGCCAACAAGGCATCGAAACCGAGAGCATGCTGATCGGCGACTTTGGCTATAACCCGTATGCGAATGTGATGGTGACAACGGAGGAGTATATCGAGAAGCATCCCGATATCGTGCAAGCGTTCGTCGAAGCGACGATGAAGGGTTGGTACTACTACAAGGACAACTATGAAGAGATCAATCCGACGATTCAAAAGGAAAATCCGGATGTTCCGCTTGACGCGTTCGCATACAGCGCGAAAGCCCTTCAGCCGCTTGTGTACGAGGGCGATGCGGCCGAGAACGGGGTTGGCCACATGCAGCAAGATCGCTGGGACGATATGAATAAGAAGCTGGTCGATCTAGGCGTGACGAAGAAGAGCCAGGACGTAACTGAAGCGTTCACGAACGAATTCGTAGACAAGGCTTTTGCTGATTTGAAGTAAGAAGTTTTGGGAAGATGGAAGGCATATAAGCAGGCATGGGGGGCGGCGATGCGAGCCGCTCTTTCATCCTGCAGGCGATATTAATCAAGGGATGAAAGCTAACGGCTGCCGATGAGGCTGTCGATTCATGGTGGAGCCATGAGCGAGTGGCCATTTGATCAAGGAGTGAAGCCTTACGGTCACAAGTGACCGTAAGAAGCCATTATTACTCCTTTCTCGGTTTTAACGGACACGGATGAGGCTGTCGATTAACTGTGGATCACCTACTTGTGGAACACCTCAGCCCGTTCCGCATTTGAAGCTCTAGCGCTGAAAATCAGCGCTAGAGCGCCAGTCGGAGCGACATCCAAAGCTGCAGCGCTGAAAATCAGCATTGCAGCCCAGTCCACAGTTAATCGACAGCCTCATCTGCGACCCTTGCATCCTGTAAATCGTTGATATCGTCGCGTAACGGTCGCGTTTGACCGTAAGGGAGGATAATGAAAGGCTTAATCCGTTATTTCTGTCTTTATAACAATAGCAAGAGCGCGGCTGGAGTTTTCACTTACCTCTTGGAGAGGGAGATAAATCGCAAAAGTAACCCAACGGAGCTTCGATTTGTGATACGATTGGAAAATAATGAGTGAGAAGCTTGTGGAGCTTGTAATTTGCGGAGCTTGTGATGGGGGAGAAGGCTTATGCTTGTAGGCACAAGACGGCATGAAATTATGAAGCTGCTCGATCAGAAGCAGCAAGTGACGATAAACGAATTGTCGGATTTGTTCAGCGTGTCGCAAATGACCATTCGAAGAGACTTGGATTTGCTGGAGTCGGAGGGGAAAATTCAGCGTTCCCACGGCGGAGCGGTGAAGGTTCAGCGTTATATGGGCGCGAACTACGAGCAGCGCTCCAGCGAGCATCCGGTTGAGAAAGCGGCGATCGCGAACGAAGCGGCGAAGCATATCCGCGATGGGATGAGCATTATTCTGGATGCGGGAACCACGACTGCGGCGATGGTGAACGAGCTTGAGCGTTTTCGCAATCTGAAGGTTATCACGCGGGATCTGCATATCGCGCTCCTGCTCTCCAACGAGGAGCGTTTCGGCAGTCTGGATGTGTATTGCACGGGAGGCCGAGTGAGCAAATGGGCTTACAGCATGGACGGCATCTACGCCGAACGCATGATGGCTTCGATCACGGTCGATATCGCCTTTATGACCTGCGAAGCCGTATCGCATGACAAAGGCGCGATGGCTTGGTCGCCCGTGCTCGTCGGAGCCAGACAGAATAGCATGAAGGCGGCGAACACGCGGATCTTGCTAGCCGATGCGACCAAATTCAGTTATACCTCGCTTGCGATATTTTCCGATCTGGAGGCGTTCGACGAGATCATTACGGATGATCGGATGGACCCGCGTGAGATAGAGATTTTCCGAAGCTCCGGTTATGCGTTGAACGTCGTTTCTGTCAAATAAGCCTTTGCGCACAAAATGCATACTATAGTAGAATCGCAGCTCTTCTTACACAGGCTGCGGTTTTTTGCGCTGTAAATCTACTATGCCAGGGACTATTGCACTATAATAGAGAAATGTGGAAAAGGAAAAAGCATACAAACAGGGAGCGATAGGATTGATGAATGCTAGAGTGACAGTCAGACTATTATTCAGTGTGATTGCGATTGTCGTATTATTTTCAAATTATGTGGTAGAGCTCGCATGGGGGGATGCAGCGGATAAAGAACCGTATATCGTAGCTGTAGAGCAGGGCAATGGGATTTCAGGTTATAATTTCATAAGCTTGTTAATGAGCGATGGAACGGTTCGAGCGACGGGGAATAATAGCCTCGGGCAATTAGGGAATGGAACAAGGGAATCAATCAGCTATCAACGTTCTACGGAAGTTCTTATCGATAGAGATACGCGGTTGAAGAATATTCAGGCAATCGCTGCGGGCGATAATTTCACCATCGCCTTGGATCATAATGGTCAAGTCTGGTCGTGGGGCTTCAACCAGTATGGCGCGCTTGGCCATAGAACGGAAAATACGGAGAGTGTCTATGCGACGATGATCAACGGCTTGAACGATATTCAATCGATCTCCGCCGATTATCAAAATGTTCTTGCTTTGGATAAGAGCGGTCAGGTCTGGCAATGGGGAACCTACGTCAGTCCTTATGCCGGCGTGGATTCAGAGGCAATCTCGTCTCCTATCAAAGTGCGAACAGAGGGAGCTCCCTTGAATCATATCGAGAAAATTTCGGCAGGCGCGTTGACGAATTTGGCTCTTGACGAGAACGGTAGAGTATGGGGATGGGGAATTAATCGATATGGGACATTAGGGTTTGGGGAAGAAGGATTAGTTGCGTACATGATGAAAGCCGCTCAAAAGGAGTCGCTGTCCGAGGATGAAATTGAAGAAGTTAAAGGTAATTTGAACCATATCAAATTTTGGGATTTCGTAGCCTTCACGCACGGACTGCGTGACGATGATCCCGATGTCTATGAATGGAAGCTTGCCAGGCCTGTGACGTCAGAAGACGAGAGCTATATCGCTATGGCGGCAGGAGTAGTGAATAGTTTGTTCGTGAAAGATAATAATGATATCTATGCGCGAGGTCTTGTGACCGAAATGGTAGATTCAAGTGCTGGTATGGATTGGGAAGCCGGGAAAGGCAAGTTTTTCGACAATGAAAAGCTGGAGCTGAGCGCGTCGACATCCATTGCGTCGGTATCTCTCGATTTATCAGGTTATATTAAACAAAGCGATGGTTCAACCTGGTGCTGGGGAGCGGCTTGCCTGGGGGCTCAGCCTGCTCAACAACCGGTTCGAATGAAGGAGCTGGATGATTTCCAGGCTTTGAACGGCAAAGAGGAGACCGTCGTTGGCTTGAAGGAGGACGGCACGGTATGGATTTGGGACAATTCTCTATCCCGTGCTTTCAGCGCTCCACAGAGATCATTGCTTGCTGATTCCAAGCAAGCTGCGTTAGGAAGCTTTTTTAGTGTTGTGCTGAAGAAGGACGGAACCGTATGGAGTGCCGGCGATAATGATTATGGTCAGTTAGGCGATAGGAGCAACGATGATAGAGATAAACCTGTGCAGGTTGTTGTCGGAGATGGCTCGGCTTTGACGAATATCGTGTCTGTTGCAAATGGAAAAACGCATGCTATAGCTCTGGGCCGAGATGGAACAGTTTGGGCATGGGGTTCTAATTTTCTCGGAGAATTGGGCAACGGGACGCGCGAAGAAGCCAATTATGCTGCACAAGTTCATACGAGCGATGGCATTTTGAACGATGTTATCGCAATAGCCGCGGGCGGCAATTATAGTCAGGCTTTGAAAAAGGATGGAACCGTATGGGAGTGGGGCGTCCATGATTTGTATTATACCGGCCCTTTGAATGCTGTGCAGGTCTTCAGGCGTAATGGTCCGTTAACCGGAATTGTCGCCATAGCAACGGGAGATTCGCATAGTCTTGCGGTCGACGGGAAAGGGGAGGTGTATTCCTGGGGGTCTAATGATGATGATCAGCTCGGAGTGGATACGCAATCGGTCAATTATGCTATTCCTGTAGATCTTGGAGCAATTTCTTCTCCAATCGTGTCTGTATCCGCGGGGGAAAGCCATAGTCTGGCACTCGCGCAAGACGGCACGGTTTGGGGCTGGGGGAGTAATCAATACGGACGATTGGGAGATGCGGACACAGCATATTCGACTCTATCGCCCGTTCAAGTTATGATAGAGAATGGCCAGCCATTAACGGGGATAACAACAATCGATGCCGGTTTGGGCCATAATCTTGCTATTGACGTCAATCATAAGGTTTGGGTCTGGGGAGACAACAGCTTCGGGGAGCTGGGAATCGCAGATGATTCCATAGCAGCTGTGCAGGCACGTATGCTGAACGGACTGTCAAATGTACAATCCGTATCAGCGGGCTTCTTCTCCAGTATGGTTGTGCAGAAGGACGGAACGGTATGGGGATTCGGATCTAATGAATATGGTCAACTGATGCTTTCGACGAAATATAGACCAATAAAGCAGGAGCAGCTAGTCCTTACTTTAGAGGAGAGAAGGGACGACGCGCTGGAGTTGCCAATAGAAAGCGCCGGAAATGACCAATTCAATGATAAAGTTGAGCGTTATTCGGATATCGAAGCGCATTGGGCTGAGCGGGCGATTATGGCTGCCGCCGACCTGGGCATTGTGACAGGCTACGAAGGAGGCAGTTTCAGGCCGGAGGCTGCTATAACCCGCGCTGAATTCACCGTCATGCTTATGCGCGCTTTGAAGCTTGAGGGAGAAGGAACTGTCCTCAGCTTCAACGATGCGATACCGACATGGGCGCAAGATTCGGTCGCGCAGGCGGTTAAGAACGGAATTGTTGCCGGCTATGAGGACGGGACGTTCCAGCCGGGAGCGAACATTACGCGCGCGGAGCTGGCGGTCATGGCCGCGAGAGCGGCGGGCGCGGATTTATCGATAAGGGAAGAGACGGATTTCAGGGATAATGGAGATATTCCAGTTTGGGCAAGAGGAGCTGTTGCCAATATGAAGCTCGCGGATATTATCCATGGTCGAGACAGCAACGAGTTCGCTCCCGGAGCCAAGACGACCAGAGCGGAAGCGGTGACGATTATTATGAACTTGTTGGGAGCGATATCGGAATGAAACCAGAAGCATTAATCGGCTATGCCTTTATGGCAGTGATTATTATCCTTGTTATTTGGCTGAGAACAAAGGGACGCCGCAGACCTATACGCAACAAAGGCTTCGGGATGCTCATCCCGGTCATGATTTTGCCGATCGTATTCGCGTTGACGATTTATTCACTGGCGATTGCACCCGATCAGGAATTTCATGTGCCTGTCTGGTGGGAGTTCCTCTGCGCGATCGTTCTAGGCGCCGGCCTCGGCAGCATTATGCTGTATCATACGGGCTATGAACGCCGCGAAGACGGACAGGTCTATTCCAAGCCGAACAAAAATTTCAAGTATGTGCTGATCGCGATTATCGTGCTGCGCGTTGGGCTATCCGAATATTTCAAGGGTCTGGATTATTCCGAATTTACGATACTTACAATGGTGCTCGCGTTTGTCTATATCGGTGTATGGCGGGTCGGCAGCTTTGTGAAGTACCGCAGAACGGTCTAGCGGCTTGCTCGGCAAGCTGCGATGATAAGAGATGGCACAAGACATGCGCCGTTTCGTCAATTGCCGTATACTGGAGACAGCACTCTAGTTGACTATATGAATGCATAGGAGGCAGACCCAAAATGACTGAACGTATTTGGCAGCCTGCGGAGCCGGGCGTGAAACGCAGAATTCTTCCTCCGGGGAAATCCGTCATGATGATGGAGGTTCAATTCGAGCAAGGCGCGGAGGGCTATGAGCATTCCCATGTGCATGAACAGATGAGCTATTGTCTGAAGGGACGGATCGCATTCCGCATTGAAGGGGAGGAAACGATTATCGAGCAAGGCGAGACGATCGTCATCCCGAGCGGGGCGCGCCACGGCGTGACGGCGCTTGAGGAAAGCGCGCTGCTGGATTGCTTTACCCCGCTGCGCGAGGACTTGCTGTCATCTTGGAGGGCGTTCGAAAACGAGCAGTAATGGTTGGGAGGGGGTGTGCGCATTATGGGCATGATGGGGCAGGCTCTCAAGCCTTTTGGAAAGAGAATTCGCACGCCGCAGAGCGGTCCCGGACTATTCCCGGTCGTGCAACGCAGATTTTCAGCGCTGCAGTTAGTCGACAGTCTTCGCAATGTCCGCTACTGCAGCTTGTTGACTTCATGGAGCCTTCAGTCAGGACCTTGTCGGTCTGACCAAAGGCTCTTTTTGCATTCCCTCATATACATCTCATGAAAGCTGAAATAGATCATTCCCTCCAAGGGGCAGTGGCGTTAGACTGGAAGCGTTATTTGTCGCGGTGACTGTTCTTAATAATCACCATCGTGCGCATTCATGCAAAATCTACTAACTCTCAACCTTGGAGGAGAATCAAATGAGACTGCCTGTTATATTCGAGAAGCTGTCCATGTTCGATAGATGGGAGGAGCCTTGCTCGATCGCATTGCCGTTTGCGGAAGGCGAGCTGAAGGACTCGAGCCGTATTACGATGCTTGATGCTGAGAAACCGATACCCTCCCAAACACAGATCACATCGCTCTGGCCGGACGGCTCAATCAAATGGCTGATGATGCATTTCCTGGCGGACCTGCCGGGCGGTGCGGGCAAAAGCTTCGAGTGCTGCACGGAAACGGCGAGCGTCGATCCCCGCCAGAAGATGACGGTGAAACTGGGCGACGGAGCCTGCTCTATCGATACTTCAGCTGTAACTGTTCATCTAAGCGCGCCGGGAGAGCGAGGCGTCTTCCGCTCCGTAGCCTCTTTGGAAGGCTTCAAGACCGATGAAGTGCGAGGCCCGGTCATACAGGACGAGTCTGGCATGGCGTTCGATTGCGTGATTGGTCCCGAGGGCTGGGAGGTGCTGGAGGAAGGTCCGATTCGCGCCGTTGTTCAGGCGAGGGGCAAGCATGCGGGCGAAAGCGGCGGAGAATGGTTCGATTATGTCGTCAGAGTATACGCCTATGCGGGCAAGCCTTGGATGCGCGTGGATTATCAGATCATTAACCGGGAGAAAGAAGCTGAGCAGCTCGTGAGCTCGCTAAACATGCAGATTGACACCACAGGCAACATGACCTCTGAGAAAGCTGTAGAAACGGGGATCGGCATATCCAACTACATTACAACCATGGAGCGGGGCGGCTACAACAAGTCGCTTGCTTACACAATTACGGCGGAGAAGCTGAAGCTGGAGGGAAATGAGCATTTTCCGGAAAGCTTCTATGGCACCTTCTTCGGCCATTGGTCGGATGCGGAGAAGGGCGGCGTTACGCTGACACTCTATCAGGCGCAGCAGAATTTCCCCAAGTCACTCCATGTGACGGGGCACTCCGTCACAGCCGGCATCATCCCGGAAGGAACAAACCTGGCTATGATTCAAGGCGTCGCGAAGACGCATCGCATGCTTCTCCATGTGCATGGCCCCAAAGAAAGCATTGAAGATGCGAATATTCGCAGCCTGCAATTCCAGATGCCGGATCGGCCGATATTGCCCGCAGCCTATTATGATCGAGCAGGCGTCATGGAGCCGCTGCATGTCGAGAACAAGCTCGGCAATGCGGAGCTTGGCTTCACGGTTCTGGCCGATTATCGGGCAAGAGCCTACGGCATTCTGCACTGGGGAGACGGCCCGGACCGGGGCTACTCCGAGCAAGGCAGAGGCAAGGGCGATTGGGTATGGACGAACAATGAATACGATATGCCCCATGCGCTCATGCATCTCTACGCGAGAAAGGGCCAGCGTCGGTTCATGGACTATCTGCTGGTTGCCGCGGAGCATTGGATGGATGTGGATATTTGTCATTACAGCGATAATCCGCTCCGCTTTCAAGGGCAGATTCCGCATTCGCCTCGTCATGTCACGGACAATCCGGTTGTCTGCCATGAATGGGTGGAGGGCCTGCTGGATTATTATCACCTGACCGGCGAGAGATGCGCGCTGGAGGCTGCTGTCGGCATTGGCGAGAATGTGCTTCGGTTGCTGGCGACGCCGCGCTATCAAGGCGCTCCCGGCGGCATTCAGGCGCGCGAAAGCGGCTGGGCGCTGCGCAGCTTGGGAGCTTTGTATGTGGAAACGGGAGACGGGAAATGGCTGGCTTACGCCGACCGAATTGTCGACCAGTTCGAGGAGTGGATGAACAAGTACGGCACATGGCTGTCGCCGTATACCGACCATACGGTCATCCGCGTGCCGTTCATGATTGCCATAGCGGTGAACTCGCTTATGCGTTATTACAAATTCAATCCTCAGGATCGAATCAAGAGAATGATCGTGCATGCGGTGAGCGATGCGCTCGAGCATACGTACATGGAGGATGAAGGAGTCTTCATGTACAAGGATCTGCCGAGCATTGTCAAGCTGGAAACCGGCAATCCGCTCATTCTTGAGGCGCTCTCGTATGCATATGAATTCACGGGAGAGAAGAAGTTCCTCCTCGCCGGACGCGTGCTGTTCAATCAAATTCTTGCGCGCATCGATAGAGAGAATGGCGGACAAGGGAAGGAAATATCCGGCGATGCGGTCATTCTGTGGCAAGGCATGGGACCGAAGATGCTCGCACAATATTACTATCCCATGTTCTATTATTACCGCACGGCCAGCGGCGCGGGAATTGAGCTGTAGGTGAAACGGCGAAAGCGGCGCGGGAATCGAACTGTAGTTAAAGCGCCGAATGCCATTTCCGGTATTGCAGAGGCGTGCTTCCGATCGATTTCTTGAACTGCTGAATGAAATGGGAAGGCAGGGGCCAGCCTACCCGGTGGCCGATCTCAGCGACGGGAAGATCGGTCGCGGTGAGCAGGAAGCAGGCTTCCTTCGCCCGCCGCGCCAGCAAATAATCGGTAATCGTGCTGCCGGTCTCCTGCTTGAAGAGATGGGACACATGATATTTCGATAGATGCATATCCTGTGCGAGCTGATCAAGCTCGAACGGCTCGGCGTAATGAGCTTCAATCCAGTTCATGACAAGCTCGATATGCGACAGTGTTCGCGGGAGCGAATGTTCCTCGTCGACTGAGACAGCCGCTTGGTAGCGATGCTGCAGAAATTGAAGCAATTGCATGATTAATTGCGCGAACAGCTCCAGCTTGACTACGGGTTTCTCCGCAGGAATTCGATAGTTGTAATACCGAAGCAGCGGCTCTATGGGATAATCGTCGCAGAATCGGGGAAATGACTGCATGCGCAACTGGTCCCTCCATGCCTGCCGAAAGAACGGACCCAGGCTCTTGCAAGGCGAGATGTAGGGCGTAAGCGCCTGCGGGTCGAAATGAATCGTGGAACGCACATAAGGCGTATTTTGGGATAATTTGCCTAGCACATGATGCAGTTGGAACGGCTGGAACAAGAACAGACTCCCCGCTTCGAGCGCATGAATCTGTCGGTCGATGACAACGGTGCCGCTGCCCTCGAACACATACAGAAGCTCCATCCCCTCATGGCAATGGAAATAGCCCTTGTAGTTTTCGTCGGCTACATCCACGAGCTTCGAGTGAAAGGGAGTCTTCCTGAAATTCATTGAATTCTGCAAACGCTTCATTTGTTGCTCCTCCTGATTTGGAAAACCGCAATATAATGATATTTTAGCACAAATCAGCTTTACTTCCATCACTGCAAAATTGTTACCCTATAGCTAGGACATTTCATTCTAAACAAGGGAGTGCGACGCGATCATGTGGAAACAAGCAATCGAAGACGCAGTAGCGAAAACAAGAGCGAATATTGAACGTTTCGGGGATCAGTTCCCCCATGTCAGCACGAATGATGTATACCACTTGAATCCGAACATGGATTGGACGGACGGCTTCTGGACAGGCATGCTGTGGCTTTGCTATGAATATACAGGCGATGATGTATTCAAAAGAGCGGCGGAAAACAACGTAGCAAGCTTCCGCAAGCGCCTCGATACGCTTGATCATCTGGATCATCACGACATCGGCTTCCTCTACTCCCTGTCCTCGAAGGCGCAGTGGATCATTGAGAAGGACGAAGCCGCGAAACAATTGACGCTGGAGGCGGCGAATGTGCTGCTGAAGCGTTGGAGACCGAAATCCGGCATCATTCAAGCCTGGGGCAAAGAGGGCGATGAGCATAACGGCGGACGTATCATTATCGATTGCCTGATGAATCTGCCGCTGCTCTACTGGGCGTACGAGACGACCGGCGACAAGAAGTATTACGACGTGGCCGTTCAGCATGCGGACAAGAGCCGCCGCTTTCTGGTCAGAGGCGACGATTCCTCCTATCATACCTTCTACTTCGATCCGGAGAACGGCAACGCGATCCGAGGGGGCACGCATCAAGGCTATGAGGACGGCTCGACATGGACGCGCGGCCAGGCTTGGGGCGTTTATGGCTTCGCGCTGTCCTATCGCTATACGAAGAACCCGCTTTATCTCGAAACATCGCTTAGAATGGCCCAATACTTCCTGGAGCGTCTTCCCGAGGATCATGTCGTATACTGGGATTTCGACGCGGAGATTAACGCCGATACGAAACGCGACAGCTCGGCGTCGGCTATTACGTCCTGCGGCATTCTGGAGCTGCTGAGTCACCTGCCGGAGGATCATGAGGATCGCGCCGAGCTTGAAGCGGGCTTGCAGCGCTCGATGAAAGGACTGGTAGCCTACTCGACCATGAACGAGCAGGATGCGCAGGGACTTATCAAGCGCGGTTCCTACAGCGTGCGCGCCGGCAATTCGCCCGACGATTTCGTCATCTGGGGCGACTACTACTACCTTGAGGCATTGATGCGCCTTGAGAAAGGCCACAAAGGCTATTGGTACGAGTAGAAGGATAAGCAAGAATAGAGCAGCGAATGAAGAGCCTTCCCGCATGGGGAGGCTCTTTCCTTGTTCTGCGTCACAAATGGACAGGCTTTGTGGTAAGATAGCTGTAATTGCCTAACGAGAAGTAAGTGAAGTTGCTTTCGCGTTAATTCAGAAGGAGGAACGGGTGGGATGCAGAATTTAAAGCTATTTGACTCCGAAGCTTTATTTGAACATATATACATGAACGCGCCGATCGGAATCGCTCTGGTCACCCTGGACCGGAAGTGGATGAATGTGAATCCGGCCATTTGCAGGATTTTCGGTTACTCCGAAGAGGAATTGAAAAGCTTGACTATAGATGAAATGCGTCATCCCGATGACCGGGACAATTCCAGCGTTCTGCTGGAAAATTTATTGGAGGGCGTCATCCCGTCATTTGAATTGGAAAATCGATATTTTAATAAGAACGGCCATGTCGTCTGGACTTCCGTTCATGTGTCGTTGGCTCGCGACGAAAATGATGGAAAGCCCTTGTATTTTATTTGCCAATTCATCGATGTAACCAAGAACAAGCTTGCCGAGCTGAGGCTGCAGGAAAGCATCGAACGTTATACATCGCTCAAAAAGTACAATCATGACGCCATTATTTCGTTCGGTCTGGACGGCATTATTATCAATGGCAACAATATGGTGCGGCAGATGACCGGATATCTTATCGAGGAGCTGATCGGAAGCGACATGTCTGTCTTGATCGGCGAACAGAAAGCAAAAGTTTTGCTGTCGGCTTTAAACAATGATGGCGCAATTGACAAGGTTGAAAAGGATATCTCGTTCATTCGGCATAAGGATGGTCGTTTCGTTGAAGTCTTGGTTACGCTGGCACCCATTATTATCCAATCCAAGACAATGGGCTTCTACATTATCGCCAAGGATATGACGGAGCAGAAGAAGCTCATAATCGAGAAAGAAGCCGCGGAGAAAACGAATAAGGCGAAGAGCGATTTTCTCGCGATGATGAGCCATGAGATTCGTACGCCCATGAATGGAGTAGTAGGCATGACGGACGTGCTTCTGGAGACGGAGCTCGATGCCGAGCAGATGGAATACGTGCAAATTATTAAGAAGAGCGGAGATACGCTTCTCGCCATCATTAACGATATTCTGGATTTCTCCAAAATCGAATCCGGAAAAACCGAGTTGATGGAAGAGCTGCTGAATGTGCGGATCTTGTTGTCGGAAACGCTCTATATGATTATGCCCAAAGCGCTTGAGAAGGATTTGGAAATTACGACATCCGTCTCTCCTCAGGTCCCGAACCTGGTGCACGGAGACAGTACGAAGCTAAGGCAGATTCTAATGAATTTGCTCAGCAATGCCATCAAATTTACTTCGAGCGGAGCGATTTCGATCGCCGTCGACACCATTTCGCAGGAAGAGGAGAAGATGCGCCTTCAATTCGCCGTTCGGGATACGGGATCGGGGGTGCCGAAGGAACAAGCGAAGCATTTGTTCGAGCCCTTCTATCAAGTCGATCATTTTATGACGAGGAAAACAGAAGGCACGGGCCTTGGACTCGCAATCTGCAAGAAGCTTGTCGAGCTTATGGACGGCCAAATCTGGCATGAAACCCCTGAGAATCAAACAGGGTCGGCTTTCTTGTTCACAGCCAGCTTTCGCGTCGAACCGACTGATTCGGACTCCTCTGGATATGAAATAGGATTCGATTCGGACAATAGCGAGGAGCATTCGTCCCAGCCACTGCTGAAGCTCCTTATTGCCGAGGACAATGAAGTGAATCAACTCGTATTGAAGAAAATGATAGAGAAGCTGGGACATCAAGCCACCGTGGTGAGAAACGGTATTGAGGCCGTGGAGGCGGCCAAGCGCGAGCCTTACGATATTATCTTCATGGATATCCAGATGCCCGAAATGGACGGCTTGACGGCTGCGGAATTCATTCATGAAATGTCGGATGGAGAGAATCGGCCTTATATTGTTGCCGTCACGGCTAATGCTATTAAAGGCGACAGGGAGAAATATTTGTCCGAGGGCATGGACGCCTATATCAGCAAGCCGATCAGCTTGAACGAGGTAGCAGAGATCTTGGAGAAATTCGAAAAGACAAGCTGAACGACTGATCAGGCAGGATGATCAGCAAGAAATTTCGGAATTACGATTGTAAACTTCGTTTGAACGCCAGGCCTGCTCTCCAGCCGTACGCTTCCCTTATGAATAGCGGCCACCTCCTTCACGATGGATAATCCGATGCCGAGCCCCTCCCCTTCTCTTGCGTCGGATCCCCGGATAAAGCGCTCGAAGACGACCTCTTGCTTCTCGACAGGAATGCCGGGACCGTGATCCGTAACGCTAATCTCAATTACCGCACCTCCCTCCGCCGCACTGAGCATGCGCAAGGCAAGTCCAAGGTATCCGCCAGCACGGCCGTATTGAATCGCATTCTCTATCAGATTGCGGACAGCTCGTTCAATCAGAGGGGGGTCGATCAGGGCCGTAATGGATGTATCGGGAATTTCAATATCAAAGGACATGCAATGATTTTCCAGTATCGAAATGTAATCCGCCGCCAATTTTCGGAGCTGCTCGGACAGGTTGGTCTCTTGCATACGGATAGGAGCAGGATGCATGTCCAAGCGGGATATCTCCAGGAGCTTTTGCAGCAGGTCATTCATATAGCGGGAGCGGCGCAATACAATTTCGGTATACATCCGCATTTCTTTTTCATTCTGATATAATCCGTCGTGAAGCGTCTCCGCATACCCTTGAATCATGGTAAGGGGCGTTCTCAGATCATGGGAAAGATTCGCAATCAGCGTCTGCCGCTTGCGCTCATTGTCTTGAATTTGCGCCACTTGATTCAGAATGCGCTCAGACATGTGATTAAGATGGCGATTCAACTGCATGATTTCATCGTTACCGCGATCCTCAAGCACGATTCGGGTACTTCGCGCGTCGAATTCCTGCACAGCTATGTTCATCGCCTTCAGCCTGCGATTAATGCGGGTGAAAAAGATCAGCGAGAAAAAAATCGGCGTAATAAAAAAGATGCCGAGCGGAATTAACAAGGTAAAGAGCAGCCAGGAATTTCGTACGTAGATAAAAAGTTGAGTTCCCCGCATTTCCGTGCTCGGCACAGATAGAATCAGATACTGGGAATCGTTGTCGAGCGCCCATTGATACACTAAAGTCACCTCTTCGTTATCAAAGCCCCAGAGCTTTTCAGGCATGCCCGAAAATCTTCTCATCATCTCGTCAAACGAATAGGCTTTCTTTCGATGATCGGTTGCATAAAGCAACGCGCCGTCCTTGGAAAACCACTCGAATCTCATTTTCGGATGTTCATTCCGAGTGAGGTTCATAAGCGTTTCGACTCGCGTTTTCGCCTGTTCGGGACCGCCGGCTTCCTCTGCCTGTTGGCCCGCTTCTTCTGCCAATTGAGACCCTATTTGATTCAGCATTTCATGGGTATAACCGCGCGCGTTCATTGAACCCATGATTGCCAGACTGGCAACAAACAAGACAAGTCCGGTAAAGCTGGCCGTAAAGACCATGAGCCATAATTTTGTCCTGAGATTCATGCTGTCTCCTCCACAAATCGGTAGCCAACGCCGCGTATCGTTTCAATATAACGGGGGTTGGCGGGGTCCTCCTCTATTTTTTTGCGCAGGAAATTGATATACACATTGACGGAATTGGCATCGAATTGATTCAGCTTCCAGACATACTTGAACAGCTCTTGCTTGGTAAATATGCGACCAGGCTCGCGCATGAACAGCTCCAGCATAGTGCCTTCTATTGGCGAGAGGGAAATCGCTCCGGTTGATTTCTCGAGCTGCTGGGCGGCTCGATCGTAGATGAGCCCGCCGCAGCAAATTCTGTTCCCGTGCATAGCGGGCTTGTAACGGCGCAGCAAGGCTTTGATTCGAGCGGTCAGTTCTCCCGGACTGAACGGTTTGGTGACATAATCGTCTGCGCCCAGGCCGAGCGTTTCGATTTTATCTTCCTCCAGGTGTCTGGCGCTAAGGATAATGACGGGCGTATCCAACTGGCGGGACTGCAAATGGCGCAACACCTCCCAGCCATTCCCGTTCTCCATCATCAAGTCCAGCACGATCAGATCGATCGTGTAATGCTCCAGGATGGCAACGGCTTCTCGCCCGGAATAGGCTTCAGAAGTATACATCTCCGCATTACGCAGATGCAGCTTGACCAGCCCTGCAATTTCTGGCTCGTTATCGACAATCAATACGTGTGGTTTGTTCATATTCACGGCACTCTCTCTTCTGGTGATGTTTGTTTCCTTATTCCATGCGGCCAAGTGTTTTTCCTTCCTTGCATCAAATCCTTTAATAATCCTTTAAGACAATAGCCCTATCACCGGTGATAGGATGAAAAATGGAATAGAATGTCGATGAATAGGATCAGTTGGCAAAGGAAAGGGATGTTCTGAATATGTTCAAAAATAGACTGTATTCAAAAAAATGCTCGCAGCTGATGACGGTTGCTCTGGCGCTCCTTCTACTCTGGACATGCGCGGTCCCTGCTGTCGCATTGGCGGCAGAGCGGTCCTCGGGCAGCAGCGGGAGCGTGGGATCGTTCCAGATGATCGCTGCCGGACGCAACCATTCTCTGGCGTTGAAATCGGATGGCAGCGTAGTGGCTTGGGGTTCTAACAATAAGAACCAATTGGATGTTCCTGAAGCTGCCCAAAGCGGCGTGGTGTCCATAGCTGCTGGATCTTATCATTCCTTGGCGCTGAAAGCGGACGGCAGCGTAGTGGCATGGGGAAATAATGATTACGGTCAAACGACGTTGCCGGCAGCTGCTCAAAGCGGAGTGGTGGCGATTGCTGCGGGAAAAAATCATTCTCTTGCCTTGAAAGCGGACGGCAGCGTCGTCGCATGGGGTCTTAATACGAACGGTCAATCAACCGTTCCGGCAGAGGCCCAAAGCGACGTGACGGCTATCGCTGGCGGATATCTTCATTCGCTTGCCTTGAAAGCGGATGGAGGCGTAGTGGCATGGGGGTCGAATAGCAAGGATCAAACGACAGTGCCGACAGCCGCCCAAAGCAGAGTTGTGGCCATAGCTGCGGGAGATACGCATTCGCTCGCCCTGAAAGTGGATGGCAGCGTCGTCGCATGGGGATCCAATACGAACGGTGAAGGGAATGTTCCGGTTGAGGCGCAAAGCGGTGTCGTGTCCATTGCCGCAACCGATTATAATTCTCTTGCCTTGAAGGCGGACGGAGGCGTCATCGCATGGGGAGCGAATAGTCAAGGTCAAAGGGATGTGCCCCAGGAGGCGCAAAGCGGCGTGGTGTCCATTGCTGCGGGGAGTTCTCATGCCTTGGCGCTGAAAGCGGACGGGAGCGTCATTTCGTGGGGGTTGTACGATCAATCGACCGTGCCGGCAGAGCTGAATTCGCCCACCAAAGCGATTGCCGTTGCTGCGGGATATAGTCATTCGCTGGCGCTGAAAGCGGACGGAGGCGTAGTCGCATGGGGCAGGAACAATTACAATCAAATCAATGTGCCGGAAGCAGCCCAAAGCGGCGTGGTGTCCATTTCAACAGGATGGCATCATTCGCTGGCGCTGAAAGCGGACGGCAGTGTCGTCGCATGGGGGAAGAATGATAAAGGTCAAACGAATGTCCCCGTTGAAGCGCAGAGCGGCATCGTAGCCATAGCGGCTGGAGCCAACCACTCCATGGCGCTGAAATCGGATGGCAGCGTCGTAGCTTGGGGATACAATTATTGGGGACAATCGGACGTCCCACTCGATGCGCAGAGCGGCATCGTAGCCATAGCGGCAGGATACGGCCATTCCTTGGCATTGAAGTCGGATGGCAGCGTCGTAGCTTGGGGAAATAATGCTGACGGTGAAGCGACCGTCCCAACCGCAGCGCAAAGCGGTGTTGTGGCGATTGCGGCTGGAGGCTATCATTCCCTGGCGTTAAAGGCAGACGGCAGCGTCGTGGCATGGGGATATAATTTAGATGGTCAGGTCTCCGTACCAACCGCAGCGCAAAATGGGATCGTGGCGATTGAAGGGGGAACACATTTCTCTATGGCATTGAAAATGGACGGCACAGTCGTTTCTTGGGGGAGAAGCAGTGAAGGTCAAAGGAGTATCCCCGCCAATGCGCAGAGCGGCGTCGTATCTCTTGCAGGAGGGGAGCTCCATTCGGAAGCGTTGAAGGCGGACGGCAGCATCGTCGCATGGGGAAATAATAAATACGGTCAATCGACCGTACCGGGGAGCACGGATCTGATCACTCTTGCGATCGATGCCGGCGATCTGAGCCCTTCCTTTGAATCTTCCGTTACGGCTTATACCTATGAGCTTGTGGGTTCGACTGCTGCGAGCCTCGATATAACGGCGACGTTGACCGATGGGGATAACGCCGTATTGCTGGTAAATGCCGAGGAGCAGCCAAGCGGCGCGCCTGTTGCCGTTGGATTAACCGGAGACATGACGGAGATCTTGATCAGGGTAGAGCCGTATTTCTTGCCGGGCAAGACGTATACAATCAATGTGTCGCAGCGTTATAACGTCACGTATGACGGTAATGGCAGCGATGGCGGCAGCGCGCCGGCAGACGGGCAAGCGTATAGCCCGGATGACAGTGTGGAGGTGTTAGGCAATACGGGCAGCCTGAGGAAGACCGGCTATACGTTCGCGGGCTGGAACACGGCAGTGGACGGCAGCGGCACAAGCTGCACGCCGGGCGAAGCCGTCACGATAGGCATGGACAATGTGACGTTATATGCGCAGTGGCTGGACAACATCAATCCAGAGGTTACCGTGCAGATGAAAGACGAGGATGAATCGCCGTACGCGAACGATACGTGGACGAATCGAAGCGTGACAGTCCATGCAAGTGCAACGGATGATGGCAGCGGGCTGGCAACGTTCCAGTACTCGGAAGACGGGGGGAATTCCTGGCTGCCGGTTACCGGAGCGTTGACCTATAGCGAGGAAGGCGTTCATACCTTGACTTTTAGAGCAATCGATGAGAAAGGGAATGAAGAGCAAGAATCCAGAATCGTGAAAATCAATCAAAATGGGCTGGTTGTCACAATTAACGCAAGCAAACAGGATGGAGCTCCGTACGTTTCCGGAGACTGGACGAACCAGCCCGTGAGGGCGGAGATATCTGCCTCCCATCTCCAAGAGCTTACGGTCACCTCTGTAACCTACTCGTTGGACGACGGTGCGCATTGGTTCACTTACACGGAACCGCTTGCCGTTTCGGCAGCGGGAACGCAGTTCGTCAAGGTCAAGGCCGCAGATGAAGCGGGCAATGAATTGGAGGATGCTCTGACGGTTAAGATCGATCGAACCAGCCCGAGCATCGACTTTGACACGAACGGCAATGAAACGTGGAGCGCAGGCGGCACGACTGTCGTAACGGCGAACGATGCGGAGAGCGGCTTGTCGACAGCTTCTCTTGCTTACGCATGGTCGCAAAGCGACACGACGCCGGCAGAAGGCTGGTCACCGTTCACGAGCGGTGATAATCTGGCAAAAAGCGGAGTGGACGGGGACTGGTACTTGCACGTTCGGGCGCAGGATACGGTCGGCAATGCGGCGGGCGCTGTATCCCAGCGGTATAGACTGGATACGTCTGCGGCGGAATTGAACGGACTTGCGCTTTCGGCGGGAATGCTGAATAGCGAGTTCAACGCCTCCACTATGGCTTATAGGGTAAACGTTGCGAACAGTGTAAAGAGCATCGCTATAACGCCGGCTGCCCAGGACAAAACGGATCTCATCACCGTAAGCGTCAACGGAGGAACGCCGTTATCAGTGACCACCGGCATGGCGAGCGAAGCGCTTGCGTTGCATACAGGAGAGAATCTGATCGAGATTGGGGTAACAGCGTTGAACGGGGCAAGGAAGACCTATACCGTCTATGTGCAGCGTGCTCCTGGCTACTCACCTGAGCCGCAGAGACATGCGAGCTTGTTAATCGGTTCGATGGTCATGAGTAGCGTGGCGGTTGAGAAAGCAGCCCGACCGGACGGTACTGTCATGGAGCAAGTCATGCTCGATCAAGCGACGCTGGATGGCGCGCTGACGCGATTGGCAGAGGCAGGGCAATCGATTCTTACGATTCAAGTGGACGATTCCGAGCGCGTCGTGCGAGTGCAGCTTCCCGCAGCTTCGATTGCTGCGGCTGCTGAATTGATGCCGAATGCGATTATCGAGGCGCAACTGAACGGGGCCAGCTATCAGCTCGTCATTAGCGTGCTTGATCTTGCGGGCTTGGCGGAGGAGCTCGGCGTCGACCTGCAAGACCTGAAGGTGAACATCATCCTGGAGCGTGCGGACGAAGCGGTTGAGACACAGGTTCTGCAGCTCGCGGTAAGCAAAGGGTTTGATCTGGCTAGTGCGGTCATCGATTTCAAAGTGACGGTAGAAGCGAACGGTCAAACGGTGGAGATTCGTGATTTCGGTGGAACCTATATGGCGAGGGCAATTGTAACGGGGGAAGACGCCGTGAATCGTAACCTGACAGGCGTTTTATATGATCAGGGGGACATGAGGTTCACGTTTGTGCCTTCGCAAGCGGGCAGCCGTCCGGATGGTACGCCGGAGACTGTGATTAAGGTGCCGCATAACAGCATGTACGCTGTCCTGGCATCAGCGGGCAAGACATTCGACGATCTGGAAGGGCATTGGGCACAGGGGAATGTGGAGCTGTTGGCGTCGAAGCTGATCGTCAATGGCGTCACAGACACCCTCTTCATGCCGGACGCGGACATTACGCGCGCCGAGTTTACAGCGCTGCTCGTTCGCGCGCTGGGGCTATCGTTGAACGCTGACGATCAAGCTTCCGGCTTCCCAGATGTGGCGGCGGATGCGTGGTACAGGCCTGTCATACAGGCAGCGGTGAATGCGGGACTGGCGAGCGGTATGACGCAGGAGCGATTTGCGCCGGATGAGCCAATGACTCGCGAGCAAATGGCTGTGATGCTTGCGTCGGCGATGGTTTTCGCAGGGGACCGGGATGAAGGAAGTTTGCAATCGTTAACGAAGCTCTCCGATCGATGGACCATTTCTAGTTGGGCGACAGCTTCGGTTGCCAAGGTCGTGGCTGCAGGTATTATTGAGGGAATGCCTGGCAGTATGTTTATGCCTTTCGAACACGCGACCCGCGCTCAAGCGACGGCTATGCTGGCACGCTTTCTTCGAGAAGTTGGATTTATCGACTAGCAAATGCAATAGAATTTGGCGTTAAACCTAACGAAACGGGATAACGTTAAGGGCATAAAAAGGCATTCTAATCGAATCTAACGAAGATTGATCGTCTTATTTCATGGTTATGGGTTGCTTTTATGCTCAATTTGATGAAATAACGATGTGATTCTTCGTTAGATTCACGCAGGCCTGAGATTCAGGCGTTTAACGTTTTGAGTCTTCGTTAGGATCTGATGGTCGGAGAGAAGCAAATGTGATTAAGGAAACGGAATGAGCGAGAGGCTACTCAGCTTGCAACTGTAACGGACTTTTTCGATCCCTAGAAGCTCCTTTTAGCTAAACCGGATTTTTAACGGACCTTTTCGCTTCTTAGCTGGTTAATCCTGTTGTTTTTTCACTCGTATGGTTGGCTAAGGTTCAGGAGTGTATCTGAAATTGCACACTAAAAAAGGCCATCCTCGGATGACCAGCAATTTAGGTGCAATTTCTTGAAGTGAGCCGCGTTCTGCACGCTCTATGGGATTCAATCTTTTCGGCCCCCTTATGGGTATTCATTCGCTCTAAGCAACTCTCATTAACATACAGATTTAACCAGTTAGCTCGAACAATAAACCTGTATATTGTGTTTGGGGGCCAATTATTTTATACAACCGCGGCTTGCGGTTTAGTTCAAGAGGACAATATGAGGCTGTCGATTAACTGTGAACTGCTAATTTCAGCATAAGACCCGACAACGCGCTGCAACGTGGAAAATCCGCTTTAAAGGACTGAAAAGAGCTCGACAACGCGCTGCAACGCTGGAAACAAGGGTTGCAGCCTCGGTCGCCCTGTCGACTGAGTTATTCTATGCGTTGGTAATCCACAGTTAATTGACAGCCTCCAAAAAGTCCGTTAGAGGAGCTGCTTTTAAAGGACGCCGCAAGGCGTTTTCTTAATTCTCAGAGCTTTGCGCCTCCGCAAACGATCCCTGCCCCTTGTCGAAATAGAAGCGGCGATAGTTGTTGACATGGCCGAAGAAATAGCGCGATACGCGAAGAAGCCGTTTCACGTTCAAATCCTTCTTGTAATAGAGCGAGCGTATTACTTTCTTCTGCTTATAGAGTTGATTGATCTCGGCTGACAGAGCCGGTTCGGTAACATAACGCTTCAGCACCATGCGGGGCACATTCGTCCACAGCGCGGTAGAGCTGCCGTAAACGCAAGGCTTGTCCTTGCCGTATACGACCCGATCGATGAGCGCCGCGATCAGATTCAGACCCGCCGCCCGGACGAACAAGCTGCTTCTGCCCATTCGCGGATTAATCTCGAACATCATGTATTTGCCCGATCTGCTGTCGAATTTCATGTCAATGTTGGAATAACCCACATAACCGATATTCTCGAGAAAGGCTTGCACCTTCTCGTAGATAGCTTTGTCTGACCGGCTGATGATGGCGGCATAGTTGCCGAGCGTCTTCGGCGCGTATTCTTCGAGCACAGGCTGGCCAAGACACATCAGACTTACCTTGCCCTGATCGTCGGAATAGCTGTTCATAACGCGCATCGCGCTGTCGCCGCCCGGTATGAACTCCTGCAGAATCAGCTTGCCCTTATAATCGGAAGCGTTCATACTGCGAACCATAGCGAGATATTGTTCCCGAGTATCGAAGAAGAATACCTTCTTCTTGCCTTCGAAGTCGCAATGCAGATACTCGTAGGCGTTGCTGTTCTCGGGCTTGACGACAATCGGGAACTGGAAGGCCATGCGTTCCACGGCGATTTCTCTCTCATGGGGCTCGCATACGAGCGTCTTCGGATAGTCCAGACCGAAGCGTTCGCACAGCTCATAGAACTTGTCCTTCGTGTCGAGCGTATCCAGCAAGGCATCCGAGATGAAATGGTTGGCGATCAATCCATTGAATTTCTCATAGTGACGCGAAAGCAAGCCTGCATAATAATCCGAGCACGGAATGACGATGAGCTTCTTGCCCGGAGCGGCTTGTTGCTCGAGAACCGACATTAAGGCCCCGGGAAATACGTCATCATGGTCGAAGCGGTCGATCTGTACGAGGTCGAACAATTTGCTGTGCATCGTTGGAATGAGCAGTCTGGTGCACAGCAGAAGCGGTCTGATTCCGTAGGTTTCATGAATAATTCTGACATTGCCGTAGGCGTTCTCGTCGCTGCCAAGTATGATGGGTACAAAATCGTTAGGGTCCATACAATCTCCTTTGGTTATTCGACAATCGAAGTCTATTATAGTTATTATAGTCGTGAAGATCCTTTTCGTAAAATGGCGAATGCAAACCGCAGCGGCAGCGGGAAGCTGATAAACTGCGGAGCATGTTTCCGAATGGAAGGAGCAACAGCAATGAAGCTTGAGCGAGAAACAAACAAAGGGCCGGCCTCAAAGCCGATAACAGCGTTTGACCTGGTCAGCAAGACGGCCACCTTCGGCATGGGCTGCTTCTGGGGACCGGAAGCGTTGTTCGGACAACTTCCCGGCGTCATTCGAACGCGAACCGGCTATGCGGGCGGAACAACCGGGCAGCCGACTTATCGCGAGCTGGGCGATCATACGGAGACCGTGCAGATTGACTATAACGAGAAGCTGATTGCCTATGACGAAATCCTTGCGATGTTTTGGGACAATCATAATCCCTATAATATAAACGGCTACAAAGGCAGGCAGTATCAATCGCTGCTCTTCTTCCACGACGAGGCGCAGGAAGCGGGGATTCATGCCTTTCTCGCGGAGCGGGAGGCAAGCGGATTGCCGGCGCCGGATACGGAAGTTGCGGCTTTTGACGGGTTTTATCCCGCCGAGGCCAGACATCAGAAGTATTATTTGAAGCGATACCCGGATGCGCTGGAGAAGCTAATGACGCTGTTCGATTCGAAGGAAGAGTTGGAGCAGTCGACGATTGCGGCAAGGCTGAACGGGCTTGCGAAGGGGTATACGAGCCTGGAGCGCATCAAGAACGAGCTGGACAGATGGACAATAAGTGCGGAAGAGCGCTTTGAGCTCGGGCGTGTGCTGACCGCAATAAAGTGGTAGGAGGGAATGGGATGCGACTCTTTCAGATGAAGGCGGAAGTGCACGGGCGGAACCGGATTGAGGATTTTCTTGAACATAACTATGTCTGTCTCGGACCTGCCGGTATTGGGGATCTGGAGCGGCTCAGCGAGACGGATTTGATGCGCAGGCTTGCGGCAATCGAGCGCAATGAACAACTGGCCGAACTGTATAAGGAAATGCATCTATTCGTGCTGGAGATGCGGGATGGCGATTATATTCTGCTGCAAGATAATGGAACGGTATATCTCGGCGATCTTGGCGACTATTATTATGTCGAGAGCTATGATTCGGAGGAGGAGGCGAGCTCCCATCGTCGCGGAGTGACGTGGCTGACGGCTGTCCCTGAAGCAGGAATCAGCAATGAACTGCGAAGCCTGCTGGAAACAAGTGACAGCGTATCCATGTTGGAGAAGCAGATTACCCGTGCCGAGCTTGAGCGAACACTATTGGCGGGAGACGCTCCTAACATTGGATCAAATGATGCAAACGTAAAGGTTGAAGCGGATTTCAGCGATGCCTGCCTCGTTCCAAAAGCGATGATTCTTGAAGCTCTCTCGATTCTGCAAGAGGCGATGCGCAGCAATGATGCGGAGCGCAGGGAGCGCGCCGCCATTGCGGTGCTGGGGTATGTTAGCGGCAGAGGAAATATGCCAATTTCATAATTCGAATACTTACTCAGCCTGGAGAGATGTTCTCTGCAGGCTATTTGGTTATGTTGCACATACCCTTTCGAATCGATTAGTCGCAATGCCAGTTTTGATGGGAGCGGCTAGGAATGGCAGGCGGATCGCGTTAGAATAAACTTAAAAATCGAAAGGTATGATCTCCATGAGTATAGAGATGTTGAACGAGCGAGTGATGACGGATTTGGCTTATCTGGCTTACGGAGGGGCGGATTGGGTGAGTCCGAGGAAGCATCCCGACGGGCATGTCTACGATGCAGTCATCGTCGGCGGAGGACAGAGCGGGCTCGGACTTGCGTTCGGTCTGCTTCGCGAGCGAATATCGAATATTCTCGTGATCGACGAGAATCCGGAGGGCTTCGAGGGTCCGTGGGATACTTACGCCCGTATGATGACGCTTCGTACGCCGAAGCATCTGATTTCGGTTGATCTTGGCGTTCCTTCGCTGACATTCCGTTCATGGTGGGAAGCGCAATTCGGACAGGAAGGCTGGGAGGCTCTTGACAAAATACCGCGAGGAGACTGGATGAATTATCTCCGCTGGTATCGCAAAGCGCTGAAGCTCCCTGTTGTTAACGAGGTTAAGCTTAAGCTGATCGAGCCTGCTGCGGATGGCATTCATAAGCTGCATATTGAGGGAGCAAGAGCGAAGGTAGGCGAGCTGCGGGCTCGGAAGATCGTACTTGCTACGGGCATTCAGGGAGGAGGAGAGTGGTATGTGCCGCCAATGATTAAAGAGAAGCTGACCCGGCAATTCTATGCGCATACCTCTGAGCGGATCGACTTTAACCGGTTGAAAGGGAAGAGGGTTGCCGTGCTCGGAGGCGGCGCTTCCGCTTTTGATAATGCCAACTTTGCGTTGTCGGAAGGCGTAGCTGAAGCGCATGTTTTCGTCAGACGCAAGGAGCTGCCACGCGTCAATCCGATTCGACAGATGGAGAGCTCGGGCATGATCGAGAGATACCCCGCTTTGTCGGACGCGGACAAATACGCGGTCATGTCTCATTTTTTTGCTTTCAATCAGCCGCCGACGAATGATACGTTCGCGAGGGCGGCGGAGCGGTCCGGCTTTCGGCTGCATTTGGGCTCATCTTGGCTCGATGTGGAGGCGCGTGGAGATCAGGCCGTTGTCACGACCGGGAAGGGAAGCTTCGAGTTCGATTTTCTTATTATCAGCACGGGGCTCGTGTCCGATCCCGCACTTCGGCCGGAATTGCGCCTGTTGGAGTCCGACATTGTCAGATGGTCGGATCGCTACACGGCTCCCGCAGAGCTCGCCAATCCCTTGCTGGACGCTCATCCTTATCTGACACCCGGCTTTGCCTTCACCGGCAGGAATGAAGAGGGAGAGAGACGGCTGCACGGGCTGTTCGCCTTCAATTATTCGGTCATGGTAAGCTGCGGCTTGTCCGCTTCGGCCATCTCGGGAATGCGCTTCGCGGTTCCGAGGCTGGCTGCCGCGATCGCGGATCAGCTGTTCATGGATGACCGCGAGGCGATCTTAAGCGGCTTCTTCGCGTACGATGAGCCGGAATTCGTCGGAGAATGGAATCCGGCGGACCGAGGTCGGAAGGATTCGAAAAGCGTGACGGGTTAACCGTTTTTCAATCGCTCGAGCTGTGATAAATGATGTCTGTAATGCATTTCGATAAGCAAAAACCACTCTTGGGCATTTAGCGCTCCAAATCCGGGATGAACCATTTTCCTGCTTACGGGCACTTTACTCACAGCGGCTTCGGTGCGCTTCATCCGCTCCACGACACGGAGGAAACCATCCGTCAGCTGCTTCTTGCTCTCCGGCTGTTTCGGAGTATATTGCGGTGAAGCGGGAACTCGAATCCGCACGGGAGGAAAGCTTCCCAGCTCGAAAGCCCCCTTGCCCCTCTCCGTTTTTTCCTCCGCAGCGTCTACTGTTACTTCGCTTCCTGCCAAGCATTGATCAACATTGTGCAAATGCAGGAATTGCGCGGATTGAATGAGATGCATATACATTTGACCGATCGACCAGTCCTCCTCGTTCGGCTTTTTCATCAGCCGCTCCATATCAAAGCTTTCCAATTCGATTGAATAACGTTCTACTACTGTCTCAAATGCTTGTAATGCTTCTGCTGTATTTCGCATGAATGAAACAACTCCTCATTGTTTTTTGGATCTAATCGCACTATAACAAAACGCTGCTGACAATAGCATGTCAGCAGCGTTTTAATATTTTTTCGGCCTCTTCCCGAATTCGCTGTCGGAGAGACTGAGGTTCCAGCACCTCGACATCCCCACCCCAGCTGAGAATAGATGACAACAGCTCCTCCGGCCGTCGTACAACAAAGGTGACGATAAGTCCATCCTTGGAGTCGCTAGTCGATTCCATATAAAAATGACAGGTTTCGGCGATTTTGTCCGCAATTTCAGGATTCGCCAGAACCAGCACCCGTTCGTTGCGGTCGTCCGACGGACGGTAGCTGTTAAGGTTAAATTCGTCTGGAATGAGAAAGCGATCTTCCAATACAATTAGACCCGTCATCCTCGATAGTCGGAAATGCCGAATATCTTGACGCAGGTCGCAACGCGCAATCAAAACCCAATTTCCCTGAATAAACGCCAATCCATATGGAGCGACCTCACGCGCGCTCTTCCGATTGCCGTCCGGTTCCGGCATCTTTTTCAGATACGTCATACGTAATTTGCGGCGCTCCATAATGGCTCGCCGCGCTTGTCCGAGATATTCCTTTTCTCTCAAGCCGGTTACAGGCTCCCCGACCCCGAGAATCCGCATCGTTTCCCGAACGCGCGCCGACTCGTCACGTACGGCTTCAGGCAGTATCGCTTCAATTTTGCGTCGGGCCGCCTTTGCTTTGTGTGCATAATCGCCATCCAGCCTCTGTTCGATAAAGTCAGCTCCCATAAGCAGCGCTACTGCCTCTTCAGCGGAAAAACCGATCGGCGGAAGAAAATAGCCTTCCATTAGGGAATAACCATGCCCGGGAGCTCCAATAATCGGAACGCCCATCTCACTAAGCGCTTGTATGTCCCGATAGATGGTCCGCACGCTGGTCTCGAATAGAGATGCCAGATCTTCTGCTCTCAACACTTTACTCCGTTGCAGCTCAAGCATGATGGCGAGCTGACGATCGGTCTTGTTCATTTAGCTTCCCCCGCTATCCTGTTATTTCGTCTGCTTATTCTATCACAGAAAACGATGCGCCAGCCGTCCCGCACATTCAGAAAAGATTCAGATAAGTTTCAGAGATCGTTAAGGTAGGGTTGTTACAGTAGGGATGTGGATATGAAGGGTTTGTAAAGAAGAAAATTCAAGGTGGATAAGGGAGAGGATTCCAAGATGAATAAGGACAAGCTGACCAGCTCGCATAGAAGCAAGAAAAACGCAAAGAGGCAATTTAAAATAGCGGTTGTGGCGCTCAGCACAGTATGGCTTGCGGCGTGCACCAATAATAATGGCGCGGTTAATAGCAATGCTGCGGCGACTGCAGCGGCGAATAATGCGGTGGAAACCGCTAACTTGTCAACTACGAGCGATAGCGATGTTGCACTGAACACTGCAACATATGCCGAGGAGGACGCCTACTCGGACTGGAAGAATGAGAATCCGAATTATATTGCATTGACCGGAACGTCTGCAACGCTAGACGGAACTGGAGCGGAAATAGAGGACAGCCTCATTACCATCGTATCTCCCGGCGTCTACGTGATTAGCGGTAAGCTGGATGAAGGGCAATTGAAAGTTGATCTGGCGGAAGAGGGCAATGTTCGCATTGTGATGAACGGAGCGGAAATTTACAATTCAAACGAAGCGGCGATCTATGTTTCGAATGCGGATAAAGTGATTCTATCCTTGGAAGAGGGCACGGAGAATATCATCTCTGACGGAGAGCACGAAGTGAATGATGAGGCAGACGAGACGAAGACGGCAATCTACGTGAAGAATGACTTGACAATTAACGGAACAGGGAAGCTGACGGTTACCGGTAACACGGGCGACGCCATTACGGCGAAGGATGATCTGATCATTACAGGAGGCACTCTGGCTGTTCAAGCCGTGGATGACGGCATTGTGGGCAAGGACATGGTTGCGGTGCAGATGACGGACCTTACCGTTGAAGCGGGAGGCGACGGCGTGAAGTCCACTAACGACACGGATGCCGCGAAGGGGTTTATCGAGATTGATGGAGGTACGTTCAATATTAAAGCTGGAGCAGACGGCATCCAGGCAGAGACAACGCTGCTTGTGAAGGACGGCGAGTTCAACATTGTGACGGGAGGCGGCAGCGCGAACGCGCCGGTGAAGACGGATAATGGCGGCTTTGGAGGCGGCATGGGCGGTATGCAAGGCGGCGGCTTCGGCAGAGGCGGCGCAGATGAATCAACAGGAACTGCGCCGACAGATGGCGCGACGAGCGGTGCTGACAGTGGCGCATCCAGCACATCCAGCGCAGCAGCAGGCTCAAGCGCGGCTAACGCCGGAATAACGGCTGCTGCAGCTGACGCGAAGAGTGACTCGGCGATCGTAACGGCTGCGGCAACGACAGATGACACGACAACGGAATCAGACAGCGCGAAAGCATTGAAGGCAGGAAGCTATATCCAAGTTGACGGGGGCATGATTGCCATCGACTCCATGGATGACGGGGTGCACAGCAACAACGCCGTAACGATTGCGGGCGGCACGTTGTCAATCTCCGCAGGAGACGACGGCATGCATGCGGACAATGCGATGACCATTGACGGAGGAACAATCGATATTGCGAAGTCCTATGAAGGCATTGAAGGCAAAGTAATTACAATTAATGACGGAGAGGTGCACGTGACAGCATCCGATGATGGCATTAATGTTTCGGATGGCAGTGGAGAATCGGGATTTGGCGGAGGACAGCCAGGACAGGCTGCTAGTACGGATAACGGTCTGGCTATGCATATTAACGGCGGTTATGTCTATGTGGATGCGAGAGGAGACGGACTTGATTCGAATGGTTCGATTTACATCACTGGCGGAACTGTGCTGGTGAACGGACCGACGGAGAACATGAACGGAGCGCTGGACTATGACGGCGTATTCGAAAACAGCGGCGGATTGCTGATCGCGGCGGGCAGCGCGGGCATGGCTCAAGCTCCATCCGACAGCTCCTCGCAGAATTCGATTCATATGCAGTTTCCTTCGACGCAATCGGCGAATACGATTGTGCATGTCGAGGACAGCGACGGCAACGAGATTGCGACCTTCGCGCCGAATCACGAATTCCAGACCATTGTCGTCTCTTCGCCGGATCTGAGCAAGGATAAGGAATATGCCATCTATACCGGCGGCAACTATACAGGCGAAGAGAAAGACGGATTGTATACCGGCGGCGAGTATACCGGAGGAACGAAGGTTGTCAGCGCAACAATCTCGGATACGATTACGTACCTGAATGAATCCGGTATTACAACCGGCCAGACAGAAGGTCCTGGCGGTATGGGCGGAGGTCAAGGAGGCTTTGGCGGCGGAGGCCGCGGTCAAGGCGGGCGTCCCGGCGGCCAAGGTATGGAAGACGGACAGGCGCCTCCGGACGGATTCACGCCGCCGGATGGACAGACGTCGCCGCAGATGCCGGAAGGCGGGCAGGGGCAAGGACAAGGCACAACATCAGATAGTCAATAATGCGGCGCAGTAGTTGACTTGCAGCCCCGGTACAGTTGAACTGTGCCGGGGCTGCCATTGTTACAGCGCTGGAAATCAGCGCTGCAAGTCGCCCGTCCGCCGAAATTGGAGCTGCAGCGCTGGAAATCAGCTCCTCAACTCCGACTCCGTTTGCGGAATTGACCGGGCGGACAGCCGATGATTCGTTTGAAGATGCGGCTGAAGGAGCCAAGATCCTGATAGCCGACCTGCTCCGCCACGCAGCTAAGCTTCATGCTAGTCGTCGCCAGCAACTGGCAGCTTCTCTCAATGCGAGCATGCTGCAGATAAGCGGTGAAGGATTGCTCCGTATGGGCCTTCAGCAAGCGATGCAGATGTCGCTCGCTCAGGCCGCTTTTTGCGGCGAGAGCGTGCAGAGTTATATTTTCGCCCAAATTCCGATTCATATAGTCTAACACTTCATCCAGTTGTTCCGCGCCATTGCCTCGGTGATGAGGCTCGGCGAGTCTCATTCGATCAATGCGGGCGAGAAGCTGAAGAAACTGCGCGAACAGCATGAGAGGCATATGCGGATCATCCCGGCGGTTATATTCGTAGTGCATTTGCCTGAACAAATAATCTAATTCGCCATACTGATCGACCATCTTGAACCACTCCGGGCGACGCAACGTCTCGATGAAATAGAACATTTCCTCAGAAATGAGCGACTTGTCCGCCAGGAGAGCCATCGTGTTCAGCATCTCTTCGCGGAACAAGCAGTTGTACACAATCAGCCCATGATTTTTCGCGTCCGAGGGGCGGAACACATGGGATACGCCGACAGGCAGCACGAACAGATCGCCTTTGGATACGGGAAGCGTCTCCGAGCCTACATGGTGATACCCCTTGCCCTCGGCCACATACGCGATTTCATAGAAGTCATGCGAATGATAGGACATGCCGAAGCTCTCCTCGCTTCTGTTCACGTATACATCCATCTTCTCGCTGAAAAACCATTCTCCCGTCAACTCTTCGCTTCGTTGCTTCATCGTCTTGCTAGCACGCTCCTCTCGTATAGATTATTCGTTGTTCGCTCCAAATTCCCTGCCGAAATTGTCTGATTCAACTATGGATTAAGTCATATTCACCTATATTCCCCTGCTTCGAAAGCGGATACACTGAATGCAAATGATGAAGGAGGCAGAGCAATGGGAAGCATGCAAGCAACGCAAATCACGGTAGAATACCGCAGCCTCGGCAACGCGCTGGGTCTTGATGTGAAAAGGCCGAGAATCAGCTGGAAGCTGCAAGGAGAAGGAAGAGGGATAAGACAGCAAGCGTATCAGATTCAAGTCGCGCCGTCGGAGGCAGGCTTTGATGGCAGCTTAAGCTGGGATACAGGGAAGATCCTCTCGGAGAAATCCGTCCATATTGCTTACGAAGGAGCAGAGCTGTTGCCGCGCACCGCCTACGCGGTTCGAGTGAAGGTATGGGATCGTCTGGGCGCCGAAGGCGATTGGAGCGAGACTGGCGGCTGGGAAACCGGGCTGATGATGCCCGAGAACTGGACGGCGTCGTGGATCAGCGCGCATAAGCCTGCGAGCGAATGGAGCGAGGAGTCGGCGCATTATATGCGCACGGAATTCCCGGTGAACGGCGAAATCCGCAGAGCGAGAATCTATGCGACCGCTCAGGGCGTCTATGAGCTGAGCTTGAACGGCGCGCGGGTAGGCGATCTCTATCTCACGCCGGGCTGGACCTCCTATGAGACGCGTCTCCAGTATCAGACCTATGATGTGACGCATTCGCTTCGGAACGGGAATAATGCGCTCGGAATGACGCTTGGCAACGGATGGTTCAAGGGCAACCTGGGCTGGGAGAACAGTCGGAATCATTACGGCAACCAGCTTGCTGGCCTGCTGCAGCTGCATATTGATTATGCTGACGGACGCAGCGAGGTCATAACGTCAGACGGGAGCTGGAAGGCGTCGATAGCCGGGCCTATCATTATGAATGAGCTCTATCATGGCGAAACCTACGACGCGCAGCTCGCAATGGACGGCTGGAACAAGCCGGACTTCGAGGATAGCGCCTGGCGGAATGTCCAGACGCTTGACATTGGCAAGGAAGCGCTGATCGCTCAAGAGAACGAGGGCACGCAGGTGATGGAAGAGCTTGATCCGATTGCGGTATTCAAGACGCCTCGCGGCGAAACCGTGCTTGATTTTGGCCAAAATATGGTCGGTTGGGTTCGCTTTGAGGTGGAAGGCGCGAAACGGGGACAGGTGATTCGTCTCCTTCATGCCGAGGTGCTGGACGGCAAGGGCAACTTCTATATCGGCAATCTTCGCCGTGCGAAGCAGACGATTACGTATGTGTGCAAGGGCGATACGAAGGAGCAATTCGAGCCCCATTTCACCTTCCAAGGGTTCCGCTATGTGAAGGTTGAAGGATATCCGGGAGAGCTTGATTTGTCGCGCTTTAAAGGCAGAGTGCTGTTCACCGGCATGGAGACGACCGGTCGCTTCGAATGCTCGAATCCGCTCTTGAATAAGCTGCAGGACAATATTGTATGGGGGCAGCGAGGCAATTTCCTTGATGTGCCGACAGATTGCCCGCAGCGCGATGAACGGCTGGGCTGGACGGGCGACGCGCAGGTGTTCATTCGTACGGCGAACTTCAATATGGGAACGGCAAGCTTTTTTACCAAATGGCTCAAAGATTTGAAGGCTGATCAGCGGGAGGACGGAGCGGTTCCGCATGTTATTCCGAATGTTCTCGGCGAGGGCTCGGCGGGTTCGGCGGCTTGGGGCGACGCTTCCACGGTATGTCCTTGGACGGTGTATCTCAGCTATGGGGATACCCTTATTCTGGAGGAGCAGTTCGAGAGCATGAAAGCCTGGGTCGGCTATATGCGGAGCCAGGGCGAGAATGAATTCCTGTGGAATACCGGCTTTCACTTCGGCGACTGGCTGGGCCTGGACGCCAAGGAGAACAGCTATATCGGAGCGACGCCGCGCGATCTGATCGCGACCGCCTTCTACGCCTATTCGACAGAGCTGGTGGCGAAGGCCGCCGAGGTGCTTGGCCGGGAGGGGGATCGGGCAACCTACAGCGAGCTCTATTCAAGCGTTAAGAAGCATTTCCAGGATGAGTTCGTGACGAAGACCGGAAGAGTGGCAGCTACAACTCAAACGGCGCAAATTCTGGCGCTTATGTTCGGTTTGATCGAAGGAGACGCAGCCGAGCGGGCTGCGAAGACATTGGCGAATTCGATTGAGGAAGAGCGAATTCACTTGACGACGGGCTTTGTCGGCACGCCATATATCGCTCATGTGCTTACGAAATACGGCTACAATGAACTTGCTTATCGATTGCTGCAGCAGACAAGTTATCCTTCCTGGCTGTATTCGGTCGAGAAGGGAGCGACGACGATCTGGGAGCACTGGGACGGCATCAAGGAGGACGGAACGTTCTGGAGCGACGATATGAACTCCTTCAATCACTATGCATACGGGGCGATTGGCGATTGGATGTATCGGGTAATGGCCGGGCTGGATCTGGATGAAGAGAGCGGCGCAGGCTATCGCAAGCTTCGCATCGCACCGCAGCCGGGACCGGGCATCTCGCATGCTTCCGCTTCTTACGAATCGATGTATGGCAAATGCGCTTCCGGCTGGAAGCTGGGGGAGGGCCGCATCGAGATTACGGCCACGGTTGCGCCGAACACGACGGCATCCATTACGCTGCCGAAGGCGAGAGTTGACGATTTGCTCCTGGATGGGGTGTCAGCCGCTGAGGGCGACGGCGTACTCCGCATCGAACAAAGCTCGGATACAGTCGTATTCGAGGTTGAATCCGGCACGTACAGCTTCAGTTATCCTTGGAGCTGAAGCTTTACGCCATAATTCGACAAGAACTAGAGTCGTATTCCCGTTGATCAAGCGGGAGAATAAGCAGTGCAACGCGCGGGAATCGGCCTCCTCCTTATCATGAAAAGGAGGGGGCCTTTCTTTGTATTGAAAGGGTGGAAGATGAGGAAGCGGCACCTGAGCCCATCCTCTAATCTAAAGAAAATAAACCCCGAATATTGAAAAATTCTACCTAGAAAAAACAAACATCACCCCTTAAGAAATTTTATTGTTCGCTCCCTTAATGTGGCGCATAATAAGCCCATATCCAATTAAGGGGGACGCACAAAGTGGCTAAAACAACGAAAATACTTAGCACGGTCATGGTCGGAGCGCTGGCGGTAAGCTTGGCGGCTTGCGGCAACAACAGCAACGGCAACACTTCCAATAACACGAACAACAACACAGGCGGCAATGCCAATTCCGGGAGCGGCGCAGAGAAGGTAACGATTACCTTCCAGAACATCTATCCTGACTCTACAGATCCGAAATACGGCATGCTTCACAAAATCGTGGACGATTACGAAAACGCGCATCCAAATGTGCATATCGAGCTGGATTCCTTGAATACGGACCAGCAGAAGCAGAAGCTGAAGACGCAAGCGGCTTCCAACGAAGTGCCGGATATTACAATCGTTAACCCGGCCGCGCAAATGCAGCCATTCGTTGACGCGGACCTGTTCGCTCCGCTGAATGACATGGTTGAAAAAAATGGGCTGAAGGATTCGTTCCAAGAAGGCATTCTGGACTATTACACCTTTGATAATAACTTGTACGCATTGCCAGACGGCAACAACATCGGTCTTGTCTACTATAACAAAGCATTATTCGCTCAAGCGGGTGTAGAGGTCCCGACAACCTTCGAGGAAATGGTTGATGCATCGAAGAAGCTGCGCGCGGCCGGAATTACGCCAATCGCGATCGGCGAGAAGGACTCTTGGACCGGTTCATTCCTGTTCATGAACATTCTGCTTCGGACGAACGAAGGTCCCGGCTTCCTGCAGGATGTCGTAGACGGCAACAAAACATTCGAAGATCCGGCGTTCAAGGAAGCTGTTGACGCGTTCGAGAAGCTGGTTGACGCGAAAGCCTTCCAGGACGGAGCGACATCCTTCGACTACAACTCCGGCGAGAATCTGTTCAAGACAGGTCAATCCGCCATGTACTACATGGGAAGCTGGGCAACGGGCGGCATCGAAACCTCCGATGCGAACAAAGACGACAACATTGGTGTATTCAAGTTCCCTACCGTTAACGGAAAAGGCGATCCAAACGAATTCATGCTTGCTCCAGGCAGCGCGTTCGCGGTATCCAAGAACAGCAAGCACCTGGACGAAACACTCGATTTCTTGAACTACTTCATGATTAACTATCCGAAGGAAGCGTTCGCGGTGAAAGGCGCGGTCGGCGTAGCGCAAACGGTTGACGGCGACTTCGCGGCAGCGGGCTACTCCAACATGGCGATGCAAGTTCTGGATATGTTCAAGGATGTGAAGGGCGGAGACATCTCCTTCGACAACACCATGAACCCCGGCACAGCTCAAGTTCACTTGTCCAGCATTCAAAGCTTGTTCGTATCGAAGAAGAGCGCGGACGCTATTGCCAAAGAGCATCAAACGGCGTACGAAGAGAATAAATAAAAGCGGTTGAAGAGGATGAGGGGAAGCCTGTCGCTTCCCCTGCCCTCATCTCTGACTGCGTTTTTAATGAAAGTTCAAGTGGTCCGGTTTTCAGCACAATAGCAAATGCTTACGAAGCAGCGTTTTTCCAAAACGCTTCAGAAGGTTGCATAAAGCTAGAAAGTGAGTAGCGGAGCGTAGTGAATGCTACGTGAGCAACTGAAATGTTTCCGTAGGAAACATCGCTTCGAAAGCATACGCTCATTTCGGCTGAATGCAAGATTCGATGTCGAATAAGCTTCTTGGAATACTTCGTGATCAAAAGTGGACTTCTTGAACAACCTCTTTAAGGAGTGGGATGCCATGAACGTATTGAAAGTATCGAAATGGACTATTACGGCATTCGTGCTGCCTTGTTTGCTGCTCTACACTTGTTTGGTTTTCGTTCCGATACTCGTTTCGGTTTACAGCGGCATGCTGGAGTGGAACGGCTTCGGAGCCTCCACCTTTATCGGTCTTGATAATTTCACGAAAATGCTTACGAATGATCCCGAATTCTGGCCTTCTGTAGGCAGAACCTTCATGCTGTCGGGCTTCTCCATGTTCGTGCAGTTGCCGGTCGCGTTGTTCGTGGCCATCTTGATCAGCCGCTACATCAAGAAGCCAAGCTTCCTCGTTTCAAGTTATTTCTTGCCCGTTATCCTGTCGGTTGTTATTATCGGACAGCTATGGAAGACGATCTACAATCCGGCCTCGATGGGCGGGATGATTAATCAGCTCTTGATCAAGCTGGGACAGGGCAGTTGGTCCCATGCATGGCTCTCTGAACCGAAATATGCGATGTACGCCGTTATTCTCGTCAGCCTGTGGCAGTATGTCGGCTATCACATTCTCATTCAGTTCACAGGAATTCAGAACATTCCGGCCGATATTTATGAAGCAGCCAAGATTGACGGCGCCAGTGGCTTTAAGGCCGATCGATATATAACCTTACCGATGATTGTTCCTATCTTCAAAATATCCGTTGTGCTTTCCTTCATCGGCTCCTTGCAATCCTTCGACCTGATTATGGTTATGACGGGCGGCGGCCCTGCGCATGCAACGGATGTTATTTCGAGCTACATGTACAATATGTCGTTCTTATCCCAGAAATACGGCTACGGCAGCGCCATCGCAACCTTCCTGGTTGTTGTTTGCTTGCTCGCTACCGTTATCATCAACTTTATCTTCAACCGCATAGAGAAGAGATACAGCTAAGAAAGGAGGAGGCCTCATGAGCAGATCCGCTACCTTGCATGCCGCGACGCAGCCTGCTGCTGCGAAGAAAACGCGAATGCGCGTCTCGATACCGCAGCTCATCATCTATATCATTCTTGCCGCGCTCCTGATTACGCAGCTCTACCCGCTGCTGTGGCTATTGTTTTACTCCTTCAAGACGAACGAGGAAATCCTGTCCGGAAACTTCTTCGCGCTGCCGGCGCATTGGCAATGGCATAACTATTCATCCGCAGTAGACGGAGGTCATTACTGGAAGTATCTGTCGAACAGCTTGATCGTGACCTCGATTACGATGGCGGGTATCATCCTGCTGTCCTCCTTGACGGCATTCGCGATAACGCGTTTTCGCTGGAAATACGGGCAGTTGGTGCTTCTCGTCTTCTTGCTCGGCATGATGATTCCGATGCAGGGGACGCTGCTTCCGCTTATGATTATTTTCAAGAACATTCATATTCTGAACACGCATCTGTCGCTGATTCTGCCTTATATCGCGTTCCAAACGCCAATCGCCGTATTCATTCTTAGCGGCTTTATGAAGACTATTCCTGCCGAGATCGAGGAGTCGGCAATTATGGACGGCGCGAACGTATTCCGCATTTTCTGGAATATTATCCTGCCTGTCTCCGTTCCTCCGATCGTAACGGTCTGTATCCTCACCTTCATTAATATCTGGAATGAATACATTCTGGCGGCAACGTTCATCTCATCTACCAACCTGAAGACATTGCCGTTCGGCGTATACAGCTTCGTCAGCCAGTATTCGGTCAATTACGGCTCCATCGGCGCATTCTTGGTGCTCGGCGCATTGCCGGTTATTCTCGTCTACTTCCTGCTTGCCGGCAAGATTACGAAGGGTATGGTAGCAGGGGCGGTTAAAGGGTAAGATGTAAGAATGAAAACCTTACAGACGATACCGGGCCGCCTGTTCCTGATCTTCCTGCTCAGCATGGTTTTGCTTCTCATTATCGTGAATGTGGTGTATTACAACCGTGCGGCAGATCAGATCAGGGACAAGGTCGGCGTTATTTCGGAAAAAAATATTTCACAAACAGTCGGCTTGTTCGACTTGCTCCTTCAAGGCTATGACAGCGTCACGAAGACGCTGAACAGCAATGTGGAGCTCGTGCGGCTTCTTCAGCAGCATGCCGCCGCAGACTCGGCTGCGAAGCCGGATATCGAACGGCGCATCTCAGAGAGCCTGGGCGCGATCTTCTATTCGCGAAGAGACATCGTCGGCATCCATATTGTATCCAACAATGGCAAGGTGTTCGGCTTCGATCGATCCTCCGGCGCAACGACGAGCAATTATACGCCTTCCGATTGGCTTATGACCTTAATGCAATCGACCGGCGAGATGAAATGGTTAGGTGTATTCCCGCAATCGTTGATCAGCAAGGGAATTAACCAGCCTGTTTTTGCATTCGGAAGGCAATTGTTCGAGCTGCAGACCCTGAAGTCGACGGGAATTGTGTACATAGAGACGGACGCCAATGCGATTGTGTCGGCCCTGTCTAACGCAAGCCTGGGGCCGGGCAGTCTGGTCATGATCAGGGACAATAACGGCGAGGAGATTGTACGCACCAATACGAATGTGGAAGGCCTGCCCGCAGTGCCAAAGGATTGGGCCGACAATTTGCGTCCGAATGAAGTGTTCGTGCGGAAGCTGGATAATACAATGGTGACGGCGGCGCGAATCGGAATGGCGGATTGGACGATGATCAGCGTGACGCCGAACCGGGAGCTGCAGCTTGAGCTTAAGGAAACGCAGCAGTTCCTTGCGACCTTCATACTCATTCTGGTCGCTGTCGCAATCATCATCGCAACGCTGGTATCGCGCTCATTTTCCAAGCCGTTCAAGCGATTGATTCAACAGATGAAGCAAGTGGAGCTTGGCAACTTCAAAGGCGAGGTGAAGGTGCAGTCTTATCAGGAGCTGAATGTGCTGGTCAATTCCTTCAACCGCATGGTGCTGCAGATGGATGATCTCATCGAGCGAATCAAGCTGGCTTCGATCAGCGAGAAGCAGGCGCAGCTTCAAGCGCTGCAATCGCAGGTGAATCCGCATTTCCTGTTCAACACGCTCGATATGATCTATTGGATGCTGGATGAGCGAGAGAATGATCGGCTTGGCGGCGTTATCCTGGCGCTGTCCCGTATCTTCCGCTACAGCAGCGATTGGGAAGAAGCCTCTCTGGCGGCGCTTGAGCTGGAGCTGGAGCAGTTCAGGCATTATTTTACGATCATTGAAACCAGGCTTGGCGGCCGCGTGAGCACCTCGATCGAAGTGGGGAAGCGCTGGCTGGATGTGCAGGTGCCGAAGATGATTCTTCAGCCCATCGTGGAGAATGCGGTGAAATACGGGCTTGAGCCGATGAATCGACCAGGCACTTTGCGGGTATATTCACAAGAGGCGGCAGGCAAGCTCGAGATCGTGGTGGAAGACGACGGTGTCGGTGTTGATGAGGACACGCTGCAACGCATTCAAAGTGTATTGCAGAGCAACGAGGATGCAGGGCTTGCGGTGCCGGATTTGAAGGGTCGCAGGGGTATCGGCCTCCTGAATGTGCATCGGCGGATAAAGCTGATGTTCGGCGATGGATACGGCTTGCGTTTTGAAAGCAGGCAGAATGAAGGGACGAAGGTTATCGCATCATTTCCCATCCAGCATAGAGAGGATGAGCAGGCGTGAATATACTTGTCGTGGATGATGAAGCCGTCATTCGGAACGGAATTGAACGAACGATCCGAGTGAATTTCCCCCAGCACCAGGTCTATACGGCTGCGAGTCCGGAGGAAGCGGTCGAGCTTCTGAGACAGAAGGCGATCGACCTGGTGCTGACGGATGTGCTAATGCCGGGAATGACGGGACTTGAGTTGATTGAGTTTTCCCAGAGGAGCCATTCGCATATCAGATGGGTCGTTATTTCGGCTCATTCGGAGTTCGCTTATGCGCAGGAGGCGCTTAGGCTTGGAGCGAAGGATTATTTGCTCAAGCCGATCGGCAAGGAAATTCTGATCGGGAAGCTTCAAGCGCTTTGCGATGAAATTTCCGAAGAAGCGGCTCAGGAGAATGAGCGTACGAAGGAAGCGCGGTTGCTTGCTGGCAACCTGCGCTTTCTGCGTGAGGCGGTGGTGGCAAGATGGGCTTCGGATCTTGATCTGGGCGGCATTGATCTGAAGCCGTTTATCGGCAATTATCCGCATTTTCATCTGCTGCTGCTTTGCATGGAGAGCGATTCGGATTTGCGATTGGAGCATTTCATTATCGAGAATGTGATGTCGGAGCTGATTGAGACGGAAGGCAAGGGCTTCGTCGCAAGCGTGGACGCCAAGAGTCTGCTTGGACTAGTCACGCTGCAGGAGGAGGAGGGGCTTGGACGGCTCATCTCCCAGCTGCGCACGCATCTCAAGCGGTATTTGAAAATTCCGTTCCAAATTCTGCATACGGATCGCATCACCGATGTCGAATCGGTTCCCGAGCAGGTGAGGCGCATGAGAAAGTCGTCTGAGTCGCAGGTGTTCGACCATTATTCGAGCGGCGGCGAGAAGGCAGTCGAGGTGGCTATGCAATATATTCAGGCCAATCTGGGCTCGGAGCTGACGCTCGAGAAGGTGGCATCGGTCGTGTTTCTTAACCCGGTGTATTTCAGCCAGTTGTTCAAGCAGAAGACCGGCAACGGCTTCAAGGAAAGCATCACCCAGCTCCGATTGGAGCGCGCGATGGAGCTGCTTGTGAAATCTGAGCTGAAGATTGGGGAGATCTCCGAGCGGGTGGGTTATCCCGATGTGCGGCATTTTTCACAGATTTTCAGGAAGAAGACTGGCTGCACGCCGTCCGAGTATCGGCTGAAGGAAGCTGCGGCTATGGGCAAGTCGTAGAAGGCTCTGGACAGATCTTGACGGACTTAAGATCATAGCCGGCTGAGATTGAATTGTAATGGCAGAGTGTGAGTGGCTTGAAGTGGATTGGAATAGGAATCAGAATAGGAATCAGCTATGCCGGGCATTTGCACCTCGTTCAGGGACGGGTGCGGTTGCCCGTTTTTTTGCTGCAGGGTTGGGAAATTGCGTCTGCAGGGTTACTTTTTACGCTTGCAGCGGGGTAGGAGCGTGAAATTGGGTTAGCAGATTTACTATTTACGCTTGGCGCGGGGGAGGATCGAATTAGTTGCTATTCAGTCCAGGAGTTGTGTTAACAAACCTTCAATTAGGGGTATAAGAACAATATAACCGACGGAGTTAGGAGAAGAACTCTACCCTCGGCCTTCCCAAGGTGAACGACCAAAGCTTTGTTGGGCAAATCAGCTTTGGAAGCAAGAGGGAGGTTGTAACGCCTATAAGTATTTTAAATTTAGAATCATCGTAATTTTAAAATACTTATTCGGCAACAAAAACGAAAAGGAGGGGTGAATTTATGATGAATCATAGGCTAGGCGTGAAGCTGGAGAAAGCGGCGCAGGAGTTTGTAGAAGCAACTGCTAAGCCGCCATATCTGCATGAGCTTGGACCGGAGAAGGGCAGAGCCGAAGTGGACAAGACGCAGGCAGGCGATGTCGACAAACCGGACGCGGATATCGAGACGAAGAAAGTGACTGGCAGCCCCGGCGGCCCTTTGACTGTGCGAATTGTCCGTCCGAAGCATGCTTCAGAGCAACTTCCCGTCATTCTGTACACTCATGGAGCAGGATGGGTATTTGGCAACGCGCACACGCATGATCGGTTGATTCGCGAGCTTGCCGTACGTACCGGAGCGGTCGTTGTATTCCCGGAATACAGCCTGTCGCCGGAAGCGAAGTACCCGGTTGCAATTGAAGAAATCTACGCCGTGTTGAAGTGGATATCGGACAAGGGGAGCTATTACGGACTCGATTCGACGCGAATTGCCGTTGCGGGCGACAGTGTAGGAGGCAACATGACGGCGGCGATTACGCTTATGGCGAAGGAACGCGAAGGTCCGAAAATCACGAGACAGCTTCTATTCTACCCGGTGACGAATGCATCGTTCGACACTGATTCCTATCATCAGTTTGCGGAGGGTTACTTCCTGCGCAGGGATGCGATGAAATGGTTCTGGAATCAGTACACAAGTGACGAGAAGGAACGGGCGGAGATTACAGCGTCGCCGCTGCGAGCGACGAAGAATCAGCTAAGCGGCTTGCCGCAAGCCATGGTTATAACGGCGGAAGCGGATGTACTGCGCGATGAAGGCGAGGCTTATGCAGCCAAGCTGCAGGAAGCGGGGGTGCAGGTTGCGACGGCGAGATACAACGGTATCATTCATGATTTTTTGATGCTGAACGCGCTTAAGGATACGGAAGCTGCTAAGAGCGCGCTCGCTCTCGCCAGCTCATGGCTGAAGGTGGGCTTCCATCAGAAGCTGGAGGATATCGACATCGCAGCACAGGGGTAAGCTGCTTGAATGGCCTCTTACTTGCGTGTATTTGGTCAGATGGCAGGAGCTTGCAATGAGGAAAAGTTTGGAGACAAGGCTGCCGGGATGTTCTCGGCAGTCTTTGTTGTGCGGCGTGAATCCTCTGCGCGGTTACTTCTAAGTCGATAATATCGACTTGGGGAGCGCGAAGTGAGCGGATAGTCAGCTGCAAGTCGATAATATCGACTTGGGGAGCGCGAAGTGAGCGGAGAGACAGCTGTAAGTCGATAATATCGACTTGGGGAGCACGAAGTGAGCGGAGAGGCAGCTGCAAGTCGATAATATCGACTTGGGGAGCACGAAGTGAGCGGATAGTCAGCTGTAAGTCGATAATATCGACTTGGAGAGCGCGAAGTGAGCGGATAGTCAGCTGCAAGTCGATAATATCGACTTGGGGAGCGCGAAGTGAGCGGAGAGGCAGTTGCAAGTCGATAATATCGACTTGGGGAGCGCGAAGTGAGCGGAGAGACAGCTGTAAGTCGATAATATCGACTTGGGGAGCGCGAAGTGAGCGGAGAGGCAGCTGTAAGTCGATAATATCGACTTGGGGAGCGCGAAGTGAGCGGGGAGGCAACTGTAAGTCGATAATATCGACTTGGGGAGCGCGAAGTGAGCGGAGAGGCAGCTGTAAGTCGATAATATCGACTTGGGGAGCGCGAAGTGAGCGGAGAGGCAGCTGTAAGTCGATAATATCGACTTGGGGAGCGCGAAGTGAGCGGATAGGCAGCTGTATGTCGATAATATCGACTTGGGGAGCGCGAAGTGAGCGGAGAGGCAGCTGTAAGTCGATAATATCGACTTGGAGAGCGCGAACCGAGCTTTCCGAACTGGTGCAACAAAACGCAATGAGGCTTCGTTTATAATATGGGAAATTGTGTAACAAGAAACAATTTTAACTCAGAAGGAGAGGCGCATATGGAAAACAAGAATCACAAGAATCTACCGTTTAGAATCACATGGATTATCCCGAATGTATTCATGTATACGCTCTTCATTTGGGTTGCGTTCTTCATCTTCCGGAACATCGATGGCCTGAGAGATATTAATCGATTGGGCATTTACGTCCTATTTTGGATGCTTACATTAGGTGTGGCGCTGTTCGGTTCCTATCGAATTTGGTCATGGATTAAGCAGGGGAGGCTGTAATGAGGAGAAAGCGAGTATGGATTCCATTGCTGGTTGTCGCACTCTTGACCATCGTAAACATGTCAACGAACTATGTGGAGAAAAAAGCAGCCATTATCTCGTCTTATATGTACGTTCAATTGCATTACTCCGATAAACATCTTAGCTATGAGACTATAGAATACAGTCCGCAATTCGGCAATTATTTCGTGAGATACAGGGGAAATGACGGCAAGGCTGTGAGCTTGGAAATGACGCCAAAACCATTTCCCGTGCTGGTGGTAGACGATCCTCTTGACGAGGACCGACTGTAGCGGATTGTTCAACCAAGGAAGTAGATCATTCCTCCAGGAGGGTTGATATTGAAGCGTTTTAGTAAATTTGCATGGATAGCATTGGCGGCGGTTTGTGTTGTGTTGGTTCTCGGCGTGATAGCGGCAATCCTATGGTATCAACGCGCTGATCCCTTGCTCAACAATGGATTGACCACATTTAGCAGTCCAGAGGGCAAGAAGATATATACCATTGAATTGGTCAATGCCAGCGACTCGGATATCGATATTCGAAGCATATCGGTTAACGGAGGCAAGCAACCTGATTTCGCGAAGCTGGGCATTACATATGACTCGGAGCAAACTGTGCAATATTTTGGTGATCAAACGGATCCGGCTACAGAAATCATGGAGTTACATGAAGCAGCCATCGAACCACAATTGTCACGAGAAGAGAAACAAGCAGTGTTTGCAAGCAACGCTACTTCTAAGCAACACACACCTATCCATTATGGAGTCGTCGTTCAGTACGACAAAGAACCGATTAGGGAAGTGACCATTCGGTATACGTATTTAGGATTTACCAAAGAGAAACGAATTACAAATTGGTTTGATTCCGATAGGTAGGTAAAGTGAAAAACCATAAGTATATATGAAGTTCAACCCGCATCGTTAAAATAACGTCTCCTCAGGAATAGCTCATAAACGCCAACAAAAATAATGCATCCCGATAACGGAAGCCATAAGGAATATGATGCTGAATGGCGGCTGCTGAACAGAAAATCAGCGGCCATTTCATAAAGCCAAACAAAGGCTGCCGAATAGGCGATATAGAGGATAGCGACTCCATAACCATTGGCCAACTTTGATCGAATCCACAGAAAGAGTGTATTTACCGAGAGAATACCAACGTAGATAAAGACAGCATACATGAGCAGCAATAGCGCAATTTCAAAGGAAGACAGCTTCATCTCATCCTCAGGTTTATTCTGATACAGTCCCGCCTCCAAAACGACGAAATATAGCATAATGAATGCGTTAAGCAGCAAATAGGATAGAAATCCTGTGCCCGCGTATCTCCTCGTCATAAACCCGCCCCCTTTGTTTACAGCCATCCCTTGCAGGCAATACTTTTACCATACTAACATTGCAAGAAGGGATTTGGCGACATCGATAAGCAAACCATCAGTTCAACGCAATTGAGCGTGCTGTTCTTTGTCTATATGACGGGCTCCGCGATCATCTTCAACCCGACACCGTTGATCGAGCGATCCGGGAACGCGGCGTGGCTGTCACTTCTGCTAGCTGGAGCGATTGGATATGCCATCCTTGCGATGCTGCTACATCTTCACCGAAGATTTCCCGGGATGAGCTATGTGGATATAAGCCGCGCTTTAATCGGCAGTGTGCTCACCGTTATGATCGGATTTGCAACCTTGACCTATTTGCTTCAAATGCAAGCCGCGATTGTCGTAGGGGTAGGATTGTTCATGATCAATTCGATGATGCGGGAGACGCCGATCTATGCGTTCACATTCCTGATCTTCCTTATCTCAGCTATGACGGCGAGAGCAGGTATTGAGGTTATGGCGCGCATGTTCACGCTTCTCCTGATCATCACATCCTTGTTCACATTTATCGTGCTCTTGCTTGCTTTGCCCAATTATGAGCCTTCGTCGCTTTTCCCGATGTTTCCGAAAGGTATCAAGCCAGTATTTCATGGTGCCTATTACAGCTTCGGCTTTCCTTATTCAGAGGTGTTCCTCTGCGGCATGTTTCTGCCTTACGCAGCGAAGCGAATGCGGGGGAGCTTGCCGAAGAAGATGTATATCGCGCTAAGCTGCAACATCGTCCTTCTCATGCTGACTACGGTATGCTCGATTATGGTGTTCGGCCCGTATGCGGCCGAGGTGCCTTATTTGCTGTTCTCCATAGCCAGAGTGGTGGAGTTTCAAGATATCATTCAGCGGATCGAATCGGTCATTGGCATTTCCTTGATTCTCGGCTCTTATATGAAGACAACGATAAGCTTATTCTTCATCAGCATATTCGTAAGCAAGCTGTTCGGATTGCGGGAGAGCTCGGCCATTGTTATGCCGATTGCCTTGGTCGGCTTTCTGATGGGACTGGCTACCTATAAAAGCGCAACGCAGTGGTTATTCATCATTAACAGCATCCATCCGCTCTGGACGGGAGCTGTCTTTCTTGCGCCGCTGTTGCTGCTAACTTTAGTTGCCTTCTTCCGAAAAAAATCACCTTCTGCATGATTTGCTCCCCGATTTGTCACAATCTATCCATTGACGATTTTTTGTAATTCCGATAAGATAGCTTGTATTAAACTTTTTTCGACAGAGATAGGGGAGAATCGACAAAATGTTCAACTTGAAGGCTCAAAAATTATTGTTGCTGACGATCGCTGCCGTATTGGTGCTGGCGGGCTGCGGCAACAACGGCAAGAGCGGCAATGCTGAGAATAACGGCAATAATGGCGCAGGCGGCAATAACGCAGCGGCTGAGATAGAGATTCCTGCAGCGCTTGCGGACAAAGGCGATATCAAGATTAAAGTGATCCGCAAAATCGGCGGAGACGACAATACCGCTCAGTTCCTGGCCGGCGCGAAGCAAGAAGGCACATCGATGGGCTTCGATGTCGATACGTTCTCGGCGAACGGCGACACCACGAAATTTCTGGACGCGCTCGATCAAGCGGCGAACAGCGATGTAGATGCTGTTGTCGTATCGCATGGCGATGACGAAGCAACGGTTGCTGCGGTTCAGAAGCTGAGAGACAAGGGCATCGAAGTGGTTGCCTTCGACTCGAACGATGGACTGGCTAACATTGACGGCGTGACGCTGACCTCGCAGGATGACGAGGCTTTGGCGCAATTAACGCTGGATCAGCTCGTGAAGGAACAGGGTGAGGACGCGAAAATTTTGTACCTGTGGGTAGACGGCTTCCCGCCAATGGTGCGCCGCAACAAGGTGTATCAAGAGACGCTTGCGAAATATCCGAATATCGAGGAGCTTGACCGTTTCGGCGTGGCGAATGACAACACTTCGGTGGATACGCAGAATGCAGTAGCCGCTTTGCTCGCGAAATATCCGAAGGGCGAGATCGACGCGATCTTCGCCACATGGGACGCGTTCGCGCAAGGCGCGGCTCGCGCGCTGCAAGAGGCTGGCCGCACGGAGATCAAGATCTATGGCATTGACGTAGCGAACAACGACCTGCAGATGATGCAGGAAGAGAACAGCCCTTGGGTATCGACGGCTGCTGTGGACGCGAAGATGATCGGCGCCGTGAACGTGCGAATTGCCGTGAACAAGCTGGCTGGCATCGAGACGCCTGCCACCTATGGACTTGAAGCGGCTCTAATCACGCAAGAGGATTTGAAGGCTTCGAGCGATCCGGTGAACATTACGACGCTTGAGAACATCGTTCCAGGCTGGGGCAAGACCGACGCGTTCGAGACCGACTGGATGGACGCGCTCAAGGAAAAGAATAAGAAATAAGAATGCTTTTGTGCTAAAATAGGACGATATGGAGGCGCCCTTATCCGTTATAGGATAAGGGCGCTGAATCCTGTTCAGAGAGGGAGTGCGACTCATGACCATGACTAAGACTTCGACCGCCGGAGAGCGGCTGGAGATGCGCGGAATAACAATCACATTCCCGGGCGTGAAGGCGCTGACGAGTGTGGATTTCGAAGTCGAGCCTGGCAGGGCGCATGCTCTGATCGGGGCGAACGGCGCAGGTAAGTCCACGCTTATGAAGGTGCTCGCCGGGGCATATACGCATTATACTGGCGAGATTAAGGTGGGCGGGAAGCCGGTCACGATAAGATCGCCGAAGGATGCGAAGGCGCAGGGCATTCAGGTGGTTTATCAAGAGGTGGATACCGCCTTGATTCCTAACCTGAGCGTCGGCGAGAACATTATGCTGGAGCAGACGGTCAGCGGCATGAAGGGGCGTCATTTCATTGGCTGGCGCAAGCTGCATCAAGCGGCGGCGGCAGTACTGCAGCGGCTCCAAGTGCAGATTCCAACGAAGAAGCTGGTGCAGGAGTTGACGCTGGCCGAGAAGCAGATGGTGCTGATCGCTCGTTCGGTCATTCTCGAATGCCGATTCCTCGTGCTGGACGAGCCGACCGCTCCGCTTAGTCATAGCGAGACCGAGCAGCTATTCCGGCTCATCCGCATGCTGAAGCAGGATGGCGTCGGTATTATCTTCATTTCGCATCGGCTGCCGGAGCTTTATGAAATCTGCGAGGACATTACGATTATGCGCGACGGTGAACGGGTCGCGAACGGCTCACTGGAGAAGATGGAGCAGCAGCAAGTGGTGGAATATATGCTGGGAGCGAGACTGGAAGGACAGTTCCCGAATCGCGTCCCGAAGATTGGCGTACATGGCTTCGAAGCCAGACATATTCGGGATCGCGACAAGGTGAATGACGTGACGCTCCGTGTTCACAAGGGCGAGATCGTGGGCATTGGCGGCCTGGTAGGAGCGGGCAAGACGGAGTTGTGCCGCGCGTTGTTCGGCGCTTCGCCGTCGGCGACCGGCGAGATCTATGTGGGCGGCAAGAAGCTGAAGCTCGGCTCGCCGCATGCCGCGGTGCAAGGCGGCATTGCGCTTGTGCCCGAGGAGCGGCGGCGCGAAGGCGTATTCGTCGAGGAGTCGGTCGTGACGAATTTGACGGTCGCGGGCTTATCCCGATTCACCGGCTTCGGCTCCTGGCTCAGCCGTTCGAAGGAGAAGGGGGCTGCTGCCGAGATGATTCGCAGTCTTGGCGTGAAGACGCCGAATGATCAGGCGAAGGTGCGGAATTTGTCCGGCGGCAATCAGCAGAAGATCGCGATCGGGAAGTGGCTTCTTGTGGATGCTGACGTGTATATTTTCGATGAACCTACCAAGGGGGTAGATGTCGGCGCGAAGCGGGATATCTATGAGCTTGTCGCCGCGCTCGCGGATCGCGGGAAGTGCATTCTGTACGCCTCGAGCGAGATGTCCGAGATGATGGGCATTACGGATCGCATCTACGTGATGTACGACGGGGCGGTTGCGAAGGAGCTTCATACCGCGGAGACGAACGAAGAAGAAATGATGCTATATAGCACAGGGGGCGTAATCGAATGAAGGCGGCGGAAATTCCTAGGAAGAAGCCGGGGTTCAGCTTGGTGGAATGGCTGTACAAGTATGGAACGTTATTGACCGTTCTGGCGCTGATTGCCGTATTCGGGACAATGGCGGACAACTTCTTGAACTATTCGAACATCATAAATATTTTGCGGTCGATCTCAATTGTAACCATTATCGCGACGGGACTTACGGTATCGCTGGCGGTGGGGGGCTTCGATCTCTCGGTCGGCTCCACGGCATCGCTCGCGAACGCGCTCGTTATCTCGATGTTCGTCTGGCATGGCTTGAACACGGGCCTCGGCATCGTCATTACGCTCGCAATCTGTCTTGCGGTCGGACTCGTGAACGCCTTCCTCGTCATCAAGTTCAAGATTCAGGATATGCTGATGACTTTGGCCACGATGTTCGTGTTCCAAGGAGTGGCCATGACCTATACCCGAGGCGCCACCGTCTCGCAAAATATGATCATGCCAAGCGGCGACTACGCCACAGGCGTCATTCCTTCGATCTTCAGCAAGCTGGGCAAGGCGCCCTGGATTATTATCGTGATGGTCGTCGTCGTGCTTCTCGTTCATCTCTTCCTGACCTACACGAAGCATGGCCGGTTCATGTACATGATCGGCGGTAACTCGGAGGCGGCCAAGCTGTCCGGCATCGCCGTCAGCAAATATCGGCTGATTGCCTATCTGCTCTCCGCCTTCTTCGCGAGCGTCGGCGGCATCATTCTCGCCGCGCGCGTCATGAACGCCGAGGTGAACTCCGGCGGCGGTTATCTCATGGACGCCGTTGCGGCGGCGTTCATCGGTTATTCCGTGTTCGGCGCGGGCAAGCCGAACGCGTTCGGCACGTTCGTCGGCGCGGTGCTGATCGGCCTCTTGCAGAACGGTCTCGTCATGCTCTCCGTGCCGTATTACGCGATGGACATCGTGAAGGGCGGCGTGCTGGCGCTCGCGCTGGCGATTACGTATTACCGGCGGAATCATTAACGAAGTATAGATTGAGTCGCAATAAGAAGCAGGCTGGCGCGAGGCGCCGGCCTGCTTCTTTGTTGGCATTTTGATTCCGAGTAACGAAACGGACCAGCAGACAGCGAACTAGCAGACAGCGGACTAACGGACCGTAGATGCGCTATTTTAGCGAATTTAGCCGTTTTTAAAATTTCGCGGACACAGATAACGTTATTTTCGAAAATGCGGCGGTTTTATTGATTTTTGGAGGAAATAGCGGCTCCTGTGTCCGCCAAAATAAATAATTCCAGCATTTTGCTCCAATAAGGGCTTTCTTGTCCGCATAGTGCTGTGGAATCGTCTCTTGCCATTGCGATAGCCCAGGTTAGTTTCTGCAAATTAACGAATTTGGCCGCGAATCTGGCCATTCGGGTATTGCGCCGTATGAACATCCACGTAGGCGTTTCCACGATTGATTTCGCGAATGAGCGATCGAAGGGATAAGCCTTGCAGCGGCCCCTGCAGGTCACTGCGGGTCAACGTACCGGTCACAATGCCCCGTCTAACCGATATGCCGAATTTGGATGGTCCGAATAATGTGGCTACGATGGGTCCATTCGCACCGGGTTGTCCCAAATGAATATGCGCCTGAGTCACCTGATTAATGTTGCGGATGGACAAGCTGAAGCGCAATGCCCTGACATTGTTGTTGCCGACCGTGCTGAAGCTCGCCGTTCCCCTAGCGAAGGTTTGAACCGGCGGAACCACATTTCGTCCTCTTAGATTCGCTTGGAAGGTTGCCATTCAACATCACTCCTTTGAAGGTTATGCTCCATGTTATGCAGCAAATTTCAGAGTGCTTGTACGATTGTCGGACAAGATGTTCTCACTAATCTTGTGAAAGAGCAATCGGGCGGCGGGCTCTCAGGAGATGTCTCTTGTTCATTTCGATACGGTTGGCAAAGTCATTGTGAAGCGTGTTTCTACGCTAGGTTCACTAGTTACGGATACCTTGCCCCCGTGAGCTTGGGCGATTTTTTTCACAATGGAGAGTCCGATGCCGAAGCCTTCGCTGCTGCGATTCTGGCTTCCTTGATAGAAACGGTCGAAGAGATGCGGCAGCTGCTCTGAGGAAATGCCGGCGCCGCGATCGATGACCGAGAAGGATGCCGACGCCTCATCCTCTTCATAGGCAACGCCGAGATAATGACCCCCTGCCCCGTATTTGATCGCATTATCGACCAGATTGCGTATGGCTCGTTCTAACAAATGCGCGTCGAGCATTAAGGTTAGGCTAACCTCTGGAATCGAAAAATCCGTTTGAATATTCTTGGACTCCAGAACCGGAACATATTCAGCGAGAATCTTTCGCAATATTTTGGCAAGCTGAACAGGGGATTTCCGAATTTGGGTGCTATATAAATCAAGCTGGGAAATCTGAAATAAGGTGTTGATTAATTTCTCCATATATAATGACCGGCTTAGGATGACTTCGGCATGGGCTCCGAGCTCTTCTTCATTCTTATAGATGCCCTTCTGAATGGTCTGGGCATAGCCGAGAATATTGGTGAGCGGTGTTCTTAAATCATGCGACAGATTGGAGATTAATGTCTTTCGGTTGTGCTCTTGCTCCTGAATCTGCTTGACCTGTTCGCGAATGCGCACCGACATGGCGTTGATATGCTGAGTGAGCTGGCCGATTTCATCCTTAGAGTTATCGATAATTTCTCTGCGCTGATCAATCGATATTTCCGACAGAGCGTTGTTAATCTTCTTCAAACGTCTGCGTATGGAATTAAAGAATCGATAGGTGAAGAAGTAAGGCGTTAAGATAAAGACAAGAAAAGGAATGATCAATGAAAAGAATGAGGTCCACGAACGGAAATAGAGCAGGACTTGCGATGCTTTCATAGCTTCAGGGGGGACTACCAGATGCAGGTAGTATTCCTGTCCCGAAATAGCAGCCGGATACATCATGCTGACGGGATGCTCAAGGTTCCAGTAGCTGTCCGATTCATTCGCCAACGCTTGCATGACCTCGGACACGCTGTATGGCTCTGATCTTCCGTTGGTTGCGTACAAAACCTCGCCGTCCGCATCCAGCCAGTCAAATTCATAGTCGGGATAATCGAACTGGTAGCGTTTCATGATTTCCAACAGCGATGCTTCTGCAACTCCGGTCTGGTTCACCTCGCCGATCAGATCGTAGCCTATGGCTTTCAAGGATTCATAGGTTTGGCCGGGCTGCAAGATTTTTCCCGTCGTCAGCGCAATCGTCACGGACAAGACAAGAGCGACGATGCTGCTGATAATGAAGTACATCCATAATTTCAACGAGAGCTTCATAATTCGGCCTGAGCCTCCATAAAGCGATAGCCGATTCCTCGTATGGTCTGAATATACTTGGGGGATCTCGGATCGACTTCGATTTTCTTCCGCAGGAAATTGATATAGACGCTCAAGCTGTTCGCATCGTATTGATCATGATTCCATACAGCCTGATAGAGCTCGTCCTTAGTGAATGTATGACCAGGCTTGCGCATGAATGCTGCCAGCAAATCACATTCCGTCTGAGACACATTCTCGTTTGCTCCGTTCTTCTCGATCGTAAGCGAGTCGATGTGAAGGATGATCGAACCAAGCTGCAGACGATTGGCCGTCTGGCTGGTCAACGGGCTGCGGCTCCTCCGAATATTGGCCGTCACTCTAGCAATAAGCTCGCTAGGGATAAAGGGTTTGGTGACATAGTCGTCCGCTCCCAGGCCTAATGCATTGATTTTCTTCTCCGTGTCGCCCGATGCGCTCACAATAATAACCGGCGTATAATTATGCGCGGACCGCACAAGCTTCAGCGCTTCCATCCCATCCGTATCGTCCATCATCAAATCAAGCAGGATCAAATCAAAGGTGTCGCGTTGCAGCCATTGCAAGGCTTCCTTGCCGCTTCGCGCCTCGTTGCAAGCCATGCCTTCCTCTTGCAGATGAATACCGATCAAATGACGAATATCCGGATCATCATCTACGACAAGGATACGGGAATCTGTCACGTTTCTTCCTCCTCCTGCGTCCATTTCATAAATCTAGTATAGTACAAATTTCACAGAATTGCCGAGCGCTTTGAGCAGAGATAGGGAATAGATTTTAAGAATGTTTTAAGATTCGACCATTTTTGGTGTGCCAAAATAAACATAGTTGAATGTTTTTGCCGGAATAGACATGGAATAGAGCGGATAGATTCAGCAATTTATGATTGCAATGAAAGAGGAGAATGATGGGATGGAGAGAAGGGTTCAAAGAAGACTGGCAATCGTGATGATTATGACACTAATAATGGAATTAATTGGGTTTTCCGGTGCGAAAACGGCGGATGCGGCGGAAGCAGTGGGATCGCGAGGAATCACGGCGATAGCGGCGGGTTACTATCATTCGCTTGCGATCAATGCGAAAGGCGGCGTTATCGCATGGGGCGGTAATGATGATCTGCAAAGCACCGTACCGGAGGAAGCGAAAAGCGACGTGATCGCCGTTGCTGCAGGAGGTTCGCATTCCTTGGCGTTGAAATCCGATGGCAGCGTCATCGCATGGGGGGATAATACGTTTAAGAAAGCCGAGGTGCCTGCCGATGCACAAAGCCAAGTCGTGGCGATTGCGGCAGGCAATAATCATTCCCTGGCTCTGCGGTCGGATGGTACAGTCGTAGGTTGGGGCTACAATTATTACAGCCAAGCTTCTCTGTATTCTGACGCGCGAAGCGATGTCATTGCCATTGCCGCGTGTGGCAATACATCCGTGGTGTTAAAGTCAGAAGGTCGTGTGGTCGTTTCGGGGAATGCCAAATTCTATACAATCCCCGATGATGCGCTGAGCGAGGTTACGGCAATTGCTTGTGGGGGCGATCATATCTTGGCTTTACGGTCGGACGGACGTGTCGTCGCATGGGGAGCAAATAACTACGGACAAGCTACAGTTCCCGATGATGCGCTTAGCGATATTGTTGCGATTTCGGCTGGTTATCTTCACTCCGTTGCCTTGAAATCCAATGGAAGAGTCATCGCATGGGGGAATTATTATGATAGTCAAACGACGATCCCGAATGATGCGAAGAGTGATGTCATTGCCATTAGCGGCGGCGCTTACCATAACTTGGCCTTGCGATCGGACGGCCGTGTGGTTGCGTGGGGGAGGAATGCCAATTATCAATCGGAGGTTCCGGAAGAACCAGTACAGCCTGTGAAGGCTGCGCGAATCGCGGCGGGGCAATTTCACTCGCTAGCCCTGAAGTCGAACGGGAGCGTGGAGGCGTGGGGAAGGGACGATGAAGGCCAGGTCACTGTCCCGAATGAAGCGCAGAGCGGTGTAACCGCGATCGCAGCCGGCGCCTTGCATTCCTTAGCTTTGAACTCGGAGGGCCGTGTCTTCGCTTGGGGAGAGGACGACGACCATCAGTCGACCGTGCCGGATGAAGCGAAGAGCGGCGTAGAGGCGATCGCGGCCGGCGACTACTTCTCTCTGGCGCTGAAGACGGAGGGCCGCGTGCTGGCTTGGGGGAAGAATGACGATGATCAAGCGACGGTGCCGGATGAAGCGAAGAGCGGCGTCAAGGCGATTGCCGGCGGAGACCGCTATGCGATGGCGTTGAAATCCGACGGAAGCGTTGCGGCGTGGGGATACAACGGGGACGGAGAAGCCACTGTCCCGGATGAGGCGAAGAGCGGCGTCGCCGCAATCGCAAGCGGATCGAATTTCGCCATGGCGTTGAAATCCGACGGCCGCGTGCTAGCGTGGGGGAACAATGACGATGGGCGATCGACCGTGCCGGACGAATCGCTAAGCGGCGTCGCCGCGATCGCTGCCGGAGCGGGACATGCCTTGGCGTTGAAATCCGACGGCAGCGTCATGGCATGGGGCAATAACGACGACGGTCAAAGCACAGTTCCGGCTGAGGCGCTGAGCGGCGTTGTGGCGATTGCGGCTAGCCATAATCATTCGCTCGCTTTGAAGGCGGACGGCAGCATTGTGGCATGGGGGGCGCATGATGCAGCCCAAGATGAGGTTCCGGGCGATGCGAATTTGAGCGGGCTTGTGATTGATGCGGCTGGCATCAGTCCTGATTTCGACGCCGACACGACGAATTATTCGGTGTATGTAGGGGCTTCCGTCGACAGCGTGAACGTGACAGCGACGATGGCAGATCCGTTGCATGCCGACTTGTATATGGATGGGGAGCAACAGGCGAGCGGTTCTGTGGTTAGCGTGCCCTTAACGGATACCTCCACGGTGATTACGACGCAAGTGGAACCTTTCTTGCTGGCGGGCAAAACCTACGCGCTCACGGTAATCAAAGACGAGGCTGCGCCGACAATCAGCTTCGGCGTGAACGGGAGCGATACGTATGCTGCTTCAGCGTCGACGAGCGTCTCAGTAAGTGACGGCGAGAGCGGCGTTGATGGAGACAGTCTGGAGTATGCGTGGACACAGAGCGCAAACGCGCCTGACAGCGGAGTGACATGGACGAGTTTTGAGAGCGGTGATTCTATAGCTCGTGATGGCGTGGACGGCGACTGGTACTTGCATGTCCATGCGGCTGACGGAGCAGGGAACGCGGTGGAAACGGCGACGAACCGCTTCCGTCTGGACAACAGCGATCCTGTCGTCACGATTGAATTGGAGAAGGAGGATACCTCCTCCTATGCAAGCGGAAGCTGGACCAATCAGAATGTTGCAGCGAGCGTATCCGCCTCTGACGACTTGAGCGGACTCGCTTCCTTGCAGGTTTCGCTTGATAGCGGCAGTACTTGGCTGCCATATAGCGTACCTTTGTCCTTCACCGATGAAGGCGTGCATACGCTGACGGTGAAGGGTGTGGATCTCGCGGGCAATTCGCATAGCGAGTCGCGCACAGTTAACATTAGCCGGAGCGGACTTCAGCTGGAAGTCACCATGAAGCAAGACGGCGGGATGAATTATACCAGCGGCAGTTGGGTGAACCAACCAGTAATGGTCACTGTCAATGCGAATCAAACGACACCCGGCGTGACTGTTGCTTCCGCCACTTATTCCCTGGATGGGGGAACGAACTGGGCTGCGTACGTCGCACCGCTGTCGTTCGGCAGTGAGGGCGAGTATACGTTAGAGGTGAAAGCGGAGGACAGCGCGGGCAATGGGTTGACGTCTTCAACCGCCGTTCGGATTGACACGACCGTTCCTGTTATTCATTTTGCAATGGATGGGAATGAAGTGTACGCAGCTTCGGCTGCAACCGCTGTTACGGTCAGCGACGGAGGAAGCGGCGTGGATGCGAGCAGCTTGCAGTATATCTGGACGCCGAGCGCAAGCGCGCCTGACGCCGGAGAAGCATGGGCAGGCTTTGCGAGTGGGGACACCTTGTCGAGGAGCCATGCGGACGGGGAATGGTATCTACATGTGAAGGCGAAGGATGCGGCGGGAAATGAGATCAACACCGGTACATACCGCTTCTTGCTTGATCATAGCGCGCCTGTAGTTACTTATGCTGCCAATGGAGACGAGACCAATCGAGTCGAGGCCTCGACGATCGTTGACGTTAGCGACAGCGGAAGCGGCGTCGATTCGGACAGCTTGCAGTATATATGGACGCAGAGCGCAAGCACGCCTGACGCCGGAGATGCATGGACCGGCTTTGCGAGCGGCGATACCCTGGCGAAGAGAGGCGTGGCCGGGGACTGGTACCTGCATGTTCAAGCGGCGGATCCGCTGGGTAATCGTCTGGATTCCGTAACCAATCGTTTCAGATTATATCTGCCTGCAATCCCATCATTGCCAACAGTCAGCAGCCCAAGTCCGGTCTATGTGTATGATGCGAATGGCATCCTGCTTGGTACAATCAACAATTTGCAGAAAACAACTCGGTCCGATGGCACAGTCATCGAGCAAGTCAGTATTGATGAAGCGACATGGCATTCCCTATTGAATAGACTGGAACAAGATCACTTTACGATACGAGTGGATGATTCGGAGCGAGCGGTTGAGGTGCAGCTGCCGGCTGCTTCTCTCCTTAACGCGGCGAAGGACATGCCGAACTTTACGATCGAGGTGCAGTTGAACGGATCGAGCTATGGGCTGGCGATTCGAGCGCTGGATCTGGAGGGAATAGCAGAGCGGCTTGGCGTGGACTTTAAGGATCTGACGGTGACCGTGACGCTGGAGCGAGTCGATCCGAGCACGGAAGAAAAGGTCGGACAGCTTGCCGCGAATCAAGGTCTTCGACTCGTCAGCGGCGTCATCGACTTCAAAGTAACCGTACAAGCTGGAGATCAGTCGCTAGAAATTACGGACTTCGGCGGAACCTATATGGCTCGAGGGATTGTGCCGAACGAGAGTGCGCCGAGCGGGAATGGATCGAACCAAAATGGGTCGAACGAGAGTGCGACAAATGGCCAAGACACAAACGGTCAAGGTGAAAACGGCCAAGACACAAACTTAAGCCCGGGGGCGCAGAAGATCATCGGCGTCTGGTACGATCCGGCAAATGGAACCTTCACCTTCCTGCCTTCCCAGTCTAGAGACCGTTCTGACGGAACGGAAGAAATCGTTATGAACATGCCGCATAACAGTATGTATGCTTTAGTAGAAACGTCCGATATAAGCTTCGCAGACATCGGGCAGCACTGGGCGAAGGCGGATATTGAGCTGCTCGCGACCAGTCGCATTGTGAAAGGAATGGATCAAGATCATTTCGCGCCGGATGCGAATATTACAAGAGCCGAGTTCACGGCTTTGTTGGTCCGCGCCTTGGGCATTGTCGTAACGGCGGCGCCGAGCGGCGGGGTGTCAACATCGGGACTCGCGGATGTCTCCTCGGATGCTTGGTATGAGCCTGCCGTAACGGCGGCGGTGAACGCCGAGCTGATTCAGGGCTATGCGGACGGCAGCTTCGGACCGAATCAGCCCATTCGGCGCGAAGAGCTGGCCGTGTTAATTGAGCGCGCCAGAACATTCGTGAACAATGGAGCCGCGCGGGCGAGCGTGAGTTTTCCGTCTGACAGCGACACGGGGGCCGAGCAACTCTTGAACACATTTGCTGATCAAGAGCGAATATCAGCTTGGGCAAGGCAAGCCGCAGCGAACCTTCTACATGGTGGGCTGATGCAAGGCAGAAGCGAGGAGCGCTTCGAACCGCAGGCTTACACCACTCGGGCCGAGGCGGTCGTTTTGCTAAAACGATTTTTGATGGATGTTGGGTTGGTTTAGGATTGGAGAGGATTCGAGCGGAGCAGGGGGGTCAGATACAAGCGGAAGTGGGCTCTAAAGATTCGGAAAATGCTACTGTTGTCTTACAATCTTTTATCGATAGAGAGAGCATTTCGAGTTGGGCGAAACAAGCCGCAGCGAATCTGGTTCAGAATGGAATCGTCCTCATATGACGACTAAGCAAACGCTCTAATAGGGCGTTTGCTTTCTTGCGCTTGGAAGCTTCGACGAAATGTGTAAATCAGTAAATAGATAGAAACCTTGGTAGATTTGAACTATAATGAATTTCTAATGATTGTTTATTTTAGAAGGAGAGGTATAGAAATGGTTAAAAGGTCGTGGCGCGGTTTTATTTTCTTCGTTAGTCTACTCATCACTCTTGTACCTAATATGGCGGCAATGGAATCGGTTTCGGCAGCATATGCTGAATCTGCAAATGAACTATCGGATTTAGAGGGACATTGGGCCCAGCAAACCTTTGAAACGTGGTTAAATCGTGAATGGATACAAGGATATCCGGACGGTACCTATCAGCCTGATAAAGAGATAAAACGTTCGGAATTCGTTGCGCTCGTCAATCGAGCATTCGGATTCTCATCAAGGGCGGATGAACTGCCATTCTCAGATGTTGGAGAAAATTATTGGGCCTACAATGATTTATCGGTAGCATATGAAGCCGGCTACTTTAACGGAGCGGGCGGCAAAGCGAATGCTGAACAAGCTGCCACTCGGCAAGAGAGCGCAGTTATGATTGCCAATGCACTTCAAGCAAGCGAAACTGAAGAGGCGAGCTTAGCCAAGTATCACGACAGGGACAGTATAGCAAGTTGGGCGACAAGCGCTATGGCGTCACTATCGGAGAAGCATATTTTTAAAGGCGATCCTGAGGGGAATATTCGGCCATTGGACATGCTTACGCGTGCAGAAGCTATTACGGTTATTGAAGCGGCGTTGCCTTATCTCAACAAGAAAACGACGTTTGATCAAGCTGGCGTTTATGGTTCTGCGGATGCAAAGCAGAAAATCGAGGGGGATGTCGTGATTACGGCTCCGGGAGTAACGCTAGTGAATATGGAAATCACGGGGGATCTCTTGTTGGCGGAAAGCATTGGAGAGGGCGACGCAACTTTAAAGTCTGTAAACGTGAAAGGAACTGTGACTGTTCAAGGTGGAGGAGAAAATTCCGTTTATATTGAAGATTCCATTCTGGTACGTGTTATTGTGGACAAAGCAGATGGCAAAGTTCGAATTGTATTAAGCGGACCTACCAGCGTAGATACCGTAATTGTACATACACCAGTCAAATTGGATGCGACGGAAACACAGGCGGGCAACGGCATACAAGAAGTGGAATTATCGGACAGACTGCCGAAAGGCGCAACCGTCGATTTGATCGGACAATTCGAGGATGTGCGAGTTTTGTCAACCTCGATACGGATCAATATCCCAACAGGTTCGATTGCTAATGTTGAGGTTGGAGAAAATTCGGAGAACAATGAGATCAACCTTGGCGATCAAGCGAGTATTATTAAATTGGTGTTAAACGCTGTTGCATCGTTAACAGGTCAAGGTGAGATTGGAACAGCAACGGTAAACGAGAAGGCAAAAGGAACGCAATTTGAGAAACAGCCAAACAGCATAGAAGGTTCAGAGCAAAGCTCGATGCCGATTATTCCTCCTGTTAGTTCGGGCGGCGGTACGGTCCAGCCTCCGGCGCCGGATCAAACCAATGCTTATTTGAGTAAGATAGAATTAAGCAATTCATTTCAGTTAGAGCAGAGAGATGCTGCATTAACCAAGATTGGCACTGGTTTCGACAAAGATGTATTTGAGTATACGATCCCCTTGGAACGCGACATGACAGCAGTGACGATTCCTATAAAAGCGACACCGGAATCCAGCGCAGCAACGGCTTCTGTAAAGGTGTATTCAAAAGGTGCGCTTGCAGGATCCTATGATTTGACAACATCCAATAATGAATTCGACGTGCATTTAACTCCGATGGAAGATGTTCAAATTTATATTTATGTTCAAAGTGGAAATGGCTTGATCTCGAAGAGATACAGCCTTAGCTTCCAATATGAACGTACCATAAAAGAGTCTTTCGAATTGTATCGCGATCTATCTCCCGATTTCGAAAATCGGGTCATTACTTATCGATTATTTTCCAGAAATATATTTGAGGAAGGAGACGTAGTGGAGGTCTATGAAGACTCTAGTAATGCGACTCCCTTCAACATAGTTACTATTGGCACAAGCGGCCTATATGATTTGGAGTTGAAAACCACTTCATACGAAATGCAAGAGCAAGGAAGCTTTTACGTTAGAGTTACACGAGGAGGTCTTGTCGTTGCGTCGGGTAATTATGAGTATAATTTGTCAGAAATGCCTCGAGTTGAAAGCAGTGACGGAATATCGATGGAACTGCTCACAACAGAAGAACTGTTGGCTGGCGTAGATCGAGGTGATTATACTGCCGATACACCTTATGTTCTTCACATTGCGTTTGATCCTAATGAGTGGTCGGGCGGGTTATTCGAGCATGCGAAATATTATAAAATAAATAATACTTCTTCTGGTTATTTATACCCCGAGATTCTTGCACCTCTTCAAAGCGAAAATAGGCTGGACTATAATCCGTACGACTTTAGCGGAAGAGATGTAAATACGGATTATATAGTAGAAGGGTTTAATATCTATCAGGACAAAATGGTATTTGATCGATTTATTCAGGTCTTATTGTACGACGAGAACGGTCAACCTTTAGGCTACTATGAACAAGTGATTGAACCGGATGCAGAGCATGTCATGCCTGGATACAGCATACTCCATACCGTACATCCTGAGCTGAATGTAGGAGATACGGAAGCTCCAGTCATTACAGGTATTGTTCCTGATTATGTATCGATTGGCGATGACCTGCAAGTTGCCGTCAGCGAACAAGCGAATGTCTATATGGTTCCAGCAGATACGCCATTGGATGGCAGAACGATTCATCAGACGGTTCGCAACGGTATGGGAGCCGGCAGTACGTATTATCCGGCAAATGATAGTACGACTTTGGGTACAATGAATCTTTCGGCGGGTAATTGGATGCTTGTAGCGGTTGACGGATCTGGGAATCTGTCTGAGCCCATAGGGATTGAAGTGCTGAATAGGGAAGATATTGCTTTGCACTCGTTAACAGTGGTCCAGGACTTTAATTCAGGGCTTCTGATTATGTTTGATTCCGAGATTCAGAATAATAAGGAAACACTGGAATTATTGAAACAGGAAATCATGTTCTCTAATGATGGAGGTGTAACGTACGCGCCACTAGGAATAGAGGATACGATTAGTTTGGATGGTTCTTGGCTGGAAATTCAATTTGTCTTACCGTATTCCGGCAGTCAAAATCGGATCAAAGTGAAGGCGGACAGCCTCGCTAATTCGAATAACCAAGTCATGGATCGAGACTGGATAAGCCCGGTCTTTGCTGATGGAACCCTTGTTACGCTAATTAGCGACTCGAACATTGAAGCAGGAGACGAGGTGATTTTCAAGGTTGATAGGCCTGCAAAGCTGTATTTGCTTCCTGAAAAAGTAGTCGGCGATCCAATGAATTTAGATGAACTCGTCGCCACGGGCCTTGCGAAATCGATGGTCGTCGATGAGGAAGGCACTAATCAAGAGCAAATCCTCTCAACGGAGGGATTAGACGCAGGCAGGTATTTATTAATAACCATGCATGGGACGGTTCATCAAATTGGCATATCCATCTCTTCATCGCTAGAGATGAACCAGGTTCATATCGTGAATTCAGATGATATGCAGTCCATTACTATCTCAGAATTAAACCCCGGGGATATCGTGAGAGTATATTTAAACGCAATGGATGTATATGATAACCCAGCCAGAGAGGTTACAGTTTCGGAGGGCGAGAGCAGTGTCACCATTACTGATCTTGAATTGAATGAGGAAGGAGGAGCTTTATTCTTTACCGTACAAACCTCCGAGCATGCAGAAAGCGGCAGGATATATTTTCCGTATTCACCGGTTAATGAATTGTAAACGATATGGCATATAGAACGTAAAGAGTGAAGAGCTGCCCCTTGGGCGGCTCTTTCTTCGTTCACGCCAAAATGTATACATTTTCGAGTTGGAGTTGGCTCTCGCAGCGGACCGTAGATACGCTATTTTAGCAGAATGAGCTGTTTCTAGGATTTCGCGGACACAGATAACGTTATTTTCGAAAAAACAGCAGATTATTTGGCTTTTTGAGGAAATAAGGTCTTCTGTGTCCGCTAAAGTGATCAAACTCCGTATTTTTAACAAATAGCGCCTCCTGTGTCCGCATGTACGAATTAGGACAAGTAATGCTGAAGAAGTCGTTTCGGATTTCTGCATGTATTAGGAAAGCTTCTATTTATCTCAGGCGGGGGCTTAGACGATCAACATATTCGCAAAATGAAATCGACGCAAATCGCCAACACTCTCCTTCATGTGCCTAGGGTCGACAGCAAACTTTTCTCAGCCGTCCAAATCATCAGAAATTAGTAGACAACGGTATGCGAATGTAGATAACTGTTGCGTTACAACCTGTTTCAAGTTGGGCTATGATGAAGCCGTATTCAACCGGTTGAATGCGGTAAGGAGCACCTAGATGATCACATTCTTCATAATCTAAACATTGGGAGAGGATGTGTAATGATGGGAACAGCTTGGTTAAGGAGACTGAGCCGAAAGTTGTCCGCTATTGTTCTGGTGGCCGTCGTGATTCCTGTGTGGAGCTCGAATCAAACGGTTGTTGAGGCGGGGGCGATCTTGCCTCACTTCGAGGACGGCTTCGAGAGCGGCGATCTGACGAGCGCCGCGAATGGCTTCGCATGGACCACGTCGCACAACGCTGAAGTCAGCACGGATATCGCGCATACAGGGCAATATTCGCTTAAATTTCATTATGCGGGAGATCCGGAGGTGAATCCGAGCGCTTATCAGAAATTCGATTTGGGTGCGGCACAGCGAAGTATATGGATGGAATATTGGATTTATTATCCGGACGGAACGGAGGGACTTGGGGCGGCCTATACGCATCGCGTGCCAAGCAGCGGCTCCAGCGAGCAGCGGTTTGTCGAGCTTACGGGCGATGATACGGCCATGCGTCTGGGCATTCGTTCCACCACGAACAGCACACTGTATAGCAATGGCGAGGATAAATTCTACGCCGCCTGGTCGGACAAGACCACGGGCTCGGGAAGATCGGGACAAGGCGCGAATGCGCTGCAGCCTGCTTTGAACGATGATTGGCTGGGGCGGTGGGTGCCGTTCAAGCTGCAATTCAATATTTCCGAAATCGAGAGCGACAGCACGCTGAATCTGTGGGTAGACGGCAATCTGGTCATGGAGAACACGGCATTGAACGCCGGACATCCTACTGCGGAGGAGCTGTTCACGCAGGGCACGTTGCTCGGTCAAGCCTACAGCGGCTTCGATGCGGATACGAATCTCTATATCGATGATTTCAAGGTATATACGCATGATCCGAATCAAGACCCCTCGTTGCAGCATACACCAACAGCAGCCTTCCACAGCTTGCCGAAGGACAACTTTCTGACAGGCGAGAACATTCAATTTCGCGATGATTCCGAAGATATTGACGGACAAATTAGCGGTTGGGCATGGAATTTCGGCGACAGCACAACAAGTACAGCCGAGAATCCTGCTCATATCTACTCAGCGGCAGGCACCTATACGGTATCTCTGGCCGTCACCGATAATGAGCAGTTGACAAGCGCGTCGGTCCAGCGAGAGATTACAGTTCGGAGTCTGGAAGACAGCGAGAGCTCGGATGTGTATTTTCAGGATGACTTCGAAACAGGAGATTCGTCTACGATTATGGACGGCTTCGGCTGGCAGAATGGAGACGATGGGCTCGGCTATTTGGGACCCAATGTTGAAATCTCGGACGATATTGCGCATTCCGGCGATTACAGCATGCGCTTCACCTTCGTCGGCAAGCCTTCCGGCGAGGACAGTATGGCGGAGCAGCGCTTCGATTTCGGCGAGGATCTTGACGAGGTCTGGTTCCAGTGGTATCAATACTATCCGGATGGCAACGAGCTTCAGAACATAGGGACGGATCTGGGTCCGAGATGGTATCATCGCGACGATCCGATCGGCACCGACAACAACAAGCTGTTCCGGCTGGGAACGAGGGACAACAATAATCTGATTAATTCGATCTTCGGCTATTCTACGGATCCTGTCGGCGATGGCGATTCAACCGTCGGTATGAAATTCAGATCCGACGGCAAGGCCATTGGCGAATATGGGCGCTCCAGCATCAATGGAGGCATTCTTCAGGATGAATCGACCCGAGGCAGATGGGTGGAGTATGTGATGCACTACAAGACAGCAAGCGGATGGCAGCAGGGGGACGGCGTAAGCGAGATGTGGGTGGACGGCATGCAAATTCACGATCATCATGATTTGAATGCTTGGCCAACGACAAATGCGGCAGACACGGCGCTTAATATCCTTAATCACGGCTACATTATGGGCTGGTCGAACAGCGGCTTTGATGAAACCTCGTATACGTATATGGATGATTTCACCATCTCGGCGACGCCCCCGGCTTTCTTGGCGCAGCAGGGGACCGATCCCGATCCAGACCCGGACCCCGATCCGCCTATGAGCTGGTTCGCCGATGACTTTGAAACCGGCGATCTGACCCATGCGAATAGCAATTTCGAATGGGCGAACTCCGAGAATGCAGAGGTTAGCGGAGATATGGTTCATAGCGGAGATTATGCTCTGAAGTTTCATTTTGCGGGAGATCCGGTTGTGAATCCTGGCGCTGCTCAACATTTCGATCTTGCCGAAGGACAGACGGAGCTTTGGACAGAATATTATGTGTATTTTCCGGATGGGACAGAAGGAGTCGGACCGAGCTTCCAACACCGGTATCCTGGGAGCAATGCCAATCAACAGGTGATCTTCGAGCTTGACGGGCCCGCGAACAATCAGATGAAGATGGGCATTCGAGCTTCAACGAACAGTGTCCTGGACGGGGATAACAAGTATTATCCGATTTGGTCAAGGAAGGATACGGGAACGGTCATGTCGGGGCAAGGCGCGAATCAGCTTAATCCGGCCTTGACGGATGCCTGGCGCGGCAGATGGGTGCAGCTCCGCATGCATTATGCGGTGTCGGCCAGCACGAGCGACAGCTCCGTTCAATTGTGGGCGGATGGATCGCTCGTCATGGACAACACGACACTAAATGGCGGTTATCCGGACAGCGAGCAGGAGCTGTTCACGAGCGGCTTCTTGTTCGGCAGCGCCAGGGAGGGCTTTGCGGCGGATACGTATGTGTACGTGGATGATTTCAAAATAACGAATGTTGATCCAGGCTGGACGAGTTAAGGCGCGAAATGGAGTTTGGATTCAGTGGCAATAGGAGTACGTGGAATAAGAGAGGCGGTCCTTCGGGGCTGCCTCTCTTTCTCCACACTATAGAATGTATAAGCTTTCTAGATATTTTAACTTGCTGCAATAGCGTTTAACTTGCCAAGACACACAAACTTGTCTCCACGTTATCCTTTCGAACCGTCACAATTACGAGGCTCTTGCGAACCCAATTGTGAGGCCATTTGGCGAACTAAATTGCGAGGCTCTTTACAACTTTTATAGACGGTGAAGATTAAATGGTTGTATCTGTAACGGACATTTTCGACTGTTAGAAGCTCGTTTTAGCCTGCATAGATTTTTAACGGACATTTGATCATCTTAGCGGGTTAATAGGATTGAATATGCGTTCGATTTGATCGCTAAGGAGACCAAATGTCCGTTAGAGCAATTAGGCAGCGAAAAAAGCTGTTTAAAGAGATCAAATGTCCGTTAGAGCAGTTGCAGCTTTCCAAGGAAGTCGTCTGGCGTTTTTCTTACCACATAATTTATAAGTTATCGACGCTTTATCTGTTCTTAGAATTCACCGGCAGTGTTACGCGCCCCGCCGCTAGAGGACGGCGTAGCCGTTTCACCTTAAGCTGACAAGCATATATGCCACATGTGAATTTCTGCTCGTGCATGCTTTGACATGGGATGACATTATTTCAGCCGGTCCGACAGAGGTCGACAGCAATATTTTTGCAAGGCTCAAAAAGGCAGAAAACAAGTAAACAACGGTATGCGATTGTAGACAACGGTAACGTTACTTTTCGCTGAACGCTGCGTTAACATGAAGCCATATTCAACCGGTTGGATGCTGATCACATCTGATAAGGAGGCGTCATGAAGAGCATGAAGCAACGATTGCGGATGAAAATGGCTAGCTGCTTGTGTCTATTCGTTGCAGCATTCGCCGCCGTGCTATTCGTTAACGGCGACAACACGGTGTCCGCTGCTTCTAATCCTGCGTTCGAGGATAGCTTCGAGAGCGGAGATCTGACGAGCGCTTCGAGCGCCGAGGCACCAAAGGGGAGCGAATAGAACTGGAAAACAGCACTATTGGAAGGCGCGACACTTTCGGGTCGCCGTTAGGCGATTCGAAAGCATGGCGCACCGCAGGCATGCAACTTTATCAATCCAATGGAAAAGCGAGGGATAGGAATGGGAAATGAGGCCAGCGTGGTTGGAAATCGACAGGTAGAGCAGCTTATCCGTCCTGTGACAGGATGGAGGTTTCTGGGTTTAACCGTAGTTGTCTTGCTGCTCACCATTGCTTTGGCGCATGGAAAGGCATCGGCTGATGGCAATATTGTCTTCAGCGACAACTTCGATACGTACAGCGATTCGCCGAAGAATCATGGATGGCTGTTGTTCGGCACGAGCATTGAAGTAGACAATGGAGGCGGTTATAACGGGACGAACGCGGCGAAGGTTACTTACGACCACGAAGGCGATACCGGTTATTGGTTCAGACATTTGGTAGCAGACGATCATCTAGATCAGGTTTATGTGAAATTTAAATTTAAGATGGATCCTTCTTCTGGAGGCAATAAATTTCTGAAAATATTCGGCAAACAAGATAGTCCGGAGGGCTATGCGAACTCAACCTTCGGCATTCATTATGAATCAGGGCTGCATGACAATATTGGATACGGTAATGGAGACGCGTTAGCTAATGACAACAATTCATGGGTGAAATATGATGGACGGGCTACTGACCCACTGGTTCAAGTATTGCAATCTTCCGAGAACTGGGATGCAGGGGACAACCAGTGGCATACGTATGAAGCGTTCTGGAAGTACAACTCGAACGGCAATCGAGATGGTGAAATTATCGTGTGGCTGGATGGAGAAATTCGTGTTCACGCAGTGAATATTAAAAACCGCAATGATCAGAATTCACAGGAAATACGCTCCGTTGACTTTGCTAATTATACGGCTTTCAATAACGAAACCTGGCATCTATGGTATGACGATATTGTTATTGCGGATGATTATCACGGACTGGCTTCCGTTGAACCCAGCTATGATCCTGTTCCGATAGCGAAGTTCTCATTCAATCCGAATCTCGGGATCGAGACGGGAGAAGCTGTGCAATTCACGGATGCTTCGAGCACGCTTGATGGAACGATTACATCATGGGCTTGGGACTTCGACGACGGTACGACGAGCGCCTTGCAGAACCCCGCGCATAGCTATGCAGTCGCCGGGACCTATCATCCAAGCTTGATGGTGACGAATAATCTTGGCGAATCCAGCTATCGGCTGCCGAAGGCGCTTGAGGTGACTGGGCCCGCAGTAGATCCAGACCCGGATCCAGACCCTGATCCGGACCCTGATCCAGATCCAGACCCGGACCCCAATCCGGGCACATTCGACGGCTTCTTCGCTGACGGCTTCGAGAGCAGCGACATGACGCATACGAACGCCAACTTCGCCTGGACGACCTCGGCGAATGCGGTTGTCAGCACAGAGAAGGTGCATAGCGGCGATTATGCGCTGAAGTTCAGCTTTGCCGGAGACCCGGCCGTCAATCCGGGCGCCGTACAGCGCTTTGCCTTCACGGAGGGGCAAACAGAGCTGTGGG
>NZ_JAATHD010000001.1:243901-317943 GCF_011947265.1 Paenibacillus sp. HB172176
GATTATGCGCTGAAGTTCAGCTTTGCCGGAGACCCGGCCGTCAATCCGGGCGCCGTACAGCGCTTTGCCTTCACGGAGGGGCAAACAGAGCTGTGGGCCGAATATTGGGTATACTTCCCCGACGGCACGGAAGGGCTGGGGGCCGAATATCTGCATCGCTATCCGGGCACAACGCAGCATCAGCAGCAGCTGTTCGAGCTGTACGGTCCCGCGACGAATCAGATGACGCTGGGCATTCGCTCGGAGACGAGCAGCCTGCTTGACGGCGACAACAAGTATTATCCGCTCTGGTCGCGCAGAGACAACGGCGTCACGATGTCGGGGCAGGGCGCGGATCAGCTCAATCCGGCTTTGAATGATGATTGGCGCGGACGCTGGGTGCAGTTCCGCATGCATTACGATCTATCCGAGAATGACAATGATAGCTCGGTCCAAATGTGGATCGACGGCGTGCTCTCGATGGACAACACGACGCTGAACGCGGGCTATCCGAACGCGGCGCAGGAGACGCTGACGAGGGGCATGCTGTTCGGCAACGCCAAGGCGGGCTTCGCCGCGGATACGAATGTGTATGTCGATGATTTCAAAATGTACACGGAGGATCCGCAGTGGAGAGATGACGGGCTTTATGACCCGGAGGCTTCGTTCACGGTTAGTCCAACGACAGATGTAGACACAGCGACGGAAGTAAGCTTCACAGACACTTCTACGGATTTTGACGGCAGCATTGCTTCCTGGAGCTGGAGCTTTGGCGATGGTGAGAGCAGCACATTGCAGCATCCGACGCATACGTACGCGACAGCCGGAACCTACACGGCTTCGCTGACCGTCACGGACAACGACGGCTTGGTCAGCGAGGCCGAGGAGAAGTCGATTGTCGTAAGCGAGGCGGCTTCGGCAATGGAATTTTTCGCTGACGGCTTCGAGAGCGGCGATATGACGCACACCAACGCCAACTTCGCCTGGACAACCTCGGCGAGCGCGGTTGTCAGCACCGAGAAGGTGCATAGCGGCAATTATGCGCTGAAGTTCAGCTTTGCCGGAGACCCGGCCGTCAATCCGGGCGCCGTACAGCGCTTTGCCTTCACGGAGGGGCAAACAGAGCTGTGGACCGAATATTGGGTATACTTCCCCGACGGCACGGAAGGGCTGGGGGCCGAATATCTGCATCGCTATCCGGGCACAACGCAGCATCAGCAGCAGCTGTTCGAGCTGTATGGTCCCGCGACGAATCAGATGACGCTGGGCATTCGATCAGAGACGAGCAGCCTGCTTGACGGCGACAATAAGTATTATCCGCTCTGGTCGCGCAGAGACAACGGCGTTACGATGTCGGGACAAGGCGCGGATCAGCTCAACCCGGCTTTGAACGACGACTGGCGCGGACGCTGGGTGCAGTTCCGCATGCATTACGATCTGTCCGAGAACGACAATGACAGCTCGGTCCAAATGTGGATCGACGGCGTGCTCTCGATGGACAACACGACGCTGAACGCGGGCTATCCGAACGCGGCGCAGGAAACGCTGACGAGGGGCATGCTGTTCGGCAGCGCCAAGGCGGGCTTCGCCGCGGATACGAATGTGTATGTCGATGATTTCAAGATGTATACGGAGGATCCGCAGTGGGAGGAGGACCCTGAGGAGGTTACGACTTCCTCTTATGTCGATCCCGACCTGATCATTAACGAGTGCAATGTGATGCAGGGGGACTGGATCTACTGCGATGACTTTGAGGATCGCAATATGAACGAGTATTATGATTATTTCAACCGGTTCGGGAGATATCAAATCCGCAGCGGCGTGTTCGGACGGGGGATGGAGGATTCCAGAGGTCTTCTCTCGTGGTTCGGCTATTATGACAGCGATACGGAAGGTCCGCACGGCACATGGGCAAAGCTCGCGTTCGGAAACACGCCGGACAATAGCTTCTATAAGCCTGTCGGCGATACGACCAAGACGAATCGCGACCTCTACTGGCGCTTTTATGTGAAGAGCAACACCGGCGTTGATCCCGATACGGGAGAGCCGCTGCTGAATCTGAGCGGAACGGGGCCGCTGGCCCGAATCTACGGCATGGGACCTGACGACACGCCGTTCATGGAGGCGGAGATCGCGTATCCGGATCAGACGGGGAAGCTGACCTCAACGCTGTATGGCGGCATGTTCGACAGCGACGGCAATCCGATCGGTCTGACCAGCGCTCCGCTAGCGGAGCTGCAAGGCGATACGCCGGTCATGCAACCGCTGCCGATGGCGACCGGGCCATGGTATGAGATTCAAGTTCACGTGAAGCTTAATGAACCCGGCGCCTCGAATGGCGTGTATGAGCTGTGGGTAGACGGAGAGCTGGAATCCAGCGCTTCGAACCTGGACTGGATCGGCGATTACACCGCCTACGGCTTGAATGTGGTGGAGCTGTACAACAATAATCAGCAGGCAGGCGTAACCGGCGGCGATACGGAGAACAGAGTGATCGACAATATGGTGCTGAGCATGGCTCCGATCGGCGAAGCGGGCGTACCGCAGCTGAACAATGCGAACCTCACGATGATGCATAATTCCATTGGCAAAATGACGCCAGGCTTCGAAGCAGCCGTGACGGATTACACCGTTCGCCTGGAGAGCGGCGTGAGTGATGCGGTCGTGCTTACGCCGACGCTCTCGGATCCGCTGGCAAGTCTGACGGTAGACGGCGCGCCGCATGCAAGCGGCGAGCCCGCGACCATCAGCGGAGACACAATAGTGATGGAGGTGCTGGCGCAAGACGGCACGACGACGAAAACCTACACGATCCATGTCGCCCATGAACAAGCCTTCCTGACGAATGAATGCGCGCAAGCGAAGACGGCATGGCTGTTCTGCGACGACTTCGAGAGCGATCGGTTCGATCAGTACTTCGAGAGAACTCGCGAGAACCAATTCGCGCAGACAGAGGGAGTCGGCATCGGCGGTTCCACGGGCATGAAGGCCGAATACAGGGTAGAGGACGGCGAGATGCATGATACCGGCGCCCTCAAGCTTGCAGTCGGCCGAACGCCTTCGGACTACCTGAAGCCGGTGGCGGCGGAGGGCGAGGATTTGACCGAGATCTATTCTCGCTTCTACGTGAAGTTCGAGGAGGATTGGATCGGCGGAGGCGCGGCCAAGATGTCCCGCATCTCCTCCTTCCAGAACGAGGAGTGGGCGCAGTCGATGGCGGCGCTGATCTGGAGCGGCGCGAATCCGGAGGATCCGTACCTGTATGCGGCGCCGGAGAGCGGCACCGATGAGGCCGGCGTGCTGATGAAGCGCTTCTGGAATGACTTCGAATACGGGCGCTATATGGCTGGCGGACATACGGAGACGCCCCTCTTCGATGAAGATCATGTCGGCTCCTGGTATGCGGTAGAGGCGCATGTGAAGCTGAACGATCCCGGCTTGAGCAATGGCATATTCGAGCTATGGATCGACGATGTGCTGGAGGTCGGCGTCTATAACGTCAACTGGATTGGCGCCTACGAAATTGGACCGGATGCGGGCTACGCGCTGAATTTTGTCTCGATGGAAAACTACTGGAACGCAGGAACGCCGGTCGATCAGGAGCGTTACTTCGACAACTGGGTCGTCAGCCGCGAGAAGATCGGCTTAGCCACAGCGGCTTCCGAAGAGGAGCCGGCGGCCCCGATTGCGGAGATTCGAGCGAACAAGACTGAGCTTCAGCAGGGAGAAGATACGGAATTGCTGCTTGGCGCGGCGAGCTTGACAGAGCCGGCTTCGATTCTGGATATGACGCTTCATTATGATCCGGCCGTGCTCAGCTTCGATACGGAGACAAGCGGCGGTTCCGTCATGCTGGCCGATTCTGCCATCGAGACGCTGCTGCCCAATCTGACGGTGGCAAGCGCCGTGAAGGAAGCGGAAGGGAACATTCGTCTGATCGTGATGAGCTCAGGGGAACCGATTAGCGGGACTCATAATGTGGTTAAGCTCATCGCTCATGCGAAGTCGGACGCGGCAACAGAGGGGACAATCGTCAGTCTATCCGATGCGAGCGGCTCCTTCGATGGAGGCGAGCTGCAGGTGCTGGACACGGCGAGCGCTTTACTTGAGCTCGAAGTGACAACCGCCGTCGATCTCAGCGCGCTGGAATCGGCGATTTCGGTGGCGCAACAACTGTACAATGCTGCCGAAACGGGAACGGAGCCGGGGCAGTACCCAGCTGCCGATAAAGCGAATCTGTTAAATGCGATTAACGCGGCGATTGCCGTTCGCGATAATGTGAATGTGTCGTTCGAAGAAGCGGAAGCGGCGGCCGCTGCTTTGAATGCGGCGGTCTCACAATTCCAAAGCAGCGTAATTGCGGGAGAACCAGCAGATTTGACCACACTGCAAGCAGCTATAAGCACAGCGCAATCCAAATCTCAAGATGCCGTCATCGGAAGCAAAATAGGTCAATACAGCAGCGAGGCGAAGGCGGCGCTGGATGCGGCAATCTCAGCCGCAATCGCTGTGCGCGATCAAGCCGGTGTAAGCCAAGCGGCGGTCGATGCAGCTGTAGCGGACCTGAACGCAGCGGTGAGCCAATTCGCGTCATCGCTGAACACGCTGGTTGAAGGAGCATCGCAAATCACCATTCGGGATTTGTCCATCATCGCGAAGTACTTGGGAACGACGAGCGGCGACGCAGATTGGGCGGATATTGCAGCGGCTGATCTGTTCGACAACGGCGAGATCACGATTCAAACGCTCGCAGCGGTCGCCCAGATGATTTTGGATGAGTGGCTGAAAGCATAGTGATTGAGAAATAGCTCGGTTCCGCTTGAATCTCATTGTGGAAGGCAACATTTCGGTGCTGCCTTCCCTCCCTATTTTCAAGAGAGAAGGAGAATGTTTATGACCTTAATCGAACGGATTCGAATGAGATATATCGGGATGACAGGACGTATCGTTTTCCTGCTTATCATCCTTCATATCAGTCTGCTCCCTGCATTCGGGGCGGTTCCATCTGCGCTTGCAGCTGCCGACAGCAGCTCCTATCACCCCGAATTCCACATCGCGTTATCAGAGACTTCGAATCGCATTCAAGTGGTCATAAGCGCGGATGACTTGGAAGATATGTATGCCTATGATCTGACCCTGCTCTTCGATCCGCAGCAATTAAAGCTGATAGAAACGAAGAACGGCAACAACGGCTTCGCGGTTGACCCGAGAATAGAGGATCGCGAGATTCACTATGCATTTACGAAACTGGGCAAGCATCCGGGGGTGAACGGCAGCGTCATCCTCGCAACCTTTGTCATGGAGAGAGTGGGGACGGGTGCATCGAAGCTGCAGTTGACCCGTGCGGATCTTGTTAAGTCGGATTTGACCATGGAGAGCTTCGAACCCCAGGTTACAGCCAGCGTGAAGGCTGCGAAGTTTCTGGATATCGCCGGCCACTGGGCGGAGAATTCGATTATGGAAGCCGTGGAGCTTGGCTTTATCAACGGCTATACAGACGGGACTTTCCGGCCGGAGCGTGAAGTGACGCGGGCCGAATTTGTGACCATGGCGGCAAGAGCGCTGCATACAGAGGTAGAAGCGTACGGAGCTGACGAGACCGGCGAAGGGGCGAAAGGGAATGGCGCTTCATCACATCTGGAGCTGAATTTTGTGGATGCTGACAAGATTCCAGCATGGGCTGCGCCATATGTTCGCTATGGTGTAGATAAGGGATGGATTTCCGGGTATGCGGACGGAACCTTCGGAGCCGATCGCAATATTACACGCACGGAGATGACCGTTATTCTGGTACGCGCTCTTGGATTATCAATTCGCGAGGATGAAACCAATTTGGCAAATTTTATCGATCAGAAGGAAATTCCTGCTTTCGGCATTGCTTCTGTGAACATTGCGGTTCAAGCGGGCATTATTCATGGACGAGAAGGCAATCATTTCGCTCCGCTTGCTTTAACGAAACGAGCGGAAGCGGTCACGCTGTTGTTGAATGCATTAGGGAGCGTCTAGATCAGTCGGAATGTTGATTCTCATAAAGATGGAGAGGGTGTGTAAGAATGGGAAGACGTTGGTTGAAGCGATCGGGCATAATAGCGACGATTATCGCAATTACAGTTGTTTGTATGCCTCAAACAGGTTTCTATCCGCATGAAGCTGAAGCGGGAGCCATCTTGCCGCACTTCGAGGACAGCTTTGAGAGCGGGGATTTGTCTCATGCTTCGAACGATTTCGAGTGGACAACTTCATTGAATGCAGCAGTCAGCACAGATATCGCACATACCGGACAATATTCGCTCAAATTTCATTTTGCAGGAGATCCTGTAGTGAAGCCGAGCGCTTCGCAGCAATTTGAATTAGGTGCGGCTCAACGTAATATCTGGATGGAATATTGGATCTATTATCCGGATGGAACGGACAATCTGGGGCCGGAATATATTCATCGCATGCCGGCAAGCGGTTCCGGCGATCAACGGATAATTGAACTTACAGGATCGAATAGTGCTATGAAGATGGGGATTCGTTCGGCTGTAAATAGCAGTCTATTCGCCAATAATGAGAATCGATTCTATCCCATATGGTCGAACAAGTCGACAGGGGTAGTAATGACAGGGCAAGGAGCGAATGGGCTGAACCCTGCCTTGAAGGATGACTGGCGCGGACGCTGGGTGCAATTCAAGCTGCAATTTAATGTTTCTGAAGCGGAGAATGACAGCACGTTGAATCTATGGGTGGACGGCAGTTTAGTGATGGAGAACACGACATTGAATGCCGGACATAACACAGCAGAGGAGCTATTCGTGAAGGGGACATTATTAGGTCAAGCAGCAAGCGGCTTCGCTGCGGATACGAATGTCTATATCGATGATTTCAAGGTGTACACCTACGATCCGAATGTGGACGAGAACTTGCAGCATGCTCCTGCGGCTGCCTTCAACACCTTGCCGAAGGATAATTTCTTGGTAGGGGAAGCTGTTCAATTCCGAGATGATTCATTGGATATCGATGGCCAAATAATCGGGTGGGACTGGGATTTCGGAGACGGTTCGTCCAGCAGCTCAGAGAATCCTGCGCACAGCTACGCATCACCAGGAATCTATACGGTCGCATTAACAGTTACAGACAATGACCAATTGGACAGTCTCCTCTTGGAACGGGAAATCACGATAAGGAACGCAGCGGCGAGCGGCAGCTCGGATGTCTACTTCACCGATGATTTCGAGACTGGCGATGCAACGACGATAATAGACGGCTTCGGATGGCAGACTGCCGAGGATGGACTGGGACATACCGGACCAAATGTTGAAATCTCTGATGATATTGCCCGGTCAGGCGATTATAGCATGCGCTTTACCTTTGTGGGCAAACCATATGGGGAGGATAACATAGCCGAACAACGATTCGATCTCGGAGAGGATTTGAATGAGGTCTGGTTCCAATGGTATCAATATTATCCGGACGGCAATGAGCAGCAGACGATAGGAATCGACCTTGGGCCGCAGTGGTATCACCGCGACGATCCGATCGGCGCTACCAATAATAAGTTGCTTCGCATTGGTACGAATGAAGGCAACAATGCGATTAATTCCATCTATGGATACGAGACTGACATAGATAAGAATGGGAATTCTTTGGCGATTATGAAATACAGATCAGACGGCAATGGGATGGGAACATACTCGAATAGCAGTATCAATGGCGGCATCCTTCAGGATGAGACTATTCGAGGCAGATGGGTGGAGTATATCATTCATGTCAAAACAGCAAGCGGATGGCAGCAGCCGGACGGCGTGAGCGAGATGTGGGTAGATGGAATGCAGGTTCATGATCATCATGATTTGAACTCTTGGCCAACAACGGGCGGAGCGGCGGATGTCGACAAGAATATATTCAATCACGGCTATATTATGGGCTGGGCGAACAGCGGTTTTAATGAAACATCGTATACGTATATCGACGACTTTACGATTTCGGCTGATCCTCCTGCATTCCTGGATCAGGGGACTGGCTCGGATCCAGATCCTGAGCCGGCGAATGCGTTATTCGATGACGATTTCGAAAGCGGTGATCTGACTCATGCGAATGGCGATTTTGCATGGACGGACTCTCAGAATGCAGAAGTAAGCGACGATAAGGTGCATAGCGGAGATTATGCGCTGAAGTTCCATTTCGCAGGTGATCCGATTGTAAATCCGGGTGCTGCTCAACATTTCGATTTGACAGAAGGCCAGAATGAGCTGTGGACAGAATATTATGTGTATTTTCCGGATGGGACAGAAGGAGTCGGACCAAGCTTCCAACATCGGTATCCTGGGAGCAATGCCAATCAACAGGTGATTTTCGAACTTGATGGACCCGCGAATAATCAGATGAAGATGGGCATTCGAGCTTCAACAAACAATATATTGGATGGGAATAACAAGTATTATCCCATATGGTCGAGGCGCGATAATGGAATCGTGATGTCGGGACAAGGCGCGGATCAACTCGATCCCGCATTGACTGATGATTGGCGCGGACGCTGGGTGCAATTGCGCATGCATTACAATCTGTCTCCGAATAACAATGACAGCACCGTCCAATTATGGGTGGACGGCAACCTTGTTATGGATAATACAACGCTGAATGCCGGTTATACGGACTCTGCCCAGGAGATCTTCACCAGTGGCTTCCTATTCGGCAGCGCCAGACAAGGGTTTGCAAATGATACCTATGTGTACGTCGATGATTTCAAGATTTATAACGAAAATCCAGCGTGGTACGATGGCAATCAGTAAGTCGAGATTGTTCGTGAGTTCTTCATCTGGATGAATGACGGTTAATTGTATGATAAGGCCGACTTAGGCTGACTGGTGCTTGCATGTAAATGGTCGAAGCTGTTCATTAACGCCGTTAACGACTCCCGGCAACGCTGCCGTTCCATGGCATCAGCGCTCTCCGACATATATTTCATATAGAACTGCATGCGCTGGAGGCACTGCAAGCATTTCCTGGCTTCCGCAATTTCGCGAAGCTCCGCGAAGGAAGCGCGCCTGTAGCGATAATCCGACAGTTGGAAGGCAAGGAAAACTTGAGCTTGCTTGGTCCATTTCACGGATACATCGGGGTGATGGAGGTCGCGCGCATTGCTCGCCGCCTCCGTCAACTCTCTTGCCCGCCGAACAATGTAAGGCGTTGCCTGCTGCACCAAGCTCTTGATTTCCTTCGCGTAATTCGGACGGAAGACGAAGTAATTCACCAAGGCGGCCACAATAATGCCTGTAGCGGTCGTGCCCAAGCGAATGCAGAATTGAATGAGAAAATGCGCCTCCGTCACATAGATCATGTTGACCGCTGTCAGTGTAGCGACAACAATCGTATCCGTCCAGCCGAGCCGATAACAGACGTAGATGGTCGCCAGAGCCGACAAGGTGAAGGTTAGCGGCTGCACGCCCAGCAAGGCGTCGAACAGCATGGCGAACGCGGCGCCTATGGCTGCGGACGGCAAGCGAACGACGCCTTTTTTTATGGAAGCGCTCACTGTCGGCTCCATGGAAACAATGGCCGCGATGACCGCGAAGATCATCGGCCACCCCAGCCAGTCGCATATTTGAGCGGTTGCGTACACCGCCACTACCGTTTTGATCAATCTCTTGCCAATTCTCAGCTGTTGCATGTCGACAATCCTCCGTTACATTTCCGATCGTTCATTCCTCTCTTCTTATCGTAACATGAGCGTCAACCCAGGCATGTAAGCCGGCATGGATGAGGTTCCTCCGTGCTTTTTCATAATGAATTTAGCCTAATCAATCCTTATAATTATCGGCAATATGATAGAATAGACAAAGCGAATTCAAGCAAGACAGGGTCGAAAATAACTTCCGGGAGCTGTTCGGTTCATGACGAGAACACAGGAGGATCAGGCTGTTCAGGATATGCTGCTGCACATGCAGGTGCAGATCATGGCGGCGCATTTGACGCAGTGCCGGTCGAACTGGCGTGATATCGACTATACGCCGGCGTATAACAAGCTTTATTTTATATTGAATGGAGAAGGCTGGGTGAAAATTGGGGATACGGAGCTCTATCCGAAGCCAGGGCAATTAATTCTACTGCCCGCAGGCGTTAACCAATCCTACTCAACCATCAGCGATGAGCCGTTTCTGAAATATTGGTGCCATTTCACCGCCGAGACGGGACAGACGGATGTGTTCCAGTGGCTCGATGTTCCAAGCTGCTATGAGCTGGATACGGCGCGGATGACGCAGTTGTTCAAGGAGATGGCGGAGGCGCATACGGAAAGCACGATTGCGGCCAGACTCAGGGAGAAATCGGCCTTGCTGCAAATTTTGGCGGAGATGATGACGGATCAGCCTCTGCATATTCAGCAGGAGCAATCGCATGACATGGAGCGGCTCACGAGCATTCAGCAATATGTGGAGCAGCATCTGCATACGGAGGTGACGCTCGAGGACATGGCGGCGACGCTGCATCTTCATCCGAATTATTTCAGCAAATATTTCAAAAGGCATTTCGGCGTTTCACCGCTGAAATATGTCAGCCGCAAGAAGATGGATCACGCGAAGCATCTGCTGCGCACGACCTCGCAGAGCGTGAAGGAGATTGCGCTCGCAACCGGATTCGAGGACGCGAATTATTTCTCGAAGACCTTTCGCAGGGAAGCGGGTCTAAGTCCATCGGAATATCGAATGAACATCATATCTGGGGTATAATGGAAGGGAACCATATTCGAGAGGAGTGCTGAGCATGTTATATAGAAGACTTGGAAGCACAGAGCTGGAAGTATCCGTTGTCGGCATTGGAACATGGCAATTCGGCGGCGAATGGGGCAGGGATTATACGCAGAAGGAAGCGGATGCCATTCTCGACAAGGGCGCAGAGCTCGGAATTAATCTGATTGATACGGCGGAATGCTATGGCGATCATCTGTCGGAGAGGCTGATTGGCGATTACCTCAGCCGCCGCAATCGCGAGGATTGGGTTGTGGCTACGAAATTCGGACATCGCTTTCATGAGCTGTTCACTCGGACGGACGCTTTCGACGCGGCTGGCGTCATCGCCCAGCTCGATGATTCATTGGCGGCGCTGCGCACGGAATATATCGATCTCTATCAGTTCCATTCCGGACCGGATGCAAGCTTCGACAATGATGCGTTATGGACGGTGCTGGACAAGCAGGTGCAGGCCGGCAAGATCAGATTCCTGGGCACCTCTATAGGAAGCAATGATAATGTGCATCAAACCGAGCGCTCCAAGGAGGTAGGCTCTCGCGCCATTCAAGTGGTGTATAATCGCCTGGATCGCAAGCCGGAGGAGCGGGTGTTCCCGATTTGTCAGGAGCAGAATCTAGGCGTGCTCGCCCGCGTTCCTCTGGCTAGCGGCTACTTAAGCGGCAAGTACAAACCCGGAACGGTGTTCGGCGGCAATGATGTGCGTCATCGGCATAACGCGGAGGATACGCTTCAGAAGCTGAAGGAAGTGGAGCGGATCGGGCAGGAGGAGGTTCCGGATGGCGTGGATATGGCATCTTGGGCGCTCGCATGGTGCCTCAAGCATCCGGCGGTCACCACCGTCATTCCGGGCTGCAAGGATCCGGAGCAGGTCGAATCGAACGCGCGGGCGGTGGAGCTCGTGACGTAGTCGCATCCTCAGGATGTGAAGAGGTAGAGGCCGCGTTAGCGCGAAATAAACGAAGCGCGTCGAGGAATACAGCGGGAGTGTATTGGCTCGGCGAATAGGCAAGCTTGAGCAGGCTTATGCAGGCTCCGCCACACAAGGCGGGGCCTGTTTTTTACCACAATAAACCTATATTTGAACGCTGCCGCTCCTCCTCGAAAGGCTTCAATAGAGGGTTTCTCAACAGAAGTTTCCTACTTGAAGCTTTCGTGAAGGAGGCAGGTGTAGAAGGTAACTCTGGAGAATCGAATTGGACTGAAATGGGCGGTGCAGGTGTAGAAAGTAACTTTGGAGGGCCGAGTCGGAGCGAAAAGGAAGCTGCAAGCGTAAAAAGTAACTCTGCAACTCCCCTTGCCACACTTCACGCTCTGTAAGTCGATTTTATCGACTTGCCGGCTCGTCTCCGCGGCTCGTCTCCGCGCACGTCACGCTCTGTAAGTCGATTTTATCGACTTGCCGGCTCGTCTCCGCGCACGTCACGCTCTGCAAGTCGACTTTATCGACTTGCAGTTCCGATTCCGCGTACGTCACGCTCTGCAAGTCGATTTTATCGACTTGCGGTTCCGATTCCGCGTACTTCACGCTCTGCAAGTCGACTTTATCGACTTGCGGCTCCGATTCCGCGTACTTCACGCTCTGCAAGTCGATTTTATCGACTTGCGGTTCCGATTCCGCGCACGTCACGCTCTGTAAGTCGATTTTATCGACTTGCCGGCTCGTCTCCGCGCACGCCACGCTCCGCAAGTCGATTTTATCGACTTGCGGCTCCGATTCCGCGCACGTCACGCTCTGCAAGTCGACTTTATCGACTTGCGGCCCCCTCTCCATTCACTCTGTGCTCTCCAAGGTTCAGGAATGTCTGAAATTGCGCACGAAAAAAGGCCATCTTCGGATGACCTTCAATTTTAGATGCAATTTCTTGATCAGCTCTCCCCAGCCATCTCCACGAAATGCTGCTTATACCGCTCGTAATCGGCGAAGCGGCATTCCAGCCTCAGCCTAGTTCCCTCGGCTTCGTAGCTGGTTTCGAGCACATTCGCGTTTTCGTTGAAATAAGCAACGAGTCGTCCTTCGCTGAACGGGATGAGAATATCCCGGGTTACGTAGTCCGCGAAAATTTCCCCCTTCACCTTCCCAACCAATTCATCTAATCCGGCCTTCTCCTTCACGGAGAGATAGACGCTGTCTCCCGCGACCCGAGGATAGGGATGTTCGGTGAGGTCGCATTTGTTATAGGCGTAGACGGTCGGAATATTCTCCGCGCCGAGCTCCTGCAGCGTATGATTGGTAACCTCGATCAGCTTCTCGTAATCCTCATGAGCGAAATCGACAACATGAATCAGCAGATCCGCTTCCGTGACTTCTTCCAGCGTGGATCGGAACGCCTTCACAAGATGATGGGGCAACTGGCTGACGAATCCGACCGTATCGGTTAACAGAAACGACTTGTTATCTGGGAGCTCGATGCTTCTTACCGAGGTTTCCAGAGTGGCGAACAGCATGTTGTGGGCATAGACCTGTTTTGTTGTCTCGGGATCGTAAGTCTCGAGCAGCGCGTTCATCAGACTGGACTTGCCTGTATTCGTATAACCGACGAGACAGACAACGGGCACATCGTTCTTCTTGCGCTTCTTGCGCTGATTCTGTCTCGTCGCGACCAGCTTCTCAAGCTCGGCTTGCAGAATCGTAATTCGCTCTTCGATGCGTCTGCGGTCGAGCTCCAGCTTCGTCTCGCCCGAGCCTCTGTTCCGGAAGCCTGCGCCGCCCGCGCCGCCTTGTCTGCTTAGCGAAGCGCGAAGACCGACCAGGCGCGGCAGGGAATATTGCAGTCTAGCGACATCAACCTGCAACTGCGCTTCCCTCGTCTTCGCCCTCTCCGCGAAGATATCGAGAATAAGCATCGTGCGGTCCATGACCGCGCATTCCAAATCCGCTTCCAAATTTCGAATTTGGGAAGGAGAGAGCTCATCGTTGAAGATCACCGCCTCGGCTTCATGCGCCTCCAGCAGTATCTTCAATTCGTCCAACTTCCCTGTTCCTATATAATGAGAGGGGTTAATGCGCTCGAGCTTCTGGCTAAGCTGATCGACAACCTCGATATAGCAAGCATCGGCCAGATTGCGAAGCTCTTGCATGGCATAGTCGAAATCGCCGCCGCCTTTCAGCTCGACGCCGGCAATGACGGCCTTCTGTCTTGGTTCCTCTTGCATCCATTCAACCCCTTTGCGTCTTCCCTATAATTGACATCAGTTTAGCACAGTGCGCATGGCGGGAGCAAACGAGGGAATGGTTTTAATTATTCTCTTGGAACGCTGTTGATGAGCGGGGTTGGCGTATTCATCGCTTTCCTTCGCTGCAGGATAAGCTCGAGCGAAACAAAAAGGGTTGATCTGACGTTTAATGGGTGAAGAGAGAATTGGTTTATTCTGAGCCTGATCATCTATAGAAGGAGTGTGCAAGCATGCGCTGGATTCCAAAAGCCAAGAGCTCGAAGTGGTGGCTAATCGCTGTCTTATCCGCCTTGTTGACGGCCGTATCTTTATGCGGCATTCGCTTTGGCCTTCTGCAACATGAATTCGATGGGGGAATCGCGTTCCGGTTTCTCATCCTGTCGCTTGTCCTGTCTTTCCTGTTCAGCATGGGAGGATGGCTGGGCGGCAAGTTGTTCTGGATCTGCTCCAGCGCGGGCTTGCTCCTTGCCTTAATCATGATGGGGGTCTATGCGGATGACTCAAGCGGTTGGGAGGATCTCATCTCTATTCTGGTATTCATGGAGCTCACCGCAGCCGGCATTGCGGCGGGCATCGTGGCCGAATTAATCCGGCTGCTCGCCAGGAAGCTCGGAAGACATCAATAGATAAGAACAGGTTAGAAACCGACCGCAGACGATATCTCTTCCATTGAGCATGGGGAGGTATCGTCATTCCGTTCAACGCCAAGAGTCCTGTGCTTCTTTACTCAATCTTCAAGTTCATCGTTGCGATATGCTCCCGAGTCTCGGCCGTGCCGAGCTCCCCGATGAGTCGGTAGGCCTCGTTAAGATAATAATCATAGCCGTCGTTCTCCAGATCATGATGATACGGGATGCCGGGTAGATGACCGCGCAGCGCGCTTTGATTATCGAATTTGTCCATCTCCAGAAATAGTTCCTGCAGCTTGTCGATATCCTCCTGCGTGGCGTCGATTTCGAACTCATAGGCGGCATCGCCCTGCTGATACATAATATCCTTCGCTTGAACGGAAACATAATATCTGCGCTTGTCCATTCTCTCCATCCCTTCCCCTTAAGATTTCGTCAAATACACGGCCAACATGCCAAGCAGAAGCGCGATGATCGGCACCGCGACGTACAGGATTAGAATCGGATTCGCAAGGACCGGGTGCCTGACCGTTGTCATGCTGGCTCCTTTGTCTAATGCGGAGCTGCTCTTCTCATTATGTCTGCGACCAATAAAATAGGTTGCAATAATACCATATAACACCGCGGCTGCTCCTAAAATGCCAATCCATGTATACATGCGCAACTGACCCCCTTTCCGTTTGGGTTGACTTTTTCTTATTGTGTTTTGTTTGTTTGTTTTTATTCGTTAGCCGAGAAGACTTTCATTCGATTTACATCTTTTTTTCACCGGCGCAGCACGAACAATGATAAGATAGAAGCATACGAATGCGTCAGATGACGCGCATAATCCATATAGAGACAGGAGCTGGAGAGCAGCATGAGCTACAAAATCGTGTTTTTTGACATCGACGGCACGTTACTGGACGAGCGGAAGGAAATTCCGGAGGATACGGTGAGAGCGGTCCGCGAGCTGAAGGAACGGGGAATCGAGCCGGTCATCGCGACGGGAAGAGCGCCTTATTTCATCGGCGGGATCGCAGACAAGCTTGGCATTGATTCCTTCGTTACGATGAATGGCGGGTATGTCGTATATCAAGGCGAGCCAATCTATCGCAGAGGAATCTCGAAGGACAGCCTGGAGAAGCTTGTGAACCTGGCAGAGGCGAATGAGCACGGCCTGGTGTTCGAAGGCGAGCATAACTTCTGGAGTACGAAGGAGGAGCATCCCTTCATTATGAATTCGGTTCAATCGCTCAAGGTCCATAATCCGGGATTCAACCCCGAGTTCTGGCGGACGGATGATGTGTTCCAGGTGTTCCTGCATTGCGAGAGTCGGGACGAGCGTCTGTATGAAGGACTGAAGACGGAGTATACATTGATCCGCTGGCATGATCAAGCGATGGATGTGCTTCCGCTTGGCGGCTCCAAGGCGGAGGGCATTGCGGTTATGCTAGAGAAGCTGGGCCTTGAGGCCTCGGATGCAGTTGCTTTCGGGGACGGGCTGAATGACAAAGAAATGCTGGATTACGTCGGTTTTGGCGTGGCCATGGGCAATTCGAATCCGGAGCTGCTTCCTTATGCGAATTTCGTAACAGCGCATGTGGATGATAAGGGCATTCGCAAAGGCTTAATTGAAGCGGGGCTTCTGCCTGCGGAAACAGCCGGGGCGACTGTGGCATAGAAGTTAAAAAGGGCGGTCTGTTCAGAGCGAGTGTTTGAATGATCGTGATACTCTGCTCAAAGAGTATGTTGACGGCTATACACCCTTTCGGCATTTTGCACGTACTATAACCCAACGATGATTGAGAGTTGGGGGAGAAGACGTGATTGAAATAGCCCAAGGCAATTTGAATCAGATACCGCCTCGCATGCTGACGGATTTGGAGAAGAAGATGCTGCTTAGGAAGCAGAGCAGTCCGGTTACCTACTGGTATCCTTCGCTTGACGCGCTTGTGTTCGAGCTTAAGATGAGATCGCATACGGTGCAGGCGGCGAAGGACTTGTACGCAAGCGGCGTAAGCTTTGGCACATTCAGCAATTCGCGCTGCAATGAAGCCTACTGGTACCGCACGCCGAATGGAGGCTTTCGCTTGAGGCAGGGCGTTTTGCCGTCTGTGGCAATCAGAGATATTTTTACGAATGGGTCGAAATACGCCTTTGAATGCGCAGGAGCGATTATCATTGTATTCTACAAAGCGGTTCTTGAGACGATCGGGGACGCCGCATTCAATCGATACTTTCAAAATCTGTACTTGTACAGTTGGGAGACGGATCAGGATTTGCAGTTGATCCCTTCCTATAATTTGAACGAAACGTATTATGGGGATGCGCTGTATTTCAAAAATCCGGATTATGACCGAGAGACGCCGGAGTGGCAAGGCGAGAATGTCATTATGCTGGACGATAATCTGTATTACGGTCACGGCATCGGCATGGGCTCGAGTCAGGATATGATTATGCAGCTCAATAAGGCTAGAATGCCGGGAGCTATGCAATCCGCGTATCTGGATGATTTCGTGCTGACCCCGGATTTCGAGCGGCTTAGAAGCATGACGATCCGCGAGGGCGAAGCTGTGGGGCGTTAAATGAGGCGGGAAAGATTAAAAAAGCGAGTGCTTCTGGCGCGCTTTGCATGATGATTTTCATGCAGCGCGCCGGAGCGCTCGCTTTTTTGCCATTATAGCGTATAAAATTTCGATGGGAAAATGAAGGCCTGCAACTGTAACGGATTTTTTCGAGGCCTTCTAGCTGGTTTTAAAGGACATCCGCGATCGTTGCGCGACGATATCGGCGATTTTCAGAATGTAAGGGTCGCAATTGACCGTTAGCGTCAGAAATTAGGGCTGAACCCCTCATTAACTTCCTCTTACGGTCATCCGCGACCGTTAAAATACCCGTTAGGCGTGATTACGGCTTCTTACGGTCATTTGTGACCGTTACGCTACATACACGCTTTGGTCAAATGGCCATGGACACGCGCTCACGGATACGCAAAGAATTGGCAGCTTCCAGAAAGTCCGATAGAACGAGTAGCTGCTTTCAAAGAATTCCGTCAGGCGTTTTTCATATTCTGTGGACCGTAGATCCGCTATTTTGACAAATCGAGCTGTTTTTAAGATTTCGCGGACAGAGATGACCTTATATGCGAGAAAACAGAGATTTTTTGGATGATTTGAGGAAATAGCGTCCCCTGTGTCCGCCAAAGTGAACAATCTCTGAATTTTGCACAAATAAAGTCTTCTGTGTCCGCTTGTTTATGACTCGACGTATGGGATTGGCATATTCTTGGCTCCTGCTATCCCGATCGTTTTAAGAAACGTTCCCGTTCTTTGGCAAGGGCGCCGTCAGGCGTTTGTTTTGTAATTATAGAATTTATAAGATTTCGCGTCATAGGAAATGACAAATAAAATCTTAATGTGCGTACGAGGCTGCTTTGAACTGCAAAGCTTTTGGTCGTCGACTCTGAAAGGCCGAAAGTATGGGGTTTGGGAGTAATTCCTGCAACTGTAACGGACTTTTTCGACCCTTAGAAGCTCTATTTAGCCAGCGCAGATTTTTAACGGACCTTTTCGCCTCTTAGCGGGTTAATCCCGTTGTTTTTTCGCTCGTTTGGTTGGCTAAGAGGATAAAAAGTCCGTTAGAGCAAGCGAGTGTTGAAAAACGGCGTCTAAGAGGACAAAAAGTCCGTTAGAACAGGTCGCTGCTTTCAAAGGACGCCGACAGGCGTTTTTCTTATAGATATAGAATTTATAAAATGCCCGTGTGGAGTTTTTTACTTTCCTGGTCGACTCGACCAGGATCGGACGACGGAGATTCCCCGCTCCGCGCAATTCAAGCTCTGTAAGTCGATTTAATCGACTTGCAGCACCGTTTGCGCGCACTTCAAGCTTTGCAAGTCGATTTAATCGATTTGCAGCACCGTTTGCGCGCACTTCAAGCTTTGCAAGTCGATTTAATCGATTTGCAGCACCATTTGCGCGCAATTTCAAGCTCTGTAAGTCGATTTAATCGATTTGCAGCACCGTTTGCGCGCACTTCAAGCTCTGCAAGTCGATTTAATCGACTTGTAGTACCGTTTCCGTGGACTTCAAGCTCTGCAAGTCGATTTAATCGACTTGTAGCTCCCTCTCTAGTCACTTTAAGCTCTGCAAGGTTCAGAAGTGTATCTGATATTGTGCACGAAAAAAGGCCATCTTCGGATGGCCTTCCATTTTAGTTACACTTCATGCTGAACTGTTTATTGCACTTTCACCGGTTCGTCGAAGGTCATGTCCTTCGTATCCACGGTAACCTTCTTCATGGAGATGGGTTCAACCGGCTTGTCCTGCGCGTCGCGATCTTGCGCGACGATCTCGTCCACGGCATCCATGCCTTCCGTAACGACTCCGAAGGAAGCGTATTTGTTGTCAAGAGACGGAGCATCCGCCACCATGATAAAAAATTGCGAACCGGCCGAATCCGGGTCGTTGGCACGGGCCATCGAGATGACGCCGCGGGTATGCTTCAATTTGTTCTCGAAGTTGTTCATACTGAACTCTCCTGCGATGGAGTAGCCGGGACCGCCTGTTCCGTTGCCGTCGGGATCGCCGCCTTGGATCATGAAGCCGGGAATGACGCGATGGAAGATAAGGCCGTCATAGAAGCCTTGCGATACTAGCGAAACGAAGTTGTTCACAGTATTCGGCGCGATTTCGGGATACAGCTCGACCTTGATAATCTTGTCATTGCTCAGCTCGATTGTAACAACGGGATGCTTCTCGGGACCGAGCAAGCCGATATCCTCCGGAGTCGGGGAAGGAGCTTCAGTCGCTTCGGGAGTGGCGGTCGGCGATTTGGTCGCCGCAGGCGTCGCGTTGCTCCCATTGCCTCCGGAGCCTTGCGAATTGTTGGAATTGTTGTTCGTCTTGCCTTGATTGACGCCGCAGCCCGCCATGACCAGAACAAGAGCGATCATTAACAGCAGAAAGCTGCTGCGCAGCCGGACAGAATTAGCTTGTCTCATTTTCCAATATACCTCCTACAAGATGTTCGTCGCATTTATCATAGCACAGCTCCAGGGCAGAAATCTAACGCATAACCTTGGCGTCGCCTATTCGTCGCTGTTCATGGATCTGGCTTGCATGCGGTTCATCAGCGCTTGCATCTGGCGAAGCAACTCTGCGCTCTCCTCCGGAGTCGCGTCCAGCATGCACATCAATGCTTCCGGAATGGGAAGCGCCTTCTCGCGCAAGGCACGTCCTTCGTCCGTCAATGCGATGCGAACGCTGCGTTCGTCCTTCTTGTCTCGCGTTCTCGAGACAAAACCCGCAGCCTCAAGCTTCTTAAGCAGAGGCGTGAGCGTGCCGGAATCGAGGTAAAGTCTCGCGCCGAGCTCGTTCACCATCACTTCGTCCTTCTCCCAAAGCGCGAGCATGGTGACATATTGGGTGTATGTAAGTCCCAGCTCCTGCAGGAGCGGGCGGTACAGCTTCGTAATTTCACGGGAGCAGGCATAGATGGAGAAGCATATTTGATTATCGAGCAGCAGGGTTGGATCTGGATTGTTCATCAATAAGCGCCTCCGCAGGGATGATTTCAAGCTGTGCAACACAATTTAATTGTAACAAATTAAATATAAAGAACGAGACTTGCTGTTGTCAAGGCAGGGAAAGACACGCCTGCTCTTGTTCAAAGTTTCCGTTCAAGCAAGAATCGCGCCGATTCCGAGCGACTTTGCTTTGCTTGCGTACCAAGAGGCTATGGCGACATCGAAAACCGCCATTCCCATAGGACAGAAGAGAAGCGGTTCGTCTTCGGGGAACTCCGCGAGAGCGTTTCGCAGCGCCGCTTCGGACAGGCTGAGCGTTCCTTCCCTGGTCAGCCCGTTCTGCCGATGAAGCAGCTCAATGTCCGTATTCTCGCGGCATACTTCAACCCAGTCGTCGACGATGACGGCTTTTATGTCCTTGATGGCGTCAAGCTTGTAGTCGCGCAGGGAGACATCCAGCAGAATCTGACCTCTGGCGGGAGGGAGGTCGATGTAGCGATTCTCACTCACCGTGCACGTGATAACGATATCGCAGGTCTCATAGAGCTCCTGCCAGCTGACCGCCGCTTGCTCTGCAGCGGCGAGATCCGTCTGCCGCAAGCCTCGAATGTCATAGACGGCTATCCCGGACAGCCGCTCGCCAAGCAACTCGCGGCACATGAAGCCGTGCATGCGGCCGATCGGCCCCCAGCCGATGATGCCGACTCGCAGATCGGCAGTCGCGAGAACGGGTCTGCTCGCAAGAGCAGTCCGCAGCAGCAGCCCGCTGACGGCGGCCGTTCTCGCGGCGCTGACCAGCTGTGTATTCACGATTGCAAGCGGCTCGCCCGTGTCCGCATCATTCAGGATCGTGACGCTGTGCGCCCTCGGCAAGCCCCGTGCAAGATTGCCCGGGAAGGAGGCGATCCACTTCAGGCCGGCTGCATGGACATCGCCGCCGACATAAGCCGGCATCGCTATAATGCGATTGGTCTCATCGCCGTAACGCAGATAAGGCTTAAGCGGCTGGGAGAATTGCCCTTGCTCCATGCTTCTTAGCGTTGCAGCCAATTGCTCGATAAGCGCTTCCCAAGGATATCCGATGCTGCGAATATGTTCTTCTCCGAGATAGAGCACGGGCGTTGTCTCCTTTCTATACTTTCAATTCTGAATCGAATTGCCGCTTCACCCAATCGTCGTCATAGACGGTGTCCATGTATCGCTCGCCGCGGTCATGAATGATGACAACGCATACGGATTGCTCGGGAATCGTATCCAGCAGCGATTTCATGGCGGATATAACGGCGCCGGAGGAAGGTCCCGCCAATATCGCTTCGCGCGCGACCAGCTCCTTGCAGCCCAGCACCATATTCCGATCGGAGACATAGGTCGATTCGTCCATGAACGGTTTCTGTCCAAAAGGAGGCACGATGCCCGCGCCGAGTCCGGGGAACATCCGCGGGCCTTTGGAGCCGCCGAGAATGACACTGCCCTTGGCATCGACGGCGACAACCTTCGTCTCCATGCCCTGCTCTGCAATGTAATTGGCGCAGCCGTACATCGTGCCGCAGGTGCTGACTCCGCCAATCACATAGTCAACGCGGGGCAGCGCTGCGGCAATCTCTCCCATCGTGCCTTCGCAATGGGCAAGATAGTTATGCTCATTGCCGTATTGATTCGGCCAGTAGCTGTTCGGAATGCTCCCGAGCAGCTCCCGCACTCTGGCCAGCCGCGCGGGAAGAAATTCGCCGGAGGCCGGATCCGGCTCATCGACGTAAGAAATTTGAGCTCCGAAGGTTTTCATAATGCGTATGTTATGCGCGGCGGTTCGCGGATCGATCACACTGATGAACTTGAGCTCCATCATTGAACAGATTGCAGCGAGGCTAATCGCCATGTTGCCCGAGCTCGATTCGATAACAACGGAACCGGGGCCGATTTTTCCGTCCTTCCAGGCATGCTGCAAGATGCGAAGAGCGGGGCGGTCCTTCGCGCTGCCTCCGGGATTCATGAGCTCCAGCTTGGCGTAGACCTCGATGCCGCGAGAATTGCGGAATAGTCTGGAGAGCTTCACCAGCGGCGTATTGCCGATGCTGCGCGTCCAATCGTCCATCATTGCAAACCACCGCCTCTCATAGGTAGAGCTTCTTTCCCTTCACCGAGCCGCTCGGCAGCTCGCTTCGTTCCTTCAACGGGATGACTTCAATGGCTTCGAGCAGCCGATTCCGGATCATCATGCCAATATCCGGAATCTCGCCGGCCACATCGTTCGCAATGGCTAATCGTTTGTCCTCCGTCAATTGCTTGCTATGAAGATGAAGCTGCAGACGATTGTCACGCATCGCAACTCGAAAGCTTGCATCGGACAGATGACGCTGAACGACCGCTTCTATATCATACAGGCTGATCTTCTCCCCATGCTTCAGCTCCGCGCCGATCCGCTTGGCGATACAGGTGAAGATCTGGCGCTTCTTGCCGTTAACCATGATGCTTCGAAAATCCCGGACCACATCATAAGTGACGAATCGCAGCGCGGGAAAATAGCGCCGGCTCGACGAGGTTAGCGTCAATACGCCTTCATTCGGCCGCAGCGGTTCAAAGGAGGGATGTATCTCCTCCGCAGGAAGCGCTTCTCCGTACAGATCCTCCGCGATAAGATATGCGCCAAGCTCATGCGAATAAGCGGCAATCGCTCCAATCTCGATGGAGCCGTACGTATCCAGGATGTCGCGGGTTGTGATACCAAAGCGGCTTGCCATATTGGCCTGCCACTCCGACGCGGCAATTTCGCCGACGACAACGATCTTGCGAATGCCGAGCGAGCTCGGGTTAGAGGCGGGAGAGGCATCGGCAATCGCTTCAAGAATGGAAGGCATCGTGTATAGCAAGTGAGGCCGCCATTCACGCAGCTTCGCGATATGCTCCTCAATCGGCAGCGTGAACGGTATCGCTTCGCCCTGCAAGCCGAGCCGCTCGAAGATGGCGAGCGCGGAGGCGGCGGCATGGCCGGTGCCGAGATCGGCGAGCGCGCGAACTCCGGAAGGCAGATCCCCGCCGAGCCAATCCCGGAACGATTCGATTTTGTTCGCGAGATAGCGCTCGTCTTCTCCCTGCGAATAATAGATGGCCTTGCGAACGCCGGTCGAGGTGCCGGATGTCCGGAAGACCGAGAGCCTTTCCTTCGCAGAAAGGGAGGCTTCTGCATGATAATACGAAGCCGCCAGCCGCTCGTCGGTGAGCAGCGGCAGCTCTCGCAGGTCGGCGACCGCAGCGATAGCCAGGTTCTGCTGCTTCAGCAGGAGAGTGTACCAAGGGTGATATTTTACAATAATGGGCAGCTGCTTTAGCGCCTCTATTCGGTTCACGAAGCCGTCATCCTTCCGCAGGGAATTGGGGGCGCCATGCGCTGGCCCCTGTTGCTCCATTACTAAATCATATGTGGGGCGGGTAAGTTGGTTCACCTATGGCGACAGCCGCCTAAAGCGATTTCGGCGTTATCACCGTATAGTAATAGTAGGAGAGATAGATAGAGATACAAGTCTATGCTAGCTGCGCTAAGAGAAGAGCATACGGGCTCTTGGCAGACGCGGCGTGAAGGGAGAAAGAAGAAAGTATGCCCAGGAAAAGTGTGAATTCTAGCAAAAAAAAGTCGCGTACGACGGATAAATGGGAGAAGACAAACTTGTTGTTAAAGGATGCCAGGCTGCGCAATCATATTCCATTGACGAAGAGATTGAGCCTGACTTCACTGTCACAGATGCTGCATGCTTACCAAATGGTCTATGTGAAGCCGGTGTTTGGCTCGATGGGCAGGGGAGTGATGCGGGTGTGGAGCCATTCGCCTTCGTATGACGGCGCGAACGACGGAGCTTCGGGCTACGCGTATCAGTTGGCGGGCAGAAAACGCAGCTTTCGAACGCTGAGCGGTCTGTATCGCGCCATACGGAAGGATGCGAAGGGCAAAAGCTATTTGGTCCAGCAAGGCGTGCATCTCTTGAGCTACGAGGGCAGGCCTTACGATTTCCGCGTCGTTGTACAGCGTTCTCCGGCGGGAGAGTGGGAGGCGACGGGCACGGTTGCGCGAATTGCTCATCCAGGCAAAATTGTCACGAACGGCAGTCAAGGCGGCACCATTCTGCCTGCGGAGCAGGTGCTTCAGCCCTATTCGCCTCCGTACCGCATTAAGGAACAGATCAGGGAGCTCGAGGCGATGGGTCTGGCGACGGCCAGGAAGCTGCGCAGCACATTTCCGCAGCAGAATGAGTACGGCCTGGACATCGCGGTCGATCGCAACATGAAGCCGTGGATTCTCGAGGTGAACACGAGGCCGGATCATTGCCCGTTCGCGATTCTTCAGGATCAGACGATGATCCGCAGAATTGTAAGCTATGGCAGCCACTATGGCAGAACCTACAAGCTGAACTGCAATAAGGCGAAGACGACGTTGTAGCGCAGATAACCAGCACTGCAAGCCGGAAAGCGACTCGCTTGGCGAGCAGCAGCGGAGATAACCAACGTTGCAAGTCTGAATGGAGCTTGCTCGCGAGCTGCAGTGATGGTAAGCGGCGTTGCAAGTCCGAATGGAGCTTGCTCGCGAGCTGCAGTGTTGGTAAGCAGCGTTGCAAGTCTCTCCTGACGTGCTCTGCCGCTTTGTACATGTCAGGATTGCTTGGCTACGATAGAGAAAATAACGGTTTTGTTTGCATAATCGACAAGAATGGATACGGCATCCGATCCAATTTCAAGGCTGAGCGTGTCGACAGTTTTGCCATTCTCGATCTTCGAGCAGACATCGTTGAACATATTTTTGAACGCGATCGCGTTATAACCGAACAATCCGTTGGCGAATTGCTCCACAACCTCGCGATTGCGCGCAAGGGAGCCTTCCCTGAGCCGCATCGTCACGCCGTATGTATTGTAGGTCGGGTCCAGCCAGATCGCGGCTTCCTCATTTACTTCCGTCGCGCTGGCCAGTTTATTGATCACGCTGCTCATTTCGTCTTGATCCTTGAATAATCGAAGCGTAGTGCCGAGCAGATCATGATTTGCACCGCGCAAGGAACCGATGGATGCGAGCAGATCGTAGGCGTCCCACATTTTTTTGTTGGGGAAAACGACGATTTTGCTGCCATTGCCGCTTGTGGGCACGATTCTCTCCAAATTTTCCGGGGACACCTCGATCGCAAGGCGCTTCGATTTATCACGAAGCCGCTCAAGGATAACGAGCGCTTGCGCTCTCGTTACATAATCCCCCACGCCGAAGAAGCCGTTGGTATAGCCGTTCATTATGCCCTTCACCAAGGATTCGGCGATAAAGCGCTGCTCGCGTTCCGTTGCGCCCATGATGTCGCCGTATTCGCTCGCCATGCGAAGTCCGAAGGCGCTGTCCTCTAGAAATTCGGTTTCTTGCAGCGTGTAGTAGATGATTTCGGCGGCGTTCTCGCGCGTTAATCGGGCTTGGAAATCGGTATAGCCCGCTTTGTTCAGAAAATGCAGATCGCTTGCGATATCGATGAAATCCTTGGCCCAGTAGCCAGTCGTGTTCGGTTTGAAGGAGAAGTAGCGGTAGTCTTGCTTCAGCACGGCCAGGTTTTCCTGGCTCAGCGTGGATAAGAACGCGTTGTTCCAGCTGCGCGAGCCGTTCTCGTACAAATCGGAGAAGGAGAGGATGAGCATCTTCACGAACTGATCTATCTGCACGGGATCATCCGGGCGGAAGGTTCCGTCCGGGAAGCCGTCGAGAATGCCCTTCTTCAACATATCGTTAATATTGGGTTCAGCCCAATGACCGTGAATATCGGCGAAGGCAGTCGCGCTTCCGGCGACAGCGGATGCGAAAGCGCGTTCAAACGTTTTTGGCATAAAGAACAAAGTAAAGCATAAGACAAAGCATAAGATTGGCGCAGCAAATCGTTTCATGAATAAAAATCCCCCTGTTTCGATATATTCCGACAACCTATAGATAACCATATCTGTTCCTTATTTAGAATGGGTATATTGAAGCAACCTGAAAGTCAGGAGAGACCTAACGAGACTAGAACCAAAGGCATGATGTTTGGGCGCCAGAGAGTCAAGGGAAGCGTCTAAAGTAACAGGATTCAGGTTATGATGGTTGAATTTGGTTGCTATGTACCGCAGAGTGCGGTTGCCGGGCATGAGAAAGCATGTTATGATGTGTGTTATGAACGAAATGACCGAATTTGTTATTTGGTCATTTTGTTGCTCGATGATCGTAAAGGAGGGGTCAGCGTGGCGGTTGATCGGCGCAAACAGGTAATCGAAGCGGCGGAGAAATCCTTCGCTATGTTCGGATACAAGGCGACTACGATGGACGGCGTGGCCAAGATTGCGTCTGTAGGCAAGGGCACGATTTATACGTTCTTCGCTAACAAGGAAGAGCTGTTCCAGGAAATTATGAATCGTCTTATTCATGAGCTGAGGCGGGCGACGGAGGAAACGGTGAAAGAGGAGCTTGCGTTCTTCGACTACCTGAACGAGGTGCTGGAGCATGTTCTGGATTTCCGCGAGGAGCATGAGCTCGCGTTGAAGCTGTCGCAGGAAGTGCGTGAGATTGGAACGCCAATGGCTCTTGACGGCTTGCGCCAGTTGGAGCATGCGATTGTCCATTACATCGCTCAGAAGGTGCAGGAGGCTGTCGACAAGGAGCAAATCAGAGCTTGCGAGCCTGAGTTGACGGCATTTGTTATGCTGAAGCTTTACATGTCGCTTACAGTGGAGTGGCAGAAGTCGCATAATCCTCTGTCGAAGAATGAGGTGGCAAAGCGGATCCGCTTCTATTTGGAGGAGGGGCTTCTCCTTCGTAGTTGAGCGTGTGGAGGAGAGGAGTGAACGCTGTGGAGAGCGGCTGAATAAGACATAAGCTCTCCGTGCTGAAAACCAGACTTTTTGAACATGCACTTGTAGAGAGAAATTTTTTTGTCTTAAAATGACTAAATGACTGATTTAGTCATCTTGTTAAAACGAACAGTATCGACTTTGAGGAGTGGTGAACATGAAGCTGAACGGTGTGAGGCAATTCGGCGGCGAGCTGGCGGCTATTGGCAGAAACAAAACCTTGCTGGTTTCGCTTATTGCGATTCTGATGGTCCCGGTGATGTATGCGGGGATGTTCCTCGCGGCGTTCTGGGATCCGTATGGACAGCTGAATAACCTGCCGGTTGCGGTTGTAAATGGGGACAAGGGCACGCCGTTTCAAGGGGAAGAGCTGCATATAGGCGCGGATTTCGTCGAGCAGTTGGAGAAAAATGAGAAATTCGAGTGGGCATTCGTCAGCAAGGAGGAAGCAGAGCGGGGCTTGAAGGATGACGATTATTATATCGCAATTGAAATTCCAAGCGACTTCTCCGAGCGGGCGGCGACTCTGACCTCCGAGCATCCCGAGCAGGCGCAGCTCGTCTATATGCCAAATGAGAGCAGAAATTTCCTGGCGTCGCAAATTGGGCATACGGCAATTGAACAGATTCGGACGGATCTGAACAAGGAGGTGACAGAAGCGTATGCGAGGGCGGTATTCGACAAGCTCTCTGTAGCTTCGGCGGGCATAGGCGAGGCAAGCGACGGCGCGGGCAGCGTCGCCGACGGAGCGGCGGAAGCGGCTGACGGCGCACAGTCGCTGTCGGAGCATGCGGCGCAGCTCGCCGACGGAGCAGCCTCGCTGAAGGCAGGCGCGGCGCAGCTGGACGGCGCCGGCGCCCGGCTGGCTGACGGCGCCGCAGGGCTGAGCGCCGCGGCCGGCCGCCTCGCCGGCGGCGCAGAACAGCTCGCTGCCGCCGGCGGCGAGCTGAACCAGGGCGCAGCCGCTGCCGCATCGGCGGCTGCGCGGCTCGAGAGCGGCCTGGCCGCTTCGCAGGCCGGGGCCGACGAACTGGCCGGCAGCGCGGACGCGCTCGCTGCCGGTCTGCAAGCGCTGGCGCGGAGCAGCGCCGAACTTGCGGATGATCCGCAAGTTCAGGCTCTGCTCGCGGCGAGCAAGGCCGTCGCGGCCGGCGCTGCGCAGGCCGCGGAGGGAGAAGCCTCGCTCCATGAAGGCATGAGCGGGCTGCGCCAGGGCTTGGACAGCGTGACGGCCGGAGCCGTCCAGCTGAACGACAAGCTCGTCGCCGCGGAGAGCGGCGCGGCGGAGCTGTCTTCGAGCCTTGAGCAGCTGCTGCAAGGCTCGTCAGAACTCTCGCAAGGCATGAGCGGGCTGCGTGCCTCGTCAGGCGAGCTGGCCTCCGGCGCCGAAGCGCTGAGCGGCGGCGCCGACTCGCTTGCGTCGAGCATGCTGCAGCTGCAGGATGGCTCGGCCGAGTTATCCTCGAAGCTGCAAGGCGCGACGGAGGAAGCGGGGCAGCTCTCGGCGAATGACGAGACGCTGGATATGTTCGCAGACCCGATCCGTCTCGACGAGCAGGCGATTACGACGGTGACGAACTACGGCACAGGCTTTGCTCCGTATTTTTTGTCGCTGGGGCTGTATGTAGGCGCGCTTCTGCTTACGATCGTCTATGCGGTGAAAGAGCCTGCTATCCGTCCCGCGAATGGCTGGAGCTGGTTCTGGAGCAAGGCTCTGACGCTCCTGCTTATCGGCGTGCTGCAGGCTTTGATAGCGGACACGGTGCTGCTCACGGTCATCCATCTTGAGGTTCAGAATTTGTCCGTCTTCTTCCTCTATTCCATTGTAACCAGCATGACGTATATGATGATCATTCAATTTCTGGTGGCGTCGATGGGCAATCCAGGCCGGTTCATCGCGACCATGCTGCTTATTCTTCAACTGACTAGCGCGGCCGGCACCTTCCCTGCGGAGCTCATTCCGGGATGGCTGCAGCAGGTGAGCCGATTTGTTCCGATGACCTATTCGGTCGCTGGGTTCCGCGATATCATCTCGAGCGGCGACATTAGCCGGGCATGGAGCGACGCCGGCATGCTGGCGATCTACGCTGCAGTGTTCGCGCTGCTTTCTCTGACTTACTTCATTCGGATTCACAACCGCGAGAGTCGGTCAAGCGGCGGCGGTCAAGCAACCATTGGGGTATAAAAAAGCATAATCGACATAGCATTAAGGCAGCTTGCTCTGCGAAGCTGCAGGTTGAACATCGCGGAAAGGCCTTGATAAGAGGCTTGGATGGAGCCAGGCGGAACGCTAACGAAGAAGGATAACGTTATTGTTCTAAAAAGGCATCCTATTGAAAGCTAACGAAGATCTGTCGTCTTATTTCATGGTTTCGGGCAGCAATCCTACTCGTTTTGATGAAATAACGATACCAATATTCGTTAGATTTATGCTGGCCTGAGATTCAGGCATTTAACGTTATGAGTCTTCGTTAGAATCTGATGGCTTTGAGAGAATTAAATGCCATCCATGAAGCTAAAAGAACAGCAGGCTTTTCAGCTTGCGACTCCGCTTCTTCTGATTTCCATCAGAAGAATGGCAAGTACAGGCAGCGCAGCTTTGCTGCGAGCCAAGGACGTCGTTAGGCGTTTTTCTTACCACAATTTATAAGTTTTCGAGCATTCGAAAACGGAAATTCTATTTGGCGATAAATCCTACATCATGCTTATGAAGCTGCTTTGCTCCGCAAAGCTTTAGGTCGTTCATCTCTGAAAGGCCTTGATTGAGGATTTCTCACATTGCGACTGTAACGGACTTTTTCGAGGCTGTCTATTAATTGTGGCAGCTTTGCAAATTGCTCCTCAGATGACATCAGATCGATTTTTATTAATCGAGCAAATACCCATATGTCATTAAAAATTGATCTCAGAGGTTCATTCGGAAACAAAATATTGTTGTCCACATTAAATCGACAGCCTCTTTTTCGACCCTTAGAAGCTTGTTTTAGCCAGCTCAGATTTTTAACGGACCTTTTCGCTTCTTAGCGGATTAATCTGGTCGATTTTTGCTCGTTTGGTTGGCTAAGAGCATGAAAAGAGGATGTCGATTAACTGTGGACTAGGCTGCAATGCTGATTTCCAGCGCTGCAGCTTCGGAGGGCGCTCCGAATGGATCTCTAGCGCTGATTTCCAGCGCTGCAGCTTCGGAGGGTGCTCCGAATGGATCTCTAGCGCTGATTTTCAACGCTGCAGCTTCGAAGGGCGCTCCGAATGGATTTCTATCGCTGATTTTCAGCGTTGCAGCTTCAAATGCGGAACTGGCTGAGGGGTTCCATAAGCTGGTGATCCACAGTTAATCGACAGCCTCTGAAAAGTCCGTTAGAGCAGGAGGAGTGTTGAAAACGGCGTCTAAGAGGACAAAAAGTCAGTTAGAAAAGGTCGCTGCTTTCAAAGGACGCCGTGAGGCGTTTTTCGCATGATGAGGAGCCGACTCGACTTCGAACATTTAGGTTCCCTCATTCAGGACACAATAAGCTCGGCTTTGCGTACGGACCTCCTCATCCACCTAATCTCTTTCAATCACCTCATCCACCCAATCTCCCTAATTTACCCGATCCATCTAATCACCTCATTGTCTGCTGCTTAGCTTGTCCCAGCCTTAGCATCGAGAGAGCCCTTAAGCGTCTCCTGAGTAAAGGGGATAGTGTCTAAATAGCTCTGGAAGAAAGAAAGTCCGAAATGTTGTGGATAATTATGGAAGTAAGCCGTAAATAAAATTTTCCCCAATCGCAGAAAAAGATCAAATTCAAAATGGAAGCGTTTCATCAAAATTGTCTGAAAATTTTTTTTGAAAGATTTTGAAAGCGTTTATCAAAAGTAGTGCAATTGTAGGGGTACCAACGGCTCACGGGTTTTCTGAAAAAGCTGTGGACAAGTCCCGAAACCCGCTCTGGGCGGGCTTTTCGGCTTGACGAATACGATTTAATCATGGTACGGTTTTGTTAACATAAATAACACGAGACGCCGCTGAAAGGGGAATGTTTATGATTAAAGCAATTGTTTTCGACTTTGATGGAACGATAATTGACACAGAGACGGCTTGGTATAACGCGTTCAAGAATGCGTATAAAGAATATAATGTGGATTTGACGCTGGAGCAATACTCGCAGTGTATTGGAACGAGTCTGCATTCATTCAATCCTTACGAATACCTGATGACTGAATTGAATCTGCCAATCGACAAGGATGAATTCAGGATCCGAATTCAAGGCGATCATTCCGAGCTCATGAATATCGAGCAGGTTCGGCCCGGAGTCATGGATTATTTGAAGCTGGCGAAGGAAGCGGGGCTTAAGATCGGCCTCGCGACGAGCTCGCACCGCGCATGGGCGGACAAATATTTGGATCAACTGGGTATTCGCGATTATTTCGAAGTGATTCAGACCTCCGATGATGTGGAGAAGGTCAAGCCGGACCCGGCGTTGTATGTGCAGGCAATGGATGCACTGGGCGTGAAGCCGGAGGAGACGCTGGCGATCGAGGATTCGCCGAATGGGGCGAAGGCCGCAGCCGCAGCCGGCATGAATGTCATTGTTGTGCCGAACGCATTGACGAAGTTTCTGGAATTCGAACGTTATGACAAGGCGCATCATGCGGAATCGTTAATGGATGTGGATTTCCAGCGCGCAATCGCTTGGACGTTGTAAGGTCGGGCTGAGCCAATTGATAAACAGGGCGGTCGCGGTTGATTTCGTCGGATTCATCAGAACGAAATCAACTGCCCTCACCTTTAACAACAATTATAATCAGAATATTCTAACTATTCTGATCATAGATGGAATGACTTTTAAAACGAGGAGGCGAAGGCCATGAAGGCAGTTCATTTCGGAGCAGGAAACATAGGCAGGGGTTTTATCGGCATTTTGTTGTCTCAGTCTGGGTTTGAGGTTACTTTTGTGGCACGGAACGAGAAGAAGGTTCATGCTTTGCAGCAGCAGAAGAAATATTATGTGACGCTTGCGAACGAGAACAAGGATATTAAGCTGGTGAACAATATTTCGGCAATCAACAGCAAGAATGAAGAGGCGGTAACAAATTCCATTGTCGAAGCGGATTTGGTGACGACCGCGGTCGGTCTCGCCTCACTGAAGCATATCGCGGAATCGATCGCGAAAGGAATTGTTCGCAGACTCGAGCTTGGCGTCAAGGCTCCGCTCCATATTATCGCCTGCGAGAACGCGCTGGATGGCAGCTCACAGCTGAAGCAACGCATTTTCGAATACTTGCCGGAAAGTATGCAAGCTGAGTCCGAGGAGTATGTTGCTTTCCCGAATACAGCCGTCGATCGAATTGTGCCTGTTCAAGAAACAGAAGACCCGCTGAAGGTTACGGTTGAGCCTTATTTCGAATGGGTGATTGACCGATCCGCCATGCTGGAGGGCTTCCCGGAGATTAAAGGCGTGAAGTACGTCGATGCCCTTGAGCCCTATATCGAGCGCAAGCTGTTCACCGTGAACACGGGTCATGCGGTTGCCGCTTATCATGGCTATCTCGCGGGCTATGACACCATCCAGGAGGCTATGCTCGACGAGAAGCTGAAGCTGAAGGTGAAGAATGTAATGCGCGAGACCGGCAGATTGCTGACAACGAAGTATCATTGGAATGAAGAGAAGCATATGCGATATATTGAGAAAATGCTCAATCGGTTTTCGAATCCCAGGTTGACCGACGAGATTATCAGAGTGGGACGTTCGCCGCTGCGCAAGCTGTCGCTGAACGACCGCCTTGTCCGTCCCGCGCTGCAGGCGCATCGGCTTGGTCTGGATATCACGCATCTCGTAGACGTAATTGCGGCAGCTCTTCTCTATGATTACGAGAACGATCCGGAAGCGGTATCGATGCAGACGGCCATTGCGAAGCGCGGAATTGACGAAGTGCTTACCGCCTTCATGGGCATTCCGCAAAAGCACGCGATTCATCAACAAATTGCCTACAGATACCACGAGTTGAAGAGCAGGCTTGGTTTGAAGGAGGTTGTGAATGGCTGATCGTATTGCGATGTTGATTAAGCAAATGGCTGAACTAACGAGAACCGAAGGCGCATTGTAGATGCCTTCGGTTTTTGTTCCTTTCCACAGGCAGACTCAGAATGACAGTGAAGGAATTGTACTCTTTTCGAATTGCCTGTTGTTAACAAAATGACATTCCTGTATAGTATAAATAAAACAGATGTTAGATTATATAACGTTAATCAACGGCGATTAATCATTATATAACACGTAATGTCACCTATTTACAGCGATTCGCGCTGTTAGAGAGGAGAGTGTTATTTGGTGAAGAAAAAGCTGGTTGTTATTGGAAACGGAATGGCGGGCGTTCGCTGCGTAGAAGAAATTATTGCAATATCCCCCGATCGATACGAGATTACGATTATAGGTGCCGAGCCCCATACGAATTATAATCGGATTATGCTCTCCAAGGTTCTTCAAGGCAATACCTCGATAGACGATATCACGATCAATCCTCAAAGCTGGTACGACGACAACGGAATAACGCTGTTCAAAGGAGAAGCAGCGATTGGAATCGACGCATCGAAGCGTTCAGTGACGACAGAAGCAGGTCGGAAGATTTCATATGACAAGCTGATATTGGCAACGGGATCTAATCCGTTCATGCTTCCGCTGCCCGGCGCAGACAAGCAAGGGGTGACAGCCTTCCGGGACATCAAGGATTGCGAGACGATGATGGAGACGGCGAAAACGCATAATAAAGCCGTTGTCATCGGAGGAGGGCTGCTGGGCTTGGAAGCGGCGCGCGGATTGCTTAATCTGGGGATGCAAGTGTCGGTTGTGCATCTTAACGCTTACTTGATGGAGCGCCAGCTGGATCAGACGGCAGCGGAGCTTATGCGGGAAGAACTGGAGAAGCAAGGCATGCAATTTCTGCTAGGCAAGTCGACGGAACGCATTCTTGGCAGAAAGCGCGTTGAAGGGCTGCAATTCACGGACGGATCGAGGGAACCCGCCGATCTGGTCGTATTCGCGGTAGGCATCCGGCCGAATATGCGATTGGCGGCAGACAGCGGCATTGAGGTCAATCGCGCTATTGTGGTCAACGATCGAATGGAGACAAGCGTCCCGGATGTCTACGCGGTTGGCGAATGCGCCGAGCATCGGGGCATGGCATACGGTCTTGTCGCGCCGCTCTATGAGCAAGGCAAAGTGCTCGCGAAGGTTGTCTGCGACGTGGAGACCGAGGGATATCAGGGCTCAACTCTCTATTCGCAGCTCAAGGTTTCGGGTCTTGAAGTGTTCTCTGCGGGAGAGATCAAAGATACGAGCAATACGGTATCTCTGAAAGTCTATGATGGAATAAAGCGAACATACAAGAAGATAAACGTGCAGGGCAATCGCATAGTGGGCGCGGTGCTGTTCGGAGACAGCGGCGAGGGCAGCAAGCTTCTCGGCTATATTAAGCAGGGAGCGAATGTATCCGTGCTGGAGCAGGATGCTGCTGGAGCCGGCGGCAGCGGCATGGAAGCCGAGGCCATTGCCGCCATGCCGGAGCATGAGACGGTGTGCTCCTGCAACGGGGTATCGAAAGGCGCAATCGTAGCTGCTGTTTGCGAGCAAGGGTTGAAAACCTCTCAGGAGGTTCGGGATTGCACGCGAGCTTCCAGCTCCTGCGGAGGCTGTAAACCGCTGATGGAAGCTATTCTGACATATGCATTGGAGAACGGATCCGGCGCCAAGGCGAAGGAAGAACCGATTTGCGGCTGCACGGAGATGGGGCATGAGGAAGCGAAGGAAGCTCTTCACGAGCTTGGCTTGCGGGCGAACGATACGGCATGGCGACGCCTTCCGATAGAGCGTATCCTACTCGAGCTGGGCTGGTCGAATGAAGAAGGCTGCGGCATATGCCGTCCGGCAATGCGTTATTATGCGGACAGATATTCGCGGCAGGGAAGCGGCGCCAGGTCGGAAGTGAGCGGCGACAACGCGAAGCGCAGCTCCGTGAGAATGCTCCGCCAAGACAGGTATGCGGTCATGCCGGCGACGCATGCAGGCGTCATCACGGCAGAACAGCTTAGAATGGCTGCCGATGCGATGGAGCGATTCGAGATACCGATGGCGAAGCTTTCCGCGGATGCTCGTCTGGAGCTCCTTGGCATTGAAGAGCATCGTGTAGGTGCGGTAGCGAATGCTCTGGAGGGCGGTGGCGGCCTTGACAGCCATAGCTTCGGCAGCGGCTTCAATCGCAGCGCCGAACCGATTTCGTTCGATTCGTTTGGGCAGACGGCCGCCTATTATAGAGCAGCAGTCGTGACCTGCGGCGGGAAAAATTTCGAGCCCCATGCGATCCGAGATTCGGTGGAAATGGGGATTGGATTGGAGAGGGAGCTCGAAGGCCTGGCCTTCCCTTCGCCGCTATCTCTAGGCGTATCGTCGAGTCCGCTGCATCAGGCAGGGACGTTGACAAAGGCGCTTGGCCTCGTTGGAGCGCCAAGCGGCTGGGAGCTCTATCTTGGCGGCTCCGACGGTCGCCGAATGGCGGGGAACAGCGTGTTCGGCGAAGTGAAGCAAGCGATGCTGCTGGCGACTGAGCTGAATGACGCTTTGGCGATGGAAATGTCGCTCGCGCTGCTTGAGTGGTACCGGATGACAGCGGATTACGGTCAAAGCGCGGCGGAATGGCTTGATAAGCTGGGCATGGTCGCTGTACGAGAGCGCATCTTCGATGTGACGAGCCGCCAGCTTCTGCTTGCCGAGCTGAGGAGCCGTTCAGCCGCATTCGACGGGCCGGGCAACAATTGCGCTCAAGCCAAGGAAACGGATGTTTTTGACGCGCATAACGAGCAGTTGATCGGAGAAACGGCAGCAGGAGGCGATTACGCATGAATCATGTAATTGAGAAGCGGTCGGAGGGTTCGCGCTCTCCCTTTGTCATGAACACGCAATGTCCGTTCTGCAGCGTGCAGTGCAAAATGCAGGTCATACAGGAATGGAAGGATGGCGCGAAGCCGAGCTATACGATTGTGGGGGTGCCGAACGCGGCTTCGGAAGGACGTCTCTGCGTGAAGGGCATGAACGCCTATCAGCATGCGTTGACGGAGGAGCGTTTGCAATATCCGATGGCGAAGAGAGATGGCGAATTTGTCCGAATTTCGTGGGAGGAAGCCTGCAGCATGATCGGCATGAAGCTCAGAGAGCTGCAGGAGAGCTATGGACGCGACAGCGTCGGCGTGTACGGCGGCGGATCTCTGACGAATGAATCGGCTTATCTGTTAGGGAAGTTCGCGAGAGTAGGTCTTCAGTCGAAATATATCGATTACAACGGTCGCTTCTGCATGTCGGCAGCGGCATCTGCGGGGAACAAAGCGTTCGGGATTGACCGAGGCCTCACGAATCCGTTGTCCGACATTTCGCTTGCGAAATGCATCATTCTCTCCGGAACGAATATTGCGGAATGCCAGCCGACGCTCATGCCTTACTTCACTAGAGCGAAAGAGAACGGGGCCTTTCTTATTGTTATTGATCCGCGCGTGACGGCTACAGCCGAGCTTGCCGATCTTCATCTGAAGGTGAGGCCGGGCATGGACGCAGCGCTAGCGAACGGATTGCTCAAAGCCGTGCTGGAGAAGGGTTATGTCGATGAGGGCTTCCTTGCTTCGCGCACGAAGGGCGTTGGGGATGTGCGGAAGCATGTGGAATCGCTCGACATGGCCGAGCTGGCCGAGATGACGGGCATCGAGGAAGAGCTCATTCGCAAAGCGGGAGAAGCGTTCGGCGCGGCGCCGACGGGGATGATTTTCACGGCTCGGGGCGTAGAGCAGCATACGGACGGTTATATGTCGGTGCGCAATCTGCTGAACCTGCTGCTTGTGACCGGCAAGCTCGGCAAGCCGGGCTGCGGCTATGGCGCTGTAACCGGACAGGCGAATGGACAGGGCGGCAGAGAGCATGGGCAGAAGGCAGATCAGCTTCCCGGCTATCGCATGATCGATAACCCGGAGCATCGAAGCTATGTGGCAAGCGTGTGGGGCATCGATCCGGAGGAGCTTCCGGGCAAGGGGGTGTCCGCCTATGAGATGATGGAGAAGGTTCATGAGCGGGAGATTAGAGCCTTGATCCTGATGGGCTCGAATCCGGTCGTGTCCAACCCGAACGCGAATTTTGTGCAGGAAGGGCTGGAGAAGCTCGACTTTCTCGTTGTCGCGGATATGTTCATCTCGGAGACGGGACGCATGGCGGATTTGCTGCTCCCCGTTACCGCTTATCTGGAGAATGAAGGGACCACGACAAACCTGGAAGGCCGCGTTCTGCTGCGCGAGGCGAATAAGGCGCCGCTTGGAGAATGCAAACATGACTGGCAGGTGCTTTGCGACATCGCGGAGGAGCTTGGACGAGGGCGATGGTTTTCCTTCGAGTCGTCCGAGGCGATCTTCGAAGAGCTTCGCCTGGCTAGCAAAGGCGGCCTTGCCGATTATTACGGCATCACGTATGATCGGCTTCGGCGCGAGGAAGGCGTCTACTGGCCTTGTCCGTCCGTTGACCAGCCGGGCGAGCAGCGGCTGTTTGCGGCGAGCTTTGCGCATGACGACGGCAGGGCGGAGCTGGTCCCAGTGGACAATCATTATCCGAAGGAGCGCGTCGATGGGGAATATCCGCTGTATCTGACGACGGGAAGGGTGCTGTCGCATTATTTGACCGGGGTACAGACGAGGAAGAGTCCGTCGCTGGCGGCTCGGGAGATCGAGTCGTTCATCGAGGTTCATCCGTCTGTCGCGAGGAAGTACGGGATAGCGGAAGGCTCCCTGGTCTCGGTGACCTCCCGCCGGGGAACGGTCGTGCTGCGCTGCCATTATTCCGTGAAGATTCGGCAGGACACGGTGTTCGTTCCCATGCATTGGGGAGATGTGCAGAACGTGAACAAGCTCACAAGCGAACAGCTCGATCCCACCTGCCGCATGCCGGGCTTCAAGGTGTGCGCCGTGAAGCTGGAGCGTCTGTACTAACACCGCCAGGATGATGCTGTAGATGGCTGCAGCGCTGGAGCGTTGCACCGGATCTGCGATGTGGGGTGCAGCGCGGAAAATAATTCTTGCAGAATGCGTGATATTTAAGTATAGTATTTGTGCACGAGCTCGAATGCTGGCATTCTTATGCTGCAGCATGTTATACTTTTTCGATACTAACTCGCGTGAAGCACACGTCGTTATCTCTTCTAAGAGAGATACGGCGTTTTTTTGTATTTTCATTTTGTTGATGGAGTACATTCTATCTTTGATGGAGGGGTACAAGATGTCATTTGAAGAAGAGTTTGAGAAGTTTCTAAACGCCCAGAATCAACAAGCAAGCGGACAAAGAGCAGAGCTGCTGAATAGAGAAATGACTGGAGAAAGAAAAATGTTTGAAAAGGTGCTTTGGCCGGTGTTCCAAACATTTCAGGGATTTGTTTTGGAGTATGAGATAGTATTTGGATCGGGTATTAAAGGGTATGTGGATGCATTTTATGAGCCGTTAGGACTAGTTTTTGAAAGTGAAGGTTATCTTGTGCATGCAGGTGAAATCACGAGACAGATTCAGCTTTGAACGTAAGAGAATACGGGCTTTGGCAGCTCAGGATTTGCGCTACATTCCGTTTAGCTGGGATGAGCTTGACAAGAAACCAGAGCTGTGCCGTTCATCCGTTTACGAGATTTTGGGCAGGTATAATCAGTTAGGTGAGGAATTGAAATTATCAGCATATGAAAGAGTGTTGTTAAACCAAGCTTGGTTACTTGGAGAACCTTTCAAATTAAGCAATGTAATGGGATGGTTGGGTAAAGGGAGATATGTATGCGGTCGTGCAATTAAGTCCTTGAAAGAAAAGGAATGGGTTTTGCCTGTGCAGAGGGATAGAAGGCGCGTGCACTATTACATCGTTCACAAGGAAAAAGTAAAGCAACTAAAGCAAAATTAAAATGCACATTAAGAAAGTGCTGGAGCGCTGTCCCGAGCGGCGAAGCGAGCAGCAGCGCAGGAAATCAGCGCTCCGCATCCTCGCATCGCGTACCGCAGCGCTCTCTTCCTACACTACCAAGAACCGCTGACGGTAAGCGCGGGGAGAAAGGCCCTCGTGCTTTGCGAAGCATGAGGCGAAATACGAGGCGCGGTTGAAGCCGACCTCTTCGGCGATGCGCATAATCGTCAGATCCGTCTGCAGGAGCAGCAGCTTCGCCTGTTCAATGCGAATCCGCATCAAATAATCGACGGGCGAGCAACCGAATTCACGCTTCATGCAGCGGGCAATATAGACCGGATGAAAGTTAATCGTTTCCCCAAGCTTCTGAGCGGTTATATCCTCCTTGTAGTGCTTGCGCAAGTAAGATGCCGCCTTCTCCGCGCATACTCCCGCAGGAGTTGGAGGTCGCGCCTCCACTGAGGCGGACAGATGCTGCACAACTTCTTGAAACAGAAGCTGCTGCTTCCAACGAACGCCCGGAATGTGGTCGTTATTACTCATTTCGGTAAGTGTCTCGAGCATATCCTCCAGTTGACCAAGCTTTGACAGCTTCGCGAACTGCGGCAGCCGTTTCACGAAGCTGCGTACGGCGAACTGCTCGGAGATCGGTATCGGCTCCACCATATCCTGCATTCCTGCCACGTCCGGCAATCCGAATTCAGGCATACTCCAACTCCCCATTGACTGAAAATGAATCCAGTAATAGAACGTTTCCTCTTCACATGCGCGAGTGGCATAATGCTCGAGGTCAGGCCTTAGAATGAGCATGCAGCCGGGCATGACCTCATAATGCCGATCCTCCTCCCCGATGTACAAGCAGCCCTTCGTCACGATGATCAAATCGAAAGCTCCAATATCCCGGCGAGCCGGGTGCTTGCGCCCAGGGGGCATAATGTTGGTTCCGCCAATGATAAAATGCGGCAGCGGCGGAACGGTAAGATTCAAAATATTCATCTTATCACTCCTGCGGCAGAGGTTGGAATTTTGAAAGTTTGAGTTGAAAAAATGAACCCTTTCTTTCAGTATACCATCTATAATGCAGGAAGGAACAAGGAACTTGCTTTGTGCTCGCCAGACTGATTAATCGCCGTAGAGCGTCGTAACAATTAGCCTTGGCAGAGGCGTTCGAATCGCATGAGAATGGAAGCAAGCACTTTGGCTAATAGGGGGAGGAATGGATGATGTCATCCTCGGCTTCACGAAAATTCACATTATGGGCGCTTGCGTGGCCAATCTTCATAGAGGTTTTTTTGCAGTTCCTTCTTGGAGCCGCGGATACGCTGATGGTCAGCCGTATTTCGGATGACGCAGTGGCGGTTGTCGGATTTTCGAATCAATTATTCAATGCGTTAACGACATTGTTCGTGACTGTGTCGAGCGGAGCGGGCATTCTGATCGCCCAGCGCATTGGCGCCCGCAAGCAGGAGGATGCTCGGACGCTCGGCATCATGGCCGTCTCCGTCAGCTTCATTGTCGGTCTATTGATCAGCATCGGGTTGATTATTTTCCCGAACGAAATCGCGTCCTCGTTGCAGCTTCCCGAGAAGCTGCTGCCGCTTGCCCATACCTATATTTCCTTTGTCGGCGGAGGAATGGTCCTAATTGCATTAATGGCCGCGCTCAGCACCTCCATTCGGAATACCGGCAATACGAAGGGACCCATGTATATTGCCATCGGTATGAATATCGTTCATATTGCATTGAACTATGCTTTTATTTTCGGCGCGTTCGGGTTTCCGAAGTGGGGTTTGCTCGGCGTATCCGTATCGACGGTTATGGTGAGGCTGCTTGCCGTTATCGTTCTCTTCTACATGTTTCTGCATGCCTTCGAACGCAAGATACGCATACGCGATTTGAAAATATTCGAGAGAAAGCTGTTCGGTGAAATCATACGGATCGGCTGGCCGCTCGGTGTGAATATGTCCTGTTGGGTATTCTCCCAGCTTGCGATCTTCTCCTTCATTGCAATTATCGGAGCGGAGGAACTGGCGGCCAGAACGTATATGAACACGTTGGAATCGTTTTGCTTTCTGCTTGGCTATTCCTTTGCGCTTGCGCTGCAAATCCAGGTTGCGCATCTATTCGGGGCAGGGCTTACGAGAGAAGCGTACAGAACGGCCTTTCGAGCGATATGGATCGGGCTGGCCGTCGTTATTGTCAATGCGTTCCTGATCTATCTCTTCGGCAGCCAATTGCTAGGCCTGTTCACGAAGGATAAGGACATTATCGCGCTTGGCGTATCGCTGCTTGGTCTGAATTTGCTGCTGCAGCCTGCCAAAATGATCAACATGGGCCTCTCCAACGCGCTTAACGCAGTTGGCGACACCAGGTATACGATGTGGATTGCGATGGCCTCTATGTCCATCATTGCAACGGGACTATCCTATCTGCTCGGAGTAAGCGCCGGATGGGGATTAATCGGCATCTACGCCTGCATGATTGTGGACGAATACGTTAGAGGAGCTCTCTCGTTCTTCCGTTGGCGCGGGCAGAAATTTTTGCGATTGCGTGAAGACAGTCTGCGAGGGAGAGCGCCATCGGAGTCGTACAGGCATGAAGCGGCAGATCCGGATTCGTGCAGGCGCCCGACAGATCAACAATCCGGCGAAGCAAGCATAAGCGTTGAAGCTCGCAATCCAAGCCCGGTCAACCTATAATGAAGGAGTAGCAGAGCGACGACTGAAAAGGGGAATGACAAGCGAATGGCATCCAACAAACAAATCATGAACGAGCAAATAAAATCCTCCGAGGTTGAGCTGACGGGACTGAACGGCGAGATGCTCGGCGTCGTATCGCGAGCCGATGCGCTCGCGATGGCGAAGGCGCAGAAGGCGGATTTAGTCTGCGACTCGCTGATGAGCAGTCCGCCGCCATGTAGATTGGTTCCTCGAGGAGGTGCCGCAAGGGAGAAGGAACTCGCGAAGAAAGAAGTGAAGCGGCGGGACGCCTCTGGCAAAGTGAAAGAGATCAGATTGACCGCAGCGATTGAAGATCATGATTATGATACGAAGCTGAGACAAGCCTCGAAGCTGCTGGAAGCAGGCAATGTCGTGCTGCTTGTCGTGAAGCTGCAAGGCAAGGAAGGTCCGAAGGCTAAGAGTCTGCTGGAGCGCATGCTGAAGGACCTTGCGAGCGCAGGCAAGAAGCGGACCGGCATTCAGCTTAGCGGCAAACAAGCCGCTGTCGAATTGGAGTCCATCTAAGACAAATACCCGCACTGTCAAGCCTCGATAATCCGCCGCGCACCGCCTTTGATGGCAAAACCCGTTGACAGCATAGAAGGGAATGGGTATGCTTTTAAATGAAAACTATTCTCAACTAGAAGGAGATTATCATGCTGCGTCGATTTTTTGCCTATTATAAGCCTTACAAGAAGCTGTTTTTCCTGGATTTCGGATGCGCAGTGCTGCTGGCGATACTGGAGCTCGGCTTCCCGCTTGCGGTTGGTTATGTCGTGAATACGCTGCTGCCGGACAAGAACTGGGGGCTGATTGTATCCGCATGCGCCGTTCTGCTGCTCATCTATGCCGTTAACACCCTCTTATCCTATATTGTCACCTACTGGGGACATCGCCTTGGCATCAATATCGAGACGGATATGCGCCGCGCTTTGTTCGCTCATGTGCAGAAGCTGAGCTTCCGCTTCTTCGACAACAACAAGACCGGCCATCTCTTATCGCGCTTGACGAATGATCTGTTCGAGATCGGCGAGGTGGCGCATCACGGACCGGAGGATATGTTCGTTGCGGCCATGACCCTGGCTGGGGCGTTCGGCATCATGCTCTACATTAACCCCGAGCTAGCGATTATGACCTTCATTATCGTGCCGATCATTATTTATCTCGTGTTGCTGTTCAACAAGAAGATGACCAAGGCGACGCATCGGCTGTTCACCGACATGGCGGATTTCAACGCGCGCGTGGAGGATACCGTTGGCGGCATTCGCGTCGTCCAGGCGTTCGCGAACGAGCGTCACGAAGGCAAGCTGTTCAACATCAACAATTTGCGGTTTCGCGAGGCGAAGCTGATTTCCTACAAAATCATCGGAATGAACGCCTCCATCTCCTACATGCTGATGCGGATCGTATCCCTGTTCGTGCTCATCGCCGGTGCGTATTACGTTCTGCAGAAGGGGATGCCTTACGGTGATTTCATCACGTTCGTGCTGCTGACGAACATCTTCTTCAAGCCGATCGAGAAGATCAATGCCGTTATCGAAAGCTACCCGAAGGGCATCGCTGGCTTCAAGCGCTATGTTCAGCTGATGGATACGGCGCCGGATATTGCGGATAGACCCGGCGCCATCGCTGTCGAAACGCTCCGGGGCGACATCGAATACCGTAATGTTACGTTCGGCTATGAGGGGAACGCGAAGGTGCTTAGCAACATTAATCTAAGCATTCGTGCGGGCGAGACCGTCGCATTCGTGGGGCCTTCGGGCGCAGGCAAGACCACGATCTGCTCCTTGCTGCCGCGCTTCTACGAGCTGGAAGGCGGAAGCATTTCGGTGGACGGGCATGACACCAGAGAGCTTCAGCTCGAATCGCTGCGCCGCAATATCGGGATCGTGCAGCAGGATGTGTTCCTGTTCGCGGGAACAATTAGAGAGAATATTCAATACGGAAAGCTGGGCTCGGGCGATGCAGAGATTATGGAAGCGGCGAGAAGAGCGAGGCTCGACACCTTCATCGCGTCTTTGCCCGATGGACTCGATACGATTGTCGGGGAGCGAGGCGTGAAGCTGTCCGGAGGTCAGAAGCAGAGATTGGCGATTGCTAGAATGTTCCTCAAGAATCCTCCGATTCTTATTCTGGATGAAGCGACCTCGGCGCTCGATACGGAGACGGAAGCTGCGATTCAACAATCGCTTGCGGAGCTTTCGGTTGGACGCACAACATTAGTTATCGCGCATCGCCTCGCCACGATCAAGAATGCGGACCGCATTATTGTCGTGACGGAGAATGGCATCAGCGAGCAGGGCAGACATGAGGAGCTTGTCGGATCGGGAGGCATCTACAGCCGGCTCCATGAGGCGCAGTTCGGACGCGCATAACTTATGTTCCCGATTGCAGCTCGTTCCAGTTGGTCAAACCTTGCTTGTCCCGCATCTTGGTCAGGAACAAGTCGGTCAATTCCGGATCCCACTGCGTACCTCTGCCCTCTTCGAGGATGGACAAGGCGCGCTCGACCGTCATTCCTTTGCGGTATGGACGGTCGGATGTCATCGCATCGAAGGCATCAGCTATCGCGATGACACGGCCAAGCAGCGGAATACTCCCGCCGGCTATGCCGTCCGGGTAGCCCTTGCCGTCATAACGCTCATGATGCGAGCGAACCCCGGGAAGCAGATCGGCCATTGCGTCGCTTGGTTCGATCTGCTTCAATATATTTTCCCCCAGAACCGGATGCTGCCTGATTTGATCGAATTCCTCTTCCGTCAGCCTGCCGTCCTTCAGCAGCACCGCATCCCTCACGCCAATCTTACCGATATCATGGAGCAGCGCCGATTTGCGAATCAGCTCAATACGCTCCTTCGGCCATGCCGCAGCTGCGGCAATTTGAACCGAATATTCCGCCACGCGCTCGGAATGACCGGCCGTATAGGCATCGCGCGCGTCGAGCGCCGCTGCCAGCGTGATGAAATAACTCTGAAGCAGTTGATTGTTGCGGCTTTCCCTTTCTTTGAGTCCGCCTACCATATGATTGAAGCCAGCCACCAGCTTCGAGAATTCGTCCGAATATACATCGTCGGCGCGCGTATCCAGCTTGCCCTCCTGCACACTGCTCATCGCGTGCTGAATCGTCTGAATCGGATCCTGAATATTGCGCGCGAGCAAAGTAGCGCCCAGCAAGGAGAAGGCCATTCCGATCACGAGAATAATGCCGGCCCATTGCCAGTAATCTCCCGTGCTGTCGCTTGGCAGGCCGTCATAACGGAGCTGCGAGGCGAGCGTGAACAGCATCAGCGGTAATGTTCCGATCAGGAAGGCGCCAAGCAGGAATTTGGTTCGGATCGATACGAGCACCTTGCCTCCGAGCGACAGATCTCTGCCGTATAACGATGCATGCTTCTTCTGAATATAGGTGGCGATTGGCCGGATTGCCGTAGTCGTGAGGAAGAATTCAATCATGGCATGCATGCTTGCCACCATGAGAGCTCCCGCTCCCGCGACAAGCAGATAGTGATAAGGAATGGAGATAAGTCCATTATAGATCAGAAGCACGCAGAACAAGACGCCAGGAATGGACATGCCGAGAAAATGCGGTCCGAAGGTACGCTGAACGGCAAGCAATGGAAAGCGATGGGTGCGAATATAAGCTTCCTCGAGCTGCTCTTGCGAGGGCTCCTCCTCCAGAAGGATATTCGCAATGGGTCTCAAATGGCGAAAGAATACAAAGAGCTCAGACGCCAACATGAAGAGCAGCGCAGTGAACAGAACAAGAATAAGCAGCAGGAGCTCGTCCATAGGAATGTTTAAAGTGTTGAATATAATAATGCCGCCAAAGCCAAGCACGGCAACCATCGAGCCGAACAAATAGTTGCGAAGCAGCGTTCTTAGAAAAGCGGCATATAATTTGCGCGGGTTATATTGGCTGGCAGCTGCGCTATTGGTCTTTTTTATCATGTGGAGCCTCGCTTCCGCATCATGCTTGCTTGAATTGATGTCAGGCTTATTTTACCACATAACAAGGCCGGGCTTGAATCGGCAAAAGGATAGGCACGCGACCAGGCTCTTTCCCGGGCAATCGTTGTTGTTTCGCAGAAATGTCCGTATAATTAGCTCCATAGAATAAGGAGGAGGAAGGCGAATTGGACAACGAGACAAGCTTGCCGCATTCGGACATCGCGGGGTTTATCGATCATACTATGCTGAAGGCGGACGCGACAAGAGATGATATTATCAGGATATGCGAGGAAGCGAGAGAGCACGGTTTCGCAACCGTATGCGTCAATGGCGGATGGGTGGCGCTCGCGTCGGAGCAATTGAGGGGCTCGGGCGTTGGCGTGACAACGGTAGTCGGCTTCCCGCTAGGAGCCGCGACCACGGCTTCGAAAGCCTTCGAGGCGAGCGAAGCGATAGAGAATGGCGCGACGGAGGTCGATATGGTGCTCAATGTCGGTCTGTTGAAATCAGGAGATGCGCAAGGCGCGTTACAGGATATAGCAGGCGTTGCCGAGGCATGTAAGGGCAAAGCAATCCTGAAGGTCATACTGGAGACGGGTCTTCTAGACGAGGGAGAGAAGCTTGAAGCTTGCAAGCTTGCCGTTGAGGCGGGAGCGGATTTCGTGAAGACATCAACCGGCTTCGGCAATGGCGGAGCCACCGAAGCGGATATCGCATTGATGCGCCGGGCAGTAGGGCCGGAGCTTGGGGTGAAAGCTTCGGGAGGCGTGCGCGATCTGGAGACGGCAAGGCGTATGTTGGAAGCGGGAGCAACGCGCATCGGCGCCAGCGCGAGCGTCGCCATAGCGACAGGAGGACGGGGAGAGGGCTACTGAGCCCTCTCTTCTCTATCCCTGGTCTTGTTCGCGCTCTACACCTCGCAGCTGATAACGAAGTTCGCAAGCAGCTCTTCGCCCGGCTCCAGCAATACAAGCTCCTCTTGACGATTAAGCTCGCCGTTCTTAGCCATCCAAGGTTCTACGCAGATGAACGGCTTGTTCTTCACCGACCAGATCACGACATATTTGAAGATAGCGGCATCATAGGATAGTCGAACATTCACGCCCTCTCGAATCTTGAAAGAAATTCCGGGCCGGCTTGCATCGAGCAAGCATACGGATTCCACGAGATTTTCCATATCCAGGCTGCCTTCGTAGGGCTTCTCTTCATTATCGTTATAATCGACATAACGCGTTGCATCTGTCTCGTAAGCGATATTCTTGCTTCCTTCGATTGCAAAATAGGGATGGAAGCCCGCATAGAACGGCATGGATCTGGTCTCGCCGTTATTCCGGTATATTTGCTTGGTGTGCAGCTCGCCGTTTACGAGAAGATAGGTGAATTCCAGCTCGAATACGAAGGGATAAGCCGCGAGCGTCGCCGCACTGCTCTTCACTCGCAGCGTTAGCGATGCGCCGTCTGTATCATCAGTTCCGATTACCGCCCATTCCGCGTTTCTCGCTACGCCATGATTGGCCAGCTCGTAAGTGTGCCCCTTCCATTCGTAGGTTTTGTTCTCCAATTGACCGCAGATCGGGAAGAGAATTGGATTGCCTCCTCGAATGTTCGCGGACTTGTCTTCGAAGGTCGCCTTGTCCAGATAGAATAGCTCCTCTCCCTTGAGCTGACAGCCGGTTACAATGCCGCCTCGCTCCGGACAGACGAGGACGCGGGAGTCGGTTTCCTTCTCCGTCAATTCATATATGGTGTATGTATCATGATAGCTTCTGACTTCATATTGACTCATTCTCTATTCCTCCTGATCGCTCGAAAGGACCGGCTGCCGAATCCGCTGCATCAGCGGTCGGCAACCAGCCCCTTTTGTGAAAAAGTGTTTATTCGGCCGAAGCATCGCTTGCCCCGGCATCGGTATTCGTGCTGTTGCTAGCGCCGTCATTCGCGTCCGCGTTGTTGTCGGCATCATCCTCTTCATCCGTCAGCTTGTTCGTAATCTTCGCTTTATCCTTCAGACCTTGCAGCCAGTCGGTTGACAAGTCGCGAGCAGCATTGCCCACAAGCAATACCTTGATCGCATCCTTCTTTTCTTCGAAGGTAGGCTCGACGGCGGCTTTCTCGTCGGTCTTCATAATAATATGGTAGCCATAGTCTGATTTCACCGGTTCGCTTGTTTCGCCGACCTTCAGAGCGAAAGCAGCGTCAGCGAATTCGGGAACCATGTCGTCATGCCCGAAGAAGCCGAGATCTCCGCCGTTTGCTGCGGAACCTGTGTCTGTCGATTTTTCTTTGGCAATTTCTCCAAACTCCGTGCCTGCCTTCAGATCCGCTTCAATCGCATCCGCTTCTTCCTTCGTCGCCACAAGAATATGGGAAGCGCGAACCTGCGCAGGCGTGCTGAAGTTTGCTTTGTTATCGTCGTAATATTGCTGAACGTCTTCGTCCGTCACATTCGTTTGCGGCTCAAGAACCTTGCGAATCATCGCACTCAGGCGCAGGTTTTCGCGAAGGGAATCGATCGTGTAGCCGTTCTGCGTCAGCGCCGTTTCGAAATCATCTTCCGTAGGGAAGTTCAGTTTGATGGCGTCAACCTCGTCCGTCACATCGTCATCCGTAATCTTGATGCTGGCGGCATCCGCTTCTTGCTGAACCAATTCTTCGGTAATCAGATTGTCAAGAGCGGCCTTGCCATTGGCGTCAACCAGTATATTGTACAGCTTGTCCTTCGTAATTGTCGTTCCGTTGACCGTGGCAACAGATTCATTACTTTCATTCCTATCCCCGAAAGGCGGTTTGATGAGCACAATCACGAGCGCAATCGCCAGAATGGCCGATAGAATGATCCAGCCAGCCGAGTTTTTCTTACTTACAGGGCCAACAGGGCCAACGGGGCCAACGGGACCTGAGGGAGTCGAGGATTCGGTTGCGAGAATAGCCGGCACCTCTGGAGCATCCTCTACCGCTGGATCGTCGTCATTGGCTCCCGATGCGACGCGCGCATCCTCCTCCGAAAGCATGTTGTCAGACTCTGTATCTTCATAGGTGTAATGATCTTCTTTCGCAGCATCTCTGTCCTTCGGATCCCACTGCGATTCTTTGTTATTCATGCGGTAAACTCCCTTCAATTTGCAATTCTTCAACTACTATATCAAATGATCCGACAAAAAACATTAATCTAAAATTAAAAAGGATCATATTCGTTGTCGAATCCGATTCGGCGTATTGGTATAATTAAGAAAAAAAAAGAGCGTAATAATCAGTTTGTCGCTAAAAATCGATAATTATGCAGGAACGGATGCATTCATTCAATCGGCGGTGGGAGGATTATTCTTGATGGGACGAAACAAGACGCTTGCGTGCTTTTTCATCAGCATGGCTATCCCGGTTATTGGCTACATCGGCATTCAATTGACTCCTTACGACGTTATGTATCAAGCTCCTCATGGCCATTTCTTCATTGTGAGCCTTGTCTCGGCGCTCGCGCTCGCCCTTTCCTTGCTCATTGGCGTCGTCGCGGTGCGCGTGCGCAATATCAAGGTGACGTTTCTGTCACTCGCGTATGTGTCGCTGGCCGCTATATTCATGCTGCATGGCTTGTCTACGCCCGGATTTCTGCTGCATCATTCCGACATGTCCGCTTATGCAGCCCAACTAAGCGTTCTGCTGGCAGCGTTCTGGCTATGGCTATGCTCGATGTCCGGAGATCGCGCTGTCGTGAGACGGCTTACCTCAAGCCAGAGGTGGCTGCTTCCCCTATGGTGCCTCCTTCTTCTTGCGCTCGGCATAGCGATGTGGAATAATCAGGACTTTGTCCATATGCTGCCGATCAAGGGCGAAACGAGCAAGCGGGTGACAACCTGCTGCATTCTGTTGCTTAATTCATGGACGATCATGAGAAATATGCAGATCTATCTTCGTTCCCGGTTTCCGCTGCAGCTTGCCATCGTCTACAGTACGGGCTGGATGTTCGTCGCCCAAATCATCATGGTGACTGGACAGCATTGGAGGCTAAGCTGGTGGCTTTATCATATTCTGCTGCTCGCTTCCGTCATCAGTATCATCGGAGGCATCGCGCATGAGCATCTCAACAAAGGCTCGTTGTCTCTATCGATCAAGCTCCTGTTCAAATCCACTCCGCAGGATCTCATACATACCTACATATCGCCCAGCGTCAGAGAGCTCGTAGTAGCCACGGAGGAGAAGGACGCCTACACGGCCGGACATAATTACCGCGTGGCGCTCTATGCTCTTAAGCTGGCGGAGGAGCTGGGGCTTCCCGATTCTCAGCTCAAAGCGATCGCCCATGGGGGACTCTTGCATGATATCGGCAAGCTCAATATTCCCGACGGAATTCTGAACAAGCCGGGAAAGCTGAGTGCCGAGGAGCGATTGATTATCGAACAGCATCCCCTTACGGGCTATGAGCTTTGCAAGAGACTCGGCTTCATGCTGGAGGAGCTCTCAGTCATTCGGTCCCATCACGAGAAGTGGAACGGCAGCGGGTATCCGGACAGGCTTGCGGGAGAGAATATTCCGTTGGTGGCTCGAATAACGGCAATTGCCGATGTGTACGATGCGTTGACATCCTCGCGCTCCTACCGGAAGGCGATGAGTCACGAAGAAGCAATGAATATTCTGCTTAAGGAAAGCGGAAGCCACTTCGATCCCCGGTGCATGAGCGCATGGGGAAGGCTCGTTCAAGAGCAGGAGACATTCTTTCTGGACACGGTGAAGTCGAATCAGCAGTCAAGACTGGAGCTATAGGTTGCAGGGATAAGGAATACTTAACAGGCAGAGGAGGAATAGCGGTTGAAGAGAATGTCGCTTCGGACGAAAGGATTAATTCTCATAGTGTTAATTTCGCTGTTTCCCTTGCTTCTTGCCGGAGTAGGCAACTACTCGGCTGTGAAGAAGGCGATGCTGCAGTCGGAGACGGAGAGGATCGGCAGCAGACAGGATAATATGGCTCGCAGCTTGTCTTCCTGGATGGATATTCGCAAGGCCGAGGTGCTCGTGATGAGCCGGACCAGCATCATACGTTCCGGCTCATCCAAGGAGCGCCTCGCTTATTTTCAGAGCGAGCTGGTTCGCAGCGACTTCACCTATCAAGCAATCGGATTCATTAACGACGACGGGCTCGCGATTCGGAGCGACGGGTCGTCCGTGGATATGGGGATGGAGCCGTTCTACTTGTCCGCTTTCGGAGGGAAGGTAACGGTATCCAATCCATATTCTCCCGCCTTTAGCTCCGAATATCAGATATTCGTGGCCGCCCCCGTATACAACGAAGATTCAAGCATCGAGGGGGTTATCTACGTATCCTTCCCGTTCGAAGCCTTCCAGAAGCTGTATCAAATGGATGAGGAGGCTTCGATGCAGCGGCTATATACCGACGATGGAATGATTCTGAACGACGCGGTCATCGACAGCGCTTCAAGCGGCAAGGCCGTGAACGCTTTGTACGCTGACTCCGTTCTCCAATACGCAGCGGATGATTTGCTGGACGGAGGCAGAGGGAATGTCGAGATCCGGACAGGAGGAGATTCTGTCATGGTTTTCTTCTCCAAGATTGAAGGAACGCCATGGCGGCTCGCCTTGCAGGAGCCGATGTCGGAGATGAAGAGCCTGCTGAAGCCGATGCTTTGGCGTATTGTAACTCCGATCGCGGCGGCGGAATGCATTATCGCGATCTTCTTCTATTTGTATTTCGAGAGAATCGTGAAGCGGCTGGAAGCCATCCTGAAGGTGACCGAACAAGCGGCGGCGGGAGACTTCGAGTCCAATCATCTGGATATATCCCAGAATGACGAGATTGGCCAGCTTGCCGATTCGGTGAATGGCATGATGGAGCATCTGCAGGAGATGTTTGACCGTCTGGATGCGATTATTAATCAAAATCAATACGGCTTCATTGTACTGGACGAGAATTATCAAGTAACCTACCTGAACAAAGCAGCGGAGGAAATGCTTGGCTACAAGACGGAGGAACTCTCCGGCCATGCCACGCCTCTGACGTTCATGGACAAGGAGGATATCGCCCAGGAAGCGCAGAGGCTGACGGCATTGCTCGGCAGGGAGGTGCTGCCTGGACTTGACGTGTTCAGAGCGCTCAGAGAACAGAATTTCTCTTATGAGCGCGAATGGACCTTCGTACACAAGACCGGCGCCCGGATTCCAATGCTGCACAGCTCCAACGGTCTTCGCGATCGAAGAGGCAGATTCTCGGGCGTGGTTGGCATGGTGCATGACATCTCCGATCGCAAGCAAGTCGAGAAGGCGCGCAACCGCTTGCTTAATATTGTGGAATCGGCGAAGGATCTCATTGCCTCGGTCGACCGTCACGGCAATATTATCTATATGAATCGCGCCGGCAGAGAGATGATGGGGCTGCCCGACACGCAAGCGGCGGACACCATTGATCATTATGTAGAGCCGCAATTATACGAGCAATTAATCAATGGCGCGAGGCAAGCCAGCGAGTTGGGCTTCTGGGAAGGCGGAGCGCAGCTTCTATCGATGAACGGGGATAAAGTGCATGTCTCGATTGTCGTCGTCGCCCATCGCGACCCTGACGACAGCGAAATATTCTATTCCTGCATTGCCCGCGATATTACGCAGCAGAAGCTGGTGCAGGAGGAATTAATTCGGACTACGCTGGAGGCGGAGGAAGCAAACAAGGCGAAGAGCAGGTTTCTTGCGCTTATGAGCCATGAAGTCCGGACGCCCCTTAACGGCATAATCGGACTTACGCAATTGATGCAGAAGACGGAGATGTCCGCCATTCAGAAGGACTATCTGGACAAAATGCATATGTCTTCCGAGACGCTGCTTCACATTATTAACGACATTCTCGATTTCTCCAAAATCGAGGCGGGCAAGATCGAGGTGGAGCGGCAGCCGTTTCTTCTCCATGAACTGCTTCATCGGCTAGCCAATCAACTCAGCGTGTTTCTCGGGGGGAAGAAGCAGCTCGAATTCATGATTAATGTTCCGAAGGAATTGCCTCATCTGTTGCTTGGCGATGCCATGAGGCTCGAGCAGGTGCTGCTGAATTTATGCATGAACGCGATTAAGTTCACGGATCAGGGCATTGTTATTCTAAGATTGAATTTGTTGGAGACGACCGCCCTGCGGCAGGTAATCGGGTTCGAGATCGAAGACACTGGAATCGGAATGACCCAATCGCAGGTCGAAAGCTTATTCAAGCCGTTCACGCAAGCGGACAGCTCGACGACCCGCAAATTCGGGGGAACGGGACTTGGTCTTGTCATTTCGAAAAATTTGGTGGAGCTGATGGGCGGCCAGCTTGCCGTGTTCAGCGATCATGGAGAGGGAAGCACGTTCAGCTTCTCCCTCCCGTTTCCGGCAGCCATCTGCGAGCTTGAATCGGGTAGAGAGGAACCCCTTTTCAAGAATCGTCATGTCTGGGTGGTGGAGGATAATGAACAGATGCGTGAGCACTGGTTAAGCATGCTGGAATCAATCGGCGTTGACACGATCGAATTCCCGAGCTGGCATTCCGCTGAGGAGAGATTGCAGCGCATCGGAAGAGGAGCAAGACCGACGCTGGTGCTTATGGACATGGAGATGCCCGATATGTACGGTATTGATACTTGGGCAGAGTTCCGCCGCATTGCGGAGGAACAGGAGGTTCCTATTATTGCCATGACCACGACCTACGGGAGAGACGAGCTTCTTAAGCTGCCGTCCCTGCTGCATCCATTCTCGATTCTGACGAAGCCGACGACAAGACAGAGCTTCCTCGGCATCGTTTCGGATGCGATCAGACGCGTCTGTGACGAAGAGGGACAAGTTCGCGTATCCCAAGCGCAATTGGAGACTGCTGGCAGCGACGAGGAGCTGCCCCTTGTTGCAGAAGGCGATCGGTCAAGCCAGGAGCAGGAGACCGTACCTAGAATCCTGCTTGCTGAGGACAATAAGATCAATCAGCTTGTTGCGCTCGAAATGCTGAAGGCGTACGGCTGCGAGACCGGGTTGGCGGAGAACGGCCAGGAGGCGCTTAAGATGCTGGAGCAGCAGAGCTGGGATCTGATTCTAATGGATATTCACATGCCGGTCATGGATGGCACGGAAGCGGCAAGGATCATTCGCAATGACAGGAGATACGATCATATTCCGATTTTGGCGGTCACAGCTAACATTCTGAAGAAGGATCATGACCGTTATTTGAAGCTTGGCATGAATGCCGTCATGACGAAGCCGTTGAACGAGGAGGAGCTGGGCCGGGAAATTTCCTATTGGCTCGAACAAGGGAAGAAGCTGGCTATCCATGACGAGAGGAAGCTGCGGCTTCCTGCGGCGCAGCCAACCGACTACTCGCGCGTCGCCAAGATAGACATTGACGGCATGGATGTGGAGAGCGCGCTCGAGAGGGTGAACGGCAAGCGCCCCATTCTGAGGCATATGATGGAGCAATTCGCGCTTGATTACGATCTGTTCATGAACCAACTTCGATTAATGATCAGGCACAAGGACCAGAAGAGCGCGCTAAGAATGCTTCATACCTTGAAAGGAGCCGCGGGCTATCTGTCGGCGGACAGGCTTGCGGCTGCTGCTGCCAAGGCTGATCTCATTCTAAGAGAGGACGAGTCCGACGAGGAGAAGCTTCATTCGGCATTATTCCAACTGGAGAGGGAATTGCTCACATTGTTAGCGGGATTACAGGAGGCAAAAGCCAAATTCGACACTATTCTCTAACATTTTTCTAACAATTGGTTGTGACATGGTAGTCTGTCATGTATATTAAAGAGAGAATAACAGGATGTGAATCTTCAATCTTATAAAGGGTGACGCCGATGTATAAAGTATTAGTTATTGAAGATGACGTCATGATGAATAATATGCTGTCTATGTACTTGACGGAAGAAGGCTACAGCGTGAAGCAGGCTTTCCAGGGCGATGTCGGGCTGCAGCTTGCCCGCGACTTTCAGCCTGATCTGATTCTGCTCGACCTCATATTGCCTGAGATGGACGGAATCGAGGTTTGCACGGAAATTCGCTTGACGTCGAATGTGCCGATTATGGTGTTGTCGATGAAGACCGAGGTGTCGGAACGCGTTCATGCGCTCAAAGCAGGGGCAGATGATTATATGTGCAAGCCCTTCAGCATGCATGAGATGACCGCGCGGGTGGAGGCGCTGCTCAGGCGTTCCCATTCCGTTCATGGGGAAACTGCGTTACAGACGGCGGCAACTGCGGAGACTTCCCTCCCGGAAAGCTTGATTTCTCTCGATAAGGAGAGGCGCCAGCTGCTTGTCAGGGGCAGGATGATCGAGACGACCTTCTCGGAATATGAGTTGATGAAGCTATTCCTGTCAAATCCGGGCAAGGTGTTCAGCCGCGAAGAGCTTATTAATGCGATAAGAGGCTTTGACTCCATTGTTACGGATCGCGCCATTGACGTACATATCGTGAATTTGCGAAGGAAGATTGAACAGAATCCGAAGGAGCCCAAGCTGATACGCACCGTATGGGGGTTTGGATACAAATACTCCGTATAATAGCCGAGTTCGGGAATTACGGCGCGAAGAAGCACCCCGTCTGCAGGGTGCTTCTTCGCGTTTTCCTCTCCTTCGAATGATTGCCGAATACCTGAAGGTATCGGTTAAATTAACTAACAGACTCCTAAAAGCAATTTCGGTATTTTCCTAATAGAACAATGAGACGATAGATATACCAAATTGCGGGCGTGATAAGAATTGACAACCCATGAACGGCACCGAACACCGCGGAAATTGCGAAGAGGATTCGGGGAGGAGAGTTGAATATGACGGCACCAATCGATTTGCCCGGGCGGAGGGAGGCTTACAGCCAATTGGAATTGGCTATTGCGGAGGCGCGTCTTGCGGGCAAACGGTTGTTAATCGCGTTGGCGGATATCGATCAATTCTGTTATGTGAATGAAACATGGGGATGGGAAGTTGGGAATCAAGCGTTGTTGGAGGTGGAGCGTCGTCTTCATCTGCTCGGACAGCAATTGGGAGCGGAAGGCGGCTACAGGTGTTTCCGGTATGGAGGCAATTCCTTTATCGTGCTTATGATGGACCGACATGACGGGGCGCTTAATTGGCATGCCGTCGAAGCGATAAAGTTCGCCTTGGAGAAGCCGATAGCAGCCGGGGAAGCGGAATTGTTCCTTAGCTCCAGCGTTGGAGTTTGTCTGTATCCCAAGGACGGTTATACCAGCGAGCAGTTGATGTGCCGGGCGGAGTTCGCTCTCTTCCAATCGAAGTCGGAAGGCGGAGCCAAGGCCAGGTTCTATAGCGGCGAGGATACGAAAAGCATGAATCGGCGCCTCTTCCTGACAGCCGAGCTGAGAACGGCGTTCCTGCATCGTCAGTTGGAGCTGAGTTATCAACCGATATACGAGATGGCAAGCGGGAAGCTGAAAGGCTTCGAGGCGTTGGTGCGTTGGCAGCACAGTGAATTTGGGCCAGTATCGCCGCATGAATTCATACCCATTGCCGAGCATTGCGGACTTATTATTCCCTTGGGAGAATGGGTGCTGCGGGAGGCTTGCCATACGCTTTCAAGCATGAACAAGTACGGACTCCTTGATCTGACAATGTCGGTCAATATCTCTCATCTTCAGCTTGCGGATCTATCCTTCCCGAAGACGCTGCTAACGATTATTCGGGAAGCCGGACTGCGGCCCCAGGCGATTGAGCTGGAATTCTCGGAGAGTAATTTGCTTGGCGATAGAGCCTCCTTTCAGGCTGCAATCAGCCGACTTCGCGCGGAAGGTGTTAGAATTGTGTTAGATGATTTTGGCGGGGAGGGTTCTTCCTTTCAACATTTGCTGCATCTTCCCGTTCACGGACTGAAGCTATGCGGCTCCTATACCCAGCATATTGCGAAGCAAACCGCGGAGCATCATGTTGCAGAGGGAATCATATCGATGGCCCGGAAGCTCGGCCTGGAGGTTATTGCCAAGGGCGTGGAGCAAGATGAGCAATATTTACAGCTGAAGGAATGGGGCTGCAACTATGTGCAAGGTTATTTGTTAGGCAAGCCGACGGCTTCCATGGAGGAGATCGAGGCATCTTCGGCGATGAAGGCGGATTTGGTCGAGGAACTGCAAACTTAGATGTCAGCTTCAAAGTATAAAGGAACAAGGCTGCGGGCGTAATTCCCGCAGCCTTGTTCCTTTACAGCCTTCTCATCATCGCTTCGCCTTGAGCCTAGCTGACCTCCAGGTATAGTTTGGTGCCGTCGTTATATTGGAAGATGGCGACATCCCGCACCATTTCAACCGATTTAATTCGCTTCCATTTCTTTCTGAAATCGAAGTCCAGCTCCATCTCGTACAATTTATGATTAAGTTGCTCTATGGTTGCCAATTGTTCGTTAGGGTAATAAACAGGGACTGAACGATTTTTGAAGGTTATGATTTTCATCATGATTAATTCCACCCCCGATTGCGTTTTTCCCATTATAGCTTTAACCTTTTAGTCGCTTATGAATTTGTCATGAGGCGAATGTTTATTTTGTTCATGCATTCCTAACATTTGAAAATAACATGGCATGTAAGATCAGTATAGCATATCCGAGTCATAATCCGACATTTTTCTTCAATCGCCCGGCAATCTCCAGAAAATCATCATGCGAGACGCCGGGAGCGAATGCCTCCTGGGATTCCGTAAGATCCGGCATGGACGCTCCCTCCGGCGCGCCTTGAATCATCTCGAGCTTTGCTCCAGTCTGCGGGTTCTGTCCGCACCAGATAAGAGCGGCATCCTCATAATCGCTTGGACTGAAGGTATAGAGCTTGTTGCCGAGCCCCATCGCCTCGTACTTGCGGGCCGTCTCGAAATGCTCGTTGCTCAGATTCGGAATCGGGATGAGCTTCTTCATATCGACGCCGGTCGCAATCTCAAGAGCCTTCGCGTTAGCAAGCACATGTGCGCCGCCGCGAACAAGAAGATAGCCGATCATAGCTCTCGCGGTCGGATGATCGGTCATCTCGTAAACCCGCATCTTTTGCGTTCTTGCTCCGCTTTCCAGGAAGAAATTCTGGAGCAGATCGAGCACGAGGTTTCCGCTGCTGCACACATTGTCCCCGCTCCAGGCTTTCCCCATTGAATCGGAAACCAACGAGGTCTGACCGGTGCCTATGAAGAAATAACTGTCAGGCTTGATCAGTCCTTCTCGAAGCGGGGCAGAGCCCGGATCGACTGGAGCGCTCGAGCCGGCAAGCGTCATATTGATGGCGGCCGACGCCAGCTCGACATGGCCCATCTTCTCGGCGGTAATGCAGCAGACCAGATCATAGAAGGGCTTTAGCTTCTTCTTACCACGAAAATTAAAGGATTGAAACAAATAATGATTCAGGGCGGTCATTTCCCCGAACCTCCCGCCAAGCAACTCTTGCATGGCTGCTGCAGCGTTAGCGTCCGGGCGAGGAGATTGGGGTAACTCGACTTGAAGCTTGTTCTGTCTAAGAAACATGAGAGGTAGCACCTCTTTTCCTTAAATTCATGCCTATGTACTATACGTATGCGGAAGCGACTTGTATTATTTTCAGCGATTGACATGATAGATTGACCCATACATTACGGAAGCCTGTCACATAGAATAGAGCAAGCATGAGGAGAGGAGGATTCTTATGTCCGAACAACTTACGTTAAGCAATATTCGTCACCGTCGTCATCATCGTCACCATCATTTCGATCCTGCTGTCGAGGGAATTCAGGATGCGGGGAGAGATCTTAGCAAAACCTTCGCAAAGCTTGAGAAAAGATGCAAAGCGCGTAGAATTGTCCACGCGATCCGAAATTGCGACGCCAGAGCCGTGAATAGCGTGCTGGATCATCACTGCAGAGTGCAATGCTTCTTCAAGAGACCGGGCTATGATTGCGTCAGAATTTGCTGCAGCTTCAACAGAGGGGCTGCCACAGTAACCTTCGATATTTGCGTAAGAAGCTTGAACAACGGCTATGGCTACAACGGCTATCTGTTCTAAAGCGGGCGATGAACGCCAGCTCGATCTTACGCCCAAAGAGAAACCGCCTGTCCGAATGCAGCGTTGCCGGACAGGCGGTTGTCTTTGTTTGCGGCGGGAACATCAGCTATGCTCCACCTTGACCAGATGCGAGGTGCAATTCTTGCAGCGCGTTGCATGAATCGGAATTTGCGACAAGCAGTACGGGCATTCCTTCTCGGTAGGCGCCTTCGGAGCTTCCTCTTTTTTCTCCTCCTTGTGCTTCAGCCGATTAATGACCTTCACCAGCAAGAAGATGCAGAATGCCACAATGAGGAAATCGAGCACGACATTGATGAATTGACCGTAGCGGATAACGGGAGCGACTGCTTGCTCTTCTTCTGTCAACTTGCTCATATCGACAAGAGGAATCGTAAGCTCCTCGAAACTGACGTCGCCGAGCAGCTTGCCGATCGGCGGCATAATGATATCATTCACGAGCGAAGTGACGATCTTGCCGAAGGCCCCGCCGATAATGACGCCGACCGCGAGGTCGACGACATTGCCGCGCATTGCAAATGTTTTGAATTCCTTCATAATTCCCATGGTCGTTACACCTCCTATCATTAAATTCTGTCATTAAATAGTATGAACTCAATCTAGCATGGTTAATCTTTCAAATCAAGCGAATTGCTGAAACTTTAGTCGCATGACGGTTTTCAGCAAAAAACAACAAATGCTGTGCGAAATAAAAAGGATATTTTGGTAATTTGTCGAACTTCCTTATAATGTGGAATGATTTTCAATCTATAGGAGGAGCGCGATGAGCAACTCTCTACTATATGGCAATCCCTACTATTTGTTGTTGTCTTTCATGACAATGACTTTTGCAGTATATACAGCAATGAGCATGGTGAATCAAATTCGAACCGATGTCAAATTGCTTAACTATTGTTGGCTGTTGGGCGCTTCAATCATATTCAGTCTCGGATTATGGACGATGGACATTGTGTCCCAGATTACTTCTACCTACGTTGTCGTTATGAATTGGAGTATGACCTGGGCGTTTCTCGGCAGCGTCGCCATTATGTTTCTAGCCGTATGGATGCTGAGGCAACGGTTGTTCAATCGTTATTTGAGAGAGATAATCGCTGCTTTTCTCATTGCGAGCACGGTGATATGGATGCATTATTTTCCCTTGTTGATCGGCTCTATTCCGCATTATACATTGAACGTTCCTCTGCTAGTACTATCCTTTCTTATCAATCTCGCCGGCGGATACCTGTCTCTAACCCTAATTCGGCGAAAGTCTGCCTATTATAAACTTAAAAGCAGTCTCGTATGGGGCTTCACGAGCGTAGCTGTGCTTCAAATCAGCATGCAGGCTTTGAAAATCGACAGAAACAGCGCGGTTACGAAGGAGTTGCTGGGCGAATACGCGCTGCTGCTGGGCGTTATTCTGTGTATGACAACGATTCTTATCGTGATCTTCAGCTTAACCTCATGGCTCAGCATGAAGAAATACGCGATGATTGATGAACGCTACAAATATTTGGTGGAAAACTCGATGGACACGATCGCGCTGATTCAGGACGGCAAGTGGGAATACGTGAATCCATCGGGGTTAACGATGTTCGAGGCGGAGCAGGAGGAGCTTCTGGGCAGCAGTATTTATAATCTGCTGCAAGACAGATTTCATAAGGAGATGACTCTATGGCTTGATGCAGACCCCGAGCCGGGCATGGAGCATGCGAAGCTTCTTGAGCTCGAATGGCGCACATTGACAGGCAAACTGATCTTCACTGAGGTCATGCGGGTCCGCACGACGCTTTCCGGCAATCCGCTGGTACAGGTTATTATACGGGACATATCCGAACGCAAGAGAAACGAAGCGATCTATGTGAATGCCGAGAAGCTGTCCATTGCCGGCCAACTCGCGGCGGGAATCGCTCATGAGATCAGGAATCCGCTCACGTCGCTGAAGGGCTTCATGCAGCTGATCGCTTCGGGACGCATACATAATAATCGCTATTATGCCATTATGAAATCGGAATTATCGCATATCGAATCCATCGTGAGCGAGCTTCTCATGCTCTCGAAGCCTCAAGTGTATGAGTTTACCCGCATCGAATGCAAGCAGATGCTCCGAGAGACGGTCGAGTTGATTGAGTCGCATGCGAGTCAACATCAAGTGGAGATTGAATGCCGCTTCCATAATGGCACCATGTGGGTGCATGGCGTTGAGAGTCAGCTGAAGCAGCTGTTCATTAATGTGATTAGGAATGCAATCGAATCCATGCCCGGCGGAGGCCGCGTGCAGATTGAGCTGACGGAGGATATAATGAATAACGTAATGATTCGCATTAAGGATAACGGCATCGGCATTGGCATCGAGCAATTGTCCAAGATCGGACAGCCCTTCTACACGACGAAGGAGAAGGGAACCGGACTAGGTCTTATGGTGTCCTACAAAATCGTCGATAATCACAACGGACGAATTTCAGCCGAAAGCGAGCTTGGAAGCGGAACGACCTTCACCATTGAGTTGCCGCAAGCAACGATGAAGGAGACCGTAGTTTGATCTGGCGAAGCCCGGTTCAAGCAGATAGGAGGAGAGAGAATTGGCTGAGCCGCTTAAGAACATATATGACGGCACTTTTATTGAAGACTTCGGCCAAAAGCTGCAATCCGCATGGCCTGCTTTTGACAAGGCTGGCTTTGCGGCAAGCGTGAAGGAAGCGGACTGGGAGCTTCTGGAGCTGAAGGGACGCATTCGCAGAATTACAGAAGCGCTTGGAGCGTTCTTGCCGGCCGATTATGAGGAGGCGCTTGGCGTTCTCTTCCTGGTTGACGAGGTATGCACGGGATTTCCCTATCTGTTCTTTCCCGATTATGTGGAGGTGTTCGGAAGAGGGGATGAGCATTGGCAGTTCAGCATGGAGGCGCTGGCGAGATTTACTGCGAGATCTTCTGCGGAGTTCGCGGTGAGGCCGTTCATTCTGGCGAATCCGAAGCGGATGCTTCCACAGCTGATGAGCTGGGCCGAGGATTCGAATGAGCATGTGCGCCGATTGGCCAGCGAAGGCTCCAGACCCCGTCTGCCTTGGGGACAAGCTCTTCCCCTGTTCAAGAAGGATCCGGCTCCGCTGCTGCCGCTGCTTGAGAAGCTGAAGAAGGATCCGTCGCTCTATGTTCGCAAGAGCGTTGCCAACCATTTGAACGATATTGCCAAGGACCATCCGCAGCTTGTCATCGAGACGGCCGAAAGATGGAAGGGAACGCATCCGCATACCGATTGGATCGTCAGGCATGCTTGTCGATCTCTAATCAAGCAATCCGAACCCAAGGTGATGGCCTTATTCGGATATGCGGCGCATTCCAATACGCCGGGAGACGCGTCGCTAGTCAGCGATGCGTCCATTGAGCTCGATCGCGACGTGTTGAGAATTGGCGAGGAGGTTCGGCTGCATTACCGTCTCAAGGTGACTGAGAGGAAAGAGGAACGGCAGGTTAAGCTTCGGGTCGAATATGGCATTGATTTCGTGAAAGCAAACGGCAAAACATCCTTGAAGCGATTCTTGCTCTCCGACCGCCTGTATGCGGGAGGAGAGACGCTGGACGGCTTGCGCGTTCACAGCTTCGCGAATCTGACTACGCGCAAGCATTACAGCGGCAAGCATGAATTGACGCTTTGGGTAAACGGAAAAGAAGCGGCAAGAACAAGCCTGACGCTGCTTGAGGAACAAGAATAAGCCGCTGCTCGCCACTTGCGTGAATTTTGAAGAATACGCAAGGGAAACGAAACAGCGGAGGAGATCAAGCGATCTCTTCCGCTGTTTTGCGTCGCTCTCTTAGGAAGTACGAACAAGAGGCAGCTATAGCATTAAGCTCTGTCCTTATCCTTATTGCTGCTTGTGTGACGCCTAGGATGCTGCATATGCGCCTCCGGATCATCGTCATCATCATGCGGAGTGAGCCGCGGGTCGGTTCTGCCGTCATGATGGTTTTCGAATTGGAGCTCCACCTGCGACCATTCCGTGTTGCCCAGCATGGGATCGGCAGGGAATGCGTCGCCGCGCTCCAGCTTCTCCTCGCGGCCCCATTCGTTCTGGTATACGCCGTCCGCCTCTACTTTCTCGCCAGAGACGGGATCCATTCGCTTCGTCTTGTCTGAACTGCTCATGCTAATCTCCTCCTTGCGGGATATCCTAAAGAGGTTGTTCAAAAAGCCCAATTCCAATAACGAAGTTAAGCTGTAAGTAACTCGACATCCCATATTGAATTCAGCCGAAACAAGCATATGCTTACGAAGTACGTTTCTCACGAAACGTTTTAGCTACTCACTTTCTAGCTTCATCCAATCTCCTGAAGCGTTTTTGGAAAAAACGCAGCATCGGAAGCATAGTCATTCTTGAAATCAGACTTTTTGAACACTCACCTAAAGTAGTTTGCCACAGGAGAGAGAAAGCTATGAATGCTTTTTTGCCGTTATCCTATCCGTTAACCTGATATCGGTTCTCCAGCGTCTTGCCTCCGACCCACATCACCAGCACGGCCGTGATGGAGACGAAGATTCGCCAAGGCTCGTCGACCAGATTGGCTATGTCGAAGCTGATTAGGGAGATGACGAATATCATGACGGCTTTCCCCATTATAGTCGCAAGCAGGAAGGTATGGAACGGCACCTTGCTGAAGCCGGACACCACATTGATGACAATCGACGGCGTAAAGGGAAAGCATGCCAGAAGGAAGAGCGGAGTGAAGCCTCTCTTCTCAATCCAGTTGAAGAATCTTTCCGATTTCGGGAATCTTCGCAGAAGACGATTCTTCACATTCTTGCCGAGCGACCTGCTGATGCCGAATACGCATAGCGCTCCGGCGACAACGCCAATCCAGGAGAAGAGAAAGCCAAGTCCCAAGCCGTAAATATTCGCGTTAGCCGCTACGATGAGCAGCAGCGGCAGGAAGGGCAGGAACGATTCCGACAAAGGAAGCAGAATGCCGGGAAGAGGTCCGAATTGCGAATAGCTCTCCAATGTTTTCTGAATACCGTCGATATCCATGTTCTTAATGTCATCCAACCAGTTTTGCCAATCACCCATGATCAAGCTCCGTTCTGTTTCATTGTCGCATATAAGATGCCGATTGCAGCGAATATGGCCGCGCTTGCCCAGAATACCGATGATTCTCCGCCCCATAAGGCAATAACGCCGCCGACGACCGGGCCAATCATGACCCCGATGCCTTCAAAGGTCGACAGCAGTCCCCATCCGATACCTTCTTGCTTGGGTGGTACGTATGCGGCGAGCATAGCGTTCCAACTTGGCAATAAAGCCGCATAGGAGAGACCGAGAAAAAACGCGATACCTAAACAATACCAAAAGGATAGCCCCCACGCCAATATATACAAGCCTAAGGCGAAAGAGCTGAAGCCGCAGACGAGAAACCAGCGTCTGCCTCCGTGCCTGTCGGACAATCTGCCCATGGGGATGAGGCCGCCAACGGCGCAGACGCCTCCCGCAATCAGCAGAATCGAATATTGCGCGCCGGAGAGCCCGAGCTCATGGCTGGCGTAGAGCGGCAAGATGGGGACGAGCATGCTTGCTCCAAGAGTCTGGAGAATCATGCCCGGCAGAAGAAGCTTCATCTGCCCGATTCTGTCCCTGAGCACGGCAAGCTGAGTACGGAGCGGAATGGCGTGATGCTCTCTGCTCGGACTCTTATGCATGAACAGAGACAGGACGAAGGCAAGCGCCGACAGAATAAGCAGCAGCTGATACGTACGGTCGTTGCTGTAATCAAGCAGGATATTGCATAGAATCGGCCCGCCGCCAAGCGCGGCGAGCCACAGCGTATACAAGTAGCCCATATGCGTGGCCCTATGCTCGGGCGATACCCGCGTCAGACAAACAATCCATACCGGCGACATGCCGATGCCGTACAGGGCGGCCGCGCCGATGAACATCCAGGCCTGGTCGGCGAACGGCAGACAATAGACGCCGAGCAAGGCGATCAGAATGCTGACCTGCACAATTACCCTTGCCGAGAATCGATCGAGCAAGTAACCAATCATAACCTTGAGCGCCGTATCCGTAATATAGTGAGCGGAGATTGCGATTCCGATAATATCGGGCGTGAGTCCAAGCGTATGGGCGCCATATATCGGGAGAAGACTGACGAGAATCGCGCCGCGGACGAATACGACGAGGAACATAATGACCGAGATGAGGCGCATATCCCCTTGGAATAACGGCGCTTCAAGCTTTACACGCATACTAAGACTCCTTACTCTCTGCAGAGAATGATTCAGCTCTATTATAGACAAGATGGTTGGATTATCCAAAATTTTAATGAAGCTCTTCGATCCGTTATACTATAGCTTGAAGCGAATACCTTAATTTTGTGATGAAGGAGTGAATAATGAATGAAGTACACGAATCTTGGACGATCTGGTTTGAAGGTAAGCAAGCTATGTCTCGGAACGATGAATTTCGGAGTGGATACGGAAGAGAAGGAAGCTTTCCGCATCATGGATGCCGCGCTTGATGCGGGCATTCAATTTTTCGATACCGCTAATATTTACGGCTGGGGCGAGAATTCCGGCCGTACGGAAGAAATCATTGGTAATTGGTTTAAGCAAGGCGAAGGCAGACGAGAGAGAACGGTCATTGCTACGAAAGTATACGGAGACATGAATGACGCCTTGGACGGGCCGAACCGGCAGTCGGGCTTGTCCGCGTACAAGATTAGAAGGCATCTGGAAGGCTCCTTGAGAAGATTGCAGACGGATCATATTGACTTATATCAGATGCATCATATCGATCGCTCCGTGAACTGGGTCGAGCTTTGGGGCGCATTTGAGAACGCTCAGGCGCAAGGGAAAATCGGCTACATAGGCTCCAGCAATTTCGCCGGATGGGATATCGCGGTTGCGCAAGGCGAAGCGAAGGCAAGAGGCATTCTGGGTCTTGTGTCTGAGCAGCACAAGTACAATCTGCTCTGCCGCTTGCCGGAGCTGGAGGTGTTGCCCGCTGCCGAGGCCCTGGGGCTGGGCATCATTCCATGGAGCCCGCTTGACGGCGGCTTGCTCGCGGGCAATCATCGCAGGAAGGACGGAGGCCGCCGCAGCGGAGACAATAAGCGGCTGGAGAAGCATCGCGGACAGCTCGAAGCATACGCCAAGCTGTGCGATGAGCTGGGAGAGCCGGAGGATCTCGTATCGCTTGCGTGGCTGCTCCGCAATCCGGCCGTGACGGCGCCGATTATCGGAGTGCGCACGCTGGAGCAGTTCAAACGATCCTTGCGGGCGCTCGAGCTTGAGCTGGATGAATCCATGCTTGAACGGATTGATGAGATCTTCCCGGGACCCGGAGGAGAAGCGCCAAAGGCGTATGCGTGGTAACGAGGGAAGACTCTCGATAGCATCAAGCGTATGTTGAATGGACTTCACGCATGTGTTATGACAAATGCCGCAGTTATCATTCCGCCTGAAAGGGCGGAAGATAGCTGCGGCTTTTTTTGGTTAAATGTTGCATGTTTGGCAAATGATAAACAGGATTCGAAATGTCTCAGATTATGAACATATGGATTGGCTGGTGCTCCCATGCGTATTAGAGCGACGAAAAAAAAGAATACGAATCGCCAGGGCTCTGAGACTGCCAAGGTCCCTAGTCCAAGCGCAGTCTTGAAAGATCATCAGGGTGAAGCATTGACAGGCAATCTCACGCACACCTTATCACTGGTTAAGACAGTGCTGGGCGAAAACGCCGATCTGGTCGTTCGCGAATTTCACGTGTTCGGACAATATCCGGCAGCAATCGTCTTCATCTCCAATATGGTTGATCAAAGCGCCGTTAATACCGATATTCTCAAGCCGCTCATGTATACGCCTCCGCATCTTCAGGGGCAGCCGGTGGAAAAGTTCCGCTTGCGGGAGATACTCATTAATGACGCGCTCTACTTCTGCGAGAGCAAGCTCGAAAGTGAAGTTGTGAAGCTGTTCGCTTGCATAATGAAAGGCGGTACAGTCGTTACAGTCGACGGTCTTCAAGAAGCGTTCTTGATTGAGACGCGCAAGATTGACAAGCGAGGCATCGACCAGCCAGCCACAGAGCAGGTTATTCGAGGTCCGCGCGAAGGCTTTATCGAGCTGCTCGGAACCAATTTGTCATTGATTCGCTATCGATTGCAAACGCCGGATTTGCGCATCAAGACGATGGAGCTTGGCCGGAGAACCAAGTCGAAGGTTGCCGTGTGCTATGTGGAGGGAATTACAAACCCCGATCTCGTGAATGAAGTGAATACGAGACTCTCTAAGATCGATATCGACGGCGTTCTGGATTCCGGCTACCTGGAACAATTCATCGAGGATAATCATTTCTCGCCTTTTCCGCAGGTGCAATATACGGAGCGGGCTGACAAGGTCGTCGCGAATTTGCTCGAAGGAAGAATTTCGGTTCTCGTGGATGGCTCTCCTCTTGCCTTGGTGGTGCCGACGGTGTTCAGTCAGTTCTATCAGACGGTGGAGGATTATACGGAACGATTTCTCCTAATGAGCTGGATTCGCTTGGCGAGATTAATCGCGCTCGTCTTCTCACTGGTGTTCCCCTCCATCTATGTATCAATTATTTCGTTCAACCCGGAGCTCATTCCGACGGAATTCGCGGTCGCGGTCGCCGGCGGGCGCGCGGGCGTGCCTTTCCCGGCTGTGGTAGAGGTGCTGATTATCGAAATTTCGATGGAGGTACTGAGGGAAGCGACGATTCGGCTGCCGCAGCAGGTAGGCGGAGCCTTATCTATAGTCGGCGTGCTAGTCATTGGGGAAGCGGCCGTATCCGCAGGCTTCGCCAGTCCAATTACAATCGTAATCATTGCTCTAACGACGATCGGCTCATTCGCGACTCCCGCGTACAATGTCGCCTTGTCCCTGCGCCTGCTCAGGTTCCCGCTTATCATCATGGCGGGAATATTCGGGCTGTACGGCGTAATGATCGGATTAATTGTAATTCTTAACCACATGCTTTCGTTGAAATCCTTCGGCGTGCCTTATCTTAGCCCGTTGGTGCCGGCCAACTTCCAAGGGCTGAAGGATTTGCTGATTCGGGGACCGCTCTGGTGGATGAACAAGCGGCCTTCCTTCTTGCAGCCGATTGACGGAGACCGGTTGAAGCATAATATCTATTCGGATATGAAGGAAGGCGAGACCAACGTGCTTGATCCGAAGAACGACAAGAGTCAACAAGGAGGCTAGAAGCGGATGGAAACACGACAAGTTACAGTCATACAAGCCGCAGCGATACTAGTAAGCACCATTATCGGAGTCGGAGTGTTAACACTTCCTTTGTTCGCCGTGCAAGCGGCGGGCTCTGGAGCCCCGTTTGTTACCTTTCTCGGCGTTCTGCTCGCCTTCGTCGGCTTGCTTCTCATTACCTTGCTTGGCATGCGATTTCCGAAACAGACGATTATTCAATATAGCGAAACGCTGATCGGGAAGGCTCTGGCCTGGATCGGGAGCGTCCTGATCATTTCTTTCTTCGCTGTTCTGACATCCTTGACCGCAAGGGAATTCGGAGAGGTTGTCGTAACATCCGTATTGAAGACAACTCCCGTCGAAGTGACCGTTATCGTCATGCTGCTGCTGGCGGCGATTTCAACCCGAAACAATATTACGACTTTTGCTTATATCCATACGTTTTATTTTACTTTCTTGTTGGTGCCGGCGCTGCTCATTGTGGCATTGTCCTTGAAAAATGCCGAAACGATTAATTTACTGCCAATCATGGGCAATGAGCGTAGAGGGATGCTGGCAGGCACTCTCACTATTGCAGCTTTATTTCAAGGCTCATTCATCTTGTCTGCGATTATTCCCGCTATGAAGATGCCGGCTAAAGCGATGAAAGCCTGTCTATGGGGAATGTTGATTGCAGGCGGGCTCTATATCATCATCGTCGTTGCGGCGGTAAGCGTATTCGGAGCCGAAGAAATCAAGAAACTACTGTGGCCGACGCTTGAGCTGGCCAAAGCGACATCGCTGCCAGCTAATATATTGGAGAGATTAGACGCCGCATTTCTTGCGGTGTGGGTTACCGCGGTTTTCACAACGCTGTTCTCCAGTTATTTTCTTACGATTCATTCCACAAGCCAGTTGTTTCGTTTGAAGGAGCATAAGATGCTGTCGTTCTTCGTACTGCCCTTCGTATTCGTTATGGCCATGATTCCGCTTAATATTGTACAGATGTACGAGATAATCGTAAATGTCGGACGATACGGCTTATATATTACAATCGGCTATCCCGGCATCTTGTGGCTGCTTGCTATCCTTCGCAAGAAGAGAGGTCATTTGGGTGAGGAAAACAAAACAAACAGAAATGCAAATACAAAAGCATCGAACGAGAGTCCGGTTCAAGCTCCTTAATCGAATAGTCGCGGCTCTGCTGCTGCTGCCGCTACTGAGCGGCTGTTGGGATCGCATTGAAATTGAAGAACGCGCGGTGGTGCTCGGCGTGTCCATCGACACGGTAAGCAAGGAAGAAGGAGAGAAAGAGGAAGACGAGGTATCCCATATTAACAGCTCTCTGAAAGCGCCTAAAAAAGAAATGATCAGATTGGCGGTGCAGATCGCTTTGCCCGGAAGAATTCCGCTTGGGCCCGGCATGAGCGGAGGGAAGGGCTCGGAAAGTCAAACCGTATGGGTAATCGACGTTGTCGGGCATAGTGTCGATGACGCTATTAGCAACCTGCAACAACAGGTTTCCAACAAGCTGTTCTTCGGGCATCTGCGTATTATTATCGTTTCCGAGGCGATGGCCAAGCGAGGGCTTGAGGATGTGAACGATTTCTTCCGGCGTAATCCGGAGGTGCGAAGAATGGCCTGGATGGTCATAGCGAAAGGCGAGGCGCTTCCATTGATGAAAGCCGTTCCCAAGCTTGAACGGGTTCCGACGTTATATATGATATCCACATTGGATGAAGGGATTAAGCTGGGCAAGTTTCCTAAAGACTATATCGGAGTGTTCTGGAGCAACGTATCCAAGCTCGGCAGAGAAGGTGTGCTGCCTTATGTCGACATGAAGAAGGAGCAGAATATCGGCTTGAAGGGCTTGGCTTATTTCGTTGGAGACAAATTAGTGGGGGTTAGCAATCCTTTGGAAATTGCAGGATACTTGGGCATTCTTGGTGAAAATCCGGCAGGCTACAGCACCTACGTTCAAGTGCAAGGTTCGGACGCAGTTATGGTCAAGGCTACGCAGCGAAGCTCGAAGATTAAAGCGTCTATCAAAAACGGAGTTCCGCATTTCAAGGTGGATATTAGTATTGATCTTAATCTGGAGTCGAAGCTGACCCACGACATCGAAATTAATAATGTGGACATTTTGAGGGAGATCGAAGTCAATGAGGAGAAAAAAGCCAAGATCTTTTATGAAAAATTAATTATGAAAACACAGAATAAAGGTTCGGATATATTCGGATTCGGAGAGATTATTAGGGGCAAAAAGGCAGGCTATTGGAATGCGAATATTAAAACGGGGGAAAATTGGCAGAAAATATACAAGGAATGCACATTTGACATAGGGGTTACGATCAAGCTGCGCAGAATTGGCATGAAGGCAAGATAACAAACGAAATGAAAAGAGGGAAGAAGCGATGTTCGGAGAGGGCTATACGATCAGCTATCTCAATTACGTGATTTTCCTCTGGATCATCTGCGGCGCCCTGATTCTCATATGCGAAATCAAGCCGCTTAAGGAACTGGGTTATTTGAAGGAAATCAAAATCACAAAATATTTGGGATGGATCAATATTGGCATTGGCGTCGCGTTGTTCATAACCAAAAACCTTGTGCAATAAAATCGCAATTGCTCCCAGGCATTGGGAACAATTGCGAAAATCGGGTTCTAGATGAGCAGGTTGAACAAAACTTCGTCCTTATTAAGCTCCAGAAACTGAAATCCTTTGGCGGTCATTCGTCCGACCAGCGCATCGTAATCAGACGGGTGCTTCAGCTCGATGCCAACAAGAGCGGGGCCGTTGTCTTTATTGGATTTCTTCGTATATTCGAAGCGCGTAATATCATCACTCGGTCCCAGCACTTGATCGAGGAATTCTCTTAGCGCGCCTGCCCGCTGCGGGAAGCTGACCATGAAATAATGCTTGTATCCTTCGTAAATCAACGAGCGTTCCTTGATTTCTTGCATACGATCCACATCATTATTGCCCCCGCTTACGACGCATACAACCGTCTTGCCTTTGATTTGCTCGCGATAATCATCCAGAGCGGCCACGGGCAACGCTCCGGCAGGCTCGACAACAATGGCGTTCTCATTATACAGGTCGAGCATCGTGGTGCATACCTTGCCTTCCGGAATCGTAATGACGTCATCCATAAGCTCTCTGCAGATGGCAAAGGTAAGATCGCCGATACGTTTGACAGCCGCGCCGTCGATGAATTTATCGATATGATCGAGCGCGATAACTTCGCCGGCATCCAGGGATGCTCGAAGCGAGGGAGCTCCCGCGGGCTCGACACCGATGATTTGGGTAGAGGGAGATACGATTTTCACATAGGAGGACACGCCGGCTGCGAGCCCGCCTCCGCCAACGGTCAAGAAGATGAAATCGGGCGGGGCATCGGCCTTCTCTATTAATTCCTGGCCAATCGTGCCGTTGCCCGCAATAATCTTGCGATCATCGAAGGGATGGACGAACAACATGCCGCTGCGCTGGCTCTCGTTCATCGCTTCCTCATAGGCGTCATCGAACGTGTCTCCGATCAGAATAACCTCGACCTCTTCTCCGCCGAAGAAAGTAACCTGCTTTACCTTTTGCCTTGGGGTGGTGCTTGGCATATAGATTTTGCCCGGAATGCCGAGCTTCTTGCACGAATAGGCGACTCCTTGCGCATGATTGCCTGCACTGGCGCACACGACCCCTTTTGCGATATCCTCTTGAGAGAGAGAGCTAATCATATTATAGGCTCCCCTTATCTTGAAGGATCGGACAACCTGGAGATCCTCTCGCTTGAGCCAGACGTGGCAATGATATCGTTCCGACAGCACGCGATTATACTGAAGCGGCGTTCGGGTCACAACATCCTTCAAGTGCATCTGAGCCTGCACGATTTCTTCCAATCCGATTCGAGTATGTGTTGGAGTGCTCATTGTCATTACCTTCTTTCCGCCTCTCGCATTAATGCAGATTGGACAATTTGGTTTCATTATATACTATTAGGGTAGGGAGAATGAAGAGCAGGATTGGAAGAGAAGAGGATAAGCCTCGGTAGAAAACATTATCGCGAAGGGAGAAAACGAATGGGAAGATGGCTTCGAAGATTAATAGTAACCCTGCTCGTGTTGATTGTTGTTGCGGGGGGCGCCTGCTGGTGGTTCATTTCTTACATTTCTCCCGACGAGAAGCTCGACATGTCCTATCAATCCATCGATATGGGCGAGAAGATTATGGATATGATAGGGAGGAGGAAGCTGGAGCTGGTCTTGACAGAGGCGGATGTGAACAATTTGATCAAAATGAACATGAAGAGGGAGCTCGCGGATAATATCGTTCTCGATGGAGCGAAATTCGAGCTTGAGCAAGACGCTCTTCATGCTGTCTTGAATGTGAATTATCATAATCTTGTTCCCGCGCAAATCGACGTGGATTACCGTCTGGAATGGAAGCAGCCCAATATTGTTCTGTATCCCCAGGCTATTGCGGTGAAGGGCATTGACCTGCCGCTCAGCATGCTGGAGGTCGTTGAGGCGCCTATTCAATTACCGGCGGGCAATAGAGTGAAAATCGAGAATGTCGCCTTCGGGCCTCAGGAAATCAGAGTCAAGTTCAAGCTTCAATTATTCTCCTGAGCCTGAGGTCCGTAATAAGCCGATTCTGCTTTCGTGCTTGCAGGACAAGCGATGCTTTGAATCATATATTCGTAGAAAAACGGCTGTCAGGATAAAAACCCGCCTCTCGCTTAGTGACGCCGAGAGGCGGGTTTCGTGATTCAGGCAATTTGGTGAATGGACCATACGATGCCCTGGTTACCGCTGCTGCCGAGGTTAAGGCTGATAGTTAGACCGCTGGCCTCATAGAACAGTCCAACGACATCGCCTGAATTAAGCTCAATATCGCCGGCAAGCACGATAAGTCCAGAGCCTAAAATGGTCCTAAGATTGAGCACAAGCGCTATATTAACGTTAAAGATAGGAAAGTTGCCTGTAATTAAATCGGTGGAGCTAGGAGAAGTTCTTCTAACTGTAAAGGTAGGAACCACGCCGGCACCGATTGCGGCCGTAATGGTCGCGGTTGTCGAATAGTTGATTGTGGCTTTGATCGAATATCTTCCCGCAGCAGGAGCGGTGAAATTGCCGGTAGTTGCATTGAATGCGGCATTACCGAAATAAGGGCTCGCCGTGGTCCAGTTCGCAAGCTGAGCGCTGGCGTTTAGCGTTAATGTATTGATTCGGCCCGAGAACCCATTGCCGGCAAAATTCGGCCCGGTTGCCCCAGTAGCCCCTACGGGCCCGGTAGCGCCGTCCGCTCCGGTAGGTCCGGTCGGTCCCTGAGGACCGGTAGGTCCAATATCGCCAGTAGCTCCGGTGGGTCCGGTCGGCCCTTGAGGTCCAGTTGGTCCAATATCGCCGGTGGCTCCGGCGGGTCCGGTAGCGCCGTCTGCTCCAGTAGGTCCCGTCGATCCCTGAGGACCGGTGGGTCCAATATCGCCGGTGGCTCCGGCGGGTCCGGTAGCGCCATCGGCGCCGGTCGGTCCCGTCGGCCCTTGAGGGCCGGTGGGTCCAATATCGCCAGTGGCCCCGATGGGTCCGGTAGCGCCGTCCGCCCCGGACGGTCCCGTCGGCCCTTGAGGGCCGGTTGGTCCAACATCGCCAGTAGCCCCAGTGGGTCCGGTAGCGCCGTCCGCCCCGGACGGTCCCGTCGGCCCTTGAGGGCCGGTTGGTCCAACATCACCAGTAGCCCCAGGGGGTCCGGTAGCGCCGTCCGCGCCGGACGGTCCCGTCGGCCCTTGAAGGCCGGTGGGTCCAACATCGCCGGTGGCTCCGACGGGTCCAGTAGATCCGGTCACTCCTTGAGGTCCAGTGGGTCCAACATCGCCTGTGGCACCGATGGGTCCAGTAGCGCCATCGGCGCCGGTTGGCCCTTGAGGACCGGTATTACCAACCGGGCCAGTAGCCCCTACGGGTCCGGTAGAGCCATCCGCTCCAGTAGATCCGGTCGCCCCTTGAGGTCCAGTGGGTCCAATATCGCCAGTAGCCCCGATGGGTCCGGTAGAGCCGTCCGCCCCGGTCGTTCCTGTCGGCCCTTGAGGGCCGGTTGGTCCAACATCGCCAGTAGCCCCGGCAGGTCCAGCAGCGCCGTCCGCACCAGTAAGTCCGGTCGGCCCTTGGGGTCCAGTGGGTCCAATATCGCCAGTGGCTCCGAGCGCTCCAGTAGCGCCGTCTGCTCCGGTTGGTCCGATATTGCCAGTAGTCCCGGCAGGTCCAGTGACGCCGTCTGCTCCAGTAGGTCCCATCGGCCCTTGAGGACCGGTAGGTCCAATATCGCCAGTGGCTCCGGTAGAGCCGTCCGCTCCAGCAGGTCCGGTCGGCCCTTGAGGTCCGGTGGCTCCGACGGGTCCAGTAGCGCCATCGGCGCCGGTTG
>NZ_JAATHD010000001.1:318040-593736 GCF_011947265.1 Paenibacillus sp. HB172176
CAGTGGCTCCGGTAGAGCCGTCCGCTCCAGCAGGTCCGGTCGGCCCTTGAGGTCCGGTGGCTCCGACGGGTCCAGTAGCGCCATCGGCGCCGGTTGGCCCTTGAGGACCGTTATCACCAACCGGGCCAGTAGCCCCTACGGGTCCGGTAGCGCCGTCCGCTCCAGTAGATCCGGTCGCCCCTTGAGGTCCAGTGGGTCCAATATCACCAGTAGCCCCAGTGGGTCCGGTAGTGCCGTCCGCGCCGGACGGTCCCGTCGGCCCTTGAGGACCGGTCGGTCCAACATCGCCGGTGGGTCCAGAGGGTCCGGTAGCGCCCTCCGCTCCAGTAGGTCCCGTCGGTCCTTGAGGTCCAGTGGGTCCAATATCGCCAGTGGCTCCGGCGGGTCCGGTCACTCCTTGAGGACCGATTGGTCCAACTTCACCAGTAGCCCCAGTGGGTCCGGTAGAGCCGTCCACTCCAGTAGGTCCGGTCGGCCCTTGAGGTCCAGTGGCGCCAACATCTCCGGTGGCTCCGACGGGTCCAGTAACGCCGTCTGTACCAGTAGCTCCGGTGGATCCAGTAGCGCCTTCTGCACCGGTAGCGCCGTCCGCTCCAGTAGGTCCGGTCATTCCTTGAGGTCCAGTAGCGCCATCGGCGCCGGACGGTCCGGGCGGTCCGGTCGGCCCTTGAGGTCCAGTGGGTCCAATATCGCCTGTGGCCCCGATGGGTCCAGTAGCGCCATCGGTGCCGGTTGGCCCTTGAGGACCGGTATCACCAACCGGTCCAGTAGCCCCTACGAGTCCGGTAGCGCCGTCCGCGCCGGACGGTCCCGTCGGCCCTTGAAGGCCGGTGGGTCCAACATCGCCGGTGGCTCCGACGGGTCCAGTAGTGCCGTCTGCTCCAGTAGGTCCCATCGGCCCTTGAGGACCGGTAGGTCCAATATCGCCGGTGGCTCCGGTAGAGCCGTCCGCTCCAGTAGATCCGGTCACTCCTTGAGGTCCAGTGGGTCCAACATCGCCTGTGGCACCGATGGGTCCAGTATCGCCATCGGCGCCGGTTGGCCCTTGAGGACCGGTATTACCAACCGGGCCAGTAGCCCCAGTGGGTCCGGTAGCGCCATCCGCTCCAGTAGATCCGGTCGCCCCTTGAGGTCCAGTGGGTCCAATATCGCCAGTGGCCCCGATGGGTCCGGTAGAGCCGTCCGTCCCCGTAGGTCCGGACGGTCCCTGAGGACCGGTTGGTCCAACATTGCCGGTGGCTCCGGTAGAGCCGTCCGCTCCAGTAGGTCCGGTCATTCCTTGAGGTCCAGTAGCGCCATCGGCGCCGGACGGTCCCGTCGGCCCTTGAGGACCAGTAGGTCCAATATCGCCAGTAGCCCCGACGGGTCCGGTAGAGCCGTCCGCCCCAGTAGGTCCAACATCGCCAGTAGCTCCGGTCACTCCTTGAGGTCCAGTAGGTCCAACATCACCAGTGGCTCCGGCGGGGCCGATAGCGCCGTCTGCTCCAGTAGGTCCCGTCGATCCCTGAGGACCGGTGGGTCCAATATCGCCGGTGGCTCCGGCGGGTCCAGTAGAGCCATCGGCGCCGGACGGTCCCGTTGGCCCTTGGGGGCCGGTGGGTCCAACATCGCCAGTAGCCCCGGCAGGTCCAGCAGCGCCGTCCGCACCAGTAAGTCCGGTCGGCCCTGTCGGCCCTTGAAGGCCGGTGGGTCCAACATCGCCGGTGGCTCCGACGGGTCCAGTAGTGCCATCTGCTCCAGTAGGTCCGGTCGCCCCTTGAGGGCCGGTTGGTCCAATATCACCAGTAGCCCCAGTGGGTCCGGTAGAGCCGTCCGCACCAGTAAGTCCTGTCGGCCCTTGAGGACCAGTAGGTCCAATATCGCCGGTGGCTCCGGCGGGTCCGGTAGAGCCGTTCGCCCCGGACGGTCCGGTCGGCCCTTGAGGGCCGGTAGGTCCAACATCGCCGGTGGCTCCGACGGGTCCAGTAGCGCCGTCTGCTCCGGTGGGTCCGATATTGCCAGTAGTCCCGGTAGGTCCAGTAGTGCCATCTGCTCCAGTAGGTCCCGTCGACCCTTGAGGGCCGGTAGGTCCAACATCGCCGGTGGCTCCGGTAGAGCCGTCCGCTCCAGCAGGTCCGGTCGGCCCTTGAGGTCCGGTGGCTCCGACGGGTCCAGTAGCGCCATCGGCGCCGGTTGGCCCTTGAGGACCGTTATCACCAACCGGGCCAGTAGCCCCTACGGGTCCGGTAGCGCCGTCCGCTCCAGTAGATCCGGTCGCCCCTTGAGGTCCAGTGGGTCCAATATCACCAGTAGCCCCAGTGGGTCCGGTAGTGCCGTCCGCGCCGGACGGTCCCGTCGGCCCTTGAGGACCGGTCGGTCCAACATCGCCGGTGGCTCCGACGGGTCCAGTAGCGCCGTCTGCTCCGGTGGGTCCGGTCGATCCCTGAGGACCGGTAGGTCCAAGATCGCCAGTAGCCCCAGTGGGTCCGTTAGTGCCGTCCGCCCCGGACGGTCCGGTCGGCCCTTGAGGTCCAGTAGCGCCATCGGCGCCGGATGGTCCGGTTTCTCCTTGAGGTCCAGTGGATCCAACATCACCAGTAGCCCCAGAGGGTCCGGTAGCGCCGTCCACTCCAGTAGGTCCGGTCGGCCCTTGAGGTCCAGTAGATCCAACATCACCAGTAGCCCCAGTGGGTCCAATATCGCCAGTAGCTCCGGCAGGTCCGGTAGAGCCGTCCACTCCAGTAGGTCCGGTCGGCCCTTGGGGGCCAGTGGGTCCAACATCGCCTGTGGCACCGATGGGTCCAGTAGCGCCATCGGAGCCGGTTGGGCCTTGAGGACCGGTATCACCAACCGGTCCAGTAGCCCCAGTGGGTCCGGTAGTGCCGTCCGCCCCGGACGGTCCGGTCGGTCCTTGAGGTCCAGTTGCTCCAATATCGCCAGTGGCCCCGATGGGTCCGGTAGAGCCGTCCGTCCCCGTAGGTCCGGTCGGTCCCTGAGGACCGGTTGGGCCAACATTGCCGGTGGCTCCGGTAGCGCCGTCCGCTCCAGTAGGTCCGGTCATTCCTTGAGGTCCAGTAGCGCCTTCTGCTCCGGTAGCGCCCTCCGCTCCAGTAGGTCCCGTCGGTCCTTGGGGTCCAGTAGGTCCAATATCGCCAGTGGCTCCAGAGGGTCCGGTAGCGCCGTCCACCCCGGACGGTCCCGTCGGCCCTTGAGGACCGGTTGGTCCAACTTCACCAGTAGCCCCAGAGGGTCCAGTAGCGCCGTCCGCTCCAGTAAGTCCGGTCGGCCCCTGAGGTCCAGTTGCGCCATCGGCTCCGGATGGTCCGGTTTCTCCTTGAGGTCCAGTGGATCCAACATCACCAGTAGCCCCAGTGGGTCCGGTAGCGCCGTCTACTCCAGTAGGTCCGGTCGGCCCTTGAGGGCCAATTGGTCCAACATCGCCAGTAGCTCCGAGCGGTCCAGTAGCGCCGTCTGCTCCGGTGGGTCCAGTCGATCCTTGAGGGCCGGTAGGTCCAATATCGCCAGTAGCCCCGACGGGTCCGGTAACGCCGTCCGCTCCAGTGGGTCCGGTCGATCCCTGAGGACCGGTTGGTCCAACATTGCCGGTGGCTCCGACGGGTCCAGTAGCGCCTTCTGCTCCGGTGGGTCCGGTTTCTCCTTGAGGACCGGTGGGTCCAACATCGCCGGTGGCTCCGGTAGCGCCGTCCGCACCGGACGGTCCGGTCGACCCTTGAGGACCGGTAGGTCCAACATTGCCAGTAGCCCCGACGGGTCCGGTAGCGCCTTCTGCTCCGGTGGGTCCGGTCGATCCCTGAGGACCGGTAGGTCCAAGATCGCCAGTAGTCCCGGCAGGTCCAGTAACGCCGTCTGCTCCAGTAGATCCGGTCACTCCTTGAGGTCCGATTGGTCCAACATCACCATTAGCCCCAGTGGGCCCGGTGGCACCGTTCGCTCCGGTCGGTCCGGTCGGCCCTTGAGGACCGGTAGGTCCAACATCGCCAGTATCCCCGAGAGGTCCAGTAGCGCCATCGGCACCGGTTGGCCCTTGAGGGCCGGTGTCACCAACAGGTCCAGTAGCCCCGCCGGGTCCGGTAGCACCGTCCGCCCCGGTCGGTCCCGCCGGCCCTTGAGGACCGGTAGGTCCAATATCGCCAGTAGCCCCAGTGGGTCCAGTAGCGCCGTCTGCTCCGGTCGGTCCTTGTATAACATCTGAAATTTCAAGTCGAACAATTGCAGAGCCCTTTGTTACTTCAATATCTATGGTTTCAGATTCAAAAATTAATTGATCTCCAAGATCTATTGTAGCTGACCCAGTGGGGCCAATCACATTAAATAATGGATTAGTATCAATAGCTCCTGTTGGACCAATCGGCCCTGTTGCCCCCGTTGGACCGGTGTTTCCGTCATGTCCGGGCAGTCCACGTTTCCCTTGATCCCCCTTTGGACCAGTTGAACCTGTAGGGCCAGTGGGGCCTGTCGGACCAATTATTTTGTTGTGATGTTTTCTGCAAGACTTTACATGCTTTTTGCAAAGTTTTCGGCGTTTTGATTTTTGTATTGATTTTGATGTAAATAATAAATTTCTAAACCGGTTTGATTCGCTCATATAATATCGTACTCCTAAGCTGTGATGGTTCTAGTTAATTAATTGTATGTAGGCAACAGCGGATGGGTTATTGGGCCAAGTAAAGTAAATAATTCAAGAACGCACAAAACCTTCGGTTGCAGCCGCTTCGTGTTTAACTACTTTTTGGCGATCTGGAGAACGTCCTTTCAATCCTCAGGCAGGAGCCTCACTTACAACCTTCGCGCAATCCAGTTTTCCTGATTTGAAACGAGAATTCCCGAAGGAAGTAAACAGTATCGCATTACATAGGCGGTTCGGCATTAAGTTGACGCATAGTATCAATGCTTTAAAAAACAGAATCATTCACCGCGCTTCAAAAATACGTCAAGTCAAACCGAAATGCGCGGCAAAACATAAGTTCGATGACATTGTAATCAAGCAGTAGGAACTGTTGAAACCGCTGGAAGCGCTCGGAGTACAATTTTTTGAGGGGGAAATAATCATACGAATTTGCTCTTTGAGGAGCTGTAATCCAATAATCCCCACGTCTGAAAGGTTACTGGAGTGTTTATTTGCACAATAAAAAAACTCCCTTTGAGAGTTTTCTCAGAGGGAGTTTTATAAAGAAAGTTTACTCTGAAATTTGATGCATGGACCACGTAATTGGCGCATCTGGTCCGCCGAGGTCAAGAGAAATCGTTAAACCATCGGCTACATAGAAGAGGCCAACTGTTTCACCTGCTGTAAGTTCCACATCTCCTGAAAGAGTCACAGTACCATTACCAAGGACTGTTCTAAGTGTAAGAACTAGAGCAACGTTGACGTTCAATACTGGGAATAGTCCAGTTACAAGATCTGTCGAATCAGTAATTCTCGTTACAGTGAAAGCTGGATTTATTCCTGCTCCTAAACTGACGGTAATAGCTGCTGTTGTTGTGTAACTAACAGTTGCTTCAATAGCATATCTACCAGTTGCCGGCACAGTAAAGGTTCCGCTAGTTGTGTCAAATCCAGCATTTCCATAATAAGGGGAAGCGGTGCTCCACCCTCCAAGTTGAGTTGAAGCAGAGACACTCGAAGCGCCTCGACTAGCGGAAAATCCTTCTGCACCAACGACTGGCCCAGTCTCACCAGTCGGTCCGGTTGGACCAGTAGCGCCGTCCGCGCCAGTCGGCCCTTGAGGTCCGGTCGCGCCGTCTGCGCCAGTCGGCCCTTGAGGTCCGGTGGCGCCGTCTGCGCCAGTCGGCCCTTGAGGTCCGGTCGCGCCGTCTGCGCCAGTCGGCCCTTGAGGTCCGGTGGCGCCGTCTGCGCCAGTCGGCCCTTGAGATCCGGTCGCGCCGTCTGCACCAGTCGGCCCTTGAGGTCCGGTGGCGCCGTCCGCGCCAGTCGGCCCTTGAGGTCCGGTCGCGCCGTCTGCACCAGTCGGCCCTTGAGGTCCGGTGGCGCCGTCCGCGCCAGTCGGCCCTTGAGGTCCGGTCGCGCCGTCCGCGCCCGTCGGTCCTTGAGGTCCAGTCGCACCATCAGCACCCGTGGCGCCAGTCGCACCAGTCGCGCCAGTCACGCCGTCCGCGCCCGTCGGTCCTTGAGGTCCGGTCGCGCCATCAGCACCCGTGGCGCCAGTAGCACCAGTCGCGCCAGTCGCGCCGTCCGCGCCAGTCGGTCCTTGAGGTCCGGTCGCACCATCAGCACCCGTGGCGCCAGTAGCACCAGTCGCGCCAGTCGCGCCGTCCGCGCCTGTGGCGCCCGTGGCACCAGTCGGTCCAGTCACGCCGTCCGCGCCCGTCGGTCCTTGAGGTCCGGTCGCGCCATCAGCACCCGTGGCGCCCGTGGCGCCCGTGGCACCAGTCGCGCCAGTCACGCCGTCCGCGCCCGTCGGTCCTTGAGGTCCGGTCGCGCCATCAGCACCCGTGGCGCCCGTGGCACCAGTAGCGCCAGTTACGCCGTCCGTGCCCGTTGGCCCTTGAGGTCCGGTCGCACCATCAGCACCCGTGGAGCCAGTCGCACCAGTCGCACCAGTCGCGCCGTCCGCGCCTGTGGAGCCAGTAGCACCAGTCGCGCCAGTAGTGCCGTCCGCGCCCGTCGGCCCTTGAGGTCCGGTCGCACCATCAGCACCCGTGGAGCCAGTAGCACCAGTAGCGCCGTCCGCGCCTGTGGCACCCGTGGCACCAGTAGCGCCAGTTACGCCGTCCGTGCCCGTTGGCCCTTGAGGTCCGGTCGCACCATCAGCACCCGTGGAGCCAGTAGCACCAGTCGCACCAGTAGCGCCGTCCGCGCCTGTGGCACCCGTGGCACCAGTAGCGCCAGTCACGCCGTCCGTGCCCGTTGGCCCTTGAGGTCCGGTCGCACCATCAGCACCCGTGGAGCCAGTAGCACCAGTAGCGCCGTCCGCGCCTGTGGCGCCCGTGGCACCAGTAGCACCAGTTACGCCGTCCGTGCCCGTTGGCCCTTGAGGTCCGGTCGCACCATCAGCACCCGTGGAGCCAGTAGCACCAGTAGCACCAGTAGCGCCGTCCGCGCCTGTGGCGCCCGTGGCACCAGTAGCACCAGTTACGCCGTCCGCGCCCGTCGGTCCTTGAGGTCCGGTCGCACCAGTAGCGCCGTCCGCGCCTGTGGCACCCGTGGCACCAGTCGCGCCAGTCACGCCGTCCGTGCCCGTCGGTCCAGTAGGTCCGGTCGCGCCATCAGCACCCGTGACACCAGTCGCGCCGTCCGCGCCTGTGGCGCCCGTGGCACCAGTCGCGCCAGTTACGCCGTCCGTGCCCGTCGGCCCTTGAGGTCCGGTCGCACCATCAGCACCCGTGGCGCCAGTAGCACCCGTGGCACCAGTAGCGCCGTCCGCGCCTGTGGCACCCGTGGCACCAGTCACGCCGTCAGCGCCCGTCGGTCCTTGAGGTCCGGTCGCGCCATCAGTACCCGTGGCGCCCGTGGCACCAGTAGCGCCAGTCACGCCGTCCGTGCCCGTCGGTCCAGTAGGTCCGGTCGCACCATCAGCTCCCGTGGCACCAGTAGCGCCGTCCGCGCCTGTGGCGCCCGTGGCACCAGTCACGCCGTTCGCGCCAGTAGCGCCAGTAGCACCGGTCGGTCCAGCAGGCAAGTCTGTTACTTCCATACTTACAATGGCTGAGCCTTGAGTTACAACGATATCAATCGTGTCGGATTCGAAAATCAAATCTTCACCTAGTCCAACGGTTGCTGAACCTATAGGACCAATGACATTGAATAATGTTCCTGGTTCAATTGATCCAGTGGCGCCTGTAGCCCCCGTAGCGCCGGTCGCGCCTGTAGCCCCTGTAGCCCCTGTAGCGCCAGTTGCTCCAGTGGCGCCGGTAGCGCCATGACGTCCTCGATGGCCGTCGTCCCCTTTTTTTCCGTGTTTACCGCGTGGTCCAGTCGCCCCCGTAGCGCCAGTCGCTCCTGTCGCGCCGGTAGCGCCAGTTGCACCCGTAGGTCCGATTGGTCCTCTGCATCCGCGCGGTCCGCGAATGCAAGTGATTTTCTTGCAGTGTCTCTTTTTGATTGGCTTTTTCTTCTTATGATCGCTGCAACCTTTAGCGTGAGATATAGTAGTTTTTTTCTTTGATAGATTCTTTTTGACTACCCTGACGGGTATGGTCTTTTTGGATGGATTATCCAGTTTGAACACCTCCTTGTAAGCTTCTTTATAGTACGAATTCGTCACAGGATTCGTATGTGCGAATAGGAATAGGCTCTACTACTTTTTCATATTTATCTAAAAATTGTGCGAATGTTGGGGGCGGTCGTTGATAGAAAGGAGGAGAGAATTTAAAAGTTATGTTTTCAAATACAGAAAAAACCTGCATACTCGCTAGTCAAAGCAAGTTTGCAGGTTGACAGATCTTCAATATTTTTATGAGGCGTATCGATTAAATAATGGTAATGCCGGCACTGCCGTATCCAGCTACAGCATTAGCCAAGCTTATTCCGCTAGCGGCAGCAGAGAAAACCAGAAGCAATCTTGTTTCGGAAGCGACAGGTATAGATAATCCTGATAACGTTCCGTTGCTGATCGATCCAATGCTGAGTATTCCCGTTAGCGAAGGGGCGAGAGTTACTGAAGCTCCAGGTATTGGAGAGAAAATATTATCAGGCGTGCTTGAGCCATACAACTGAGCTGTAATTGTGACGGTGGTTCCTACAAGATTGAGAGCTGCCGTCGTGCTGAAATAAGCGGCTATAGATGAGATTATACCGTCACGCGGGACGCTGAAAGCGAAGTTCAGCAAAGTCCCCGCTGCGCCTGTTAAGTCGATGGGAGAGCCGAGAATGCTTGCAACGAGTCCGCTGTTGCCAAATCCAACTAAGCCAACCGTACTTGCTACACCGCTTGTTACAGTTGTTAAAGCGAGCGGGATTCCAGATGAGTAAGGGATAATCGCTCCATCGCTGCTGGCGCCAGTGGGTCCGATTGGGCCTGTTGCGCCATCAGCGCCCGTAGCTCCGGTCGCTCCAGTAGGCCCAGTAGCGCCGGCAACTCCAGTGGCGCCATCAGCGCCAGTAGGTCCAGTAGCGCCGGTAGCACCCGTAGCGCCGGTAGACCCGGAAGCGCCGGCAACTCCAGTAGCGCCATCAGCGCCAGTAGGTCCAGTAGCGCCGGCAACTCCAGTAGCGCCATCAGCGCCAGTAGGTCCAGTAGCGCCGGTAGCACCCGTAGTGCCAGTAGGTCCAGTAGCGCCGGCAACTCCAGTGGCGCCATCAGCGCCAGTAGGTCCAGTAGCGCCGGTAGCACCCGTAGCGCCTGCAGTCCCTGCGGCTCCAGTTGCGCCAGTCGTGCCAGCGCCTGTTGCCCCGGTAGCACCTGTTGGACCTGTCGCGCCTACAGGTCCTTGCGCCCCCATTGGTCCTGCTGGTCCTTCTGGTCCCTGCAAGCCGGCGGGTCCTTGTGACCCGACTTCACCTTGCGGCCCTTGGGCTCCAACAGGTCCTTGCGGTCCCGCCGCGCCTGTAGCGCCTGTGGGACCGATTAACCCTTGAGGTCCTTGCCCCCCTTGAGGTCCTTGCGGTCCGGCAACTCCTTGCGGCCCAACTGGCCCCTGCGGTCCAACGGCGCCTTGCGGTCCTTCGGGTCCGGCCGGTCCCGAAGGACCGACGTTGCCTTGAATGCCTTGAGGTCCTTGCGGTCCGACTGCGCCTTGAGCTCCCTGCGGCCCCTGCGGCCCGACTGGACCTTGGGCGCCAGTAGCGCCGGTAGCTCCTATCGGACCTGGCGGTCCGCCGGAAGGTCCTGTCGCGCCTGTCGCGCCGGTAGCACCCGCTGGTCCGGCAGCGCCTGCTGGTCCTGCTGGTCCTGCCGATCCTGTCGGTCCAGTAGCGCCGGTATGCCCGCGTTTTCCCCGGTCCCCGTCGTCTCCTTTCTTGCCGCGCGGTCCTGTTTCGCCTGTCGCGCCGGTAGCTCCAGTCGGTCCCGCCGGACCTTGTTCACCGGTAGCGCCTGTAGGTCCGGGCTCGCAGCAATGCCTTCTTCCGCCGCCGGCAACCTCGACGAAATCCGGATTTATTCGCTTGCCTCTCACAATAATTCTTTTTCTTCTAGTCTGCGGCGAGAGTTTACCTGATCGTTTGCGCTTTCCCAAAGTTTTGCGAGCGCTAATCAGAATCTTACCTTTTATCGCTTTGAGATGTTTCTTATTGGGATGATATGAGTAATTCAGCGTGAGCACCTCCTCTAATGTCACACTATTGTATGGGCGAATGCTTGAATGTGATTGGGTTCAAGGACAAATGCGGGTAGGCGAATGACTATTTTTTAGAAAATGTGCGTTTGCCTAATAATGTTTCGCGATACATATGGACAGAGGGGGGGGAATCAAGTAACATGTCTGTATTCGATAGCAAGCTATGTTTTCGCATGACTGAAATAGAAGAGATGAACCGCTTTTTAAGGAGAGATCAGCTTGTCAGACGATTTATTGCTCACCTTTCGATCGCCGCCGCTGCCTTTTTTCGTAGAATCGAATCGCCTGACTTATCAAGCCGGGGAGGAACATCCGAACCGCACGAATTTGGGCGTGTTCGATATGCTGTTCGTCAATGAGGGCACGCTGTTTGTTGCGGAGGAAGATTATAAATGGGAGCTGCGTCCCGGCGACGTGCTCATCCTGCGGCCGGACCGCTGGCATTATTCGTACCGTCCTTGTTCGGAGCGGACGGTTTTTGATTGGGTACATTTCCAGACGGTGGGGGCGTGGGAGGAGACGGAAGAGCATCAGCACAGCTCGATTCGAGGAGACTACTATACCTACGCGATTCGCGTGCCGAAGCGCATGAAGCTAAAATATCCGGACGAAGCCCGGCAGATTTTCTCACAGCTGCATGAAGCGGCCAAGAGCTCTTCGCATGGAGCATTCTGGGATCGGCAGCAGCGTTTTCTGCATCTGTTGCAAATGCTCGACGAGGGCTGGCGCTCCGATGCCGCCAAAGCTGCCGTCTCCGTGGCGGAACGAGCGGCGGCTTATTTGAAGCTGAATTATCGCGCGGCGGTCAGCAATTCGATGTTAAGCGAAGTATTGGAGCTTCATACCAATTATATTACCCGTTGCATGACCGAGGTGTTCGGCTGCACGCCTCAGCAGTATTTGCTCTATTATCGCCTCGATCAGGCGAAGCTGCTGCTCATCAAGACGGATTGGACGATCGCGAGAGTAGCCGAGGAGACCGGATTTCGTCAGACTCCGCATTTCTCGAGGCTGTTTGCGGCGCACACGGGAATGCCGCCTCTGAAATTCCGAAAGCGTTTTACGACTTGATGGAAATTTGATTTGAATCGGAAACGGAGGGAATAGATGCATAAAATTCCGCGGGTTAACAAAAACTGGATTCAATGACGCGTTTTTTTGCGCTTAAAGGAGCGATTGCGATGATTGAACGGTTTTCGTTGACGGCGGAAATTGGAGATTTGATGGAGAAATTCGATATTGATCGAATTGAAAGGGGCCATGAGAAAAGATTTAACATATCGCCGACCCAGAATGTGTCTATTGTGATGAACGACAGGCATAATGTCCGTGTACTGCAAGAATCGAGATGGGGTTTGTTCCCGTTCTGGGCGATGGACTCGGTGAACGTCGATCATGAAGCGTTGCCGAGCAAGCCTTTCCTGCAGCGAATGTTGCGAAGACAGAGATGCGTGCTTCCTTGCAGCGGCTTCTATGGTCAGAAGAGATTCGGCAATGAGCGCGATCCGAGAACGATGCATGTGATTGTGCCGAATCAGCCTTTGCTTGGCATTGCGGGCATCTACGATTGCTGGCGTCACGTCAACGGTCAGGAGGTACGCGCCTTTACGATGCTGACTGCCGCGGCTGCGGGCGCGATGTCCGGCTGGATGCCTCAGGTGCCGGTTATTTTGGACGAAGAGGGGGTCGAAGACTGGCTTGATCCGCGAATTACCGAGTTCAGCCGGCTTCGCAAGCATCTTGAAGCTCTGGAAGGTTACTTGATGAGGGCTTATCCGGTAACGAATGCCGTGCAAGACGAGTGCTATGAAGCGCCTGATTGCATCAATGAGATTCGACCGGATTTTGCTTAAGCCGCGTTGGCGGGACAGATCTTTCACTCAGAGCCGAGGGAGTCCGGGAGCCGATGCAGGATTTGCGGCGCTGGAATCTGACCGGCTGATGTCGGACCCGTAGTTTATTGATTATGAGTGTGGACCTTACACCTGCCTTGGGGCGGGTTGTAAGGTTTTTTCATAGATATAGCATTTATAAAATGCCAGTGTGGAGTTGTTTGCTTTCCTGGTCGACTCGACCAGGATCGGACGACGGAGATTCTCCACTCCGCGCACTTCAAGCGCTGCAAGTCGATTATATCGACTTGTAGCCCTGTTTCCGTGTACTTCAAGCGCTGCAAGTCGATTATATCGACTTGTAGCCCTGTTTCCGTGTACTTCAAGCGCTGCAAGTCGATTATATCGACTTGTAGCCCTGTTTCCGCGTACTTCAAGCGCTACAAGTCGATTATATCGACTTGTAGCCCTGTTTCCGTGTACTTAAAGGGCTGCAAGTTAATTTTATCGACTTGCGGCCCCGTTTCCGCGCACTTCATCATTGTGCATGCGCCCGATCTCTGCTGTAAGCAGAGGCACCACCTCGAACAAATCTCCTACGATGCTGTAATCCGCGACTCCAAAAATAGGCGCGTCGGGATCCTTGTTGATGGCAACGATCGTATGCGACTGGCTCATGCCGGCCAGGTGCTGAATGGCGCCGCTGATGCCGCAGGCAATATAAAGCTTGGGCGTGACCACTTTGCCTGTCTGCCCAATCTGCAGCGCATAGTCGCAATAGCCTGCGTCGCATGCGGCGCGGGAGGCGCCGACGGCTCCGCCAAGCGCGTCGGCAAGCGCTTGCAGCGGCGCGAATCCCTCCGCGCTGCGCACGCCCCTGCCGCCGGACACGACAATGTCGGCCTCGGCTAGGTCCAGACCGTGGGCGGTGCGCTTCACGACGCCGCGCACCAAGGTAAGCAGCGGCGGCGCCGAGAAGCGAAGCTCGACGACTGTGCCGCTGCGCCCGCCGGCGTCCATAGGCTCCGCCGGCGGCAAATTATTCGGGCGCACCGTGACGACCCACGGCCTGCCCGGCAAGAAGCTTCGCCGCTCGAACGCCTTGCCGGCGTAGAGCGGGCGGAGGAAGCGGACGTCGTGGCCATCAGCGCCTGGCTCGATGGCGATGACGTCCGCGATGTGGCCGGCGCCGATCGCTGCGGCCACGCGGGGCGCGAGCTCGCGCCCCGCCGGGGTATGGCCGAGCAGCACGGCGTCCGGCCGGGCCGCAGAGACGGCCGCGCCCAGGACGGCGAGGTATGCCTCGGGCGCGTAGCTGCTTAGGGCGGGATCGTCGGCGACATGCACGACATCCGCCCCTCGCGCGATCAGCGCGGCCGCTTCATCGGCCGCGCCGCCGGAGCAGGCGAGGACGGCATGGACCGCGCCGTCCTGGCCGGCGAGCCGCCGGGCGGCGCCAAGCGCCTCGAGCGCAACTCGGCGCAGCGCGCTTCCGCGGCATTCGGCGTACACAAGAATGGTTCTTGACATGGGCAATGCTCCTCTCCGCTGGTCTAGTTTTCGATAGGCTTGCTTGTTTCTTTCAAATCTGATTGCCTGCTTGATCTGGCGGGCCAATAGAGCTGGAAATCGGCTCTATTTCAAGAAACAGCCTCGGCGGTGAGCCAATAGAGCTGAAAATAAGCACTATTTCAATCGGCCCGCAAGGAATCGGCAGCCTCCGTCATTCGATAGACAAGAAGCTAACGAGACAGGTTAACTGCAGCATAGAGAACAAGCTTGCGTGATGATCGGATCGTGTGCCGTGTAAGCAAATTTGATGCATTAAGCTTTACAGCACTTTAGCCTCCGTCCGCAGCATCTCGATTAATGCGGCAGCCTGCTCCTCAGGAGTGCCGCCGATGCGTTTGCCTGCGGCGCGAGGGGGAGGGGGAAGGAGCTCCGAACGGACCGTTCGGGGAGCGGTAATGCCGCTCGACCTGCGAGAAAAGGCTGCTCCTCTGCCCGCCTGCTCGTCTACTTCTCCTTCCGCTCGCATCTGCGGATTCCCGTCTGCCACAGCATCGCCGCCCGGTGCCGTCCCGCTTGTACCGTGAATTTCATCCGAATCTGCGTCCTCGGCAATCCGTGGAAGCTCATCCGGCATGATGATCTTTTGCGGCTTGCGCTTCGCTTTCATGATGCCGGGAAGCGAGGGATAGCGCGGTTCGTTCAACCCTTGCTGAGCCGTGATGAGAGCGGGCAAGGGAATGACGACCGTCTCGGTGTCGCCTTCATTATCCCGTTCAACGAGCGCCAGCACCGCATCCTCGCTCAGACCTCCGGCGAATCGCCCCCAAGCCTCATTCGCGGCGTTCGCCGAACTTCCGTCTCGCCGGGAAGCTTGCCCGGATGCGTTCGTCGAACTTCCGTCTCGCTCGGAAGCTTGCCCGGATGCGTTCGCCGAACTTCCGTCTTGCCCGGAAGCTTGCCCGGATGCGTTCGCCGAACTTCCGTCTCGCCGGGAAGCTTGCCCGGATGCGTTCGTCGAACTTCCATCTCGCCGGGAAGCTTGCCCCGAAGCGTTCGCCGAACTTCCGTCTCGCTCGGAAGCTTGCCCCGAAGCGTTCGCCGGACCTCCGTCTCGCTCGGAAGCTTGCCCCGAAGCGTTCGCCGGACCTCCGTCGCCGGGCTGATCAAGTCCCAGCGCCGCCCTCGTGCCGAGCGTCACCTTGGTCGCCGCCGAGACATGGGGGAGGCCGAGCCGCTCGGCGATCTGAAGCGCAACGCTGCCCGAGCCGGTGTCCACGGCGAACAAGCCGGCCAGCAGAAGCTCCGGCTGAAGCGGCTCGACAACCGCGGTTAGCGCGGAGGCAACCGCGTAGCTGTCGTCGGGAAGCTCGTCGGCATGCAGGCGGATGGCTTCATCCGCCCCGATTGCCAGGGCGGTTCGCAAAGCCTCCTGCGACCGCTCTCCCCCGCAAGTGACGGCGATTACCCTCCCGCCATGCTTCTCCTTCAGCCGCAGCGCCTCCTCCAGGGCATATTCGTCATAGGGATTAATGACGAATTTCACCTCGCGCTCGTCGATACCCTGCGGCGTCACGAGTATTTTCTCCTCCGTATCGAAGGTTTGCTTGATAAGCACCACAATCGTTTCCATAATGAGCCTCCTGTCTGCTCCCTGCATTACTGTCCATCACTCCCACCATATGACGCGGCCGAGGGGATTAGACCGTCTGCGAATCAAGCCAAAACAAGTATGTTCATCCCATTCGAGTCATATATATGGATCACCGCGCTTATTTTTGAAAGCGCTTTAACGCTTGTCCAAATCTGTCGAATGGACGAAGGAGGACATCTGCGAATGCTGGACTTAAGAATGATGACGGAGAGCTTGGCGGCAGAGACGGTCCCAGGTTTGTATTCTTCAGTGAATGCCCGGCCGTTAGGGGATGCGCATGCAGGGCTGCACGCGGGGGCGGGAACGGATTTCATAGCTGTCCTGTGGCTGCGAGCGGGTGAAATACAGGCGGCGCCGATTTTACGCTGGATTTTGTTTGTAGTCGTCACGGCTTGCGCGGCAGGGATGACGATAGAAGTTGTGCGTAGAAGAATAGCCTATATAAGACTGGGCGCGCCTGCCATATTCGAGAGGCATCGCCCTTCCGGCAAGGAAAGAAGCTTCGGCCGCGAGGTGTTCGGACAGCGCAAGCTTCTGAAGGATATTCGCAGCGGCATCATGCATGTGATTTATTTCTACGGCTTTATGGTTCTGCAGTTTGGGGCGCTCGATCTCATCTGGAAAGGGCTTAGCGAAGGCGAGCCTTTGCCGCTTCCCTATTATGGCTATTTCGCCTGGTTCCAAGAAATAACGGCCTGTCTTGTTCTGTTGGCAGTGCTCTATGGCGCGTTCAGACGCTACGGGGAGAAGCTGCCGAGGCTGAAGAGAGGCTGGAAGGCCTCGCTCGTTCTGTGGTTCATCGGCGGGTTGATGCTTACCGTGCTGTTCTCCGGCGCTTTCGAGCGGGTGGCGAAGAGCGGAGGGGAAAGCGCATCGGCGAACGCACCGCCAGCGGAAGAACGTATGGCGCTTGTAAGCGCACCGCCAGCGGAAGAACGTATGGTGCTTGTGAACGCAACGCAATCGGACGCAGGAATGTCGCTTGTGAACGCAGTCCAATCGGACGCAGGAATGGCGCCTGTAGACGCAACGCAAGCGGCTCAAGATGCGGCATCTATGCAGGCGGCGCTCACCGGCGCTGGTCTTGCATCGGCGAACACTGCACATAGCCTGTCGGACGATGCGACGCATGCACAACAGATCAGCGGCGAACTCCTCTCCGCCAGGTATGCGCCGGTCAGCGCCGGCATAGCCCATCTTTTGCTGCGAGCTGGCGTGGAAGAGAACGGCAAGCTCGCAAGAGCGGGATTTGAGCTTTTTTGGTGGCTGCATCTGCTCATTCTGCTCTCGTTCATGCTTTATGTGCCGCAATCAAAGCATTTCCATCTGCTCGTTGCGCCGGTCAACCTGTGGTATCGAAGGAACGCGCCTCGGGGCAGGCTGAGTCCGCTGAATCTCGAGGACGAGGAAGCGGAGAGCTTCGGAGCGGGGAAGATCGAGCATTTTAGCCAAAAACAGCTTGTCGACCTGTACGCCTGCGTGGAATGCGGAAGATGCACGAATGTGTGTCCGGCGGCAAGCACGGGCAAGCTGCTGTCCCCGATGCATCTCATGATCAAGCTCCGGGATCATCTGACGGAGAAGGGAGCGGCGATTACTTCGAAATCGCCTTGGCTGCCGAGCGCATTTTGGCAAACGGGAGAGAGGGGGAACCACGCGCATGCGATGGGAGCGCTGCTTCCCGCGTGGAGCGGGAGCGGCGGCGAATTGACGGCAGGGGGCAAGGCGTTAAGGACGAATATCACGCCCACAATGGAGGCGCAAGGCTCGACTTGGATGAAGCGGGAAGAGGCAGATCCCCGGGAGCTGGAGCTGATCGGCGACGTGATGAGCGAGGAGGAGCTGTGGGCGTGCACCACCTGCCGCAATTGCGAGGAGCAGTGTCCCGTCGGCAACGAGCATGTGGACAAAATTATCGACATGCGCCGGCATCTCGTTCTAATGCAAGGGAAGCTCCCGACCGACGGCCAACGCGCCTTGCAAAATATTGAAAGACAAGGAAATCCATGGGGCTTGCCCCGAGCGGAGCGCGCAGCATGGATCGACGAATGCGAGCGCAGAACCGGCGTTCGCGTCGATACGATGCAGGAGCGAAGAAGAAGCGGCAAGCTGCCGGCAATCCTGCTCTGGGCGGGCTCGATGGGCGCCTACGATACGAGGAGCAGGCGCGTGCTGTTCGATCTCGTCAGGCTGATGCGGCATGCGGGACTGGACTTCGCCGCGCTTGGCCCGGAGGAGCGCAGCTCCGGCGACACCGCGCGCCGCATCGGCAACGAGCTGTTGTTCCAGGAGCTGTGCAAGGACAATATCGCCTTGCTGCAAAAGTACGAAGTCAGGCATATCGTCACGGCGTGCCCGCATACGTTTAATACGCTGAAGAATGAATATCCCGACTTCGGGCTCGACGCGGCTGTCCGGGTGGAGCATCATACGGAGCTGCTCGCCAGGCTTGTGCGGGATGGCCGGCTTCAGCCGCGCAATACGATCGACGAGAGGGTGACGATTCATGATTCCTGTTACCTCGGCCGCTATAACGATTCCTACGAAGCGCCGCGCGCCTTGCTGCGAAGCATTCCGGGCATCACGGTCCAGGAGATGGAGCGCAGCGGCTCGAACGGCATGTGCTGCGGAGCGGGCGGGGGTCTGATGTGGCTGGAGGAGCGTTCGGGCGCGCGCGTCAATTATGCCAGAACCGCTCAGGCGCTGGAGGTGAAGCCGTCAGTGATCTCCTCGGCGTGCCCGTATTGTTTGACCATGATGGAGGATGGACTGAAGGGCTTGGCGGCGGACGACAAGGTGATTGCGCGCGATGTGGCGGAGCTGCTCGCGGAGAGTGTGCTGGATGATTAAGTGAGGCTTCCTGAGCAGAAGGGAGAGTGTTCAATGTCGAATTCCGTCTTGCAAAATACCCCTCCAAAAGCCTTCCAAAACGCCGCCGTCATAGGCGCCGGCGTGATGGGAGCGGGCATCGCGGCGCATCTAGCGAACGCGGGCATGAAGGTGCTGCTGCTCGATATTGCGCCGTCAGCTCTGACGGACGCCGAGCAGCGGAAGGGGCTGACGCTTCAGGATCCCGAGGTGCGCAACCGGCTTGCGCTGTCGGCCATCGGCGCGATGGGCAAGTCGAAGCCGGCGCAGCTCTATGACGCGGCCTATGCGAAGCGGATTCAAGCAGGCAATCTGAGCGATGATCTCGGACTCCTGCACGAGGCGGATTGGATTGTGGAGGCCGTGGTGGAGCGGCTGGATGCGAAGCGGGAGATACTGGCCGCTGTCGAGTCGCACCGCAAACCGGGCGCACTGGTCAGCACCAATACCTCCGGCTTGTCGGTGGAAGCGATGACGGAGGGGAGAAGCGAGGCGTTTCGCAGCTGCTTTGCCGCGACGCATTTCTTCAATCCGCCCCGGTATATGAAGCTGGTGGAGATTGTCCCGACGAAGGACACCTCCGCCGGGACCGTCGCGAAGCTGACGGAGCTGTGCGAGAGGCGGCTTGGCAAGGGCGTCGTGCTGGCGAGAGACACGCCGAACTTCATTGCGAATCGGATCGGCTCCTTCGGCATGCTGACCGCGCTTGAGGATACGCTGAAATTCGGTCTTACGATCGAAGAGGCGGACGCGCTGACGGGACCCGCACTCGGGCGGCCCAAGACCGCAACCTTCCGCATGCTGGATCTGATCGGGATCGATACGCTGCTGCATGTGGTGAACAATATGCGAAGCCGCCTTGAGAGCGGCGAGGAGAAGAGGCTCTACGGCAGGACGACAGTGCTGGAGCTTCTGGCGGAGCAGGGACGACTCGGCGAGAAGACGGGCGCGGGCTTCTACCGAAAGCTGCGAGGCGAGAACGGGCAAAGCCGCATTGAAGCGCTTCGATTGGACGAAATGGTCTACGAGGAGCAGCGGAAGCCGGTTTCGCCCGTCATCGAAGCGGCGAAGACCGCCAAGGGCGCCGGCGCGAAGGCTCGCGCGCTGCTCGCGGCTGAGCCCTCGCATAAGCATGCGCAGTTCGTATGGTCGACGCTTAAGCGCACGCTGCTCTTCGCGGCCTCGCAGGTCGGAGTTATCGCGGAATCGATATCGGACATCGACCGCGCGATGCGCTGGGGCTTCAGTTGGGAGCTGGGACCGTTCGAGCTGTGGGATGCGGTCGGTCTGCCTTCCACGGTGAAGCGCATGAGGCAGGAAGGCGAACTCATTCCGGAGTGGATCGAGAGCTGGCTTGCCGCCGGACATACGAGCTTCTACTCGACGGAGGGAGGAAAGCGGCTGTACGCCTCAATGGAGCGGCAATCTCAGGACGATGGCCCACCTTGGAAGCGATCGCCTGATGGTCGGGGGAGAGAAGGCCAGGGTGCGTTGGAGATTGCGCGGAAGGAAGCGAAAGTAATTAAGGGGGCTGCGTCGATTGTGCCGCGTCAGGAACCAGAGGCTGAGGCGGTTACTCCGTCGGTCGTGTCGCGCGAGGAGCGGCCCGAGCCGGATGTGATCTCTCTGTCCGCGCTTCGCGATGCGGGGAGGACGGTGCTGTCCACGCCTGGCGCGAGCTTAATCGACATCGGCGACGAGGTGGCTTGTCTCGCTTTCCACTCGCCGAATAACGCGATCGGCGGAGATATCCTGGCCGCGATTCATGGGGCCTCGGAGGAGGTGTCCCGCAATTGGCGGGGGCTGGTGCTCGCCAACGAAGGTCGTAACTTCTGCGTGGGAGCGAACCTCATGCTGCTTCTGATGGAAGCGCAGAGCGGCGATTGGGATGAAGTGGAGGCGATCATCCGCATGTTTCAGGGCAGCATGCTGCGCCTGAAGAGGCTGGATCGGCCGGTTGTCGCCGCTCCGCATCGCATGACGCTGGGCGGCGGCGTCGAGGCTTGCCTGCCGGCGGACGCAATCATCGTCTCCCCGGAGACGTATTTCGGTCTGGTGGAGACGGGAGTCGGACTTATTCCTGCTGGCGGAGGCTGCAAGGAAGCGGCGCTTATGGCGGCGGATCGAGCCCGGGCAGCCGCTGGCGGAGGGAGATTCACTTTGGCCGGGCTGCAGCCGCAGTTGAACGCTATGTTCGAGACGATCGCGATGGCAAAAACGTCGACCAGCGGGCGGGAAATCGAGGGGTTCGGCCTGCTCCGTCCGCAGGATCGGCATATTATGCGGCAGGATGCCCGCATCGCCGAAGCGAAGCGGGCCGTACTCGAGCTGGACCGCGAGGGCTATCGCCCGCAGGAGGAGAGGCGGATCGCGGTGGCGGGCCGCGAAGGGAGAGCCGTACTGCAGGTGGGTGTTCAGGCTATGACGCTGAGCAGGCAGATTAGCGAGCATGACGCGCTGATCGGGAGGAAGCTTGCGCATGTGCTTGCGGGCGGAGACGCGCGCGCGGGAGCCGAGGTCAGCGAGCAATATATGCTCGACCTCGAATGCGAGGCTTTCCTCAGCCTGTGCGGCGAGTCCAAGACGCAGGAGAGGATGCGCCATATGCTGACAACGGGGAAGCCGTTGCGAAATTAGGCTGAATGAGGCAAGGCTTCTTGTCTGTGATGGCTTGTCATTTGATTTTGGGAAAGGAGGAGACAGCATGCCGCTCAAATTCGGCGTGAATGATTCTGATGCCGTAATTGTATCCGCCGTGCGTACGGCGGTTGGCAAAGCGAACAAGGGCAGCTTCGCGGAGACGCGGGCAGAGGATCTTGGCCAAGCAGTCATTCATGGAGCTCTGGAGCGGGTTCACGGTCTCGCGCCTGCGGAGATCGAGGATGTCATTCTCGGCTGCGCGATGCCGGAGGGAGAGCAGGGGCTGAATATGGCGAGGATCATTTCGCTCTATGCGGGATTGCCGGTGTCCGTCCCCGCGGTGACGATCAATCGCTTCTGCGCCTCTGGCCTGCAGTCGCTTGCTTATGCGGCGGAGAGGATCAGGCTTGAAGAAGCCGAGGTGATCCTTGCCGGCGGCGTCGAGAGTATGAGCCATGTTCCGATGTCCGGCTTCCGCTTTGCGCCGCATCCCGGTATTGCCGAAGCCATGCCGGAGGTCTATATGGGCATGGGTCATACGGCGGAGGAGGTTGCGCGAAGATACGGGGTATCCCGGCAGGATCAGGATGCGTTCGCCGCTTGCAGTCATCAGAAGGCCGCCGCCGCGCTGGCAGCGGGCTTGTTCAGGGAAGAGATCGTTGGGGTCAGCGTGAAGCGCTCCGGAACCGACGATAGCGGCAGACCGTGGGAGAAGACGTTCACGTTCGCCAAGGACGAGGGAGTGAGGCCGGAGACGACGATGCAATCCCTGGCGCCGCTGAAGCCCTCCTTCGCCAGAGGCGGCACGGTTACCGCCGGCAACGCCTCGCAAATGAGCGATGGAGCCGCTGCGGTCGTAATGATGAGCCGCGCCAAAGCCGCCGCAATGGGGCTTCGTCCGCTCGCCGTATTCCGCGGCTTCAGTACGGCGGGCGTGTCGCCCGAGATTATGGGCATCGGCCCAATCGAGGCGGTTCCCAAGCTGCTCGCAAAGGCGGGCATTACGAAGGATGGGGTGGACCTGTTCGAGCTTAATGAGGCGTTCGCCGCACAATGCGTTCCGATTATCCGCAAGCTGGAGCTTAACCCCGAGCGCGTGAACGTGAACGGCGGCGCGATCGCGCTCGGGCATCCGCTGGGCTGCACCGGAACGAAGCTGTCGGTTACGCTTATTCACGAGCTCCGCCGCAGAGGCGGCGGCATTGGCGTTGTGACGATGTGCGTCGGCGGCGGCATGGGGGCAGCGGGCCTGCTGGAGGTATGTCCGCCTTGAACCTCACAGGGTAAGCGAAGTTTCGACCCCATGAAGGTCAGACTGGCAGACTACGATGAAAGGAGAGCTGCGGCATGACTACGGGTACCGTCCGTTTTGGCGGGAGATTTGTCATCGAGGAGAGCGAATTGCCATTGATTGCGACGCCGGAGGACTTCACGGAGGAGCAGCGGATGATGTCGCTTGCGGCGCGGCAATTCATCGAAGCGGAGGTAACGCCGCGCGATGCGGAGATCGAAGCTTTGAATTATGAGCTGACCCTCAACCTTATGCGCAAGGCTGGAGAGCTGGGACTGCTCGGAGCGGATATACCCGAAGCGTTCGGGGGAATGGGACTCGATAAGATTAGCACTACGTTGCTTGCGGAGACGCTTGCCAGAGCCTCCTCGTTCGCGCTTTCCTTGGGCGCGCATACCGGAATCGGCACCTTGCCGATCGTGTTCTTCGGCACGGCGGAGCAGAAGGAGGCTTATCTGCCCGATCTCGCAACAGGAGCTCGCATTGCCGCCTATTGCCTGACGGAGCCGGCGTCCGGGTCGGATGCGCTTGGCGCGCGGACAACGGCGAAGCTCAGCGAGGACGGTCGGCATTATATCCTGAACGGCTCCAAGCTGTATATTACGAACGCGGGCTTCGCCGATCTGTTCATCGTGTACGCGAAGGTGGACGGAGAGCGGTTCACCGCCTTCATCGTCGAGCGGGATATGCCCGGCTTCAGCGTTGGTCCCGAGGAGCATAAGATGGGCATCAAGGGCTCTTCGACCTGTCCGCTCTTCTTCGAGGATGTGAAGGTTCCGGCAAATCATGTGCTAGGTGAAATCGGCAAAGGACATCGCATTGCGTTCAATATTCTCAATATTGGGAGATTCAAGCTTGGCGCCGCCTGTCTCGGAGCTGCGAAAGAGACGATCGAGCTGGCATCGCGATACGCGAACTCGCGCAAGCAATTCGGGAAGACGATTTCCTCCTTCCCGCTAATCGGAGCGAAGCTTGCGGATATGAACATTCGCGCCTATGTCATGGAAAGCATGGTCTATCGAACTGCAGGCTATATCGACAGCATGCTTAAGACGGCGGATGGAACCTCCGCCGAGAATGGCGATGGGGAGAGCGCATCTGGGAATTCCGCAGCAGCCGGAGAAGCCGGTTCAGGCGAAAAGGCGGTTGCGGCCATTAGCGAATATGCGTTGGAATGCTCGATTGTGAAGGTATTTGCTTCGGAGGCGCTCCATTTCATCATCGATGAAGGGGTGCAGATTCACGGCGGCTACGGGTACATCAAGGAATACAAGGTGGAGAGAATGTATCGGGATTCGCGGATCAACCGGATTTTCGAAGGGACGAACGAGATCAATCGCATGCTCATTCCGGGCACGCTGCTCAAGAAAGCGCTGAAGGGCGAGCTTCCCTTGCTGGAGAAGGCGCAGGCGCTGCAAAGCGAGCTGATGCTGCCGGTATCGATGCCGGCATTCGACGAGCCGCTCGTCAAGGAAGAATACCGCATCGCTCAAGCGAAAAAAATATTCCTCGCCGTCGGCGGTCTGGCTGTGCAGAAGCTCGGCGTGCGCCTTGAGCAGGAGCAGGAGGTGTTATGCGTATTAGCCGACTTAATGATAGGCATCTACGCGATGGAGAGCGCGCAGCTGCGCGCGCGGAAGCTGCAGTCGAGAGGGAGCGGAGAAGCCGAGCTTGCGCAGATGATGACGGAGGTGTTCGTGCAGGAGACGATGGAGAGGACGGATTCCCTTGCCAAAACTGCGCTGGCTGCCCTGGCGCAAGGAGACGGCTTGCAGATGCAGCTGTCTGTGCTGAAGAAGCTGATGCGCGCGCCGCTTGCGGATACCATAGCCTTGAAACGCCAGATCGGGGCGCGCGTCGCGCATAGTGAGCATTATGTCGTGTAGAGGGGGAGCGCAGCTATGGAATCATTCGAAGGGAAAGACGGGAATGTACCCGATACACCGTCACTTGATGCTGCTGAGGAAGCATCGCAGACGGAGCAGGCTGAAATAGGAAGCTGCGCGGAGTCGTCCGAGACATTCGAGACGTCCGAGGCGTCCGAGCCGGCAGCGACGGAATCTAATGCGGCGGAAGCCGCAGACGCAACAACAGACGCAACAACAGACGCAACAACAGACGCAACAACAGACGCAACAACAGACGCAACAACAGACGCAACAACAGACGCAACAACAGACGCTTCAGAGGATGCTCCCGAGTCGTCGGTTGACGAAGCCGCATATCCAGTGCAAGGGAACTCGCAGGCAGAGGAGCTTCCCAGGCCATGGCTGCGCCATTACGAGCAAGAGGTTGCGCATTTGCTCGACTATCCCGATCAGAATATTACGCAGTTTCTGCTTAACGCCGTTAATCATTTCCCGAGAAATAACGCACTAACCTTCATGGGCAAGACAATGACCTATCGCGAGCTGCATACCGCGGCGGTACGGCTCGCATCCGAGTTGCTTGCTCTCGGAATCGTCAAGGGCGACAGAGTCGCGATTATGCTTCCAAACTGTCCTCAAGCGGTCGTATCCTATTACGGAGTGCTGCTGGCGGGCGCCGTTATCGTGCAGACTAATCCTCTCTATGTGGAGCGGGAGCTGGAGCATCAGCTCAGCGACAGCGGCGCAGCTGCGATTATAACACTGGATATGCTGTATACACGTCTTGCGCGGGTGCGGGGAGAAACGCCTTCCGAAGGGCCCCTGCCGGCTCTGAAGAATGTGATCATCACCTCGATCAAGGACGGTCTGCCTTTTCCGAAGAGCATGCTCTATCCGATCAAGCAACGCAAAGGCGGCCATCGCCCATCGGTTCCGTACGGCAAGCATGGCATTGTCGCTTATCGAAAGCTGTTCGTCGGCGGAGCGCCCGTTTTGCAGTTGCCGGAGCTTGCCGGCGGCGACGAGCTGGCGGCGTTGCAGTATACGGGCGGCACAACGGGCACGCCGAAGGGTGTCATGCTGACGCATCGCAATCTCGCGGCGAATACGCTGCAAATCTCGGCGTGGTTCCATCAGGCGGAGGCCGGCAAGGAGAGATATTTGGCAGCACTTCCCTTGTTTCATGTGTTTGGATTAACGGTATTAATGAATATGTCGGCCATGCAGGCAGGCGCCATGATTCTGCTTCCGAGATTCGAGACGGATACGGTGCTGAAGACGATCAGCGGCGGGCAGCCCACGATGTTTCCCGGCGCGCCTACGATGTATGTCGCTCTGATTAATCATGCGAACGCGGGCAAAGCGGATCTGTCTTCCATCAAGGTTTGCATCAGCGGCTCCTCGGCTCTGCCGCTCGAGGTGCAGGAGAAGTTCGAGCTTATGACGGGAGGCAGGCTGGTGGAAGGCTACGGCTTGACCGAAGCGGCTCCCGTCACCCATTGCAATCCGGTATGGGGCAAGCGCAAGAACGGAACGATTGGCATTCCGTTGCCCGATACGGATGCGGCGATCGTTGATCCGGCAACCGGCGAGCGGCAGCCGCCCGGCGAGCTTGGCGAGCTTATTGTCAGAGGTCCGCAGGTGATGAAGGGGTATTGGAATCGGCCGGAGGAAACCGCAAGGACGCTTAGGAACGGCTGGCTGCATACGGGCGATTTGGCGACTATGGACGGGGATGGCTATTTTACCATTATGGATCGCATGAAAGATGTCATTATCGCAGGCGGCTTCAACGTCTATCCGCGCGAGGTGGAAGAGGTTCTGTATGAGCATCCTGCCGTGAAAGAAGCATCGGTGCTCGGAATCAAGGATGATTACCGGGGGGAGACGGTGAAGGCCTTTATTGTGCTGAAGGACGGCTGGATCGTATCGCGAAGCCAGTTCGATCGATGGTGCAGGGACCGGCTTGCGGCGTATAAGGTACCCCATTACTATGAGTTTCGGGAAACGCTTCCAAAGTCGATGATTGGCAAGGTGCTGCGCCGCAAGCTGTTGGAGGAAGAGGGGAAAGAATGAAGGAAGGCGATTTGTCTCCATTGCAGAATGATATCGATTTTTAATGGGAATGTCACACTTTGTAATTTGATTGGAGTTGGAAGATTCGCTATAATTATAACTAATATTTGTAAATAAACTTGTGCAGTTTGCACATAATGGGATCTTCAATAATGGCCGATAATAATAAGAGTATGCGAGAAGGAGGCGGGGACATGGGAGAGGACTGGTTGAGGGTTGCTTTGCTGGCTTTCGGCATTGCCGTCGGCGTAATCGGCGTCATTGCTTATTTGCGTTTGTTTCGCAAACAAAAGCTGGAGGCGGCTTCCAGGTCTGATTTCGAGTCCCCGCTTTCTGACGAGTCAATGCATAAAAACGGCGATTCTGAGCTGGTAAATAAAGCTAATTCCGAACGATAAAGCCAGCATTAAACTTGAATGTTCATGAAATTTGAATGGTCTTTTCTCGCGAGTAAGGAAGTCATTTCTTCAATTGGCTTTCTTAATTGGCGGGTCAATGTTATAATAGTAAGAAAAATTGAAACATTGTGACTCATTGGGCCATGAAGCACATATGCCTGTACCGAAGGGGGTTCTTGCGGGGTAATATCCGCATCCGTTCTCGAATACTGCTGTTTAGGACGACCATCCATCGTAAAAGGGAGGAGATTTCATGGCGAAGCATAGCCAGAATGAAGTCAAGGAAAGCCTGAAGGAACTAACGAGAATTTTCCAGCCCAAGGACCCGCGCAAATTTGTGAAGGATTACATTCGCAAGTATCGCATTACTGGCGGATATGAGGATGAACTAACCTCTTTGGTTGTAGATGAAATGGGCAGAATCAACTCTTCAGTGGGATGAATCACGATGAACATAATGGCTTTGCAGGTTGCCGGGTTTTCGGCAGCAGGCAAGGCCTTTTTCTTTTTTGTGGAAAATATGGATTATTGGCATGGTTAAGGTCATGAAGCTTTCCGAACAGGAATAGGGTAATGAAGATGGATTTTTGAGGAGGTGCTGGAGGTGGCTGTGGAGTTGAAGTCGAGGGAGCATATCAGAGAGATTCGCAAGGCGGGCCGCATTGTTGCAGCTTGTCATCGCGCGATTTCGAAGAGCATTGCTCCAGGCGTGACAACGCTTGAAATTGATCGCTTCGTTGAGCGATTTATGCTGGAGAGGGGGGCCAAACCCGCGCAGAAAGGATATAAGGGTTATCCCTATGCGACTTGCGCTTCCCTCAACGATGTAGCTTGTCATGGATTTCCAGATGTCGCTCCGCTGGAGTCGGGCGATATTGTGACCATCGATATGGTGGCTGATCTTGACGGCTGGCTCGCCGATTCGGCGTGGACGTACAGTATCGGCAAGACAACTGCGGCGACGGAGAAGCTGCTTCGGGTGTCGAAGCAGGCGATGCTTGCCGGAGTGAAGATGGCGGTTCCCGGCAACTATATCGGTGATATCGGGTATGCTGTGCAGAGGAAGGCCGAGCGGGAAGGCTTTCAGGTGGTTTCGAAATTCGTCGGTCATGGCATAGGCAGAAGCATGCATGAGTTTCCGCAGGTGGATCATCATGGACCTGCCGGTCAGGGAGTGAAGCTGGAGGACGGCATGGTCATTACGATCGAACCGATCGTAACGACTGGGCGCGCCGATGTGTTCATCGCACAGGACGGCTGGACGGCCAAAACGGTCGATGGCGGCTGGTCCGCGCAATTCGAGCATACCATCGCGGTCACGAAGGACGGTCCGATCGTTCTGACCCGCTGGGACTAACTGTTGAAACGCTACGCGCGGGGCTGTCGTTCACGCATTCTCGTTTGATAGGGGTCCTTAACTTTGAAATGGGAAGAGTGGAAAGTTTAGGTCTTCCCAGATCTGAACCTGCCGTTGGCGCGCCGCCGATTGGCGGGTTTTTGCGTTGGCAGGTTTTTGGAGCGTGTGCAGATGTAAAAAGTAACACTGGAGAGCAGAAAAGCGAGGTAGGAGGGGCTGTAGGTGTAAAAAGTAACTCTGCAGAGTGGGAAAGCAGGCATGGAGCGTGTGCAGATGTAAAAAGTAACACTGGAGAGCAGAAAAGCGAGGTAGGAGGGGCTGCAGGTGTAAAAAGTAACTCTGCAGAGTGGGAAAGCAGGCGTGGAGCGTGTGCAGATGTAAAAAGTAACACTGGAGAGCAGAAAAGTGAAGTGGGAGGAGCTGTAGGTGTAAAAAGTAACTCTGAGAGTGGGAAAGCAGGCGTGGAGCGTGTGCAGATGTAAAAAGTAACACTGGAGAGCAGAAAAGCGAAGTGGGAGGAGCTGTAGGTGTGAAAAGTAACTCTGCAGTATTTTAGAGCAACTGGTTCGCAAGTCGAAGAAATCGACTAGCAAGGCCGAAACGTTGCTCGCCGAGGGCTGTAAGTCGAAAAAATCGACTAGCAAAGCCGAAACGTCGCTCACCGAGCGCTGTAAGTCGAAAAAATCGACTAGCAAAGCCGAAACGTCGCTCACCGAGCGCTGTAAGTCGAAAAAATCGGCTAGCAGAGCTGAAACGTCGCTCTCCGAGGGCTGCAAGTCGAAAAATTCGACTAGCAAAGCCGAACCGTCGCTCGCTGAGGGCTGCAAGTCGAAAAAATCGACTAACAAAGCCAAACCGTTGCTCGCCGAGGGCTGTAAGTCGAAAAAATCGACGTAGAGCGGACTTGTTAATGTTTCTGTAATGTTTTGCTAATATAATGGCAATGCAAACGTTCTTGGATAGTTAGATGTTTCCCTTAAGATGTGAGCTATGAGCCGGATAGGCCATAATCACGAAGGGGGAAATGAACGATGAAGAAGCAACTGTTAGGCGTGATGATTGTGGGAAGCATGCTGCTGCTTGGAGCGTGCAACAATTCGAACAACAATGAGATGATGAACAACAGTGGGAGCGGCAACGAGATGAAGTCGGACGACATGATGAAGGACGGCGACATGACGAAGTCGGACGACACGATGAAGGACGGCGACATGACGAAGTCCGATGACAGGATGAAGGACGGCGACATGACGAAGTCCGATGACAGGATGAAGGACGGAGACATGACGAAGTCCGATGACAGGATGAAGGACGGAGACATGACGAAGTCCGATGACATGATGAAGGACGGCGACATGACGAAGTCGGACGACACGATGAAGGACGGCGACATGACGAAGTCGGACGACACGATGAAGGACGGAGACATGACGAAGTCCGATGACATGATGAAGGACGGAGACATGACGAAGTCCGATGACATGATGAAGGACGGAGACATGACGAAGTCCGATGACACGATGAAGGACGGAGACATGGCGAAGTCGGATAAAATGTAGCGGAGCAAGGATTCAACTGATCAAACGCAATGTGTATCCGCCGCCTTTGAACGGTATAATGAAAGCAAAAGGAATGGCGAGGAGGAAAATCAATGACGGCTGCCCGAATTGTAATAGCGGATGACGAGACGAACATAACGGATGTGTGCAGGCGATATCTGGAGCGTGAAGGCTATTCGGTTTGGGTGGCCGCGAACGGTGAGGAAGCGCTTCGTTTATGGAGAGAGCATCAGCCGGATCTGCTGGTGCTCGATCTTATGATGCCGAAGATGGACGGCATTGAGGTATGCGATGCGATTCGCCAGGAAGCAGATACGCCCATCATTATGCTCACAGCAAGGGGCGAGGAGTCTGATCGACTGCTGGGCCTAACGATGGGCGCGGATGATTATATGACGAAGCCGTTCAGCCCGCGGGAGCTGGTGCTGCGGGTTCGAAATATTTTGCGGCGAATTGGCAGTCATGGGAGGTCTGGGCAAGGCGTTGCAGGCGGAATCAAACAAGGATACTCGGCGTTGCAATCTCCGAGCTTTCCTGCAGAACATGCGCCAGCGAGCGCAAAGAGCAACGCTTCAAGCAGTAACGGGACAGCGGGAGCGGAAGGTGCACAGGCGGGAGAGCGGCCCAACGCCGAATTGACGGGTGTCTTCGTTCCAAGTCTCTGCCTCAGCTTCGACGGCCTGACCATATACCCGGATGAACGCAGGGTCGTTGTGCGGGAACGGGAGGTGGAGCTGACAGCCAAGGAATTCGACATGCTGCAGCTTCTTGCGACTTATCCGGGCAAAGTATTCTCGCGCAACCAACTGCTGAATCAGGTGTGGGATATGGCTTATGAAGGCGATACCACTACCGTGACGGTTCATGTGCGAAGACTTCGCGAGAAGGTGGAGACGAATCCATCCGATCCAACCTGGATCAAGACCGTGTGGGGAATCGGCTACAAGCTCGATGGGAAAGGAACCTCAACATGAAACTTCGCACCTATCTGCTGCTGGCGAATTGTATCTCGATCGCATTTATTATTATTTTGTTATTCGTATTCTTTCAATATATGCTGGTGACGGAGAAGCAGTTTCTATGGCTCGGCTCTGCAGCGGTAGGAGCGGGGATTGTGTCGGCGTTATTGTTCTTCTTGCTCGTCAGGCCGCTGGAGGCATCGGTCAGTAGAGTGCGTGAAGGCGCTGCGCGTATTGCGGAGGGTGAGCTTACGGCTCGAGTTGCCGATTCCGGCTTGACGGAATACAAGGTGCTGGCGAATCAATTCAATCAGATGGGAGCCTCGCTTGAGAAGAGCTTCCGCCAGGTGAAGGCGGCCGAGCAAGCGCAGCGGGAGCTGGTTGCGAACATTGCTCATGATCTTCGGACGCCGCTGGCATCGATGCAGTCCTATGCGGAGGCGCTGGAGGATGGCGTGGTGCAGGACGATGAGACCTTTCGCCGTTATGTCGCAACGATCCGTTCGGAGACGATTCGGTTAGGCGAACTGATTCAAGACGTGTTCGAACTGTCCACGCTGGATTCGGGGGTGAAGGAGCACGGATTGGCAGGAGAGGGCACGGCGGCGAGCGGGAGCAGGGACGAGGATGAGAACGCTCGAACCGACATCGAGGATTTACTCGTGGAGCTGCTGCCGAGATTCACTCCGCAGCTCGGCGCCAAGTCGCTCCACTTGCGGGTGAAATCACCTGAACGCGCACCGGCAGTCAGAATGACCTCGAAGCATCTCATGCGCGTGCTGCAAAACTTGATTGAAAATGCCATTCGGTACTCTCCACAGGGAGGCATTATCATCGTGGAAGCGGCTGAGCCGAAAAATGGCTATGTGCAGATAGCCGTCCTGGATGAAGGAGCGGGCATCCCCGAGGAGGAGCGGGAGAAGATTTTCGAACGCTTCTATCGTATGGAGCGCTCAAGAAGCAGGGAAGCGGGAGGCTCCGGCCTTGGCCTATCCATCGCAAAGCTGCTGGTCGAGCAATATGGAGGCTCAATCGGCGTCGATCAGCCTTCGGGGCAAGGCAGCCGCTTCTGGCTGAGGCTTCAATCGGCGTGAGGCTCCGGAAGACCGACTGTTGCGTCTTGCATCAGGATCACTGAAAAGGGAGAGGGTTGGCGTCATGAACGAGTTGCTGAAGAAGCTGAGGAAGGGCTACGGGAAGAAGCTGGTGTCGATTCATGCCTGGAACGGCTGGATTGTCGTGTTTCTCGCGATTTCGGGTCTGATTCTGTTCAACGGATCCTGGCGCGGCATTCTCGGGCAAAGCAGAGTTTGGCTCAAGGATACGCATATTATTATCGGCATTGTGTCGCTGCTGCCCGTGCTGTATTATCTTGTGCTGGCGGGCAAGCACTGGAAGCAGATTCGCGAGAAGCCTTGGCAGAAATTCAATGTGCTGGTTGTGCTTGGCTTGCTCGTCGGCTGGCTGCTCTCCGGGGTCTTGCTCTGGCAATTCCGCGCGGTGGGGCCGCGGGCGGCGAACGCCGCTCTTGTCGTGCATGACGCGCTGACCTGGATCGGCTTGCCGTACATTATTTATCATTCCATCACGCGAGTGAAATGGCTGAAGGATCCGAACCGCCGCTCGGTACAGGGCAAGAAGAAGGAAGTGGCACAGTATGATCCTGCTTCACCCCAGCCTTTCTACACGAGAAGAAGCTTCATTCGCGGAGCGATCGGCGTCGGTCTTGCGGTGACGGTCGGCCCCTCCTTCATCAAGTGGCTGGGTTCATCGCTCAGCGTGGGAAGCGGAGGAAGCGGCTCTTATAATGCCGCAGTCGAAAATAACGCGAACGTATTGCTGCCCGAGCCGCAGCCTTTGCCGGCTTCGCTGCCTCCGATAGGAGGCGGGGCGAACGGGCGCTTCCGCGTCTATACGGTAACGGCAATCCCGAAGTTCAACAACAGCAATTGGTCGTTCAAGATCGACGGACTTGTCGACAAGCCGGTGGAATGGAATTGGGAGCAGTTCGTGAAGCTGAAGCGCTCGGTGCAGGTCAGCGACTTCCATTGCGTAACCGGCTGGTCGGTGTACGACAATACCTGGGAGGGCATCCCGTTGAAGGAGATGCTTGAGGGGGTCGGCGTGAAGGATGAAGCGTATTCGATTATTTTCCACTCGGGGGACGGGGTCTATACGAGCGGCATTACGCTGGATCAGTTGGCCAAGGATAAGCCCTTCATTGCAGTGATGCATGACGGCAAGCCGATTCCAAGCGATCTCGGCGGACCGGTTCGCTTGATCATGCCGAAGATGTACGCGTACAAGTCGGTGAAATGGCTGAATCGGATCGAGCTGATCAAGGGTGAGCATATCGGCTATTGGGAGAAGCGCGGTTATAAGAACGAGGCTTGGGTGTAGAGGATCTTCGCTTGTATGAATGGACTTGCGAATAAAAAAAAGTGGATAAACAGCCCTCAGCTTGCTTGCAAGCTGGGGGCTGTTTGATGCTGAGGAAATGGTCGTATCTCGCAGGAGACACGCTGTTATAAATGACTGTAGATGCTGCATCCGGGGCAAGATCCACGCCGCGTGGATAATCATTTGAAATGATTATTTAAGGACTCCATCCACCATGCTATTATGCTCCTAGGCAACTTAGCCCAAGTCGAATACAGCAATTATCGGGAGGTAGTAAAGGTGGTAATGAAGGTGAAAAACAAGCTTGCAGGCATGCTCGCATTCGTCCTGTTGCTATGCGCGGTTATTGTACCTATGTCCGTAATGGCGGCTAGCGATCCGGACAATGGAGATTGGGAGGCTGAGTCGGTGACGCTTCGCAATACAAGCGAAGCTGAGCTTATGGTTCGATCGGGTTCCATTAATAATGTCGGATTTGGCTTCTTTGAGGATGAAAATCCGTTTACGGCCGAGCAAACCTGGTCGCATGGCTATCCATGGGATCCGCGCGAGGGAGCGGCTAAGGGGACAGACAGAATTATGCTGGGCACTGGCTATACAGGCGAGAATTTGGATGGATATTCTATGCAATGGGAGCAGGATGCAGAGGGAGCCGCGACCAGAGCCATCGAATTGAAATACGATGCGAAGGGGATTGCTGTCGATAATGCGATGCTTCAGATTTGTGTAGATGATTTTCAGGCCATTAACTGGGGATCGCATTTTTCGGTTACCTTGAATGGCAAAGACGCGCCTTTTATTTCCGAGGTGTTAAATCATATTGATCAGACGGGTCCCGTTGTACAAATCATATCGATCGAAATTCCTCAGAGGTTCTATTCGGATATTGCATCCGGCTCTTTGTCGGTATATATCAATGAAACGACTGGACTGGGAGACGGCTTCGCCATCGATTTTGTGAAATTGCTTGTCAACTATAGTCGTTCAGCGTATATCAGCACAGTGGAGGGCGTAGTCAGAGATGAGTACGGCAATCCGATGGCCGGGGCGACAGTACGCGTGCTCGGTACGAAAAATGTGGTAAAGACGGGCCCGAACGGCCAGTTTACCGCTGAGGTTGTATCTGGCCTGAATGCATTCCGGGCATCGAAGGACGGTTATATCGAGGCGTATGATTTCACCATTGCGCCAGCGGGGAAAACTGTCTCCATCAACGATTTATGGATGATACCGGGGAAAGGTCAACCGGATACCAACTACAGCTATTTCGCGGATGGGGATGCCTGGTCCGATGCTTCTGTCTGGGCGACGGCCGAACTGGAGAAGGCTGAGAGTATGGGACTCATTCCCGACTCGCTCTATGGCGAGGATTTGACCAAGCCGGTGACAAGAGCTGAATTCGCAGCGGTGGCTGTCAAGGTGTATGAAAGCCTTACTGGAGCGAAGGCGTTGCCGGCTCTGAACAATCCTTTCCGTGATACGCAGGATGTTGAGGTTTTGAAGGCATATAACGCCAATCTGGTTGCGGGTCTGTCCGCAGATCGCTTCGCGCCGAATGTGCTGCTTAATCGCGAGCAGGCGGCCACCATGCTTACGCGTGCCTTCAAGAAGGCGACGATTGTCGGTTGGTCGCTGGCGAATGACGGCAGCTTCAAGCTGACATATACGAAGACGGGGACATTTGCCGACGATGCGAAGATTTCTTCATGGGCGAAGGAAAGTGTTTATTTCATGGCCGCAAACGGAATTATCGCGGGTACGGGCAACAACAATTTCAGTCCTCGCGCCATTACGCCTGCCGAAGAAGCGGCCAATTATGCCAGCGCAACGCGTGAACAGGCATTGGTTATAGCTGTAAGAATGGTAGAGAATCTGAAGTAATTTCAATAGGCACTAAAGCCAAGATACCGCCGGGTATTCGAGAACGCTTATTTAATTGCATTGAAGGATGAGCAGTAGCTTTGTTAGATAGGGTCAAGCAAAAACGAGGGGTGCCGAGAGGCACCTCTTGATTTGTTGCGGGGTTATTCCTATGGATATTATATATTTGTGGTACAATGATACGGGCAATTGGATTAAGGCGCATACAGGAATGGAGATAAAGAAAATGAGTTTGTTAACAGTAGAGCAATTATCGCATACGTTCGGTGATAGAGTGTTGTTTCGGGAGGTATCCTTCCGTTTGCTTGAAGGGGAGCATATCGGGCTCGTTGGCGCGAATGGCACGGGGAAATCGACGTTAATGAATATTTTGACGGGGAAGCTGCTGAAGGACGAAGGCAAGGTGGAATGGACGCCGCGCGTTCATTATGGTTATCTCGATCAGCATACGAAGCTGGAAGCTGGCAAAACAATACGTGACGTCCTGAAGGATGCGTTCGAGCCCTTGCTTGTGCTCGAGGAGGAGCTTAACGAGGTGACGGCGCGGATGGCCGAAGCCGATTCGGATACGCTGGAACAGCTGCTCGTTCGCATGGGCGAAATTCAGGAGGAGCTGGAGATCGGGGATTTCTACCTGATCGATGTGAAGGTCGACGAGATGGCGAATGGCCTCGGGCTGAATGCGATCGGTCTCGATCGCGATGTGACGGCGCTGAGCGGCGGGCAGCGGACGAAGGTGCTGCTGGCCAAGCTGCTGCTGGAGAAGCCGGGCGTGCTGTTGCTCGATGAACCGACGAACTATCTCGATGAAGAGCATATTAACTGGCTGACGACTTATCTTAAGAATTATCCGCATGCGTTCATTCTCATCTCCCATGAGACGGGCTTCATGAATGCGGTGGTCGATGTGATCTATCATCTGGAATTCGCGAAGCTGACGCGTTACCCGTACAATTACGAGAAGTTTCTGGAGATGGCCGAGCTGAACAAGGCACAGCATATCGACGCTTACGAGAAGCAGAAGGAATATATTAAGAAGCAAGAGGAGTTTATTCAGAAAAACAAGGCAAGAGCCTCGACCTCCGGCCGCGCGAAGAGCCGCGAAAAGCAGCTCGGCCGCATCGACCGCATCGATAAGCCGGAGGAAGCGGCGAAGCCGACGTTCAATTTCAAGGAGTCGAGAACGAGCGGCAAGCTGGTGTTCGAAGCGAAGGGAATGGTTATCGGCTACACGCGGCCGCTGCTCCCTGAGATGGATATGGTCATTGAGCGCGGCGATAAGATCGCCATTGTCGGCTGCAACGGTGTCGGGAAATCGACGCTGCTGAAGACGATTCTAGGCGTCATTCCGCCGCTGGACGGCAAGACTGAAGTAGGCGATTATTTGTCTCCCGCTTATTTCGAGCAGGAAGCGAAGGCTCCGACGATGACTCCGCTGGAGGATGTGTGGGACGAGTTCTCCTCTATGAGCCAGTCGGAGGTAAGAGGCGCGCTGGCCCGCTGCGGTCTGAAGAACGATCATATTACGCGCGCGCTCAATCAGCTCAGCGGTGGAGAACAGGCGAAGGTCCGCCTCTGCAAGCTGATGCTTCGGGAAAGCAACTGGATTCTGTTCGACGAGCCGACGAACCATCTGGACGTAGTCGCCAAGGCTGAATTGAAGCGCGCGCTGCAAGCCTACAAGGGTACCGTCGTTCTCGTCTCCCACGAGCCGGAATTCTATGAGGATTGGGTGACGAAGACCTGGGATGTGGAGGCTTGGGCGATGGAGAGCGCGAGAGTTTAGTTTGTAAAAGAGCGATTGCGGCTCTCAGCCCATATTCTCAAGATAGACGTGATAAGAAGCGCCGCGCTAACGAGCGTCATTGTCCACTTCGCAAGCGTGAAGAAGCCTGCTGTCTCCGCGAGCCAGCTCATATGCGCGGGATAGTGATGGAGAAGGAGCAAAATCAACAGGTTTTCAATATAATCGAACAATCCGGCGAATAGAGGAATCATTCCTAGCTTTGCTGCTTTGGATGAGTCAGGAAACGCTCTCCGAAGCAGCACGCGTGCGCAGAGAGCAAGCGCGATGGCGTATAGCAGAGGAAAGCCGGCATCATAGCTCAGCAAGAAGGAGCGATACGCCTCGCGTCCGGGTGCTCCTAACGAATCGAGGATGTCATAGCTTAATTCTCATAAGCAACTGTTCTCTCCTCTCTTAGTATCTTAGTGCGAGATGGTTTTGAAATAACGATAAATGAGATCGAGCTTTCGCTCCTGCTTGCCCTGAGGCTTCTCCATACCGCCGAATTCGAAGAACTTTACCTTCTTGATGCCGACATAGCTGAACAGCGCTTTGCGCATGAGCGCCTTGTGAGCATTGTTCAGTAATAGCAGCGGATAAAGAGGAGGCCCCTTCATGGTTGAGACGCAGACGACTGTTTTGCCCTTCAACAAGCCTCCGGGCAACAAGCCGCCCTTCTCGCGATAGGCGAAATTCGATGCGAACATGCGGTCAATGTAGCCTAGCAGCATGGCGGGAGGCCGTCCCCACCAGATGGGGTAGATCATCACGATCTTCTCGGCCCAAAGCAGCTGCTTGCGATGCTTCTCCAGCTCGGGATCAATATGCATGTCGCGCCGACGCTTCTGCTCATTGAAGACAAGAAGCGGATTGAACGCTTCCGCATACAGATCGAGCACCTGAACCTCCTCTACCTGCGAGTTCTCTTGAAGGCCTTGAAGCGTTTTTTGCAAGAATGAGTAGCTTAAGCTTTGATGATTCGGATGCGTGTAGATGACGAGGGTTTTCATGGGACACCTTCTTTGTTATCATTTGATAATAAGGTATCATGCTATGCATTTAGTTGTCAATTGATAATTATTATTTGATCATTAATTATTCGAAAAATGCGGGAGTTGAATCGATATGACGTCGAAGGATACAGTCTTTCAACAATTGGTTTCCCTGATTGCATCGACTCATGAAATGCATTTCGACTTGACCAGGAATATGCCAATGGATGGGCTGACGCCGCTGCAATATGAAATTCTGGAATATTTGTCCGTGCAGCAGCCGATAACGCTTAGCGAGTTAAGCGAATGCAAGGGCATCTCCATGCCGAACATGAGCAGAGAGATTCGGAAGTTGACGGAGAAGGGACTCTGCGAGAAAATAGACGATCCGGAGGACCGCAGAAAGCAGCATATACGGCTGTCGGAATCGGGGGAGAATAGAATTGCCCAGTCGTTCGCCTATATGAGGGAGCTCGTCATGCAGCGGTTCGAAGGGATGTCCGAAGACGAGCTGTCGAGTGTCTCCAAAGCGATGGAGATTTTGGGGACGACGATGTTTCGTCAGGGGCGATGAGGGGGAGGGCACTTAGAGAAGCGCCCTCTTGATAATTTTCCGTATGCGATTCAGAAACAGTTATGTAAGAAGTGTAGGGTTGCAGCCAAGCTCATTGCCCGTCGTGAACCCGGATTCAATCGCGCGCCTGCGAAGCTCGAGATATAGCTCGGCCTTGGTCACATTGATGTACGGCAAGACGAACAAGTCACCTACGAATAGTGCAAGCATGCCAAGCAATAGCCAGAGGATGAAGCTTAGATCACGCTTCCACATACAGATCCTTCCTTTCATCAAAGGCTTTTCCCATCATAACTGATACTATAGTATTAGAAAAAGGGGAAAAGAATGACGATTTGCCAGTAGAATCGAATCAGCCTCAGGGTCTTTCGGCAGGGGGTCTATGTGGATGGCGGCTTATCCTCCTCCGGCAGAACAGCTGTCCCGGCGCCAAGATGAGTAAGGAATTGCATAGCGCGCGGGGTCTTCGGTTGCTTGAGCACCCCTTGCGGAGGTCCTTGCTCGATAATGCGGCCATTGTCGATCAAAATGAGATGATCGGCGACGTCCGCCGCGAATTTCATCTCATGCGTGACGATAATCATCGTCATGCCTTCGGCTGCCAGCTGCTTCATGACTCCAAGCACGTCTCCAACCAATTCGGGGTCGAGCGCGGATGTCGGCTCATCGAACAGCAGCACCTCCGGATCCATCGCCATGGCGCGGGCAATGGCGACGCGCTGCTGCTGCCCGCCCGAAAGCTGATGCGGGTAGGCATTGGCTTTGTCCGTGAGACCGACCTTTCGTAGCTGCTCCTCCGCATACGCGCGCGCCTCTCTCTTTTTCTTTTTTCGCACCGTCATCTGAGCTTCCATCACATTCTCTATCGCGGTCATGTGAGGAAACAGATTGAAGGACTGGAACACCATCCCCGTCTGCCTGCGCAGCTTAAGGATATCTTGCGAGGGCGGTTTCTGGCCGCGCTGAAAATCAAAGGAGTTCGACATGAGCCTCATGCTGCCGTTGTCGGGTATTTCTAGCAGATTGAAGCAGCGAAGAAGCGTCGTCTTCCCGGAGCCGGAGGGGCCGATGATGACGAGCACCTTGCCCTTGTCGAGCGTAATATCAATGCCACTTAGCACCTCCGTCGTTCCATAGGATTTATGCAGGTCTCTCATTTCGATCATCATCCTACCTCCATCTTATTTGGCATAAAATCGCGCCAGCCGTCGTTCCGTCTTCGACTGCAGCAGCGTCAGCAACGTACTGAAGATTAAATAAACGACCGCAACCTCGCAGTACAGCAGCAGGGGCTCGTAATAAAAGGCGACATACTGCTGGGTCTTTCGGAACATCTCGACGAACGTAATGACCGATACGAGCGAGGTGTCCTTCACGAGCGAGATGAAGGAATTGCCCAGTGGAGGAATCGCGACGCGCGCGGCTTGCGGGAGAATGACTCGCCGCAGCGCCTGCGTCCGGGTCATACCGAGCGAATAGGCGGCCTCCCATTGTCCCTTCTGAATCGATTCGATCGCCGCTCTTACAATTTCGGAGCCGTACGCGCCCACGCTGAGCGATAGACCGATTACGGCGGCAACATAAGGGCTTAAGGTGATGCCCGCGCTCGGCAAGCCGTAGAAAATAATGAATAATTGAACGAGCAGAGGCGTTCCCCGAATCAGCCAGACATAGAACCAGGCGATCAGATTCGGCACGGTCCAGGAGGATAAGCGAATGAGAGCTGTGAGCACGGCTAACGCAAGGCCAAGCGCGAAGGTGAGGAGCGACAAGGGCAGCGTCAAGAGAACCCCCGCTTTCAGCAGGGGCCAGAACGTTGATTTAATAATCTCGAATTGATGCTCGCTCATTGCGATACATCCGTTCCGAAATATTTTTTCGAAATGGTCAAGTAAGTGCCGTCGCTCTTCATGGCGGCCAGCGCGTCGTTGACGGCTGCGGTCAGGTCGTCGCTTCCCTTGCGGAAGAGCGCGCCGCTGTAGGAGGCATCGGCCTCTTCGTCCACCTGCTTGATTTTCAAATCGGGGCGCTGCGTCAATGCATCGAGATAGGACAAGCTGTCGTTGATCGTGGCGTCGACGCGATTCGATAGGAGCAGGTCGATTGCCTGATTAAAGCCTTCGGCACCGACAATCTCGGCGCCGTTCGCCTTGGCGATATCGGCCAGATTGCTCGTCAGCGATTGAGCGGATTTCTTGCCTTTCAGATCGGCAAAGGATGTAATATCGTTGTTATCTTCTCTTACCAGCAGCACGGCTTTGGATACGATATACGGATCGGAGAAATCATATTTCTCTTTGCGGTCGTCGCGAATGGCCACCTCGTTGAAGATGGCGTCGAAGCGCTTGGCGTCGAGGCCCGCGAAGATGCCGTCCCACTGCGTCTCGATGAATTCGGACTCAACGCCGAGCCGCTTGCTTACTTCCTTCGCGATATCGACATCGAAGCCGGTCAGCTTGCCGTTCGCATCGTGGAAGGTGAAGGGAGCATAGGTGCCTTCTGTTCCGATAACCAGCTTGCCGCTTGCTTTAATGTCGGAGAGCAAGCCTTGGGGCTGGCTGGTCGCTGCTCCGGAATTATTGGTATTAGCGTTGCCGGTTTTATTGTTGTTGTTCTGCTCGTTGGCATTGTTCCCGCAGCCTGAAAGCAGGGCGAGTAGGATTAGAAGGATAGAAGGCAGCCGTTTTGCTGGCCGGATTTTTGTTGACAGCTTCTTTTTCAAAGTCAAATCGGTAGAAATGTGTTTGTTCAATTCTGATCGCTCCCATCGGCTTATGATGTACATCGTCAGTATGTACCAATGGAGGGAAAATCATGTCTGTTGTATAATAGGTTGCAGGACAAGAAGCGGAAGGCGGAATGAACGAATGAATAGTATCGTATCTTTGGAATGGTTGAAGGAGCATATGCACGAGCCGGATATTGTCATCGTGGATTGCCGATTTGTTATGGGCAAAGGGGAAGCGGGGCGCGAGCAATACGAGGCAGGCCATATTCCCGGAGCCGTATACCTGGATCTGGAGAAGGACCTGTCCGCGCCGGTTGAGGAGCATGGCGGGCGTCATCCGCTGCCGGATATCTTCGCTATGACCGTAACCCTGAGCCGGGCGGGCATCGGCAATGAATCGCGCGTTGTCGCATACGACGATCAAGGCGGAGCAATGGCTTCGCGGCTGTGGTGGCTGCTGAAGTATCTCGGACATGAGCAGGCATTCGTGCTGGATGAAGGTTATTCGGCGTGGACGAAAGCGGGATACACTGTATCCTCAGAGCAGGCGGCGAATACGCCGACGAAGTTCCTGGCGACCGTCCAGCATTCAATGCTGGTAGAGATGGATGAAGTGAAGGAGTTGCTCGGAGACGAACGCGTGACGCTGATCGATTCCCGTGAAGCGCCTCGCTATCGCGGCGAGGTCGAGCCGCTTGACAAGGTGGCGGGCCACATACCTGGCGCAATCAACCGTTTCTGGAAGGACGGACTTGCGGAGTCGGGGGCCTGGAAGGAAGCTTCCCAACAAGCGGAGCGCTTCGCCGATCTGGATCGCGACGGCGAGCTGATCGTCTACTGCGGCTCGGGCGTGACGGCGACGCCGAATGTGATCGCGCTGCAGGAGGCGGGATTTAGCAAGGTGAGGCTGTATGCGGGGAGTTGGAGCGATTGGATTTCATATGAAGGGAATCCGATCGCTGTCGGCGACGAAGAAGCACCCAAAGGCGAATAGCAGTATGTGGCTTGGAGTACATCGCCGGTTTGGCGGTGTACTCCTTTGCTATTGGTCGACGATCATGATATCTGTCGCGTACATCTGCTTTTCCTGCCACTACAGTTAAATCGGCGATAAGAAAATGTTCATGTGCCAAAGAGCTCCGTCCATAGATTCCCTGAGCCATTCGAGCTCAACTCTTGGAACGTTGGCGTTTGCGGAAGGCCGCTACGCTTTCACGATGCGCACAAGCCTCGGAACAGTAACGTTTGGATTTGTTCTTAGATGTATCGATAAAGGCTTTCTGACAGGAAGCAGAAGCACATATGCCGAATCGCTCCGTTCCAAACTCAATCAATACAAAAGCGAGCCCCATTGTAGTTGTCGTAGCCAACCAATGAGCGCAACCGTCTTCCCCCGATTCAAAATGCAGATGGTACGGGCCATGCAGCCAGCTTATTCTTGGCGTCGCACCGCTTATGCGCAGTTGCTCATTCAGAAGCGCTGCCGCTTCCTGAGCCTTCTGCTCTTTTGCCAATTCGAACACCGTACGCAAAGATTGTCTAAGCGATTCCACGATCTTGACATCCTCCGGACGAACAGGCTGTGATTGAATGGTTTTCCGATGAACAGCGATAATGTCCTCCCAATTAAAGTCTTTATTCTTCCCTGATTTCAAATCCAAGATATGCTTCTCGCTCTCGACGAGAAAATGCTTTAATTGTTCGGGTGTAGTCAAGCTATCTGTTCCTGTGACGGAACAGAGAGTGTTAATAAGGTCAACGGCTAAATTTACGGATAAAGTTTCGTAATAGGTAAAATTAATTTGACATGTCACCTCAATCTGATTATATTTGTTACATGCAATTACATTTTAGCATGTTACAAGCCCGAATGATAGCGGGCGCGGGGAGGAATGGTTATGTCGGAAGTTGATGCGGTAGAGAAATCTGTTGGCAAGAGATGGTGGGCATTGGGAGCCGTATGTTTGGGGTTATTCATGGCACTGCTGGATGTCACGATTGTAAATGTAGCTTTGCCAGCAATACAAAGCGATCTTCAAACAGATTTCTCGGAGCTGGAATGGGTAGTCAACGCTTATACTTTAGTATTTGCCGTGGCGCTGGTGACAACGAGCAGGTTGGGCGATATTTTCGGACGGAAGACGCTCTTTATGTTGGGAATGGTTGTATTTACAATCGGGTCGCTGTTATGCGGATTATCACACGATATTATGATGCTGAATCTGTCGAGAGGTGTTCAAGGTCTTGGCGCGTCTGCAATGACGCCTTTATCACTCGCGATCATCTCTGCGACATTCAGCGGCAAGCAGCGGGGGATTGCAATCGGGATATGGGGCGGCGTAAGCGGATTAGCTACGGGGATCGGCCCGGTAATCGGCGGACTCCTGGTTAAACATATCGGGTGGCAATCTATTTTCTATCTGAATATTCCTGTCGGCATCATTGCGGTATTGCTGTCAATATGGGCAATCAAGCAGTCAAAGGATGAATCTGCCGCCCGTAAAATCGATTTGTTTGGATTCGTTACGTTCACTGTATTCATGTTTTGCCTTATCTACGGATTGATTCAGTTTAGTCAGGAAGGAAATGACTGGCGCTCGCTGCAGGTATGGCTGTTGTTCGGCATTTCCGCGCTTGCCCTCGTCATATTCGTTGCAGGCGAGCTTCGAGTAAAGCACCCGATGGCAGACCCTCGCTTATTCAAGATTCCCAGTTTTACGGGTTCCGCAATTGCTGCCTTCTGCCTTAGCGCAGGGATGTATGCGCTGCTATTCAATCTCACGCTCTACTTGCAAAGCTTTCTTGGTTTGGACTCGCTGGAGACGGGTGTTAAGCTCATTGCTTTCACCGCAATGGCTCTGCTATTCGGTCCGTTGTCTGGTGCACTGATGGGGAAGGTAAGTCTGAAATGGCTCGTCGTTGTTTCCATGGTTTTGATGGCGATCGGGGTTTATGCCATGTCTTTTCTATCGCATCATCATGATCCAGCAAAATGGATCGTTCTTTTGCCCGGATTTATCATTGCCGGAATTGGAAGCGGGCTAATCAACCCTCCTATTTCCAACCTGGCGGTTGGAACGGTGCCTTTGCAACGAGCGGGTATGGCATCCGGCATGAGTAATGTAGCCCGCCAAATGGGGAGCGCGTTCGGTATAGCTTTCTTCGGGGCTATCCTGTCCAGTCGCTATACTACACTGGTCGCGGATAGAGTTCAGTCACTGACAGACAACCGGATAGATCAATCTGTGAAGGAACAAGTGATCCAAACAATTGAGTCCGCAGGTCCGATAGCAGGCAGCAACGGCTTGGCGGGAATGGAGCGTACTCCATTATTCCAGGACAATCCACTGTTTGACACCTATCGCGAGATAACCCGCGCATCCTTCGTGGACGGAACGATCGATATTATCCGGATTGCATCAGTGATTCTCGCAATCGGCGCCGTGCTCTGTATGGTCCTGATTCGCAAGAAGGATTTGCAACATTAGTTTATCATTAACGGACTTATGCTGCAGAACGAGATGGGAATGCAGTGGACGCAGAAAGTAACACATCCGCTTCGCCTATAATATGATGATTCTAGAAAGCTAAAGAGGTGAGGCAATGGCAGTCGTGAAAGCCAGGAGTCAGGATATTAATATGTTGGCAAGATTGCTTCGGGCTGAAGCCGAGACCGAGGGCGAGAAGGGCATGCTCCTGGTTGGCAATGTCGGGGTTAACCGAATAAGAGCGAATTGCTCGGATTTCAAAGACATCCGGACGATTCCGCAAATGATCAATCAGCCGCATGGATTCGAGGCTTTGCAGCATAGCTTGTATTATCAAAACGCAAGAGAGAGGGAACGCCGATTGGCGCAACGGGCCGTGAACGGGGAGCGGAGCTGGCCGGGCGAATACTCCTTGTGGTATTTCCGCCCCGGATCATTCGATAACCCCGGACCATGTCCGCCGACTTGGTATGATCAGCCTTTAGCCGGAAGGTGGAAGAAGCACTGCTTCTATGAACCGACTGCGGAAGAATGTGAGAATATCTATAATACGTATTAGGTCGATAAACAAACGGCTACAGAGAAACGGACTGCGTTAACTCAAATGTTAATGCAGTTCTTTTTTTTGCCAGTCCCTCTATGCCAAAAAGAAAATAGACAAACCCTGGTGGCTGATGCTTAACTGGTCACAGGTGAAAGGTATTGAATTGAGAAAAGATCTCATTTCGTGTATAGTATAGATAATGATAATCGTTATCACGAACAAGCTGAAGCTTACAGGGAGGAAATGAGAGATGGAGACGGCGGCGGGGAAGCTGGAACTGTATGATGTAACCATTATCGGCGGGGGGCCGGCAGGATTATATACGGCATTCTACAGCGGTATGCGGGAATTGAAGACGAAGCTGATCGAGGCGCAGGATCAACTGGGGGGCAGAATGCTGCTCTACCCGGAGAAGATCGTATGGGATGTTGGAGGCGTCGTTCCGACTCGTGCGGAGAAGCTGCTGGAGCAGATTATTCAACAGGGCATGACGTTTGATCCTACGCTTGTTATGAACGAGCAGATTGTCGATTTTAATCGGGAGCCGGACGGGACCTTTATTCTGACTGCCGCAAGCGGCGCGCGTCATCGCACGAAAACGGTCATTATGACATGCGGGTATGGCATTCGGAAGCTGGCGAAGCTGGAGATCGAAGGAGCGGATCGTTACGAGGTAAGCAATCTGTATTATGTGGTTCAGGATCTGGAGAGCTTCCGCGGAAAGCGGGTGCTGATCTCCGGCGGGGGCGACTCTGCTGTGGACTGGGCTAATGAGCTGGCGCATGTGGCTGCCAGCGTGACGGTCGTGCATCGCCGCGACAGCTTCGGCGGTCTCGAACGGAACGTGACGAAGATGAAGCAAATTGCGGACGTACGGACGCCGTACGCGATTAAAGCGCTGCAAAGCGAGGATGGGAAACGTATTTCCCGGGTACTGCTTCAGCAAGCGGAGACGGGGGAAGAAAGCAGCCTGGAGGTGGATGCGGTCATCGTCAACCATGGCATGCGCTCGGACTTCGGCCCGATTCGCAATTGGGGAATTGATATGGGCGAATGGAAGGCGAATGTCGGTCCGAAGATGGAGACCAACCTTCCCGGCGTATTCGGAGCAGGTGATTTCGTCGGCTTCGACAGCAAAGTCGGCCTCATTGCAGGCACGTTCACGGACGCTGTTCTGGCCGTGAACAGCGCGAAGGTGTACATGGACCCCGAGGCAACGCCGTATGCCTATGTTTCCTCCCATAATGACCGGTTCAAGGAGAAGAACAAAGAGCTGGAGAAGGTCCAGAAGGTTTAGAAGGTGGGGAGCGAGGCAGGCTTGGAAACTGTAAAGCAGCAAAGCTGAATAGAGAAAGAAACAGACCGCTGCGCCAAGGTGTCGGTCTGTTTCTAATCGTTTGCGAAGCCGAATATTTTTGAACAGAGCAGCCGCACGGCGTAATGCAATGTTCAAGGCAGCTCTCTCGTCATGAATTATTCCGGAAGAAGAGCGTTTAGCGTATCCTCAAGATTCAATTGTTTGGCGAGAGGACCGTTATTCATCCAGTGATTCCAACTGACGTTGGTTATGCGGTTGTTTTTGACGGCAGGCAATGACTTCCAGACTGGCGAAGACTCCAGCTCCTCAATTTCGGTATCGTTATAGCCGGTTATGAGGAATATCCGGCCGTTGCCGACATCCGGCAGCTTCTCAAGCGAAAGATTCTGGAAGCTTTGTCCCATAGCCAGCTCCGGCTCGTTCAAGCCAAGATCTCCGTATAAGAGCTGGCCGCTGTAATCCAGCTCGCTCAGCAGATAGAGGCTGTTGCCGGTCGGCCACAGCAGAGCGACCTGCTCATCTCCCATCGTTGAGGCCAGCCTTTGCTTCGCTTCCTCCACTTTGGCTTCGTAATCCGCAATTGTTTGATTGGCCTGCTCAGAACGGTCAAGCAGCTCTCCCAGTGTTTGCAAGGTTTTCTTCCAATCCTGAATGCCGTTGTTAAGAACATAGGTTGGGGCGATTTTCGAGTACGCCTCGTACATGCCTTTCTCCGCCCATACGGCCATCGTCAGAATGATAAGATCGGGAGCTTGCTGAGCGGCTTGCTCGGGATCGAGGCCTCCTGCGGAGAAATCGACCTTGGGCAAGTCGCCAATTCTATCCTGAAGATATTCCTGCACAATATCGCCATTGGCCCATTGGGCAACAGGCATGATGCCAAGCGTCGTCAGAGGATCCTCCAGATAAGGAGCAAGGATGCGCTCCGGATGCTCGGGAATCCGGATTTCGTGGCCGAGTTCATCTACAACGGTGCGCATACCGTTGCTTGTCTCGCTTGGAGCAGGAGAAGCGCTTGTTGAAGCTGTTGGCGAGGCTTCGATGGAAGCAGCGGACGATTGCGGTTGATTTTTCTCATTCGCATTGACGCAGCCAGCCAGAGCCAGTGTGAAAAGAATTAAGCTTAGCAGGATTGCACGGTATTTCATTTGATTCCACCCTCTTATGAAAATGATTTTCAATATCATTTAAATTATAAAAAGGAAATTCTTATTCGAGAATGGACGCTATATCGACAATTCGTCGACAGCATAAGGCAAATCGATTCCGCTTAAAAGACGAACCGCATCCCGCAATTGCGCGGCAATCGCTCGCGGCTCATAGAACTTCCATATCTCGTCGGACACCAGATGGACATTTCCGCTGCGTACAGCCTTCAATCGCAGCCATCCGAAATTCCGGCTCAATTGCTCGTAGAAATGAAGAGCAGCGGCGTCTTGCCCCAGGGAGATGAACAAATGATCGCTGTCGAATCGCTGAAGATCTTCCGGCTGAAGACAGACGGGAGGGAAATATCTCTGTTTGTCCATCATGGCGGCGACAGCGGACGGCGCCTTGAGTCCGAGTGATTGATAGAGAACATGACCAAGCTCGCGGCCGCTCCAGAGTCCGATATAGCCGTTGTATATGCGAAGCAGGCAGACGGTCGCTTGCGAATCGACATACGGCTTGATTGCTTGCCGTGCGAGCCGAATGTTTCTCCGGTGCCCGTCAATCCATCTTTCCGCTTCGGCTTCGCGATTCAGAAGAGCCGCAATACGTCTCATATGCCCGAATACGTCGCTCTGATCCCAGGAATAGACGGCGACCGGAGCAATGCGTCGAAGCTTGGCGTTTATCTCCTCCAGCAAGGGCAGCTCCTTGGCAGTAATAATCAATTCCGGCTCGAGATGGCGAATGGCGTTCACATCCACGCTGTAAAAATCTCCGATATCGGCAATGCTGTTCTTCGACGGGTCCATTGTCCGATTCACAAGATGCTGCTGCGGAGCTCCGAGCGGAGTGATGCCGACGGCCAGCATTTGTCCTACATAGGACAGGGCGACTGTACGCCCTGTGTTGCGGCAGAACCGGGTATAGTCCCGAGGGGCGATTCCCAATCTCTGCTTGAATCTCCTGCTGAAATAATATTCATCTTCGAAGCCGACCTCCAGCGCGGTGTTTCTAACATTCATGCCTTCCTGCTGCAAGAGGTTTTTGGCGTGGCGTATCCGAATATCGGTCATATAATCGGTAGGGCGTAAGCCGGTTTGCTTGCGGAACATATAGGAAAAGTGGGAGGGAGACATGCCTGCCACGCCTGCCAGCTCTCGATGCGCGATAGGCGAGGCGTAGAATTGTTCCATATACTGAATTGCATCCTTGATGGCCTGAGGGAAGCTCTTGCTTTCATTGTCGTCATTCATATCAAGTCACTCCATTTTGCCGCAGTAATTGAGAATTGTTATCAATATAATACCACATTGGAGCGAGAAGCTGCATGGCTCCGCTATTTGTTCTGATTGCAGCGATGCGTTTCATTGGTTGCCGGAACATCGCCATACCTAGCATGATTCTCGTGAGGGATGTCAGCGATAACTGGCGCCCTTCCTATTGTGTTTTGGGTGAAAATGTTTGATAATTATTCTCAACAAAAATGGGAGTTGAGAGAGATGAGTCAGTCGCGGAAGCCGCTTATGATCATTGAACATATACAATCGTTGCATACATCGTCAGATGCTGAGTTGATTGAAGACATTCTGAGCAAAGGCGCGGTACTCTTCATTGCACTGCATGGCTGCGGTGCATTAAGACTGAACGGACAACAAAGCCATGCTCTGGAGCGCGGTCAAGCATATGCGATTGTTCCCGGGATGAAAGCGCGCTTCGAACACGGCGAAGGGCAGGCCGGCGCGCGAGGATGCTTCATCGGACTGAGCTGCTATGAAACGAATGACGACGAAGCGGCTGCAGGAGATCGAAAGCTGCAAAGCGCGCCATGGCCGTTCCCCGCGGTTGGCAAGCTGGAGGGCGCAGGGGCGATGGACTGGCTCCAACTGGCGGAGCAATTGCTTCATGCGGCGGAAGCCGAAGGGCTGCGATCGCTCGTCCAGATGGAGCTGCTTCGGGGGAAGCTGCTTTTGCTGCTCCTGGAATGCAGCGAGGCATCCCTAACCTGTCATTGGCAGGAACCCGTTATCCAGCGTTCTATCGCCTATATGGAGCAGCATTACCGGGAGTCTGCCGATCGAAGCAAGCTGGCTGCGCTTGCGGGCATGAGCGTCTGGCAGTATTCCGACCTGTTCAAGAAGGAAACGGGGCAAAGTCCCATGGCTTATTTGAACGGCATAAGGCTGCGCCGCGCGAAGGAAGAGCTGTTGGGCACGGACCTGGCCGTTGCTGAGATCGCCAAGCATTCCGGCTTCTCGGACGAATATTATTTCAGCCGCAAATTCAAGAAGTCGGAGGGTGTCTCGCCAATCGGCTATCGTCGACTCAAACGGAATAAAATAGCCGCTGCCAGCTTCCCTTATACCGGCCAGTTGCTTGCGCTTAATGTCATTCCTTATGTAGCCGTCGTGGACAAGGCGCGAGACAGTCATCGAAGCTCGTACTTCAACGCAATTCCGTTCCAGTTGCAGCGAGACGAACAAATGGGGGATGCCGTTATGTCGCATAATCTGGCCCTTCTTCAAGAAGCGCGGCCGGAGCTCGTCATGTGCAGTGAGACAGAAGCGGAGAGCTACCGGGCGATTTGCGAGCCGAACTCGAATTTGGTTGTCATTCCGTGGATGGAGCTTGATTGGCGGCAGCAGCTGTGTCGAATTGCCGACTCGCTCGGCAAGCGCAAGGACGCGGAGACTTGGTTGAGAGATTATGACTGCAAGGCGGAGCGCGCGGCGAGGATCATTCGCGGAAGAATTGGGAACGCGGCATTGTCGATTGTGCAGGTTAAGCCCTCTGAACTGCTGGTCTACGGCGGGCGGAACGGCGGCTCGGTGTTGTTTCAGGATCTCGGCCTGCAGCCGGCCTATCCTTTCAATCAGATACCCGTAAGTCATGCTATACGTCCGGAGGAGCTTGGGCGCTTTGCAGGAGAGCATTTACTTGTCATTGTCGACAAAGATGCTGCTTCCCGTGCTTTTTGGAATGAATGCAGACAAGCGGGGCTGTGGAATAAGTTGATTCCTTTCGAGAGGCGGCAAGTCTATGAAGTGAACGAGATGCCTTGGCTGGATTATTCGGCTCACGGTCATTCTTTAATAGTGGATGAAGCGCTGCGCCTATTTGGCTAGAGCGCGTTTGCATACACGCCCTAGTGATAGCTTGCTGACTCTCCTTCGTATGCGCCAGCATTTGTCCATGTTTTGGGCCAAGGAATGTCCATTCCGGCTTATGATGTTGTTTGCTATTATTAATGAGAATCAATATCATTTATAAGTGGAGGGTCTTACATTGAAAGCTAAAGCACGAATGATGTCCGCAGTAATGATTGCTTGTCTGATGATGATGTTGCTGGCCGCATGCGGCGGTAATTCGAACCCTGTCGCGGGAGAGACGACTGAACAACCTTCGGCGTCGGCGGCAAGCGCCGGTACGGCTTCCGATAACGAACAAGATGAGGTTCGTACCGTGCAGCATGCGCTTGGAACAACGGAAATACCGGTTCATCCGGAACGGATCGTGTCGATTAATCTGGAGGATATGCTGCTGTCGCTGGAGGTGCCGCTTGTGCTGGCTACGCCGATTCAGCGGCAAGATTACTTGAACGAACGTTTGAATCAGCAAGGAACGACTATTGCGAGCCTCTCGGCCGAGCTGAATTTCGAAGCTATTATCGCGGCCAAGCCCGACCTGATTATTGCCTCTGATGCGTTCGCGGGCGAAGATTACGAGCAGCTAAGCTCGATTGCGCCAACAATCGCGTACAGCCGTTCCGATTGGAGAACTTCGATCGGACAAATTGCCCAAGCGCTGGGTATGGCGGACAAGGCCGAGCAGGTGAAGGCTGAGCAGGAGACATTCATTGCCGACACCAAGCAAGAGATAGCGGCATTGATCGGCGAGGCGCCGACGACTGCCTTCCTGCGCATGCAAGAGAAGGATTTGCGCCTGTTCTTCCCTTCTATTCTATCAAGCGAGAAGGGGATGTCCAGCTACGTGAGCATCGCTTACGAAGGTCTCGGCTGGAAGATTGATCCTTATATCGAGAAGCTGCAGGAGGAAAGTCCGGACAAGCAGAACGCCTCGGTATCGCTTGAGATTTTGCCGAAATTGACCGCCGATCATCTATTCGTCGTCACGCTGAGCTCTGACGGCAGCGACGAGAATTTGCAGAAGACAATGGAGGAATTGCTGGCCATGGAGGATTCCTCGGTGTGGGGCGCGATTCCTGCCGTTCAGAAGGGCAATGTCTACGTGTTGAATATGAAAAACTGGTTGATTGAGGGTCCTATTGCCGAGAAAGCCAAGCTTGCTGAACTTCTGAAGGTGCTGCAAGCGCATAAGCAGTAAACGATCCTGATCATGAATTCGAGGAGTGTGGAATACATGGCGAATATGCCCGATGTGTATGATGTGACCATTATCGGCGGCGGCCCCGCGGGGATGTATGCTGCATTCTACGGCGGGATGCGCGACATGAAAGTCAAGCTGATCGAGGCGAAGTCGGAGCTTGGAGGCTTCATGCGCATGTATCCAGAGAAGATGATTTGGGATGTCGGAGGAGTTCCTCCGACCCGCTGCGATGATCTGATCGCTCATTTGGAGAAGCAAGCGCGTGTATTCGAGCCGACAATTGTATTCAACGAGCGAATTCAACATTATGATCGGATGAAGGACGGGACATTCGAGCTGATTGCGGATTCGGGCGAGAGACATTATTCCCGCACGGTTATTCTGACAATCGGGCGGGGCATTACGAATATTCAGAAGCTTGATATTGCCGGAGCGGATCGCTATGAGATCGGCAATCTGCATTATACGATTCAACGGTTGGACGTCTTCCGCGGGAAGAGGGTACTGATCTCGGGCGGGGGCGATTCGGCGGTGGATTGGGCGAACGAGCTGCTCCCGATTGCCGGGAAGGTCTATGTTGTTCATCGCAGAGAGCAGTTCACTGCTCATGAGAAACAGGTCGCGAATATGAGGAAAGAAGCCGATGTGCGGGTGCCGTTCGTCGTTAAGCGCCTGCATGGAGCGGGAGGGGCGATTGAGCAGGTAGAGATTGTCGATTGCGACACCGGACAGGAGGAGCGAATCGACGTTGATGCGGTAATCATCAATCATGGCTTCTCCAGGGATTACGGCGGCATTGCCGAATGGGGACTTGCGAAGTCGGGATCTGCGATTGCAGTCGACGAACGAATGAATACGAATATTCCCGGCGTTTTTGCAGCCGGGGATATCGCCGCGCACGGCAGCAAAGTGCGGCTGATTGCAGGAGCATTTGCCGATGCGGTACTGGCCTTGAACAGCGCCAAGCTGTTCCTCGATCCGGAGGCGGACCGCATGGCTTACGTCTCCTCCCATAATGAGCGGTTTCATGACCGGAACAAGGCTCTTGTTCGGAGCGTCAAGGAGTAGCAGGCATCACCGATGAAGAAGACGAACATCCGCAACGATGAATCAATCCATACGAATAGACCGCCACGTTCGTGGCGGTCTATTCGTATGGAACTGGCTGAATTTCTATCAGTCAATCCAAGTTACTACTCCATAGCATTCTGAATTCGCTCCATGAACTCCTCAGCGGCGCTGTAGCCGTTCTGCTTCAAATACCAGTTGTTCGCCGCCGCCTCGATCAGTCCCGCGACATCGCGGCCGGGCTGCAGGGGAATCTGCATATGCGGAACTTGCACGCCCATATAATCGGTAAATCGCGGCTCGAGCTCCAACGCGTTGCTGAGATCCCCTTCCCGCCAGGTTGTCAGCTCTATGTCGAGTACGATGCGCGTCTCGTCCTGGAACGCTCTACGGCCGTATTGGCGGACGACGTTGATCAAGCCGACGCTGCGCAGTGCGAGAAATTCTCGCGTCGTCTCGTTATGCGACCCAAGCAGCAAGGCAGGGCCAAGCTTTCTCAGCACGACGATATCGTCCGCGACGAGCCGATGACCTCTGCGGATAAGCGTATGAGCCGTTTCGCTCTTGCCGACGCCGGATTTGCCTCTGAGCAAGATGCCGATGCCGGATACGTTCACGCATACGCCATGAATCGACTGCTCCGGCGCCAGCGCCTTCATCAGGTAACCGTCCAGCTTGGCTATGAACTCCACGGTCGAGTCTGGCGTTCGCAGCAAAGGGATGCCCTCTTCGTCGCAAAATTTCATCAGATAAGGAATTTCTTGCTGACCTGCCGTTACAATGAAGCAGGGCGGGTGGTATTTGACAATATTGCCGATATGAAGCAAACGCTCCTCTACGCTCAACTGCAGCAGATAGTTAATTTCCTTGCGCCCCAATATCTGAACCCGTTCCATTGGGAAAAACTCAAAGTATCCGACGAATTCCAGCCCCGGTCGGTGCGCTCTCGAACGCGAGATTTCCCGATCCAGACATTCGGCGCCCGCCACGATCTCCAGTTTGAATTGATTGGCAAGATTTTGAACGGTAATGCTTTTCACCAGAGGCAACCTCCTTCATTCCATTGCGTCCAATATAGACAATCCCATGTATTATTCTACGGAGAGAGCGTGTTTTCCTGCGCGCAAGCTCAGGATGTGCCATTCGAGGCCAATGATTGCGGGAGGCATTGCGCTCTTCTCCTTATTAGAGTCCTAGCAGGCCTGGAAAAATCGATGAATAAACCATTTGTTGTGAAAAGCGCATAACGAAAATGATATATTTAAAATCAATAATAATTTGTTGATAAACAATAAATTTATGCTATACTCGAATTAATCAACCACCAGAGTGTTCGAAGTGCCGAATGGGGTATGTACACACGTAATAACCAACCGGTGATATTCTGGCAGACAGAAGCAAGGATTCGCTGGAGCAGGGAGGAAAGGCGATGAAGGAAAACAATATTGTGTTGGAGAAATTAAACAGCCCTCATGAGCTCGAGAGATGGTTTCGAGCAGAGCCAGATGCGTTCCGAGACTCGTTCGCAGCGGCTTGGGAACGAAAGCCTGATTCTCCTGTATTGGCCGTGTGGAATGAAAGATTGCATTACAAAGAACCGGTCGAGCCGACGAAAGGACCCTTGCTCCACAACAATTTCTATGTGATGGGCATTCTCGCGCTGCTGGCCGGAATATGCGCCAGATTGATTTTGCACTTTGTCGAACGAGAGGCGATATCTCCTGTAAATTTTGCATTTGCGGTGTTTCCCGTGATGGCGCTATATTTTCTCGTCCAGCATCGGCCGCGCAGAACGAACATCTATATCCTTGCAGCCTCGTTCCTGGTCTCCGGCATTTATCTGAATCTATTGCCGCTCGAGCAGACGGATAGTGTGCTGCTCGCATACATTCATCTCCCCATATTGCTTTGGATGCTCGTGGGCATAGCCTATGCGGGAGATGATTATCGTCTTGGCAGCAGCAGATTGGCGTTTCTCAAATTCAATGGAGAATTCGCGATTTTATATGCCTGCATGGCAATCTGCGGAATGCTTCTAACGGGGTTAACCGTGCAGTTGTTCCGGGTAGCCGGCATGGACATTTCTCAGTTATATTTTGAAAATGTCGTTTGCTTCGGCGCCGCGGCTCTTGCCATCGTGGCAGCGCATCTTATTTCGGGAAATTTGAAGCTGGCGAAGGATATCGCGCCGCATATTGCGCGGATTTTCAGTCCGCTTGTGCTGGCTACGCTGACGATCTATCTCATCACGGTAACAGTCGCTGGGGAAAATCCGTTCATGGATCGAGACTTTCTCATCGTCTTTAACGGGATTCTCCTTCTCGTGCTGGCTGTCACAATCTTCTCGATTACCGAACGAGGAGCGAATGAGAAGCGGAGTCTCCCGGACGGGATTAACTTCGCGCTCATTGCTTTGGCGCTAGTCATTGACAGCGTGGCGCTGGCGGCTATGGCGTTCAGACTGAGCTCATACGGGATTACGCCCAACCGCATTGCGGTATTAGGCGCGAACATTCTGATATGGGCCAATCTGATTTGGATTCTGCTCGCTTATATCCGTTTTCTCAAAAAAGAAACAGGCCCGTCGGTCATCCAAAATGCCGTCACGAAATATTTGCCGATCTATGGTTTATGGGCGGCTGTCGTTGCTTTCTCGTTTCCTCTGCTGTTTGATTAGTCCTCTACTCGAAAAAGTCAAGCATCGGCCGCAAGCCTGTCCATATATTGGTGAAATTGATGGATCTTCGGCGTCTGAATGGCGGCTGCGAGCGGTTGGCTGCTTCGGGCGTCGATATCCCCTTTTAAACGATCATAATCTAGCGTTTCGGTTCTCGTTAATTAATGACATCGTATCAGACTCCTATGACTTTGGCATAATGATTCTTTCAGGCTATTATACCAGTCCGCGTTCCATCGCCATGACGATGAGAGCGGCGAACAGGCTGTTGGACCAAGCGAACCATGGCCGAGAGAAGTCCTTCGGGTCGTTGGGGTTAAAGCCCTCGTGCATGTAGCCGGTATCGGCGTCGGTGTTCACCAGCATGTCGATCAGCTCGCGAATCTCGTCGTCGTTATCGGAAGTGAGTGCCTGCATGGAGATCGCCATATGCCAGACATAGCCGCCCGGCGTGTGCGGGCTGCCGATGCCGCGCGCATGCTTGCCTTCGAAGTAGAACGGATTGTCAAAGCTTAGCGCGAACCGCCGCGTGTTCTGATAGACAGGATCATTCCTTCCGACATAGCCGATATACGGGATTGAGATAAGTCCCGGCGTGCCGGCATCATCCATCAGGCAGTAATTGCCGTAGCCGTCCGTCTCATAGGCATAGATGGGGCCATGCTTGGGATGGTTCACGATGCCGTAGGCGCGGATGCCGAAGTCGATCTCTTTGCGAAGCTTCTCAGCCCGCTCGGCCAGCCGTTCGTCTTTGAAGATCTCGCTGGCGATCCGGCGGATATGTCCGAGCACGACTGCGGCGAACATATTATTCGGGATATTGTAGCCGAACAGACAAGCATCGTCGCTAGGACGGAAACCGGACCAGGTCATGCCGGTATAGTTCACGGGCAGTCCGCGGCCTTCATTTTGCAGCGTTTCGGTTTCCTGTTGGGTTTCGCGGATGAAATGGTAAGGCGATCGTTCCATATGACGCTGCTCGGTTATCATAACATTAACGGCGGAGGTGAGAGCCCGGTAGCAGGTATCGGTGAACGCATCGGTGCGCCCGGTTTCTTGCCAATAGTCGAATAACAGCTGAATCGGGAAGCAGAGCGAATCAAGCTCGTACTTGCGCTCCCACATCCAGGGATTCAGATCGCAATCATCGCTTGCGCGATAATGCGCGTCGCTCGCCTCTTCATTGAAAGCGTTCGTATAGGGGTCGATGGTCAGATAGAACATCTGCCGGTCAATCAGCCCTCTAAGAATGCGCCGCAGCTCCTCATCCTCTCTGGCGAGCGGCATATAGTGGCGAACTTGCTCGGTGGAGTCACGCAGCCACATCGCCGGAATGTCGCCGGTGAAGACGAAGGTTGTTCCGTCATCGAGCAGCTTGGTCGTTGTCTCGAGCGTACTTAGATAGCAGTTGCGGAACAGCCGCTGCAGCTTGGGCCGATGTGCCAAACGTTCTTCGGCTTGATCAAGGTAACGGGTTATGGATGCGGGTACGTTCATAGATGGTCAGCCTCCTGTGGATATGAGTGGGGTCAATAAATGGTGGTCCCCAAAAGAATGGCACACCTCGAAACGCAGCGCAATATGTATCATTTGATGACGGTACAGGGGTGAAATCCAACATATTTTGCTTCGAATAATGACAATTCGGCATTTCTGCATAAACGGCTGAAAGCCTTGTTGCGCTTGGCGTGACAGGGCTTTTTGGCATGACAATGCACATCTGACATATTTCCACGGCCTTCTGCGTTTCCTACAATTTAACGTATGGGCCGGGCAAGTCGGCTGAGGACATGCTCGCTTATGGGAATCGGCCTCCGTCATGATGAGACGATAGAAGGGCCGAGCCAAGGGAAAGGAGAAGATACGATTTGAAGGCAAGTCAGGCGCAAACGCTTCAGACTAAGCAGGGAACGAACAAGAGCTTCTGGCGACGAAGAGTGTTGCGGAATTGGGAGCTCTACCTGTTCATTGCACCATGTTTGTTGTATTTCATTATTTTTCATTATGTACCGATGTACGGCGTTCAGATCGCTTTCAAAAACTTCTTGCCGACCAAAGGAATAACCGGAAGCGACTGGATTGGGTTCAATCACTTTGAACGATTTTTCAATTCGTACTATTTCTGGGATCTGCTGTGGAATACATTCAGCCTTAGTCTGTATGAGCTGGCAGTTGGCTTCCCGCTGCCGATTATACTGGCGTTGGCATTCAACGAAATCAAAAACGGTTATTTTAAGAAAAGCGTGCAAACGGTTACTTATGCGCCTCATTTCATCTCCATCGTGGTCATGGCCGGGATGATCATCACGTTCCTGAGTCCCTCCTCGGGCATTCTGATTCGACTAATCGAATGGATCGGCATAGAACCGGCATCGTTTCTGGAGGATCCGCGATGGTTCAAGACGGTCTACGTCATATCGGGCGTGTGGCAAAGCGCGGGCTGGGGAACCATTATCTATCTGGCAGCGCTGTCGGGGGTGGATCCTCAACTGCATGAAGCGGCGATCGTCGACGGCGCAAGCCGCTTCAAGCGAATGATTCATATTAATATCCCTACGATTATCCCGATGATCTCGATTCTGCTGATCATGAACGTGGGCAATATCCTCGGTGTAGGCTATGAGAAAATCCTGCTGCTGCAAAACTCGTTGAACATCGAATCCTCCGACGTCATATCGACCTTCGTGTACAGATCGGGCTTGCTGAACAATCAGCTTAGCTTCTCTACGGCAGTAGGCTTATTCAACTCCGTGGTTAATGCAATCCTGCTTATAACGGTCAACCGAATCGCCAGAAAGACCAGCGACAACAGTTTGTGGTAATAGGAGGTTATTTCGATGGTAACTGCAATGAAAGAATCAAAAGGAGACAAGATTTTTCTTGTTCTGGTCTATCTCTTCTTGACGGCAGCGCTCATTGTCGTGCTCTACCCGTTGATCTACATGCTCAGCGCATCCATCAGTACGCCGAAATACGTGAACTCCGGCGAGATGTGGCTGTTGCCCAAGGGCTTGACGTTCGAAGGCTTCAAGCTGGTGTTCGAGAACGCCCAGATTTGGGTGGGCTACCGCAACACGATCGTCTACACCTTAATCGGAACCTTGATTAATTTGACGGTGACATTGCCGGCTGCGTATGCGCTGAGCCGCAGCGACTTCTTCGGTCGGCATTTCTTTATGATTGTAATTCTCATAACGATGTTTTTCAGCGGCGGTTTGGTGCCGACGTACTTGGTTGTGAAGAATCTCGGCATGATTAATTCGATGTGGGCGCTGATTCTGCCGGTCTCCGCATCCGTGTGGAACATCATCGTAGCTCGCACCTTCTTCCAGTCCACGATTCCCAAGGAGCTGCAGGAGGCGGCGCATATCGACGGCTGCACCAATATGAGATTATTCATTCGAATCGTGCTGCCGCTGTCGGCGCCGATCATCGCCGTTATGGCTCTTTTTTACGGTGTTTCGCACTGGAACAGCTATTTCCCCGCTTTGATCTATCTGAATGACAATACCATGTTCCCGCTGCAGCTGGTGCTTCGGCAAATTCTCGTGCTCCAGCAGATGGGCGCAGAGGCGAACGGGGCGGCTCTGAGCGGCGATATGGCGCAGCTGGCAGCCTCCAAGGCGGAGGTCGCCTCACTTGTGAAGTACTCCGTCATCATTGTATCTACGCTGCCCATTATCGCGGTGTATCCGTTCCTGCAGCGTTATTTCGTGCAAGGCGTGATGATCGGTTCGGTCAAAGGTTGAATTTGTTCAAGAATAATCGAAGACAGGGCTCTTTCCTTAAAGCTGAAAACGTTCTATTCAGAGGCATGAAGCATTCGCTTTTTGGGGAAATCTCTTATCTTCGTTTATTATAAAAAACATTAGTATGATATCAAAAGGAGGAGCTTGGCATGAAAACGGCAAAAAAAAGATTGGGTCTGCTGCTTGCAGGCGTTATGCTCGCCGGAGCGCTGTCCAGCTGCAGCTCGGCAGGGAATGAAAGCGGGAACAAGTTATCCGCGGATAACGTAAGCAAGGAAGGTTTTCCTATCGTCAGCGAGCCTATGACGCTCACGATGATGGGACCGGATGTCGGTATCCAGTCTTGGGACAAGATGCCGCTGTTTGAAGAGATGGAGAAGCTTACGGGCATTCATATGGAGTTCCAGAATGCGCCCAAGGATTCCTTCGAAACAAAGAAAAGCCTTGTGTTCGTCAGCGGCACTTATCCTGATATCTTCTATGCGGCGGGCTTGACGCCGGCGGAGCAGATGAATTACGGCGGACAGGGCATTCTCGTACCGCTTGAGGATTTAATTGAGAGCTATGCGCCTAATGTCAAGAAGGTTCTCGACGAGAACCCGGATATCCGCAAATCGATTACCGCGCCCGACGGTCACATCTACGCGCTGCCTGTCATTGAATTCAATCAGCCCTGGTATCGCAATCCGCTGTGGTATAACGGCGATTTCCTGAAGGCGCTTGGCATGGACAAGCTCCCGGAAACGACCGAAGAGCTGTATACGTACTTGAAACGGGTCAAGGAAGAGGATCCGAACAAGAACGGCAAAGCCGATGAAATTCCGTTGTCCTCTGCGGCTGCTTCGGGCAATAGCCTGCGCGATATTCGCACCTGGCTGCTTGGCGCCTTCGGTATCTATGAAGAAGAAATATATGTCGACGACAATGAGAAAGTTCACTATACCCCGATGGAAGAGGGCTACAAGGAATACCTGACGTATATGAACCGTCTATGGAACGAAGATCTGCTGGATCACGAGAGCTTCTCCCAGACGTCAGAGCAACGCGAGGCCAAGGCTCGCAACAACCAGGTGGGCTTGTTCTCGGCCTGGACAGCTTTCCAGATGATGGGCGAAGAGCCCAATACATCCGACCCGATGTTCAGCCCGGTGGCGAGCGAATTCGCGGATAAGCCGGCTATCGCCAAGAACAAGGGCATTAACACCGGTGCGTTCGCGATTTCGAACACGAATCCGTCGCCAGAGGCTTCCATGCGCTGGATCGACTATTCGTATTCGATAGAAGGCGCGACGATGTTTAACAAAGGCCCCGAAGGCATTCTGTGGCAATACACAGACAAAGAAAATTACGTGAAGGAATACCTGCCTGTTCCTGACGGTGGAGACCGCGAGGAATATCGCTCCAAGATTACGCCGAACTACGGCATTCCGGCGCCGACGATCAATCTTCCCGAGATCGACAACGGTTTGCTGGGCGAAGTGGACGACTGGATTGCGAACGAAACGAAGACCAAGCTTCTCGACCGGGGAGCGCGCATACCGTACCCTGTGCTGTTCCTGACGGAGGAAGAACAAGCCGAGGTGACGACGATGACTTCCGATCTCAACACATATGTACGTCAGATGGAAGCCAAGTTCGTAACGGGCGCAGAGCCGATTGCCAATTGGGACAGCTATGTTGGCACAATTAAAAAGATGGGCGGCGAACGCATGGCCGAGATTTATCAAACGGCATATGACCGCTGGAAAGCAAATTAAGCACTAACGGCTTCATCGATCCGCTGAACGACTTCATCTAATCATAAACTCTCCGGGCCTTTACCGTCGGAGAGTTTTCTATTCACCAGACGGCGGGATATATGAAATACCTGCCAGGAGCAGGAGGAGAAATTTATGAAACGTTTTACGCGATTTATTCAATTTCTTGAAAGCGGACAGTGGGAGGAGAAGAGAAGGATCGACAATTGGTCCGTTCGAGAAACCCGTTACATGGCTCAGGGTGAATACGAAGAGACAGCCGGGGAAGAGCAGGAACGCTCGATTGGCCGTCTTACGGGAGGAGCGGGCACGACCTACTTCCTCCGCACGTCGCTGACTGTGCCCACGGACTGGCCGCAGGAAGATACGGCATTGTTGTATGATGGAACCGGCGAAGGTCTTCTTCGCATTGACGGAGCGCCTTACCACGGCCTTGACCGCAACCACTGGTTCATCCCTCTGCCCGAGGAGAAAGAGAAGAGTCTGCAGTTGGATATCGAGCTGTTCGATCCCTTCCCCGAGCCGGTGGACGCGCTTAATAATCAAGCTGGGGTCCGGCCGTCGATGCAAAGCGCCGAATTCGCGCTCGCGCTGATTAATCGACCGGTCTATAGCCTACTGCATTCCGCAAAAATGGTGCTTGAGGCAATAGTGCTGCTGCCAGAGACCGATATGCGCCGAATACGCCTGGAGCGGGCGTTGGAGCGGACGATGGACGCTTTGTATCCCCAGTCGGAACGGCTCCTGGAAGAGGAGCGCGTAGCCTTGGCGGAGCAAAGACTCCGCGAGGCCGCCGCCCGGGAGCAGTCTCCCGAAGGCCGCGACGGCGTTATGCACATGGTCGGTCAGTCGCATATCGACGTAGCATGGCTATGGCCGCTTAAGGAAACCCAGCGCAAAGTCGGCCGAACCTTCTCTACCATCTGCGCGCTAATGGACCGATATCCCGATTTCGCCTACTCGCAAAGCCAACCTCAACTGTATGCCTACACGAAGGCGTATTATCCGGAGCTGTACGAGAGAATCAAGGCGCGCGTGGCCGAGGGGCGCTGGGAGCTGGTCGGGGGCATGTGGGTCGAGCCCGATCTCAATATCCCTTCCGGGGAGTCGCTCGTGAGACAAATTCTCTACGGACAGCGCTTCTATGAGAAGGAATTCGGCAAGAGATCGATCATCGAGTGGCTGCCCGACACCTTCGGCTACTGTGCTTCGCTGCCGCAGCTTATGAAGCAGGCCGGCATCGATTACTTCATGACCACCAAGCTGGGCTGGAACGATACGAATACGTTTCCTCACACCTTGTTCAACTGGGTCGGAATCGACGGCACTTCGATCGTGGCGTACCAGAACCACGGGTTGAATGAGCATACGCGGCCGCTTGACGTGCAGCGCCACTGGGGGGCCAACGCCAATAAGGACAGCCATGAACAATTAATGCTTCTGTATGGACATGGCGATGGCGGGGGCGGCGTCACACACGAGATGCTGGAAAATATCGAGCGGGCGGAGCTGATGATCGGACAGCCGTCCTGCCGCTTCTCTACAGCGGAGGCCTTCTTCTCCGAGATCGGACGGACACGTCCCTCGCTTCCCGAGTGGCATGGCGATCTCTACCTGGAATTGCATAGAGGCACTCTTACCACGCATGCTTACAACAAGCGCGGCAACCGCAAAGCGGAGCAACTGTACCGCAAGGCGGAAATTTGGAGTCGCTTCGCCGAGCTTAACGGAGCGAATTTCGCAGCATCGGCCGGCTTGGAAGAAGGTTGGGAGCTCATTCTGCTCAACCAGTTTCATGATATTATCCCCGGCACGGCCATATCCGAAGTATACGCCACCTCCAGGGAGCAATACGAGCGGGTATTTCAGCTCGGTGAACAGGCGCTTGACCAGGGGCTTTCGACGCTGGCGGCAGAGATGAACACCGAGGGAGAGGGCAAGCCTTACGTCGTCTTTAACAGTCAGGGCTGGAATCGGACCGGGATCGTCCTGCTTGAAGGCGACAGCCGTCTGGCAGACATGGAGGTCTGGGACGAGAGTGGTGTATTGCCGAGCGACGCATGGAGGGGCGAGGAGGAGAAGGACTTGATGAAGCTGGCTGTTCAAGTGCGGGATGTGCCGGGCTTTGGCTGCCGCGTCATCTGGCTGCGTCCGAAGGCGGAACGATCGGTTTCCGGGACGGACGACCAAGGCGTCATCGCATTGCCTGATGTCTGGGAAACCGACCGCTGGCTGCTGCATTTCAACGAGAGCGGCGAGATTATCCGTTGGTTGGACAAGTCCGAGGGCCGCGAATTGATCCCGGACGGTGAACGGGCCAACGAGCTGCAGCTATTCGATGATACTCCGGTAGAATGGGATGCCTGGGATCTTGATCCCCGCTTTGAGCAGCAGCCCGCCGATCGGGCCGAGCTGCTGGAGAGTTCCGCGACGGTGCGGGGCGAGACGCTCGACCTGCTGCGCTTCCGTTGGCGCATCGGCCGCTCCTTCGTCGAACAGGAGCTTATGCTTTACAAGCATACCGGCCGTGTCGATTTCGTGACCAGGGTAGACTGGCAGGAGGACTACAAAGTATTGAAGGCGGCATTCCCGGTAGACATTCTGGCGACTCGGGCGACCTACGAAATTCCGTTCGGCGCTCTTACGCGACCTACTCATCGCAACACAAGCTGGGAGCAGGCGCAGTTCGAGGTATGCGGGCACCGCTTCGCCGATTTGTCGGAGAACGGCTATGGCGTCAGCCTGATGAATGACTGCAAATACGGCTACGACATCCATGGAAGCGTAATGCGGCTCACGCTGCTGCGAGCGCCGGCTTGGCCGGACAAGCATGCCGACCGCGGCCGGCATGCGTTCACCTACTCGCTCTATCCGCATGGGGGAGACTGGCGTCAGAGCAAGGTCGTTCGAGAAGCGGCGGATTTGAACGAGCCGCTGCAGGCTGTTGCTGCCGAACCCCATCCGGGGCTTCGGGGCGCATCGCATGCCTGGCTGGCCTTCGAGAGCGACCATGTACAGCTCGATACAATCAAGAAGGCCGAGGACGGCAACGGAACTATTATCCGCATGTACGAGTCCGGAGGCGGCCGTGCTGAGGCTGTTTTGCAGGGGTTGCCAGAGTCGGCGCGCATCTCCCAGGTCAATCTCCTTGAGGATGAGACCGGCTCGCTGACTGCAGATGACGGGAAGCTCACTCTTACGTTCCGACCCTATGAAGTGAAGACGATAAAATGGACGGAAAACGCGCTTGCGCAGAGTCAATAACCTTCGAATTCAGGAATACGTCTGAATCTTTCAGGCAAAAACGCCCGCAGGCATGACCTGCGGGCGTTTTTCATTCTTTTTCCGTGACCGTGAAGCCTGCGCTGTGCAATTTGCGATATTGACCCGGCGTGCAGCCGGTTTCCTTCTTGAACTTTCGAATAAAGTTCGGAGCATCGAGGTAACCGACCCGCTCGATGATTTCCTTGAGCGGCGCACTGGTGCGGACAAGCTGTCTCATGACTTCCTTGAGCCTGCACTGCCAGATGAATTGGGTGAAGTTGAGGCCTGTCTTCTCCTTAAAGCTTCGGCTCAGGTAGGAGGTGGAGGTATCGTATTTGAGAGCAATATGCTCCAGGCTCATCGTATAGTCCGCATAGTTCTGCGAGACGTAAGCGACAATTTCATCCATAAGCGCAGGCTGCGCGGTCTCGGTTTGATGCGTGGCTGCGCTGCAGATTTGAATCGCGAGGGAGCTGAGCCGGTTCTCCAGTCCTTCAAGCGTCTCGAAGCTGTGCAGTGAAGAAATTTCGCCATGCACCTCGTCCATGCCAAGCTCGGCGGCAGTCCGCAGCAGAGAGTTCAGCATGTCAAAGCATAAGCAGCGCAGCAAGCCGGCCGATAGCTTCTCTCGCTTGAGCTTGCCCATCATGCCCGCAATCAATTGGAGCGCGGTGGATTCATTGCCTTGCTTCAGACTTTGCTCCAGCTTGAGCAGCGATTTCTTCGGAATCCAATAGCTCTCGCCGCTGTCGGCTGCCGCAGGCTCTGTCAACTCCTCGAAGTAAGCGATAGGACCGCCGAGCGTCAGGTTTCGCTGTTCGAGCGCAGAGGCCGCTTCGAGGAAGGACTGGTTCAGTCCGGACAGGTCGTCGTATACGGTGCCGATGCCTAGAACAGGATGTCTGGTCAACCGTTCTTCCATTCGTTTGCAGAGCTCGTCGACGATCCTGTTGACAAGCCTCGCCTCGTCGTCCTCCTGGGATGGAAGCAGTGTTACCATAAGGGCGAGCTCATGGGTGACGGAGAATTCCACACCGTAGATTCTGGCATTCAGCTCGGACAAATCCAACTGATTGAGCCAGGCGAGAAGAGCCCGCTGCTCCTCCCACGACTGCTCGTCACGGCTATGCTCGTCCAGACTGAGAATCATCGTGAAGCAAGAGGCATGCTCGGGAAGCTTGAGCCCGGACTGGACGATCATTCGCTCGATTTCCGGATCATCCGGTTTGCCGTGCTTGAACAACAGCATGAGACATTGATTGCGAACGAACGGCTCTTGCATGTCGATGCGGGCGTGGAAGTCATGAATCGTTTGTTTGATCCAATCCCATTCGTTGCGGCTCTTCGTTGTCTCTTTGACGCCGTCTTGCAGGGAAGCAAATTCCAGCAAATCGCGAATCGGATGGTACTGCCGTCTGGCAAGCAGCGTCGCAGCGGCGATGCCGACCAGCGCCGTTATCATGAAGACGAGCAGGATGATTGTACGAATTTGGCCAACCTGCTCGAAAAATTGATAGCTGGGAATGGCCGTGACATAGGTCCAGCCGTTGACTCCGGACTTGACGGTGACGACCGAGTAGCGTTCGTCGCCCATCACCGTGCTGTGAATGCCGGGTTCAAGCTTGGCCAGCGCCGTTAAATCATGGCCTTGCAAGGCATCGCCCCGGTATTTGGCCGTCATCACTTCGCCAGTGGCGGACAGAATATAGCTGCTCCCGGAGAAGTCATTCAAAATCGAATCCATGACGCCTGTCAATTGTTCTTCTTTCACGATAAAGAGAAGGGTCCCGTAAGGAGAAGAATCGTTGGTTTTGATCGGGACAAGCATAGCCAGTTTGTTTTCTTTGCGGGAGCTGATTGTGACATATTCGGCTGGACGCACGGTGGTAATCGCGGTTTCGTTGAGCGCCTTCTTAATTTCCTCCGGCTGCCAGCGCTCGAAGCGGAACATGTCGTTGAAGACGAGATCGAGATCGGTCATCCCCTGGCTGGAGTAGATGCGATCGTCGCCGCGATAGTAGAGAAACAGCTCCTCCAGCATCGTGTTGCTGGTTTTGTAGCGTGCCAGCGAAGCGATAGCGTCTCGGCTGTAATAGGGATGGGAGATCATGAATCTAGTTAGATGCTCGTCGAACGAAATGGTATTGGCGGTTTCCAGCAGGTTGTTCATCTGATTGTCGATGGAGAGTCTCACTTGGTTAAGTTGGTTGACATTGGATTGTTCAATCTCGGAGCGCAGATTGGATGTTGCATTATGATAAATAATGAAAGTAACGCATGAAAGCGGAACCAAAAAAATGAGGATGTAAGATATTGTATAGGTAACGAGCAATTTGGACTTAAAGCGGTTCCAATTGAAGCTGATGACCGATTTCATACTGGATGTCGTAACGGGAAATTTCACGATGACCTCCTGGAATCATTTCAATTTGTCTATCAAATCAGTTATTAACCAGTTCTAAGAGATTGTTTCTCTAAACATTATAACGTTATAATTATTTGGTTGCTAGGTATTGTTAAGTTATTGTTGATATATTGCAATAATAGAAGCGGTTGAAACGGCTGCATCGAGAGATGATTACGAGGATGAAAGAGTAGGAGGCGCCAGTATGAATATTACGCGCAAGAAAGGCCCGTTGTATCTGCAGATCAAGAACGTTGTCAAAGACCGTATCCTGCACGGGATCTACCAGCAGGGCAGTCATATCCCTCCAGAGCCGCAACTGGAAAAGGAATTCAATGTGAGCAAGATGACAGTCCGGAACGCGATTCGGGAGTTGGCGGAGGAAGGCTATGTGGAGAGGAAAAGCGGCATCGGAACCGTCGTCCTCACTAACGCTTCAATCTCGCGTCTCTCCAAGGGCAAGCGGTTTACCGAGCTGTTGGTTGAGGAAGGGCAACGCTTGGAGAAACGGCTGATCTCGACAGCGCGCGAGCTGCTGGAGCCAGGGACGGAGCTGCACCGCCTGCTGGGCTCGGAAGCAATTCTCATTGAGCGGCTGTATGTGCTGAATGACCGGCCGTACATTCATATCCGGCATTATCTGAATGCAGCAGCCTGGTCTGAAGTGGAGCAGGAGGAGGGAGTTCCGCGATTTGAGTCTTTATATGATTTGCTGGAAGAGCAAGGAATCGTGCTGGACAACTTTCGCGACGCGTTCTCGGTAGGAATGGCTTCGGCCGAGACGGCGAGCCAGCTCGGCGTGCCGGCAGGGATTCCGCTGCTCGTAAGGCTGCGTCGAACTTATGATAACAAGGGTCGGCTTGTCGAATACAGCATCGGCAACTACCATACGGAGCTGCAGCCGTACTTGGTAAGCTACGACACATAAGGCAGGCCGCTTCGGCATGCCGCAACGGGAAAGCGAATTTACTGTCGACAAAGCTCGCTATATCTACTATAATGTTAGGAAAGTTAACATATGCGAAAAGGTATTTACGCGGATATGACATCGGCGGGCAACGGAGCCCTGGCTAGCTGCAATCGACAGATTTCATCTGTTGTTTGAGCTTGCGCAGGGCTTTTTCACATTTTAGTTATTTCGCTCGGCTCTTTAAGAAGGGGGAAGCATTATGCTGAGAATTATGGGGGCGTCTGAGTATCGCAAGATCAGAGAAGGCATGGAGCGCGTGGCGGCGGGGGATTTTACAGAGGAGAGCAAGAGAATGAAAGGCAAATCTCTGCTCGCCGCAACGCTTGAACGAACGGCGGGAAGCTTGAAGGCGCTGGTTCGCATTATTGATCGCGCGTCCAGGGAATTGCAAGAGAAGGCGACGGCAATGAGGGAGCGGTCGGCTCTGGTTACGGAGCAAGTGCACGGCGTCACCACGACAATACGGGAAATGTCGGAAGGGATGCAGAACGCCTCCGTTCACGCAGGGGAGATGGCCGATGAAATTGGTCGTATCGGCGGACATTTGAAGGAAGTAAAGGTCAGTAATTCGGCTCTGGTAGAAGAGGCGAGGCGTTACGCGGCGGAAGCTGTCCGCAATCGGAACGATATGCTGGCGGCTACGGAGCGGATGCGTGATATTACGGCGGAAAGCGAAACGACGCAGCAGAAGATGATGCAGTTGGAAGAAGCGCTGGCGGAGATGAGCGGAATAGCCAAGCTGATTGGAGATATCTCGGATCAGACGAAGCTTCTAGCGCTGAATGCCAATATTGAGGCGGCTCGCGCTGGGGAGGCGGGCAAGGGGTTCGCTGTCGTCGCCAGGGAAATATCGAGGCTTGCAGAGCAATCGCGACACGAAACGGAGGGCATATACGCTTCCATCGGCAAGATCGATTCGAGCAAGTCGGCACTTGAGAGCTCTTTTCTCCGCATGAAGGAAGCTGTCGGCAACGGGAGAGAAACGATGGGCAACGCAGTCGAAACGTCGAACGCCGTTGCAGCATTCCTGGACGGACTCACAAAACGAATGGCGGAGATTGACGACAGGCTGCAAGGCATTACGGACGGCACTCTCGTTGTGACGGATGCCGTCAACCAGACCTCGGCGATGATTCAGCAAGCCGCCGCGGGCAGCGAGGAGGTGCTTGCGTCGGCGGAGGTTCAACTGTCGAGCATCGTTCGATTAAATGAGCACTTGGCCATAGCCGCTGACCAGAGTCTTGCGCTTCGCTCAACTGTTTCCCAGTTCAAGCTTCCTGACGGCGCTGGCTCCCATCCCTTACTGAAGGAAGTGGATGAGTGGGCGATGGAAGCGATGGGCGTTCGGGCGATTATGCTGTCCATGGTAGAGTCCAGAAACCCGTCAGAAGCCGCAGCCTGGAATGATAAGAGATTGGAAGCGGAAGGAAGACTTGCCGAGCGTCTGAATCTGCTTGAACGCAAGTCTTATTCAGAGCTTGATCAAGCCGGATTACGCAGCGTTAAGAACGCCTGGACGGCGTTCGACGAGGCCAAGAGCCGCAATGTGAGCTGGGTACTGGCTGGGGAGTACGACAAAGCCTTGGAAGGGTTGACCACTGTTGGCAGGCAGAAGTTCAAAGCAGCCATGGACGCGGCGAATGCATGGATGAACGAGTCATAAAAGAAGGGATATACATATACTTGAATTTTCTGAAATAAAGGACTTGAATTTGACGAATAATTCTGAATATAATGAATGGAATGCAAGGGCTGCGTGACTGGCGAAAACGTAGATTACTACGGGGGAGCGCAGCTTTCATAATAGCCGTTCGCCTGGGCAAAGTATTTGGTCATTTGATCAAGTGCTTTTTTTTATTAAAAGGAGCGGATTGGGATGAACGGAAAGAGGAATGTGGCAGTACTCGTGTATGAGAAGGTTGATTTGCTGGATTTCGTCGGGCCTTTTGATGTATTCGGGCTGGCCGGCCGGGAAGGTGTGTTCCATGTGTACACAGTGGGAGAGAAGCAAGAGCCCCTGAATACGGTAAGCGGCTTAACCATTCTTCCTAAGTACAGCTTCAATGATTGCCCGAAGGCTGATATTCTGATCGTGCCGGGAGGATTAGGCTCAAGAGCGATGATTCATCATGCCGCAGTTATCGATTGGATTCGATGCTCGGCAGAAGGCGCTGAGATGATATTGTCGGTGTGCACAGGAGCGCTGCTGCTGGCGAAGGCTGGTCTTCTGAACGGGTTGAAGGTAACAACGAATCGCCGAGCCTTCGATTTATTGCGGGAGCTGCTGCCTTCGGATGCAATGATTGCAGAGGAAGTCCGTTATGTGGACAACGGGAAGGTTATAACGTCCGGAGGCGTCACGACCGGATTCGACGCGGCGCTTCATGCTGTTTCCCGGCTCTGCGGGGAACAGAGAGCGATCGAGACGGCCTCGAGGCTGGAGTATCGTTGGTCGGAGGCGTTAGAGATTAGAGTCGCCCGGGCAGAGGATGCGGCCGATATTATTCAGTTATATAGAGAGGCATCCAGATGGATTTGCGAAGAGAGAGGCGTCAACCAGTGGAGGGAAGAGACCTTTACAGAGAGATACGTGCAGGATTTCCTTCGTGAGAAGGAGGTGTTCGTCGCTTGCATGCAAGGCGAGCTTGTCGCTTGTTTCTCCATTGAGTGGGAGGATGCAGCCGTATGGGGCGAGCGGAATCACCACAATGCGGGGTATGTTCATCGCTTGGCCGTCTCTCGCAAGCTAAGCGGCCTGGGAATCGGCCGGAGATTGCTGACATGGTCAAGGCTGCACATTAAGGGAAGAGGAAAGAGTTGGCTTAGATTGGACTGTATGGCGGATAACCCGGCTTTGAACCAGTATTATCTCGATCAGGGCTTTCGCTGTCTCGCAAGAGTGGAAGGCAAAGGCTGGAGCGCTAACTTGTATGAGATGGAATGCTGAGAAGGTTGAAATAGAGCTGGTTTCCAGCACAAATGGCGTCCGAAGCTCCAGCGCAGATTTTCAACGGTGCAGCTTCAAAAACGGTACCGGCTGAGAGGTTCTTAGCTCTCTGCCGCCAGCATCAGCTCGTAAATCTTGCGCGCGGTGTTGACGTTGCGGACGGTTACTTTGCGGTATACCTTCGTTCCGATGATTTTGTTCATGCCGCTCTTGTTCGCGTTCTCTCTATCGTAGGACCAGAGAATCGCGCCGTTCACGTAGATGACCCGGTCTATATCTGGCTTAATAAGCAATTGCTCCAGCACCGACTCGTTGTTGATCTCATCCCAAAGATAGAGCACGTCGCTCTTCATGGCGGTGTCGTTCGTCCAACTCTCGGGAAGCTCCTCCATGATGACCTTAATCTCGTCGATTGAGCGAATCATCACCTTGATGGAAAGGCCGAAATCACGTTCAATAGCGGCTTCCAGCATCCCGCTCAGCTCCTGCACGGGATGGGAGTCATCCGTGAATATAATGTTGCCCGTGTTGATGTACGTCTTCACGTTCGCAAGGTGGAGCTCCTCGAACGTGAGCTTCAATTGCTTCATATCAATCTTGTTATTGCCGCCTACATTAATACCTCGCAGCAAAGCGATATATACCATCGTAATCCCTCCAGTAGAATCAGATTAGAATGAATTCGTTTCATTTGCCCCTCATAAAGAAAAGTTCCCGCTAATCAAAAGACCGAAGCAAGCTGCATTCAGCAGAAACGTTATGCCAGCGCCAATCAGCAAGCCTTGGACGATACCAGTTCTCTCTCGGAGAATAAGGGCGGCGGGCAGCAGATAGACAATCTGTGCAATGCCGATAAAGAAGAAGGCAATCGGAAACAGGAACAGGAGCAAATGCAGCAGGGCAAGCAGACCCATGCCGAGCAGCACCTGCCTGATGTGATGGGACGATTTGCCCGAAGGAGACGCATCGAGCCGCTCCTGATTCTCTTCATTCATTTCATCCATGTCATCCATGGGTATTCCCTCCTCCCGGGCGCATGTCGAATTCCTCTCTCAACTCGGCCAGCTTCTTCTCCTGCTCCTCGCTCCGATAGAACATATTGTACGTGTCGAACGGAATAATTCGTCCGTCGGGATGCGCGATATGAACGCAGGATTTCTTGACGGAGCGCACATCGAAATTATACGGATCCAGAAATTGCATAATGATGACGCGGAACACATTGTCATAGCTGATGTTATCCGGCACGGCTACCATCGGCAAGCAGCAGAGCAAATTCTTCAGCGACAAAGCGGATGAAGCGGGCGAGTGGGCGGTCGAGAACAGCTCGAATATTTTGGACTTCAGCGTCTGATCTTGTTCAAATACAATCGTGTTGCGGCCGCCTTCCAGCAATACCTCCGGGTCCATCAGTCCGGTAAGCGGCAGCGCTTCTCCGCCAAGCTTCAAAGCGTAGCCCATCGCCAGGCAATCGGGATGGCAGGGCACGGGAATGATATCCTCCGCGCGGAAGATCCCGGATTGGTCGATAATGCCTTGGCGCACCTCGCTAAGGGTTAAGCGATCCTTGGCCGGATCATAATCCTCGAGCCGTCCCGCCGCTTGGATCGGCTGGAAGGTGACGCCGCGCACGGCGGGCTGCTGCAATCCGAACTGAATGATGTCGCCGATCTCATGATCGTTCAAGCCTTTCTTCAGCGTGACGACCAGCGTGGTCGATATGTTGAATTCGTTCAAATGCTCCAAAGCTCTGCGGCGAACATCGCGCAAATCAACGCCTCGAAGCTCGCGCAAAGCCTCCTCTTCAAAGCTGTCGAACTGCAGATAGATTTCGAAGCCGGGCATATACTCGGCGAGTCGCTTAACAAAGCTGCGATCCTGAGCAATGCGAAGACCGTTCGTGTTCACCATAATATGCTTGATCGGCTTGCTCTTGGCAAGATCCAATATTTCGAAAAAATTCGGGTGAATCGTAGGCTCGCCGCCGCTGATCTGCACAATGTCGGGCTCTTCCTCATTGCGGACGATCGCGTCGAGCATGAACTCGATCTGCTCCAACGAGCGCCACGAGCCGCTGTGCGGAGAGGATTCCGCATAACATATCGGACATTGCAGATTGCAGCGGTCCGTTACCTCCAGCAATGTCAGACAGCTATGCTGCTCATGGTCGGGGCAGAGCCCGCAATCATAAGGGCAGCCGTAACGAATAGGCGTGTTCCAGTGCTGCGGCATCTCCGCAGGCTTCAGAAATTCGCGGCATTTCTTATAATAATCGGCGTCGCTTGCGATGAGCACCTTCTCGCGTCCGTGCTGACCGCAATATTTGAGCAGAAATACTTGGTTGTCCTCAATGATCACCTTCGCCTCGACCTTGCGCAGGCATTTCGAACAAATGCTGTTCGTTAGCTCGTAAAAAATATAAGGTCTGTTTTTCGTTGTCATCTCTGCAGCTCCTTCCTGTGTGAGCGTATCCGTGGTTTCAGCCACTTCGCGATCAAAGCAAAGTAATAGATAAGGCCTGCCAGGCAAGCCAGTTGAATATTGTTCAGTCCCCAATAGACATGGGGAGTCGGCTTGATGAAATCGACGGCGAAGCGGAACGAGAGATAGCCCGCCATGAAGAGCTGGAAGATGGCTCCGTCGGGCAATGCCGCGCTCTTCTTCCAACGATAGAGCATGATTCCGAGCAGGAGCAGGAAAGCCATCTCGTACAATTGGGTCGGATGCCTGTGGAGGCCGTCGCCGAAGTCAACGCCCGTTATCCACGAGGTTGCCGTGCCGTAGGTATGATCGTCAAGCCCGGTCAGGAAGCAGCCGATGCGTCCGATGAACATGCCAAGCATAAGAGGCAGCGCCATGTCGTCTCCTGTGGAATGCGTGACGCCAATGCGCTTCTTCGTCCACTCCACGGCAATTAGTCCGCCGAGCAAACCGCCGACGATGGTCTTGCCCTCCATGAGATAGGTATAGCTTCGCCAGTTGTCAATCGTCTTCGCCGGATCCTCCAGCCAATACAACGCTTTGGAGCCAATGGCGGCTCCCAGAATGGCGGCGACAACAATCCACATGCCTTGCACGATGGGAAGCTTGTCCTTGCTTCGCGTGTAGAGATACACCCTGAAGCCGATAAAATAAGCCAGAGCCTCAAACACCGCATGGGGATGCAGCTTGATAAAGCCGAGATCGATCCAAACAGGGAAGGTCATTTTGTTCTCTCGTTTCTTATGTCATTTGTATAACAATTCGCTGTCCTTACAAATAATCCTGTTTAAGCTCTTGTATAGGCTCGGGCTTTCCAAACAAATATCCTTGAAATAATTGAAATCCCCTTGCCTTCAACCATTCGAAATCCTCTGCTTGCTCGATTCCTTCAGCCAATGGAACGGCATGAATTTCTGTGGCGGCCTGCAGAAATTGAATGGCTACTTTCTGTTTGGAGCAATCCGCAGAAACCCCGTGTACGAATTTTTTGTCAAGCTTCATATAATGCGGTTTGATCTCGTGCAACAATTCGATAGTGCTGAAGCCCTCACCCACATCATCCAACGCGTAGTTAAAGCCTTGATTGGTGTAATAGGCAAGAATGCGCTTCAGATGCTCCAAATCTTCCACATATTCGGTTTCTACAACTTCAAATACAAATTTGGTTGGATCTATTCCGAGTTCCCGGGATAAAGCGATGGTAGACTGAAGACAATGCTGCGGTGAATAGATGGATGTGGGGATAAAATTGATAAATATTTTATTGGGCAAATGAACCGCCTGTCTTACGGCTTGCATTCGACACATGCGATCCAAGGCATATAATCGATTGCGAAGCTTTGCCGCGGCAAACACATCAAGGGGAGATATTCTCGTCCCGTCAGGCTGGATGAAACGCGACAATAGTTCATGAGCGCAGGTGATGCCGTTTGCGTCGACAATCTTTTGCGCCCATGATTCGATTTGTTGATTATGAACTATGGAATCAACCCAACGAGCCTCTAATACTTCGGTGATCATATGAAAAGGACGAGAATCTTCATGGCCTGACGTGTTGAATGTTAGTTGATCGATAGCCATGTGGTCTTGACAAAAATCATAAAAGTCCATGATTCCTTCTTCTCGAAGTTGAACTTTGTTAGCTTGAAGTTTGATTAACCAACCTTTCGCTTGCAAATAATCTTTAATTTGCAATAAGATCTTTATGCTCGTGGCATCGTTAATTGAAATGATATAGCTCATTTCTGTTTGAAAACAATTGCATGACTGCATGTGTTCACTCCTCATGTCGAGTGGTCAGCTGATAAGTATGCATGGATGACAGATGCACAATTACTATACCAATCTTTTTGTCGAATGACTAGAGATTCGCTTACAGCTTAACCCACATCACCGGCCGCACCCCCAGGACGGCATTGACCTTGCGGTGATAGACCTGATAATCCGAAGAGACGATTCGCGCCTTATCGGCGCTGCTGTAATAGGGGGTGGAGAGCCAATAATCGACGGGCAATACGGAAGCGGTCCTGAACTTGTCGAAAAGCAGCTTCACATCATCCACCGAAGGCAAGGCAAGATAAGCTGAATAGCTATTACGGAATGCCCGATGACTGTCCTGATCCGCATATTTGATTGGCGAGAAGAAGTAGTGTGGGCGATCTCCGGCATCGGCCTGCCGCAAAGAATCGTCGCTGCATATCGCGGTATATTTCTCTTTTTGAATTCGATTCCGCTCCTCTTGCGAAAACCATTCCTTATAACGCTCGTTCAAGCTATCATGAATGCTTGCTGTTGTATAATCGTTAGAACTGTCATCATACGCACCGACATATAAGGCGTCCTTCGCAATCACCTTCACAGAATCGCCCCGCTCCTCCAATACATACCACTCAATGGGCTTCCCGTCTATGCGGCCGAAGCTTAGCGTCTGAGGTTTGCTCGAATGCAAGGCAATCGCAAACAAGAATAGGATGGCGGCAATGCCTGCCCGTCTAAATATTCGGCTCTTGAAATCAAGATTATCGAGCAGCAACAGAATGATCAGAATATCCACATGCACGTTGAACAGAAACATATGCTTCTGCAGATCGGCGTTTCCGTTTTTCAACATCGGGACAACGAATTGCCCTGCGGAAGCTCCCAGCAGTGCCAGCCGCAGCAGGATGCTGTACAAGCCGGTCTTTCTCCGCAGCAGGACTGCTAGATTTACGACAGACAAGATCAAGATAAGGCATAGGAACAGGGAAGCATGGCCCGAAAATTGCTTTCTGATGCTCTCCCAGATATTCAACCGGTCATCGAACAACAAGTCCGCTTGCCGCTTATCCAGATGAATATTGGTTAAATAAGTGGGTCTGAGGGGCAAAGAGGCCTCGGCGCTTGTATCCAGTTTTTGCGCGAAAAAGGCGGGATGCGCGAAGTAATAGCGAATAATATCCGCTTGGCTTAAACGACCCTGGAACAAGGTCTGAATCGTTTCCTCCCGCTCAGCCGACGTTAACGATTTCCAATTGTAGGCGTTCATGGATTCGAACCGGGAGAGCTCCCGCGGCAAACCCAATTGCTCGGCGGCTTGCGCAGGCGAAGGATTATTGTAGAGAACGCCGAAATAAACGGCTTGAAAGTCGGTGTCGTCCTTCATCCATTGAGGAATTAATCGCACATAGCTGTAGACTGCGAGAAGCATCGCGAAGACGGAAACGCAGATGATGATTTTTTTGCGCAGGCCTTCATATTTGATTGCGCAGAAGAGAAGCGGAATACAGAGAAGCAAGGCGCTGGGAAAGTTGGCGGATTTGGAGCCGGAGAATAGGAAGAGCGACAGGATCAGGCTCATATAGACCCAATAGCTCCTCTTGTTCCTCTCCAGATATAACAGCAAGACGAAGGACAAAAGCAGGAAAATAAGCGTTGTTGCCTCCCCGAAGAAGGAATTGAAATAGACCAAATAACCGCAATCCAGAAAGATCGCGGCAAAAACAGCCTTAACGGCAAGGTCGGCGTATGCGCCGTCCCTCCATTTCTCCTTCAAAAACAAAAACAGGGAAATGGAGTAAATCATTATATACTGCACGGTTTGAAAAACGAGATGAAACAGGCCGGGAGCATGATGTGTCAGCTTGTTGACTAAGGCGTTCAGGAAAAGCGCAATCTTCGTAAATATAAATTGCGTGGAATAATAATGCTGGGGATTGTCCTTCACGGGAAGAAAGATATTCCTGAAATACTGCCAAACGCTGGCAGGATTGGCGATTCCATATTGAAATTCAGCGCTCCAGAAGTTAATTCCGCTCAGCGAGGACAGTCCAAAAGCGTTCAGTGTTCGGTCGAAATCAAAATTGTCGGCGAGTCCGATCGCGCCTGGCACATAGATCAGCACGGAGACGACGGACAAAATAATAAGATACAAAGCGGCGCTGCGAATCCTGTTGGCGTTCAGCACGAATATCGCTCCTTGATGCTCTTAAGATGAGAGACGGTATTCATAAGCTGTGCCCATAATGGACTCGAAGTAAACATTAAGCCGGGGCGTTATCCTTATTTACAGGCAAATAAACGGTGAAGGTCGTGCCTTGTCCAAGCTCGCTCATAACGCGGATGAATCCGCCGTGGGCTTTGACGAATTGATGAGTGATCGACAATCCCAGCCCTGTTCCGCCTGTATGCGGACGGGCTTTCTCCACGCGATAGAAACGATCGAACAAGCGCTCCAGCTCTTCGGCCGGAATGCCGATGCCGGTATCGACTACGGAGACGCAGGTATAGACGGCATGCTGCTCTGCGACCTCGTCTTCAATCACAACCGAGATTTTGCCCCCTTGGGGCGTATAACGAATGGCATTCGTCAACAAATTGATGAACACCTGCGTCATTCTTCTGGCATCGACGCTAACGAATACCGGCCTTGCAGTCGTGGAGAGGCGGAACTCTATTCCGTTTTCTTCTGCTTCGTACTTCACATCGTCTATGATTTGTTCAAGATGCGCCGACAGATCAAGCGGTTTGCGATCGAGCGACAGCTTGCCTGCTTCTGCAAGCGACAGGGTTTGCAGATCGTTGACCAGCAGGCTGAGCCGAATCACTTCATCGTGAATCCGAAGCATTTCCGGCGGAACATGATGACCGGCCTGCTGATAATTTTCAAGCTTAAGCTGCATGATGGACAGCGGCGTGCGAAATTCGTGGGCGAAATCGGCCATCAATTTTTTGCGCGCATCCTCGGCCTCCCTCAAGCGCTGCGTCATATCGTTGAAGGTTTGAATAACCTTCCCGTATTCATCGTTCGACTGCACGGGAACGCTCACCTCCAGATCTCCTCCGGTGACGCGTTCGATAGCGGCGATGAGCTTTCGCAGCGGACGTGTCAGAATTCCGGAAACCCATAGACTGAAGAATAAGCCGACGGCTATGAAAATCCCCCACTTTGCCAGCCATAATAGCTTCATATGGCCGATAACGTACGTTTTCAACAGCTCGATTTGATCGGCGGGCGAGGCCTCTGCGAATGCGGTGCTCATTTCTTCCTCACGAAATTGATCGAACAAGGCTTCCAGGCTGACCCGGTTGCCAAAGGAATAGGCGCTTCCTGTAAGGAAGACGAGCAGCCCCATGAACAGAAATATTTTTTGGCGTACGGTCGGCTTCATGGCCGTTCACCGAAGCGATAACCGAAGCCGTACACCGTTTGAATGTATCGAGGATGGGTTGAATCGTCTCGCAGCTTGCGGCGAAGATTTCGAATATGGGAATCTATCGTTCTTTCGTAGCCCATATATTCATCCGCAAGCGCCATTTTTAATAATTGCAGTCGGCTGAACACGATGCCGGGATGCGCAGCCAGCGTGTACAAAATTTTGAATTCCGTCGGTGTCAGTTGAATCTCCTGATCGTCCACGAATACCTGACATTTGGCCTCGGAGATGATCAGATTGTCTCTTTGCAGGAATGCAGGCTTGTCTTCAGGCCCGCGCAAGCGGCGAAGCAAAGCCCGGATTCGCGTAACGAGCTCCCGCAAGCTGAACGGCTTTGTCAGATAATCATCGGCGCCGATCTCCAGACCGCGGATTTTATCCGATTCATCGGAGCGAGCCGTCACCATAATGATGCCGCAATGCGAGAATTGTCTGATTTCGCGGCACACGTCTATGCCGTTTTTCTCCGGGAGCATCCAATCCAGTATCACGACATGGGGATGCTCAGACCTGGCAAGGACGAGCGCTTCCTTGCCGGTGCAGGCGGTCAATACCCTAAATCCCTCGCGCCTTAGACAGGTGTTCATCTCCTCAAGCATGTCCGGTTCGTCCTCCACAAGCAACAATTTCAGTTCCATTCCCATCACATCTTTTCCGGTTAGTCTCTCTCTGAAATTATACTGCAATCTGCATAAGATCTCGACATTTATGAATTAAACTGAGGAGAAGCATCACCTTCATTAAATCGATAAGGAGATCTGATTATGTTGCTGATAAGGTTCAAGAAAACAATAAGCATGATACTGACGATAGCGATATTCGCTTCGTTTATGTTGCAGGACAACTTCGCCCCTCGGGTAGAGGCGGCTGCGCCGGACGGCGGTTCGGGAGGAGAGCCGACTCCTTCGGAAATCGAAGCGATGCCGCAGATGGGCGGGGTCAGCTCCAGTGGATCGTTCCAATACAGCATTCCAATCGAGCTTCCGCCGGGGACCGACTTAATGCAGCCGAAGCTTTCGCTGAACTACGACTCCAATATTCGCGACGGATTGCTCGGACAGGGATGGACGATCTCGGGGCTCGACGCCATCAATCGCGATCCGTCGTATGAGATCAACTTCGACGATAGGGATCATTATCTCTACAACGGACAACGGTTGATTCAGAAGGCCGACGGCACGTATCGGACGCAGAGGGATGTCCATTGGATCTTCGAGCTTGTTAATCCGAACAGCGACTCTTCCTATTGGAAGGTATCCCAGCCGGACGGGACGAAGGTCTATTACGGCTACAATTCCATCTACCATCAAGGAACCGGGGAAGACGGCCATATCGACGCCGCTGGGAAGGACGGCAAAGCCTTGCTGTGGTCGAAAAGCCTGGTTCAGAACGCTCGAGGCAACGGGTATGTCGTAAAATATGCTGAAGCAGGCGCCCCATACTTTGACTACGCGCCTTCCGAAATTGTTTATACGGTCGGCAATGATTTGAATATGTTCAAAACGATTGAGTTTCAGACCGAAGCAAGAGACGATGCTTACATGAAATACGTGCCGACGCCGATGGAAATGTCCAAGCGAATAACGGCCATTACCGTGAAGGTGAACGGCCGGCAAATGAGCTCGTATCGCCTAAAGTATGCATACGGCGGACAAGCGTCAGTAAGCCTGCTTACCTCCGTGCAGCTATTCGGCTCCGACAATGTAACGGCGATGTCGCCTTATACGTTCACCTATGATGGGGGAGCGGTATCGGCGACCCGGCTTGCGCCGGGCTCCCCGGAGAAGGATGATCCCTATCAGGACGCCTTGGCCGCGAAGACGAAGGGGGGCGCCGCAATCATCCCCGGCGATTTCAATGGGGACGGAAGAATTGATTTTATACGTCAGGAATACGGAAAGACAGAGGGGGACTCCGCGTTCCCGATTATTCAGATTTATTTTGCCACGGATCAAACGGCGGTGGACGGCTCGTATCGTATTGTGTCGCCCCGATTATTAAAGGATCGCAATGATCTGAAAGCAAGCGAAGCGTTGATCATCCCCGGCGATTTCAACGGCGACGGCAAGACGGATTTCCTCCAGCAGCGCGATGAAATAGATGGCGTCATTAATTTCAGAGTGTTTATCGCGATTGACGAGACAGGGGTGGACGGGTCGTTTAACGAGCGAAGGCCGATGGGAGATGAATATCAGCATGATCTCAGGGCTAACCAGGGCGCCTTCATTATTCCCGGCGATTTCAACGGTGACGGCAGGACGGATTTCATCCGCCAGGAGCATGGCGATTGGGATGATAATGACGCCAATACGTTTCAGGTTTATTTTGCCACGGACCAAACGGCCGAGGACGGCACGTTCCACATTGTGGAGCCGCAGGGGGATGATTATCAGATAAAACTGAAATACGATCCCGGCGCCGCAATCATTCCCGGCGATTTCAATGGAGACGGAAGGATGGATTTCATCCGCCAGGAACGGGGCAAGTGGACCAAGGATGATAATCATACCTTTCAAATTTATTTTGCTGCGGATCAAACGCCGATCGACGGAACGTTTCACATTGTGGAGCCGAGCGACAGGGAGTATCAGAGATATCTGAGATCGGATCTCGGCGCGAATATCATTCCGGGCGATTTCAACGGCGACGGGAAGATGGATTTTATTAGCCAGGAGCACGGAGACTGGGCCAAGGATGAAGTCGATACGTTTCAGGTGTATTTCGCAACGGATCAAACCTCGGTGGACGGCACCTTCCGGATGGTGACGCCTGCCGGGGAGCAATACCAGAAATATCTGAACTATGACAAGGGCGCTCTCATCATGCCGGCGGATTTTAACGGCGACGGATTGACCGATTTTTTCCGTCAGGAAAGAAAAGGCTGGGATGATGACGACAAAAACAGCTTTAATATTTATATTTCGCTTGGCGACGGAACCTTCCGTCAAGATAATCTGTTTCCCGGCACGCATTTTATGGGCGCAGACGGAGCGGATGGGGAAAGCGGCAGTTTATTGATTCTCGTCGATGTGAACGGCGACGGGAAATCGGATATTTTGCGCCAGGAGCAAGGAAACTGGGCGAACGACAATTATGATTCTAATTTCGAAGTGATCACAACCGATTATACAGCTCCGAAATTGATGAAGGTGACTAACAGTATGGGAGGCTCCGCAACGATTGCCTACTCGACTGCGGCGGATGCACCGGGAGCGATCGTTCCGTCGGAAAAGAAGGAAGGGACGATAACGAACACCATGAGCCGCGAGGTCGTGACGGAAATCGACTATGATGACGGCTACGGCGAAGCGTACAGCTATCAATACGAGTACCGAGACGGCAAGATTATTCCGGGTGTTCCCAAGGACGCGGTCGATCTGGGCTACGGGTCGGTCAAGGTCACCGCTCCGAACGGCAGCTATGTGATCACGTATTATTTGCAGGATGCGATCTATCACGGCCTGGTAGACAAGACCGTCAGCTTTGTGCTGAACAAGGATACCGGGTCCCCGGTTAAAGTGCTGAAGGTGCAAAACGCTTGGGGCCATTCGAGCGCGGAGGGCATTGATCAGCTCTATTTGAACGAAAAAACGAATGATACGTACAGCGCGAACGGCCATGAGGATATCTATTCCGAGACTTATCAATACGATCTCTACGGCAATGTGACGCAGGTGAAGAATACCAGGCTTGAATATGATCCTTACGGGAAATTGAGGGAGGTGAAGAACACCGCGCAGGATCCCTTGAAGAATCCAGCCTACACGTTGGAAACCGCCTATCTGTATAACACGGAGGATTACATCGTATCGTTCCCATACATGATAACAAAGTCCGGATATACGCCGGAAGGAGCTTGGCAGGCGCTGGACCAATCCCTCTTCCTCTATGACGGACAGGAGGAGGGAGCGCCGCCCCTGCAAGGGACGGTTACGGAGAGCCGGAAGAGGGACGGCGACAGTTGGGCAACCTTATGGACGAAAACCTATGACGCCTTCGGCAATACGCTGTCCATGACCGACGCGAACGGGCAGAGAACAACGACGGTCTACAATGCGAAATACCATGATTTGCCGATCTCGGTCACGAATGCGCTCAATCAAACGGAGAAAACCTCCTACGATCTCTTGCGCAGGCCTGTGAAGAAAATAGATGCTAACGGCTTAACGACAACAATCACCTATGATCCCTTGTCGCGAGTAATGACGGAAACCGTGCCGCCGGCGGATAATCTGTACGAGACAATCACCTATTCCATGAGCGGGCGCTCCGTCCAGATGGTGTATGGCGACGACAATCGCACCAGAATACTGAAGTATATGGACGGCTTCGGGCGCGTCATCCAGACGAAGACGCAGAAGGGCGAGAATCGCTTTCAAACCCTCGATACCTATTATCACGTCGATGAGGAGACTCATGTCATTTCGATGAAAACGTCCATTCCGTATGAGACGAATACGATGCTGTTCACGACGAGAGATGCTTCCCGGCCTATGACCTCTCAGGAAACCTATGCCGACAGCCGCGGCGGCGTGATGCGATTGACGGACTACGACGGCAAGACATCGACCGTAATTCAGGACGGCTTGCTGGTGAAGACGATGAATTACGGCTCGAATGCGATCAACAAGATCGCTTATTACGATTTTGCGGGCAACATTATCAAGGTCGAGCAGTATGACGGAGAGGATGCGGTTGCCAAGGGCAAGCCTTACAGCTGGATGCGCTACGCCTACTACAGCGGAACGGGGCAGCTGGGGAAAATCACCGATCAGGAAGGGAATGAGACATCGGCGGAGTATGACCAGCTTGGCAGGCAAACGAGCTTCCGCGACGGGGATCGGGGCAGCTGGACGTATCATTATGATTCTGCCGGCAACTTGATCAGCGCGACGGATGCGAAGGGACAGACGATTCGCATGTCCTACGACGCCTTGAACCGAGTGAAGCAAATCAACGACGGAGACGATGCGAACACGGTGGTCTATACGTATGACGAAGTCCAGCCGGGATCGACGAATATCGGTCGTCTGACCACTGTAACGTACGGGTCCGGCATGGATCGGTTCCAATATGGCGCAAACGGTCAATTGGCGCTCTTCCAGCGGACGATAGACGGCTTGACGCGCGCCTTGCGCTATTCGTATGACGTGACGGGACGCACGCAGAGCGTCGTCTATCCCGACGGGGAGGCTGTGAAGCATGAGTACAGCTATCAAAATCTATCCTCGATTACCAGGAATGGCGCGTCTCTCAGCTCCTTTGGCTACACGGACTACGGCGCGGTGTCCGAGCTCCGCTACGGGAACGGCACGACGGTGAACCTGAGCTTCGACGACAGCCCGGCGGAGGGCTATTCCTACTTGCTGAACAACCTGTCGGTGAGCGGGGGCGACGTCGATCTGGATCTGAGTTACGGCTTCGACGGCGGCAATAACCTTACCTCGATCGATGATCGCAGCGAGGATAACGCGGACAAGACGATGCTCTACGACCCTCTGAATCGCTTGATTCAGGAGAGCTATCCGGATGGCACGAGCGATCAATTCAGCTATAATGCCTTGGATAATCTAACGCAGAAGAACGGTCAGGCGATGAGTTATGAAGGAAAGCAAACCCATGCGCTCACAAATGACGGGGATTATGCGTACACGTACGATGCGAATGGCAATATGACCTCGCGCATTCCGCTGACGGTTGATCCGACGATAGTATCGGCGGTGTATGGCGATTTCACTGTAGGAATGACGGTGTACGGCGAGCAGTCGACAACATCGACGCTTTATGGTGTACAGCCGGTCGCGTCCTCGGTGTACGGCGCGGGCATCCGAACCTTCTCCTACAATGCCGACAATCAGCTCTTGCAGGTAAGCGAGAACGGAACGGCGATCTTCAGCGCAGCATACGATTACACCGGTCAGCGTGTGAAGAAAACGGAAGGAACAAGGACAACGTATTCTTTCTTCCCTCAGTATGACGAGGTGTACGAAGGATCGACGCTCCTTGAAACGAACAGCTATTATTACGACGGAAGCAATACCCCGTTCGCATGGAAACAAAACGGCGACCTGTATTACTTGTTCAGAGATCATCTTGGCTCCGTCGTGCGCGTGGCGGACAGCTCGGGGCATGCGGTCGGCAAGAGCGGCTACGGGCCTTACGGCAATACGACGCTAGCGGAAGGCAAGCTTCCCCCGCAGCGGTACACGGGACAAGTGTATGACGAGTCCACGGGATTGTATTACTTCAATGCGCGCTATTATGATTCGAATTTGGCGGCCTTCATCACCGCGGATTCGATCATGCCCGGCGGGGACACGAACGGCTATGCCTACGCGGCGCGATCGCCGGAGATGTATACCGATCCGTCCGGACATTTTATCGTAGCGCTCATCGTGGGCGTCGGGGCGATATTGACCGCGACCGGAGTCGGCTTGTATGTAGCGGGAACCGTAACGGACAATAAAGGGATGCAAGTCGCGGGACTAATCACAGCCGGTGTCGGTCTGGCTTTGATGGGGGCGGCGCTGCCTTCGGCATTGCCTGCGGAGGGCTTTATGGCAGCGGAAAGCATAGGCGGTTCGATGGCTATCAATATGGTCTTCACGCCGGCCTTCGGCATGGTGACCAACGGCATCTCGGGCGCAGCCGGGTCCGATGAGGCGCTGGAATGGAAGCGCGTGTTAATCGACTTCAGCATCGATGCAGCCGAAGGAGCCCTGATCGGAGCGGTGTTCAGCAAGGAAGTGCTGAGCGCCATTACGCCGGCGTTTGTACGCGACTCCTGGGCGGGCAGAAATCTGTTGTTCAAAACGAGCAAGAAGGATATTTGGATCACGGATACGAGAGCGCAAGCGGATCTGATGCTCCCAGGTACAGGAGCCGCGGGCATCGAATTTCAGGTGAAATCGACTGCGTATATTACGAGCGCCAAGTTTTATGAATTTCCCGCGCTCGTGTTCGGCGCAGGAGTGAAGGCGCCGATCGCGGGAGCCAAATATGCGGCGGGGCAGGCCGCGGGCGTGCGGGATGACGGGTTCGCCTACGGCGCCAAGCTTGCCGTGCAGCCGGTCAACGTACTCGCCCGGGCCGGAGGTGCCAAGCTGTTCGGGAAATTCGGCGAATATGGCGCGAAGAACTTCTATGGCATGAGCGCCGCGGCGAGCAAATCGACCGGCATCATCTATAATAAGATCGCGGATTCTCTGACGAAATCATGGGCGCTTCCGAAGAATGAAAGGCTGCAGATTTACGATTTTGGTTGATAGCGGGAATCAGGCAATCCGGTAAGGCAGGGTTGCCTGTTTTTTGTATGAGATTCGGTTATTTTGGCAGGAATCTTACTGATGATGCTGTACATATTCGTTTTCATAAATCGTTTTCACTCTTTCCAAAACGGGATGTGCCTGATCTTTAAATTTTAAATTGGCAGGTTGACCTTTTAGCAAAAATGCGCCTGTCGGATGCCGATGTTCTCCAAGGGCACCTTCGTACAGCTTATTGGCTCCGTGGGCTGGCGGAGAGAAAAACAGCTTCATCAGCATTTTAACCAAAGGGGGCAATCCGGATTTTTTTCCTTTTCTCAACGTATTGTTGCCGCCGGGATCAATACTATAGATTTTAATGTCGTCTTCGGCAAGCTCCGACGCGATCGCCTCGGTCCAAAGCGAAAGCGCCAGCTTGGAGGCGGCGTAGGGACCAAGCAGCTTGCGGAAGGTCGGAGGATGCTCCAAAATGTCGATAGTAAGAGACTTTGTAAATTTTAGCGCGGAGGATGAAGTATTAATGACCGTTCTTAATTTGCCGTTTTGCACTAACCCCTTTAGCTCCATTAGAATGATATACGGAACGACGGTCATCAATTCATAGTGCTTTTCGCGTCCCTGGCTTGAATAAACGAGTGCGGGAAAAGAACCGCCGGCATTGTTGAACAAAATATCGATTCGATCCTCTTTGTCTTTGACCGCTTCCAAAGTCGCTTTCAAGCTTTTAAAATCGGCGAGATCCGTCGTTTTATAAACTCGGAGCCTTCCGCTTTTGACGGCTTCTTGAAGACTGGAATCGTCCTTCGGAAAGTCGGACCGGTTCATGGCAATGATTTCCCAGTTCTCCGACAATAATTTTCTGGTCAATGCCAGCCCGATCCCGGAGCTTGCTCCCGTAATTAAAGCGACAGGTTTACGTTGGTTCTTGTTCATCATGGGTCTCCTCCAGTTAATGAAATAGTTTTGAATGATTCAAATCCTACAGGTTGGAGTCGACTCCAAGTCAAGACCATGCTTGACTCGGCATCAACTTACGGTTGTATAATGCAGGGAAGAAGTGATTCCTGGGAGGGATTAGGATGAAGACACAGCATACATTCACAATAAAACAAACAGCCAGGCAGACTGGCGTTTCAGAGGATACACTCCGCTATTACGAAAAGATTGCGATCATGCCTCGCATAGACCGAAATGGCAATGGTCATCGCGTCTATCGGCAGGAAGACATCGACAGGATTCGTCTGATATCTTGTTTGAAAAAGACGGGGCTGCCGCTGGAGGAAATGCGGCCTTTTCTCGGAATCACCGCCGATACCGATCCTGCCGAATATCCCGAGTTGATGGAGCAGTTGAGGAGCCATCGCGAAAATATTCAAAGCCAAATTCGTTCTTTGCAGCAGGTCGTCGATTTTATTGACATGAAGCTGGAGGAAACAACCTTTCGAAAAGACTGTTCGGTTGAGCATCAAGCGGGCGGCGCATCCCGGATGGGCGGAAGGAAGCGGGAGCCGGCGTCTTTCAAGGAGAGAAGTTATTTTCCCGTGCTAAACAAAGGGAGAGAGTCGTCTCATAAGGGGACTGCTGTCAGCGAAGAGAACAGCGGTTGAGCATGGAGCTTGCTCAACCGCTGCTTTTGCAACCCTCTGAACCCCTCGAAACAACTAAACGCGGTCGCTCATCTCTGAAAGACTGAGGGTTAATCTGATTATTTTTTCGCTCGTTTGGCTGTCTAAGAGGACAAAAGGTTCGTTAGAGCAAGCGAGTGTTGAAAAACGCTGTCTAAGAGGACAAAAGGTCCGTTAGAGCAGACCGCTGCTTTCAAGGACGCCATCAGAGGTTTTCTCAGATATCGGAGGCTTGCATGAAGGCAATATCAGCCAGCAGGAGATCCGCAAATGGGATATCGATGTGCTTGCCGCTCTCCTTGGTGATTTTCTTGATTAGCGCTTCGTAACGCTTCTCTTCTTTCTTATCCTTCTTGGCCTTTTGAATCTTCTCAACTTGAGAAATTAGCTCCTTCGCCGTACTATGCTTCGTGATCCAACCGTTGCTTTCTCCGAGTTCGATAAGCTGCGCGAAATGATCAATATCCATCCTGGAGGTCAATGTGACATGCAGCGATGTTTGATTTCCGGCGATATCCTCGGCTGTAACGATCAGGCTGTGCGTTCCGAGAGTCAATGCAAGCGGATCAATCCATGCCAAGGACGGGATGGATGAGTCGTCCAAGGTGTATTCCAGTGCGTTCACGCCGCTTCCATCAGCGTTATCATTCGCTGTCACATAGAACGGGACTGCGGCATGGGATTGATAGAAGGTCATAGAACCAGACAAGGACAGCATAGGAGCTGTTTTGTCGATCCAGATCTGCGCGCTTTGCACGGCTTCAACGTTTCCTGCGTTGTCCGTGGCGTAATACTCGATGAGATTCTGGCCTTCGGTCGATACGACGACGGGGCCTCCAGCGCTCATCCATTCCTCATTATTCAAGCGATATTGGATGCTGGCGATGTTGGATCCCCCCGCGCTATCCTGGGCCGTTAAGGTAAGAAGCACATCTTGCGTGTTGTAGTTGTTCTCGCCTGTTACGCCATAAGCGAACAGTGTTGTCGTTGGCGGTTCGACAGCGCTATTTGCCAGAACAACATCGCTCATCGCCAGCGGCTTGAGCTGGTAATTGCCTTGGTAGATCGCAGAAATGCCGGTTATATTTACAGTGCTGCCTGCGGGGAATGCGCTTTGAAAATCCTCGTAGCCAATGCCGGTTCGACCATCGATGCGCACATGCGTGAAGCCCGAATCCTTCACGGCGTCGAATTCGAAGGAGCCTGTCGGCGCAGCTGCGATATAGTTCTGAATGGTGACATTCTGGAGGCTGACAAGCATGCCTTGATTCTCGTCGTTCAATGTGTTTTGAACGACGGCTTGAGGAGTTGCGGCTGTGCCGATCTTCTCAAGCGCAACAGGATCCGTTAATTCAAGCTCGGTGTTATAGACGGTCTTCATCGCGCTAATTGTTATTTGGTCGCCTGCATGAAAACCGGAGCTTGTTTGATAGACATAGATGCCGCCGGTGGCATCCTGAAGATAGAAGCCTTGCCCGCCGAAGGTTCCGGGCTCTGAGGTAATAACGCCTTCTACAGTGACTAACGCATTGCTTGCTGATTGACGGGCTTCCGCGATTGATATCGCAGCAGGAACCGGAGCTTCATCCTCCGGCAGCGGCTCTGCGGGAACGTCGGCGATGGTGACCGCTTCGGTCATTTCATTGTTGCCATTTACTTTCAAGCGCAGACTGGCGCTGCCAGCTGCTGTCGGATTAAGCTGGACAGTCAAATCTTTGGCGGCATGTCCCGTGCCGTCAGCCGTCATGCTGAAGGATGAACTGTAGCCATAGCTTGTCGGCCACGCGCCGTCCTCGTTCTGAATCTTGGCGATTTGCGTGCCGCCAGGCAAGTAGAGGCCGACTGTCAGCCCCGACACGCTCTGCCCAGGCAGCAGATTGTCCGCTGCAACGCGAATTTGGAAGATTTCGGCGCTGGGCAGTGTGTCCTGATGAACAAAGCTGTAAGTCGGCTGGGAGGATTGCTGGGATGAGCCATAGGAGCCTGCCTTGAATGTGGATGGATCATACCATTTGTAGCCGGCTTCCGGCGCTGCCCACGGCTCAGCCTGAGGTTCAGTCGATTGCGCAGGGGCTTCGAATGAAAGCAGCTCTGTCGGCTCATCCAGCTCGAGTCCGACAACTTGAGCAAAGCTTGTGTAATCCTCTTGATTGGCCAGCCATTCGACAGTCTGAACGAGGAAGGTCGCATCATCCGCTTCGCCGCTGAAGCCGTCGTAAGTGGTTTTCTTCGAGCCGTTCTCCTCGCGAAGATATTTCGGAGTGGCGTCTTCGACAGGAGAAGAGTCGCCGATGAAGGCCGCTTTGCCTGCGCCAAGCTTGGAGACCGCCGCGAATGGCCCCTCGGCTTGTCCGCCTCCGCTATATACGCCGCTGTCGACCGCATATCCCCATGAAGACACGTTTGTTGGCACATAGACGAGACCTTTCGCCTTGGTCCCATCGAGAATCGCGAGCGTCGAGCCGGCATGCATGGCCACGGAACCGACGTCTTCGGTAATGCCGAAGGATTGATCCGCCGAGACCACATTGGTCATGTTATCCACGTCGCCTAGAGCATTATAACGAAAGCGGACGCCGAAGTTGTCAGCGAGCCAATCCGAGCTCTCCACATCCTGCATGGCGGGAGATGCGGCTTCTTCCGCTGTCATGCCTTGAGCCGGATTCGACCAAGCGCCGCGGCGATAGCCGTTCATAATCTCTGAAGCGTCCCACCGGTTTTTGTTGCGGTCGGCGTTATAATGGTCGGCGATGAAGAAGATACTGCCGCCATCCTGCACATATTGGATGAGAGCTTCCTGCTCGGAGGTTTTGTACGGGATATTCGCTTCGCCGATGATGAAGACGTCATAGTCCTTCAGCGCGTCGTAGGTGACGGCTTGCTCGCCGAAGGTATAAGGAATGGGGCGTTCGAGCGCGGCGACAGTGAAGCCGTCCGCTCTTAAGCCGTCCGCGAAATCGGAGAAAGCGCCGTCGATGACCCAATCAGCCGCTCCGGCCGTTTGACCATGCGTATTGTCGAACAGCACCTTTTTACCCGTGCCATCCGGAAGAGGAGGAGTTGTAACCTGGTCTGAGCTGGTATATCCGTTCGCTATGGCATCCGCTTCCGTGTTGAAGAAGATACGCTTCTCTACCGGAACGGAGGCCCAGTCTTCCTTGTCTACATACTTGAATGTATCCGAGTTGCCGACGGGACGGCTTAAGCCGTCGCCCGAGAAGCGCGCGCGGAAGACGAACGGCAGCTCCTGAAGCGGGTTCGTCATGTCCCAGATGCCAATTGCTTGGTCCATTGCCGTTTTGACAGCGGCTTGATAGTGGTTGTATTCCTCGAGGGAGCCAATCGGCGAGATGAAATACGTAACGGCATAGCCTTGCTCGACCATATCAAGATTGACATTTAAGCTGTCGGACTCTCGAACAACTTCGGCGAGCAAACGGCCGTATTTGTCTATGGATTCTTCGCCGACCTTCAAGATGACATTGTAGCCAGGCTGCAAGAGAGTTTCCATATATTGCTTGGCAGAGAGGCCGAAATCCAGTTGATTCTGATCGGCAGGGGTTTGCACGCCGCCGTTCAGATTCATATACGCATCGGATTCCGGCGTATCGATATTGAGGAAGCGCACATTGGTCGCGCCTAGAACGGGGCTTTGCAGCGCGATGGTGTCTCCATCGACCACATGATCGACGATGCCTTCGTATTCGCCGGGGGCCGATGGATAGAGCGGCGGTTGATCGGAGGCCAGCACAACATCCGCAGCTTTGCGCGGAATAACTTGATAGCTGTTATATTGGCTCAGAATGCCGGTGACGTCATACCAGTGATTGGCCAAGATGGCGGATATATCCATGGAGCCTTCCATGATGCGAAACGTGGTGCCGTTGAAATCCTGGTCAACGGCTTGGATGTTGTAGCCGCCTCCAGCAGGCCTTGCAGGCACGGTCTGGAAGTAACCAGTCAAATGAACAAGTTGGCCTTCATAGGGCTCTGCTATGGCAGGATCCTGCAGGTCGGCCAGGGATAGCTGGACGGGGGCGGGCATTGGTTGATTTTGCGCGATAACAGTTATGGATGAAGGGCTGATCTCCGTGAGTCCCATATAAGAGGTGATGGAGCCTGTAACCTGAATTTGGTCTCCTTCAACCAAGTCAGGAAAGCCGGCTGTGGAATAATGGTAAATATTGATGCCGCCCGTGCTGTCTTGCACGAAAGTCGAGAGCTTGCCGCCGCCGATGGCGGAGTTGTCCGCTGTAACGATGCCTTCAATCGTTACAGTACCTGAAGCTTGCTTCGCGTCGGTGATCGAGACGACTTCGGCAGAAGGATCTGTCGGCGTTGTATCTTCCTCCATGAAGGCAATGGAAGTAGGCGATTTTAAACCCGGGTAGGAGTTGTAGAGTGCGAGCGATCCGGAAACCTTCACCTTCATGCCGATAATATCGGGATTCGTCTGAAGTCCGAATTCGGAGCGATAAGAGGATGTAAGCTGGACGTCGAGCAATTTGGCATTGTCCTGCTCGCCAGCGGTGTCGGCGATTAAGAAGTTATAATCATTGCTGAAAGGGGCGGTCATGTTTTTGGATAGTGAGCCTGTAGCATGGCCGACAATGTATCCTTCAACCGTACCAGTACCCGTGTTGCTTGCGATCGCCTCAGCGACGGTCAGCGAGCCGTCCGCGTTTGCGGCGAATGCCCGAGCGGGCGCGAGCCCGATCGCGTTCGACAGAATCAGGATTGCCGCGAGCACGATCCATGAGAATCGTTTGAGCTTGACCAATCTCATTTTTCACAAACCTCCTAATTGGAAATGGATTACGAGTCCACTATACGAGGCAAGTGTATGTGCCAAGTCAACGCGATGTTAAGTTATTATAATGAATGGAATAATTGGTTAAATATGTAGTTCTTGAGAATTAGGGCCCGGGATCTATTCCATGTAAATGAGTAAGAATCGCGTTTATCTTATATCGTACCCGATTGTTCGCTGCCATGGCTGCTTATGCGGCGTTCGTCGCTGTTCACGACGCGCCAGTTGTTGTTCACGCCAGCTTCAATCACGCCTCGCTCCCGGATATAGTCGGCAAGAAGCTCCACCATATCGACGGCGATGTCCTTCACGACTGGCTTGTTCCGAAACATGCTGTAGTTACCGCCCCCGCCCGCGCGATAGTTGTTCATGACCACGTCGAATGTCTGATCCATGCGCATCGGCTGGCCGCGCCATTCCAGCTTTGTTACCCGCTGTCCCTTCTCACGAGCAATATCCAGCTCATAATCGATGCCTTCCCACATGTCATAGTTGAAATGCTGCGGCTTAGGCATCAAATAAGCTTCGCTAACCGCAATCGCTCCTCGTTCGTCGAGCTCGAAGTATTCCGCCGATTTCTCCAAAGCCTCCCGAATGTCGCTTCCAGATATGCGCAGCACCTTCAGCGTGTTGGGATAAATGTAATTCGACACAACCTCGCGCATCGTAATTCGCTTGCCGAAGCCCGGAGACTGATTATCGAAGATGGCGGTGCAGGATATATCAGCGCCGGAGACTTCCATCTGTACGCGATTGATGAATTCGACGAAGTGATGCTCCCGTAAGCGCGCTTCCTCATGCGATGCGAAGGTCATATCGCCGCTTGCGCGCCCGATAGGCTGATCCAGCCAAACTTGCGTCAGAGTTTCAACCTCGGCGGCAATGCGTTCCACCGTTTCATCAGGCTCGTATTCCTCTGCTGAAAGCAATTCAGACTCGCAGGTCTTCAAGGTCCAGACTTCTTCAATTCGCTCGAATTGTAACGTGACCTTGCCCAAATATCGTCCTTCATTCGAAGGCTGGACGACGCAGACGCCGTTGATGCTGCAGCCCGCGATGGCGCGATGCTGATGGCCGGTCAGCAGCACATCGATGCCTTCGATCTGCTCGCAAATCGCGTATCCGACATTCTCTCCGGTAAAAGGCTCTGTTGAACCGCCTGTCTCAGGATCGCGCTCGAAGCCGCCGTGATAAGAGACGACAACGGCATCCACCTGTTCTTGCCGCTTCAAAACGTCTACCCAGTGACGAGCGGTTTCCACGGGATCATCGAAACGAATTCCCGCTATATGCTGCGGCTGCTCCCAATTCGGGATATACGAGGTTGTAAGACCCAATATTCCGATTCGCAGGCCATTCTTCAGCTCGCGAACGATATACGGTTTTCCGAACAGCGGCTCTCCTGATGCTTCATTCACAATATTGGCCGACAGCCACGGAAAGCTTGAGGCCTCGACAGCTTCCTTCAAATAAGGCAGGCCATAATTAAATTCATGATTGCCGGGCACGGCCGCGTCATAGCGCAGCTCATTCATGCAGGCGACAACGGGATTGGGGGGCTCGTTGTTAATCCTCGCATGATAATACGTCAGCGGAGTGCCCTGCAGACAGTCTCCGTTGTCAATCAGCAGTATGTTCGGATGAAGGCCGCGCATTTCTTTCACAATAGTCGCGATTCGAGCAAGACCATAGGAGACTTCCGTCTTGTCAGCGTAGCTTCTAGGCAGCAGAAAGCCATGCAAGTCGCTCGTCTCCAGGACAATTACTTCGCATAGTTGATTTGACATAGGCTCCTCCTTTGCAAAAATGAACGATATAAGTTGAACGAAAGATTCTCTCGTGCATATTGCAGCGAGAACAGAGCATTCTTCCAATCACTGATGTTCCCAAATTTCTTCAAGCGCAGGAGCAAGAATTGACTCATTCTACCATACAAATTTAGGGTTTATGCACTGTGATCCCACATTTACAGTATCTTAACTATTTTTTGACAGATCGTTAACGAATGGGTTGTACAATGTGGAAGGGTTAGAAGAGACAGTATAAAAAACGGTATGGAGGTCTTCAGGTGAAAAACAAACTGATAATGCTCATGACAGCGATGCTTGCAATCGGATTGCTGGCGGGCTGCGGCAACAACGACGGAAGCAACGGATCAAGCAAGGAAATCAAGGAGTTGAAGGTGAGCTTCGTGCCTTCCAAGGACCCGGACGAGATCATAACGGCAACCGAGCCGCTCAAAGAATTGCTGAAAAAGCAGCTTGCGGAAGAAGGCTACACCGTGGACAGCGTTAAAATCGATGTAGGAACCTCCTATGAAGCAGTCGGCGAAGCGCTAAGCGCAGGCACTACGGATATCGGCTTGATCCCGGGCGGAACCTACGCGCTGTATGATGATGGCGCGGATGTCATCCTGACAGCAACGCGCAAAGCGCTGTCCATCGATTCTGACAATGCAAAGGATTGGAATGATAATAAGCCGACGACAGGCCTCGATACGGAGCAAGCCTCCTATTATCGCTCGTTGGTATTGGCGGGTCCGTCCCCAAAAGGGAAAGAACTGGCGGCCAAAGTGAACAATGGCGAAGAATTGACTTGGGATGATCTGAACAGCGCGAACTGGGCGGTGATGTCTACTTCATCCTCCGCCGGTTATATCTATCCTACTTTATGGCTGAAGGACAAGTACGGCAAAAGCTTGACGGATCTGTCCAAGATTACGACTTCGGATTCTTATGGCAGCTCATTCGCTCGTCTTGCGACGGAGCAAGCCGACATTATTGTTGTCTATGCTGACGCTCGCCGCGACAATGAATCGAAATGGCAAAGCGACTATAAGGGCAAAGGCACGATTTGGGAGGATACGAATGTCATTGGCGTGACATCGCCGATCTATAACGATACCATCTCGGTAAGCAAGAAGTCCAAGATCATGAACGAAGATCTGAAGAAGGCACTGCAGGATGCATTCATTGCGATCGCAGGTACGGAAGAAGGCAAAAAGGTCATTGCCATCTACTCTCATGAAGGATACAAGGTGGCACAGTCTTCCGATTACGACGACGAGCGCGAAGCACAAGAAATTATCAAAAGCATGAAGTGAATATCGCTGTACGAAGGCATGCATGATCCTCCAACAATGAGAACATCACTTTTTCATGATGTTCTCATTTTCATTTCTCCAAATCCACGGCCAAAGGACGGACGTCTATGATTACTTTTTTTAATGTGAACAAAACCTATGCAAACGGCACAACCGCGCTGCAGAATATTAACCTGAAAATCAAGCAAGGAGAATTCGTCGCCGTTATCGGTCTTTCGGGCGCGGGCAAATCAACATTTATTCGATGCATTAACAGGATGCACGACATTACTAGCGGCACGATCCGCGTCGACGACGTCGATGTATCCAAGCTGAGAGGGCGGCATATTCGGCAATTTCGGCGAAGAATCGGGATGATCTTCCAATCGTTCAATCTGGTAACTCGCACAACCGTCATTAATAATGTGTTGGTTTCGTTCGTACCGGAGCTTCCCCTATGGCGTAAGCTGACCGGCGTCTTCATGAAGCAGCATAAAGTGAAAGCGCTCGAGGCGCTGGATAAGGTCGGCATTCTGGACAAGGCGTTCCTCCGTGTCGACCAGTTGTCCGGCGGACAGCAGCAGCGGGTCGCGCTGGCGCGCACCCTTGCGCAGAACCCGGACATCATTCTCGCGGATGAGCCTATTGCTTCTCTCGACCCGGTTACCGCGCATATCGTGATGGATGATTTCAAGAGAATTAACAAGGATACGAACATCTCCGTCATTATGAATATCCATCATGTCGAGATCGCTCTCCAGTATGCAGATCGCATTATCGGCATTCGCAAGGGCGAGGTTGTGTACGACGGCGAGACCTCCGAGGTGACGCAAGGCATCCTTCAAGACATCTACGGCGGCAGATGGAACGAGGAGAAGGCGGCGATAGAAGGGAAGGATCATCATGTGGGATAAACTGTATCCGCCGAAGAGGATCATGCTCTCCGACGGCAAGGTCGTGATGGAGAAGCGGTCGCCTGTTCCGATTGTCATTATCGCTCTCCTTGCTTGCACGATTCTTGCTACGAAAATAACAGATTTCAGCTTCCCTGTTCTTTTCACCAGGATATACGAGTTCTTCACGATCTTCCGCGCGATGATTCCGCCGGATTGGGACAGCTTGAACAGTATCTGGCAGCCGCTGTTCGATACGATCAAGATGTCGCTGCTCGGCTCGCTGCTTGGCTCCGTGCTAGCCTTGCCTGTTACAGTAGCGGCCTCCTCCAATATTACGCCATCGAGAATCGTTGTTGTTGTCTGCAAGACGGCGCTAAGTCTGCTTCGCACGTTGCCAACTCTTATTACGGCATTGATCGCGACCTTCGTATTTGGACTGGGACCTATGGCCGGTACCGTGGCGATTATGCTCTTCACAATCTCTTATGTGGGCAAGCTGCTCTATGAACAGATTGAGAATGTGGATATGGGCGCCTTCGAGGCGATGGAATCAATCGGGATGACGAGGCTGCAAGCTTTCCGCTTCGCGATCGTTCCGCAGGTGCTTCCCGGCTACATCTCCACATCGCTGTATTGCTTTGAGGGTAATGTTCGCTATGCGGCCATTCTTGGCTATGTCGGCGCCGGCGGCATCGGCTTGATTATTAATGAGGGGCTCGGCTGGCGCGATTATCCGGCCGTCGGCATGATTATTCTGGTATTAATCGTGACGGTATACGGAATTGAAAGAGTCAGCGAGCATTTTCGGAAAAAGCTCATCTAAAGGGAGACATTATGATTATGAATGCTATTGAGCAGCAATTGGCTGCTTCGCCGCGCAATCATCGATATTATGCGACCATTATCGTCATCGTCGCAGCCTTGTTCGTATGGTCGCTCACTGCGGTTAACTTCGGCGACATCGAGCAGAGCGGACTTCTTATCGCGAAGCATATGATTTATGGCCTTACGCATCCGGATTTAGACCTGCTATTTAATACTACCAGGCAAAGCGTGCTGTATTTGCTCTTAGAAACCGCTGCTATTGCCTTCCAGGGAACGCTCGTCGGCGCTGTATTGGCCGTGCCGCTCGCTTTTCTGGCCGCATCCAACCTGGTTCCAAAGCCGATAGCCTGGCTGACGAGATTCGCGCTCATTATTATCCGAACCATTCCCGCGCTCGTTTATGGATTAATCTTCATTCGGGTTACGGGACCGGGTCCGTTCGCCGGCGTGTTGACGGTTGGCTTGACCTCCATCGGCATGCTCGCCAAGCTGTATGTGGATGCGATCGAAGAGCTTGACACGCGAGTGCTGGAATCGATGGAGTCGGTTGGCTGCACGACCTTCGAGAAAATCCGCTTCGGCATCGTCCCGCAGCTGATGTCGATCTTCACCTCGATTATGATCTATCGTTTCGATATGAACATGCGCGAAGCGTCCATCCTCGGGCTGGTTGGCGCAGGCGGCATCGGTGCCCCTCTAATTTTCGCGATGCGAGGGTACAAATGGGACGAGGCCGGCTCGATTCTGATCGGGCTGGTCGCGTTGATCCTCATTATCGAGCTTGTGTCGAACAAGCTGCGTTCGAAGCTGGTGAGAGGATAAGATGGATGATGGTATAGGCAATAGTTCATTCATGTTGGAATCGTTCACAAGAGATATACGATGATTATTGCACGAACCGCACAATTGTTCACTTAATAATAATGAAGGCATCCCCTATACTTTGTTGCATGATAGAAATCGTGAAAAGGGGATATGCAATGATGGATAGAATGTGGACAAGCTGGAAGAAGACAATGAAGAAACGCACACCTATGCTGCTGACGGCCATTCTGTTGATAAGCTCACTAGCACCTTCCTATTGGGTTCATGCCGCGGATGAGAATACGGAGCCGACAGGGTTGGTCGCCTATTACCCATTAAACAGCACCTATCAATATCAAAATCAATTAAACGCCGCTCAAGCTTTGTCGGGCAGCTCTCCCTCATGGCATACGGATTTCGTGTCGCTGGTCAATCCGGGCAATGCCAACAACGGGCATATCGCGGGAAGCAATCCCGGCGATGCCGTGACGGGAGATCATCTTTCATTCTCGCTCGATATTAAGTTGAACGGCACGCAGACGCGCGCAACGAGCGAGGCGAATACCCTCTTGTCTTACGGAGCGGACAACGACAATAACCTGACGCTTCGGCCTTATTATGGAGGAGATGAAGCGGCGGTTGTGCTTAGACAGGGAGGGACGGATTCCGTTGTGGCTGCTTTCCCGGCCCCGGCTCCCGATATGTGGCATAATTATACAATTGCGCTGGACGGCACAGCCGGTACGGGCAAGCTGACGGTTTGGGTGGATGGAGTGTTGGCCGCGGAAGCAGGGGCTAGCGGGATTGGCGCGGACGAAATCGGCAATGGACAATTCCGTCTTAATCGGACCATCTCCACTTATTCGAATCTCGACTCGCAATATCGCGATGTTCGCATCTTTGATGAAACGCTCGATGCGACGGCGGCAGCTTATTATGCGAACGAAATTCGAGGATTTACCTGGAATGATTTGCTCGCGTTCGGTCCTCTGACCGATGGCGCCGAGATTCGCGGCGAGCTTTCGCTATTCAGCGATCCGAATCTGGTCTGGACCTCAAGCGACACAGACTTGATTAATCCCGAGACAGGTTATGTGAATCGCCCGGCAAAAGGCTCAAGCGCGGAAACGGTTGTTTTGACAATGAGCTGGTTCGGCTATAGTCAAGATTATACGGTGACGGTTCCGCCGCTTGGCGCAGGGGATAATCTCATTGCCGACTTTGATTTTGACGACGCTTCCACCGGACTTGTTGGAGCCGGAGCCAAGGCCATTGTTCAGGGAAGCGCCAGCTATTCGAATTCCTTCGAAGGAAACGGCAAGGCTGCCACTATAAGCAGCGGGTTTTGGTTGAATGTGACGAAGCAGGACGGAACGCCACTGCTCCAAGGACTTCAAGAGCTGACGGTTTCCTATGACAGCAAGCCGAGCGGAGGCAGCGGCTGGGCCTTCTTCGCCGCGCCGAGCAATTCCTCCCAGTCCTATCTGAACGAGCATTATCTTGGCATTATTGACAAGACGAGCGGCTTGACGGTGGAACGATACAACAACAGCGGCTCGCGTCCCGCAAGCGTACAAGGGAGCAGCAGCACGGAGTGGAAGCATGTGGACGTTGTGATTTCGACTGCGGACACCAAGCTTTATGTCGACGGCGAACTCCAATCGACCGAAGCGAGCAGCTATGCTTTGGCTGATATTGTTTCTTCCTCGGGAGGCATTGTTCAGATTGGGAAAGGCAATTGGGGCTCGGGCGAATATTATGCGGGTCTTATCGATAATCTCCAGATTTTCAATAAAGCGCTGAGCATGGAGGATATGATTGAATTTCGAATTACGAACATTCCGCCGATTATTACTCCCGCCTCGGGACAAATCTATGCTCCGGTCACGATCTCTCATCCGGCGGGAAATTCGTTTATCTACTATACGACCGACGGAACGGACCCTGCACTGGAGAGTAATCCTTATACCGGGCCTATTGCAGTCGACAAAGGCGCGACGATTAAAGCTGCTGCCATTGCCTCCAACGGGAATAGCAGCGCCATCACAACGGCCGACTTTTACGGAAGCGAGTGGGCGGCCACCGCAACCGCATTCCGGTTGGACGGTCACGATACGGTCAACAATGTGAAAATCTCATGGCCTGTTATTCAAGAGGCCGATTATTACGAGGTGTATCGCGGAGATACGCTGATCAATCGAACCTACGGCGATACTGTGGACGAATATGGCCTTGCCGCAGATCAGGACTATATGTATACCGTTAAGGCAATGAGCGGAGAGATGTTGGTCGGTCTTGCGAATACGAATACGGTGCATGCCTTCTCCTATGATTCCGGGGCAATCTCGAAGATGAAAGACAACTATACCGGGGCGGACACCTTGAAGGAAGGGGATACCGACGGGGTGAAAATCGGAAGCGTCTGGTATCGCTATTATTACAAGGGCGTGAGCGATGCGGTCACCGGCCTGGTGACCACGGGCATCTACGAGCAGACGGGAACCGACGGACATGCGTACGGCAATGATCGCTTGCTCGGCTCGTTCGAGGATATGCGAGTGGAGGCTGCGGGCTACAGACTCAACCCGGTGAACGGCAAGATCGTGTTTACGGCGCATGAGGAAGCCAGTACAGCCTACACGCGGGCAGCGATATTCATCGGCTCGGTCACTCCCGGCGGAGACGACTTTGCGGCAACCTTCAGAGGGCGTCCGTTCGATATGGACTCGCGTGACATGTCGCTGTTCGTGGATGACGATGACACGGCCTATCTGCTTTTTGCCACCCGCACCAACAGCGACATTGGCATTGTCAGGCTTGATGCCGATTGGGAGCAGCCGGTAGAACTTGTGAACACCGTATTCGTAGACAAGCATAAGGAGTCGCCTAGTATTGTCAAATATGACGGCAGCTATTATTTCTTCGGATCTACGGCGAACGGCTGGTACCCGAGTCAGGCGGAATATGCTTCCGCCGAGACGATCGACGGAGAATGGACGCCGCTGAGACCGATAGGCAACGGCTCTTTCTTCGCGACGCAAGCGAACGGCGTTGCGCAGTGGACGGGAGAAAACGGCAAGGTTTCGTTCGCCGAGAACGGCTACCACTGGGGCGCGCAGTATGCCGAAGGCTTCAAGGATGAGATGGGTACGTACGCAAGATTGCTCCCGATGGTTTTCCATAACGGCGTAGCGACCGCAGACTGGTTCCATCAGCTCGATTTTGATGGGGCGCATGGCATGATTCCAGTTCAGTCCGGACAGAATCTTTCGCTGGGGAGGCCTGTCGTCGACTCTCAGGGGCTGGATGCTGTCGCAGTGACCGATGGAGCGGATTTGTCTTCGTCTCCTAGGGTGCAGCATGGCACGCTCGGCTATAACCTTGTCATCGATCTGGAGCAATACGCGCTGATATCCGAAATTAACCTGACCACTCGGGAGGTTAACGGTTCCGATGCGGTCTATCGCTTTACGCTGGAAGGCAGCGCGGATAATGAGAATTGGACGGAGCTGGCAGACGGCTCGGACAATAATGTCGTCGGCTTTATTACCAATCCCATAGTGGATGCCGGACATTATCGTTATGTTCGGCTGACGGTGAACCATATTATTAACGTGCATAACGGCCAAGGCGCGACATGGGCGGACGGTATTCTGGAGCTTGCGGTGTATGGTACGCCGTATATTGACAAATCGGAGCTTCAGGCGGTCTATGAGGCGAAGCAAGACACGGAGAAGGGCGATTATGCGGACGCATCCTGGAAGACGATCCAGCAAGCCCTTCAGCATGCCGAGCAAATATTGGGGGATGACGGCGCGACGCAGTGGGAGGTCGATCGTGCGGCGCTCCAGATTGAGGAAGCATTCCAGTGGGCTTTGACCGTGCATCCGGACAATGTGAAGGACTACTCCACGGCGGGGGTCCCGGTTGGCGAGACCTGGTACGACACGGAGGGGAATGCGATTCAGGCCCATGGCGGCGGATTTCTGCAGCAGACGGCCGATGACGGCCAGCCGATCTATTACTGGGTAGGCGAGAACAAAATTCACAACAGCGCTTCTTTCCACGCCGTATCTCTTTATACGTCCAGAGATTTGGTGAACTGGACGAATGCGGGAGATATTGTGGATCCCTTCACCGATACTGTGGCGGGAGCGGAGTATGGTCTTCTTGATAACAAGTGGGAGCGTCCAAAGCTTCTATATAACGAAAAAACGCAGAAATACGTGCTCTACGGACATTGGGAAACGGCAAGCAGCTATGCGAGCAGCCAGATCGCGGTGGCGACCGCAGATCATCCTGAGGGTCCTTATACCTTCCTTGGCCATTGGCGTCCGGGCGGGACGCTCAAGAATTGGCGTTCCGACAACGGAATTTACCTGGATTCCGAATATTACAAAACCAGCGGCGTCAAGGAAGCCGTTCCGACAAGCGTGCTGAATGATGAGGAGCAGCTCGGCTACACGTCGCGCGACTTTACGGTCTTTGTCGATGACGACGGCATCGCCTATCTGGTTTCGGCAGAAGGACATTCGATGCGGGTTCACCGGTTGAATGACGAATATACGGATGTCGATTTTACCTCCTATTCCTTCAGCGACGCAGGAACGAAGGCCGCCGATTTCGAATCGTACAACTTCTACGACAGCGTGGGACGCGAAGCGCCGGCGGTCGTGCGCGCGGATGACGGCTACTATATGGCTTCCTCCGGGCAATCCGGCTGGCTGCCCAACCAGGGGACGATTAGCTATAATGCCGATCTTCGCGATCCTGAGGGCTGGACGCCCGTGAAGTCGGATGGCCGCATTATGCAGCAATACGTCTTTGGCAACAACAGTACGTATTATAGTCAGCCGACCAATATTATGAAGCTGACGAATACGGACGGCTCGAACAGCTATGTGTATATGGGCGACAGATGGAATTCGGGTCAGCTATCCGATTCGCGTTATGTATGGCTTCCGATGACATTCAATGCGGCAGAGCATACCGCCTCGATCTCGTATACGACGGGCTGGAAGCTGATCGCGGAGAGCGGCAATGTTCAGCTTCCGCAATCGTATCTTGTGTCTCAGGGCAAGAGTGCGACTATTACCAATAATGACAGCACAGGCATTGAGAAAGCGAATGATGGTATTACCTACAATCTCAACACATCCGGCGATTCAACTGATTTCTTTGGCGGCTTGGTTGCGCCGTATGACTATACGGTCGACCTCGGCGATGTTTACGATTTGTCCCGCATCGATGTAGCCTACAGGCTCTATAACGGTTCGGAGATGTATCACAGATATCAGATTTTCGGCTCGAACGATAATGCGAACTGGACGGAGCTTGTCAATAACAGCACCAATACGTGGTCCGGCTTCAATTCCGATAAGCTGGTTGGCCGTTATCGGTACGTTAAGCTCAGCGTGAACGAAGTAAGGCGCGTTAACAATAATGCCCTCAGCAACGGCTGGGGAAGCGGGCTTGTGGAGGTCGAGGTCTACGCCAGCTCGGCGGAGCCGTATGCACTGACGCCGCCAAGCGCCGATCTGGAGACTGGCTCCTATCTCTATCCGCAAGAGGTGACGCTTGATCATTTCGTGAACGACGCCGCGATTTACTATACGCTCGACGGAAGTGAGCCGACCTCTTCCAGCCTATTGTATACGGGGCCAATCCCGTTGCCGCTGGGGAATGTGACGCTCAAGGCGGTTGCTGTTGTGGACGGGGAAACGAGCGCTGCGCTCGAGAGAAGCTATGTCGTTACGGTTGATCGGAGCATGCTGCTGACGGCAATAGCCTCCGCGGAGAGTCTTGACGAAGGGGATTATATCGCGGCAGGCTGGATACAGCTGCAGCAGACGCTCGCACAAGCCATGATTGTTCGCGACAATGCGGCGGCAACGGATCAAGAGGTGGCGGATGCCTTGCTCGCGTTGCAGACGGCAGTTGAGAATCTGGAGCTGAGACCGACCGCAGAATCGTTGCTTGTCTTAACGGGGCCGACAAGCGTGGTCTCGGATCAAGAGTTCGATGTGATTGTCGGCCAGAATACGGTGACGCAGAGTGTATATGCCCGGTCATTCGCCGTTCATTATGACTCTCTGCAGCTTGATTATCTTGCAGCCGAACCATTGAAGTCAGGTTACTCCCTGCTGGGCGAGACAGTGGAGCCTGGACTAATTCGGTTTGCCGCCGTCGATACCGGAGCGAATTCGCAGCAGTCGTCTCAGGCAGCTCCCGTTGATCTGCTAAAGCTAAAGCTGAGGGCGAAGGAGCTGGGACAAACCGTAACCGGAAGCGTGTATGTAACCGATTTGGTCATGTCGGACGGAGCTGGCACGGAGATGACGGTTACTGGCTCGGTTTATTATCATTATGGAATGGAGACAGTTTCCAAAACGGCGTTAAGCGCCGACATTATATCAGCGCAGTCGTTGCATGATTCCGCTGAGGAGGGAACCTCGATCGGACAATATCCGGCCGGCTCGAAGGCGGAGCTGCTGACGGCAATCGGAGCGGCGATCGATGTTCTGAATAATTCCTCGGCTTCGCAGCTTCAGGTGAACCAGGCCCGGAGCGCGCTGAGCGCAGCGGTTGAAGCCTTCAGGGTACAGGTCGTCGTGACGCATAATGACGAAGATGGAGGCGGAACAATAACAATCCCGATCGCAGAGAATGATACGACCGTCATTGGATCCACGCTTATGATTAAGGCAAAACCGGATGCTCATGGAAAGGTGTCTGTGAAGCTCGATAGGGATTCAATGAAGAAAGCCGTTGACGGCCTAGCAGGCTGGGCCTTGCAAATCGTCTTGCACCCTGCTGCAGGAACAACCGGGGTCAATCTGGATGTTCCGCTGGAGCATGTGAAGAGCGCTGCTGGTCAGATGATAAAGAACGTTGTGATCGACAGCGGGTTGGCCCGGATAACCTTGCATGAGAAGTTCTTGTCAGACGAAGCGGTCAAAGCAGCCGAACATTTGCAGCTAACCGTATCTCAAGTGGATACCTCCGAATTGCCGTTAGCTCTCAGAGAGAAGATAGATTCGCAAGCTGTCATCTATGACTTTGATCTCAAGCTGGATGGACAAGACAAGGACACATTCAACAGAAAAGAGCTCACAGTTGAAATTCCTTACACACTGCGTCCGGGTGAAACAGGCAACAAGGTCATTCTGTATTACTTGACGGACAGCGGAGAGCTGGAAGTGATCAAGAACGCAAGGTTTAATCAAGAAACAGGCACAGTCATTTTTAGTCCGGAGCATTTCAGCAAATATTCACCTGCTTATGTTCATGCTGCCTTCTCGGATTTGAGCGATGCTGAGTGGGCGAGGGAAGCTATTGAAGGGCTGGCGGCAAGAAAAGTGGTGAACGGTGTCGGGAATGGGCAGTTCGATCCGAATGGAAGACTGACGCGGGCGCAATTCATTACGATGCTGGTTCACATGTTCGGCTTATCGAATGATGCTGCTCATTCAACCTTCTCGGATACCCAGGAGAATGCATGGTACTACAACGCTATTGCGTCAGCGCAGGAGCTGGGCATTGTGAACGGCAAAACGGACGGTACATTCGGCATCAACGATACGATCAGCAGGCAGGATATGGCGGTTATGGTCTATCGCGTCGCGGAGATTGTCGGGCTGGATTGGAACGCCATGCCTGCTGAGCCTATGCCGTTTACAGATCAGGGCGATATTGCGGAATATGCGTTAGAGGCGGTACTTACCTTGCAGCAGCAAGGCATTATGAATGGAATGGGAGAACGGGTATTCGAGCCGGGAGGCTTGTCCGCCAGAGCGCAAGCCGCGGCGGTATTGTATCGAATTCTCGAATTGATGTAGACAGGATTCAAGAAATAGATGCGAGCATACGCAAGGATAGGGGCATCCGATGGGATGCCTTTATCCTTTTGTCATTTATAAATTCATGTTTTGTTTCGCCCCCTATACTGCCCCCTTCAATGGAGGCATACTTGATGATCAGTAATGCGGAAGTACATAGTTACGAGTATCGTATCACAGATGAGCGACAGATACTCAGCTTGCAACTGTAACGGACATTTTCGAGACCCTCTAGCTAGTTTTAAAGGACATCCGCGACCGTTAAAATACCCGTTAGGCGTGATTACGGCTTCTTACGGTCAATGGTGACCGTTACACTACTTGCCTTGGTCAAATGGCCACGGACACGCGCTCACGGATCCACAATGACTCAGCAGCCTCCCAAAAGTCCATTAGAACAGGTTGCTGCATTCAAGGACGCCGTCAGGCTTTTTTCTTACCACACCCCGCCTTCAGAGGACGGCGCAGCCGTTTCACCGTGTTTAACTCCTTACAGCCCGAAAGATGGAATCGCTCTATTCTGGCCCGTTTTTTCGTCAGGTTCCGCGAATACTGAAAATTGGGCTACATTCTGAAGAATTATAAATTGATTATAAAGGAGGATAACCCTAAAATCGTAAGAAAAAGGAGTTGTTGCCCTATTGATCTGATGCTTAAAGTAGATGACGAAGTCTTCAGCTCGGTACAGCTTTGTTCGCGCATAAAGCAAATACGAGGGTTCGAGCAATGTCGGTCGCCTGAAGGAAAACGGTATGCGATACTGCTGCGCGAGCCGCTGGAAGTCGTTGCCGCGATCATTTACTTCAGAGACAATGGCGCTTCTGTACTGCTGCTGCACGGCGATACGCCACCGGTGGAAGCGGAAGGAATGGCTGCCCGGGCTGGCTGCTGTGCGCTGCTGATGGGTCCGTTGCTGCATGTTCTGCCTATTCAGCCGCGGGGACAAGAGGACAAGCAAGTGTCAAGCTTATCGACTCCTTCCAAGAACGCTAAAACTTCCGCAGCCAGCGTTTCATCAGAATTCTCGTCTGAGCCTTCTCTCATGCAATTCAGCTCGGGGACGACCGGCAGGCCTAAGCTTATTCACCGATCATGGTCCGAGATTTCACAGGAAACGACAAGCTACAATCGTATGCTTGCGGCTTCCGGCGGCGAACCTCCCTTAATTCTCGTTCCGGTATCGCATTCTTACGGATTGATAGCGGGCGTGCTTGCCGCATGGGAGAGAGGGACGGCTCCTCATATCGTTGTTTCCAAAAATCCGAAGGTCGCATTGCGTTTTATTCGCGAAGATGAGCATTCCATTGTGTATGCGGTTCCATTCCTGTATCAACTGCTGGATTCATTAAGCAAGGGCGAGGTGCGCTACAGGAAGGCGATCAGCTCCGGCGCTCCATTGACAGAAGCGTTGCTAGAGAGATTGCGAGTATCGGCTAGAGAGGTGTGGCAGCAATACGGCTGCACCGAGATTGGTTGTATTTCCCTCAAGGCGCAGCCAGAAACGCCGGATGAGGTTGGGCGCCCGTTATCTCATTTGAACGTAACAGTGGAAGACTCAACTGACGAAATGGCGGGAGAAACCTCGTTGCTGGAGCAAGCGGCTGGTGAGTTGGTTGTAAGGACGGGAGCGAAGCGGGTCGAGACCGGAGATTTGGGTCGTCAGTCGAAGAATGGCGAATGGCATGTGATGGGAAGACTGGATGATTTAATTAATGTGTCTGGACAGAAGGTGATGCCGACGGAGGTAGAGGGAGCTATTAACGGAATGGCAGGCGTGAAGGAGGCGGTTGTTTACGGAGCGACTCACTCCGTATGGGGAGAAACAGTCAAAGCGATCGTTGTGGCGGACGGGAAAGTCCGGGAGGAGACGATTCGAGCCCAATGCTCGAAAGTGCTTCCTGGTTACAAGGTTCCCAGCGTGGTGAATCTGGTGGATGAAATTCCGCGTCTGCCATCAGGGAAAATAAGCAGAAGATGGATTCGTGAATGGGAGGAGGGACGATGATGGAGCGTAAAAGCATTGTGGAAGGACTTCGCACAATGATCGTGGAGGAGCTCGATGTTGCAGCGCCAGATGAGTTGAATGAAGAGGACAAGCTTTATGAGGATTTGAACTTGGATTCCATTATGGTTTTGCAGCTTGCCGTTTACATTGAAGAATATTTTGCAGTTGTTTTTCCTGAAGAGGATGTGGACCCGGCTGTTTTCGCTACGGTTGGAAACCTGACTGATTTTATAATCTCCTTGCAAGCTGTGGGAACGGTTGAGCGATGAGGTCCATACGATTGGGCATTGCCGGATTTGGACGGATTGTAGAGTTGACCCATCTGCCGTTGTTGAAAAAAATGCCGGAGTTCGATATTTGCGGCGTCTATGATCTTACGCCGCAGAGAAGGGCGCTTGCGCAGCGCAGAGGGTTTGCCGCTTGGGAGCATCTGAGCGAACTTCTTGACAGTGATGCGGATGCGGTGTTGATCGCCACACCGCCGCATAGTCATTGCGCGATTGCGGCGGAGGCGCTCCGCAGGGGCAAACATGCGCTTATTGAAAAGCCGGTGGCTGTCTGCGCGGAGGAAGCGTTTCTGCTGCAACAGTTGGCTCAAGAGAATAACCGTATCGTGACGGTGTTTCACAACAGACGATTTGATTCCGACCTGAAGATTGTTGAGGAAACGATACAGAGCGGCATGCTGGGTCCTATTCAATTTGTTGAAAGACGATTCCATCAATTCGGCTCCGGCTCCTCATTTGGCGTTCAATCGTTTCGTCCATCTTGGCGGGATGAGATCTCTTACGGGGGAGGAGCGCTGCTGGACTGGGGAGTTCATCTGATCGATCAGTTGCTTCATCTGAAGCTGGGAAAGCTATCGAACGTGCACGCGATGATGCATCGGCTCCCCTGGAGCAAGGGCGATGCGGAGGATTATGTGGCGGCCAGTCTCCCATTGGATAACGGAATTCTGCTGTCGTTGCACATTCATTTCGCCTCTCATGCGGCTGATCCGCAATGGATCGTTGGCGGAGAGCGCGGGACGTTGCAAATCAAGAGCGGGGGCGAGGCTGTCATGCAACTGGAAGGTCGTCCGCCGATCCCTCTTGGCGGTCAGTCTCCCGGCAAGGCATATCGCGGCGACCTGGAAGGGGTTGGGAACATTTATGCCTCCTTTGCCGAGAAACTGGCAGGTGAAGGAGAGCTTGCCGTTACGCTGGAGGAAGCGATTGAAGGGATGATCGTCATTGATGAAATAAGGGCGGCTGCATGTTCGCGGGAGCTTCGGACGCCGTAAGGCGTCACTTCTGGCTTGCGAATGAAGCTGATGGCTGCTATACGTAGTTATTTGTCGCAATTATGAGGGGAGGTTCGGTATGGGGATATTGTTTGCGGGTCCGCAATTGGAGTTTGAACAGATCAGGGAGCAATGGCTGGCCGCCGTGCAGCAAGTGGCGGCGAGGGGGGTATTCGTCGGAGGCCAAGCGGTAACGGATTTTGAAGCGGCTTTTGCTCGTTATTCGGGATCTGCCTCCGCCGCCGGAGTCGGCAACGGAACAGATGCGCTGTTTCTGACGTTGAAAGCGCTTGGCGTTGGACCTGGCGATGAAGTCGTAACAGCAGTCAATACGTTTGTCGCCACTGTTGAAGCGATTCACCATACGGGAGCGACGCCGGTTCTGGTCGATTGCGATCCCGACAGCTACTTAATTGATGCGGAGCAGTTGATTGCGAAGCTAAGTTCACGAACGAAAGCGATCATTCCCGTACATCTATACGGACAGATGGTCGATATGTCGCCGTGGCTTTCTATTGCGAGAGCGAGGGGAATTGCTGTTGTGGAGGACAGCGCGCAGGCTGCCGGGGCAAGGCTGGAGGGCAAGCCGGCAGGAAGTGTGGGCGGGGCGGGCTGCTTCAGCTTTTATCCGGATAAAAATTTGGGCGCGCTCGGCGATGGAGGGGCTGTCGTGTCATCGGATGAATCATTGCTGGCGAAGGTGCGCAGGCTGCGCAATCATGGCGGGGAAACGCGTTATTCACATGATAGTCCGGGCTACAACAGCCGGCTCGACGCCTTGCAGGCATTGGCGCTAAGCATGAAGCTTGAGCGTCTGGATGAATGGTCGGCGCACAGAAGGCAGGTGGCCAACTGCTATGAACGGCATTTGGCTGATATCGAGGGAGTCGTCCTGCCTGCGCATCGCCATGACGAAAGCCATGTTTTTCATCTATATGTGGTGCGGCTGCCCGCCGAGGCAAGGGAGAACGTACGCCGCTCCTTGCAGAAAAAAGGAATATTGACCGCGGTACAGTATCCGCTGCCGATTCATCAGCTGCCTGCGTTCCGTCATCTGGGTTATGGAGCGGGAGATTTCCCGATTGCAGAATTTTGCTCGCAAAGAATAGTATCATTGCCTATGCATATCGGCATGGATGAGGAAGCTGTTGCAGAGGTTGCGACTCAAGTTAAGAATGCGCTTACATTAAAGCCGGCAAAGATAAACGGAGGTTAGCTGGCTGCCTGCCAATGGAGGGCAGCAGTTGAAATCTTACAGCAGAGGAGCTGATGGGTGATGGCAGGTGAAGTTAAGGAAGACCGCAGTGTTATTATACGAAGTTTGCAACATATTATTGCAGAGCTGGTTGACGACTTCGAGCTTGCGAGCGGGCTGGATGAGGATATTCTATTGGAACAGGTTGGCATGGATTCTTTTGTCATGATCAATCTGATTGAACAAATCGAGCGGCGCTATCACATTAGCTTTCATGGCGAGGAGCTGCAGATCGACCGGCTGGGAACGTTGGGGGGAATGGCTGACAGCGTATGCGCCAAACGTCTGGCGGGTAAAGTATGATCCGGCCGCCGATTCACTGCTTGCTAGATTGTCTGGCATTCCTAATTCAAAGCCGCTCTGGCATAGATACGCGTCCAATCTATCTCGGTATTTGGAATGCGTCGTTTATTGCTGATGAAGACGGGTTCTCCTATTATTCGGAACGAATTGATCCCAATGCGGATATCCTTGGCTTCGAGCAATTGTACGGACAGTGTCTGACTCGCTGGCAGGATCCGCTGTGGAGCAAGGAGCAGCAGTTTGCGAAGCTGGAGCGGGAGTTAGAGGCATCGGGACCCAAGCGAACGATTATTACACTGGTTGATCTTTATTACATGCCGCATTCTACGATCTGTTATGGGATGAAGCATATGCCGCATATGTTGATTGTGGAGCTGGGACAAGATGGCCGTCTGCTGGTGAAGGATCCGTTCTTCGACTGGGAGGGAGAAGTGCAGCGGTCGGTGATGCACGAGGCTTTTACCTGCGAAGGGTTAAGCTCCGGCATCACGCTTCATCTGGATAAGGCCGCTGAACCTGATCCGGGGCTGGTTGGGGAACTGTTTCGTCAGCAATTCACCGTGGCGGCCAGCCAACTGATCTCGGGAGTAGACAATTATTTGCTGAACATTGAATGCGGAATATCGAACTATACTGTGGAGAAGCTGTATGCCAGCATCGGCCAGGTCGGCGTCATTGCCAAGCGATGGAAGAGCTTTGGCTTAATGGCTGATTACTTTGCAGCCGCAGGCGGCAATGCGGAACCGCTGCAAGCAAAGCTGGAGCAGTTGCTTGCCAAATGGGAAAACGTTGTGCTGGTTATTGTGCGGCTTGGCGTTCTTGGCAATCATGCCAAGCTGCCTGAGGCGCGCGCGAAGCTGGAGCAGCTTGCCGAGCTTGAAGCCGGCATAAGAAGCGAGCTGTGGACGCTATACGAGCATTGGGAGGTGAACAGGCATGAGCCGGCGCGATAAGAAGCTGCGCATCGGATACTCCTCCGGTTCGGCGCGAATGTTGAATGAACGGGCAATTGACAGCAAATGGGTGCATTATCTGGGGCAATACGCCGAGCTTGCGCCGATACCTCCGCTTTCCCTATACCGGATGTTTGGCGGCTCGACTAAGCGTTTGCTTCGAGACTGGCCGGCATCGCTGCAACGGCTATCCCAAGAGCTGCGGAAGCTTCAGACGCAATATCGCATACAGACGTTATATCTCAATATTCCCGCTCTTGCTCCTTATTTGATGATGGGCAGAGCTGCCCTCGGCATCGAGCTTGGCTTTCTGTTCATCGCGCATTCGGTTGTCTCCGAGCATTGGCTTAGGCAATGGTTGGCCATTGCTCCGTTTCTGAATGAAAGAGATGTGCTGCTATGCTCCTCCGAGAGCAGCAAGGAGGCGCTGTGCCGAATATCCGATCGTTATCGGATGGCCAAGGTCATTCCATTAGGCATTGAGCTTCGATCCTCGACAGAAGTGAACGAGGCGATACGACAGCGTAACGGAACACAAGTGCTGTCCATCGGACGGCTTGAGGATGTCAAGAATATACAGTCATTGCTGCGTATATTTGCGACCGTGCGCGACCGCTTGCCGGAAGCGCGGCTCGCTATCGCGGGGGAATATACCGGGCGAAGCGATGTCCAGATAGAGAGCTACAGCGCCCAGATCGATCAGCTTGTGGAAAGGCTTGATCTGGGCAACCATGTGACCTTTACCGGTCCGGTGGAGGGGGATGATAAGGAGACATTGTTTGCGCAATCCGATCTGCTTATTAATGTCTCCACCGATCCGGGCGAAACATTCGGCTACAATTTAATTGAAGCGAAGACATGGGGGGTTCCGGTTATTTGCGCCAATTGGAACGGGTTTCGCGAGGTGGTAGCAGACGGCGAGGACGGCATGTTGATCGATTGTTACTGGGACACCCCTTATCCCGTCGTTGACGAGAGGCAAGCGGCGGAGGCCGCGCTGTCCTTGCTTGCAGATCATGAAGCGAGGCGTCGTATGTCGCGGAAGGCGGCGGAAGTTGCGCAGCGCTATGACTATCGCGGCATCTTTCCGATCATTGCGGAGGAAATGGAGACAGCCTCCGCCGCAGTATGGAATATAGAGCATGAAGATATCCCCGGTATGATGCTGCGGAAGTTGTCTGAACAGGGCGAGCTGTACCGGCTGGACCATTTGCGAATGCTGCCGTTTCTGGAGCAGCCGCTGTTCCGAATTTTGACATCCCCATCCGAAACGCCGCTGAAGCAATGGATGCCCTTGATTAAGCCAATTGCGCATCATTATGCGGGGAGGAATGTTCATGCAGAGCATTAGATTGTTTATGCGGCTGACGCCTTACGTTCGCATTCGCTGGCCGTTGACGACGATAGCTTATGTCTGCGCTTTGCTGAATTTGACGTTTAATCTCCTGCAGCCGTTTCTATTCCTGATGCTGATCGACCGGGTGCTGCTCGGCAGCGAGCAGGAGCTGTTAGGTCCGTTGCTCATCGGGTCGGGAGCGCTGGCGCTGGGGTCGGCGTTGCTCGGCACCGCGCATTCCGCGTTGTTCCGTTATTTGGGCATTCGGCATACGCTGGACTTGCGCGAGGTCATTCTGGCGCATTTGCGCAGAATTCCGATTACTGAAATTGAGCGGCACGGCGCGGGCAAATATTCGGCTTTAATGGGAATGGATACGGCGACGATGGGCAATTTTCTGAATCATGTGGTGATGGAGCTGGTATCCCAGTGGTATTCCTTGCTGCTTGCGCTGGCTATTATTTTCTACATTGACTGGTCGCTAGGTTTGGCTGCGCTGGCGTTCATACCGGTTTTGCTTGCCATCCCCCGGCTGTATCGTTCGCTCATTATCCGCAATACCGGGAAGGTCAGAGCGCATAACGAAGAAATCGGCACTTATTTGTACGAGAGCATCGAGGGTTCGCGGGAAATTCGCGTCCACGGTTTGGAGCAATGGGAGCGGGCGAGGAATGAGACCAGGTATCGGAACTTGGTGGAAGCGAGTGTTAAGGATACGCTGTTCCGGGTCATGTCGGCCAATTCCAGTTCGCTTGCGGTAAGCGGAGTCGTCATTTTGTTATACGGATTTGGCTCCGGGAGAGTGATGGACGGCACGATGACAGTGGGCATGCTGGTGGCGCTTGTTCAGTATTTAAACAATGTGCTGGCTCCTGTGCAGGCGATGAACCATTTTGCGGGCGAGCTTCAGGGCGGGGAAGTCGCGATGAAGCGAATTGAGGAATTCCTGCGCTCTCCGGAGGAGCATATCGTGCAGAGCAAAGGCGGAATGGCGGCGGATAGATTTGCCCCGACGGTCGAGGCAAGCGGGTTGACGGTTGCAAGCGGAGAGCATGTTATATTGCAGCATATCGCATTTCATCTGAAGGCTGGACAAACAGCGGCGTTTGTTGGACGGAGCGGTTCGGGCAAAAGCACGTTGTTTCGTACGATATTGGGCTTTATGCCGGTGGCAGCCGGAGAAATCAGCTTGAGCGGCGTCCCCTATACCGATTGGTCGAGAGAGTATATCAACCGTCATATTGGAGTTGTGTTCCAAGAGAGCTTCCTGTTCGCCGGGAGTATCCGTGACAATATCGCCATTGGACGTCTGGGCGCAACGGATGAAGACATATACGAGGCGGCTTGCAAGGCCGATCTTGGATCATGGATCGACAGCCAGCCGGAGGGGCTGGAGACGATGATCGGCCATCGGGGTGACGGGCTGTCAGGCGGCCAGCGTCAGAGAGTGGCTATAGCCAGAGTGTTTCTGCAGCGGCCCGAGGTGCTGATTCTGGACGAGCCTACCTCGGCGCTCGATCGAGGTACGGAAGAACGGGTGCTGCGCGCACTGGCCGAGCTGATGGAGGGGAAAACGACTTTATTATCCACGCACAGGCTGCAGACGGTTGAGAGCGCCGATGTCATCTATGTCATGGAAGAAGGGAAAGTGACGGATTGGGGCAGCCATGCCGAACTGCAGGAGCGTGGGAATCCGGCTTATCTGGCGTTGCTTAGCCGCCGGAGGCAACCAATTGACGAAGAGTCCATAGAGGAGCAGGCAGTTCATTCGGAGAATTCCGGCAGGCTCTCCTCACAGGAGGTGTCGGCGTGAGTCCAGGCGACAATTCCTTGGCGCTGCTGTTCAAGCAGACTGCCAGAGCGGATCGCGGCATGTATTACGACAAGGATGGCGAAATGTTGTTTATCCGTTTCGATGAGCAATATCGCGAATCGCTGATAATGTCGGAGCAAATCCAAGGTTTGGGGATGAGACCGCGCTTTATCGCGGCGATTTGGATGGAGCCTTCCCCGGCATGCTTTCGTGCCATTATGGCCGTAGTGCTCGCGGGCGGCATTCCGGTGCCGCTTCACGCCCATTCCACTGCTGCGGAAACATTGGAGATTATGCATCGGTTGGAAGCCGATCTCCTCATCCTCACTCCATCGCTGCTGACGGCTTCGGATCGGCCCGATGCATGGCAATCATCCGCTCGGCAGATCATACATGGCGGCATAACGCTGATGGTTGGCGAGACGGGAGAGGAATGGGAGGGCCGGGTGAAGCCAATCAGGCGGCGCGAATGGCGCGAATATACGCCGCCCGAAGAAACGGCTGTTATCTTCATGAGCTCCGGCTCGACAGGCACCCCCAAGGGAATCATGCTCAGCTTTCATAATTTGTGGTCGAACTTGTTTTCCATTCACCAGAGTCTGCAGTTGGATGACAGTGACAGCGTGATGATTACCAAGTCGCTTGGCTACTGCTCAACCTTAACGGGAGAATGGCTGCTCGCTCTGCATGCTGGAATGAATATAAGTCTGTCGCCCGGATTGACTCATCCTCTCCAGCTTATAGCCGCGGTCAGAAGGATGCGCCCGACCTTCCTGTGCGCCGTGCCCGCTGTTATGCTGCCGCTAATCAAGTCGACCAGGTGGCGAGCCGAGGATATGCAGAGCTTGAAGAAGTTAATTGTGGTCGGCGCGGCTATGCCTCCCTCTTTGCTGCTGCTTCTGCAAGGCAGGCTCCCGAAAGTGGAGATTATGCCCTGCTACGGATTGACGGAGGCCGCTCCGCGCGTGACATGTCTTCCCGCGCATTGGCTCTCTTCGAAGCCGGAATCGGCGGGCAGGGCTGTTCCCGGCGTCGAGCTCGCTGTCTATCGGGACGGCAAACCGCTGCCTGCCGGGGAAGTAGGAGAGATCGTGGTCAAGGGAGCCAATGTGATGCTTGGCTACTACAATGACGAGCCGCGGACGACCGAGGTGATGACCCCGTACGGACTTCGTACGATGGACAAAGGTTGGCTGGATGAAGACGGCTGTTTGTTTGTGACAGGAAGAGCGGACAACGCCTTTAATGTGGCGGGACATCTGTTCCATCCCGAAATGTTGGAGAATGTGCTGTTATCGCATCCCGCCATACGGGAAGCGGCGGCGGCAGGCGTGCCGGATGACGCAACGGGTTATCGGCCCATCGCTTTTATCGTGCCGGAGGAGGGAGGTCTTGGAGTTGAAACGACCTTGTTAAGGGAACTGCGCGATTATTGTCATCAGAGGCTCGCGGCGGCGGGGAGGCCGAAAGAAATAACGGTCATTGCGCGGCTGCCCCGGACGAAGACGGGAAAGCTGGATCGAATGGAAATTCAAAGAATGGTAGAGGAGGAATATGATGTTAACCGAACAAGATCAATCCCCATTGGAGAGAACGGTCATTGAGCTATTGGCGAATTTGCTCAAACGGCCGCCCGAAGAGATCGAGCCGGACCATTCGCTGCTAAACGATCTGTATCTGGATTCGCTGCATGTGCTGGAGCTGCTAACGTTGCTGGAGCAACGATTCGGCTTCGAGACCGATGCCGAGGATTTGCAGCCGCATGTGTTCAGAACGGTTAATTCCGTTATCGCATTTGTACGCGAGAGGGCACAGCTTTGATAGCTAATCCGGTGCTGAAGCGTTTGGACGAGGTTGCTGAAGCGGCGGCGCGACGATATCCCTATTATCGGCAGTTGGAAGAAGGCAAATTGACCTTTCAGCATCTTCCCATTATGGACAAAGGCATTATTAACGCCAATCGGGAGCTTTTGGAGTTTCCCTCCGATGGGGAGGTCATTGTTTCTCATACCTCGGGCAGCACGGGGACACCGTTCCGTTGCATGAAGACAAGGGAGGAACAGCTTACGCTGGCGATGGCGATCCAGCGAAGCAGACGGAGGGCGGGAATGCCGCTGAATGGCCGTACGCAGTTGCTTGGCAATTCCTTGTTCGCGGATCCTCGGATGGTGTCTTTCTACGCGAATCAAATTTGTCGTCAGATGCCGCATTTAATCCAGGGACGATGCTCCGGATTATACGAGCTGGCGATATATTTCGAACAGAAAAAACTGCAGGTTCCGGACACGCTTCTTTGCGTGCAAAATTGGGGGGAATATGTACAGCCTGGCCAGCGCAAGGAGATAGAACGCATATTCGGCGTTCCGCTGCTCGACTATTACGGTATGGAAGAGTTGTGGATGATTGCCTATTCCGGTCCGAGCGGGAATCTGCAAATCGACGAGTCGCTCGTCTATGTAGAAGCGCTTGATCCGCATACGCTGCAGCCGGTTCCCGAAGGGGAGATGGGTGAGCTTGTCGTGACTTCCTTTGTGATGATCAGCCTGCCCTTTCTGCGCTATAGAACGGGGGATATGGGGAGGATACTGCGCAATGGAGGGACGGATGGACCGAGTCTGGAGCTGATGCCGTTTCGGCAATCGCAGATCAAGTTGCCAGACAGAGATATCTATGCATCCGTTCTGCGATATCTCGATCGATTCTATCAATGGCTGGCGACATCGTTAGGAGTCAAGCAGTTTCAGCTTGTACAGGAAGCGTATTATACATTCCGACTGGTCATCGCGGGCGGTTCGCAGCGCGAGGAGGAACTGGAGGAAGCAGCAAGCAAGCTGAGGCAATTGCTGAAGAAGATATTGCTCGTTGACGAATTGTCGATTTCAGTGGAGTGGACGGAGCAGATTCAACCACATGCCATTAGCGGGAAATGTCAGCCTTTCGTCAGCCTTGTGCCTTAACGCCATTTTTCGGTTTCACATCTCTTTCGAGGAGGTTGGATATGGTTCGAAGCGCTCTTCGCACGAATAACCCAATTGGGCTTGCCGCGCTTGAATGCACCGCATCATGTATTGTTTCGGCACTTGGCATTCGCGGTTTGGATCCCCGCTATTTTCTGCTGGGTTATTGGCATATCACCTATTATGACGGCATGCTCATGTCTGTCCGCAATATGAAATGGATCGATCTATTATACGAATACGGAATACGATTTCACTTGACCTCAGGGTCTGTCTATGAACTTGGCTCGCTGCTGGATAAAGGGAATATGGCGATTATGCTTTCCCGAGCCTCCAAGCTTCGTTTCTTTCCGAAGTCGATGTTGGGATTCGAGTCGGCGGGCTTCTACCACAGCATTCTGCTGTATGAGCGCAGTATGCGAGACGGATGCTATCAAGCTGTGGATCCTGTGGCTGGTTATGCCGGCGAAATATTGGAAGAGGAGCTGACGGAGGCCAGCGTGCGTCCAGGACAGTTTGTATTCTGCAAGCTGGACTTTGATCCTTCCTTCATCCGTCCCGTCGCGGCACAATCCTTCCGCAGGGAATCAGCCGCTATATTAGCCGCCTATCGGAAGACAGCGGGAAAAGCCTTTGCGCTTTTCTGCGACGATGTCGAAGCTAGTGTCGGTTGGGACGAAATGAAACGCAAAAGGTGGGCGGAACGAAATATGATAGCTTTGTCAGCCCTCGTCCGAATGAGGAGCCTCGTATGGCAAAGTTATCTAGAGCTTGACTTGATGACGGAACAGGAGGCGGAGGAGGGAGCTCGCAATACGGATGAAATCAAACGGGGTTGGCTGAATATTAATCTTCTGCTTGCGAAATATGGGAAACGCGGTCCAACCGCTGAGCTTCGGGACAACTTGCTGCGCAAGCTAGCAAATATGCGGCAAACGGAGCTGCGGCTGCTGGAATTTCTGGCGGAGAGGGGAAAGATTGCGGTATGAACATCCATTTATGCTCGATTTCGTTTCGGCATGAGCTTGTTTCATTTCCAGAGCTGCTGGAATTCGCAGCGCGTAACGGCTTTGCAGGCATCGAGCTCTGGAGCGTGCATGCTGCTGCCATCGCCCGCCGCATGCCGATGCAAGCGGCCAGAGCCGTACTCGGAATGCGGCGCAAGGGGCTGGAAATAACAATGATTAGCGGATATGTGCCTCTGCTAGCTCCAACTGAGGAAGCCTATGCGCTAGCTCAGCAGCATTGGAAGCAACTGATTGCATTGGCTCGAATGTTCGAAAGCGACAAGATACGTATATTTGCAGGACATAAGTCAAGCGGAGATTCGCAGGAAGAGGACTGGAGACTTGCATCCCGCAGATTGCTTGAAATGGTTGGGTTAGCGTCGGAACATGGCATTCGTACCGTCATCGAGATTCATCCGGGAACGCTGGCCGATCATATGGATTCCGCCATGCGAATCATTCGTGAAGTGAATCATCCGTTTATTGGCATTAATATGGATTTTCTGCATGTGTGGGAGTCGGGCAACGTTGTTGCCAATGCGTATCGCAGGCTGTCGCCTTGGACCTTGCATTATCATTGCAAGAATGTCCGCAGCCGCAGCGAGCTTTCCATATTTGCGCCGGACAATGTTTATGCTCCCGGCGGCGAGAGAGAAGGTATGGTAACGCTTAGAGAAGGCGCTCTCGATTATCGGGAGATTTTCACGATGCTTAGAAGCGATCAGCCCGATGCTTCTCTCTCGCTGGAATGGTTCGGGAGCGATCCCTTCCGCTATTTGTCGGAAGAGATCGGATGGATTCGGGCGCTTAGCGGCGATCCCGCACATCATCGGATAGTGCTGTAGCGGATTGCCAGAATTACTCGGCTATGCGTTTACACATTCATGGTCCTTGTTCTATGCCTTCTGCGGTATTCCACAGGAGTCATTCCAAGCTTGCTCTTGACCATTCCGGTGAAATTGCCGGGGTTGCGGATGCCGATGAGCTCACAGATTTGTTTGACGGGATAATCCGTATTCTCCAAATAATCGAGCGCTTTGCTTACCCGAAGCTCATTCAGATGACGGATCGGCGAAATGCCGAAGATATGGCTGAATTCCTGACAAAAGTAATTGGGATGATAGCCAACCGCTCCCGCTATTTCCTGAAGCGACAGATCGGGATTGGCCAGGTGCTTGCGCATATAGCGCACGGCATATACGATAGGCAGGCTGCTTTTTTTCCTCTTAATCGATTTGGCTTGGGAGACAGGCCTCTGCTTTGAAGGGGGAGGATTGAACTCCCGTTGAGCAAAGCATTCCATAAGCAGTGAGAACACCAAGCTGGACAAATGAATGCGCGCCTCGGCTTCATCCGAAGTTGATCTGTAGGCTTGAATGTGCATAAGCAGTTGCTTGCAGAGAGGATTTAAGCTTCCCTTAAGCGACAAGGGCAAAGCGGGCAAGGACAACAGGGAGGGGAAATGGAAGGCGACAATGTGGAGTGTGTTCGGATTTCCTGAAGTGAGCTTAACGAGTTGCAGCGGTTTGACCAGGAGCAACTGCCCGATTGCAACAGCTTGAATGAAATCGCCGATGCTGCATGCAAAGCTTTGCTGCTGCGACCAAATCAATTGAAAGGAAGAGCTTGTCCATGCTTCTTCTGATGTCGGTTGAAACTTTTCGAAGCTAAGCGGGATTAACTGGGAAATTTGCCATTCAATCATGAATCATCCCCCTTTCCAGATAGTACAATTATAGCTTAAAACAAAGGCGTGACCGCGTTAAGAAATATGATACAGGGAGTGTGTCCTATGTCTAACCATGCCGTGAGGAGTGAAACGATTTATTATTTGAAGAAAAAAATTGCCGAGATGACCGATAACCCGTCTTTGGAGCGCGACGCTGACATCTATGCCCAGATTCGCGAGATGGGGATGGATTCGCTCAGAATGGTCCAGCTGCTTGTCCACATCGAGCAGCATTTCGACATTGCATTTGACGATGATGAATTGATCATTGATTTTTTTGCTACTATCGATCAGTTTGCCTCCAGCATCGTCAGGAAGATGGCCCACCCGGTCTGATTATAATGTCTTCGACCGACCCATTCACGTTAGGAGGATAACGCGATGACAACAAAACGGCTGCCCATGCATGACCACGATTACAAGACGTATCCCAATGTCGCTCATCTATTTAGCATCATCGGCAATCGAGAAGAAACATTGCCTTGGATCTACAGCCATTTTATTCAACTGGTTTATTTCGAATCGATGCGAAAAATCGATTATACCAACAAAAAGGATAGTTTCTTTGATCCGCTGTTGTTCGATTGCCCATGGCTCCATTTTCAGTTCACGCACCGGGACACGATTACGAAAGTATGGAAGGGGAGTATTGTTCAATTCGCAGTAGACGCCATTGATATGGGCAATTATGTCTATTTTCTGGCCGATCAGTTTCATATCCGTGAAGCCGACGCTTACGGCAAACATTCGCATAACCATGATATGTTCATTTATGGTTATGATGCGGAAGCGGGAACGCTGAATATTGCCGACAATTTGCGCGGAGGCAAATATACGGAAACGGTATGCAGCTTTGAAGAGATGGAGCTGGCTTATGCCCATGCGGATGCCGAGAGGGATTGGTTCGATCAACGGGTTATGTCGGTTTCCTTTAAGCCCAAAACCTATTTTCAATATGAAAGAAATGTGGTTTTTGACTCGCTTGCCGTAGTGGATGCTTTGGAACGTTATGTTAGCGGATGGAAGCCGACCTCCTATTTATGTGCGGAAAATACGTACGGCATAGAGATTTATGATCGGATGCAGGAATATCTGAACGCGCTCATGCAGGAGCAGGAGATTGTGGATATTCGGCTGCTGCACATTCTCTATGAGCATAAGAAAATAATGAGAAGGAGGCTCCGATACATGCTGGAACATGGCTTTCTGACGAATGCGGCGCTGGAACCGGCTTATGCGGAGGTGGAGAGAGGGCATCAGATTGCTGTCGGTATGCTGCTAAAATATTCGGTGAGCGGGGAGAAGAAATTAATTGATAGAATGGCTGCTACGCTGTTAGAGGGGGCGACTCTGGAGAAGGAGCTGCTTGGCCGCGTGATAGTGGAAACGCGTCATCGTCAAATGACTTTTATTGGAGGTGTTCCCAGTGGGGAAGCTTCGGTTGTCCTGTGAGGGCATCTTGACACTGAACCAAGCACAATCGCTAATGTCCAAGCTGGCATATAGCATTGAGGGTATTCACGAATGCGAATGGGATCAGGAATGTATGGAGATTGTAATCGAGCCGGATGACATAAACAATTGTGATGGCATCTTAGAAACGGTGCAAGCGATGATTGGCGAAGAAAGGGGAATCCGTTCGCTTGGAAGCAGAACAGTCAACCGGATTTCCCGGAGAACGGGGCTTCCGGAGCTCGGACGCAGATCCGACTTTGAGAGGAAATTGCATCATGTCTTCGCTGCGGATGGAAGTGTCAAGCGGGACTTTGCAGTGAGACTGGTGGAAATGCTGGATCATCAGTTTCAAGATATGGCTTTACGAAGAGGGGCTGCACTGCGTAAATACCCTTCGATGATTGCGCTCGATACGCTGGAGAAATGCGGTTATATGAGGTCTTTTCCGCAAAATTTGTTTTTGGTGGGCGAATTCCCGCACCGGTATGATGTATTAAGGCAGATTAAAGCGGCCCCCGATCCGGCAGCGCTTGCCCGGCAAAGCCGTTATGCGCTTGCCCCGGCGGTTTGTTTCCATTGTTATGAGGAAATGTCCGGCACGACGCTGAACGAACCTGTGCTGCTCACCGCTATGGGAAGCTGCTTCCGTCATGAAGCCGAATGGAGAGTGGGCAACCATCGGTTATCCGAATTCGGCATGCGGGAAATTGTATTTATCGGGGATTCGGAATTTGTGGAGGAAGAACGAAGCTGGTGGATGAAGGAAATCTGGTCGTGGTTCAGCGAGCTTGGGCTTGCCGGCAGTATAACTACGGCGAATGATCCCTTCTACTTCTCTGAGGATGCGCTCAAAATCCAGCATCAGAAAATGGCCTCCATGAAATATGAGCTGCTTGTGGAAGTCCCGCAAGGGAGCACATTTTCAATCGCCTCTTTTAATCATATGGGAGACTCGCTTTGCAAGCCGTTTGATGTTAAGGGTCCTTCCGGTTCGCCGTGGTCTTCGGGCTGTGTGGCTTTTGGCATTGACAGGTGGGTCTTTGCGCTATTGTCTGAATATGGCCCTTTCGAGGAGTGGCCGCTTGCGGTCAGGGAGAGGTTGGAAGGAGAACGCATGATTCCTGTGTTGAAGAGATCTGAATGAAAATGAAGTTTGTTGCCGGAGAGCCGGACTAGGTCTACAATGAAGACAGTTTGATAGACCTAATCGCGTTTGGGAGGGAATAGTATGAGGCATCGGCCGCTGTCAGGTAATTATCCGGTGATTGCCAAGAAGTACATGAGATTAATTTCGGAAGGAGATTTAATCGAAATCTTGCAGAAGCAAGTGGAATGGTGGAATTGATGACCCAAGATAAGAAACGCAATATAAGAATAATCGGAATGATTATATTCATTGTCTTGGTGGTATGCAGTGTTGTGCTGCTGCCGGGATTCACTACGAAGCAGCCTGCTCGGGCGGTCCCGCCAATCGTGCATGGCATGTTGGATTTGACACAATGGGACTTTCAAAGAGAAGGGGAAATAAAGCTTGCCGGAGAATGGGCGTTTTATTGGGAACGCCTTCTCGCATTTGATGATTTTAAACGGTTGGACTCGGGGCTGCCTGACGATTATGTTGAAGTGCCAAGCGTTTGGAATAGCTATCAATTGGAAGGAAAGCATTTGCCCGGACAGGGGTATGCGACATACCGACTGCAAGTGAAGACCGATGGCAGGCTTGATTCCCTGTCCCTGAACATTCCGACGATGTCTACCGCCTATAAGGTTATGATTGATGGAAGGACTGTAGCCGAGGGCGGAAAGGTGTCGGAATCAAAGGCTCGGGTCGTCGCCGCCTATTCGCCGCGGATCATTGTGTTTCAGCCTGCATCCGGGGAATTCGATATTGTCGTGCAAGTATCCAATTACCTCTACGCCCGCGGAGGGATATGGAATGTTATGAAGCTGGGTACGGTAGAACAAATCGCCGATTCGGCTCAAGAGGAATTTGCAATTCACATGATCATTCTGGGAAGTACGCTGATTATGGGGTTATATCATATCGTTATTTTCATTCAGCGCAGAACGAATCGATCTTCTCTTTATTTCGGCTTTATTTGTTTGCTTGTCGTGATTCGAATATTGTCCATGAAAGAGATTCTCATTCAACATTTATTTCCGGGTATCGACATACGCGTGCTCATTTTTAATGAATACATTACCTACTACGGAGGCATGACGCTTACCGCGATGTTTCTTCGGGAGCTCTATCCGGATGAATTCTCCAAGAAGATCATAAGACCGATTGTATGGATTGGATGCGGGTTCATACTGACGGTCATCTTCCTTCCTGCTGAACTTTATACGAAATGGACGAACAATTTTCATCTTTTTGTCCTGATATGCTGTCCCTATTACCTATACGGATTTGTTCGGGCTATTCAGAGAAAACGAAGCGGCGCCGTTTTGCAGATTACCGGAGCGGTTATCCTGATGTTGACGATGGTTCACGACATTGTGCTTTTGCAAGGACCGTTGGATTCGTTTAGTTATGACTGGATGGGTACGCAGTTGTTTCCTTTTGGGATGTTTGCTTTGATTTTTATCGAAGCGACAGAACTGGCAAGGCGGTTCTCAAAAGCATTCCGAACGATTGAGTCGATGTCGGACAGACTGCTTTCCCTTGATCGATTGAAGGATGAATTTCTCGCCAATACGTCACACGAGCTGAAAACTCCGGTTCACGGTATCTTGAATCTCTCCCAGTCTGTACTGGAAGGCGCATCTGCCCGGCTCAGCGAAAATGAAAAGGGGAATATGAATGCAATCGTGTCTATCTCCCGGAGATTAGCGAATCTGATCAACGACATTCTCGATTTATCCAAATTGAAAAATGACGAGCTTGTTTTGAGACGGAGCGCGGTGGATGCTCGATCTATCATCCATGTCGTACTGGACATGTTCCGGCATTTGGCGGGAGACAAGCCTGTTGCGTTTGTTAACGGACTGCCCGCCGACTTGCCAAGCGTGGACGCCGATGAAGACAGGCTTGTGCAAGTGATGTACAACCTGGTCGGCAATGCGCTCAAGTTCACAGATGAGGGGGAAATACGCGTCACAGCCCGGGAAAGAGGCAAGTGGCTGGAAATAGCTGTTCATGATACGGGGATCGGTATTCCCCCGAATGCTTTGGAAACGATCTTCGAGTCTTATGAACAGGCGGATCGAACGATTGCGCTAGAATATGGCGGTACGGGATTAGGCCTGAACATCACCAAGCGATTAGTGGAGCTTCATGGCGGGACGATTGCCGTGTCGTCTGAAGTGGGGCAGGGCTCTAACTTTACATTCACTCTCCCTCTGGCACAAGGAGCAAGCAGCCAGGCAGCGGAGCAGGGCATGCTTGCTGGACTGCAGCACGGGATGGCGGAGCTAGCGGCAGGAGCGGACGATTCATTGGAGGAAGCGGCAAGATCGAGCAAGGGGAGTGAAGCTACGATCCTCATTGCGGATGATGATCCTATGAATCGGCAGGTGCTGACGACGCTCTTGTCTGCTGACAACTACTCGGTTATTGTAGTCTCTAACGGCACCAAAGCATTGGAGGAGTTGGAACGTCATCGTTCTATTGACCTGGCTGTGCTCGATCTGATGATGCCCGGACTGTCAGGTTACGAAGTGTGTCGCAGCATCCGTGAGCGGTATTCGCTATCCGAGCTTCCTGTGCTGTTGTTGACCTCGAGAAACCGCTCCCAGGACATCTTAGCGGCTTTTGAAGCCGGGGTTAACGATTTTGTGAGCAAACCGGTTGAAGCGGGAGAACTCAGGGCGCGTATCCGTACGCTGCTGAATATGAAAGCCTCCGTTAGCGAGGTAGTTAACTCCGAGATGGCTTTCCTTCAAGCGCAGATCAAGCCTCATTTTCTGTTTAATGCGATGACAACGATTATCTCGGTCAGCTATACCGACGTCGGCAAGGCGCAGATGCTACTTGAGGATCTGAGCGATTATTTGCGAGGAAGCTTTGACTTTCAGAATCGGGAGCAGTTCGTAACCATCAGGAAAGAATTGGAGCTGGTGAGTGCTTACTTGAAGATCGAGATGGCGCGGTTTGGCGAACGATTGCAAATCAGGCTCGATGTGGATCATCTTATCCAACGTGAAATTCCGCCGCTTATCATTCAACCGATTGTAGAAAATGCGGTAAGGCACGGAGCGATGAGCCAGACGGATGCGGGGAACATCCATATTTCAATTCAGGCAGAAGAAGAGGACGTAGTCATTCGTGTAACGGATGACGGACCCGGAATGCCGGAAGCCGTGCTGACGATGTTGAAAGAGCAAAAGCACAGTGTCAAAGGGGTGGGTCTAATCAATATTGAACGCCGTTTGCAGCATTCGTTCGGTTCGGGATTGGAAATCGAAAGCGCGCAAGGGCAAGGGACGAAGGTAACGATACGAATTCCTGCGAGGTGATGGGGATATGCTGCGAGTGATTTTGGTTGATGACGAAGAGCCGGTGTTGAATTTAATGGAACGGCGGCTCGCGCTTATGGGGAACATTGAGATTGCGGGAAGATTTACTCAGCCCCGGGAGGCAGTCGAGAGCATGAAGCAGGAACAGGTTGACGTCGTGTTTCTCGATATTCAAATGCCGGGGATGAATGGACTTGAGGTTGCCGAATACTTGGTGGAGGTTAATCCGAATGTGGATGTTGTATTTGTTACAGCCTACAATGAATATGCGATAGAGGCATTTGAATTGAACGCCGTCGATTATCTGTTGAAACCCCCAACGGCCAGCAGGCTGAGCAAGACGATCGAACGATTGTTATGGCGACGGGATGCGCGGAATGGAGAGGAGCGGAAGGACGAGAGGCGAGCAGAGAAGGACGACGAGAGGGTTGGTCCCGGATTCCGCTGCTTCGGTCAATTCGAATGGATCGTGGATGCGCAGACCGGAGAATCGGTGAATTGGAAGCGGTATAAAGATCGCGAGCTGATGGCGTACCTGGTGCATAGACGCAATCAGGTGGTGTCAAAGGCTAGCATTCTCGAGCATCTTTGGCCGGATGCAGCCCCGGAGCAAGCAAGCGCTTTTTTGCATACCTGTGTGTATAACATCAGAAAAATGATGAACAGTCTGGGCTGCGAGGAGAAGCTGGTTTACAAGGATAACGGTTATCGGCTGGAGCTGCTGAAGATGTGGTGCGATGCGGACGAATTCGAGCGGATAGCCGTCGGTACGGAGGTGCAGGCGGGCAACATCGCCGCGTGTGAAGCGGCTGCTGCATTATACACGGGCAATTATATGGAGCAAGAGGGGTTCATTTGGTCGTATGAAGCGATGGAAACGTTGAAGGACGCCTATATCTCTCTCATGAATCGGATGGCGGAATACTATCGATCCGTACGAAACGAGGCATCGGCCCTGCGCTGCTTGCTTCATGCCCATACGCGGCATCCCTTTCACGAAGACATCAACGCTTCGATTCTGCTAAGCTATGCGAGACTGGGCGATCGGCCCTCCATAATTCGTCATTATGAGCGATTTACAAGGTTGATGAAAGAAGAATTGGACATCGAACCGATGGAGAGCACGGTTCAATTATACCAACGACTATGCAGCGGCAGCGCCAAGGATATTCCGATGGCGTGAGCCGTTTTTTTTTGAGACGAGAAGGAGTTAGAATTTGGTTAGAATGGTTTGTTAGCATGAATAGTGTCGGAATATCAACTATTTTGTCGAAAAAAAGGTATCGTTTCCTGAATAGCGTTGTAAGGCTTTAATGGTATATAGGTATTTGTTACAACAGAATTTTGAAGGAGGATTATGGATGACCCGAATCATAACGGTCACTTCAGGGAAGGGAGGAGTTGGAAAAACTACGATAACTGCAAATATAGGCAGTGCGTTAGCATTAATGGGTAAAAAGGTTTGTTTAATTGATGCTGACTTTGGATTGAATAATCTGGATATTCCTCTTGGGCTCAGCAACAGGATTGTTTTTGATATTTTGCAGGTTTGCACCGGTTATTGCAGTGTAGAACAGGCTATGGTCAAGGACAAACATTTTTCTTCCCTTTATTTTATACCAGGGAGCAGGAACCGTTTGGAACAAATATGCGACGAGCAAATATTTCAACAAGTCGTATCCCGTATAGCGGCTAATCATAACTTTGATTATATTTTGATCGACTCCCCGGCAGGTATTGAAAGTGGATTTAAAGAGGCGGTTTCAGCGGCAAAGGAAGCTGTGGTGGTTGTCACACCGGATCGCACGTCTGTTCAGGATGCCGATAGAGTTATTGGCTTGATCGAGCGCCAGTTAGAAGTAGAACCGTATATTGTCATCAATCGTTATCGAGAAGCCTGTGAGTCTGAATACAGGGTAGATATCGACTATATATTAAGCATCTTGACTTCTAATTTGTTGGGTATCGTTTTAGAAGATGAAGAAGTCATCAAATCCGTTCAATTCGGTAAAGTGATGGCCATAAACCCTAATTTGGAAAATGGTTTGCGTCTTCGACAGATAACCAGAAATCTACTAAACCATACTTTTGATGATTTTGTTCGAGACAATTCCGCGGTACAACAGTCCAAACTTAACCAGCGTTTGAATCCACTGATGAAGAGTCGTCGCGCCAACAGGAAAATGGACCAAGGTAAAAAAAGAACATCTTTTCTTTTGCGTTGAAGCAGCGCCACGGATATTCCGATGGCGTAAGCTGTTATGAATGGAGAAGGAATTAGAATTTAGTCAGAATGGTTTGTTAGGGTAAGTGGTGTCGGAATATCAACTATTTAGTCGAAATGTTGGCTATCGCTGCCTGAATAGTATTGTAAGGCTTGTATATGAGGAGGAATTATCGATGTATTCAGCTAGAATGAGGAAAAGAGTGACGATTAGCTTACTCGTTGCGTTGTTCGTGATGAGTTCCTTCGCATTGTTCCCTGTTAAGCCGGTTATGGCATCGCCAAGCGGGTTTAGCGGAACCGGATCCGGAACAGAAAGCAATCCATACATCATCATGACCGCTGCGCAACTGGATGAAGTGCGCAATGACTTAGGCGCGCATTATAAATTGGGAGCGAATATTGATTTGGCACCTTATTTAAGCGACGGCGGGGCAGGCTATACGAAGTGGGGCGCAGCAGGCTGGGATCCGATAGGATATGAAGAATTCAGTTGTTTCAATGACTTTGACCCAGAGTCATGTTTTCCTAAATATTACTATTTCACAGGTTCATTTGATGGAAACGGCTATACGATCTCTCATTTAACGATTAATAGAAGCGAGGAATATATAGGCCTATTCGGGGATTCGTCCGGGGCTCAATTCACTAATGTAAAGTTGGAAGATATAGACGTAACAGGATACTCCTTTTCAGGTGGACTTGTCGGGAAGCTGACCGATTCGGACACAATTGATCGCAGTTATGCGAGCGGAAAAGTGCAAGGGATGAATCTCGTAGGCGGGTTGGTTGGCGGTTCTTACGGTAATTCCACGGTTAGCGAAAGCTACACGGCTGTGGATGTGAAAGGAACGGGTGCATACATTGGCGGCTTGATTGGACTAAATTATGCCAATATTAATAATAGCTATGCAACCGGAAGCGTAGAGGGTCATGATCAAGCAGGCGGTTTAGTTGGGCTGTTTGCGATCGGTACGATCAACACTAGCTATGCGATCGGAGCGGTGACAGGGGGCGACCCTTCGGGCGGTTTGGTAGGAAAAGTGATGAGCAACGGCGTCGTTGCAAACAGTTATTATGATGCCAGTACAACCGGGCAATCGGATACGGACAAAGGCACAGGAAGAACGACAGCCGAGATGTGGCAGCAGTCTACGTATTCGGGATGGGATTTTACAAATGTATGGACAATCGAAGAAGGAACGGATTATCCTGCCCTTATACACAATAATCAAACATCTCCCGCCGTGAACAGCGTGAGCGTAACGCCTGAAACGACCAATGTCGTGCAAGGCGGAACGCGGCAGTTAACGGCAAGCGTCGATGCGGTCGGAGGAGCGGCGACGACGGTAACATGGTCAAGCAGCGACACAAACGATAAAGTGACTGTGGACGAAAGCGGACTGGTCACCGTAGCGGCAGATGCCGCAGCTGGCGACTACACGATCACCGCGACGTCAATCTTTGATGGAACGAAGAGCGATGCAGCGACGCTTACGGTGACGCTGGCTCCCGCCGTGAACAGCGTGAGCGTCACGCCTGAAACAGCCAATATCGTGCAAGGCGGAACGCGGCAGTTATCGGCAAGCGTCGATGCGGTCGGAGGCGCGGCAAAGACGGTAACATGGTCAAGCAGCGACGCAAACGATAAAGTGACTGTGGACGAAAGCGGGCTGGTCACCGTAGCGGCAGATGCCGCAGCTGGCGACTACACGATCACCGCGACGTCAACCTTTGATGGAACGAAGAGCGATGCAGCGACGCTTACGGTGACGCTGGCTCCCGCCGTGAACAGCGTGAGCGTCACGCCTGAAACGGCAAATGTGGTGCAAGGCGGAACGCGGCAGTTATCGGCAAGCGTCGATGCGGTCGGAGGCGCGGCGACGACGGTAACATGGTCAAGCAGCGACACAAACGATAAAGTCACTGTGGACGAAAACGGGCTGGTCACCGTAGCGGCGGATGCCGCAGCTGGCGACTACACGATCACCGCGACGTCAACCTTTGATGGAACGAAGCATGATGCAGCGACGCTTACGGTGACGCTGGCTCCCGCCGTGAACAGCGTGAGCGTCACGCCCGAAACGGCCAATGTGGTGCAAGGCGGAACGCGGCAGTTATCGGCAAGCGTCGATGCGGTCGGAGGCGCGGCAACGACGGTAACATGGTCAAGCAGCGATACAAACGATAAAGTGACTGTGGACGAAAGCGGACTGGTCGCCGTAGCGGCGGATGCTGCAGCTGGCGACTATACGATCACCGCGACGTCAACCTTTGATGGAACGAAGAGCGATGCGGCGACGATTACAGTGACGGTATCTCTGCCCGATCCCCCTGCCAATCCGCAGAACCTGTCAGCGACTGCGGGCAATCGTTCGATTGATTTAAGTTGGGATACCGTGACAGGCGCGACCTACTATACGGTGTATATGTCTGAAGTGCCTGATGTGTTTAGCGATACCTTACTTGCGACCGTAACCGAAGCGACTTATCAAGTGCAAAATCTAAGCAATGGGACAAGCTATTACTTTGTGGTGAATGCAGGAAATTCAGGCGGTTTAAGCGCGGCGTCCAATGAAGTCAGCGCAACACCTGCTACCGTGCCTGCGGTACCAACAAATGCAGCAGCTACTGCAGGAAACGGCAGTGCAACGATTACTTTTACCCCTCCAGATGATAATGGCGGAAGCCCGATTACCGGATATGAAGTATTCGATTCTGGGGGGAAACAAGTCGCAACAGCAAGTTCGGATGCAACTTCGGTTGCCATCACTGGACTAACCAATGGGACCAGCTACACGTTCACGGTGAAAGCAAAGAATGCTAAAGGCTACAGTGATTCCTCTGCACCGTCCAACTCCGTCACGCCGAGAGCGCCATCGAACAATAGTGACGACGATGACGATAATCCGCTGTCTCAACCGTCTCCTGAACCTGAAATTACAGGGGCGGATGTGCTTGTGAACGGTAAAGTAGAGAACGCTGGGACAGCAACGACAGATGTTGTTGATGGACAAAAAGTAACCATCATTGCAGTTGATGACGAGAAGTTGCAGCAAAGACTTGAAGCCGAAGGCGATCATGCCGTTATAACGATCCAAGCTTCATTAAACAGTGAAGTTATCGTGGGCGAATTTAACGGCCGCATGGTTAAAAACATGGAAAATCAGCAAGCGGTAGTGGAGATTCGCACCGATAAGGCAGCCTATCTAATACCGGCAGAGGAAATCAATATTGATGCGCTTTCCGAACGTTTGGGCACAAATCTCGCTTTGCAGGACATCAAGGTGAGGGTTGAAATTGCCGAGCCGTTAACCGAAACCGTTCGTGTAGTCAACGATGCAGCTAGTCGCGAGAGACTTACGCTTGTTGTACCTCCGCTTAACTTCAAGGTTAGCGCAGTTTATGGCGACCGTACGGAAGAAGTGACGGAATTTAACGCTTATGTCGAACGTACGATTGCCCTGCCGGATGATGTTGATCCGACCAGGATTACAACAGGAGTTGTTGTTGATCCAGATGGAACGGTACGACATGTGCCGACAAAGGTCATAGCCATTGATGGCAAGTATTACGTCAAAGTTAACAGCTTGACGAACAGTACGTATTCCGTAGTATGGCATCCGCTCGAATTTATGGATGTTGCGAGCCATTGGGCGAAGGATGCGGTCAACGATATGGGCTCGCGGATGGTCATCAGCGGAGTAGACAATGGCAGGTTTAATCCCGATCAAGCGATTACGCGCGCGGAGTTTGCTGCGATTATCGTTCGTGGATTGGGTCTGAAGCCGGAGAACGGAACGAGTGTCTTCACGGATGTGAAGGAGACGGATTGGTATAACGGCGCTATAAACACGGCCTATGCCTATCACTTGATCAATGGGCTTGAGGATGGAACATTCCGCCCGAATGACAAGATTACGCGTGAACAGGCGATGGTCATCATCAACAAGGCGATGGCAATCACAAACTTGAAAGCCGCGCTTCCTGTTCAACCCGTTGACGTCACCCTTCGTCCTTACATCGATACGGCAGAAGCATCCTCATGGGCCTTAGACGGTATTGCCGATTGCGTACAGTCCGGCATTGTTTCGGGACGAAGCGGCATGCAGCTTGCGCCGAAGGAGCACCTGACCAGAGCCGAGGTAGCTGTCATCGTGCAGAGACTTCTGCAAAAGTCCGAACTGATCAAATAAATTTGCATTTGCATAAGCATCCCTGAATGCTAGCGTTCGGGGGTGCTCAAGTGCTCCTCTCCGATCCTCCTACCGCGCTGCAACGCTGATTTTCAGCGCTATAGCGCTTACGCACCTTTCACGAGTTTTCTCCGTATAAATCTTCTACAGGAATGCCTAACGCGTGTCTAATGTCCCACTTTGTCGAAATGAATAGAATTTGCGAGAATTTTGCGAGAATCGCCTGGTATATTAGCCCTATCATTTTGAAGGGGGTACTGGGATTTGAGTACATACAAGCGTACGATTTCTCCATGGAGACGAGGCTTTATTATCGCTTTCATGGCATGGTTTGTCTGCGTTCAACTGTTGAACGCTTCTTCTGTTATGGCCGAAGGAGCCTCGGATGAGCTCGAGGTCGGCGTACAGGTGGACGAGGTTTATGACGCGGATGTCGTCCTGGCTGTAGGCCAATCGGATCAGGACGTTACTGCTTTCGAAGATGATCTCTACGGCGCTTTGGAAGATCGCGGACTGGATCGAAGCCGCGTACGAATCGATTCGGTGGAGGCGCAGGAGGTGAACGTGCTTCAGGGCGATTTCGCGCTTAATCTCTATTGGCCTTACGTCGGATCGGGCAATGATTTGGACGCCCATTTGTACTTCGAGGACTCGTCCGGCAACGATAAGGGGCATGTATACTATGATAATCAGTCGGTAGACGGCGGTTCGTTGGATACGGATGACCTGCATGGCGGACAAGGGGAATGGTTGACACTGAATTTCAATGAGGTAGCTGCCGATGTGACTACAATTAAAGTTGAAATTTATGGTTACAGTGTAAACAGCAGTGTCACGGCAAGCATGAAATTGTACAAATCAACGGAGGCTTGTCCTTCTCCGGCAGCTTCAACTGAGGGATGTTCCTTGTTGATTGATTCCCCGGAGAACGTAGGGAATCATCAGACGGTAGCCTTCGGAGAATTTCAGAGAAACGGCGATTCCTGGGATTTTCATTTCCGTGACGGGCGAGTGTTTTCCGGTACTGAGGTTCAGGTGGTGTCCAGAGATTTCCTGGAAATCATTCGCGAGCCGGACTGGCGAACATCAGCCAATCATTATCTGGTCAATCTGAACGACGAGACGCTGGATGATTTGGATGATTCTACGGCGCTGGGCGAAATTATTCCGAGAATGGAGTCGGAGAAGCTTCATTATATCGGATGGGGCTCAGATACGGACGGCGCAGGCACAGGTGATGCAACGTCAAACCAAGCAGAATCGTTCATTGGCCGGAACGATAATCGCGGGGTTTTCGTCAATCGTGACGGACAGAGCTATGAAGAGCAAATTGGGCAAATAGCGGATTATATTTATTCGAAGATGTCCGCAGGCTCGGATCAGGATTTGCTGACACTAGGCAATTCGTACGAACTGAACGTCTCGCCGGCTTCCGAGAAGATGAACACAAGCGATTCGTCTTGGCCGGAAGGCAAGTGGCGGGTCGTCCATGATCCAACCGCTTATGAGAACGATCAAGGAACAGTTCCGTACAGCGGATTTAACCTGGACGATTTGGAAGTTCAATTTAACAAAGTTGGTAAATATGATATTTATTACAAGAATACGCTGGTGAAGACGCTCTATGTTCATCGCAAGCCGGTTAGTCTGTTCACGGTAGGCGAAGACGTCTCCGGGCAGCCTACTTACGAGGATCAGTCCTACGATTTGGACGCTCAGAGCCAGACGAACGGAATCGCCGAAAGAGAGTGGAGCTGGAAGCGAACGACGGATGAGGAGTGGACGCAAGGACAGCCGGCGGTCTTCGACGCCGATACGGACTATGTCGTTCGACTTCGGGTACGGGATTATCAAGAGGCATGGAGCTCATCCCGCACGCGATTCCAATCGACAAGGGAAACCGCAGTGAAGCCGATTGCCGATTTCCAGTTGTCGGCGACGCAGCTTACATGGCCGGAAAGCGAGATCGAGGTACAGGATCTTAGCTATGATCCCCGGAATAAAGCGATAATGGAGCATGAGTGGAAGGTATTCAAGGATGAAGAAGAGGTCTATTCGGGCATTGAGCCGCTGGAGGATTTCTCAGCTCTTGGAGCAGGCGAGTATAAGCTGTCGCTGCGTGTTCGCAATGATGAGAATCTCTGGTCGGAGCAGTTCTCCAGATTTGTTCGCATCGCCGAGAACAGCGCGCCGACCCTTTCATCTGTTGCCGATCAGTCGGTCTATAGCGGACATCAGAAGCAGGTATCCGTGCAGGTGGATGATGCGGAAAGCACCGCATTCGGGGTGACGGTAACCGCGTCCTCCTCTGATCCTGATTTGATACCGACAAGCGAAATTATCGTAAGCGGAGCGGGCGGGAACCGCATAGTGACGCTGGCTACTGTGCCGGAGACGTCGGGGGAAGCCGTTATAACGCTGACGGCTTCGGATGGCGATCTGACCAGTCAAACTTCGTTCACGGTTGAGGTTAACGATCTGGGCCTCGAGGTTGGAAACGGCTTTGTCGAAGCCGAGGCGAATGACGGTACGATTGCCGGTATTCAGCGTGTGAATTTGATCGGCGAGACACTGGCGGAGACGCTGGACATGAGTCATATTCATGTCAATAATTTGCCGGTCGGCCTTGATTTCGTCGTAACGAGAATTAGCGGCTCCAAGCTGGATCTGCAGCTAACCGGCTCGGCTGTTCATCATAACAAAGAGAATTCGGTTGGGCATCTGTCCGTCACGATAGATAAAGAGAATATGGCGGACGGGGCTGCAGAGGTTACGAGCAATTCGTTTGGGCTGGTTTTCCATGACCCTGCATTCCTTAAAGTGGACAAGGGCGTTGTCACCGAGAGCGTCTATGGGAACGGACAATTCGACGACATCATCGAAGTTTCGCTGAGCGGAGGGACATTCACGGCGGATATTGATGCGGAGAGCGTCTCGGTCGCTCATCTGCCGGAAGGATTGAGCGCGACTGTTATCCGATTGTCGGATACATCGCTGGAGGTAGGCTTCACGGGAACGGCTACGGTAACCCAGGATGTCTACAACGCGTCGATTATCGTATCGTCAGCGGCAATTATCGGCAACTCGGACGATCTTGCTTCGCCTACCTTCAAGATTAACTTCCTGGGCAAGGAGCCAGTTTTAATCGCGAGGACGCAGGTTATCTATGAAACCGATGCGAATGATGGCAGCTTCGAAGAGTCTCTCGTGTTCGATCTTGAAAATGAAGAATTTCCCGAGACGGTGACTGACTATGTCTATGCAACGAATCAGTGGCCGGCCGGTCTTCAGATCGGCAGCTTGACGCGCAATAGTCCGACCCGAGTGACCGTATCCATCACGGGTCATGCAAGCAATCATGCCGAGAGTAACAGCGTAAGCGATGCACAGATTACCATAAATGGAGTGACATCAACGACCTTCTCGTTCTTGTTCCGCTCGCCATCGCCGACAATCACCGCGTCGCCGAATATGCTGACTGATGCGGGCGACGGAACGATTACCGAATCGCTGACCGTAACGTTGGCTAACGGCATCTTCGCGGCGGACTTGACCGGCGGCTTCCAGCTTCATAATCTGCCGGAGGGTCTTGGCTTTACGGTGGAGCGTGTCAGCGATACCGAGGCAAGAATTGTTTTCACGGGACAAGCGGTCAAGAAGAATGAAGCATCCAGTTATGCATCGGTGACTGTTGGAGCACTGTACGTCATTGGCAGCGAAGGCCCGATAACATCCAATCCGTTCGACTTGCAGGCGCCTTCCGATGCAGCACTCGCTCAGATGGATCTGGATCGTCTCACTTGGGATGCCATTCGGGAGTTGAATATCGAACAGACGGCCGTAACGACGGATCTACAATTGATGACGGCAGGCTCTTCAGGCAGCACCATCACTTGGACTTCCACCGACATTTCGGTTGTCAGTGTCGAGGGCGATGTCACAAGGCCAGTCTATGAGGATGGAGACAAGACGGTAACGTTGCACGCTGTTGTCGCGAATGGTTCCGCGACAGCAGAGAAATCATTCGTGCTTGTCGTGAAGAAGCTTGTCGCAACAGATGAGCAGTCTGTCGCGGAAGCGAAGACGGATCTGACGTGGAACATGATTCGCGAAGAGAACGTGACGCAGGACAATGTGCTGAGCGACCTGTCGCTTCCAACGTCGGGCAGCTACGGCAGCGCGATCTCATGGACATCGAGCGACGAGACGGCTGTCGGCACGGACGGCGTCGTAACGCGTCCAAGTTACCTATCGGGCGACAAAGCAGTTACGCTCACGGCAACGATTACCAAAGGCGAGGCGACAGAGACGAAGACATTCGAGTTGACGATCGTGAAGCTGCCAATCTCCGACGAGGAGTCGGCGGCGGAAGCGAAGACGGATCTGACATGGGATACGATTCGCGAGGAGAATGTGACGCAGGACAATGTGCTGAGCGAATTGTCGCTTCCAACGACGGGCATCTACGGCAGCGCGATCTCATGGACATCGAGCGACGAGACGGTTGTCGGGACGGACGGCGTCGTAACGCGTCCCGAGCTTGAAGACGGAGATCGGGAAGTCACGCTCACGGCAACGATCACCAAAGGCGATGTCGTTGTAACCAAGACATTCGTCCTCACCATAAAAGCAAAAGAATTCGATATTCAGAAGCAGCTTGATGAAGCGATCGGCGCTCTAAGCATTGGATATGCTGAGCATGATTCGGCAGAGCATGTGACGCAAAATATTGAATTGATTTCAACCGGCTTCTATGATTCCAGCGTAGAATGGAGCAGCCATAGAGAGGATGTCATCAGCGTAGACGGCATCGTTCAGCGTCCGCAGTCGGATACGGTTGTCCGTTTGACGGCGCGCGTGACAAAGGCGGGATATCATCGCGAGAAAGAATTCTTCTTGACCGTCATTGGAGCGAGCACTGTGAACTTGCCGCAGGATGAGCTTGATGTGGCAATCGGTTATGCGCCGGGAGACTCGGAGACATCGGTTACGAAAAACTTATTTTTAACGAAAAAAGGAAATACGGGTTCTGTTGTCTCTTGGCAATCCCATCTTCCGAGCGTAGTCTCCTCTACGGGAAGGGTCTTCAGACCAGGGCCGGATGAAGCCGATGTGACGGTAACGCTGACGGCCACTCTCACCGATCCGGGCAATCCGGCCGACACGCAGTCGAGAACGTTCACGATTGTCGTGAAGAAGCTCAGCGATCAGGAAGCCGTAGATGAAGCGGCTAGAAGCTTGAAGATCGACGATGCGGCGACATTCGTCGAAGGGGATAATTGGGAAAGCGTGACGGAAGGCTTCTTCCTCCTGTTGACTGGCAAGTATGGCACGGCCATCACTTGGGAGTCGAGTCAGCCAGCCGTTATCGCAATCGAGCAGGACGAGACGCAGACGACGGGAACCGTTACAAGACAAACGGCAGAACAACAAGTGATATTGACCGCTACCTTTACGAGAAACGGCAAGACCGCGACGAAGCAATATCTGGTCATCGTGAAAGCGTTAGGCGTGACCAAGGATGCTGTAATCCGCCAGGCAACGTCCAGACAAGCGAAGGTGGAGACGCGTCAGGATGGCAATGAACAGATTCAGAACGTCACCATTCTGCGTACGGAAATGTCGGACGGCACCAAGATCGATACGATTATTACGGATGAAAACGAGCTTTACGATCTTACGGAAGCCATCGATCCGAATGATCCCGATACAGCGAATCGTGAAGTAACGATTACGCATACAGATGATTCAGCTGATCCCGCGGATGAAATCGCCGTGGAAATTCCGGCATCGGCTATCGCAATTCTTGCGGGACGTAATTTGTCCTTGCATATCGTCAGCGGAGGGGCTTCCGTTAGCCTGGATGAACAAAGCGTGAAGCTGCTTGAAGCGCAAGGCACCGACTTGTATTTCCGAATCGTTCCCGTCCAGAATGAAGAAGAGCAACAATCGATACGCGACAGAGCTGAAAAGCAAGGTCCTGCCTTAATCTCGCTCGCTGGCGGAAAAGGATTCAAGCCGCTTGGTCCATCGCGCATGATCGAGACCAACTTCCACGGCGTGGATACGTTAATTCAATTGCCGGTGGCAGATTTCGCCGATCTGATTCCAACGGAGAGCGCTTCGGCCAGAGACGAGTTTCTTGACAGCTTGCGAATCTATGTGGAGCATAGCGATGGAGAAAAATCGGTTTATACGCCTCAGAGAATCGTTTACAACCCAGGCGGAGAGCCGACAGCTATCGAGTTCACTATTAATAAATTCAGCTCGTTCCAAGTGGTTCGGATACAAGACGTGAAGGGCAATGTTGGCGGTGGAGGAATTATCATAGAGGATGATTCGAAGCTGACGGGCAAGAAGCTGAAGGAGCTGCAACAGCAGCAAGAAGATATTGAAGTAGCAACCGAAGGAGGAACGATTTCACTGCCATCGAAGAACTTGGATCTTGATCGCATTCGATCCCTGTTCGGCGGCGAGGAAATTGATGAGGATCGAATTGTATTCGAGCTTGCGATCGAGCCTGCGGACAAGGCATCGGCGGATGCAATGGCGGATGCCGACAATCTGGGGCGCGGCGAATGGGTTGGGGAGCCTATGAATTTCTCCATTACGGCGTCGTACGACGGTGAAGTCTATGACATTACGGCAGACGGCATGGTGCAATACACAGTTCCCGTACCTGACGGGATGAAGATTACGACAGGCGTTTTGTACAGGGACGGCATGATCTATCATCAGCCTACTTACGTGTATGTCGAGAATGAACGTTACTATGCCCATATCACAAGCTTCGAGACCGGAATGTTCGGGCTCATCTGGAATCCTGAGCAGTTCGCCGATGTGGCGGGACTTTGGAGTATGACAGATGTTAACGATATGGCGTCTCGAATCGTCGTTAATGGCGTAGACGATTTCCATTACGAGCCTGAACGCAATATTACACGAGCGGAGTTCGGCGCAATTATCGTCAGAGCGCTCGGAATCGTCAGTCACGAGGACAAGATCTTAGCTTATCCAGATGTTGTTAGCGGAGCGTGGTATGAAGACGAATTGTCCGTTGCTGTTGAGAATGGGCTTGTGAACGGTTATCCAGACGGCACCTTCAGACCCGGTAACGGCATTACGAGACTTGAATCGATGGTAATCGTAAGTCGGGCAATGGCGATTGTAGGGCTTCAGCCTTCCGTTCAAGCCTCGGAGATCGAGGCGCTGCTTCAAGCGTTCACAGATGGAGCTTCAGTGCCGCAATGGGCGGAATCGCAAGTGAAGTTAAATCTGTCAGCGGGCATTATTCAAGGTCGAGACGGCAGGCTTGACTTGGATGAATGGATTACCCGCGCGGAGACGGCGGCAGTCGTGAGACGACTATTCATTGCAGCCGGATTGATAAATCCATAAGACATTGCTGTGGATCGCAGGCGGCATACGGCTTTCATGAACTAGCCTGCCCAGGCCCGTCCATGTATAATGGAGCGAAATGAATGGCATGATTATGCCGTCCTGCAGAGGAGTGATTTCAATGTTCAACGTGGTGATCGTTGACGACGAGCACCTTGTTCTGAACTTGATGAACATGATTGTCGGCCGAAATGCAGGCTTCTCCATCGTAGGTTCGTTCACCGACCCGCACGAGGCGCTGAAGCGGATTCCGGAGCTGCGGCCTGACATCCTGTTCCTGGATATCGAGATGCCTTTGATGAACGGAATGGAACTCGCTCGATTGGTAAGGGAACGTTTCGATCGCGGCATGATCGTGTTCACGACGGCCCACATGCAATATGCGCTTGAAGCCTTCGACGTGGAAGCGATCGATTATGTGTTGAAGCCTGTCTCAGACGAGGTGCTTGAGCGAATAAGGAAACGGTTGTTGAAGCGCATTGCCGCGCAAGAAGCCGCTCCTGATCGAGGAGAGTCGACGATTCGCTGCTTCGGAGGCTTCGAGGTTCGCGGGGAGGACGGAAAGCTTGTCCGCTTTCCGACTCGCAAGACCGAAGAACTGCTTGCTTATCTGCTTTGCCATCCTGATCAGAACAACGGCAAGTGGCGCTTGGCAGAGCTGCTGTGGCCTGAAATGGATGGCGAACGCGCGATTCATAATCTGCATAGTACGATGCACAGGCTCAAGAAAACGCTGAAAAATTCCGGCATCAAGCTTGAAATCAACAAGTCTACCGAGGGATATGTGCTGGAAACGGGACAAATCTCCTATGATTTGTTGGCTTTTGAGCAAGCGAAGAGCAACATTGTCGAAGCCTCGATTGATTGGGAACGCGGCGATTGGTTATTCACTCAGTATCGAGGACCGCTATATGACGAGAAGCCTTATCTATGGAAGCTTCCGCCGGAAGAGAAATTTCGTCGTATGTTTGAACGCATAGCGGCCGAGCTGGTTCGCAGAGATCTGCTTAACGAAGAGCCTGACAGAGCGGAGAGGCGTTTGCAGGAGTGCAGATCTGTCGAACCGCTCCATATCGAGCTTCATGAACGACTGGCCGACTTAATTGCAGAATTCGGTTATAAGCGCAGTTAAGCGCATTGAAAGCATATACTAATTTTGATGCGCTTCACGAAGGCGCCCCTTGAACTGTTTCGGCGAGCAATCATTGTATCGGCGGAACATGTTATAGAAGTGCCCTAGATTAGAAAAGCCGACGGCTTCGGCGATTTCGGAGATGCTCATGTCCCGGGTCAGCAGAAGCTGCTCGGCTTTCTTTATTCTCTTGTAAGCGATAAATTCGGTGAAGCTCATGCCGATTGTATTCTTGAACGTTTTGATGAAATGGGTATAGCTCATGTTCACGAGAGAACATACGTCGTCAACGGTCAGCTTGGTCGACAGCAGGGATTCGATATGATCGACGGCAGGCTGCAGACGCTCATACATGCGATTGTCATTATAATTAAGAAGCTTCCGGGTATCATGTCTGAGCAGCAGCAGCAGGATGCTCTTGATTCGCGAAGAGACGGCAAGATCATAACCGATCGGAACATTGTTCATATCGTTGAAAATTTCTCGAATCAGATCCGCTGTTTGCTTTTGGACGCCCTCGTTCGATCGATAGACATAATTCATCGAGCTGAGCGGCCGATTGACCTCGGAGAAATGCTGCATGCTGCTTAGCGTGCTGCCGTCCCAGTGCTTGCGCAAATCGATCTGGAAGACGATGTACTTGAGCGTTCCCGGATACGCGTGCAGGGTATAATGAGGCTCTAAGGCTCCGAAGATCGCGACATCGCCTTTCCGAATGTCGAACTGGCTCTCCGGACAATAACAGGTCAGCCCGCCTTCAACAATTAGCAGGAACTCGACCTCTTCATGATAATGCCAATGAGGCTTCAGCTTTGCTGAAGCGATGTATTCTTGAAAGCGTGCATGAGCTTCCGCATTGCTCAGCGAATTTCTTGGCGGTTCGATTTGCCAGATGCGTATGGCCAGATTCGGATTCTGATACAGTACCTGCTCATGGCGCATGTCGGGGTACATATTCGGATACATCCCCGTCCCTCCATTGCTAGTGAGTTCGCGACAGGATCGCGTAAGGATATCTTAGCATATCTGAATGTTATCGGATATGAATAACAGAATACCGTACAAAATTCGCTCTATTCGCAATCGATTGAATACGCTTTCTGATCTACAATGATGGAAATACGAGAAACAAAGGAGACAAGGCAATGAGCAAAGCGATTAATGTAACCGTCTGGAACGAATTCCGTCATGAGAAAAAGAATGAGAAGGTGGCATCCGTCTATCCGGATGGCATGCATGCGGCGATTGCTGCGGGCCTCGACATCGAAGGAACGATTCGCACGGCAACCCTGGACGAGCCTGAGCATGGCTTGACCGAAGAGGTGCTGAACGACACGGATGTTCTCATCTGGTGGGGGCATATGGCGCATGGCGATGTAGAGGACGAGATCGTTGAGCGCGTGCGGCAGCGCGTGCTTCACGGCATGGGCTTGATTGTGCTTCATTCCGGTCATTTCTCGAAAATTTTCAAAAAGCTTATGGGCACGTCATGTGATTTGAAATGGCGCGAAGCCGATGAGAAGGAACGCATTTGGGTCGTGAACCCGGGCCATCCGATCGTGGACGGCATCGGCGAATACATCGAGCTCGAGGCCGAGGAAATGTACGGCGAGCATTTCGATATTCCGCAGCCGGACGAGCTTGTGATGGTAAGCTGGTTCGAAGGCGGAGAAGTATTCCGCAGCGGAGCCTGCTTCACGCGCGGCATGGGCAAGATCTTCTATTTCCGCCCCGGGCATGAGACCTATCCAACCTATTATAACCCGCAAATTCGCAAAGTGATCTCGAATGCGGCGAAATGGGCTGCGCCGGTTGACCGCGACTATCCGAAATACGGCAACGCCAAGCCGCTTGAGACGATAAAGGGGAAATAAATGCAATGACAAAGCTTAGAGTAGGCGTAGCGGGTACGGGAAACATCTTCAAACATGCGCATCTGCCGGGCTGGCTGTCGCTCCGGGAGGAACTCGAGCTCGTCGCGTTCTGCGATGCGCATCGGCCTTCCGCGGAAGCAACTGCGAAGGATTTCCCGAATGCCAAAGTATATGAGAATTATCATGATATGCTGGCGGATGAGTCGATTGACATCATCGGCATCAGCACGCCGAATCTGTTTCATTCCGAAATCGCAATAGCCGCGCTGCAAGCCGGCAAGCATGTATTCTGCGAGAAGCCGGATGCAATCAATCCGATCGAAGCGCAGAAGATGGCGGATGTGGCGAAGGCCAGTGGAAAGCTGCTCATGACGATGCGCAACAATCGGTTCAGCGAGGAAGCGCGTTACGCGAAGAAGATCATCGGTGAGGGAGCCATGGGCGAGCTGTACATGGGGCGCTGCGGCTGGGTTCGTCGCAGAGGCATTCCCGGACGCGGAGGCTGGTTCACGACGAAGGAGCTCTCCGGCGGGGGACCGCTGATCGATCTCGGCGTCCACATGATCGACATGGCAATGTGGCTGGCGGGTAATCCTAAGCCGGTCACGGTATCGGGCTCGACCTATCGCAAGTTCGCCGATCGTCCGCTTGCAGACGGATCGATTCCAAGCGGAACGTTCAATGTAGAGGATCTTGCGGCTGGCTTTATCCGGTTCGACAACGGCGCCTCGCTACAGATCGAATTCAGCTGGGCGTCCAATGTTGAGAAGGAGCAGAAGTTCATCGAATGGAGAGGAACCGAGGGAGGCTTCGGCATTGTAAACGACAAGCTGTCGATCTTCACCGAGGATGCCGGCGTTCTGATTGATCAGAAGCCGCAATTTTCTCCTTCGCAAACGGCGCAGCATACGGCGAATATTCAGCATTTTGTCGCTTGCGTGCAAGGCAAGGAAACGCCGATTATCACGCCGGAGCATGGCGTCGATATGATCAAGATTCTGTGCTCGATCTATGAATCGGCCGAGCGTGGACATGAGATTCTATTGTAGAAGAAAGAATAGGCTGAGCCCCTTCGATTATGGGCTCAGCTTTTCATTGCAGATAAGCGATACATTATGGTATATTGAGCCTAATTGGATGAAGCACATCCTTTCCGTTTAAGCGGGAGGGTGTGCTTTTTTTGTGTTCGCGCGGATGGACGGGGAGGATTCATAGTTGCTTCATGCAAAAAAAGGGGGGTACGTGTATAATGGAAGCAGGAACATTGAAGAGTGCAAATCAAAAACAAAGGATGAAGCCAAAGAATGATTTTATCTTCCAAAAGCTGTTTGGGGAAGAGGAATCGAAAGAAAGCCTGATCAGCCTGCTGAATGCTATTCTGGGTCTGGAAGGCGAGAAGCGTATTCGCAACTTAAAGGTGAAGGGGAATAAACAGTTAGCCAAAAAGATGGTCGACGACAAGACGGGGCGTCTGGATATTTCGGCGGAGTCAGATGATCAAGTTCAATACGATATTGAGATGCAACTGACGGATCAACGCAACATGGCGCGGCGATCCTTATTCTATTTGAGCAAGATGTATATTGGTTCCGTCAAGCCGGGGGATGATTACAGTCAACTGAGGCGAACGGTAACAATCAATTTATTGGACTTTCAGCTATTTAAAGAACGCGAGGCATTTCATACGACATTTCACTTGTATGACGATCGGGATAAGAGTCTATTGCTGACCGATGCATTCGAGGTTCACTTTCTGGAACTTCCCAAGTTTGAGCGTATGATGAAGGACATTAACAATCCATTGCACCGGTGGCTGATGTATTTGGACGAACGGCTTTCGGAGCATCAATTAAAGGAGTTGATCGAGATGGATGCTAACATTAAGAAAACCGAGGAACTGCTGCTTCGGCTTAGCAGTGATGAAGAGACTTACAGATTGTATGAGGCTCGGGAGCATTCTTTGATGGAGCGCAATAGCTTGATTGCTGATGGAGTGGCAAAAGGGATCGAGAAAGGAAAACAAGAAGTCATTAAAAACATGTTGAAGGAAGGGGTAGATGTGGAGCTTATCGCCAAAGTAACCGGTTTATCTATAGAAGAGATTCGGAAGACGAGAGACATGCAAGAGGAGACTTGATGCGAAACCCTTTCATCCGAGTGAGTTTTGTTTAGGCGTCAATGAAAAATAGCAGCATGCATGGGTGCTCATGCGTGCTGCTATTTTTATGGATATAGCTCAATGAATGGCGTAGTAGATGAGCGCATGAGGAATCATTCAAGCGGAATTCGAATCGAGATGACGGTTCCCCAGCCGGGCTTGCTGAGCACGCGCATCAAGTCGGATTGTCCGTACGTGAGCTCAAGCCGCTTGCAGATGTTGCTGAGTCCGATATGCTCCCCGCTTTCCTGCTCTTCTTTTATTTTCTCCCGTACGCTCTTCAGCTTCGCAAAGCTCATGCCGATGCCGTTGTCGATTACGGAGATGCTCATATGATGCTCTTTCTTTAATATTTTAATCTTGATGCAGCAATGTCTGCCGCTTTCCTTGATGCCGTGATAGATGCTGTTTTCGATGAGAGGCTGGAATAGAAATTTCAGCACGCCGTACGCGTGCACCTCTTCGTCATAATCGAAATAGATGTCGAACATTTTCTTATATCGCATTTTCTGAATACGAATATAGTTTTGCGTGACGCTCAGTTCCTTCTCCATCGGCATGACCTCGCTTCCGGGGTCTAGGGAATACTTCAAGATATCCGACAAATCGCCGATCATATGATTAGCTTCGTTCGGCTTCCCCGTGAAGGACAATACTTTCCAGTAGAGCGTCTCCAGCGTATTGAATAGAAAATGGGGGTTGATTTGGTTCTGCAGTGCAATGAGCTCCGCAGTCTTTAATTTATATTGATTGCTGATATTCTCCACGGTCAAATTTTTCTGGGCGATGAAATTGTTCAAGATGCGCTGGATAATAAAGCTGTATTCATCATATCCCTCTTGCTGCGGAACGCTGTGTACGGGCTCGTCCGTTTCGTTGGCTTTGATCAAGGTGATGATGTTCCGGATATGACGGATATTCTTTCTCGTGAGATAGTACGTAAGCATCAGTCCCAGAACGAACGATAAGCTCACAAACCCGATAATGAGCCGCGTCAAGGTAGACGATAACTGAAAGGTCGATGTCTGCGGAATGTAAGAAATGAAATGCAGATTCAATTCGTTCGACGTCCAGTGGAAGGCGAAATAGGAGCGATTTCCCATTTGAACGATTTTGGCTTCCTCTCCCTTTTGCTCGCCGCCGATGGCAAGCGAAGCCTTCAGCACGGAAGGATCCGGAGCGAAAGCTTTGTCGCTGTTGAACATAATCCGGGACTGGTTGTCCAGCACGAGCAAATGCTGGTCGTTATAGTGAAGGTAGGTATTCAGCATTTCCTCGATATAGCTGTTATAGAGATTGAGCACGATTACGCCGTTCTGCTTGCCGTTGAAGGAGTAAATGCCGCTGTACAGGGTTGTCACGTCAATGGGCGCTTCGAAAGTGTAGCGATTGATTTTTCTTGTTTCGATCGCCACTTCCTCTGTCAGTTCGCCGGATTTGTATTTGTCATACCACTGTGTATCGGGAAAGTTGTCGATTCGCGATAGTCCCTCGTAGCTCGAGAAGAAATTGCCCTCCTTGTTGTTCATATACAGATAGACGGACTGAATATACGGCTTGGTCAAAACAGGCGCGTTTATGGTATGCTCGATCATGCTGATCAGCTTGCTGTTCTCGTAGGAGATGCCGTTTGAAGATAGAATTTGGCCTACATTATAAATAATGTCCGGATTCGTGAAGCTGATATTGAGATGATCCAGCTCGTTATAAATAACGGAGATGTCGCGTTCCAATTGATAGAACATCTGCATATGATTACGCGCCATTTCTTCCTTGAGATAAACTCTGGCCACGTAAATCGACAGTGTTCCGAGAATCAGAATGGGAATCATAATCGGAATGAGAAACAATAACAGATTTTTGATGAAGAAGGTTCTTCTCATTCGCTTGGCGCTCCCGATTGCTTGTATTCACGCGGCGTAACGCCGTAAAATTTTTTGAAGGTTCGAGTGAAGTTTTTGGCGTTGCTGTAGCCGACCATTTCGCTGACCTCATAGGTTTTGTACCGGATATCTGCGAGAAGCTCCACGGCCTTGCGCATCTTGGCGCGGAGCACGTAATCGGAGAAGTTCTCGCCGGTTTTTTCCTTGAAATAGCTGCTTAAATAGTAAGGATTGAGATGAACATGATTTGCGGCTTTCTCCAGCGTCACATCTTGATAATGCTGGTTCACGAACAGCTTAACGGCGCGGATAACGGAGCCGTGGTCCGATTCTATCTTACGCTCCGATCCGCCTTTCTTCTCATCAAGCTCCAGCTTCAAGCTGGAGAAAATGGCATACAGCTCTTCATATTTTGTAGGCTTGACGATGTAATTATTCACATTGAAGATGATGGCTTGCTTGGCATATTCGAAGTCCTTGTGTCCCGTCAAGAAGAGAAGGGCGGTCTCGGATTTCTCCCGATGCAAGCGCTCGGCAAGCTCAATGCCGGTCATGATCGGCATGCGGATATCGCAGAGAGCGACATCCACGGGATGCGTTAATAGATAGTCGAGCGCAGCCTTGCCATTGTCGAAGGTGCGCACGACTTCATACCCCAGCTCATGCCAGGGAAAGAAGCGGGACAGGCCGTTGCGGATTTCTTCTTCGTCGTCAATGATAATTAAGGTATGCATGAGTTGATCCCTCCATCGTTAGTATAATCAAAGTGTAAGCGCTTTGGTCTATTTCTTAAGATTTAATCCCTATTTCCCAAGAAATGATACATATTGATGAAAATGTTGAAACCATGAGCCCTATTTCTAAAGCTTACTGCCTATAACGGCGAAGGCATTCATCGTTATAATCGAGGCAAGGCGTTAATCAAAGGAGGCAATAAAGAGATGAAGAGGACAAGCTTCACGAAAAAGGGTCTTATTCCGGTATTTATTCTAATGCTCGTATGGATGACTGCATGCAGCAACGGCGGAGGCAACAACAATGGATCCGCAAACGGCGATAACGACAGCGGCAACAGCGGCGGAGAAAAAGAGGTGTCGCTGCGGTTCTCCTGGTGGGGAGGCGAAGACCGCCATGTCGCGACCTTGAAGGCGATCGATCTCTACATGGAACAGAATCCGAATGTGCATATCGAGGCTGAATATGGCGGCTTCGATGGGTATCAGCAGAAGCTGTCCACGCAATTCGCGGGCGGAACGGCTCCCGATCTGGTGCAGCTGGCGACGAATTTTGCCGCGGATTACAAAAATATGCTGCTTGACTTCGATACGGTCAAGGATCAGATCGACACATCGAAGTTTCAGGATTCCTTCCTGGAGAATTACGCTTCCATTGACGGGATGTGGCTCGGTATGCCGATGGGCGTCAACGGGTCGACGATTATCTATAACAAGGACTTTCTGAAGGAATTCAACATTCCTGAGGATACCGTCTGGAACTGGGATAATCTTGTGACGGTCGGCGAGCAGGTTCAGTCGCAGGATGCCGAATCCTATCTGCTCAATATGGATCTGGATCAAATGTACCGGTTACTTCTGCAGCCTTATGTGAACCAGCGCACGGGCAATCAATGGATCAACGATGATTTCACGACGGGCTTCGACGAGGCAGCCTTGACGGATGCTTTCACGTATATCAAAACCTTGCTGGATAAAGGCATTATTCAGCCGTTCCAGCAATCAAGCTTGTATCAAGGCGAGCCTTGGCTGAATCCGAAATGGCTGCAAGGCGATATGGGCATGCTCTTCGCGCTTGCTTCCAATATCAGCGCGGTCCAGACCGACGATATTGAGCTTGGCGTCGCCCGTTCCCCAATCGCAGAGGATGCCAAAACCTCATCCGTTCTCATTACGGCAACGGCCTTGGTTGGCGTGAACAAGGATTCGGAGCATATTGACGAAGCGGTGAAATTCGCGAATTGGCTTGTTACCGATGAAGAAGCGGCGAAGATTCTCGGTACGGTTCGCAGTGTTCCGCCGGTTCAAGCGAACAGCGATATTCTGACGCAGGAGGGCTCGCTTGACGCGAATGTAGCCAAGGCTGTCGAGCTGGCATTAAGCGATGCCGGCAATCCTGTCAATGTACCGAGCAATGACGTCGAGCTGGGAAGCGTGGCGAAATCCTATCTGGAGCGCGTTGGCTTCGGAGCCGATACGCCTGAGGTGGCGGCGAAAGCGATGATGAAGGAATACGCGGATCTGCTCGATGATCTGAAAGCGGCAGCCGCAAAGTAAAGGAGTGCGACAAATGAGACACAAATACATCGGGTTTGCCTACATTTCTCCGTGGCTCATTGGCTTTTTCGGATTGACGTTGTTTCCGTTTTTCGCTTCTCTCTACTACTCTTTCACCGATTATTCGATGATTGACGCCGCTCGCTTCATTGGGCTGGACAACTACGAGAAGCTGTTCACGGATGACAACAAGTTTGTGCAATCGCTCAAGGTCACCTGGACCTATGTGCTGTTCTCTGTTCCACTGAAGATGATCCTCGCGCTCATGATCGCAATGCTTCTGAACGTCAAGATGCGCGGCATCTACTTCTACCGCACGGTCTACTACCTGCCCTCGATCTTCGGGGGCAGCGTTGCCGTCGCCGTTCTATGGAAGTTTCTGTTCATGCGGAACGGCCTTGTGAACGAAGCGCTCGCGAAATTATCGATTGGGCCGGTGGATTGGCTTGGCAGTCCTCATCTGGCGTTATATACGATCGGCCTGCTGCCTGTTTGGGAATTCGGCTCGGCGATGGTGCTGTTTCTGGCAGCCTTGAAAAATATTCCGAAGGATTTGTACGAATCTGCGAAAGTGGACGGCGCATCGAAGGCGAAAAGCTTTTTCTACGTTACGCTTCCGTTCCTGACGCCCATTATTCTGTTTAACTTAATCATGTCCATTATCAATTCCTTTCAGCAATTTACGCCGGCGCTTGTCATTACGAACGGCGGTCCGCTGCAATCCACTTATTTGTATGGCTTGATGCTGTACGACAACGCATTCCAATTTTTCAAGATGGGCTATGCGTCCGCGCAGTCCTGGGTATTGTTCATTATGATAACGGCCCTTGCGTTCGCGATCTTCCGATCTTCGCGCTATTGGGTTCACTATGAAGACGGAGGCAGATAAGATGAGAGAGCATTCCAGAGCACGCATCGCGTTTACCTATCTCTTTCTGTCCATCGTCGGCGTCGGCTTTATTTATCCGCTGATTTGGCTGTTCTTCTCCTCTTTCAAGCCGAATCAGGAAATATTCGAATCGATTGGTTTAATCCCGTCTACCTTTGTAGGGGATGCTTATTCAAAAGGCTGGAACGGGCTGGGCAAGGTGAATTTCGGCGACTTCTTCCTGAATACCTTCATACTGGTTATCCCGACCGTCTTGATGACGGCGATTTCCAGCATGGCGGTTGGCTATGGCTTTGCGCGCTTTCAGTTTCCGCTGAAATCGTTCTTGTTCAGCATCCTGCTCGCAACGCTCATGCTGCCGGAAGCGGTCGTCATTATTCCTCGCTATATTTTGTTCCGGGAATTAGGCTGGCTCAACACGTATATGCCTTTCTATGTTCCGGCGATACTGGCCGTTAACGCATTCTTTGTCTTCCTGCTCGTTCAATTCATACGCGGGCTGCCGCGCGATCTGGACGAGGCCGCGATTGTCGACGGCTGCAATTCGTTTCAGATTTTAGTGAAAATTATCGTTCCTTTGGCAGTGCCTGCGCTAGTGTCTGTATGTATCTTCCAGTTCATCTGGCGCTGGAACGATTTCTTCGAAGCGTTGATCTTCATCAACAGCGTGACCAAATATCCGATATCGCTTGGCCTTCGAATGACTCTGGATGCGGAGGGGGCCGTGAACTGGAATTCGGTTATGGCAATGACGGTTCTGTCGATCCTGCCTTGCATAGCCGTCTTCTTCGCCGCTCAGCGGTATTTCGTCGAAGGTATTGCGACGACGGGAATAAAGGGCTAGGGAATATGCAAACCCGCTTGGGGGCCAAGGAAAGGAGAGCTGTTTATGAGAGAGAAGCCGAATAACGAAAAGCCGAATATCGTTCTGATGTTCACCGATCAGCAACGCTGGGATACATTGCGAGTATACGGCAATGCGCTCATTCATACGCCTAATCTCGATCGCCTGGCGCTTGAAGGCGCTATATTCGACAATGCGACTACTCCATGTCCATTATGCGCTCCTGCGAGGGCTTGCACAATGACCGGATTGGCCGCCGGCAGGACGGGCGTGTTCGACAACGAGTCTGCACCCGCCGTTGACGAGGGCGATTCGCTGGCTATGCGTTTGCGCGAGCAAGGCTACTATACGCAGGCAATCGGCAAGATGCACTTTACACCGCAGGGGCAAACCTACGGAATGGACGGGTTGACGTTATCCGAGGAGATGCGCGGCGTGAGGACAGCGGGAACGGCGGAAGAGGTTGAGTTCGATGATTATGACCGCTTCCTGATGAAGCGGGGCGTGTGGGGCTGGGAGAAGCCGCCGGAAATCGGCTACAACGAGCTCAAGCCGCTCGTGAACGGCTTGCCGAAGGAATGCCATATTACGCAGTGGTGCGGCGATCGAACGGTCGAATGGTTGGAGAACGAGCGTCCGAAGGATCAGCCGTTCTTTCTCTGGACGTCGTTCGTCAAGCCGCATGCGCCCTTCGACTGCCCGCAACACTTGATCGACCTCTATGATCCTGCGAAGATGCCGAAGCCTTGGCGTACGGGGGAGGAAGGTCAAGAGGATAATCCCCTCCTCCAGGAATACCGGGACGCAATGGAAGAGGAGTTATACTCCGAAGCGGCGATCGCGAAGAACAAGGCGTATTATTATGCCAATATTACCTTCATAGACGAGCAGGTCGGCCGTATTATGCGAGCGTTGAAGGAACAGGGGCTGGAGAAGAACACGCTGGTCGTCTTCACCTCCGATCATGGCGAATTGCTCGGCGATCACCGTCTGTGGTACAAGAAGCTTGGCTACGAGGGCAGCGTGCATATCCCGCTGCTTGCGAAATGGCCGGGGCGCATCGAGCCGGGAACAAGATGCGGCGAAGTCGCTTCGCTGCTCGATTTGTTCCCCACCTTCGTGAACGCAGCAGATGGGAGCATGCCTGAGCGAGCCATGCCGGGCGTCGATCTGATGGATCTGCTGTCGGGCAAGAAGACACGTGAAGCGGTCTGTTCTGAATTCTATGTCGCGCCGAATTATCTGCTTCATGTGAGGAGCCGGGAATGGAAGTATCTGTTCTATCAGAACGGCGGGTTTGAATCGCTGTTTCATCTGGGCGAGGATCCGCATGAGCTGAACGATTTGGCTGGAGATCCGCACTATGCGGAGGTGAAGGAAGCGCTGAAGTCGGCCGCCGAACAGTGGATTCGCGAGCATAGCGACCCGGAGCTGGCTCTCGGAGGGGATGGGAAGCTGAAGTCGCTGCCGTATCAAGGTAAGGCTGCGAGCTCGAATCCGTCTGGCAATCCCCGTCCCTTCTCCAGAATGCCATGGGACTCCAGGGTACCTCCATCAACATTGCCGATGGAGAAGCGTTCCTGGTTCTGGAGGGCCGTCGACGGAGACTGGAGCACGGTCTTGAATAGAATTGGCGGAACGAATGAGACGCAAAAGGAATAGAAGATCAAGAAATTGCAGAAGTAGTAGAAGGAATTGCAGAAGAAGGAATAGCAGATACAGAATAAGCGGGAATTCCGCAATTGGAATTCCGGCTTATTCTGTATGTGATTTAAGCAAAAAAATAGTAGCAAAACCCCTAACCGTCGCCGGCGCTCTAACGAATACTGATAACGTTAAATCTCCTCTATCGCATGAACTAAAAATCTAACGAAGATCTATATCCTTATTTATCATTTTTGGGCGATAGAGACGCCTTTTCTCATACAATAGAGTTATCAATATTCGTTAGATTCAGGAAATGGCATATTTCGAGAAAATAGCGGTGTGAGTCTTCGTAAGAATAATCCATCGACAGCAATCAGCAGCAAAAACGAACTTTACAGCGGTTAGCGTTGTCTATATTAATGATCCCGTTCCCTTAATAGAGCACAGTACCGTTAGATTTGATTGGGCCAGTGATGCAGTTGCTATTGTTCACCGCTGATGCAGCTCGCGGTACTGACCCGGGGTCACGCCCTCGGTTTTCTTGAAATAGCGGTTGAAGCTCCTTACGTTCTGATAGCCGACATTAACGGCGATGTCGGAGCATTGGCGGTCGGATTCGACCAGCCACGTCTTGGCCACATGCAGACGATGCTTCGCGAGATAATCGCTGAAGGTATGGCCCGTTTCCTTGCGGAATACCCGGCTTACATAGCCCGGATGATAATGGAGCTTCTCCGCGCAGGTCTCCAGCTTCAGATCGGTGGCGAATTCCTCGTGAATCATCTCCAGAATCGCATTGGAGATGCTGCGGTACAACGATTCCCGGTGGGCCTCAATATGGGCGACGAGCGGCTCGATAATTGTATGCTTGAACCAGCCCGCAATATCGGGTATGCTGCTCTGTTCTTGAAGCTGATCAATTAACGTACGCTTGCCGGATACGTATCCCGAAATATCCGCATTCGAATCCATAGCAAGCTTGATCAGCTCCGACAGCAGCCTCATGAGATGAATCTGATATTCCTGATGACTCATTGGAGCTTTGTAGATATGCTGGAGCAGTTCTCCAAGCTTCTCATCGATTTGCTTCATGTCCCCCAGCTTGATCGCGTCGAGCAATTCTGCCTCCAGACGGTTCGGGAAGTCGATTCTCTGGCTCTGATGCGGCCTGACCTCTTCATAATACAAGATGGCTTGATCCTCGAACCGTACCCGATAATTAAGAGCTTCCCTGCCCTCCGCGTAAGCCTCCGGCGCTTGAATAAGCTTGTCGAAGACGGAGCTGATGCCAATGCTGATTTTCAGTTTCAAATAGGTAAGAGCGGCCTTCTGCAGCTCTTCCGCATAGTGATAGGCAAGCCGCCCGAATTCCTCCTCATGCCCATTCGCCGCGCCCAGTAAGGTCACTTGATTCACATTCATGACAAGCGGAGCCATGCGGCCGCTCTTCGGAATAATTTCTTCGGCTATATTATTAATCGCGAACAACAATAAGTCCCGATCATGCTCGGCATAATGCGTGTTCTCCAGCGTTTCAATCTGCACGACCAATACGCAGAAGAAATGCCAATTCCCTGCTTGGCTGCTATACGCGATATGATGCGATATTTCGTTCTCTGTCAGTTCTCCCAGAAACAGCTTCATTTGATAGAATTCGCTTAATTGTCGATCCTGCGTCTCGATCCGGGAAGACATGCGATTCTGCGATTGAATCAGATGCCGGAATCGTTCATGGATGGTCTGGAATTCATCCCGGCGGGCGCGATGGCCTCCCATATTGCCGGAGATCGTGTCGAACAACAGGCGAATGGGCGAATACATCTTCCTTGAAGCCTGCAGGGCGAAGAGACCCATGACCAGGATGATCAACGCGCATAGAACGATGGTGTAGTAGCCGATTAATCGGGAATCCTTCGTAATCGCTTCAATAGATACGATGGATAGATAAGTCCAGCCGGTGTATTCCGAAGTCCGATAAGTAAGGCTGACGTTCCATCCGTTCTTGTCTACGGTGAAGCCGCCTTCCGGCTGTGTCAGCCGCCCCTTCGCTGTCTCGAGAATTTCCTCCATTTTGCTTTCGCTATAGGTGACATCCGTATGCGACATCACTTGCTTTTTTTCGTCCAGAATGATTACATCCCCGGTTTTGGTGGATGCGTCCAGGATGTTGCCAAGTTCGGCAGTCGATATGGACAGGAGCATTAAACCAGCCGGCTCCATAGTGAACACGGGCAGCTTCTTGACGAGCGTAATGGTATTTCGATTCAGTAGAGTCGCGGGTCGCTGCAATTGCTCCCAAGCACTGGTCATCGAGTTCTCCTGATAAGACCAATAGGAAGCTCGCGGATCGCTCGTGAATCCCGCGAACAGGGATTGAGTATCGACTTGGTAGGAGGTGGGAAAGCTGTAGCTGTCCGACAGCAGCCATCTGTTCGCCAGACTGACAATGGACCAGCCCTGAACGCCAAGGTCGAAGGACTGCAAATAGTTCATTCGATCATTAAGCTGATCCACCTTCTCATAATCATCCGTGGAGAGAGCGCCCTTCATCATCTCGTTGATCAAGGGCGATTGAATTTGATTGAGCGCAAGATGATCGATCATCTTCAGCGTATTTTCGACGCGCATCTGCGTCTGGTACAAATTTTGACGATTACCTATCGTCACCTTCTCTTGAAGAGCATGCGAGGCGGTCAAGTAAGCGGCGAATCCGAGAATGATGACCGGCAGCGTCACAAGCAGGATATGAACCCCCATTAATTGGGTGAAATAAGAAGCTTTTGCTTTGCGCATGCCGTTCCTCCGATCCTGTTTTCTCTAGTAATGATTTATTATAGTTCACTTCCCGAGGGACAGTCGATTCACTATAGGCAACATTATGAATCGTTACACAGTGAAATTGCTGAAAATCTCGAAAGTAGCTTGCGGTGAATCGACATGCACAGCTGCTCTGGACTAGAATCTGAACCGTGGTCGAATCACAAATGAAAATGGCTTTAACATGCCGGAGGGGAGGATGACGCAAGTGGATGCGAAGAGCGAGATCCATCCGCGATTAAAAGGGGAGGGGCGGCTCAGACGCGGCATTGCGCTGATGCGAAGAGACAAATATTTGTATGTGCTCATTTTGCCGGGTCTGCTTTATTTTTTGATGTTCAAATATATCCCGATCGCCGGCGTCGCGATCGCTTTCCAGAATTACTCGCCCTATCTCGGATTTTTGCACAGCGAATGGGTGGGCTGGGATCATTTTCATCGTTTTTTCACCAATGACGATTTTCTGCTGCTGTTCCGCAATACGATGATGATCAATCTGCTTAATCTAGTTTTTTTCTTTCCTTTGCCGATTGTCATGTCATTGATGCTTAACGAGGTTCGCGCCGAAGGCTACAAGAAAACCATTCAGTCTATTATTTATCTGCCCCATTTCTTATCTTGGGTCATTATTGTCAGCCTTACCTTCTTCCTGTTCTCGGTTGGCATTGGCCTCGTTAATCAACTGCTCGATTATTTCGGGTTTGCCAAAATTGATTTTCTGACCGACCCGAGGTATTTCTGGGGACTGCTCACTGCACAATCAATATGGAAGGACATGGGCTGGGGGACGATTATTTTCCTGGCAGCGATTGCCGGCGTGGACACTCAGCTTTACGAAGCGGCCAAGATGGACGGAGCAGGACGGTTGCGCCAAATCTGGCATGTCACGCTCCCCGCGATTCGCAACATTATCGTCATTCTGTTCATTCTGCGGTTAGGTCATATGATGGATGTCGGTTTTGAACAAGTCTATCTCATGATGAACGGCGCCGTGTCCGAGGTTGCGGATGTATTCGATACCTATGTATTCCGATTGGGCATTCAGCAAGGACAATTCAGCTTCAGCACGGCTGTCGGCTTGTTTAAATCTATTGTCGGACTGATTCTAGTGGCGGCAGGTAACTATTTGGCGAAAAAATTCGGCGAGGAAGGCATCTATTAAAGGTAGAATAGGAGGAGCGCTGGCAATGAAGGAAAGCGGATTGGAGAGGCTGTTTAATCTTATTCATTATATCCTGCTGGGAATAATCGCATTGATTTGCTTGTTTCCGCTTTATTATGTTTTTGTCGTATCGTTCACGGAGCCAGCGGAATATGCGAAAAAATCATTCGTCCTGTTTCCCCGGCATTGGAGCTTCGACGCTTATCATTATTTGCTGGGAAATCCCGCATTCATGAGAGCCATGGGCACAAGCACCTTCCTTGCGGTTGCCGGCACGATCTGCAGTCTGCTGGTCACCTCGACTGTTGCATACGGTTTATCGAGAAGGAGACTGCTTGGGCGCAGAGCTCTGATGGTTGCCATTCTGATCACAACTTTGTTCAATCCGGGCATTATTCCGCCCTATCTGGTTGTTCGGGAATTAGGCATGATTAACAGCCTGTGGTCGCTGATCATTCCCGTTCTGACGAGCGGCTGGTATGTGCTGCTCATGAAGGGGTTCTATGACAGCATTCCGGAGGATTTGGTCGAAGCGGCGGCGATCGACGGAAGCCATGATCTCTTGACATGGTTCAAGATCATACTGCCGCTGTCGCTTCCGGCGCTGGCCGCCTTCGGACTTTTCTACGGCGTTGCCTATTGGAACACGTATTTTACTGCGATTCTGTATCTTACCGATTTTGAGAAATGGCCGCTCCAGGTGCTGCTGCGAAATATGCTGATCGATCTGACCAATACGGGGCTGGAGGATATGGACCCGACTCGGACGAGGCCGACGGAGACGTTGAAGATGGCTGCGGTTGTCGTGGCCACGGTTCCGATACTCCTCGTGTATCCATTCTTGCAGAAGCATTTCGCCAAAGGCGCGATGGTTGGTTCGATTAAAGGTTGAAACTATGAATTTAGAAACCATGAATGAATATAGGGAGGAATTGCAATGAAGATCAGGAAGAAACAGCGCATGCTCGGGGGATTATTGACGCTTGTTCTGCTGTCGGCTCTCATAGCGGGCTGCAGCGGGAACAAGGAGGAGAATCAAGGGGAGGCAAGAGGAGGGAAAGCGGGTGACGGAGCGCCGACCGAAATTTCCATCATGCTGCCGTCGGCAGCCGTTACGCCTCCGAAGGAAGGCAATGAAGTGCAGCGGGAAATAGAGAAGCAAACCAACACGAAGCTGCATATCCAGTGGGTGTCGGGCGCGTATGAGGACAAAGCGAACGTCACGCTGGCCTCCGGTGAATTGCCCGATCTTATGACGATCAAGTCGCCGGACATATTCGGCAACGTCTTCCGCACGATGACGCAGCAAGGCGCATTCTGGGATATCGCGCCTTATATTAAGGATTATCCAAACATCAGCAAGCTTCCGCAGGCGATTTGGGACAAAGTAACAATGGACGGTAAAATTTACGGCGTTCCTCGTCCAAGAGCGCTGGAGGGCGCGACCTTCTACGTCATTCGTCAAGATTGGCTGGATAATCTTGGTCTCGCTATGCCGACAAATCAAGAGGAGTTGTTCAAGGTTTGGGAAGCGTTCACGTTCGACGATCCGGATCAGAACGGCAAGGACGACACGATCGGTTTCGCCGGATCGCTTGGTCATGTCGAGGTTATGTCCAATCTGTTCACGAAAGCGTCGGGCATCTACGGCTCGGTCACGGCGCAGTGGAAGCTGCAGGACGACGGCAAGCTGATCAACACGGCTCTGCTCCCAAGCCTCAGAGATTCTCTCGTCATGATGAGGAAGGCGATCGAAGAGAAGCTTGTGCCGGAGGATGCGGTTACGATCAAGAGCGAGCAGATCAACAATCTCTTCATCAGCGGCAAAGCGGGCACCAAGCTCGACAAGTCTTTTTCCAATTACAAGAATGAGCTGGAGCTCAGGAAGGTCGATCCGAACGCGGTTATTGTGCCGATTCCGGTGTTGAACGGTTATGCGCCGCAGGATCTGGGCTTCCTGAATATGATTGCCATATCCAAGAAGGTTCCCGAAGCGAAGATGAAGAAGCTGCTCGCCTTTCTGGATTACGGATTGTCGGATGAAGCTTATGATCTGGCGCAATGGGGCATTAAGGATATTCATTATACGGAGGAGAACGGAGAGCGAACGAAGACGGACCGGTATACCTCCGACTCAATCAGCGATTATTTGAATCTGATCTATCAATATGATCGTTACGGCAATACGACCAGGCCGAATATGCCCGATGATATGAAGGCGATGCTGGAGAAAACGGTCGAGGAGAAAGAGAAGGTCAGTGTTCCCGATTATTCCTTCGGACTTGTGTCCGAGACAAATCTGACGGCAGGCGTTGAGCTGAGCAAGAAAATCGATGATATGAAAACGAAGGTACTGCTGGGCAAGGAATCGATGGAAGCCTGGGATACGTTCGTCGAGGACTTGAAGGTTAATCCGGATCTGATCAAGATTACCGATGAACTGAATGCGGCGCTGCAAGAGCTCAAGGGCAAGTAAGGGCTATGCACATTCCTCTCTATTTCGAGAAATTATCCAAGTTCGAGAGAAAGGCGGAGCCGTGCTCGATCTCAATTCCGTTCAGGCAAGGGGCCGTGATGCCGAGTTCAGAGATTACCATTATGGACGGGAGCGAGGCAGTCGCCACCCAGGGAAGAGTCACGGCGCAGTGGCCGGACGGCTCCGTCAAGTGGATGCTCCTGCATTTCATGGCGGATCTGCCCGCGGGCGAGAGCAAGAGCTTCACTTGCAAGCCGCATGTGCGAACGACGTTTCCCGCAAGGCCTGTTAATGTGGTGATGGGCGAGCCCGATGGAGAATGCTTCATAAATACCGGCGAGCTGCAAGTGAATTTGCGGGGGGCGAGGGGCAAAGGCCTGTTTCATTCTCTGCATCGGCGGAACGGGATTCGCATGGAGGAGAGCATAGGGCCGGAAATACAAGATCGTAACGGATGCCGTTATGTACCGGAGATTAACGCGAGAGGATGGACAGTTCTGGAAGCGGGGCCGGTTCGCGCGGTCGTCCAATCTCAAGGCGTGCATGTCGGCGCGGATGGACGGCAATGGTTTGATTTCGAGGCGCGTGTCTATGCTTATGCGGGCAAACCGTGGCTACGAGTCGAATATCAAATTATCAACAAGCAGCCCGAGCGGGAGCAGTTGATTCGTTCGCTCGAGATGGCGTGGCGGAGTCACAGGAAAACGATCGCTGACGGCAATATTGAGATGGGTCTCGGCAGATCCAATTATGCGACAACCATTTATCGCGGCGAGACGGGCAGCCGATTATCCCATTGCATAACGGCTGAATCCCTGCTAAGCGAGGCGAACGAGCATAATCCGGAGGTTTTCTACGGCACCTTCTGGGGCGCTTGGGCAGAGAGGGGAGTGGGAGGCTTCGCCGTCACGGTGCATCAAGCGCAGCAGAACTTTCCCAAGCAATTGGATATTGCCGATACCGGAGTGAGAGTGGGACTGATTCCGGAAGGATCGAATGTGATCATGCGACAAGGGATGGCGAAGACGCATCGCTTCTTCCTGCATCTCTTCGAGCCCGGCGAGACGATGGAGCAGGTCAATGTCCGCAGTCTGCAATTTCAGATGCCCGATCAGCCTGTGCTGGACAGCATGGTCTATGAAGAGGCCGGCGTGATGGAGCAGTTGTCCGTCCTGAGGATGAATGACGAGGCGGAGCGCGCCTTATCTATGCTGGCGGATAGTCGGATGAGAGCGTACGGCATGCTGCACTGGGGCGACGGACCGGATCCGGATTATTCGGCACAGGGAGACGGAAACATAGTCTGGTCGAATAACGAATATGATCTGCCGCATTCCGCCATGCACCTCTATGCGAGGAAGGGCGATCGAAAGGATTTGTCCGCTCTGCTTGTTGCGGCTGAGCATTGGATGGATGTGGATATTTGTCATTTCAGCAAGGATCCGCTGCGGCATCTGGGCCAGCTCATTCCTTCGGCCGACCATGCGTCGGGAGAGCCGGCTGTATGGCATGAATGGGTAGAGGGCCTGCTGGATTATTATCATATGACGGGAGAATGGCGTGCATTGCGGGCGGCGATCGGGATCGGGAATAACATCATTCGCCTGCTTGCGACTCCGCAATTCCAGACAGAGGGAGAGCTTCAAGTTCGAGAGTACGGCTGGGCGCTAAGAAGCATAGTCGCATTGTTCAAGGAAACGGAGGATAACAAGTGGTTGAGAGCCGCAGAGCATATCGTAGAGCAATTCGCGGCATGGAAGGACAAGCACGGCGCATGGCTCTCTCCTTATTCCGATCACGCTATGGTCCGTGTGCCATCCCTAATTGGCATAGCTGTCAATAGTCTCATGCGTTATTACCGACTGAAGCCTCAGGAGAGAATTAAGGAAATGATCGTGGACGCCGTTCGAGACATGATCAAGCATACCTATCGCAAGAATGAGAAGGTATTTGTCTACAAAGAACTGCCAAGTCTGTTTCGTTTCGACACTCCGGATCCTACAGTGCTGGAGTCGCTGGCTTATGCCTACGAGCTTACCGGCGACACCTCCTTCCTGGAAGCGGGCAGAGCAACCTTCCGGACTTCCTTGAACCGCATCGAGCGAGAATGCAGAAGCGGCATTGTCAAGGCGATCGTGGGCGACGCGCTTATCGTGGGACAGGGAGCGGGTCCTAAGATGTTCGCGCAGCAGTATTATCCGCTTTTCTATTATTATCGAACGGCTGCGGGCGCTGGGTTTTCATTGTAGGCAGCATGGCAGGGGGGCTAATAACGTTACAGATAGGGGAACCGAATGATGACGACGGTTCCCCATCCATGCTTGCTTTTGACCGTCAGACCGAATTCCTCTCCGTATTTCAATTGAAGGCGCTGATGAATATTGCGCAGGCCCAATCCCGAAGAGCGCTGAGATTCCTTATGATTCAATTCGTTGCGAAGCTTGGTCAAGGCCTCCTTCGGCATCCCGCCCCCGTTGTCGACGATTGTTGCGAGAATGACGGAATCGTTCGCCTGAACGGCGACCCGCAGCTTATGCCGCGACTCGCGATTGCGAAAGCCATGCTTGATGCTGTTCTCGACAAGCGGCTGGAAGAGCAGCTTGAGCGTTGAAGCCGAAAGCGCGCGATCGTCCGCATTCAACTCGAAAGTGAAGCCGTCGTCCCTCATAATTTGCTGCATGTATACGTACTTGCGCAGGTTGTCCAAATCCTCGCTGATAGTCACGACGGGACGGCTGTGGTCCGTCACATATCTCAGGTTGGAGGAGAGATGAAGCAGAAGCGTGGATACGACGTTGTTCTTGCCCATTCTGTCGATCGCTTCCCAATTGATGGCTTCGAGCATGTTGTACAGGAAATGGGGATTGATTTGCGATTGCAGGGCGAACAGCTCCGTCTCTCTTTGAAGCAGTCTGTTCTGGGTCAACGACTCCTTCATCTCGTTTTTCTCTATAAAATTCCGAACAAGATGCAAGGTGATATAGCCGAATTCGTCATTCTTGTTGGGGTGGAACTTGGAAATATCTTTGCCTTCGTTATAGTGGCGAATCATATCGATCAGCGTTCGAACAGGCTTGTAGTTTTTGGCTGTGTATCTATAGGCCAGCGCAATGCCAAGTAAGATCGTCGCGACAACGATGATGACGTTCACTCTCTTGATAAAATCCAGGCGCTGCGTCAGCTTTTCCGTCGGCAGTATGGATATATAGGTCCAATCGTAATGATTGGATTCCACATAGGACACCAGATAGGAGCCTTGATCGGCGTTTTTCACCATATGCCCGCTCACGCTTAGCTGATCGAGATCCTCCTGATTCAGGAAATGGGATAATTGGGCATCCGAGGTTTTGTAGAGCACGCTTCCCATTCCGTCCATAATGAAGATCGTTTTGTTCTTCGCATCCGGAATATCGGAGATGAGAGAGTCGAAATATTTCGTTTCCAGATTCATGACAATTACGCCAGTGCCTTGTCCGGGCTGCGTGACAAAGATGGGCACCTTGCGGTAGAGCGACAGCGTCTCGATGCGGCCTTCGGGAGAATTGGAAATTTCGGCGGAACGGACCTCTGCCCAATAATTCTTCTTATCCTTGTTCCTGCTATAGGATTCAAGCCAGCTCTTGTCCTCGAGCTGAGCCAGCTTGCGGATGCCGTCCGTCGTGAAGATAAACTCGTCATTCTGCTCGTGATAGAAGTAGGCGGATCGAATATACGGCTTGGCGAGAAAGATGCGGAACGTATTCTCCATAACCGAATTCAGGTAGATGTATCTGGACGGGGACAAATTTCCTCCTGGCTCCATTAATCCTTCTACGGCATTGTTGAATTCATTGTCAAATTCGAGGAGGGAGATGAGCTGCGTAATATCGTTCAGAATCGTGTCCAGCGTCTGGCCCATCAGCGACAGAAATTTGGCATCCTTCTCGATTTCCTGGTTTTTCATATCGCTGCTCCAGTACGTAATGTAATACACGTTAAGCAGCAGAATGGGGATGAAGATGCATAGAATCAGCCAACTGAAGTTTTTGACCATCAACTGCTTCCGAATATTCAGCATGCGTCCCTAACCGTCCTCTCCGATGCGAATTCGATCTCTGTATTCAGAAGGCGTTAACCCCGATACGGCTTTGAACACCTGGCTGAAATGCTTGGTGCTTCGATAGCCGACGCGATCCCCGATTTCGTAAATTTTCATATGAATATTCCGCAATAGAGACTGCGCTTCGCGTACCCGTACTTGAGTGACATATTCCACAAAGCTGCTTCCCGTTACTTTTTTGAATAATTTGCTAACGTAGGTCGGACTGAGATGAACGGCGTTCGAGGCGGATTGAAGCGTTATGTCGTCCATATAGTTTTTCTCGATATAGCTTTTGATTTGCGCGACGAATTTATGGCTCATTGAGCTCTTGCTTTGATTGAGCCGCAAGGCGCATGCGAGGACCGCTGCTTTGAGCTGCCGCTCCATCTCGGATGGGTCGTGCGCATCATCCAATTGCAGGAATGATCGGGATAGATCATCGCAGCTTCCCAGTGGCTTGCTTTGAAAGTTCTCCACAGAGGCTTGTACGGCCAGCATTGCGTTTCTCATGCCCTGACGGAGGATTTCGATTGAGGCATGGTGGGCCTTCAGATAAGCGAACAGTGCCGCAACCGCTTGCTCCGTCTCGTCAGCTTTCCCCGCCAGCATGCAGCGGATAATTTCTTGATCCAGACTTCGCGGATGAGTGGGAGCGGAGAAGCGCTCGAATGCCGGTGTCTGAGCTTGAGGCGGGAAGGCTGCCTGAGCTTCTGTCTCAGCCTGAGCCGCCGTTCCGGCCCGTTTGCGCTCGAGTGCTTGACGACTGCCTTGTTGGAGATCGGAGAGCGACAGGAAGGCATCGCTTAAGAAAACAGGGGGATGCGGATCGGCGGGGGACAGCGTCTGCAGGAGATGCCGAACAGCTTCATCCCGTTGCCCCCCCTCATTATAGTTCAACAAGAGATGGATATCCTCTTCTTGCTTGAGAGTGAAGGGGAACACGGCTATGGAAAACCGCTGCAGGCTGCCGCGCAAATTGCGGATGCCGCGAAATGCGGTCAGCTTGTCGTTGGCCGGAAGCGAATGCGGCATGGAGGCGAGCGTCATGACGCAATAGCGGCTGTAAGGCAGCTCGATGCGATGCTCGAACAAAAACTCCTGAACGGCTTCCGGGCTGCAGCCGTTGCCGAAAATTAGCTCCTCCAGAAATTGCTCGAACAGCAGATCGACGGCGTCCATGTATTTTTCCTCGAATGTTTTCATCTGCGTCTGCTGAAGAAGCCGACTATCGCGCTCTGACGCAACTTCCATCAATGCTTTGTTGAGCTGCCCAAGATCGGTCGGCTTGGTCAAGTAATGCTTGACGCCGAATGCCATCGCTTGCTTCGCATAATCGAAATCGCGAAAGCCGCTTAATAGAATAATAGAGATCTCCGGCCTCATGCGAGTGATTTGCTCGATGAGCTGCAAGCCGTCCATCATCGGCATTCTGATATCGGTAATCAGAACGTCGACGGAATGGGTTTTCATCAATTCAAGAGCTTCCAGTCCCTCGGAGGCCTGGAGGGGAGCTTGAAAGTGCAGGGCATTCCATTCGACATGGCGCATGAGACCTTCTCTGATCTTCTTTTCGTCGTCTACGATAAGAACGGAGTATCGCATGATGCTCTCCCTCGCCTTCTGCTGATTATCTTCAATTATAACGTCGATTTTTGACAGTGAACAACCATCTGGCAGGAATAATGCCCAATTGACCAAATATTCGGACAAGCTTGCAAGATTTCGAACCTTGGAGGCGATTTTACAGTAGCGAGCATCGAAAGGCTCGCGCCATCTGGCTATATTTGCGAACGATATCGCAAGTTCATGTCGTTTTCAGCCCCGGGCCGGGCGGCTTATACTTAAGTCACAAACAACGAATCAGGCATGTTGAGTCTTCGGAAACGGGTGATGGAAATGGCTTTGACGGAAAAAGCGGGAATGAAGAAAGCGGCCTTCGCATGGAATCGGCGGCGGACGGAAGGCAGGCAGGGAGGGACCTTGGCCCATATGCGCGCCAACAAATCGCTCTATCTCCTATTGGCGCCGGGAATTCTCTACTATATTCTGTTTCATTATTTGCCGATGTACGGCATTATGATCGCTTTTCAGGATTACAGCATTTTCGGCGGCTTGACAGGGAGCGAATGGATTGGACTGCAGCATTTCAGAGATTTATTCGCGAATGAGGATTTCTATCAAGTATTTCGGAATTCCTTGTTAATCAGCTTCTATAAGATTGTGTTCAACTTTCCTGTACCGATTCTGCTGGCGATTCTGTTGAACGAGGTTCGCAAGATGGCCTTTAAGGGAACGATTCAGACCGTTATCTATCTTCCCTACTTTCTCTCCTGGGTCGTTATCTCGGGTCTGGTCATCAATTTCCTCTCGCCTTCCTCGGGCGTGGTGAACATGGTGATTGAATCGTTCGGAGGAGATCCGATTAATTTCCTGGCAGAGAAATCCTACTTCCGCTCGATTATCGTTCTGTCGGATTTATGGCATGGCATGGGCTGGAATACAATTATATTCCTGGCCGCTTTGACCGGCGTCGATCCGCAGCTCTACGAGGCGGCGCGAATGGACGGGGCCAACCGGATTCATCAAATGCTGCATGTGACGCTGCCGGGGCTGAAGAGCACGATTATTGTGCTGCTGCTGATCAAGATCGGCCATGTGATGGACAATGGCTTCGAGCAAATTTTTCTGCTCAGCAATCCGCTTGTCTACGAGGTCGGGGATGTCTTCGAAACCTATGTTTATCGCACGGGCTTGATCGAGGCCCAATATGATTTCTCGACCGCGGTGGGCTTGTTCAAGTCGGCAATCGGCCTTTCGCTGCTGCTAATCGCGAACGCCGTGGCGCGCAGATTCGGGGAAAGGGGGATATTCTAATGCGCATTCGCAGCTCAATCGGCGACCGTTTCTTTGATGTCTGCAATTATTGTTTTCTGATTCTGTTAGGCGTGATTACGCTGTATCCGGTGCTTAACGTGGCGGCAATCTCCTTAAGCAGCTATTCGGGTTATGTCAGCAATCCGCTCATGATTTTCCCGATTGATTTCGATCTGAGCGCTTACGGCCAGATTATTACGAATCCGCTGCTCCTATCGAGCTACGGCAATACGATATTCATTACGCTAGTCGGTACGCTGCTTAATGTCGCCGTTACCGTGCTGACGGCGTATCCGCTGGCAAAATCGAAGATTCGCGGCTCAAGGCTGGTCATGTTCTTCATCATATTCACGATGCTGTTCAGCGGAGGCATGATTCCGACCTTTCTCGTAGTGAAGGGGATGCATCTGTACAACTCTCTGTGGGCGGTTATTGTGCCGCTGCTGATCAGTACCTACAACTTCATTATCGTCAAAACCTTCTTCGAGACGATTCCGGATGCGCTGGAGGAATCCGCCAAGATCGACGGCGCGGGCCATATGTACATTTTGTTCAAAATCATCATCCCCCTCTCGTTGCCGTTAATGGCTACGGTCAGCCTGTTCTACGGGGTGGCGAACTGGAACCGGTTTTTCGAGGCGGTGCTCTATCTGAACGATCGCTCGAACTGGACGATGACAATCTTGCTTCGGGAAATCATTACGGAGAATTCGGATTTGTTCGCAAGCTCGGATCCGATGGCGACGGAGAAGATGTATCCGAAGACGATGCAGAGCGCTACGATTATTGTCGCCATTCTGCCGATTCTGTTCTCGTATCCGTTCATGCAGAAATATTTCATCAAGGGCATTATGCTGGGAGCCGTCAAGCAATAGCTTCGATATCTCTCCGGCGATGTTCGGCATGCAGAGGACAGAGCCGGGTTGATATATAAATCGATAAGTAGAGGAGAGTCCGCGCATGAGAAGAAAAGGGTCCATCTGGATTGGCATGGCTTTAACGATCGTCATGATGAGCACGACCGTTCTTGGCTGCTCGCAAAGCGGCGCATCGGACAACAATGGGGGCAACGCGAATGCAAGCGGCAAGGAGGAGGGCGGCAACGGCTCGGCCAAGCCGGTAAAATTTGAAATTTTGCTTAGGGCCGGCTCCGAATTCACGCCGGAGAATAATCCATGGGTAGATGAAATCAACGAGAAGGCGAATGCGGATATTACCTGGAATGCCGTGCCTATTGCCAACGTATGGGAGAAGCGCAACGTGCTGATGGCTTCCGGCGATTATCCGGAGGTGATCATTATGAATCCTCCAGCGGACAATATGTATGAGGAGATGGTGAAGAACGGCGTACTCCTGCCGCTGAACGATTATCTGGAGGATGCGCCGAATCTGATGAAATACACCAACCCCGCTTCGCTGGAATCCGTCCGCGAGGAGGATGGCAGCATCTATATGATTCCCCGCTCCACGATTGTGCGAGAGGACTTCATGGGCATTCGCAAGGACTGGCTGGATAAGCTGAACCTGGAAACGCCGGAGACGATCGACGACTGGAGGGAGTTCTTCAAAGCAGTCGCGACCGGAGATCCGGACGGCAACGGCAAGGCGGACACCTACGGCATTACGGAATCGAACGAGATGATGTCCATGAACGGCACGATTAATCTCGAATATTTCGCTCGCGCCTGGCATGCCGACAAGCAGTGGTACGACGACGGCAAAGGCGGCGTGTTCTACGGCGTATTCGCCAAGGACGGACGCTTCAAGAATGCGCTCGAATTTTACCGGGAGCTGGTCGAGGATAAGTCCATGGATCCTGATATGATCACGAACAAGGGCATCGCTGCCAAGGAGGATAAATTCAATCGGGGCGTGACGTCGGCTATGCGCATGTTCGCCGGCAAGCTGGACAGCTATCTGAATGTTATTCGGAATATTCAGCCGGAAGCGGAAATCGAGCTGGTGGATTTCCCGACAGCTCCGGATTCGGAGGCCTACAAGGACGAGAAGCTGATTCTGACGAATTCCGGCGTATACAACGCATGGGCGTTGACGAACAAGGCCAAGGGCAAGGAGAAGGAGATTATCCGCGTATTCGACTGGATGCTTGGCGACGAAGGCTGGAATGTGCTTAAGAATGGCGTGGAAGGGGTGCAATACAAGCAGGAGAATGGTGAAATGGTGAAGCTGGAGCCCGAATACGGCAATTTCTCCAAGTGGATCGGCCACCTGATGATGTTCCGCCGTCCGAATGACGAGGATCTGTGGTTGAAGAAGCTCGTGCCAGAGGTTTATCCGTATCAGAAGGAATGGCTGGACAAAAGCGTAAGCTACGTGAACGACAATTATCAGCAGGACGGCTTGCTTGGCCTCGTATCGGACAAGCAGACCGAATTTTACAAGAAGGATATTTATACGAAGGAATTCGTGGAGGTTGTCGCCCAGATTATATTCGGCGAGCTTCCGCTGTCGGCCTGGGACGAGTTCCTCGACAAGGTGTACGCCAGCGGCTGGGAAGAAGTCACGCAGGAGTATAACGAATACTATCAATCGCATCGGTAGTGTTGGCATGCAAATTCGAATGAAGGAGACTTGCCTGATATGAACTTGACTAGTATGAGAAAGGGGTATGGACTTGCGGCCGCGGGAGCGTTGCTCTTCGCTCTCTTGCTGCTGCTTCCGTCCCATGTATGGGCGGCTGGCTCGGTTATCGACAATCGGGACGCGGGGTATTCGGAGACGGGAGCATGGACGACAAGCGGTCTAACGGGACAATACGGCTCGGATTCCCGCTATGCAAGCAGCGGCTCGGGAAGCTCGAAGGCCAGGTGGACGCCGGATCTGTCCGAGGCCGGGCAATATGATGTGTATATCTGGTATCCCGCCTATTCCAATCGAGCGACAGATGCTCCGCTTTCAATTGCGTATGATGGCGGAACCTCTTCGATGACGATGGATCAAACCGCCAACGGCTCGCAATGGAATCTGCTCGGCACCTTCGATTTCGCAGTGGGAACTGCGGGTTATGTGGAGCTGACCAACGACGCCGACGGCTACGTTGGAGCGGATGCGATAGCATTCGTCCCGGAAGGAGATTTGCCGCCGCTCTCGAAGCTCCGGACCTTGCCGGCAAGCTTCGAGCCCGGCGACATTCAATTGCAAACCTTGTTCGATGCGGATCCCTTGGGAGTGGACGCTTACCTTGCTTTCCCCACGATCGAGCGAATCAGCGATGAGTCGGTGATCGTGTCCTACAAACGCGGCGATGCCCATTATATGGAGTCGGAGGCTTCCCTGGAGACAATGATCTATAATCCTTCGACAGGCAGCGTGAGCCGAACGGTTACGGATCATTCCCCAGGTGTTATAAATCAGAATCCGGAGCTTATTCCGATGCCGAACGGGGATTTGTACAATTTCGTGGATCAGCAGGACGGGGGAACGAAGAATCGATTGGGCGTCGAGATGTTCAAATCGACCGACGACGGAGTCACCTTCAGCGACGAGGGGAAATTTCCTCAAGTCGGCGCCTACGAATACGGTTATTTCTTCGACGGCTATAACGATGGCGGCACGATGTACGTGCTGGCGATGTCTTTCCCGGAGCTGACCGGCGGCAGCCGCGCCGTTCATGTTCTCAAGACGGAGGACAGCGGCGCAACCTGGAGCTACGTAAAAAATTTGAACATGGAATTCGGCTTTGCGTTCAATGAAAGCTCACTTGAGAAATACGGCAGCGGCTATTTGATTATGACCAGAGGAGACGATCACACGACGAAATTGTTCCGAACGGACGCGGCGTTCAACCTTGTGTCCGAATTGAATTTGTCGGCCGCGTACGAGGAGATCGATTATATCGGCCGACCGAAGCTATTCGTGAAGGATGGCGATTATTATCTGCTATGCCGCAACATCGAAGGCTCCGTCACGCATCTGAAATTGTATAAGCTCAATCCCGATACGCTTGCCTTGGAGACGAGCGTGGAGATCGACAGCAATACGTTCTCTGCATCCGACTCGTATTACGCGGAATCGTATTTCATCGAGAAAAGCGGCGTCATGTATCTGGATATCATTACGTATCAAAAAGGAAGCTCGTCGGATAAACCGAATATCGTGCGGTACGAAATCGCCTGGAAGGATATGCTCTGGCGCTTGCAGGAGGACTTCGACGGGACGGCGGCGGGCGCTGTGCCGTCGGGCTGGACAGAGGGCACGGCCGGAGGCGATGTCGGAACGATCATGCTGACGGGCGCGCCGGACAAGAGCTTGAAGCTCGAGGATACGAGCTCATCTCAGCTGGTAGAGGTGGTCTCGGATTTCGAGGCGAAGGACGGCACGACCACCTTGGCGCTGAATGCGCTCGCCGGGCAAACGACAGGCGTATTCGGAATCAGCCTGCGGAGCGGAAGCGGGGTTAACGGCGTAACGGTCGCCTTCGACGGGAATGGGGATATCTATACGTATGACGGCGGAATCAAGACCGTCATCTATTCCTCTTATAACGCCAATGCTTGGTACGGGCTCAAGCTTGTCGCGGATATGGCGGCCCAGACCTTCGACATCTATATCGACAATGTCAAGGTCGGCGATCAACTGGCGTTCCGTCATGCTGTGACCGAGCTGTCGAATATTCGCTTGAATAGCACGGGAGCGGGGCAAGGGATCGCTCTTATGGATGATATTGTCATTTATTAGGTGAATCCGATGTATGAGGAAGAGCCAGCGACATCGAGGGAGAGGACAGTGAGGGAAATGAACGCTAAGAAGATGGAAGGCGTCATCGTCGCGATGAACTCTTGCTATGACGATCGGGGGCGCGTCGCTCCCGAGACGGCGGCAGGACTGGCGCGATGGCTCGTAGACAAAGGTGTAAACGGACTATATGTGGGAGGCGGAACGGGCGAGGGTCTGCTGCAATCCGTGGAAGAACGCCAGGCGGTTCTGGAAGCTGTCATCGGCGAATGCGGCGGTGAGATTCCGATTATCGCCCATGTCGGAGCGATGACGACGGATGCGGGCGCGGCGCTTGCCGGGCATGCGGAGAAGGCGGGGGCGGACGCGGTCTCCGCCGTGCCGCCCTTCTACTACGGGTACACGGAGGCGGCGGTGAGAAGCCACTGGCAAGCGATTATGGACAGCTGCGCCTTGCCCTTTATTATTTATAATGTGCCGGCCTCGACGGGTTTTGCGGTAAGTCCCGAATTTCTGTCGTCGTTATGCGCGGACAAGCGGCTGATCGGGATTAAGACAACCAGCTTCAGCACTTATGAATTAGAGCAATTCAAGGCCGTCGGCGGGGAGGCGTTCGCGGTATATAACGGACCGGATCAGCAATATCTCGCGGGCCGGGTCATGGGAGCGAGCGGCGGCATCGGCGGAACCTATGGCGCTATGCCCGAATTGTTCCTGGCCATTGAACGGGCGTATCGCAATGGGAATATTGAAGAAGCGCGTCATTGGCAGATTATTGTCAACCGCGTCATTACGGAAATTCGGGCGCTCGGGTTGTTCGGCACGGTGAAGGAGCTTGTGCGCATGAGAGGCATCGATTGCGGCGCGCCGCGACTGCCGCTCCCTCCTCTGTCTCCGGATGCCCTTCCGCGGGTGCATAAGCTGCATGAGCAAATTATGAACGAAATCGAGCGGGCAATATGAGAGAAGAGCGAATCAAGAAGGATATTACAGTCGCGGGCGGCGGATTGTCCGGCATATGCGCGGCGATTGCCGCAGCCCGACTGGGCCGCAGCGTCGCGCTTGTCCAGAACCGGCCCGTGCTTGGCGGCAATTCCAGCAGCGAGATCAGAGTATGGGTCAGCGGGGCGTCCGCGACGGGTGTGAACCGCTATGCGCGGGAGACGGGCATCATGGGCGAGTTGTATCTGGAGAATCAATACCGAAATCCGCAAGGGAATCCCTATATATGGGATTTGATCTTGCTTGAGGCGGTGAAAGCCGAGCCGGGGATCAGCTTGTTCCTGAATACGGAAATTATGGATATAACGGCTTTTCCACTGGAGAATGGACGAAGAAGAATAACGCTCGCATCGGGCTGGATGTCCGGGTCGGAGCGCAAGCTGAGCTTTGAAAGCGAGGTATACATCGATTGCACGGGAGATGGCTTGGCAGGCTGTTTGGCCGGAGCGGAATATCGCATCGGGCGGGAGGCCGCAAGCGAATTTAACGAAAATCTGGCCCCGGAGATTGCCGACGACTTGACGCTGGGAAGCACGATTTTTTTCTATACCAAGGATACCGGAGAGCCGGTCACATTCGTGCGGCCCAGCTTTGCGAAGCGTATCGAGGAAACCTCCATTCCGATCAAGAGAGTCATTCGCAGCGGCGACTCCGGCTGCCATTATTGGTGGATCGAATGGGGAGGAGAATGGGATACTGTTCACGACAATGAATCCATTCGCGATGAGCTGTGGTCGGCAATCTACGGCATCTGGGATTATATTAAGAACTCGGGTCAATTCGAGGCGGCCAACCTTACGCTGGAATGGGTGGGCGCTGTGCCCGGCAAGCGAGAATATCGCAGATTCGTCGGAGATTATATGCTGAATCAGAACGATGTGATCGAACAAACCGATTTCCCCGACGCGATTGCGTTCGGAGGATGGTCCATTGATCTTCATCCTCCCCAGGGCATGTACGCGTCTACCGGCGGCTCCAGACATTTTCACCCGGACGGGATCTATTCGATTCCGTTCCGAAGTCTATATTCCGTCAACGTGGATAATCTTCTGTTCGCGGGTCGCAACATAAGCGCTACGCATATCGCGTTCGGAACGACGAGGGTTATGGCGACTTGCGCGATTATGGGGGAGGCGGCCGGCACGGCTGCGGCCTTGTGCGTCGAGAAGCAAGCAAGGCCGCGTCAGCTGTACGAGCAGCATATACGGGAGCTTCAACAAACGCTGCTGAAACAGGACGCTTCGCTGATCGGCATAGCCAATCGGGATGAGGAAGATCTGGCGGCCTCGGCCCGAGTGAGCGCATCCTCTTATTGCGCGCGCATGGAGGTGGCTGGGGAAGGCGAAGCCTTTCGCTTGTGCGTCGACGTCGCCATGTTGTTTCCTGTTAACCCGCTCGTTACGCATATCGATATACGGTTGGATGCGGATGAAGCGACTGTGCTGGAAGCCGAATTATGGAATACGGGCAGAGGAGAGAATTATGTTCCGCATACGATGATTTTGTCAGCCTCCGTCGAGGTCGAGCGTGGAGAAGAGCAGTGGGCGAGGCTGATTCTCCCATGGAGCCCGGACATGCCGCAGAATGCCTTCCTGATCATCAAGGCGAATGCGAAGCTGAGCTTGCGGCTGTCCTGCGAGCCGCATGCAGGCATGCTGGCCTTCGTGCGTCAAGCCTCTGGGGCTGGAGCCGGGCGGGATTTGCTGGAGGAGAAGGAGGAGACGCAAGGGGTGCTGCAATGGAGCATGAAGCCGGTAAGTCGCCGATTGTTTCATTGCAGGATATACCCGGAGACGCAAGCCTTTGCTCCGAGGCAAATCATTAATGGATACCGAAGGCCGTTCGCCGGTCCCAATCAATGGTTATCCGGGCGGATGGAAGAGGGCAAGGCGGAATGGCTGAGGCTGGATTGGGACAGCCCGGTCAGCATTCGCGAGGTGCATGTCATTCTGAACGACGACGTGAACGAGTATTTGAATAATTTGCATTTTCTGAGAACGCCGTTCGAGATTATTCCGGAGCTGCTTAAGGATTATGAGGTTGAAATTCGGGAAGCGGATGGCAGTTGGCGGGTTGCGGCAACGATTACAAACAACCGCAAACGAAAAAATATCATTCAGCTTGCTGAGCAAGTGGAGACAGACGCGTTGCGTTTGCAATTTGGAGCGGTTAATGGCTCTCCTTATGCAGGAGTAGTCGAGGTAAGAGTCTATCGTTAAGAAAAGTTGAGAAAAACGCCTGACGGCGTCCTTGGAAAACAGCCACCTGCTCTAACGGACATTCGGTCGCCTTAAACTGCTTTTTTCGCTGCCTATTTACTCTAACGGACATTTGGTCACCTTAGCGATCAATTCGAACGCATAGTCAACCCTATTCATCCGCTAAGCGGATCAAATGTCCGTTAAAATTCTGAGCAGGCTCATACGAGCTTCTAAAGGTCGAAAATGTCCGTTACAGTTGCAAGCGTTCATTCCTTCCATAAGAAAGGGGACCGATGTTTGGACAGTGGTCCCCTGCTTGCGTTTTGAGCCGAACTATGCGGATTCGCAGGGGAAATCCCAGCGTATTCGCGGGAAACCCCTTGGTGGGCCCGGGCTTCCCCTCACTATTCAATAAATAAGGGAATGCGCGTCTTCATTGAACTTGGAATCGTAAATGTATTTTCTTCATTGGAATTGCTCCCCGAATAACCCTCTGCTGACCCGGGCAATACGATCTCTGCCTGGTATTCGCCCGGCGGAACCAAGGCGCCGTTGTCATCCTTCTGATCCCAGATAAGAGTTGTCATAGCGGCGCCTTGCTTCCATGGGATCGCCCCGCTAAAGGAGCTTGATTTCAATGTTCGAACAGGCTGATAGACGCCCTCGATATTTTGAGTAATGGCGATTTCGAATACAACAGGTTTTGATACGGTCACCTCTTCATCGCTCACGTTTAATAAATAGATTTCGAGTGGAAATGGCTTGCCCTTCTTCCCCCAGACATCTGTAAAAAGAGCCATTGCGAGAGGATAACCGTTAATTCCTCCTGCTCCGTTCAAGTTGCCATTTACCTGAGAATAGTTCCATTCGGTCTTGTCTACGAGCTGAATCTGAAGCTGGTAAGACGGGATGGCCTCCATATAGGGGAAGTAAGCTTCGAAGGAAGCTATATTTCCCGCAGGTGATTGGGAAACCTTCTGGCGAAGCAGCCGGATTGGCTCGGTTACGGCAGCCTGCTCGCCGTTCTGATTGAGAATGGCGATGACGATTTGTTTATTCGAAGGGATAGCCTTGTTGAATTTAATGATGCCCGTTACAGCAGACGGATCCCCTAGTTCTGCGAATTTAGTCTCGACATACCCCATACGCACGTAATCATCTTTATCTTGCAAACTCAGGTCATGCTGGTCTGCGAGATAGACATCCACGGCATTCTGATCTTGTTGGTAGTGAATCGCTCCGCCGACTTCGTCCGTGAACTGTCGCAACGGAATATAAATCCGTCCCTTGTAATTCAAGGCTTGATCCCCGGAGGAATCGAGCGAATGCATTTCCCCGTTCACATGAAAATAAACGGTTGTCGAACTGATCAATGCTTTGATCTCATCCGATGTTGAAGCAGCTGTTGCGACTAATACGGCCATTCCGCACAGAAATCCGAGCAGGAATTTCTTCATTGTTTTCACGCTCCTTTATCGTATCCACATACATCCAATGCATTTATCATGTAGACGTTATGGACAGGGCGGAAGTTGCGGCAGGCTGCAAAGCGGTTTTTGTCTTGCTGCCTGGCTGGAGTAAGTGGCGCTATGTCTTGCTGCTGCTGAGTTGGTAGAACTGACGTTTTTGTCTTGCCGCTGCCAAGTCGGAGCAAGTATTTCTCCCCCGGTGTCATTCCTTGGCCCAATAATCATTAGCTCAGATACGCTGCCGGGATCTGGAAATATGAGTAAATGATTGTTTCGGAAACGCTTACATTTCTGGTAAGCTGATAACGTTAGAGACCCCTCCTGGGCTTCATACCTCACGAGCAAAAGCGCGCAACGATGGACAGGGCGAAGTTTTTGAACAGGAGGTGAGAGAGGCTGCTACGTTTTTGTACTCCGAAATGAAACGCATCCCCGCCGCATAAGGACGGCGTAACCGTTTCATCTGGACCAATGCAATGAAGTTTGCTTCAAATCGAACTCAGGAGGGATTGAAGTGGGAAAAAGGGCAACAAAGGCAGCCAGTATTGTCGTATTGTTTTCTCTTGCGTTTTCTTTGATTGTCAGCAGCTTGGCTAATCCGACCGCGCATGCCGCCGATCTGTCGATTACGAACAGCGGAGGCTGGTTCGAAACGGCGTATGTGGAGTGGTCGCCAGTAAGCAGCTCGGAGGGATATAATGTATATGTGAAGCCGGCAAGCGCTTCGGACTCTCAGTATCAGCAGCTCGACAGCGAGCTTATTCGGCAATATCCTTCTTATTGGAGGGCCGATGCTGTGGGACTTGCGGCAGGAAGCTATGTCATGAAGGTTGAAGCGATGCTGTCAGACGGTTCAACAGCCAGCGCGGTGACGGGTTCTATATCCGTATCGGCCTATGACAGATCCGGATTCGCCTTTTCGGAGGATTCGCAATACGGCACCGGTTCGGGCGCCTACAATGATAATGGAACGCTCAAGGCAGGCGCTCAGGTTTTGTACATCACATCCGAAACGGCGCAGACGGTTACGCTTGATGTGAAGGTCAACAGCTCGGGCAGTCTGCAAACGGCAGTCGGGCTGGGGGATATTATGGCCTTGAGACAGAAGGGTTACGACACAACGCCTCTGGCGATTCGTTTCATAGGGCAAGTGACCGATGATGATATGAGCGGTCAACTCAACAGCAGCGGCTATCTTCAAGTGAAAGGCAAGAACAATTATTCCGAAATGAACATGACGCTTGAAGGCATCGGAGACGATGCTTATGCCTATGGCTGGGGACTGCTGCTGCGCTACACCGGCAATGTTGAGGTAAGAAATCTGGGATTGATGCTGTTCCCGGACGATGGCGTATCGATGGATACGGGCAATGTGAATGTCTGGGTGCATAATAATGACATCTTCTACGGAACGGCTGGGGGAGATTCCGACCAAGCCAAGGGCGACGGCTCTACAGACTTGAAGAAGGGCTCGACCTACATTACGATATCGTATAATCACTATTGGGATTCAGGGAAATCTTCATTGGTCGGTCTCAGCGAATCTTCAGAGTTTTTTGTCACCTTCCATCACAACTGGTTCGATCATTCGGACTCCCGTCATCCCCGCATCAGAGTAGCCTCTGTCCATGTGTACAATAACTTCTATGATGGCATTTCAAAATACGGCGTGGGCGTCACGACAGGAGCATCCGCCTTTGTAGAATCCAATTACTTCCGGCATACGAAAAATCCGATGATGAGTTCCTTGCAAGGCACTGACGCCTTGGGAGACGGCACCTTCTCGGGCGAAGACGGAGGCATGATCAAGGCCTACAACAATATTGTTGTTGATGCCGCAAGCTTGATTTACGCCAACTCCAATGACGGAACGACTTCGGCTAACGCCACTTCCTTCGATGCTTACCTGGCATCATCACGAAATGAAACCGTTCCAAGCTCCTATAAAGCATTAGAAGGCGGAACCGCCTATAACAACTTTGACACCAGTGTCGATACAGGAGTAGATGCTGCTGATGTTGACAGCGTAAGCAACGTGGAGCAAGTTGTTACGGCGAATGCCGGACGTCTGGAGGGCGGCGACTTCGCATGGACATTCAATGATTTAGTGGACGACACTTCATATGCGCTGAATGCGGCGCTCATGTCGCAAATTCAGAATTATACAACCTCGCTTGTCTCCGTTGGGGGGAACTCGGAGCAGACTGATCCGGTCGACCCGTCGGAAACGCCGGCTCCGACCACAACGCCGACTCAGACGCCTGACCCAACGGCAACATCAACTCCTTCGCCAACGGAATCCTCATCCCCGACGGCCGGAGAATATATTCAGAACTTTACCACGGATGGCAAATCAAGCGACTTCTTCACGATTTCAGGCAACCTGTCCACCTCTAAAGGTACGGTGCAATACAATGGCTTGACGCTTACGCAATGCTTGAAGATTGAGAGCTCCACAAGTATTGCGTTCACGACTGACGCGGCTTCAACGCTAACCTTGGTATTCAATTCGGATAACGGCAAAGAAATTAAGGTTGACGGCACAAGCTACGCGATGACGAACGGCATTGTGAGCGTCTCGCTGGAATCCGGCGCGCATACCATTACCAAGGACGACAGCATCAATCTCTACTATATGAAGGTAGCAGTTGAAGGAGGAGCGACATCAGCGCCAACGACTACGCCGACGGCAACTCCGGCCCCGACCGCAACGCCGGCACCAACGCCAACGGCAGCACCGACCGCAACGCCGACATCAGCGCCAACTGCAACTCCGGCTCCGGTGTCCGGAACGCTCTATGTCGCTCCGAACGGATCGGACAGCAATGACGGAACTTCGATTGGCAGCCCGATCACGCTAAGAGCAGCCATAACCCGCGTAGCCGATGGCGGCACGATCTATATGCGCGGCGGCACCTATACGTTCGATTCCACCGTCATTATCAACTATGACAACAACGGCAGCTCGACCAGCAATCGCAAGAGCCTGGTTGCCTACGGCGACGAGAACCCGGTTCTGGACTTTTTCGCCGAGCCCTTCGACAGCACGGCCAGAGGACTGCAAATTTGGGGCAGCTATTGGCTGATCAAGGGACTGGAGGTCAAGGGAGCGGGGGATAACGGTGTCTTTATCGGAGGCAATTATAATCGCATCGAGGATGTGGAAACCCATCATAATCGCGATACAGGGCTGCAGATCAGCCGTTATGCCTCATCGCTAGACGATATTAGCGAGTGGCCGAGCTACAACGAAATTATTAATTCTTACTCGCATGACAATTATGACCCTGATAACGGCGAAGATGCGGACGGCTTTGCAGCCAAGCTGACGATCGGCCCCGGCAACGTATTCGACGGCTGCATCTCGGCTTATAACACCGATGACGGCTGGGATCTATACACGAAATCCGAAACCGGTCCTATCGGCGAAGTGACCATCATGAACAGCGTGGCGCATCATAACGGCCAAACATCGGAGGGCAGCACAACGACGGACAGCGATGGCAACGGCTTCAAGCTTGGGGGCGATAAAATAGCGGTGAACCACACTGTCATTAACTCGGTGGCGTACGCTAATAAGAAGCATGGCTTCACCTACAACAGCAATCCGGGTTCCATCACGCTGATCAATAATACTTCCTATGATAATGGCCAGGATCAAGGCAGCAACTTTGCCTTCGACAGCGGCTCGCATCAGTTCACGAACAATCTCTCTTATATCGCATCTTCGAGCGATAAGACCAGCGGCACGGATGTGGGGAACTCAAACGTCTGGTGGAAAAATGGCGAAAGCACGAACACGGACGGACTCGAAGCCAGCTCAGCGGATTTCGTCAGCCTGACGCCGACGATAACCCGCAACGCGGACGGCTCGCCGAATCTGGGCAACTTCTTGAAGCTGGCATCGGGCAGCGATTTGTTGGGCGCCGGCGTGGGCGGCGAGAATCTTGGCGCAGACCTGTCGGGCTCGGCTTCAAACCCGGACCCGACGCCAACACCGACGCCGACTACAACACCAACACCGACCGCAACACCGACCGCAACGCCTACTGCAACACCGACGCCAACCTCCAGTCCGACTGGCGTGGTTGTGCAGAACTTTACTGCAGATGGAAAGGACAGCGATTTCTTCGATATTCAGGGGAATCTCTCTACCTCGAAGGGAACCGTGGTATATGAAGGATTGACGTTAACGCAATGTCTGAAAATCGAAAGCACGACCAGTATTGCCTTTACGACTACGGAAGCTGCGGCTTTAACCCTGGTCTTCAATACGGCTGACGGTACGGAAATCAAGATCGACGGAACAAGCTACGCCATGACGGACGGCATCGTCACCGCTTCGCTTGCGGCAGGTTCGCATACGATTACCAAGGATGATGTGACGAATTTGTATTATATTCGGCTGGAATAAGTCACATGAACGCGTAATAAAGTTTAACGAGAGCTGTCTTCGCATGCTGCAAAGCATGCGGAAGGCGGCTTTTTATACGCTTGTTCAATCATTTTCGCAGCTTGGGATATAATTAGGAAACGAAGCAGCTTGGATGGATAAGCAAACCGTCACCCTGCGCATTCGTGCATGGAAAGTCGGATGCGCTTCAAAGATTCCTGTTAATGTAATGGCAAGGAGGTCGGGGACAATGGCAATGCTGAAGGCTATGAATGAGGCGATGCATTATATTGAAGAAAGTCTCGCAGGCGAGATCGATATGAAGGAGGCAGCACGCAGGGCGCACTGCTCGGAGTATCATTTTACGAGGATGTTCTCGTTTCTCGCGGGCGTTACGCTATCCGAATATATCCGCCGGAGACGGCTCACTCAAGCGGCTTTCGAGCTGCGAGGCAGCGAGACGAAGGTCATCGATATTGCGGTCAAATACGGCTATAGCTCGCCGGATGCGTTCACGCGGGCTTTCCAACAGCTGCATGGCGTTACGCCGTCTGAAGCCAGATCAAGCAAGCATGCTTTGAAAGCCTACCCCATGATGACCTTCCAATTAACCATTCAAGGAGGAAGCGAAATGAATTATCGGATCGTAGAGAAGGAAGCCTTTCATATCGTCGGCTTGATGAAGAGGGTTCCCATCGTATTTGAAGGCGTGAATCCGGAGATTGCCGCGATGTGGGGAAGCTTGAGGGAGGATCGAATTGCGAAACTGAAAGGCATGTCGAATGTGGAGCCAAAGGGCATCATTAGCGCTTCCGCCAATTTCTCGGAAGGCAGAATGGAAGAGAAGGGCGAGCTTGATCATTATATCGGGGTTGCCACAACGGAGGAAGGCTCGGAAGAGTTTGCGAAGCTGGAGGCAGCGGCATCGACATGGGCGGTGTTCGAAGCAGTCGGACCGTTCCCGGCAACACTTCAAAATATTTGGGGACGCATCTACTCCGAATGGTTCCCATCCTCGAATTATGAAATTGCCGAAGGTCCGGAGATATTGTGGAACGAGGGGAAGGATACGTCGTCTCCGAACTATAGAAGTGAGATTTGGGTGCCGATAAAAGCAGCCGGACAGCCGTGATGCGGGTATTAATTATACTTGTTCAGCCTGTATAAGCTATCCCTTTAGCTCAGGCGCGATGAACATGCAGTTAGGTTAGGGACGAGGCCTCGGTCAAATAAGCAATGGCGAGCTCACCGTTGACGGGATTGGTATATACCTCGCAATCGACTTCAAATACATCCGCGACGATTTTCTTGGTAATGACGTCGCGCGGAACGCCATCCGCTACGATGCAGCCTCCTTTGACGATATACAGATAGTCGCAATATTTCGCAGCCAGCGAGAGGTCATGCAGCGCCGCCAGAACGCCGATGTCGAGGGCTCTGACTATATTCAGAATTTGCAGCTGATATTTGATATCGAGATGATTGGTCGGTTCGTCCAGCACGAGAAACTTCGGCTGCTGGGCAAGCGTGCGGGCAAGAATGACGCGCTGCTTCTCTCCGCCTGACAGGGAGAGAAAGCTTCGCTCGGCATAGGTATCCATCCCGACTTGTCGAAGCGCTCGCTCGACAAGTTCGTGGTCAGCGGCATTGTCGGCATCCAGCATGCGTTTATGCGGCGTTCTTCCCATCAGGACCATGTCCCGGACGGTAAAGTCGAAGCTAAGCTCATTGAATTGCCCGACCACCCCCATCAATTGCGCGACCGCCTTGGGAGATGCGCGGAACAAATTCATATCCGCGAGCTTCGCTTCGCCGCTATCCGGCTTCAGGACCTTATAGATGCTCTTGAGCAGCGTGGACTTGCCGCAGCCATTCGGGCCGATGAGGCCGACGAATTGCTTGCTTCCCACCTGAAGAGACAGGTCTCTGACGATATGCGCTCGGCCAATCGAGATCGATAAGTCCTTTACTGACAGTTCCATATTATTTCCCTCCGAATTCATAGCCTTTTCTGATCAGCATGTACATGAACAGGGGCGCGCCGATTAGCGCTGTAAGGATGCCGATGGGCAGTTCCGACTTGGGCACGATCGTGCGGGCGGCTACATCCGTCCAGACGAGGAAGATGCCGCCAATCAAGATGGAGGTTGGCATTAACCGGCGATGATCGGAACCGACAAGTCCCCGGACGATATGGGGAATGATCAGTCCCACGAAGCCGATCGTGCCGCAACTGGCGACCAGGACGCCGGTAACGCCGGCAGTAAGAATCAAATAAATTCTGCGATAGGCGAATAGATTAACGCCTAGCGTGACGGCCGCTTCTTCGCCGAGCAGCATCGTATTGAGAATTCGGAATTGCAGCAGAAATAATAGAACGGCCAGGCCGGTAACAACGGCGACAAGCGGAAGCCGGTCCCATTGCGCGGCGGCCAGGCTTCCCATCGACCAGAAGGTAACGGAGCGGATGCCCTCGGCATTGTTCGCAATATATATAATAAAGTCGGTAAAGGCGGTACAGAGCGCATTGATGACCATCCCCGATAACACAAGCTTGACCGACGACATCTTGCCGCCGAGACCCGCCAGCATCAGAACCAGCAAGGATGCGCCGAATGCGCCGGCGAATGCCCAGAAGGCAAGGCCGAGTTGACCGAGTATGCCTGCTGTGCCGAAGCCGATCAGGATGGAGAAGGTTGCGCCAAGCGATGCGCCCGATGATACGCCAAGAATATACGGATCCGCCAGCGGATTCTGGACGGAGGCTTGCATAATCGTGCCGCACATGCTGAGACCCGCTCCGACAAGCAAAGCGAGCAAGACGCGCGGGAAGCGTATATTCCATATAATGCTGGCGCTTGGCCCCGATACCAGGCTCTGGGGATCGCCAATCTGAATGCCAGTTAGTTGATAAATCAGAATACGGTAAGAATCGGAAATGGGAATATCGACCTGACCGAGCGCGACGGCAATGCCGACTGAAGCGATCGCGACAGCGATAAGAGCAAGTTGGAAGAGCAGGAAGCCGGTACGGCTTGCGATAAGCGATTCCTTGCGAATGGCTGGCTGATTCGCAGCCGGTTGAACAGTTGACATGGAGCAGCAGATCCTTTCGAATAGCAAGAGAAATCAAGACTCATTCAGCATAATCGATAATGAGAATCGTTGTCAATTATTTTGTAAACCTATTGACAGAGGGAGGTGGTTCGGTGATAATGATAAACATTATCAATAACAAACAATCCAACAGGATAAGAGAAAGGGAGTTTTATTGGCTATGCGTTACAGAAATCGGCTTCATCAATCATTCGTCATGATTGCGCTTCTCGTGATCTGTCTGGCGGCATCGGCATGTTCGTCCAACAGTAACGGCAATACGAATACGGAGAATACGACTTCGCCGACGGCTGCGGAAGGAACAACTGCCGCTCCAGAATCAACAGAGTCTGCAACGGGCGGAAAGACGGTTTATCCGCTTGTTATCTCGAACTATACGTTGAATAGCGACGCCGAAGAGCCGAAGGCGAAAAATCAAACCTTCGAGAAAGCGCCGGAGCGGGTTGTAGCGAATACGCAGCCGGTTGCGGAGCTGCTTATCAAGCTGGGACTGACCGATAAGCTGGTTGGCGTAGCTGCCTTGAACGGAGCGGGAGATCCTGAGGTTTCCCCGGAGGAATTCGCCAAGATTCCGGTGCTGTCGGAAGGATATGTCAGCAAAGAACCGGTCGTTGGCGCCGATCCCGATCTCGTTATCGGGCGCGGCGGACTGTTCGGAGACGCGGATTGGGGCGTGGGCTCGGTAGATGCTCTGAACGACCTGGGAATCGCGACCTTCGTGAACAGCACCAGCTTGCAAGGCGCGACGCTTGACAGCTTATACAAGGATATCGAGGAGATTGGGCAAATCTTCGATGTGCAGGACAATGCGGCGGCGCTGATCGACAAGCTGAAAACGCGTACGGCGGAGCTGAAGGATACATACAGCGATGGCGAAGCGTTGAAGTTCGCAATCATTAACGACAATGGAAACGGCGGTATCAGTGTGGACAGCGGGTCGCATGATTCGTTTCAGCATGACGTGCTCGGACTTATTAATCTGAACAATGCGTTCAGCGATGTGGAGGGCTACGAGGTGAGCATTGAGCAATTGGTTGCCGACAAGCCGGATGTGCTGCTCCTCTCCTATTATACAGGTGCGCCGGATACTGCGAAAACGATTGAAAATGTATATGCCAACCCGGCGCTGCAGGATGTGCCGGCAGTCAAGAATAAGAAGATCTTTGTCATCGACTTCAACGCGTTCTGGGGCTTTGGCGATCAGATCGTCGGAGCAGTGGAGAAGCTTGCGAAGGAGCTTTACGGAAAATAATTTTTGGAGATCTTCAATCGGGAAAAGGGCTGCGCCATTTGGCGCAGCCCTTTCTCTGCATGCAGTTGGCTCATTCCGGCTGTTGACGGTTACGAAAGTGCTGCGGCGACACGCCTTCGAGGCTCTTAAAGACGCGACTGAAGTAGAAGGGGTCCTGAAAGCCGATGGCCTCGGCTATTTCTCCGACGCTCTTATGCGAATGAAGCAGCAGATACTTCGCTCTTTGAATACGCAATTGATGAACGTATTGGACGATGGTGGTGTCGGCGTATTTCTTGAACACCTGGCACAGATATTCATATTTCCGATCAATGGCGGACTCCAGCTTGCTCTTCGATACGTCTTGCTCATAGAAGTTGTTCAGATAATTCACGAGCTTTCGATAGGTGATGAACGAAGTCGTGAAGGAGGTTTCATGATGGCTCTGCTCCAGGAAATCTGTTGCGATCAAACGCAGAATCTCGCCAAGCAGCAACGTCTGGTGGTAGCGGAAATAGCCCTTGGGCGTATTGGATTCCGTCACCAACTGCTCGAACAGTTGAAGCAGCTCGAAGCGTCGGCGCGACAAATGCTGCTTCGGAATCACGATCAAATCATCATGACTGGCCAATTGTGTGCGCAATTCCGTCTTCTCCGCATGGACGGAATTAAGTCCGGGCGGATGAGCGGACTGAAAGGGCATAATGTCGGGTGAGCAGGAAAACTGCGTCCAGAAAAACTGTCCCTGCTGCTGGCCGTGGTTCCAGCCGGTATGCGGCTCCCAGGGCAGCAGCAGCAAGGATTCCCCTGTATGAAGCTCATATCGCTTCTCGCTTGCGGCAATACGTACCGTCCCCTCCATCGCCACGATTAATTGATAGAAGGGATTATAATGCTGCCAGCGGAATGAGGGATCGTTGGCGTTATAGAGATCGGCCCATCTGACATCGAGCGCTGATAAGCGGGATAAGGAATAGTGCATGTCGGCCTCCATGATCCGTTGGTTCGGATATCTTAAGATTGTTCATGGCTTCCGGAGCGGCAGCAGTTCTATAATGAGCTTGCAAACCGGAGGCTGTTCAGCACTTATTATATCAAAAACGACGGAGGAATGAATTGATGAAGACATGTATATTGAATGAGCGCGATTATTATCGAAGAGTGTATGGAGGCTGGCTTGGCAAAAATATTGGCGGAACGCTTGGAGCGCCGGTCGAGGGCAAGAAGGAGCTGCTGTCGCTGGACTTCTATCCGGTGCTGCAGGACGGACCGCTTGAGAATGACGATCTGGATCTGCAGCTTGTCTGGCTTCATGCGCTGGAGCAATACGGCCCGAAGCTGACGAGCAAGGAGCTGGGGCAGGAGTGGCTGGAGCATGTTTTCTTCCCGTTCGATGAGTACGGTTACGCGCTGACGAATCTGCGTAGAGGCATTACGCCGCCGCTCGCCGGTCAATTTAATAATCCGTTCACGAATTGCATGGGTTCGCCAATCCGCTCCGAAATCTGGGGCATGGCTTCGCCAGGCGCGCCGCATGTGGCCGCTCATTATGCTTATCAGGATGCGGTGGTCGATCATGCGGGGGGCGAGGGCGTATACGGCGAGATGTTCTTCGCCGCCATTGAAAGCGCCGTCTTCATCGTGCAGGATCGCGATCGCCTGATTGAGATTGGCATGTCGTATATTCCGGCGGAGAGCCGGACGACGAAGGCGCTGCGCGACCTGCTCCACTGGCACAAGGAGGGCAAGAGCTGGCTTGAGGCGCGCGAGCTGATCTTGAAGCATCATGGGGACGATAACTTTACGGATGCGCCGCAAAATATCGCGTTCACCATACTTGGCTGGCTGTACGGGGAAGATTTCGAGGATGCGATTCTGAAAGCAGTGAACTGCGGCTATGATACGGATTGCACAGCGGCGACGCTTGGCGCGATTCTGGGGATGATCTCAGGCCCTGAGGGCTTGCCGGAGCGATGGGTCAAGCCGGTTGGCGACCGCATCGTCGTCAGCGCGCCGATCAAGGGCTTCCCGGCGCCCGCCAATCTTGATGAGCTGACGAAGCGGACGATTCGCATGGGCAAGCATGTGCTTGCCGCGTGGGATACCGATATTATTGTGCATGACCAGCTCGCTACAGATCTGACCGGCATTATAGCGGAGACCAGTGACGCTGTGCGAGAATTATGGGAACGGAACGCATCGGTCGATCGCAGGCTTCTTCCCGCGAATTCGATCGAGCCGCTCGGACTCGAGCTGCGAATTGACTATGGAAGCGGAGGGCCGGCTATCTCGCGCGGTCAGCGGAAGCGCGTCAGTGTTGAAGTCATTAATCATTCCCTGACATGCTGGAGAGGAACGGTTGCGCTTGAATGTCCAAGAGAGTGGGAGGAAACGACCGCTCAAGACATGTTGCTGGAAGCGGGAGAATCGTCGGTATTCGAATGGGAAGTCGTTATGAATGGCGGAGCGGCTCCTTCATACGAGCTGACGCTAATCGTGAACAGAGAGCATGACGGCGCATTGTGGGCGTCTTGCAAGGAGCGGCTCGCTTTAACGGCGGCATCGGAATGGACCGTGTGGGGACCGGGAGCCGAGGCTGACTCTGGCGGGACGAAGGCTGTCTTCGGCGGCAATCGCATCGAGTGGGAGAACGTCTTGCCGAACGAGGGAGACGGCGTTTATCGGGCGCAGACGCGGCTATGCAATCCGGTCGAGCGCAGGCTGCGGCTAATAACGGCTTCGAGCGGCCTCGTCTCTGCATCGCTGAACGGCCAGACAATCATTGATTGCGCTGAGAAGGAGGAATTCATGCCTGCTTATCATCGCGCGCCGAAGAGTCAGTCTGCAGAATTGACGCTTCCGGCAGGTCAGCACGAGCTGGAGATTTCCGCGCAGCGGGACGGCGAGCCGCTTATGGTCTATGTATTGCCTGTCGCGGTGCAGAAGACGAAGCAGCCGGGTCCGTTCTACTATTATACAGACATGTTATTCCTGAATGAGGAGTAGTCGAGCGCTTAGGGATCGCATGCAGCTGCAGCTTGTCAATTTCAGCTTGTCACAGTTACAGGAATGATTGAATTCAGCAATGCTCCTGTTGATTCGCTTTAAGAAGACCGCCTTCCTTCATCAGGAAGAGCGGTCTTCTCGTCTTTTCTCATTGTTACTCCTTCACCGACCCCATCACAATCCCCTTCACGAAGAAGCGCTGCAGGAACGGGTAGACCGCCAGAATAGGCAGCATCGCGATGAAGATTTGCGCCGCCTTGACGCTGCGATTGGAGAGCTGCTCCAGATCCTCGAAATCGATGCCGGTCTTGCTGAGATCGAGCGCGACGACGATGGTCTGCAGCAAAGTGGCCAGCGGCCACTGCTCCGGGGAGCGCATATACAGCATGCCGTCGAACCAGTTGTTCCAGTGCCCTACCATGGTGAACAAGGAGAGCGTGGCTATCGCTGGCATTGAGATAGGCAGATAGACGGAAGCGAGAATGCGGAAGGACGTGGCGCCGTCCATTGTTGCGGCCTCGTCAAGCTCCTTCGGAAGCGCACGGAAGAAGTTCATCATGAGAATAATATTCCATACATTCAGCAGATGCGGAATAACATAGACCCAGAACGAGCCGACGAGCCCGATCTTCTGAACGAGCAGATAATGCGGAATGAGGCCTGCGTCGAAAACCATGATGATTAGAAAAAACCATACATAAAAATTGCGAGGCTTGAAGTCGATGCTGCTTCGAGACAACGGAAAGGCCGCCAGGACAGTAACGGCCATCGCCATCACGGTTCCGATCAAGGTACGCAGAGCGGAAATTTCAATGGCGTGCATGAAGTTGTCGTTTCCGAAGGTCTTCTCATAGCTTTCCAGATTGAAGTCTATCGGGAAGAAGGTGACGAGATTCGCTTCGGCTGCAGCCTTGCCGCTAAGCGAGACGGCAAATATATGCAGCATGGGCAGCACGCAGAGCAGCGATACGACAATCAGAATGAAGACATTGCTGTAGTAAAAGGCTTTGTAAGTCGGATTTTTATAGTACATGGATGGTTGACCTCCAGCAGATTATTCGAGCTAAAACACACGGTAATTCGTCCACTTGTAAGCGCAATAGTAGCCTCCGCCGATAAGAATGAAGCCGATCAGAGATTTGAACAGCCCGACGGCCGCCGCTAGACTGTATTGGCCGCCTTGAAAATTGCGGAAGACGAAGGTATCGACGATATCGCCCTTCTCCAGCACCAGCGAATTGATCAGGTTATAGATCTGATCGAAATTCGCGTTCAGCATGTTGCCGAGCGACAAGGTGAAGACGACAACCATGATCGGCAGCAAGGAAGGCAAGGTAATGTGGACCGTCTGCTTCCATCTTCCGGCGCCGTCGATTTCGGAGGCCTCATACAGATCCGGATTAATGCCGGAAAGCGCGGCCAGGAAGACGATGGCGGAGAAGCCGAATTCCTTCCACAGATCGCTGACGATGACGGTCGTACGGAACCAGCCAGCGTCCCCAAGGAACATGATTGGATCAATATGCAGCGCGGTAAGCAGCCGGTTCACAATGCCCTCGAGGGAGAGCACGTCTAACAGTATGCCTCCCAATATGACCCAGGACATGAAATGGGGCAGATAGACAAAGGTCTGGACGGAGCGCTTCAGTCCCATATTACGGATTTCGTTGAGCATAAGCGCGAAGGTGACCGGTATGGCGAGTCCGAACAAAATCTTCAGCACGGAGATGATAAGCGTATTCCAGATGACCTGCACGGAGCCGTGCATCGTGAAGATCAGCTTGAAGTTATCCCAGCCGACCCAGGCGGAGTCGGCCAGTCCGATCCATGGCTTGAAGTCCTGAAACGCCATAATAATGCCGGGCATCGGAGCGTATTTGAACAGGAGCGCCGACAGGAAGGCGGGCAGCAGCATCACATGCAGCCTCCAATTTTTGCGGAAAGGCATCGTCTTTTTCTTTTTGACTCTTGCCGGCGATTTGGCAGATGATATAATGGCCGTATTCTTCATTTTTTTCCTCCTCTGGACTTTCATGCCATAGATGCCGTTATGTCAGCGTCTTGCATTTGGGTCTTCCATACAGCCGCGTGCTGTACTATCATTCATTCTAAGCTCGGGAGTCATTCTTTGTGTAGAATACATATTCAAGATCGCTGTCATTATCTTAAGGGGGGCTATAATCGGTGAAGCGGAACAGACCCATTTTCCTCAGAATCAATCTTGTCATCCTCATTTTGTTGATTCCCGCCGTCATTCTGTACACCTATTTCAGCAGGACAAGCCTGCAGGTCATTGACAGGCAAATGTCGGATTACAACGAGAGTCGGCTCCTGTTCCTCAAGAGCCAGATCGAATCGAATGCCGATCGTTTGTCATTCTCGTCGAGCGTGCTCGCGCGCGATTCGTCCATTCTGGATTTGCAGCTCAGCATTCTGACCAAGGACTATTACGCGATGATCGATTACCAGACGCAGGTGAAGGAGAAGCTGTATCTTCAGAGCCTGTCGAGCACCTGGGCGAACACGCTGTCCGTCTATTTGCCGGACATCGAGACGCGAATTTCGACCAATCCGAGCGACGGCTTCAGCACGAGCGACCTGGTCGCGGCGGATAACGGGAGATGGATCTTTCATCCCGGAGACAATGAGGCCAGCTCCTATTACCAGCTTTTCATCTGGGATCCATATTTCTCGAAGAACAGCGGTCAGTCGGTTAATGCCGTCTACGAAGTACGGTTCGGGCTCGACAATATTCGCAAGATGCTGCAGCATTATCAGCTCGAAGGCTCAGGAAATTGCTTTCTTCTGACGAGCTCCGGCGATGTCATTTCCAATAGCGAGTCGGGAGATGCTGGATACGGAGAGGCGAAGACAGCGCTGCTCGGCGAGAATCTGGGAAATCTCGGACATTTGAATATCGAGCTTGACGGTCAGAAGAGCTATGCAAGCTATGTGTGGCTGCCGGGGCTGGACGCCTGGCTCATCGATTACGCTCCGCTCAGCGTATTTCACGCGCCGATTATCGACAGCCGGAATTTATTTTATATCTCCATGCTTGTTCTTATTATTCTGGGCTTTGCCGCCTCGTGGCTGCTCTATCTGCAGGTGCAGAAGCCGATATCGTACATTATCAGGGGGTTGAAGCATTTCGAGATGGGAGATTACGGCTATCGAATCGGCAAGCGCTTTCACAATGAATTCGACTATATGCTGCAGCGATTCAATGATATGGGGAAGGAGATTCAGCATCTGGTCCAAAATGTATACGAAGAACAGAACCGCTCCAGGCTGGCTACGCTGAAGCAGCTGCAATCCCAGATCAACCCGCATTTTCTGTATAATTGCCTCTCGTTTATAGCAGGCTGCGCCAAGGTTGGACATACGGATACGATCAAGGAGATGGCTTATCATCTCGGCGGCTATTACCGCTATACGACAAGAGTCGAGAATCAGATGCCGCTGCTGAAGGAGGAGGTGGAGCTGGTGCGTCATTATCTGCAAATCTACTCCTATCGACTGGAGCGGATCGACTTCGAAATCGCTATTGGGGACGATATGCTGGATGAGCCGATCATGCGGCTTATTTTGCAGCCGGTTGTGGAGAATGCGGTGATGCACGGCGTCGAGCCCACGCCGGGGAAGGGATTCATTCTGGTCACGGGAATGCGGGAAGACGGCTGGATGCTCCTTCGAGTCGAGGACAGCGGCGGCGGAATGACCGCGTCCGAAATCGAGGCTTATAAGCGGCGATTGGAACAAGGGCTGGACGAGAATGTGGGCTGCGGGCTATGGAACGTCAATCAGCGGTTAAAGCAGAGATTCGGAGAAGGATCGGGGATCGAGATCGGGCCGTCGAAGCGTCTGTCCGGTTTATGCGTAACGCTGAGATGGAAATCAGAGAGGAGCAATGAGGATGCTGCAGCTATTGCTGGTTGACGATGAACCGATGATTTTGCAAAGCATGGTCGCGAACGATTGGAGCTCGATTGGTGTGGAGAATGTCTATCAAGCCGCTTCAGGATTGGAGGCCGCGGAGCTGCTGGAGAAGACGCCGATCGATATTGTCGTGACGGATATCCGCATGCCCGGCATGAACGGCTTGCAGCTGTGCAAGCATATTCATGAGAAATATCCGCGCACCAAATGCATCCTGTTGTCGGGCTATGGCGAATTCGAATACGCGCAGCAAGCGATCAAGTACGGCACGGTGAACTATCTGCTGAAGCCGATCAAAGACGAGGAGCTTATGGGGGAGGTGTCGCGAGTCCGGTCGCTCATCCAGAAGGAATGGGAGCAGGTCGGTTCCATCGAGAAGGCGAGGCAGACGCTTCATGAGCATCTGCCTCTGCTGAGATCGAACATGCTTCATGAACTGCTCTCAGGCGTATCTCTGTCCAGGCTGGAGCTTGGCGAGAGGCTGGAAGAATATGAATTCCCCTTCGTTATCGGGAAGAATTGCGCATTGATGCTGCTCCGGCTGGAGGAAGGCTTCGGCGGTTCCTCGGAGGCTTCGACGCTCTATGAGTTCGCCGTTCACAATATCGCTTGCGAAATTTTGGAGGCGGACTATAACGTATGGACCTGCAAGGATTCTTTCGGATATATGTGCATTCTGCTTCAGGAGAAGGAAGGAGAAGCAGATAGAGGCGGTGGTCAGGATGCTGATAGACATGCTGATACAGAAGACGATAGAGAACGAGAGGAAATAGGGATGTCCGAGAGAGTGGCGTTGGATACAAAGCCAAACGATTCTTTCCATAAAACGCTGGACAAAGCGGTTCACGAGCTGCAGCTCAAAATAACGGCGCTGCTGAAGGGCGGCCTGTCCGCGCTGATTAGCGGTCGCGGCCCATTTCCCGATCAGCTTGCGGAGCTGTACCGCAAATCGTTGAATGAATTCCGCAAGGTGCCTCGGAGCGATCGAGGCGTTATTATCCGCTCCATGGAGCCGCGCGCGCAATCGAAATCGCTGGACGCTCTATACAGTCCGCCGGGCTTCCAACAGCTCCTCGAAGCCGGCAGATGGACGGATGCCAGGGCGAAGATCGAGGCCGTGTTCGAAGAGATGGGAGAGAAGAAGCTGGACAGCGAGGAGCATATGAACGAAGTGGTCTATACGCTGATGAACGCCTTTTATTATATCGCGCACATGCAGGGCAAGACGCTGCTGGAGCTGTCGGGATGGGAGGCGCATATGGCCGCGGATCCCCGTGTGTTCACCCTGCCCGAGCAGGTGATGGAATGGGCGGACAGGGCTCTCCAGAGCATGGAAGCGGGAAGCATCCGCGAGAGCAGGGACGGCAAGAATCAGCTCATCTCGACCATTCACCGTTATATCGAGGAGCGCATCGCCGATGACGTGTCGCTGCAGACGATCGCCGATTTCGTCGGCCTGCATCCGGTTTATCTGTCTTCGCTTTACAAACAGGAGACGAAGGAGAATATTAGCGATTTCATCATGAGATACCGAATGGAGAAGGCGGGGCTGCTGCTGCGCACGACAGATATTAAGATTTATGAGCTTTCGACTCAACTGGGGTTCCAAAACCCTCCTTATTTCAGCAAATTATTCAAGCGATATTACCAGATGACGCCGCAGATGTACCGGGAACGGCATTTGGGCTGAACTCCAGGAACGCCATTTCGTCATCCCTTCTCTATATTGTGGACAAGCCAGGAGCCCAGTTTTTGGCGGATGCACACGAGCGGCAGTCGCAACGGACCGTAGGTACGCTAATTCAGCAAAATAAGCAATTTTGATGATTTCGCGGACACAGATGACGTTATATGCGAGAAAGCAGCAGTTTCAGGGTGCCTTTTGAGGAAATAGCGTCACCTGTGTCCGCCAAAGTGAATAAATCCCGTATTTTTCAGAAATAGCGTCCTCTGTGTCCGCTTGTTTATTTCTCGTCTGATATGGAGGATCTATCTTTGCTCCTACTTATCGCTGTCGTCCAGAGATACGTTGCCGTTGGCGTTCTTTGATAAGGATCCCGTCAAACTGCGGTCGGCAGCAAGTGTAAAAACATCCATGGCCTTATGACGGCACTCGGAAGGGGGCGCGCGGTCATCCGCAAGTGTTGTCCCTTATCAGTGCTTGGAATTCACCGGAATGAAACGCGCCCAGTCAGAGGATGGCTGAGCCGCTTCATCTTAAACCTTAACAAATTGCTACATCATCTTAAAACTTTATCTCTTACGGGGGCTATTAACGCTGTAATAAGATTAGGAGGCAGCAATAACAGTCCAAAAAGGGAGGATCTGAAATCAATATGAGCAAAAAGATGATGATGCTGGCGCTTGCGGTCATTATGTTATTCTCGATCGCAACCGCTTGCTCGAACAACACGAACAATGGAAATGGTGCGAACGCTCCGGGCAATGGAGAGGCTTCCGCATCCGACAAGCCCGCCGAGCAAACGCAGGCGCCGGATCCGAAGGAAGAGGACAATGCCGAAGCGATTCGCAGCGGCACGTTCAAGTTCGACCCGCCAGTCACCATTACGACGGTGAAGGCGACGGACTCGACCATGAAATTCAAGAATGGCGAGACGATGGAGAACAACGTTCATACGCAGTGGGCGCATGATGAGCTCGGCATCGACATCAAGACGCTGTGGCAGGTGCCCGGCGAGCAGTTTAACACGAAGATCAGGCTGATGCTGACGGCGAAGGAATCGTTGCCGGATGTTATTACCACTCAAGATATGACCTTGCTCGACGAGCTGATTCAATCCGGTCAATATCGCGACATTACAGCCGATTTCGAGAAATACGCTTCGGATAAGGTGAAAGGCATCTACAACTCGAATGAGCTGAACTGGAGCCAGGTTACCTATAACGGCAAGAAGATGGCGCTTCCGAATTTCGCGAATGCGGGAAATGATAACGCTGTCATGTGGATCAGGCAGGATTGGCTCGACGAGCTTGGCCTGGAGGCGCCGAAGACGTTCGAGGACCTCGAGAACGTTATGCAGGCATTCCTCGATAAGAAGCCGGGCGGGACGGATAATATTATCCCTCTGGGAGCGAGCCTCGGCTCCGGCGGCTCCTCGCCGAATCCGTTCACCTCGTGGCTTGGAGAAACCTCATGGGTATTCGGAGCCTACGGCACAATTCCTTATCAGTGGCTGGAGAAGGACGGCCAACTCGTGCACGGCTCGGTTCAGCCGGAGATGAAGGACGGTCTCGCGAAGCTGAAGGAATGGTATGACAAAGGCTATTTGTCGCAGGAAGCGGGATTGCATGATGAGAACAAATTGGCCGAATTGATCATGCAAGGACGCGTAGGTATCGTAGTAGCGCCTTACTGGATGGGCGGTTGGCCGACCTCTGATCTGAAGAAGAACGTGGAAGGCGCTTCGATGCAGCCATATCCGCTGCCTACGTTGAACGGCAAGGCCGCGGCCCGCGACACGACGTACCTGCGCGGCGGCATGCTGGTGAAGAAGGATTTCGATCATGTGGACGCCTTGTTCCTCTATCTGAACCGCATCTTCACGATTGTCAACGCTGAGGTGGGAAGCGAGTTCGAGAACGGCTGGTACAAGGATTATGATTACACGATCCTGCCGGATGGCACCCGATCGACGGACGAGAAGGATATTCCAGGGGGCAAGGTCGGACCGGCCAAGTATGTGTTGATCGAGCCGAAGGATCCATTCTCCGGGCTAGGCATGCTCGCCGAGATCAGTCGAGGCAAGACGCCGAGCACTCCGGCCGAGGAGAGAGCGGCCACAGGCATTCCGGAAAATTTGAAAGCGGCGGAAATCGTGGATGACGGCTGGAAAGAGGGCATTTATGTGCCGCAGGCCTACACCGGCGCCAATACACCGACGATGCAGTCGAAGGGCGGCATTCTGGTCAAGCTGGAGGGCGACACCTTCATCGGCATGATCTACGGCAAGAAGCCGCTCGACGATTTTGACAAATTCGTGGAGGAATGGAAGAGCCTCGGCGGCAATGACGAGATCAAAGAAGTGAACGAGTGGTATCAGAAAACGAAGAAATAGAATAGCTGGAGTCGGCCCGCTAATTGCAGCGGGCCGATTAAACAAAAGGAGGAGAAGCGGATGAGGCTAAGATGGAGATGGGTGCTTGGACCCTCTGTTGCAGCACTCCTTCTGGCAGGAGCGGCCGGTTATCCTGCAATAACCGGCTATGCTTCGGAGCCGGCTGTTGTCGCCGAGGTGAACGGCAGTTCGATTGCCTCTGCGGAATTCGAGAAGGAGCTTCGAAGGCAGCGTGCTTCGGTGATCGACTATTTCCGCCAGACATACGGACTGGAGTACGATAAGACTTTCTGGGAAACGAGCGTGAACGGCGAGAATCCGCTGGAGCTTGTGAAGCAGCGGGCTCTGGATCAGCTTGTGGCGAGAAAGGTTGAGCTGGCGTTAGCCGAACGTGAAGGGTTGATTGAGGGGAGCTCTTATTCAGATTTGCTCCGCGAGCTGAAGGAAGAGAACAAACGTCGACAATTGGCGGTAGAGGAGAATCAGGCGATTTACGGTCCTGTGCGTTTGGATGAAGACGCTTTCACCCCTTATTATATGAGCAATTTGAGGAATGCGCTGAAGGAGAAGCTGTCTGATGCAGAACTGCAGTTGTCGGAGGAGGAGTTGGAGCAAAGGGTTGAGCAGGCTGAAGCTGTAATGTCTGGAGCATTGGATGAGATCGCCTTCCAGAAGCTAAGTGTTTCATACAGGGACGGGCAGGAGGGTAATGAAGGCGCGAAACAGTCGAAGCAGGATGCGGAAAAGCAGCTCAAGGCGATGAAGCGGCTGGCCGAGGAACGGCTTTTTGCGATTAAGCAGTTGCTGGAGGACGGCATGGAGCCTGCGGAAGCGATCAAGCAAGAGGGAATCGAAGGAGATGAACTCGAAATTCGCTACACGGAAGAGAAATTCGGCGAGGGAACGGCGGGCATGTACTTCAAATCGCAGCCTGCTCTGTTTGCCATGCTCGAAGGAGATTTGGAAGAAGGAGAGCTCAGTCCTGTATTCGAGGAAGCCGCAACCGGCGAGTTTGTCCTCGTTAAGATAATCGGGAGGAAAGAAGGCGAGGCGGAAAGCTCCGGGGAGCTGGAGCAAGCGACGAGGAACAGCTACAGGGATGAGGCTTATTTGGCTTATCTGAAGAGATTAATCGATAACGCGCATGTGGAGATCGTTGAAGACTCCTGGAAGAGCATCAAGCTTTAACGAGGCGGTGCCATTTTTAGAAGCTCTTATTGAAAACGTTTACTTAAAATGAAGGAGGCTATTCATGTGAGTACGATGAAGAGGTTTAGACTGGTGAGCATGCTTCTCGCTATTGTTCTGCTCGCGGCGAGCGTCGCGGGAGGAGCCGGATCGGCGACCGTTCATGCGGCGGCAGGCACGGTGTATTATGTGGATTCGCTGGGGGGAGACGACAGCTCCGCAGGAACATCGCCTGGAGCGGCCTGGCAGACGCTGGACAAGGTGAACGGCACCGTATTCCAGCCGGGCGACCAAATTCTGTTCAAGGCGGACGGCGTATGGACAGGCACGCTATCCCCGCAGGGCTCGGGAGTCGAAGGCAGCCCCATTCTGATCGATATGTACGATGACGGCGAGAAGCCGCTAATTGCGGGCGCTGGCGCGGATGCGGCTGTCTATTTCTATAATCAGGAGCAGTGGGAGGTTCGCAATCTGGAAATTACGAACGACGCGGCGTCCCCGGCGGTGCGCAGAGGCATTCATGTCGACGGAAGCAGCGGGACATGGACCAATCCGAAGGTATACAAGCATTTCGTGTTCGAGAATCTGGAAATTCACAATGTGAAGGGGAATGTATCTTCCGACTATGCCCACAACGGCGGGATTATCGTCTGGGGGACGAACTGGGATTATCATGTCGCGGATGTTGCGGTGCGGAACAACGACATCTACGCAGTGGACAGCGTCGGCGTCTACATCTACGGCGCGCAGAAGCAATATTCCTACGGCTTCGAGGTGACGGACAACGTCATCCATGACATCGCCGCCGACGGCGCGTTCATTCTGGACACGACGGAAGGGCTGATCGAGAATAATGTCGTGTACGACACCCATGTCAGAGCGAGCGGCTACCATGTGCCGCTATGGGTATTCTCGAGCAAGGATTCCGTCATTCAATTCAATGAGGTGTACAACACGGGGCCGGGCGGAGACGCGATGGCGTACGATGCCGACTACAAGAGCGACGGTACGATCATTCAATACAATTACAGCCATAACAATGCGGGCGGAGCCTTCCTCGTGGTGAATGACGGAACGGTCGCCAGCAACGCCAACACGAATACGACGATTCGGTACAACATCAGCCAGAATGACAGCGGCGCCGTTTTCAACTTCAGCGGCACGCCGGATACGACGCATATTTATAACAATACCGTCTATCTGCCCAGCTATTCGAACGCCAAGGTCGTCGATTATTTGAACTGGGGCGGCTATGCCAAGAATACGTATTTCACCAACAACATTATCTACAATTTGGGCTCCGGGGGATATAACTTCGCCGGCAGCACCAACAACGTGTTCGAGAACAATGTGTTCTACGGCAATCATCCTTCAAGTGAACCGGCAGATCCTTATAAAATAACCTCGGATCCGCTCCTCGCCTCCCCTGGCTCGGGCGGCATCGGCAAGGACACGGTCATCGGCTATCAACTGCTGAACACCTCGCCGGCAATTGGCGCGGGTCAGGTTATCGCGGACAATGGAGGACGCGATTATTTCGGCAATGCGGTAGCGGCGAGTACAGCTCCGAATATTGGCGCATACGAAGGAGCGGGACTGGATCCGAACAACCTGCCGCCGCTGCCCGAGCCGCCGCAAGCGGATAATCTGCTGCAGAACGCGGGATTTGAAACCGGCGATTTCACCAACTGGCCGATTCACTACAACAGCGCGACGGTCGAGAGCGGCAACGCCAACTCCGGCAGCTACGCCGCCAAGCTGACGGGCGCGACGGCGGGCGCGGAGCAGACCGTCTCCGGTCTGTATCCGAATACGATCTACAAATTGTACGCATACGGCAAGAGCGTAAGCGGCGGCGACGCGGTATTCGGCGTGAAAAACTACGGCGGCTCCTCCAAGGATGTGCATATTTCGGGTACGTCGTATTCCCGCAAGGAGATTACGTTCACAACCGGCTCCGACAGCACAAGCGCGGTCATCTATCTCTACAAAGGCGGCGGCAGCGGCGATGTCTTCTTCGACGACTTGGAGTTGATCCAATTCAGCGCCGCGCCGGGCGGACCGACCGGACCCGTGTTCACGGAAGGCTCGGATGACGAATTCGACGCGGCGGCGCTTGATCCGCAATGGAATTGGATTAGAGAGAATGAGACGAATTGGTCGTTGAGCGCGAATCCCGGCTCCATGCGCATTATAAGCGAAGCGGGAGATATCGTGGACGGCGGGGCAACCGCACGCAATATATTGCTTACCGGGGCGCCGGACGGGGATTTCGTAATCGAGACGAAGATGGACGGCAAGCCTTCCTCTCAGTGGTCGCAAGGCGGATTGATCGTGTACGTGGATGATACGACTTATTTCCGCATGACCAGACTGTACGGCTCCGGCAACCAGATTCAATTCACGAAGCAGATTAACTCGGTCAGGGAGCATGTTGAAATCGCAGATCCGGTTGCATCGACGGAGCTGTACATGCGCATCGTAAAATATGGCGATACGTACAGCGGCTATTATTCGGCGGACGGCGTGGATTACACGCAGGTATGGACGACGCAGACGGCCTCACTTTCCGACATCAAGATTGGACTTGTCGTATGCGCGGGCACGGGACTGACGGCCGATTTTGATTATTTCCATATTAATCAAGACAACATCGATCCGCCGCCAACACCGACGCCGACGCCGACACCGACCGCAACACCGATACCGACGGCAACACCGACCGCGACGCCGACACCGACAGCAACACCGACACCGACGGCAACACCGACGCCGACCGCGACGCCAACGCCGACACCAACAGCGACGCCGACGGCAACGCCAACGCCGACACCAACCGCGACACCGGCGCCGGGCAGCAATCTTTTGGGAAATCCGGGCTTTGAGACGGGTGACTTCACAAGCTGGACCTCGCATTTCAATCAAGCTTCGATTTCGAGCTCGAATGCGAGAACGGGCAGTTATGCGGCGAAATTGTCCACGCAATACGGAGGCATCGAGCAATGGCTGCATGGACTCACGCCGAATACGACCTACACGCTGTCGGCATGGGTCAAGGCCGTAGACGGCGGCTCCGGCGAATTCGGGGTGCGCAATTTCGGCAGCTACGAGCGCAATGTATACGTACATGACACCGATGTGGATTATGTTAAGAAGGAATATACCTTCACGACAGGAAGCACGAACACCGCCGCGACGATATTCATGTACAAACGCTCGGCCGACGGCGAGGTCTATTATGACGATTTCGAACTGATACAGGTAAGTCCTGCGCCAACATCATCGACAATGCCGACACCGACGCCAACCGCGACACCAACACCGACCTCGACGGCAACACCAACCGCGACGCCGACTCCGAGCGCCACCTCGAGTCCTTTGGCCTGGGATATTATCGATGATGGAATGGAGGCTTACGGAGACGGCTGGAGCACAACCGGTTCCGGCGGTTCAGTCACACAGCAAGCTGATTCTGTAAAGGTCGTGGACGGCACAACGAGCCATTTCTTCATGATCAAGGATGATTTCACGCCGCCGACCGGCGCCTTTACCTTCGAGATTAGAGCCAAGGCGGGCGCGGCCGGCACCAAGAACGAGATTACCGCAAGAAGCGGCCTGTACAATATATCCCTATTCCTGCCTTACGGCGTCTCTGGAGCGGCGCAAGACAGAGAGAGCAGTCCAACGAAGACGTTCTCGCTCGATACGACGATTTATCATACGTATAGAGTCATCGTGCATACGGATTATACCTATGATTTGTACGTCGACGGGGGCTTGGCATGGAGCGGAGCCGCGAGCAGCGGGAACGGAACCGATATTCTGAAAATCGGGGGAAGCGCGAACAATGGAATTACGGCAAATCTGGTAGTGGATACCTTCAAGATGGGCAATGGCGAGATGCTGCCGACTGTCCTGAATGCGGCGCCCGTATTTATGCCAATCGAAGATCAGACGGTGAAGGAAGGGAAGAAGCTGGAGCTTGCCATCCAAGCGGTGGATGGGAATGAAGACGCGATTGCCTACAACGCGCTTCAACTTCCTGAAGGCGCCGACTTCAATCCTGCGACAGCGATGTTTACCTGGAAGCCGGGCTTCACGCAAGCCGGCGTCTACACTGTCACTTTTGTCGCTAATGACGGCGAGCTGGAGACAACCGAAGAAGTGACGATTACCGTCCAGAATGTTACGATTTTGGATCTAATCAAGGAATTAATCGGCTTTATTCAAGAGCATCTTGATTCCACTGCGCAAAGCGCCTTTACATTCAAGCTGCTGAATATATCGGACAAAATAATGAAAGGAAACAGCAATGCGGCGCTTAATCAATTGCAAGCTTTCGAGAATAGCGTGGAGACGCAACGAGGCAAAAAGTTAAACGACGAACAAACGGATCTGCTGCTTCAGCTCGCAACCGAACTTGAGGCTGTCATAAAGCAAACGGAATAAAGTCACATGAATCCGCTCCGGCAGTCAGATTCAACCATTTTGAATCCGCGCCAGGCTCTAGGGCCTTCCAATGTCTAGGATTTACCAATATCTAGGCGTTACCAAGGTACAACCTCGAGACCACCCGCATATACTGGTAGCGAGCTAGGAGGTGATGCAAAGTGGTTGGATCGCTGACTCATTGGATGGAAGTCGCATTATGGGTTGTGCTGGGCTCAATGGCTGTGGATTTCTTGATGAGCATGTTCAAAATGATGACAGGTGGCAAGCTGTCTCATGAATTCGTGCTTGGCTACCTGAAGGAGATCGTCTACTATGTGGTTCCTTTACTGGTGCTGGCGGGAGTATCTGTCATGGACAACACGGGATGGATCGTAATGGCGGGCTATTATGTAGGAGCAGTCGCAGTAGTCGTGAAGTATTTGATGGAGATTAAAGCCAAGATGTAAGCGGATACAGATGCCTAGTCATTCTATTATTTTTCTATTTAGAAAATGGTCGCGCTTCTCTTATGAGAGGCTGCGGCCTTTTTTTGACCACGCCAGAATTTATAAAATTTCGTGAGGCTTGGATGGAGCCAGGCGGAACGCTAACGAAGATTGATAACGTTAATGTCCTAAAAAGGCATCCTATTGAAATCTAACGAAGATCTATCGTCTTATTTCATGGTTTCAGGCAGCAAACAACTCGTTTTGATGAAATAACGATACCAATCTTCGTTAGCTTTATGCTGGTCTTAGATTCAGGCATTTAACGTTATGAGTCTTCGTTAGAATCTGATGGCTTTGAGAGAATTAAATGCCATCAATGAAGCTAAAAGAACGGCAGGCTTTTCGGCTTGCGACTCCGCCACGTCTGATTTGCATCAGAAGAATTGCAAGCACAGGCAGCGCAGCTTTACTGCGATCCAAGGACGCCGTTAGGCGTTTTTCTTACTACATAGGCGTATAAAATTTCGATGGGAAATGAATGCATGCGATGGTAACGGACATTTTCGAGGCCGTCGATTAACTGTGGACTAGGTTGCAAGGTTGATTACCAGCGCTGCAGCCACGGGTGACGCACCGGCTTGCGCTCAAGCGCTGCTTACCAGCGCTGCAGCCTCGGATGACGCTCGGGCATGCGCTCTAGCGCCGCTTACCAGCGCTGCAGCCTCGGATGACGCTCGGGCATGCGCTCTAGCGCCGCTTACCAGCGCTGCAGCCACGGGTGACGCACCGGCTTGCGCTCTAGCACTGCTTACCAGCGCTGCAGCCTCGGATGACGCTCCGGCATGCGCTCTAGCGCCGCTTACCAGCGCTGCAGCCTCGGATGACGCTCCGGCATGCGCTCTAGCGCTGCTTACCAGCGTTGCAGCCTCGGATGACGCTCCGGCATGCGCTCTAGCGCTGCTTACCAGCGTTGCAGCCTCGGATGACGCTCCGGCATGCGCTCTAGCGCCGCTTACCAGCGCTGCAGCCTCGGATGACGCTCCGGCATGCGCTCAAGCGCTGCTTACCAGCGCTGCAGCTTCAAAAGCGGAACCGGCTGAGGTGTTCTACAAGTTGGTAATTCACAGTTAATCGACAGCCTCTTTTTCGCCCCTTATAAACTCATTTTAGCCAGCCCAAATGTTTAACGGACATTTGATCGTCATAGCGGGTTAATCCCGTTGTTTTTTTGCTCGTTTGGTTGGCTAAGAGGAATCCTGCATTTGACATCTGTAAATATGCTTGCTTTAGGCGAAATGGAAAGAGTATACGGAACAGAGAGGTGTTGCCTCTTTTATCTTCCTTCACTTTTGCTCTTGATGTTCAGAATTGATACTAAACTCTCCGTAACTCCGCTAAAAAATAGCTGGAAGTCAAAAATGACATGAATGATCAATATTGGTGGTTTACCATTCTCTGGATAACGGAGTACGATGAGCACAGCCTCGACGACACCCGGAGCAGACATTATTCTCTGAGGAGCTTTATCGTAAGGAGGTGTTCAATTATATGATTTGAAAGCGCTTCACCTAAAGGGTGAAACCGCGAGAAGGAGGTATGTATCGACATCAGGTCCAGTCATGAGAAGGTATGGATTGGAATTTTGATCGAGGAGTGAGTTCATGAGTAGAAAAGCTGTGTCCCGAAGTAAAACGATTTGCGCATTGCTTTTGTCGTTTCTAATGATTTTTTCGTTAATTCTATTGCCGTCACCGGGACATGCAGATGCGTCATCCGGCATGCCTGCCCGGCAAGGAGACTATCTGAATCGAGGCCTGACAGCGGTTCTGGTCGATAACGGGGTCTTCCTAAGCTGGCGCTATCTGCATACGGATCCGGATGAAATTGCATTCAATGTCTATAAAAATGGATATAAAGTGAACGCGGCGCCGATCGGCGAGGTGACAAACTATGTGGATACGACCGGGGCCGACAGCTCCGAGTATCAGATATCAACGATTATTGCGGGCACGGAAGTTATGCAGCCGGAGGCTGTTTCGGTGTGGCATAACGATTATTTGCCTATACCGCTGGATAAGCCAGCCGACGGAAGAACGAAGGACGGCGGCACATACTCTTACATCGCAAGCGATGCTTCCGTGGCGGACCTGGACGGCGACGGGGATTACGAAATCGTCTTTCTGTGGAATCCCAGCAACGCGAAGGACAACTCCCAATCCGGTTATACGGGCAATGTTCTCATCGATGCGATTGAGCTGGATGGAACGAAGCTGTGGCGAATCGATCTGGGCGTCAATATCCGTGCCGGAGCGCATTATACGCAGCTTATGGTATACGATATGGACGGCGACGGCAAAGCCGAGGTTATGGTCAAAACCGCCGATGGAACGAAGGACGGGAAGGGCAATGTGATTGGCGATGGTTCCAAGGACTACCGCAACGAAGGCGGTTATATTCTGTCGGGACCCGAATATTTCACGCTGTTCGACGGCTTGACAGGCGAAGCCTTATCCACTGTGGATTACGAGGTCGCCAGAGGCGACGTGAACGCTTGGGGCGATGGTTACGGCAATCGCGTGGATCGTTTCCTGGGCGCCATCGCTTATTTGGGCGGCGCAAAGCCAAGCGTTGTCATGACCCGCGGCTATTATACGCGAACCGTGCTGGCCGCTTACGACTACATTGGCGGGGAGCTCGTGAAGCGCTGGATATTCGATACGGATATAGTCGGGGAGCAGTATGAGGGACAAGGCAATCACGGACTCAGCGTACTGGATGTAGACGGGGACGGCAAAGACGAGATTATGTTCGGCGCTTTGGCGATTAACGATGACGGAACCCTCATGTACAGCACCGGACTCGGTCACGGCGATGCCATGCATGCCGGCAAGCTTGATCCGAACCGGGAAGGTTATCAGGTGATGAGCGTGCATGAGCATACGGACGCCGAATACGGCATCGAGATGCATGACGCCGCAACAGGAGAAATTCTGTGGGGTGAATATACGGGCATCGATACCGGACGCGGCATGTCGGCGGATATTGATCCGAATTATCCGGGATACGAATCTTGGGCCTCCACCATTGTCGATGGACAGATGGAGCCGGTAACCCGCGTATATTCGGCTGCAGGCGATGTCATCTATGAAGGCGACGAAGCGCCGGGAAGCGCCGACTTCGCGATTTGGTGGGACGGGGACCTTCAGCGCGAGCTGTTCGACCATGAATGGGACAACAGCGCGGCAACGGGCATTCCGGTTATTTACAAGTGGGATTACGAGAACAAGAGGCTGGACGAAATATTCAGGGCCGAAGGCGCCTTGACCAATAATCACACCAAGGGCAATCCGGCTATTCAGGCGGATATATTGGGAGACTGGCGCGAGGAGTTATTGCTGCGCAGCGAAGACAGCACGGAGTATAGATTGTACACGACGACCATTCCTACGAACTACCGGATTCCAGCCCTGATGCAGGATCCTGTATACCGTCTGGGCGTGGCGTGGCAGAATGTCGGCTACAATCAGCCGCCGCATACGAGCTTCTATATCGGCGAGGGAGCGACTGATTTCCCCAAGGCGAATCTTGCTCTTGCAGGCGGAGCCGAGGCTCCCCAGCCCGTTTATCATTTTGATTTTGGTACGGAAAACGAAGCGGGCGCGACCGGGGTGCAGGATGCAGTCTATTCGGCGGAGACTGGCTATGGCTTCGAGACAGCAAACGGAATTACCGTTGGCACTGGAAATGTAACCTTGCCGGATAACGCCAAATTCGCCGTTGATCTGCCCAATGCGAATTACAAGGTGACGGTGAACCTTGGCGACGACAACGCGGACACGAACGCGGGCGTTAAATCGGAGTTCGTTCAGAAGCTGGCTGCGACCCATGTCGCAAGAGGTGAGTCGCTGATCTATTCCTACGACATCGCGCTGGTGGACGGACAATTGGAATTTATTTTCTCCGGCACGGCCATCCACTTGCAGGAGCTGATCATTGAGAAATATCCGGCGAAGACGGCTGGCGCTTCTACGACGATCTATATGGCCGGCGATTCAACCATGCAGTCCTATAGCGAAATGCAGGCTCCGCAGCAAGGCTGGGGTCAGGCATTCGGCAGCTACTTCTCGAACGGCGTAGTCGTAGAGAACCATTCCATTGGCGGCAGAAGCAGCAAGTCCTTTATGGTCGACGGTCGTCTGGATACAGTGCTGCGCGAAATCAAGCCCGGAGATTTCTTCTTCATCTCCTTCGGCCACAACGATGCCAGCGCGGGAATTCCGGAGCGGTATGCCTCTCCGGAGGATTACAAAACCTATCTGGCGCGTTACGTGAACGGGGCAAGGCAGCGAGGGGCGACGCCGGTTCTGCTTACGCCGGTTGGCCGCAGAGATTTTAATCTGATTACGCAGGAATTCAATGTCAGCTTCCCGGAATATGTAGAGGCTGCCAAGGAAGTGGCAGAAGAGCTTGATGTAGAGCTGATTGATTTGAGCGCGCTTAGCATCGCGTATTACAACCAGATCGGCATGGCGGCTACGGAAGATATTTTCCTGTATGCCTACCCGGGCGAATATCCGAAATATCCGAGAGGCGTGAGCGATAATACGCATTTCAACGGCTACGGCGCGCAGGTCATTGCCGGATTGGTCGCGGAAGCGGTTCAAGAGATGGGACTCAGCATCTCCCCGTTCGTTATTGATCCTTATGAGGCTGAACCAGAGCCGGAACCGGAGAACCCCGTCTATGTGGAGGACTTCGAAGGAGATCCGAATGCCGCACAATACGCAATGGTGAACGCGACCGGAATCGCCGGGCAGATGTCTGGCACGGTTGTGGACGATAATGGCAACAAGGTGTTGTCTGTTACCGGATCGGGGTCCGGCAATCGTTCGAAGGTGTTCCGAATCTTCGATGCGGTAGGCGGCGACATCGTTCATGTGAATTTCGACTGGCATTCGGGCAACGTTGGCGGATACCCGACTGAAGGCCATCTTTCCTTGCAAGACGCGAACGAAAATCTGATTCTTACTCTCTATACTACTAGCGGCACGAACACGCCAATCGGTTATTTCGCAGGCTATTATGCGCCGGACTACGGCTCGAACAACACGACGATTCCGGAAGGCGGGCAAACGACGAGCATCGCCAAAAACCAATGGGTGAACGTCGACGCGACGATCAACTTTGCCGAGAAGACAATCGATCTTACCTTGACTAGTCTGGCGGACAGCAGCGTGACGCAGACAATCGAGAACATCCCGATGAGCGCAGGAACGGCTTATGGGGATAACGTAAGAGCCATGCGCTTCCTTGGGACGAGGAAGGGCGGAGGCGCCATTCTGAATTGGACCACCATGATTGACAATGTGCAGATCGAAGGAGAGGAGCTTCCGCCTGCGACAGGGGATCAGACGGCGCTGTCCGCGCTGTATGAGGAAGTCAAAGGGCTTGATCTGTCGGGTTATACGGAAGCGTCTAAAGCTGTACTGAACCGCGCGCTAGCGGCTGCCGAAGCAATCATCGGCACGGAAGCGACGCAGGAGCAAGTCGACCATGCGTTCAACATGCTGACCGTCGCAAGGGATTCGCTGACAAGCGAGCCTGCGCAGGAGATCAGCGAATATCGCTTTGACTTTGGCTCAGGCGAAGCCGCTGAAGGATATGTCCAGGTCGGCGCGAAACACGCATATGTGGAAGGCAACGGCTACGGATTTGCCGACACGGCTCTCGTAGTGGATGCCAACCGCGAAACCGGGAATGCGCTGACGGAAGACTTCACACGCGTGAACGGGACGTCCTTCCTGGTGGAAATGGAGCCGGCCAATTATCGAGTCACGATGACGATTGGCGATTCGGCAGAATCGACCAATGCCGGGGTGAAGGTCGAGCAGATGGACAAGGTGCCGACATCGACGGTTCCAATGGGTGAGTTTAGCGAAATCAGCTATGATATTGCGTTAATAGACGGCATATTTAATTTTGAATTTTCGGGCAACACGCCTAAGATCAATGCTCTGAGGATCGAACGTTTGCCAGAGAACCCGGCCGGTGATAAACCGGTAATCTACTTGGCGAGCGATTCCACGGTTGCCCATTACGATGAAGGCTACCGTCCGCAGGCGGGATGGGGCGAGACGCTGGGCAGCTACTTCGATCAGGAACAGGTTAGCGTCGATAACCGCGCTGTAGGCGGCCTCAGCAGCAAAACCTTCCTGGTTGGCGGTTATCTGAACGATCTCTTGCTCGACATCCATGAAGGCGACTATCTGTTTATGCAGTGGTCCCACAATGATTCCACACCGTCGCGTCCGGAACGTTATCTCACGCCGGAGCAATTCAAGGTGTACTTGGAAACGTATATTGCCGGTGCGGAACAAAGAGGAGCTTTGCCTGTTCTGGTTACACCGGTGAACAGACGCGATTTCGACGGCGACATTTTGAACAAGAGCTTCCCTGACTATGTGCAGGCCATGAAGGAAACGGCGCAGGAAACGGGTACTCTGCTGGTTGATCTGAATCAGGTCAGCTGGGAATATTTCCAGGAGCTTGGTCCGGAAGGGACCAAAGACATCTTCATGTGGGTTGACGGAAAGGAAGACAATACGCACTTGCAAATGAATGGCGCCATCAAGGTTTCCGAGATGGTGGCAAGGCTCGTGAAGGAGCTGGCTATTCCGCTTTCCTCGGCTGTCGTAGTAGAGGATACGGAAGAGCCGTCTGGAGACGCATGGGCAACGGCGACCGTCACAGGCCCCGCAACCGCGTATCCTGGCCAGGCGGTGGAACTGGGCATTGGCGTATCGCAAGTATATGAAGGCTTCGCCGCTATGGACGTTATCGTGAAGTACGATCCGGCGAAGGTTGAGTTCGAAACGGTCGAGGGGGAGAACGGCTTGGCGCAGCTCGCGGAGAACGCGATTGCGTCGGGCAATGACCATCTGCATGTCATCGCAACGGCTGTACGTCCGGCCGACGGTGAAATCCGGATTATCGCCATCAGCGCGGGAGAGGAGAACGAGGTGACAAGCCCCTCCGAATTGTTCGTTCTGCGCGGTAGAGTGAAGAGCGCCGCGCCGTTAGGCAACGCGTCCGCTTCGTTAGTGAAGTTCGAGGTATCACGCGACGGCACAGCGGGCCTCGTGAACATTGCAGAGGCCTATCATTCGATGACGATCGGCCAGACGCCTCCGATCGAGTCGGATAAGTCCGTATTGGAGCAAGCCATCGTTTCTGCTGAGGCTCAGCTTGCCCAAGCAGTGGAAGGCGATAAAATCGGCAAATACGAGATCGGCTCGAAGGCCGAGCTGCAGGCTGCCATTGACGCGGCGAACAGCGTTCGCGGCAACAGCTATGCAACGCAGGCGCAAGTCGATGCGGCAACAAGCGCTCTGAACGCAGCCGTCCAGCAATTCCTTGCCAGGTTCATCAGCTTGGTTGGCGGTCAGACGCAGATAACGATCCGGGATCTGTCCATCATCGCCAAGTACTTCGGAGCAACCTCCGAGGATGCGAATTGGAGCGAAATCGCGAAAGCGGATCTATTCGACGAAGGCGAAATCAATATTCGCGTGCTTGCCGCAATCGCGCAAATGATCTTGACGGATTGGAGCAACGAAGAGTAGTTATCTCGACATGAATAGAAGGGACGAAGGAAGGAGCTCAGGAGCTCCTTCCTCTTCCTCCATGAAAGGGAGAGACGTAGATATGGCCTATTTGAGGGGAAAAAGGATGCTCTTCTTGACGGTACTGCTGCTATTATCGCTATGGTCTCCCGGTACGCTGCTGGCAGCCGACGAGCCGGTGTTAAGTCTGAAAGCGACAAGTGAGCAATCCAAAGTAATTATTGAAGTAAAAGGCCAACAATTGAACGACGTATACGCCTACCAGTTCAACCTCGCATACGATTCGAAGCGCATGAAGTTTATTGAAGCGGACAGTCCTGTCGCCGGCTTCACGGTAGATCCGAAGGTCACAGAAGGCGAGATTCTGTTCGCGCATTCGAAGGTAGGCAATGTGAAAGGCATACAAGGCGATGCCGAGCTTGCAACGTTTACCTTTGAGAGAATGACGGGAAGTGAAGCTAAATTCACCTTGCACGACATCAAATTAGTAAATTCCGAGCTGGAGATGGCAGAGTCTGATGCCAAGATTCAGGTTTCGTCCGGCTATATGTTCAAGGATATCGCCGGTCACTGGGCAGAGGCGTCCATATTGAAAGCGAGCGGCTTCGGCTGGGTCACAGGCTATAGCGACGGTACCTTCCGTCCTCAGCAGCAAGTGACGCGCGCGGAATTTGTTGCCATGCTCGTGCGCTCGCTAGAGCTTGCGATTCCGGAGGAGCCGCAATTAAACTTCGCGGATCAGGATATGATCCCGTCATGGGCAAGGGGATACATAGCGGCGGCCGTTGACGCGAACTTGATTGAAGGGTATGCGGACGGGACCTTCCGGCAGGACAGGCTGATCTCGCGCTCTGAAATGGCAGTTCTTATCGTCAGATCCCAAGGCATAGAGCCCATTGCGGGAGATAGACCAAGCTTTGCCGATGCAGAGGATATTCCGTCGTGGGCCCAGCCATACATCGCAGCCGCGGTTGACCGGGGCTGGATCAACGGTATTGGGAACAACTTGTTCGCCCCGCTGAAGAACGCGACCCGTGCGGAGGCTGTTTATCTAATCATTGGACTGAACGCGCAAGAGGAAGAATAAGCTTCACGGACTTTAGAGAAGCACAATTTCATTTGCATTCTTGGAATCGGGAACATTATGTCCAATCTCTCAACCTTCCTTCTTCATAAACTATGAAATAGCTTACTATGAAGGAGTTGACTAGTTTGAGAAATGGAGTGCGTCTAACAGGCCGGATTATCTACCAGGGAGATCCCGGATATGAAGCGGCGCGGAAAAACTGGGATCCCCATACCGACCGCTGTCCGAAGGTATTCGTCTTTGCTCAGAACGCGAAGGATGTGTCGAATGCGGTGATATGGGCCAAGGCGAATGATGTGCCCATACGCGCAAGAAGCGGACGGCATTCACTGGAGGTGGATCTCTCACAGGTGGATGGCGGCATTGTGATCGATGTAAGCGATATGAACAGCATCACGCTCAATAAGAAAGAAGGAACCGTTATAGCCGGTACAGGCAATACAATCGGCAGAGTCGTTCATACGCTTGCTCCGCTCGGCTATATGTTCCCGTTCGGCGACAGCCCGACGGTTGGCGTCGGAGGCATCACGCTTGGCGGCGGGATCGGGCCTCTCCAGCGCACGGTGGGCCTAGTGAGCGACAACCTGATCGGGGTCGAGTTGGTCGACGCGAATGGAAGGGTTATTATCGCGAACGCGCGCCAGAACTCCGATCTGCTATGGGCGTCCAAGGGCGGAGGGGGAGGAAACTTCGGCATTTATACGAGATACAAGTATAAGATTCGCCGCGCGCCCTCCAGAGCAACGGTATTTACGATTGAGTGGCCTTGGAATCAATTCGAGGAAGTGCTCAAGGCATGGCAGAGATGGGCGCCGTTTACGTCAACGAGGCTTGGCACTTATTTGGAGATTGGCCCAAGAGATGGGGGGAATGTTACGGTGCAAGGCTTGTATCTTGGCTGCCAGAGGAAGGCGGAAGAGCTGTTGCAGCCTGTAACAAGCGTGGGAACGCCTACTTCCGCGTTTATTCGGTCATTGCCTTACAGCGAAGCGGTCACCTATTTGCTTCCGCCTGATCCTGTTCTGACGCATAGATTCAGCAATCAATTCTCCAGCGCCTACGGCAATCAGCCATTCCCGGACAAGGCTATCCAGATTACTCGCAAATTTTTGGAGAAGGCGGAGGCGGGGGAATCCGGTTTCTTCTTCCTGAGCTGGGGCGGTGCCATCGAAAATGTAAAACCGACAGACTCGGCATTTTTCTGGAGAGATGCCCAGTATTATGTGGAATGGAACGCTTCTTGGCTTGACCATCGCGATGCAGAGCGCAGTATTGAACTTGTTCGCCATACCCGCAAGAAGCTTCAGCCCTATATCTACGGATCCTATATTAACGTGCCGGATCAAGGGATCAAGAACTATGGCGAGGAATATTACGGCGCGAACTATCCGAGATTGCGGCAGATCAAGGCGGAGGTCGATCCGCAGAATGTATTCAACTTCCCGCAGAGCATTAAGCCGGCTCGCCGCAGAGAAGATTGTTGAGGAAACAAGGGGAAGAGAGCTTGCGCTAAAAAGATGAGAACGAACAAACGCTTCGCCCAATGGTCGGGGAAGCGTTTGTTTCTGTATTTTCGCCGTTGGACGTTCGGCAATTCTAATCGGCAAGGAAGGTCATCCGCGCGATTTCTTCCTCCGTCAACGCTGTATTGAATACGGCAAGCCCGCCTAGCAAGCCGGTATAGAAGTTGCCCATGCTGCCGGAATGGCTGACTGCGCCGACGGTGAATTCCGCTCCGTCGCTTCCTCCGTCATAAAGGCCTTGATCATAGAGATATGGATTGAAGCCGTCCCGCTTGTCAAGCTGACCGTCGAGATAAACTCGCGCGTACTCCCCGTCGTAAGTGAAGGCAACGGCATGCCATTCTTCTTTGGAGACGGGAGTAGCTCCTATAGCGGAGGTCATGCAGTATTTGCGCCCCGGCGTAGGGCCGCCGACAGAGGATACATGCCCGCAGACCTGATCCTCGCTTTCCCAAATTCGCAAATTTAGGAACAGGCAGTACTGCCTTTTTCGCTCCGTTTCATTCCACATGCCCGCAATGGCCTGACAGCCGTGATTTTCAATATTTTCACGCTTTATCCAAGCGATAATGGTTAATCGGGCATCCTTGCCGTGAAAATCCAATTCGGGACATTCCGCGCGCGGGAGCCTCCACCATTGACCCTGCTTGACTTTCGCCGCGTATTTGCCGAAAAGTCCGTCTTCGACGCGTGCGATCGGTCCCGCTTGCTCGGTCAGCTTGCAGGCATGCGCTCCCTTGGCTATCGAGTCCGTCCCAGCTTGCTCCTGAAAGTCCCAGAAGGCAAGCAGAGAAGGTTGGTTCAATATGACTGCTGTTTTTTGTTGCTCCGGCATCTTCTCTCACTCCGCTCTATGCATTGGTATACTTTCAATGATAGTACAGAGTCGGGAGGATATCGATTGACAAAACTATGATCTTTTGGACGATTCAACGATGGAATAGCGATTCTGCAAGATAGCCGTCATAGCGTCGAGCTCCTCTTGCCCCGGCATGCGCAGCTTGGAAGCGGCCTCCGCGAGCCCGGACGGCGTCTGACTGGTTCGAATGATATGCTTCATGCGCGATGCGAAGGCTTCGGCGGCACGAGGTCCGAGATTCGCAAGCTCTTCGAGGCTGGCCGTGCTGTCAGCGATCACGATCGGATAGTCCAGCGCCGTATCGCCTCCCGATGCCGCGTCATAGAAGGAACGGACAAGCTCCGCCCTCTCCCGGCCCGAGCCGGCGGCGACGATGAAGGCTTGTACAATGATGGCATTCCTTTGCCGTCGCTGGGCGATGCCGCAGAACTTGAAGCCGTCTATGCTTAGATCGAAGTCGCCCGGACAATACGCTCCGGCAATTTCTCCTTTCTCAACAGGCAGTTCCGTTTCCTGAAGCGCGTCCCGAATCAAGCGATACATGAGCTCGAATTCATTGTGAAAATGCACGCCTTCCCCGCCGGCCTTCGGGAGAATGAGCGATATATTCACGACTCCCTTATCAAGCGGAACGGCGGCGCCTCCGGAGTTGCGGACGACCGTCGCCCAGCCCCGCTCGTTCAATTGCTCCGCGGCCTTCATCGCATGCGGAAGTCTGCTGTCCCTCGGTCCGAGGATAAAGGCGCCGGTATGGCGCCATATATGGCATACGGCAGGCCCGCCCGATCCGGCATTGCGGCCTAATAGCTCATCAAGAGCAAACGCCCGAAGCGGGTTGGCAGAGGCAAGCTCGTTCATCCGATCCAGAATAAGTATATTTCCATCAGCGTAATCCATGCGCATTTATTCCTTCCGTTATGTTCGTTATAATTGATCATAACCTATTTTTATTGACTTGGCATCAAGCAGGTGGAGAAGCGTGCGTGCATTCAGCGCGGGAAGGAGAGGGCGAATAGATGAAGATGAATAGATTAGGAACATCCGGGCTGCTCGTCAGCGAAATTGGATTAGGCTGCATGTCGATCGGCATAGAGGAGGAGACGGCGACAGCGATTATTCACGAAGCGTTGGAGGGAGGCGTTACTCTTCTTGATACCTCGGATCTGTACGACGGCGGCCGCAATGAGGAGCTGGTGGGCAAAGCGATCAAAGGTCGGCGGAAAGAGGTCGTTCTCGCCACTAAAGTGGGAAATCGACGTATACCGGGACAGGAAGGCTGGACATGGGATCCTTCGAAGGGCTATATTCTGTCCGCGGTGAAGGATAGCCTGAAGCGACTGGGCACGGATTATATCGATCTCTACCAGTTGCATGGCGGCACGCTGGATGACCCGATTGACGAGACGATCGAGGCGTTCGAGCAGTTGAAGCGTGAGGGGGTTATACGTGAATATGGCATTTCGTCCATCCGCCCCAATGTCATTCGGGAATATGCGGCCCGTTCGTCGATCGTCAGCGTCATGAACGCATACAGCATTCTCGATCGGCGCGCGGAGGAGACGGTGCTTCCCTTGCTGGAGGAGAAGCGGATTAGCGTCATAGCCCGGGGTCCGTTGGCAAGCGGAGCGCTTGCTGCGAACAGGCAGCCAGTCAAGGCGCTGACGGATTACGAGCTGGCGGAAATTGTGGAGCTTCGCGAACAGCTGAAGGCATTGACGGCTTCCGGGAGAAGCTTGACGCAGCTGGCCATTCGGTATTCCCTCAGCCATCCCGCCGTCGCAACGGCCATTCCCGGCGCGAGCTCGGTATCGCAAGTACGGTCCAATCTGAAGGCCGCCGATTGCGACGCGCTTACGGGGGAGGAAATCGCGCTCGTTAGACGAGTGAGCAAAGCCAACCTGTACAAGCTTCATCGTTAAGCAGGACCGGGTGCGGCATTTTAAAGGTATGAATGAGGAAGGGAGGTGTTCAGATGGATAAAATCATGTTCATCGAAATCGGGACGGGCATCGATCTGCATGGTCAGAACGTGACCAAGGCTGCGGTTCGCGCGGTTCAAAACGCTATTCACCATAATTCGATGCCTGGCATCCGTTCGGTGCTGCCGGAAGGGGACTTGAATCAGATGAAGGTGAATGTCAGGCTGGCGGTTCCCGCAGACAAGGAGCTTCTGGATTTGGAGCAAGTAAGGGAGGAGCTGCCGTATGGTCAGGTTACATTCGAAATCATCGACGGAGGCATGCTCACCTCCAGCGGCATACTGCTCCAGGACAAGGAAGATCGCAACGATCTGGCTTATGTGGTCATCGCTTCGGTCGAAGTCGGATACTAGGCTTTCAGGCTGCTCCCGGCGGCAAAGCGATCAGAAGCCTTCCGCCATCGAGGAAGACTTCCGGTAGCGGCCGGGCGTCATTCCCGTTCTTTCGCGGAACAGCTTCGCGAAATGACTATGATCTTCAAAGCCGATGCTTGAAGCAATTTGCGAGATGGAGAGGGTAGTTGTCAAAAGAAGCTCCTTCGCCTTCTCCATGCGCTGCAAGAGAACATATTGATAAGGGGAGCAGCCGACGGATGCCCGGAACAGCTCCCTCATATGTCCTTCGCTTAAATTCATTTCTTCCGCCAGCTCCTGCATGGAAACTGCCCCCATGCATTTTCCTCGCAAATAATCGCACATTCGGCTCACTCTCGCATCGATTACCGGGTTCGGATTGATCATATAAGGACGAAGCAATCTGGACAGGGAGGCAAACAACAGCTTATACTGCCCTTCGAAGGCCAGCAATAGCTCGGAAAGCTCGGCGGACCGATGAGGATCGCTTCGCTTGTGGAGCATGTTCATGACCCCATCGCTCGCTTGCAATACCTGTCTCCACTCGCGAAGCAAGTCAAGTCTGCTATCGCCCTCCAACTGGAGGGGAATGTGCATCGGAACGTCGTAGAGTGCTGTCCATTCCAGACCGTACATGCGGATGTCGAGTCCGAGAGCCAAATAATGAATGGGCTCAGGCGCATTCTTCAAGAAACGGGTGGTGACAATAGCGCCTGCGGGCAGCGTGATTAGATCGCCCGGCTTCAAATCGTAATATTGTCCCTGGAGGATCAGCTGACGCTCCCCGCTGATGATATACCAGAAGGCAGTCGAAGGGATCAGATGCGAATCGAAGTTCCAATCCGCTGTCCGATGCCATTCGAAGCCGAATCGGTACAAGACTTGTTGTTCTTCCACGGTTATCCGGTGCAGCTCCTGCTCATTCACGACAATTCCTCCTGGTCCATGCGCACTTCGTTATCACTCTGCCGATCTTCGTTTTCTTGCATTTTATCGTGCTTTTATCCATTATATATCCCTTCGAATTCTTATACAATTAGTACTAGGAATAAATCGAGCTGTGGAATATCCTATACGAATTGAAATTGGAGGAAACGAGTATGCAAAATGAGCAAAAAGATGATTCTACTCCGAACGTCATTGTATTCTTCACGGATCAGCAGCGCTGGGATACAACAGGAGCGCATGGCAACCCGCTTGGCTTGACGCCGAATTTCGACCGAATGGCGTCCGAGGGCACGCATTTCTATCATACCTTCACGCCGCAGCCGGTATGCGGACCCGCGCGCTCCTGTCTGCAAACGGGCTTGTACGCGACGAAGTCGGGCTGCTATCGCAACGGGATTCCGCTGCCCGGCGAGACCCGTACGTTAGCCCATTATTTCAAGGATGCCGGCTATCGCACAGGCTATATCGGCAAGTGGCATCTGGCGTCAAGCGAGCCGGTCGTGCAGGAAGAACGGGGCGGCTATGAGCATTGGCTGGCCTCCAACGTACTGGAATTCTCCTCCGACGCTTATGATACAGTGCTGTACGACGAGGCTTGCAAGCCGGTCAAGCTTCCCGGCTATCGCGTTGACGCCCAGACGGACGCGGCCATTCGGTATATCGACGCCAATCAGAAGAAGCCGTTCTTCCTGTTTCTGTCCTTTCTGGAGCCGCATCATCAGAACCACAGGGATAATTACCCCGCGCCTAACGGCTACGAGGCTCCCTATGCCGATCGATGGACGCCGCCCGATCTGAAGGCGCTCGGAGGCACGTCCCCTCAGCATTTGGGCGGCTATTACGGCATGGTGAAGAAGCTGGACGAAGCGCTCGGACGGCTGAGGGATGCGCTTCAAAGTCTCGATCTGACGAAGAAAACGATTATTCTGTTCACCTCCGATCATGGCTGTCATTTCAAAACCCGCAACGGCGAGTACAAGAGAAGCTGTCACGACAGCTCCATTCGAATTCCTTGCGCGGCTTATGGTCCGGGCTTCATGCAAGGCGGCCAGATTCGCGAAATGATCAGTCTGCTCGATATGCCGCCGACATTGCTTGACGCGGCGGGGATTGAGGTTCCACACGTTATGCAAGGGCGTTCCGCGATGCCGCTAGTGAACAGAACGATTGCCGATTGGCCCGAAGAAGCCTATGTTCAGATCAGTGAATCGCAGACGGGACGCGCCATTCGCACGGCCAGGTGGAAATATTCGGTTCATGCGCCGGAAAGCGACGGCATTTCGCAAGCTTTCTCGAATCGTTATACAGAGGAATTTCTGTATGATCTGGAGTCCGACCCTTATGAATTGACTAATCTTGCAGGAATGGACGCCTATCGGGATGCGGCCGATCAATTGAAGGAGCGCCTGCTCGCCAGAATGAGTGAGGCGGGAGAAGCGGCAGCCGAGATTATTCAGGCGGAGCCGAGAGCATCCGGTCAAAGAAGAGTTTCGGTCGATGAATTGAGAGTGAAGCTGTAGCTTGCGCAGCGTTGTTTTTCTGGCAAACTCATTCCAAGTATATTATGCTGAAAGCAATGAATTTGCAGAAGCTGAGGTGAGCTTGGGTGAAGGAGAAAACAACGATCTATCTGGTCAGACACGGGCAAACGGAATGGAATGTCGAGCATCGCTTTCAAGGCCATCAGGATTCTCCCTTGACGGAGAACGGGATCATTCAGGCGAAGTGGCTGGGTGAAGCTCTGGCGAATGAACGGCTCCATGTCATCTGCGCCAGCTCCAGTCCAAGAGCCGTCATGACGGCGGAGCTGATAGGAGAAGGAAGAGGCTTGACGGTTCAAGCCTGCGATGCGTTTATGGAATTAGGACTGGGCGAATGGGAAGGCATGAATCAAGAGGAGGCGAAGGAGCTGTACCCACAGCCCTTCGATCAATTCTGGAATGATCCGGAGAGCTTTGGCGTGCAGGGCGGCGAGAGCTTTGCCGAGGCGTTCGACCGCGCGAGGAACGCTTTGCTGCAGCTTGCAGAGGAACATGCCGGAAAGACCGTTCTCATTGTCACGCATACCGTCATCGTGAAGCTGCTCATGGCTTATTTTGAAAATCGTCCACTCCGCGATCTATGGAAGCCGCCTTACATCCATCCGACCTGTCTGAGCAAGATCGAGCTGTACGAAGATGGACATGCCATCCTTCTGCATGGCGACATAAGCCATTATCAGGAGAAGTAGAGAGCCTTATAACGCAAATAGGCCTTCTCGCACCAGCTGGCTTTCAGTCCATTATCGTACAGGTCGAAGCGGGTGCTTGGACGCACAGCCTCCGTATTCTGTTCCAGCGCAAGCGCATATCGCTGGACATGAAGAAAGGCGTTTCTCGCCTGCTCATGCAAAGCCTGCTTGTGAAATTGATGCGTTCTAACCAAGCCGTAGATAAAGCGAACCATGTCCTCCAAATAGGAAAACCGCCGTTCGTCCTCTAGTAATCTGGCGACGACAACAGCTTCGCGCGCGCCGTCAAGCGCTCTATCGATGAATCGTCGACAGACGGCAAGCAAATCGACGGTTTCCGTCAAACTGATACCGGCATTGCTGCCTTCGGCCCTAAGATCGTATTGCATATGTTCAAGCGGGAAGAGCTCTTCCGCATTCTCGCGCAGCCTGCCTGTTAGAGACTGCCGAATGCCCTTCGAATATTGATAATGCTTCAAAAATTTGCTATTGCGCATCGCTTTCTCTAATGATTCGTAGAAGCTCCGGGCATCGGCGGCGGAGTCCCCGTAGCAGAGCGAATAATAGTCGTCGACAATCCGGTCGGCATCCTCCAGAATATTCCACAGCATGCGATATAGCTGATAATTGGTAAGCGTAAGCGTGCCCCAACTGCGGTCGGTCAGATGCATATAATGAAAGTGGCGTATGCCCGATCGGTAATAGAAGGGCAGATCATGCTTCATAATTGCCGTCAACGGAATCGGACAGGCAGCGAACGAACCCACGTTATAGTATTCGCCGACAAACGCATTCCCTTTATAGTGCCGATCCTCGGCTGTTGTCCATGGAACGAAGGTCGTCATAAGCTCCTGATTCGACTCGGTGCAGCACTCATCATCCAGCGTATGCAGGAAGCAGCGTTCGATCGGGAAGTAGGTGGGAAAGCAGCTCCCATAATCGAAATCCTCGGGCAAGGCGCGGTCGGGAGCGGGCAGCGTTTCATGATAGATAGGGAAAATAATGTGAACATGCCGTCCCAACCTTCCTTCGCGTTCCGCAGCATCCAGATGTCCTCGCAAGGCATGAACCAGCAAAATCATGCGATAGGCGTAATTGCCTGTCGATTGGCATCTGTCGCATTCGCACCAGTTGCCGTTATCCAGCATCCAGAAGTTAAGCACATCGGCATGCCGCCATTGTCCGTCGATCAAATCATTCGCAAGTCCGTAGCACAGTTCAGCTACCGCATGGGGATTGGTGGTGCAGAAGTTGTCTCCGAAGCCCTCGCGATCTCCTTCGCCTACGTTGAAGCTGCGCTCTCCGTTTACAAGTCCGAACCAATCGGGATGCGCTTCCGCATAATCGCGAGGATTCAGGAAGCGGTACAGAATGTTATGACCGCCCATGCAGATACGGATGCCTCTCTTCTTGAAGGCATGCGGATGATGAATCGCGTTCAGCGAAGCAAAGTTGATGCGGTTTCTGCCAAGCCAGTCCAGAAGCTCAGCACTGTCATCGTCGATATGCTCGCTGTATACGCCCCGCGTCTCGAAGCTCGGCGAATCGATGATGGACAGGCTGAGCGGCGGCGAAAGCGCGGAGCCGTCAGGCACATGCCTGCCTTGCTCCCCAAGCCCGATCCAGCGGAAGCCAAGCGCTTCCAGCAACGCATAAGCGCCGTAAAGGCTGCCGCTGCGATCCTTCGCTGCTATGACCCAATGCACGCGTCCTTCAAGGGGAAAGGTTGCGACAGCATAGCCCTCCGGCGGCAGGGTCTCCCATTCGTCCTTATGCGCATGAAGCCATTCCTGCCAGGCAGCGTCAATTGAGGAGCCCTCCGGCGGCTTCTCGAGCCAGATGGCAATGCCGGTTTCAGGCTTGTCAGAAATCGGGGCTTCCCTTGCAGTCTCTAGCGGCACTAGCTCCACGGTACCCTGCGAAATGAGCGATAGATGCTCCGCCAACTCGGTTGCGGCATAGCAAACCGTGCAAGTTCTCGCATTCTTCTCCGCGTTGTTCCACCAGTTGATCCCAAGCTCGGCAGAGGCGGCGGCTTTAATCGAGGAGAAGGCCCCCTTGTCTGCAATGATGCGAATGCTGCGCGTATTCCATGTTATCCCTGTCTGGGTCATCCTGCTGCTCTCCTTTATTGCTTCGGTAATTTTCGGAAATCTCCAGGAGTCATTCCTGTATGCTTCTTGAACACCCGTATGAAGGTGCTGACATTCATGTAGCCGACCTTCTCCGAGGCTTCCTGTATTTTCATATTCGACTGCTGCAGCAGCTCTTTGGCTTTGTTCATCCGATAAGTCATCACATAATCGACGAAATTGACGCCGCTTTTCTCCTTGAAGTACGTGGAGAGATAGCCGCGCGTTATATTCAATTGATCGGCTATCAAATCCAGCGAAATATCCTCGCAATAATGCTCCTCGACATAGGCGATGACGAAGCTTGTTATGTCGTCCTTTGCCGCTTTCTTCTCTTGAACAAGCAAGCATACTCTGCGGATCATCGTTTCGAGGCACAGCTCGTACTGTTCATACGTATGGCAATTGTTGACCGCCTCGTAAGGAGAGGCCATGTCGGCCAGCCTGCCGGAGTCAATCTGATTGGTGAACTGCAGCTTTACGACCTGAGACACAATCGATCTGGCGAATTCCGCAAAATGGACGGCATAGCCGTTCTTGCGACTCAGCCGGGCAAGCGCGCGCTTCATAAGCGGAATGGCGATAGCGTGATTGCCTTGCAGCATATTAAGCTGAAATTCTTGCTCCTCAATCGGATGGAACGCGATCCCTTCGGGAATTTCTCGCGGCTCCGCAATGAATTGAGGGTCTAAACCAAGCTTCCGCTGTTTCACAAGTCTGGACACATATTCGTAGGACTTGTTGAAGTCTTCCTCGGAACGATAGACGGGGCTTACCGCAATGGTGAGCAGGGCAGGCTGCGTCTCGCTGTTGAATTGATTCACGATATCCCCAAGAACAAGCTCCCATTCGGGCACCTCTCCTTCGTCGAAGTGGAGCACCGTCACTATTTCATTCTGCTCCAATTGCAGCGTCACTGAATCGTGGAATGCTTCCGAGAATCGACCGGAGACCCATTCGCGCAGAGCCGAAGCGGCCTGTGCGAAGCTTCTTTGATGCTCCGACGATGTTTCGTTAACAGGCGTAAGATGGAATAACATGACCATGAACGCCTTGTCCATCGGTTGAAAATGCTCGGACAACTGGTCGATGCTCTTGATTTGATTCGCATAGGCATACAGATTGAGAAGTGAATTTTTGATCGTCATATCCTTCTTGATATCGTTGATTCTCTCCTGAATGAAACGGAATTCTCTGATCTTGCTCGTGAAGGAGCCGGGCTCTCCGCTATTGAAGGACTCGAGCAAGTGACGGACGGGCGCGTGAAGCTTGCGGCTGATCCATGCCGATACGGCTACGCTGATGATAAAGGCGAGAATAATGAGCACGATGAGCAAGAGCGTCAAATTCTGAAGCTGCTCCTTCACGTGGGCGTAGGGAATAACGCTGACATAAGTGAAGCCGGTATGGGCGCCCTTCTGATAGAACGTATACTGGTTGTCGCGAAGAGCATTTCCGCTTGCATCTACTCCCAAATCCGGCAGCTCGGGAATCGTCATGTTCCTGGAATGAAACAAGGGCCGGCCTTCTTTGTCGATAATGGCGAACGGTTGATCATACTTGGACAAGAAGAAATCGTCGAAGGCGCGAGAGGCGTCCATTAGAGCGAAAATCGCCGTATCCTCCTCGTTGACCTTCTTGATCATGATGGGAATGAATGTGCCGAGCAGCTTCTCGGTGCCAACGGAATTCTCCCAATACTCCGAAGCCGGGTAGATGGCGAAGCTAATCTTCTTCTCCATCTCTTCCTCCCAGAAGGAGAGCGGATAATCTTTGCTGTGCAGCAGCTTGTCGAACATCAGCTCAGCGGGCGCCGTGCTGTCTTTTTCGATGACATAATGATTGCGCTTCATATAGATGAGCAGGTTGTCCAGATACATATAAGAATTTCCCACGTTCGATCGAAGCTGATCCTTCACGCTTACGGCCGAATCCATATTGAGCGAGGCGCTTCGCGAAAGAAGCGAAATTTGCGAATCGAATTCCAGCGTCAATCCAAGATTTCGAATATGTTCGAAATATTCCTCGTAATTGTGAACGGCAGCGTCGAGATTCAAGCTGCTGTTCTTCGTGATTTCATTGCGAATCGTATCGAGGAAGAAGGAGGAGGCGACGATGATGAACAAGACCAACAGGAGAATGACGATCAGGAAGCTGCCGAATAGGCGATAGAACATGGAACCCGTCATGAAGCGTTTCATCGTGCACCTCCACGTTAGTCTGCAATGTAATTATAGATGACATAAGATGTTTCTTCAGATGGGAAGCTGGCCCGAAAACTATGCATTTATTGTAGCGCAAGAAGCGAAGCTGACCAATATACGGTTTTTACACAAATTGATTTTTTTTCGGATTATGCCCGGAAACCTTAATTTATAAGGATATTTCACAATTGTTGCTATATTCGCGCGCTGGGATCCGGATTATAGTGGGGGAGTGGAAATGATAGATTACTTAACATGTATATCGGACAAATTACGCAAAGAGAAAGGTGATTCCATGGCTCATATTCAAGCGGAAACGGAAATTCGGCCTTCATCGATAGGCAAGCTGGGCAAACGCTTGGTGAAGAGCAAGCTGCTCATTCTTATGTTTCTACCCTGTCTTCTCTATTATATCTTGTTTAAGTATTATCCCATGATCGGAATTGTCGTGTCATTCAAGAACTATAACCTGTACAAAGGCATATGGGCAAGCGACTGGGTCGGCTTCAAATATTATATCACCTTCTTCCATAATCCCGATTTTTGGCTCTTGTTCCGCAATACGTTTCTTCTTGGTCTCTATAAGCTGCTATTCGGATTTCCGGCTCCCGTTATTCTCGCTTTGCTGCTCAACGAAGCGAAAAACATATTGTTCAAACGGTTCGTACAGACGGCGACCTATCTGCCGCATTTCATCTCCAACGTGATCGTGGCGAGTATGGTAACGATGTTCTTGTCGCCGACGGGAGGCTTGATTAATCGGGTAATGAACGCCTTCGGCGTCGATACGATCAACTTCCTGACCGAGCCGGGCTGGTTCAGATCCATCTATGTGCTGTCGGAGATTTGGCAGCATCTTGGCTGGGAGACGATCATTTATCTGGCAGCGCTGTCCTCCATCGATTCCTCCCTATACGAGGCCGCGGATATCGACGGAGCGGGCAGGCTTCGCAAAATTTGGAGCGTGACGCTGCCGGGCATCGCCTCCGCAATCGTCATCTTATTATTGCTTAATGTCGGCAAAATATTGGAAATCGGCTTCGAGAAGGTATATCTCTTAGCCAATCCGGTCACCTATGAAACGGCGGACATCTTCAGCACCTATGTCTACCGGGTCGGGATGACCAACGGCAATTTCAGCTACGCTTCGGCGATCGATATGTTCACGGGAGTCGTCAGCGTCGTCTTCATCGTATCCGCGAATTACATTAGCCGCAAGCTCAGCGACAACAGCTTGTGGTAGAGGGGGAACGGCATCATGCTAATGCGCAAATGGTCACTATCATCTATTTTCATCGCTTTTCTGCTTATTCTCGTTACGGTCTCCATGCTGTATCCGTTTCTCTACATGATCTCGGTTTCGCTCAGCAAGAGCATCTATGTCATGCGCGGCGATATCTTCCTGCTTCCGAAGGGAATCGATTTCAGTGTATACAGGCTGGTACTGGAGGATCCCCGAATAGGCCAGGGCTATCTGAATACGATCATCTATGTCGGTTTGGGTACGTTCATCTCGCTTATCGTGACGTCGCTCGGGGCGTATTCGCTTTCCCGCAGAGACATGATGTTCAACAAAACCTTCACGCTTCTCATCATATTCACCATGTTTTTCCAGGGCGGCATGATTCCTACGTTTCTGGCGGTCAAATCGCTCGGCGTCATGGATAATATCTGGGCGATGGTGCTGCCCGGGGCGGTCAGCACATGGAACTTGCTTGTCATGCGAACCTTTTTCGTGAATTTTCCGAAGGAGCTCGAGGAAGCGGGCAAAGTGGACGGCTTGAATGATTTCAGCATCTTCGTGCGCATCGTCGTTCCTCTGTCCAAAGCGGTGTTCGCCACAATCGGCTTGTTCTACGCCGTGGCCATGTGGAATAATTTCACGCTTCCGCTCCTGTATTTGCGGGATCAGGCGTTGTTCCCGCTGCAGGTGGTGCTGCGCAATATCGTGCTTGCCGGAAGCAATGCGAACGGCGACGCAATGGGAGTCGGAGGAGATTCGCTGATCGTCGATGAATCGTTGAAGTACGCGACGATCATGGTGTCCACGATTCCTATTCTGTTGCTCTACCCGATGCTGCAGAAGTATTTCGTGAAGGGTGTCATGATCGGAGCCGTGAAGGGGTAGCGATGTCAAACTTGCAAAGCAGGCGCGCGTGATGATGATTCGCGGCTTAGGCCGCTTTCATATAGAATAGGACTACAAACAGAAGGGATGAGAAAAAATGAAGAAATGGTCTGTGTCTGTGTTGCTGTTATGCTGCGTGGTCATCGCGGTCATTGCCGGAGGATGCAGCTCCGGCAACAACAATAACGCGAATCCGCCCGCGAACACGGAAGGGCAGGAGGGGACGGAGGTTCAACCCACGTCGACGCTTCAAGGCAAAACCTTCTCGATGCTGGTGGAGACAAATCCGAGCTGGCCCTACGATGCAAACTGGCCGGTATGGACCTGGCTGAAGGAAGCGACGGGCGTCACGCTTGATGTTTCCGTTCCGGCAGGCAAGCTGGCGGAGACTGTTCAACTGAATGTGGCTTCGGGGTCCATGCCCGACATTTCGATGATTCTGAGCATATCCGATGCCAATAAATTCGGTCAGCAGGGCGCTTTCGCGAATATTCTCGATTATATGGAGCTCATGCCTCATTTCAAGAAATGGAAGGAGCAATATCCGGAAGCCTTCCGCTCGAATCTCGCTCCGGACGGCAAGATGTACATGTTCCCGAATCAAGGCTTCGGGGAAACCAACCGGATGAGCTGGTTGTACCGCGAGGATGTATTCAAGGAGAACGGGCTGCAAACCCCGAAAACCTACGACGAGCTTTATGATGTGCTGAAGCAATTGAAGGCGAAATATCCTGACAGTTATCCGCTCAGCTTCCGCATGGGCAAGACGCTCAATTCGAATATGACGAAGATTCTGGCGCCGAATTTCGGAAGTAGCGATACCTACTACTATAATGCGGATACGCAAGAGGTAGGCTACGGTCCAACGGAGGACGGCTATAAGTCGATGGTGGAATATTTGAACAAATTCACGGCGGAAGGCTTGATTCCTCCGAACTGGCTGACCGTGGATACGAAGCAGTGGCAGGATATGATGTCGACGAACAAGGCATTCATCACCTTCGATTATTTGGCCCGCATCGACTTCTTCAACGCGCCGATGCGCGAGGAAAACCCGGACTATACCTTGGCTTTCATGGCTCCTCCGGCGGGACCGAACGGAGCGCAGGTGAATCCGTTCACCTCCTTCCTGCAATCGGGAATGGCGGTATCGTCCAAAGCGAAGGATGTTGAATCGATCATGCAATATATCGATTTCTTCTATTCGGAGGAAGGCCAGACCTTGGCAAGCTGGGGCAAGGAAGGCGAGACTTATACGACTGTGGACGGACAGAAGAGGCTGAATGACGATTTTGCCGACATTACCGATTTCCGTAAGAAAACGGGCTTGTCTACTCATGGCACGTATACGTGGATCGATTACGACGCGCATCTGTCGCTGGCGTCGGACGAACTGAAGGCGGCCTATGAAGAAGCCGTTCCGTATGACAAGGCTTATCAGCCTATTCCTTCCTTCACGGATGAAGAGCAGGATGTGCTGTCGACGGTTGGAGAAGCTGTGGACAAGCATAGAGAAGAGAATATCGCGAAGTTCATCATGGGCACGCGTCCGTTGTCCGAATGGGAGCAATACAAGTCCGAAGCGGACAAGCTCGGCTTGGAGCAAGTGAAGGAAATCTATAAGAACGCCTATGAGAGAGCGGCGGCAGCGAACTAAATCGGGAGAGGATGTCTGCGATATGATGCGTGTAGCTGTTATTGGCGGAGGCGCGATCGGACTGCGTCATCTGGAGGCGCTCGAGGAGCTGGAAGAGCTCGAAGCCTGCGCGGTCGTCGAGCTTGACGAGACGATCAGGCTGCAGCTCGCCCGGCGCTTCGGAGTGAAGGCTTACGCGGGCATGGAGGACATGCTTGCCGCGGAACAGCCTCAAATCGCGGTGATCGCGCTGCCGCATCATCTTCATGAAGAGGCAGCTCTTCTCTGCATCTCAAGCGGATGCCATCTTATGCTCGAGAAGCCGATGGCGAATTCAACCGCTTCCTGCGACCGCATCATAGCGGCCGCGAAACGGCAGGGCGTAACCTTGATGGTCGGCCATACGCAGCATTATCTGCCGGAGAACAGAGCGGCGAAGGCAGTTATTGACGAAGGCTCGCTCGGACGATTTCTCATGGCGCAGGATACCAGACATGTCGACTACTTCCGCCGAAATCGCCCCCCGTGGTTCTTCGACCGCGAGTCTGCAGGAGGCGGCATAATGATGAATCTTGGCGCACATTCGATCGACAAGCTGCAATGGCTGACCGATTCCCGGGTACGCAAGGTGAAGGCTTCCTTGACCTATCTGGGTGATCGCGGGAATGTGGAAGGCTCCGGCATGCTCATGCTGGAGCTGGACGGCGGAGCGACGGGGACATCGACGGCAACCATTGTGCAGTCCGGCTATAAGGGAGCAAGCCGCAGCGAGACAGAGCTGATATTCACCAATGGCATGCTGCGAATCGTCGCGGGGGAAGGCGTCTATGTCAGCAAGGGAGACTCATACGAAAAGCTGGCGTTGCCCGAAGAGCCTCTGATTCCGCTGGCCCTGCAGTTCCTGGATTTGCTGGCAAGTTTGCGCAGCGGCAGCGAACCGGAATGCTCGGGAAGCTATTCCCGCTCGGTCATCGAGGCGTTAGAAGCCGTCTATCTCTCGCATGAGAGCGGCCTCGAGATCGAGCTTGGAAAGCGCGAATCGGGTTGAAGCCGTTGTATGCCGCGACGGGTAGCTGGAAACAATCGAAATAATATCATTTCTCGAAACGGCCAACGAGAGCAGAGCATCAGGAATAACCGTTTCATTATAAGTGATTTCCTTGTTAATCATAGAATTGATAGGAGGAAGCGACAATGATGAAGGTTGGGAAAGGCAAAAAAAGTTTGATGTCTTTGACTCTGGGTATGTTGCTCGGCTGCAGTATTCTGTTAGGATCGGCATGCGCGGTGCCGATAACCTGGACTTATTCCTCGTATGATTCCGCAGTGCTCGCCGATGATCCGGTCGGTTATTGGCCCTTGTCGCCAAGCGAGGACGAGGATCAAACATCAAGCGGGCTGGACGGAACGTTCACAGGGAGTCCGGCAGCAACGACACTGCCAAACGGCGATGATGCCGTCGTATTCAACGGCGTTGATCAATATTTCACAATTCCGGATCATGATCTGCTTGAAGTGACAACGACCGGCATTCTGACGATTGAGGCGTGGATGAGGCCGGATACGCTTCAATTCACGGATAGCGAAGGCAGCGGATACGTGCATTGGATGGGGAAGGGAACCTCGGGGCAGCATTCATGGGTTGCCCGAATCTATAACTATACCAATGCCGAGAACAGGCCGAATCGAATCAGCGGTTATTCGTTCAATCTGACGGGCGGCCTTGGCGCAGGCTCGTACTTCCAGGATGCGATTGCCGCAGGCGAGTGGATTCACTACACGCTTGTCATCAACACGGTCGATACGAGCGCGACCTATCCGACAGGCTACACGAAGCTTTACAAGAATGGCGTTCTTCGGGATACGGACAGCTTGACCGGATACAGCATCGTACCGGGCAACGGCACGGCGCCGATGCGGATCGGCACAAGAGATTTCAATTCCTTTTTCGAAGGCGCCGTCGGAAAAGTCGCGGTGTATGATTATGAATTGACTGCCGCTCAGCTAGCGGCTCACTACGCCGCCATGTAATACGGGGCTTGCTGCACGATAGTTTTTGAAGAAGCTCTTATGAGACGTTTGTTGGTCTCTTAAGAGCTTTTTCGTTGTGCTTTTGGGGGGTGCTCGGCATACCGTTCGCAGATTCGAATAAGTTAAATAGTAGCGGAGGAGGTGTCTGTCATTGCGACTGGCAAACGGATTGAAGCTGACTGGCTTGATTGTCGGAGTAGCGATCACGGATATCGCCGTTCTGTCTCCGGGACTGCTGGGTATAGAGATTGGCGGCGGTAACGCGATGGAAACGGCCTCTGGAACGACTCTTCTTATTATGAGTGTGCTTGTGCTCTGCTACGGCGCTTTTCGATTTCTCTACGAGGCTGCAATCATGCCTTCTGCGACAACGTTCAAGACGCATGACGATTACATAGCGGCTTTGCAAGCTTACCGTGGCATGAAGGGTTTAAAGCGAGACATCGTTTGCTCCATCGACCAATTAAACCGGCTTCAGAGGAAGAAGCGGGCTTTAATCGGGCTTCTTGAACAACACTTCGATCGCACGGAGCTGAGCTTCCGCAAATTCGCGGCGGTCATTGCTGCGGTAGAGAAGCTATTCTACAACTTTATTAGGGGTATTCTGCATAAGGCCCATGTGTTTGACGCTTCTTCGCTTTCCGGCATGGAGAAGAAGAGCGGGAGGACGGCGTTGTTTTCCGAGAGGCTGATAAGTGAGAAGCGGCGGCTGTATGATGACTATCTTGGGGCGGTGAAAGGATATTTAAGCGCTAATGAGGAGATTTTGTTGAAGCTGGATCAATTATTGCTGGAAATTTCGAGGCTTGGCTACGCGAAAGATCGCAACGTTGAGGAATTGCCCTGTATGCAGGAAATCGACACCTTAATCAAGCAGACATCATTCTATCAGTCATGAGGGAAGGTGAGGCAGTGGGGAAGGGGAAAGCGTTTTTTGTCTTTGTATGCATGACGATTGCAGTGTTCGGCTTGATCTACTATGGCATTTCATTAACCTCGAATTGGAGTAAGACGGCATCGCAGATCGATGTGGAGAATGCGGCGAAGAAGCTGGAGGACATATACAGCGATGTTGATGTGACGATGGCTGAGCCTGTTAAAGGCCAGATTGATCTTGATTCTTCGGAAGTCGGCGATTCGCTGCCGGATATATCGAAGTTCCCTGTATCGGTCGAGAATACGACGAAGGATTATATAGAGATCTTCTCATCAACCGAGAAGTCCGGATCGGGCAATGACGGATGGTTGAATGAAGTGGCGGAAGCGTTTAATGATGCGGGTATTGAGAGGGACGGAAGAGAGGTGTCCGTAAAAATAAGAAGCATTGCCTCGGGCACGGCGACGGATTACATAAGGTCGGGCAAATATGTGCCGGACGCCTTCTCGCCGTCCAATGAGCTGTGGGGGCAGATGGTTGCGGCCGACGGCATACCCATACAGGAGGTTGCGAAACGGCTGGCCGGCAATGTCGCGGGGATCGTTACCAATAAGGCCAAGTATGATGAGCTGGTGGGGAAGTACGGCTCTCTTAATGTCAGGACCATAACGGACGCGATAGCGGCGAATGAGCTGTCCATGGGGTATACGGATCCTTTTGCCAGCTCGACGGGGTTGAATTTCCTGGTGACAACGCTGCAAACCTTCGACAGCTCGGATCTGCTCGGGGAGAAGGCGGTGCAAGGCTTTGAAACCTTTCAAACCAACGTGCCCTTCCTTGCGTCAACTACGCTTCAGATGCGGGATGCGGCGAAGACGGGGATGCTTGACGCCTTCGTGCTGGAATATCAATCCTATGTGAATGCTCCTGATTTGAAGAGCGGATATGTGTTCACGCCGTTTGGTGTCAGGCATGACAGTCCTCTCTATGCGCTGGGGAATTTGTCTGCGGAGAAGCTGGATATTATTGAAGCCTTTGCCCAATTTGCTCTGCAGGATCATTATCAGCAATTAGCTGCCGAGAAGGGCTTCAACGGAATGGAGGATTATCGCTCCGAGCTTGGGAAGGTGGATGGCAGTCTGCTATCCTCGGCTCAGAAGCTGTGGAAGGAGAAGAAGAACGGAAGCAAGCCGATTGCGGCCGTGTTCGTCGCGGATGTGTCAGGCAGCATGGACGGGGAGCCGCTTAATCGGCTGAAGGAGTCGCTATTGCAAGGTCAGAAATTTCTCGGAAGAAGCAATAGTATCGGGATTGTCTCCTATTCAAGTAAGGTCACGATTCAGTTGCCGATCGGCGTCTATGATACGAATCAGCAATCGATGTTCGTCGGAGCGGTGAATAGTCTGCAGGCCGGCGGCGGGACGGCGACCTTCGACGGCATTGCGGTTGCGATGAAGATGCTGGAGGAAGAGATGAAGCTTCATCCCGAAGTGAAGCCTCTTATCTTCGTGCTCAGCGATGGGGAAACGAATGAAGGGCATTCTTTGAAGGATATCAGAGGGCTTATCGAGTCTATGGAAATCCCGATCTATACGATTGGCTATAATGCGAACATCGAAGCGCTGCAAAGCATCTCCAGCATTAATGAAGCGGCAAGCATTAATGCGGATACCGATGATGTGGCTTACAAGATCGGCAATCTGCTGAATGTTCAAATGTGAATGGGGGCGAACCTATGTCATTTACAATGGAAGTGGCGAGTACGGAGAAGATCAAGTCGGCGCTGGAAGAAGAGGTGAAGCCGGTGCCGGAGGAAGTGAAGCAATTGCAAGAGCTGGCTTTGAATAATGTAACAGCCATCCTCGAGATGGACATTGAATCGATGGAGAAGCGCAAGGAGGTGCTGCAGTCGATTGAGCAATTCGGATTGGGGACAATGCGCTCCTCCGCGGATAAGAACGCGCTGCTGCAGGTCTCTGTTCGGCATTTGTCCAAGACAGGCGATGAGGGAGGACAGGTTGCGAAGGGGCTGACCGAGCTGCAGCTGCAGCTTAAGGATCTTGATCCGAGCGCTGTGGATTTTGCGAAGAGCGGGTTTCTGGGCTTGTTCTACAATCCCTTGCGCAGTTACTTCGCGAAATATCAGAAGGCCGATAGCGTGATCTCGGATATCATTGTATCGTTGGATAAGGGGAAGTCGGTGCTGCGCAACGATAACACCACCTTGGAGTTGGAGCAGCAGACGCTGCGCGAGCTGACGAAGAAGCTGCAGAAGGAAATTCAACTGGGCGTGCTCATGGATCAGGAGATTGAATCGCAGATCGAAGCGGCGAAGCGGCGAGGAGAATCCGAGGATAAGATCCGGTTTATTACGGAGGAAGTGCTGTTCCCAATGCGCCAGCGCGTGATGGATTTACAGCAGATGCTCGTCGTGAACCAGCAGGGCATCATGGCGATCGAAGTGGTGATGCGGAATAATAAGGAATTGATTCGCGGCGTTGATCGAGCGCGGAATGTGACGGTGTCCGCTCTTAAGATCTCTGTCACCGTAGCCAGCGCGCTCTACAACCAGCGCATTGTGCTGAAGAAGATTGAATTGCTGAACCAAACGACGGATGGGCTGATCAGCGGCACTTCCCGCATGTTGAAGGAGCAGGGAGCAGCCATTCACAAACAGTCGCTGGAGAGCAGCATCTCGGTGGATACGCTAAAGCAGGCTTTCACGGATGTGCTGTCGGCGCTGGATTCGATCAGCACCTACAAGCAGGAGGCACTCCCCCGCATGAGGGAGACGATCATGCAATTCAAGGAGCTCGCCGACAGCGGCGAGCAGCAAATCAGACGTTTGGAGAAGGGACAGCTGCTGGGGTTGTGATTGAATTATGATTGAATCAATGATAGATTCTTGATTTGAATGTTCGTTTGATTCAAAATTAGATTCGTTATATAATATAGAAAAGTGTTATGGGAGGGTTTTTATGATTGAGAAGAAACAGTTAACGGTTAGACTTCCGAAGTCTGTCATTGAATATATACAGGAAAAAGCAAAAAAAGAAAAAAAAGCATTGAACGACGTGATGACTGATATTACGGAAGAATATATGAAATGGCATGAGAGCGAACAATTGCTGCAGGACATCTTCGTCATACGGGAACGAGTGAAAAACGAATATGGCGTACACCCTGATTCGACAGAGGAGATTAGAGACCTCCGGGATGGTGACAGATGAATAAAGTATGTTTAGATGCGAATATATGGATTAAAGTACTGACAGAAGAACAGAATTCTCCTCAAGCAGAAAAACTTGTGATTCAATTATTTCGTGAACGTCAAGAAATTATTGCTCCTTCCATCATGAAGGTGGAGGTTGGAAGTATTTTGCGTAAGAAATGGAGCAAGAAGCTTTTGTCAAATGAAGATTTACAAGAATTATGGAAGAAGTTTGAGTCATTGCCCATAACGTATGATGAAGATAGACGGATTTATGAACGAGCATGGCATATAGCTGAAGAAAATCGTTTAATCCATCTTTATGACGCAGTTTATTTGGCGATTTGTGATCATATACCATTTTGGACAGCGGATGCAAGATTAGTTCGATCCGTTTCAACAACAACAGCTCAAATTCAATTATTGGAGTAATGGTGATGCATGCGAACTTTATTTCATCAAAGTACCAGCGACAAGCTGCTAAGAAGAGCTTTGTCGGTGGTTTTTTTATGCATAATATAAATTGACAGTAACTATCATTTGATATACACTTTCATTATATTAAATGGCGGAGGTCGTATCGTTATGGAAATGAACGCAGGCGCTGACCTGAAAACAAAGGAACGGAAAAACAACAAAGTATTGATTGTAGTCGGCCTTATTATCGGAATTATTTTCTCGGAGCTGGATGAAACGGTGGTCAGCACGGCGATGCCGTCGATCATTCGGGATTTGCATGGCTTGTCGCTGTATGGCTGGGTTGCGGGCATTTATATGCTGACGATGACGGCTTTCATGCCGATACTAGGCAAGCTGGCGGATCTGTATGGCCGCAAACGGATTTACATGCTTAGCATGGGTCTGTTTATCGCGGGTTCGATGCTTAGCGGATTTGCCCACTCGATGACGACGCTTCTCATCGGAAGGGGCATCCAAGGCATGGGAGCGGGAGGCTTGGTGCCGCTTGCGATGGTCATCTTCGGCGACACCTTCACTGTGGAGCAGCGAGCCAAAACGCAAGGGCTGTTCGGAGCGGTTATGTTCATCCCGCAATTGCTTGGTCCGCTCATTGGCGGATATTTCACGCAGCACATCTCTTGGCATTGGATCTTCTGGGTGAACATTCCGGTGGGATTGCTGGCCGCAGCCGTGCTCTCGGCGGGATTATCGGAGTCGAAGGGAAACAAAGACGCAAGAATTGACTGGGCAGGCGCGTTCTTGCTTGTTGCCGCGATTATCGCGTTTCTCGTTACTCCGGTGCTTCACGAGACGGAGGGCTATGGATGGAGCTCGCCCGTTCTGATCGGATTATGGGCGCTCGGAGCGATGCTGCTGGCGATTTTCGTCATGGTAGAAAGGAAGGCGAAGGAGCCGATCCTTCCGATGCATCTCTTTCGGAATCGGACGTTTACGATGCTATCCTTGATTGTGTTCACGTTGGTCATCGGAATTATGGGGCCTTTCATCTTGTTCCCGTTCTTCGCGCAGAATGTGCTTGGATTAACGCCCATCGCATCCGGTTACATGACTTTGCCGCTTATGGCTGGCGCGGCGATTGCAAGCGTCATCTCGGGGCGGCTCATAACGAAGATATCCTACCGTCTCATCTTCATCGTGTCCATGATGCTTCCGGCAATCGGGTTCTATCTGATGACCGGTGTAGATGCGGCAACATCTGTAATCGTCATATGCGGTTATTTTGCCATACTGGGTCTGGGATTCGGAGTGTTGTTCAATAATAATCTGATTGTGCAGGAAACGGTCGAGAAGGAGAACAGCGGCGTGGCGCTGACTTCGATTACATTATTCCAATCCTTCGGCTTAACGATCGGCGTGAGCGTCTTCGGAAGCTTGCTTGCGGGATCTATTCATTCAGGCATGGAAGATTTGGAGGCTGGCATTCCTGCGGGCAGCGTTGCCGAGCTAGGCGATGTCGCGCAAGGAGGAATTCCGGCGGGCTTGGACGCCGCCATCGTAACGCAGGTTAAAGATGTGTTCTCTGATGCCTTCCAGCATCTCTATTGGATTGCCTTCCTGTTCGCTTTGCTCGTTGTATTCTTATGCTTCTTCCTGAAGCGGGAGGTGCTGAGCACAGCATCTGCGGAGGAAGAGAATGCGTCTTCTCTAGAAGGTTAAAGCTCATACATGGTACAATGACTGTTGAGGTGAACATGCCATGTCTCCAGATCATTCTGCACCGGAGAAAATCGGTCTCCGCGAGAAGAAAAAACGAAAGACGCGCAAAACGATGCAGCAGCAGGCGATGCGTTTGTTTAAAGAGCAAGGCTACCATGAAACGACGATTGAACAAATAGCAGAGGCGAGCGAAATTTCGCCAAGCACTTTTTTTCGTTATTTTGCAACGAAGGAAGCATTGGTCATGCAAGACGAATACGATCCCATGCTCATACGGAATTTCATGGAGCAGCCGTCTGCGATGAATCCTCTGCAAGCTTTAAGAGCCGCGATTCATACAGGCTTGTCGACATTGAGCGAAGCGGAATTGGAGCTTGTGAAGCTCCGCATGGATCTTGTCTTCAAAGTGCCGGAGCTCCGGGCCGCCTCGCTAAAACAGATAAATGATTCTCTGGCGGTAATCGCTCGAATCGTTGCGGATCGTCAAGGACTTCCGAGAGATGATTTCGGCGTATTAACGTTTGCCGGCACCGTGCTAGGTGCAATTATGGCCGTGCAGCATCATTGCACGGAAAATCCCCAGGCGGAATTTTTGAAAACGCTGGACAGCGCCTTCGAGCAACTGGAGGCGGGGTTTCCTGAATTGTTGAAAAATTCGGGCGTTTAGCGGCACTTCTATTTCTGTTTGCGTTCGAACCTGCATAAGACCGACCAACTTCATGTTGGCCGGTCTTTTCTCTGTGAGGAATGCATCATGACGAAAATTCCAAATATCGTTATACTCTATGTAAGCGCAAGAGCTTGAATTTTATATGGAGGAGAGAATTTATAAAGTGCAGAATAACGGAAAGCAGTCCACTCCGTCCATGCTGTTCAGAAGCAGGGGCAATCATGATTCAGGCAAGGTATCGTTTATTGAATTGTTTTTTGATCTGATCTTCGTATTTGCGGTAACGCAGCTGTCGCATTCCTTCCTGGAAAACTTCACAATGGAAGGCGCGGTCAGATTGGCGCTTATCACAATGGCGGTCTGGTGGGCGTGGATCTTCACGGCCTGGGTCATTAATTGGCTTAACCCGGATTCGCGGCCTGTTCGACTGATGCTTGTTGCGCTCATGCTGGTCGGACTAATCATGTCGTCCTCGATAACCCAAGCCTTCGAGCATACCGGTCTATATTTCGGAGTCGCTTACGCGCTGTTCCAGGTTGGCAGGACCGCATTTACCGTATGGATGATGCGAGGCGGGGCGGATGAATTGCGTATTAATTTCATCCGCATTCTCGGCTGGTTGACTCTGTCGGGAGTGTTCTGGGTCGGCGGAGGTTTTATGCATGACTCTTGGCGTCTCGCGCTGTGGATTATCGCGCTTGTCATCGAGTATCTCTCGCCGTCCATGGGTTTCTGGATGCCGCGGTTGGGGCGCACGCCAACCCAGGTATGGAATGTGGAAGGCTCTCATATGGCTGAGCGCTGCGGCTTGTTCATCATTATCGCGTTGGGCGAATCAATCCTCGTGACAGGTTCAACGTTCGTGAAGCTGGAGTGGGATATTGAGACGCTGGGCTCCTTCGCCGTCGCGTTCATCGGGACGGTAGCCATGTGGTGGATTTACTTCGAATCGCTGGCCAAGACGGGGCATCATTATATCGCCCATTCCAGCGATCCGGGGAGGGTGGCGAGATCGGCGTACACCTATACCCATTTGCTGCTTGTGGCAGGCATCATTCTGACCGCCGTCGCCAATGAACTGATGCTCTCGCATCCTTTCGGGCATGTGGATGGAGGAATGGCGGCGGTCATGCTCGTCGCTCCGGCGCTTTATTTGCTAGGAAATATTCTATTCATGCGGATCGTTGCCGATGTGGTGCCTATGCCATCCTTGGTCGGACTAATCGTGCTTGCGGGCATCGGCGTGTTCGCGCGCGAACTGACTCCATTCGTGCTTTGCCTGTCTACTTCAGCGGTATTGACAGCGGTGTCGATATGGGGAAGCGCGCATGCGAATCGGCTGTGCAGCCGCATTCCGCAGGCGGCGCATGCTCAGAAGTCGTGAGACGGAGGGCGGCAATTATTTTTTTGCAAAAAAATGTTCCATTCTTGTCGATCTTAGTGCTGTTCGTACGTCGTCTATATAGAAGCGGAGAAAATCGCTTAACTTGAAGGAGGAGATTACGCATGCGATTCATGATGATTGTTAACGCGACAAAGGATTCCGAGGCAGGGAAGCCCCCAACGAAGGAATTGATTGAAGCTATGCAGCGTTATAATGAAGAACTGGTGAAAGCGGGAGTGCTTGTCGCGGCTGACGGGCTTCATTCGAGCTCGGATGCGATTCGCATCACATATCCCGAGCCTGGCGGCAAGCCGAAGCTGATCGACGGGCCGTTCACCGAAGTGAAGGAGATGATCGCGGGCTATACGCTGATCGAGGTGAGATCAAGGGAAGAGGCGATCGAGTGGGCGCTTCGGATGCCGGATCCGCATGGCAACGGAGAAGGTCAGATTGAGCTGCGGCAAATCATTGAACCGCATGAAATGATGGAGGATTCGGAGACGCTGGCTAAGGAGCTTGCCATGCGTCAGGAGATCGAAAGGACGAAGGGCTAATGACGGTTTCCGCAGCAAAGCGAACAATCGAGGCCATCTGGCGAATGGAATCCCCCAAGCTTATTGCCGGACTTGCGCGTATGGTGCGCGATGTCGGCCTGGCGGAGGATTTCGCTCAGGATGCGCTGGTCATCGCCATGGAGAAGTGGCCGGAGCTCGGAATTCCCGATAATCCCGGCGCATGGTTGATGACGGCCGCCAAGCGTCGCGCGCTCGATTATTTGCGCAGAAGCAAGCTGCGGGAGCGGAAGTATGAAGAGATCGGCAAGGGCGGGGCCATGTTCGCGGAGGATGATATCAATCTGACGGCGATAGACGGGGAGATCGACGATGATCTTCTTCGGTTAATCTTCACGACCTGCCATCCAGCCTTGTCGCGAGATGCGCGCGTCGCTCTAACGCTGCGGGTGCTTGGCGGTTTGACAACCGACGAGATTGCGCGCGCCTTCCATGTTGCCGAATCAACGATCGCCCAGCGCATTGTTCGGGCGAAGAAGACGCTCAGCGCGGAGAGAGCGGGCTTCGAAGCGCCGACGGGCGAGGAATTACATGCAAGACTCGCAGTTGTGCTCGAGGTAATCTATCTCATGTTCAACGAGGGCTATTCCGCGACTTCAGGAGGGAGCTGGATCAGACCGACGCTCTGTCAGGAAGCGTTGAGACTCGGAAGAATACTGACGGAGATTGCTCCGAGAGAGTCTGAGGTTCACGGCTTGACCGCCTTAATGGAAATTCAATCCTCGAGATTTCGGGCGCGAACCGATGCCGAGGGCAATCCGGTTCTGCTGCTGGATCAGAATCGGGCCTTATGGGATCATCTGCTCATCCGGCGCGGACTAGCTGCAATCGAGAGAGCGCAATCGCTTGGACAACTGCTGGGCCCCTATGCGCTGCAAGCATCGATTGCCGCTTGTCATGCAAGAGCCGGCACTGCCGAAGAAACCAATTGGCCGCGTATTGCAGCGCTCTACGAGGCATTGCTGCGGACCCAGCCTTCGCCGATTATCGCGCTGAATCGGGCAGTTGCAATTGGCATGGCTTTCGGTCCCGAGTATGGTCTCCAGCTTGTAGACGAGCTTTCGAACGAACCTTCGTTGATAGTGTATTCTCAGCTCCCCAGCGCGCGGGGAGACTTGCTCGCCAAGCTGGGGAGAATGGAGGAGGCTCGGGAGCAATTCGAGCATGCCGCCTCGCTGACTCGCAATGAGCGGGAGCGGCAGCAGCTCGAGAAGCGAGCGAAGGCATGCGCGGCACTTGAGGAACATGGCGAAGGAGGGAATCCATCCTGAGATTTCTCATACTATTAAAAGCATCGCAGCGCTATGAAGCGGGTTTGCGACCGGGCAGCTCGTATCAGACGGATATGACCGTATATCTTGAGCGCTTGAAGGCGGCAGGCAAGCTGCTGGATCTAGGACAGCTTGAGCCAAGCTCGTTCGGCATTCGATTGCATCCATCGGAGGGAGAGTCGCAACGATTGGAAGCAGGACCTTTTGAGAGGGGAAACGATGTGCTCGCGGGCTATATTCAGATTGAAGCTTCGTCGATGACCGAAGCGATGAAGTGGGCGAATCGATTGCCGCTTCCATACGGCGGAACTCTGGAGAACGAAATTGAAGTGCGTCAGTTGAAGGAAGAAGTTTCGGCAAGCGGAGCCTTATATTCTAATAAGAAGGAATGATGAGAATATGAAAGCACAATTAACCCCTTATTTGATGTCAAACGATGCAAGAAAACAGGCGGAGTTTTATAAGAATGCGCTTGGAGGAGAGATTGTTTCCGTCATGACGCATAATCAGACTCCGGGCATTCCAGAAGAGCTTAAGGATAAAGTGATGCATCTGGTGCTAACGGTAGCGGGCGGCAATACCTTGTTCTTCTCTGACTCCTTCGAGGGAATCGAGGCAAGCAGAAGCTTGAATCTGTCGCTTGGGTTTCAAGACGAAACCGAGGCAAGAAGCGCGTTCGCGAATCTTTGCGAGGGCGGAACAGAGAAATTTCCGCTTCAGTTGCAGCCATGGGGCGCTATGTATGGTGAAGCGGTGGACAAGTTCGGAGTAACCTGGATGATAGTAACGCAATAACGCAGCTGATGCCGGAGAACAAACCAAGGAATAACAAGGGGAGGGATACCGCTATGAGCGGAGAAGTAACGACATTTATTGAAGCAATTGATCAGCCATGGCAGGCGGAGCTTTGTACGGAGCTGCGGGAGATTGTCCTGCAGGCTATCCCCGAGGCGCAGGAGCGCATGCAATACAAAAAGCCGCATTTTCTGAAAAACGGCAAATACGCAGCGGTGATCTCCACCTCGAAAGCGGCTGTCAGCTTCACGATCTTTCACGCGGACGGGCTGACGCTGCCCGAGGGTCTGTTCGAAGGGCCGTCGGAGCGCAAGACGATCAAGCTGAAGCAAGGTCAAACGGTTGAGGGGGAGCTGCTCGTCTCACTGCTTCGTCAGGCTTCGGCCGCTCTTTAGCGAGCACTCGGTACCAAGCGTCTTCTTCGGCATCCTTCTTTCTATCCCGATACGTGCATTCTGCAAGCTTCCCTGTTTCGCAGCTGCCCCTGTCAGGGTACTGAGAGAAGAGGAGGGATGCGAGATGCCTTGGACGAAGGATGATTATCCGGACTCGCTCAAAAATTTCATGGCGCCGATCCGTTACAAAGCAATCGAAATTGCAAATGCGCTCCTGGAGGATGGTTATGAAGAGGGCAGAGCCATATCGATCGCAACGGAGCAGGCGAAGGAATGGGGCGAGAATCGCGACAAGAAAATCCGCAAGGATTCAGCAGAGTGAGAAAGCCCGAGAGTTAAGCTGAAGCTCAGTCAGCTGCTCTCGGGTTTTTGTTTGTCTGCGAAATCAGTCACTATGACCCTTTGAATTCCCGAAAGCCCGCAGGATGGACGAATTGTACCCCGAAAAACAGGGAAGATGTACGCAATATTCGCAGTTGTACCTGTCTACCGCCGCTGATGGTCACTATAATCAAACCTGTAGAAAGCGCTATCATTTCGAAGGGATGGGGATTATGAATTACAATTCAAAGCGGGTAAGAAAAAAGTGGCTTAGCCTTGCATTAGCTTTTGTGGTTATTGCGCAGCTTGGCTTCATCGCGCCTAAAGCGGGCACGGCGCATGCGGCGGATAACGGCTTGGCCGATAAGCCGTATATGGGCTGGAGCAGCTACAGCATGCAGGTATACGACGGTCCTTCGGGCAACTGGATTTCCGAAGCGAAGCTGAAGCAAATGTCCGATATTATGCATGAGAAGCTTCAGTCGCACGGCTATAACTATATTAATATCGACGCGGGCTGGAACGGCAGCATGGATGAATACGGCAGACCTGTGCCGAGCGACGTTCATTATCCGAACGGGTTCGAGAATCTGATCGATTACATCCATAATAACGGCCAGAAGGTTGGTATTTACTTAATTCCGGGCGTCTCGCCAACGGCGGTTGAGCAGGATCTTCCGATATACGGAGCCCCGGGCTGCACAATTGGGGATATTGCTGTGACGCCGTATAAGTACGCGGATTATTGGAATTTGGGCTACAAAATCGATTTCAGCAATCCTTGCGCGCAAAAGTATATCGATTCCATCGCCGACGAAATCGCCGCATGGGGCGTCGATTTCGTCAAGTTCGACAGCGTGACGCCGGGCTCCGGGCATAACGACGAATCCATCGATGCCCGGGATGACGTCAAAGCCTGGTCGGAGGCGCTGAGCAGACATCATATCTGGCTTGAGCTGAGCTGGGCGCTCGATCATAATTACGTCGACTACTGGAAGCAATACGCGAACGGCTGGCGGGTAGACTGGGATGTGGAGTCCTATGACCGCGAGGTAGGCATGACGCAGTGGGCGAATATTGCCAGACTGTTCCCGGACGCGGCATTATGGTGGCGGGATGCGGGACCTGGAGGCTGGAATGACTTCGATTCCTTGAATGTCGGCAATGGAGCGACCTCTGGACTGACCAAGGATGAACGTCAAACGGCGATGACGCTGTGGGCAGCCTCGTCGGCGCAGCTCTACACGGGAGACGACTTGTCCAATCTTGACGATTACGGCCTGTCCATACTTACGAATGACGAGGTCATTGCCGTCAATCAGGCCGGCAGACCGGTGCATCCGGTTTCTACGGCAACAAGTCAGCAGGTGTGGTACGCCAATAACGGCGACGGCACGTATACGGTCGCTTTGTTCAATCTGGGCAGCAAAGGCGCGAATGTGAGCGTGGACTGGAGCGACATCGGTCTCACGGGCTCTGCCTCCGTTCGCGATTTGTGGAGTCATAAGGAGCTTGGCTCGTATGCTTCCGGCTATGGTCCCGTCTATCTCGAGCCGCATGCTTCGCGCTTGTTCAAGGTAACGGCCGCAAGCGGAGCGTCGCTTGTCAATGATGACGATACGGGGATGCGCTATACGGGTGACTGGACAAGAAACGGCGGCAATGAGCTTGTACATGATTCGCAGGATCTTGTGGTAACCGTCGCAGACTCGGCCTCATCGGGTCAATCCGGTTCGAGCGGTGAGAACGGGGAAGAGTCGCAAGGATCGGGCGCGAACGAAGGAGAGGTGTCCGTCACCCATTCGGTCTATATTAACGACAGCGATCCCGCGATTCAGTATTCGAACAAATGGGGCTACAGCAGCGGCAGATCCTTCGGCGATTTCGAGAGCGATGTGCATTACGGCGAGCCGGATAACGGGATCGAGCCTGAATTCTCGTACACCTTCGAAGGAACGGGCATAGAGCTATTCTCGGAGCAAGGCTCCAGCAACGGGAAAATAGACATTTATCTCGATGATCAATTCATGGAAACCGTGGATGCGAACGGCTCGGAGCAATCGGGTCAATATTCCGTCTACAGTGTGTCCGAATTGATGCAAGGAGAGCATACAATCAGGGCGGTTCGCAATCCCGGCGGACAATATTATCTCATTCTGGACGCCTTGAGGGTGGAAACGGACACCTTGCTTGGTGAGCCGTCTGCAACCAGCTTCGATAAGGATTTGCCAGCCGACATAGCGCTAGAGCTGCCGCTTGGAGGAAGCTCGCTGACGGGCATTAAGAATGGCGATACTGCGCTCTCGTCTCCGCAGGATTATGCGATAAGCGGCAATACGCTGGCGATTAAGAAGGAATACCTGCAGCAGCAGCCGTCCAGCCAGACGACGAAGCTGGATTTCAGCTTTGCCGGCGGCGATTCGCAAAGCTTGTCCATTGCGGTAACGGGGACATCCATCGCTCCGTCCTCTGCCAGCTTCGACTTGAAGTCAACCGCTCAGACTAATATTTCGGTTGCTGTAACACTTACCGACAGCAACAGCCTGACGGCGATTAAGAACGGAGAAGAAGCTCTCGCGGAGGGCGAGGATTATACTTATTCGAACGGAACAGCTACCATTCTGAAAAGCTATCTTGCCGAGCAGCCTGTCGGTATGACGAATTTGACATTCGAATTCGAGCTGGGCGCTTCCCGCACGCTGGCGATTACCGTTATCAATACGGCTTCGCCGGGACGATTCGCCTACATCAATGATGACGATCCTGCGATCAAATATACCGGAAGCTGGAATCGCAGCACCGGCAGACCGTTCGGCGATTACAATTCTGATGTGCATTATGTCGAGAATAACGGTGATTTCTTCACCTATACCTTCAATGGCACGGGAATCTCTTATGTGACCGAGCTCGATCAAGGGCAAGGCGAGGTCGACATCTACATCGATGGAAGTCTTCATGGAACGGCGAACACCTATGAAGCGAACGCGCATAACCTGGCTCAGCAAACGGTATACACGGTTGAAGGGCTGACCCCGGGCTATCATACCTTGAAGGCGGTCAAAAAGTCGGGACAGTTCATGCTGCTCGACGCGCTCAAGGTGCAGCTTACTGAATTAATCGACATATCCGCTGCTGATTTCTACAAAGAGCCTGCGGAGCAGACGGATATTACAGTCGAGCTTCTGGGAAGCGTCGATAGCTTCAAGGGCATCTCGAATGGAAGCTATTCACTTGTTGAAGGAACCGATTATGTCATTGCGGGCAATGAGATAACGATTAAGAAGGACTATCTGGCCGCGCAGCCTGTTGGCGATGCGACCTTGACGTTCAGCTTCAAAGGCGATTTCGGCGACGATGTTCACGCCGCGACGGATAATGGGGATTATTACAGCTATACCTTCCGCGGGAAAGGGGTGGAGCTGCTTTCCCCGACCGGCCCGAAACAAGGCGAGATGGACGTTTATTTGGACGGGGAGCTTCAATCGACGGTAGACGCTTACTCGTTGACGCGCGGCGTTCAGCAAAGCCTGTTCCAGGCGCAAGAATTGTCTTCAAGCGGAACCCATACCATTAAAGTGGTCAAAAAGTCGGGCGATGTCATGCTTGCAGACGCTTTGATATTTGATGTTGTCGGCCAATCCGACACCAGCACGAACCCGCCTTCGGGCAACGGCGGATCAGGAGGCACGGGAGATGCGGGAAGCGTCGGGTCCGGGACGGTGAATGTTGTTCATTCGACTCAGCCGGACGGCACCGACAAATACGAAGTCAATCCTTCGAGCGGAGAGACGAAGTCGCTGATTGAAAAGCAGAAAGCTGCAGGCGCCAAATCTGTCGTCATTGCCATACCGGATAAGGGAGACGGAAAGTCTCTGACGGATGTGACGCTGGACACGGAATCGTTGGCGCAGTTGGCGGACAGCGGTCTGGCTGTTGACATCGATACGGCGAAAGCGAAGCTATTCATCCCGAACGGGTCGCTTCATGACTTGGGAGAAGAAGTATACTTCCATATCAGCGGCATTGCTCCTGACGACCAAAGCAGCGAGCTGGAGCAACGGGCGAACGGGACGGCTATCATAACGGCAGCGGCGGGCGGCAAAGAGGTGACCTTGATCGGCCAGCCTATGGAAATCGAGTCGAATCTGCAGAATCGCGAAGTTACGCTCGTATTGCCGCTTGGAGAGGAGCTAAGCGATGCCGAGCTGAATCAGCTTGGCGTCTACATCGAGCATAGCGACGGAACGAAGGAATTCAAGAAAGGCGTCATTACATCCTTCGGCGACGGTCAAGGCATTCGGTTCACAATTGATAAATTCAGCACCTTCGCGGTATTCAAGGCGGATGGCACAGTGTCCGACTATCCTCATGAATCGTATATCGAAGGATACGAGGGCGGTCTGTTCAAGCCGGAGAACAACATTACCCGTGCAGAGATCGCAACGATTCTGTCCCGAGTCGTGAATCGCGATGCGAATGCGGACAGTTGGACATACAGCGATGTTGCCTCGCAGTATTGGGCGGCTGAAGCCATTGCAGCTGTGACGAAGATGGGCTTGATGCGGGGCTATGAAGACGGAAGCTTCAGACCTGAGCAGGGAGTTACTCGTGCGGAGATGGCGGCAATTGCTGCCGGCTTCGGACTGAATGAAGCGCAGGCTGGAAAAGGTTTTACGGATATTGCAGGCCATTGGGCGGAGGAAGACATACTGGCTGCTCAGGGAGCAGGATTGATCCATGGTTATACGGACGGCAGCTTTAGGCCGAATCAAACGCTGACCCGCGCCGAAGCTGTAACGATTATCAATCGTGTGCTGGGAAGAGGTCCGCTCTATGGCATAGAGCAATCGCCATGGAAGGATGTCGCGAAGGATCATTGGGCGATTAGAGATATTGAAGAGGCTTCAATCGCTCATAGCTTCGAGGCGAGAGACGAGGGCGGAGAGTTGGCTGTAGACTAAAGAACAAACCGAATCTGTTGATAGAAGATAGAGAAAGGACCTCATACTCCCGAACAGGGGGAATGAGGTCCTTCTTGTAATCCATTTATCCAATGGATCGCATGCGGTCATCCTTGTCCTTGACGGATTCCTCTGTCGGCTTCTTCTTCATCGTACGGATGCCGATGAGGGCGATGATCACCGCGAGACCGATTGGAAGTATAAGATGCAGAGAGCTGAAGTTCTCCTCGATCCAGTCATGCGCAGCTTTGTCTCCGACAATCATCTCGCCCGAAGTATATCCAAGCAGCGCAGCGCCTAGCAGCACGATGATCGGAAATCGATTCATCAGGCGCATGAGCAGTTGACTGCCCCAAATAATAAGCGGTATGCTGACTGCAAGTCCGAGCATGATAAGAAGCAAATTGCCGTCAGCCGCGCCGGCTACAGCAAGCACATTATCCAGGCTCATCACGAAGTCGGCTATAATAATCGTGCGGATTGCTTCGCTTATGCGGCTGCTTGTCTTGATTTTCTCGTCTTCGTCATCCTTCTTCAGAAGGTTGATCGCAATATAGATCAGCAGCAATCCTCCGAGAATTTGGATAAAAGGAATTTTCAAAAACCAAACCGCGACGAAGGTAAGGATAACGCGCAGACCGATCGCTCCAAAGCTGCCCCAGAAGATCGCTTTCTTCTGCTGATGGGCGGGAAGAGCGCGGCAGGCGAGCGCAATAACAACCGCATTATCTCCGCTTAGCACGATGTTGATAAGCATGAGTTCGAGTAGGGCGAATATAAATTCACTTGCATTCACTAGATCTGGCTCCTCCTTCTTGTTGCCGATAAATCCTGCTTTTCATTCTGACCGCTTTTATTTTGTCGTCCTCATTTAGAGGTTGTCTTTTTACAGCATACCACTTGGGCATTTCTTTGTCATGCAAAGAAAACGGTTGCAGGAAGCATGTATGAAAATTTTTCTTCCTATTAATACATCAATAAAGAGATAGGATCATTTGAATTATCGTGCGCTATTTCGCCTATTCTCATTCATCCTTATATGAAAAACAAAACGAAGCAGCGACGCTTCGTGTTCGTTCAATAGAAAAAGCCGATCGCTTAAACGACCGGCTTTCACCAAAAGCATCCCATTAACTGATCATTGCCACCGCTTGCTGCATCGCTGCGGCAAGTCGGTCCCGAATCAAAACTACTTCTCCGATGATGATAAGAGCAGGATTCTTCACCTTCATCGATATGGCGCGATTATGAATATCCCCCAGCGTTCCGGTGATCACGCGCTGCTTATCGGTCGTTCCTTGTTCAATTAATGCGACGGGAGTGACGGACGGCTTGCCATGCTTCAGCAGCTCCAGACTGATCTGCTCCAATTGCCCGACGCCCATATAGACGGCGAGTGTATCCACGCTATGCGCCAATAAGTCCCAGCGAACAGGCTCATGATCGCCGTTGCAGCGATTGCCCGTTACACAGGCGAAAGATGCTGCCACGCCGCGATGCGTTAAGGGAATATCGGCGGAAGCTCCAGCTCCAATGGCGGAGGTGATTCCCGGGATGGTCTCATACGCCATTCCCATCGAGACCAGCTCCAAAGCTTCTTCGCCGCCCCGTCCGAATACATAAGGATCGCCGCCCTTCAGTCTGACGACAATATGTCCTTGCGAAGCATAGTGGATAAGTGAATCGTTAATGGCCCTCTGAGTCATCGCATGAGCGCCGGGCAGCTTGCCGCAATAGATAAGCTCGGCGTCGCCCTTGGCATGCGAGAGCAGCTCGGGGTTCACAAGCCTGTCGTACAGAATTACATCAGCGGTTTGAATGCAGCGAAGCGCCTTGAGCGTTATTAATTCGGGATCGCCCGGCCCAGCGCCGACCAGGTAGACCTTGCCTTTGTTCGTCGTCAACATGCGTATCTCCCTTCTGAGCCATTATTTCGAATTGTTTATATTTCCTAGACGGAAATATAAATCGATCCGTTCTCCGGGTCAACTTCGGTCTCGTAGGTGTTCACGCAGCCTTCATCCGGAGCTTGAACCTTGCCGGAGTGAAGGTCGATTTTCCAGTCATGCAGCGGACAATGAACCGTTGTTCCACATACCATGCCCTCCGAGAGAAGCCCCTGCTTATGGGGGCACAGATTCTCTACGGCCAGCACGCTGTCGTCGCTTAAGCGGAAGACGGCGATTTCGGTTCCATCAAGCTTGATTCGGCGAGAGCCGAGCACATCGATTTCATTTAAGGTGGCTACCAATACTTTTGTTTTCATGTGAGGGCCTCCTAGCTATTTTGCGGCTGCAAATTCGAAATGGATTCAAAATTTTTGCGAAGCTCTTTCGTTTCAACGATTTTTTTCCATGGATCGGTTTGCAGGCTGATTGCCTTCTCGATGCGTTCTTTGAGCACGAGTCGATCCTCTTGCTTCTCCAGCGCCTTCTTCACAAAATCAAGACCGACTCGCTCGATCCATTGCGCGGTTCTTTCGTTCCATACCGCATTCTCGCGATAGAGCTGCAGGAAGGCGGAGGACCATTCCATCACTTCTTCCTCCGTCTTGACGACGGTGAGCAGATCGGTTGCCCGAACCTTCACGCCGCCGTTGCCGGCTACATGAATTTCCCAAGCGCCATCAATGGCGACTACGCCGACATCCTTGATTGTGGCTTCCGCGCAGTTGCGGGGACAGCCGGATACGGCAAGCTTGACCTTGGCCGGCGTGTTCAGCCTCTCGAACGCCTTCTCCATCTGGATGCCCATAGCCATGGAATCCTGCGTGCCGAAGCGGCAGAACGTATTGCCAACGCAGGTCTTCACGGTGCGAAGCGTCTTGCCGTACGCATGACCGGAATTCATGCCGAGGTCCTCCCACATGCCAGGCAAATCTTCCTTTTTCACCCCAAGCAGATCAAGCCGTTGACCGCCGGTGAATTTTACTAACGGAACCTGGTATTTCTCCGCAACCTCTGCGATCTTCTTCAAGTCGGCCGGAGAGGTTACGCCGCCGTATACCCTTGGCACGACGGAATAAGTGCCATCCTTCTGAATGTTGGCGTGATAACGCTCGTTTGTAATTCTCGATTCCTTCTCGTCGACATAGTCTTCCGGGAAGAGCATGCCGAGATAATAATTGAGGGAAGGTCTGCATTTCGAGCAGCCTTCGGGGTTGCTCCATCCCAGCACGTTCATGACTTCCTTGGTCGTCTTCATGCCGGTGCGCTGAATTTCGGCGACAATTTCATCCCGATCGAGCGTCGTGCATCCGCAGATGCCTTCCTTCACAGGCTCGCCTGCCTCATCGCCGGCATAGAGGTGAAGCAGTCCCTCAACGAGCGGCTTGCAGCCGCCGCAAGAGCCGGATGCCTTCGTGCAGGCTTTGATGGAGCTGACGGTATTGCAGCCTTTGTTCTGAATTGCGTCTGCGATTGTTTCCTTCGTTACTCCGTTGCAGCCGCAGATGATTTCATCCATGGGCAGGGCAGCCAAACGTTCCGCAGGATTCGCCTGAGCGGCGCCTCCGCCCGGAGCGAAGCCAAGCAGGAGCTCCTTCTCGCGGCCCTTGATGGACTCACCTTTTTTCATCGTGGAGAAGAGCATCGCTCCGTCCGTCGTATCGCCGTACAACACGGCGCCAATCAGCTTGCCGTCTTTCATAATCAATTTTTTATAAGTGCCTTCCAGTTCGTCCTGGATCTTCAGAGCTTGCGTTCCCGGTTCTTCGATGAATTGGCCAGCCGAGAATACGTCACAGCCTGATACCTTCAATTTAGTAGAAGTAACAGAGCCGTGATACCCGTCAGTTGCCGATCCTGCCAGATGCTTGGCAAGGACAGCGCCTTGCTCGTAAAGCGGTGCGACCAATCCATAGACGATGCCGCGATGCTCGGCGCATTCGCCGACGGCATAGATGTCGGGCACGCTGGTTTCCATGAGGTCATTAATGACGATGCCGCGATTCACTTCAATGCCGGAGTTCTTCGCCAGCTCGACATTGGGCTTGATGCCGACGGCCATGACGACGAGATCGCCTTGCACGGAAGTGCCGTCCTTGAAGGCAAGGCCCGTAGCGCGTTGCTTGCCGGTAATGGCGACCGTGGATTTCTCCAGCAAGAAGTTCATGCCTTGCGCCTCCAGCTCCGCTTGCAGCATTTTGGAAGCTGTCTCGTCAAGCTGTCTCTCCATCAAATAAGGCTGAATATGCACAACGTTAACTTCCATGCCCAGATAGAGAAGTCCGCGGGCCGCTTCCAGACCCAGCAAGCCGCCGCCGATGACTACCGCCTTCTTATAGCTCTTCGCGGCATCGACCATCGTCTCGCAATCCTTGATATCGCGGAAGGCGATGACGCCTTCCTTGTCCGCTCCCGGAAGCGGAAGCATGAACGGATTCGAACCCGTCGCGATAATGAGCGAGTCATAAGCGACTTCAAGGCCGAGATCTGTTTTCACTGTCTTGCTTTGCGAATCAATGTACGTCACGGTCTGACCGGTATGAAGCGATATGTTGTTGTCCTTGTACCAGTCCCAGTCGTTCAGCACAATATCCTGCATGTTGGCTCCGCCTGCTAATACGGATGACAGCATGATTCGGTTGTAGTTGGGATGCGGCTCGGAACCGAAGATCGTAATATCATAAGCTTCCTGATTTAATTTTAACAAATGTTCAATGACTCTTACCCCGGCCATGCCGTTTCCGATGAGTACCAGTTTTTTTCTGTGTGTCATGTTATCTCTCCTCTCGCTTGCCTGAAAATATAGAAAGGCCTGCCTAGTAAACATGGGTGCAGTGGAATCTCCCATGAATGCTAAAAGCAGGCCTCTTTGCCGCTTTCATACGAATACGACATTGTACTCGCGAAAGAAATATTTGAATGTTGTAGAGTTAATATACCGCGGATTTAAGTTTTGTGTCAACTTATCTTACATAAAATCTTTTTATAATTTGGCAGTCGACAGTTTCTTGACGTTTGTGTTATAAATATTCACAACAAGATGGAGAGGAATTGGAGATGCGAAACTTGATGATTGATGTTAGGAATGCAGGGAGGGGAGTGTTCGTTCATGCGATTCTTGTTATTGATTGAACGCGGCATCGCCACGAACGAGTCGCAAGGCAGAACGTCGCAAGCTGCCGACAAGACACTGTCGCCAAAGCATGTATTGCAGTCGCATGGGTATGAAGTGAAGCTGCTGAAGTATAACGATCCTCCGGAGAAGAGCATGGACGGCGTCGACGCCATTGTTATGAACTTGCCGCTGAGCGAGGCGGAGGGCTGGCGGAAGAAGCTGGTTGGCCACAAGCCCATGCCGCTCTTGTGGTGGTGCAGCGAACGCACCGCAATTGCCTCCAATGCATTTTGCGAGGATGATATATGCGTGGACGGCATCCTGACCCGGGACATGAGCAATCAAGCGGTGGAATGGGCGCTTCATATCGGAGCGAAGCAGAGCATGGAGCGCCAGCAATGGCATATTGAGAAGAAACAATTGGAATCCCGTCTGGAAGAGCGGAAATGGATTGACATGGCGAAGGGGATTTTGTGCAAAATCAAAAATGTATCGGAAGCGGAAGCATATGAAATGCTGAGGAAGCAAGCGATGAATGAACGAAAGCGCATGGTGGATGTAGCAACCTCCATTGTGAAGGTCTATCAGCTGCTTCAAGATCAAAAATAGGGGAGGGCGTACAGATGATAACGCAATTACTGAAGGAAGTAGGCCGCGGCAAGCGGGGCGCCCGGGATCTCGAAGGAGAAGAAGCATCCCTGGCAGCGGATCTTATTGTCAATAGGAAGGCGACGCCGGCGCAGATCGGAGCCTTTCTGATCGCAGAGAGAATCAAGATGGAAAGCGTCGATGAGCTGGAGGCTTTCGTGCTGGAATGCCGCAGCCAGGCTTATCGGGAGCCTATTCATCAAGGACTGGATTGCGCAGGGCCCTATGACGGACGCAAGAAATCATTCTATGCGACCTTCCCTACCGCGTTCTTGCTCGTATCGGCAGGGCTGCCGATTACCTTGCATGGAGCGCCGTCCCTGCCGCCCAAGTGGGGCTTGACACTTCATGATTTATTGAATGAGCTCGATATTAAGGCGGATCGGCTGCCAAGAGAGCAGCTTATTCGGACAGCCCGTGATACTGGCGTGCTCTACGTACCTACGGAGGAGTGGTGTCCGCCGCTCGGCAAGCTGCGCGGCATCCGGGAAGAGCTCGGCATGCGCACCGTTCTGAACACAGCCGAGAAGCTGATCGACTTCTCCTTGTCCCCTTATCTCGTGTACGGGGTATACCACAATACCGTGTTCGAGAGAATGTCCAAGCTGATGTCGAATCTGAAATACAAACGGGCATTGATCGTTCAAGGCGCGGAAGGCTCTGAGGATGCGTTCATCGATCGTCCTACCCGCACCTACCTTGTGGAGAATGGCGAATCCGAGCTGCATGTCTTAAATCCGGACAGCTACGGCGTGCAGACCCAGCTGCCCGAAATCGAATGGACAGCCGAGAGGCAAGTGATTGTCGCCGAGGAAGTGCTCAGCGGCGAAGGCCATATGGCCTTCGCCAATCAGGTGATGCTTAATGCAGCCGTTCGATTGCGCCTTGCTGACAAGGTTGATTCCATCGAAGAAGGGTTGTATACATGCAAATCCTTGCTCGACAGCGGCAAGCCGCTGGAGCTCTATCGACGCTGGAGAAACTCGCTTCGCAGCGGCGTGAAGACGGTGTAGAGGAGCTTGGCGCGAGGTTCACGGGGCTTGCTGCGAGATTGCTATCACTTGGGAAAGCCTATTGAAGGGCGGGATCGTCATTCGTCATTCCAGACCCGGCTTTCATCGAAGTCCCTTGCATACGAATCATCACGACAGCGCAACCTATGAGCTGGAGGTGTATGGGATGGCAGCGAAGAGCAAGTCGGGCTTGCAGAGCGGAGTCAGCGACAGGCAGGCGATTAAGGGAAGCCAAACGCGCGAGTTCGATCACGAATTCGCGAATGAACCGTTGACCGAAGCCGAGAAGCTGAACAATAAGAAAACGAAGAAACGTCAATAGGCAAATCCTATGAGCGCGCGGATGAATTTCACCGCGCGCTTTTCCTGCACGCCAGAACTTATAAAGTTTCGGCCAGGGGTCTTCCGCCTGGCACTGATTACGATAACAACACGATCCAAGGCAGCTATCCACTTGCAGTGTTGGTGACCAGCGTTGCAGCACCATCCCAGGCAGCTATCCACTCAGCAGCGTTGATGACCAGCGTTGCAGCTTCCAAAACAGCACGGTACCGCGTATTTGTGCTGATTAACTCTTTGACAAGGAAATAGTTAGTTTTTTTATATGAAAAATTCGTGGTTTACATTGCATATAGCGCGGCCTCCAATTTCTCTCGCAATGCAGCTGAAATCGGGGTCATTGGAAGTCGCAACTGATCGCTGTCAATCAAGCCGTTCTTGGCAAGCAGCCATTTGATCGGCGCGGGATTAGGCTCTTCGAACAGCAATGCGATGAGTTCCGTAAGCGAGTCAAATGCGGTCCTGGCTTCCACGAATGAGCCTTTCTGAAACGAATTCCACACTTCTGAGAAAATCTCCGTGTTCACATTGGCCGAGGCCAGAATGCCGCCGCTGGCTCCAAGACACAGCTTCGTATAGAAGAAGGAGTCGTCACCGCAAAGAATCGGCTTTGATTCATGGCGCGTAAGCTCCGAGATCAACTCGATGCCGCCGCTGCTGTCCTTCAGACCAATCACGCCGTCCAAATCCATGATGCGGCGCATGGTACCCACGCTCGTGCGAATACCTGTACGCGATGGAATCTCATAAGCGATAACGGGGACGCCGACCGATGAGATTTGCCGGAAATGCTCATAGATCCCTTCCTGAGACGGTCTGCTGTAATAAGGTACAACAACCAGCGCGGCGTCTGCGCCAAGCTTGCCTGCAAGCTCTGTTCTTCGAATGCTTGAGGCCGTATCGTTCGTTCCGGTTCCAATGACGATAGGCATTCGTGGAGATTTTGCAGGACTTAAGCTCCTTGTCGTTGCACTTAAGCTCCTTGCCGTCGCACTCAAGTTCCTGGTCGTAGCAGCCTGTTTCCTCGTCAATTGAAAGAGCGATTCCACCTCCTCCCACGCGACAGTCGGACTTTCGCCGGTTGTTCCATTTACGACAAGCCCCTGAATATTTTCTTGAAGCAGCTTGCCGATATAGCGCTCATATGAAGTTAAATCCAGCTTTTGATTAGGCAAGAACGGTGTTATGACAGGAATGAACAGACCTTCTAAAGCGTTGGCGTCAAGCATACAGGATCCCTCCAAGTGATTTGTTATCGCTAACGTAACATAGAATTAGTCATCGACGTTAGCTATAATAGTTGATGAGTCATATCAATAATATTGATGGGGTGACTGCCATGGATCTGACCTACTTTCATACCTTTCGAACGGTTGCCAGACGACAAAGCTTTACCCGGGCAGCCGAGGAGCTTGGCTATGCGCAATCCAGCGTAACCACGCAAATTCAGAAGCTCGAGAAGAGCTACGGCGTTCAATTATTCGAGCGTCACAGCAAGGGACTCCGTCTGACAACGGCCGGCGAGGAGCTTCTTCGAATTACGGTTCAAATGCTCGATCTGTATCAGCAATCCAAGGAAAAGCTGACAAAGCAAGGAGGGGGAACACTGCATATCGGCACGATCGATTCCCTTGCAGCGTATTATTTGCCGCCGATTATCCAGCAGCTTCGGGAGCGGTATGAAGAGCTGACCATTCAGCTCCTGCCGGGTATGGAGAATGAAATTGTGAGCAAGGTGAAGGAGGGAGAGCTCGATATCGGCATCATACTTGAGAGAGAGCCTTCGGACCCCGCCCTTCACTGGACGGCTATTCGCGAAGAGCGGCTTATTGCAGTCGCGGCGAAGGGGCATCCATTGGCAGGCCTGGAACCTATTATGCTGCGGGATTTGGACGGCATGGAATGGATTATGGCAGAGGACACCTGCAACTATCGCATGATGCTGGAGAAGGTGCTGAACAAGAACAACATTGCCTATCAGGTTGGTTTGGAGCTGGGAAATCCGGAGGCGATCAAACGATATGTGATGTCGGGCACAGGAATTGCGCTGCTGCCGCAAATGGCGGTGGAGGAAGAAATTCGGAGAGGGGATCTGGAGGCGCTGCCATTCTCGCATGGGGATATTAGTCTGCAGCTGCAGTGGTTTGTCCATCCGAACAAATGGATTTCCCATGCGTTGCAGGCATTCATCGACTCGCTAAGGTGAGGTCACAATCGTGAAATCGATTCGCTGTCTTCTTGACCTTTAAGGTTTATTACGATAAACTTCTCAGTGAGGTTTATTTAAGTAAACCTAAACGGGAAGAGGTGAATTTCTTAATGGAAATGTACAAATTGTATGATGCTGAATATAAATTCGCAAGCTTGATCTGGAGCAACGAACCTATTAATTCGACAGAGCTTGTGAAGCTCTGCCAAGAGCAGCTTGGCTGGAAAAAATCAACCACTTATACCGTTCTGCGGAAGCTGTGTTCGAGAGGAATTCTGCATAATGAAGCTGCTGTTGTGACGGCCTTGGTGAAGCGCGAGGAAGTTCAGGAATTTGAAAGCGAAGCGCTTATCGACAAATCATTCGGGGGATCGCTGCCGACCTTTCTCACGGCGTTCTTAGGGAAGAAGAAGTTGTCCGCCAAAGAAGCTGCTGAACTGAAACGGATTATTGAGGAGGCAGCGGAATGAACGAGCTGACGTCGCTCTTCATTATGATTCTAAACATGAGCATCACGGCAACATATGTGGCTGTCGGTGTTATGATGATTCGATTGCTGCTGCGGAAGCTGCCGAAGATCTACTCTTACGCGTTGTGGTCCGCCGTCCTGTTTCGTTTGGTGACACCGTTTACGATTACTGCGGCGATTAGTTTATTGGGATTCCTGCATGGGAGCGATCAGGGCAGCAACGGTGAATTCGTCTATGTTCCGCAGAGCATCGGAATGATGTCAGAGCCGCAAATACATACCGGAGCAGGCAGCACAGTAGACAGCTCAGTCAATCAGATATTGCCTGAACCGCAAATAACGAACAGTGTGAACGGGATGCAGATTTTTATGAGCGCTGTGAGCTGGATTTGGTTGATTGGCGTAGCAGGACTGCTCGTGTATCATGTTGCTTCCTACTGGCGGTTGACCCGTATGCTACGGACGGCGACGAAGGTGTCCTCGACCGCCAATCGAATCTTCGAATCGGACCGCATTCAATCGCCATTCGTGCTTGGTTTCTTCAAACCGGCGATCTATGTGCCGATCGGAATCGAAGAGAATGAGCTGAGGCATATTGCTGCGCATGAGGAGATTCATATTCGCAGACGTGATTATTGGGTAAAGCCTATTGCTTATCTGGCAGTCATTATGCATTGGTTCAATCCGCTGATGTGGCTTTCCTTCGCTTTGATGAGCAAGGATATGGAGATGAGCTGTGATGAAGCGGCTGTAAGGAAATTGGGCTTGGAAGAGAGAAGAGACTATTCTCGAACCCTCCTATCTTTAGTTGTGAAGAAGCATACTGGGCTTCGAGGAATTCCACTGTCTTTCGGAGAACATCATATCTCATCAAGAATCAAGAGCTTACTTCGTTATGAGTCGCCAGGTTCTAAGGCTGCTGCAATTGGTGTGCTGGCGGTCGTAATCTGTATCATCATGCTAATCGTAAATCCAGGGTCGACAGAACCATCTGACGATAACGGTCATCCCGGAACAGCATCGTCTAGTAAGGACGCGCAGAATGCAGTACGCCATTATCAGATTGACGAGCTTCTTTCCAATCAGACCGACTATATCGGCGACAACAGCAAGGTTGCGGCCTTGATCGCTTCCTTGCCTGCGGTTCCGGGGATAGAGCGAGGTACTTTCTCTTTGCAGACAGAGCAACAGCCTTACGAGCTTACCATTCATTATAAAATAAACCAAGACGAGTTTTCAGATCAGCGGCGTGGAGCTGCCGAGATCGAGGTTTACCGCAATGCAGTCATTCTGTTCAGCTTGATTGGGAATGCTGGTCAGATTAACAATGTAATCTTGTATGATGATGAAGAATCTAATGGCAGCATTCAACCGGCAAGCAGTCAAATCAGCTATACGAGAGAACAGATCGAAAAGTTGTTATTTCAAGATGTTAGAGTACTTGCAGAAGACAAACCGAAATTCACAGAATTTCTGCGGCGGGTTTCACAATTAGGCCGAAGGGATGGTAGTTCTGAATGGTCTATTCCTGTCCAGCAATCGATTATTCCGCTGACGAATATCCTTATAAATAATCCTCCCGGAAGTCTATATTTCGTTAGAGTGGAACTGACAGATGGAAGCATCCCGGTTGCGGATGGATGGGATTTCGCGGGGAACTTTCAACTGAGAGTGAGGAATCCGGCTTTATCAAAACTTGACAATACAACTTCAATATACACCCAGTTATCAAATGATTTCGACCAAGAAATCCTGCAATTTGCCGATCGCTTTGATCTCCTATTTGCGGATTATAATGGGGATGGTGATCTGGATTTCACCTTAGGTCAAAGAGTCAGTGATGAGAATAGCGTATACCAGCTGTACACCTTGTCTGACAAGGGCGAGATCATGAAGTTAGAGACAGAGGGCGCATTGCTCCTTCATGGAAGGAATCCTTCCGTGAAGTTTGAGAAAGCGGGCAACACGGGCTTTATCGTGGACATCTACGATGAACAGAGCCAAACGTATCAGAAAAAGCAGTTTCATTGGAATGGCGCTAAGTTTGTTTTATATGCGGATAGTTAATATTCTTTGAGCTGTAAGGGATGAGAATAGAAACTCAGAACTGCATAAGCCGCAATTTCCAATTGACGCCTCGAAGTCCCCCTGCTATAATGATTGGCAATTAAAGATTTCCAGCGATGACCGAAGACATGATTTCCTTCAAGGGCTGTTCAGAGAATGAGGTGAGTGGTGCGAGCCTCTGCAGCGACCGGATGGAGATTACCCCTTCGCAGCCGTGATGTTGAACCCGAGAATTGCTGTGATTCCGGAAGTATGCATGACCGATTTATCCTCGATACCGGATACTCAATAAGGATTTGCTTGACCGCGCTAGGTCTATGACTATGACATATGACACCCGGCAGCAAATCGAATGAGGGTGGAACCACGAGCTGAACGCACTCGTCCCTTGGTGGAGAGCTGCGTTTTTTTTGCGTTCAGAAAAAATCTGAGGAGGTTTTACTCGTGGGTATCAGAATTACACTCGGAGACGGTCGGATTCGGGAATACGAAAGCGGGATTTCTCTTGGCGAAATTGCCAGCTCGATCAGCTCGAAGCTCGGGCGAAATGCGGTGGCAGGCAAGCTGAATGGACGAATTACGGATTTGCAGAAAGGGGTAATAGAGGATGGGAAAGTCGAGATTTTGACGCTCGAGAGCCCCGAAGGACTTGCTATTCTGAGGCATAGCGCGGCGCATCTGTTGGCGCAAGCCTTGAAGCGAATCTACGGAGATAATGCGGTGAAGCTTGGCATTGGACCCGTGATTGATGGCGGATTTTATTATGACATCGATATGGAGCGGACGGTATCCGTAGAGGATCTGGCAGCTGTCGAGAAGGAAATGAAGAAGATCGTTCAAGAGAATCTGCCCATTTCGAGAAGGGTCGTGAACCGGGAGGAAGCGATACGCCTCTTCGAGAAGGCGCAGGATCCGTACAAATTGGAATTAATTCACGATTTTCCTCATGATGCGGAAATTTCGATCTATGAGCAAGGCGAGTTCTTCGATCTATGCCGCGGGCCCCATCTTCCTTCAACAGGCAGAATAAAAGCCTTCAAATTAATGAATGTTGCGGGAGCCTACTGGCGCGGCGACTCTGACAATAAGATGCTGCAGCGCATCTATGGCACTGCTTTTCCCAAGGAGAGCGAGCTTGCGGAGCATTTGCGATTGCTGGAGGAGGCGAAGCAGCGTGATCACCGCAAGCTGGGAGCAGAGCTAGGATTGTTCATGTTTTCCGAAGAAGCTCCCGGGATGCCTTTCTATCTTGGGAAAGGGATGACGATCAGGACGCAGCTGGAGAATTTCTCGCGAGACGTGCAACATCAGCATGGATACGAGGAAGTGCGCACGCCATTGATGATGAACAGCCGGATGTGGGAGCAATCGGGGCATTGGGATCATTACAAGGATAATATGTATTTCGCGCAGGTGGACGACGAAACATATGCGCTCAAGCCGATGAATTGCCCCGGCCATATGTTGATGTACAAGGGCAGTCTACATTCTTACAGAGAGCTGCCGATTCGCCTGTCGGAGTTCGGCCAGGTGCATCGGCATGAATATTCGGGCGCGCTCAGCGGGATGATGCGCGTGCGGACGTTCTGCCAGGATGACGCTCATCTCTTCGTCAGCCCCCGCCAGATTGAAGCGGAAATTGCCGGCGTAATGGCATTGATCGATGAGATGTATGCGGTATTCGGTTTCGACTATCGCATCGAGCTGTCCACGAGGCCGGAGGATTCGATGGGCTCATCCGAGCTGTGGGATCAGGCGGAGTCGTCGCTGCGAAGCGTACTTGAGGCTCGGGGCATCGACTATCGGTTGAACGCTGGGGACGGAGCTTTCTACGGGCCTAAGATCGACTTTCACATACTTGACGCTTTGAAGCGGAGCTGGCAATGCGGCACGATCCAGCTGGATTTCCAAATGCCGGAGAAATTCGATCTGAGCTATATCGGCGAAGATGGCTTGAAGCATCGTCCGGTTGTTATCCACCGCGCCATCTTCGGCTCGATCGATCGGTTCATGGGCATTCTGACGGAGCATTACAGCGGCGCCTTCCCGGTATGGCTGGCTCCTGTTCAGGTGAAGGTGCTCCCTGTATCCCAACATGAACTGGAATACGCTCTGCAAGTGAAACAAGCGCTGCTCCAAGCGGGCATTCGCGTCGAGGTGGACGCGCGCGGAGAGAAGCTTGGCTACAAGATCCGCGAAGCGCAGCTGGAGAAGGTTCCCTATATGCTTGTGCTCGGAGAACAAGAGCGCATGGCTGGAATCGTATCTGTCCGCAAGCGCGGCGATGGCGATATAGGACAGTTGCAACTGAATGAGGCGGTAGAAGCGATTAAGGCGGAAGTCGCCGCCAAAAGGTAGACGAATCGGGCTCGCACGGAACCGAGATGTTCTTCTGAAAAGAGAATAAGTTCGTCTCTTCCTGCGAAGAGGGGATAGTGTCCGCAAGCTCCGTGAATAGACGAAGGGGTACATCAATCAACCAGAATTTAACATTACCCAGCCTGCCCAAGGAAATAAAACAATCCGATTAATGTGATGGATAGGATCATCCAACAAACGCACCTGTTCTTCGCGATTTAGCGCGGTCTGAGCAGCGTTGAAGCCGCTGGCGGATATCAGCTTCACCGGCACTTCATCCGATGCATAGCCTGTAGGCTTGATCGGCAAGGAGCCGATGTCCGCAATGGTTTTGATCATTTCAAGCTCTGCAGTCACCGTTACAGGATGCTGCGTATCTTCGACGATGATGCGCTTTACGGCCTCATCGAAATTGCCGCCTTGGGACAATAGCATATAGCTGAACGGAGCATCCTGCCTGGATGATTGCGCGATGCTGTAATAAGAACTGAGGCCGACGGAAACCGCGCTAATGGTAACCGCTATGAGCAGCGCGATCATGGTGAATATCCGGACTGAAGATCGTTACGAATAAGATCAGAATGATGGATGCTTGCGTGAAGATGGAGAGAACGCCTGTAGTCGACTTAATACTCGCTTGTATTTCTGGACTGAACTGCAGGGAAGTGAAGGTGTAGAAGATGACTACGCTAAGAATCATGGAAGCGAAATAAACCAGGTAATGCTTGGCGTTGCCAATCATATTTTTGCGAAGCAGGCTATACATGCTCATTGACGGCACCTCCGAATACGACGAGCACATCGAGAAGCTTCTTGTAAAATTGTCTCCGTGAAGCATCGCCTCGCGCGAGCTCTGTGAACATACGGCCGTCTTTAATGAACAAGACGCGCTGACAATAGCTTGCGGCAAACGCATCATGCGTCACCATCAGAATAGTCGCCTGATCTTGCTCATGCAAATTCTTGAAGCTTTCAAGCAAATCGGTCGAGGATTTGGAATCCAGGCGCGATCGTGAATCGGAACAAGCTAATGAGAAGTTTGTGGGAGGACGAAAGCTTTGTGGACGATAATACATTGACCGTTAATATTGCAAGATTGTGAAAGAAGCTGGAGGAAATCGGGAAGCCGAATTTCATTTTAACCCGGAAAGGCCAAGGGTATATGATCTTATGAGTTTTTGGGGATATCTCTGGGACAAAAGATTTTTTATTATCGTTTATTGCGCTTTGCTGCTGTTTGTTTCCTTGTGGCAACGAATGATGTCACAGTGATTAGCAATCTGTTGTATGTGAATGTGATCGGTTTGATTTTGGGAGGGAGCTACCTCGTAATCGGCTTCTATTACAGGCGAAGCTTCTATTCCGCTATCCCTGCGCTAGGACAGCTTAAGCCGGATGAATGGATCGCCTCCTTGCCGACTGCGCAAAGCTATGCCCAGAAGCAGCTCCTTGATCGTATGGTCAGTTCGCATGGCCTGCATATGCAGCAGCTCCAGAAGCTGATCGACGAGAAGAGGGAGCATCAGGAGTATATATTGTCATGGATTCATGAAATGAAGCTGCCGATTGCCGCCGGGCGATTGCTAATCGTCAATAGCGAGGGGAAGTCGACAGATTATATTGCAGATCGATTCGAGGATGAGCTGTCGGAGATCGATCACTTTGTCGAGCAAGCGATGTATTACTCCCGCATCGATTCTTTCGCGAGCGAATATCTGATCGCCGAAGTATCACTGCAGAATTCGACCCTATCATTTTACAATTTATGCTATAATAGTACAGGCACTATAGAACGGTTTGCAAGGGCGGTCGGCTAACTCTCTGTGAAGGGAGGGATGCCCATGGAGGTTAAAGATGCTTTAACGTTAATGATTGGCTTTAGCACGTTTGTTATTTTGTTGCGGACGCTAGTTGTGATGATCGTTACAGCATTTAACCAAAAGAAATAGACCGCCCATCTGCCAGGTGTACGGTCTATCTCTGATCGCAATACCGAAGCCGACCGCCTTTGAAGCGGACTTCTGTGCTACTGAGTCGTGTTGACGCACGACTCTTTTATTAGTTTTATTATAACGTTAAGTAATTATACATGCAATATTTTAACCAAACGTATCGATAGTTAATCTCCGCACGACTTCTCTCTCATTTCGCTCCACTTCCATAAAGCCTAAAGATTCATATAGCTTCTCAGCTGCAATATTCTCACCTCGATGTCCCAGATAAATCGTGTCGCAGTCATGCTCTGCTTTCATGAATGTAATGAGCTCGCTTATGCCGGCTCTGCCGCAGCCTCTGCCCTGACGCTTATGATCAATCATATAAGTCATGATCCAATAGGAGCCGTTATCGGGATCTACGGCATATACAGCTAATCCAATGACCTGCTGACCAGAATAGAGCGCAAGAGGCTTGAATCCGCAATAAGCCGACTCTGCCAGCCAGTAGACGGCAGGTATGGGGTAGAAATGCTTCTGCTCTGCGGTTACCTCTAGTTGATTGACGGCATACCAATTCTCATGATTAATCTGGCCGAGGAGCTTCGCTTCAATATGCTGAAGTCGCTCAAGAGCACCTGAGTAACGGGGATATTGACTAAGAATACCGGCAGTGAACTGACATACATCTTGCCAGGTGCGGTGAGCAATGCCGGGAGACGGCTGATAGGCTTCCGAACAGAGATGCAAGGTACCCAAGGACTTGCCCCATAACAGGATGTGGCTGTCTTCCATATCTTCCAGCGGAATTTGTTTGCCTGGAGCTTTGCTGATCACCACGCCATAGTAGCAGCCTTGTTCCGTATTAACCGACTCCGTATCATTTCCGTGCAGGGATAAGATGGGAGAGACGTCATTGCCATCTTCCTCGAATCTGTACAAGTTCAAATGAAAATTATAGTGCTGGCAGCAAGTTCAAAAAAGCTTTCGCAGCGGAAGATAGGGGCATTCCCTTCATAGTAGCGATGCCGATATGCCGTTCCGGGAGCGGCGGATCGAGCGGGATCTCTACCAATTGTCCTGCTGCCAGCTCCTCCTCGATGAATTCACGGATCACGAAAGCGAGTCCGAAGTTTTTCTTGGCGAAATCAACGAGCAGTTCGATGCTGCCAAGCTCGAATTCGGGACGAAGCTGGACGCCTTGCGAATAGGCATATTTCTCAATGTAGGTGCGTGTGCTTCCTCCTGCTTCGAGCAACAGAAGCGGATGCTTCGAGATTGCTTCGAGCGAGACTGATTCTCCAGCTTGAGTTAGATGTTCATAGGCTGCTCCGCCAACAAGGCAATCCTGAATGACTGCGCTCTTGCGAAAATAAACCTGCTTATCCTCTGTCGGCAGACTGACAATGCCGAAATCGATTTTACCGGCTTTCAGCAGCTCCATTATTTCTGGCGTTGTTCGATTGGTCATATGCATTCGAATGCCGGGGCAGCTCACACGGAATTGCTCCAGGAATGGCATGAGATAGTATTTGGACAAGGTGTCGCTCGCCCCGATATGAATTTCGCCGCTAGTTAATTGATGCAGCTCCGCGATGGCCTTCTCTCCTTTCTCGATATGATAGAAGGCTTGTTCGATATATTGCAGCAGTACTTCTCCCTCTGAAGTGAGCTGAACGCCTCTGGATGTCCGAGCGAACAACGCTCCTCCAATCGAATCCTCCAATTGTTTGATGGTATGGCTGACAGCGGGTTGTGTAATGGACAGCTGAGCTGCAGCGCCGGTCAAGCTGCCCGTTTTGGCAATCCAATAGAAGACGCGATACCATTCCAGATTGATGTCCGATTCCATGGTATTACCTCCGTTTATATCTGTTATTATTTATATTCATTTTTCTAATATCTATTGCCTACATTATAATACAATTGTTAGCTAATACAAGTTCGGGGAGGCCATGAATATGACGGTGACGGCTATTGTGGGAGCAAATTGGGGCGATGAGGGAAAAGGGAAGATGACGGATGTGCTGGCTGCGGAGGCTGCCTGTGTTGTCCGATTTCAAGGAGGCAGCAATGCGGGTCATACGATTATGAATGATTTTGGCAAGTTCTCGCTTCATATGCTGCCGTCCGGCGTTTTCTATCCGTCGGTTAAGAATGTGATCGGGCCAGGTGCGGCATTAGATGTGAAAGCATTGCTGACTGAATGGAACGAGCTTGCAGAGAGAGGTGTCCCTGCGCCTGAACTATATGTGTCGGAGCGAGCGCAGGTGGTGTTGCCGATCCATCGCCTGCTCGATGAATTAGAAGAAGAGAGATTAGGCGAGCGCGGGTTTGGCTCGACGAAGCGGGGGATTGCTCCATTTTACGCGGATAAGTATGCGAAGCTGGGCATTCAGGTTGCGGATTTATTCGATGCGAAGAGACTGAAGCTTAGGCTGGAGCAATGTCTTGCTCCCAAGAATGTATTGCTTCAGCATCTCTACGAGCGTCCGCCCGTCCGGATAGAAGAGATAATGGAGCAGCTGCAAAGCGAGGCGAAGCTGTTGCGCCCTTATGTAAGCGATACGACCTTTATGCTTCAAGAGGCGGCAGGCAAGGGGGAATCGATCCTGCTTGAAGGACAACTGGGCGCGCTTCGCGATCCCGATCACGGCATCTACCCTTTCTCGACCTCATCCTCAACCTTGGCTGGCTTCGCATCAATCGGCGCTGGAATTCCGGCTTCCTCCATAACTAAGGTTGTCGCTGTTGTCAAAGCGTATTCAAGCTGCGCGGGCGCCGGTCCGTTCGTCTCTGAGATTGACGGAGCGGAAGCGGATGAGCTGAGGCGCAGAGGCGGAGATGCCGGGGAATACGGGGTAACAACCGGCCGTCCACGCAGAATGGGCTGGTTCGATGCGGTGGCAACGAGATATGGCTGCCGCATGCAAGGCGCGACGGAAACGGTGCTGACGAACCTGGATGTGCTGGGCTATCTGGATGAGATACCGGTGTGCGTCGGCTATGAGCTGAAAGGCGGTATTCGCACGGACAGATTCCCTGTAACGGCCAAGTTAGAGGGAGCGAAGCCGATATGGAAGAGCATGCCGGGATGGCGCAGCGACATTTCGCGCATTAGCAGCTATGAGGCTTTGCCCGAGCAAGCGAAGCGCTATATTCGGTTTGTGGAAACCGAAATCGGCATTCGAATCGCGACGGTTTCCGTTGGTCCGAGGCGCGAGCAGACGATTAACTGTCCTTAAGTTTTTTGCAAGCGAATGCTTGGTTTATCAATGCCGCCGATTCTTGCCGCTAGCCGCTAGCAGCGTCTCCGATCTGGAAGCAGGCAAGTTAGCTCTTGCCCGTCCGGGGCTGGAGGCGATTCGCCTGGGCTTGTCCCTGGTCATCGCAACAGCCATTACGGCAACTTCTTCATCAACAGCGAGCATAAGACGGGCGTCGGGAGCATTCGGATCTACGGCCTACGATAATTACATGGAAGGCCTGACGTTCAACGCAATCCATATCGACGGCGGAGAGTTCGACGCGGGGCCGGATGAAACGGGAGCGCCGCTGGTCTACAACGTCGATCCTCTGCTCGTTCGCGGAGAGGACGGCCTGATACATTTGTCATCGGTCAGTCCGACTTCACTAATCCAGCATTCTCTATTTCACCATCCCAATCTGATCCGTGTTGTCCTCGCTCTCCAGAAGCTCAATCGAACCTTGTGAAACCTTGTACACCCAGCGGCCGATAAGCTCCTTATCGTTAATGGTCATATTCCATTGCTTGGTTAAGGTAATGATGTACGTTCCCTCATCCTCGGCGGCATCCGCACGCGTGGTCAGCGTTCCGCTTACCTTGGTGCCGGGAGCGGGACCTCCGGTCATCGTTTCGATCGTTTTGAATTGCCCGACAGAGGGGAAGTCGGGGTGTTCTTTCAGCACAGCCTCCGCCGCCGATTCTTCATCGAAGCTAGTGCCTTCCTCGCTTGAAACGGGAGTATCCTCGTCCTTAATGTCTTCCGGAGCTGCTTCGGCATTCTCCGAATCGGATAATTCTCCATTTTCCGAAATAACGTCAGTCCCTTCCGCCGACCTGTACTCTACGCTATGAAAGCTGCAGGCTGTCAACAGCGCTGTAAGACTGAGCAGAAGCATTATTCTGATCATACGGGTTGCCTCCTTCGCTACTACCACTTTAATTCCTGTTAACTTCACAGACGATACTATTCGCAGAAAGGTTTCGAATTTCCATGATATGGATTGCGGCGCAGAGTAACTTTTTCCAAAATAGCAGCGTCTCATTATTGGGAACCGAAGCTCGTACAGTTGAAATTAAGATTTAGATTTGATGACGTTTGATGAGGAGTCGACGCGCTTATAAAAATAAAATCAAACATTTCGCATGCTTCAATTGTGTTACTAGTGAAGGGGGGAACGACGGCCGCGTGAATACCTTGCAGCGTACGGGCAAGGAAATCACCCCAATCTATCATCGTCATGTCGACACGGTGTACAAGGTTTGTTATATGCTGCTTCGCAAAACCCATGATGCGGAGGAAGCGACGCAAACGGTGTTTCTCAAGCTCATGCAGTCCGAAACCCGGTTTCGGGATACGGAGCACGAGAAGGCATGGCTCATTGTGACAGCCAAAAATCACTGTAAAAACATGCTCGGTCATTGGTGGAGACGTCTGCTGGTGACCATGGAGGAAGTCGATCAGAGAAAGCTGTCCAGGAATGATCAGCATGACGAGACATTGGAAGAGGTGCTTTCCCTCCCAGAAAAATATCGAATGCCCTTATACTTATTCTATTACGAAGGCTATGCAACCAAAGAAATCGCCAAGCTCCTCTCGATCAAGGAAGCGACGGTCCGCACTCGGCTGCATATGGGAAGAAAGCTGTTGAAGCTACAGATAGGCGGTGAGAGCGATGAATGAAGACGAGCTGCTGGAGAGCATTGGCAAGATTATTCCGACCAGCGGGCAGCGGGAGAAAATGCTGGAGCGCATCCTGACGGAGAGTCGCACGAATGCAGTTGCAGACGCAGGCGGCAATAAGCGCCGCGGCTTCGCTCGCCTTTCTGTCAGACTCATTCTTCCATCCGTATGCGTCGCTCTGCTCTTGCTTCTAATCGGCGTACCCCTCCTCACCAAGGAAGAACCGCTTGCGGAAATTCCGCAGCTCACTCCCATGCCGGCGACTCTGGCCGCGCCGCTCAAATCCGTTCGGGGCGAGCTGCCGGGTCTGCGGAAATTTCTGAATTATAACGGATTCAGATATGAGTTCCTCGATAACGGCGACGCATTTAACCTATCCGGAGCGGAGCTCGGGGAGAAGCTTGGAACGCTTGATTATGATCTTAGCCGGACCATGTCGAGTCCAGGGAGCGCGGCTCTCCAGAGCCGGAACTTCGCGACAACCTTCCAAGCCGGCGGAATGCTGTATGCGATGAAGAGCTATGATCCGGCATTCCGGCTTGCCGTGGAGAAGGATGGCAGCTATTACGTTGCGCAGCTCGCAGGCAAGGCGGATAACAGCATCATGGATGCCGCTGAGCTGATGAAGCATGCGGATTTGAATCGCCTGACGAAGCAAGTGGAGATTTATAACGGCAACGGCGCGACTTTGCTGCAAAGGGTTGATAGCCGGAAAATGATCGAGAGCTGGATACGAGAGTTAAGCAAAAGCGAGGCGGCGATTGACCTGACGGACACGCAACAGGAAGCGATAGCTAATGCCGAGCATGAGGGCGGCTCTTATCAGCTGAAGTTTCAGCTTAGGGACGGCACGTCGATCCGGATGATTGTTTTGCCGAAGCTTGGACTGATTACGATCGGCAATGGGAAGTATTATCCCACAGAATCTTTGCTGGAAAACTTTCGCCAGCTTGTATCAAACTAATACGAAGGGATGATGATGATGAAAAAAACGATAAAGCATACGATCGTCGCATTGACAGCTGTGTCTTGCATCGCAGGAGGAAGCACGGCGCTGGCGGCAGGAGGATCCGGGGGGCAATCCTTAATCGTAACCCGAACAACAGCACAGAATATTATGCCAATCTCCGCGCCGATCGAAGGCGTAGTGCCGATCTCAGCTCCTGTAGGAGACGGAACATCGGTTACGGAATCGGTCTATGAGATCGCCCAGCAGAATGAGCTGCCTCCGGTGCTCGTGCATGGCACGATGGGGGAAGCGGAGGGGAGCAGAATTCCCGTGATGAACGTCAATGAAGAAGGGGAATCGACGCCAAGCATCATCCTGGGCATTTCGGACGACACTTTGATTCTGAACGCGGTAACCGGCTTGCCGATGAAGCAAAGCGATCTTCGCGAGAATGAAGCGCTGTATGCGTATGCGGGTCCCATTATGACGATGAGCATGCCGCCTCAATCTCATGCCGTCCTGATTCTTGCCGGCATTCCGGCGGATTTTGCCGTCCCGGCTTTCGGTGAGGTGGACAGCGTAACGTTCTCGGAGGACGGAGCGGCAACCGTGAAGACCAACGACGACAATACGTATACGGTGACTGAGGATACGAAGCTTACGCCATATTTGACGAAGAATATCGTTACGGTTCGGAACATTCAGCCGGGCACGAAGGTGCTCGCATGGGGAACAGCTGCCGATGAATCGACAGGCGGAGCCGGAGCCGTTGTGCCTTCGAAAATGATGCTTTTCCCATATGCGTACCAAGGCTATGCCGAGGTTGGTCTTGACGGTATCTCCATGAATGGCGAGGCTGTTCAATTGGAAAAAGGAGAGATGCCTTACGTGGAGAATGGCAAGCTGATGCTGCCGTTCCGCAAATTTGTCGAAGCGGCGGGCTATACGATTGATTGGAACGCGGAGAGGAGCGGTATTGCCGTGCTGTCCGGGGAGCAAGAGCTCTACGCGTATACCGCTGGCGGGACCGAAGTGAAGCGCGCGGGCGAGGAAGAGCCTTATATGCTGCTCGAAGCGGCAGTCGTGCATGACGGCGTCTCCTTCATGGCGGCGGATGATCTGCTGAGGCTGAACAATGTGAAGCTGGCGAGATAACGACTCTAACTGCATGTTCATGATGTGTGTTATGTTCAAAAGGATAAATGAACCTTATGTCCGATTTATGGAGATGAGGTTCTTTTTTTACACCAGAATTTATAAGCTTTCGGGCAAGGGGCTTTGATGGAGCCAGGTGGAATGCTAACGAAACTTGATAACGTTAAGTCCATAAAAAGGAAACCTATTCAAATCTAACGAAGATCTATCGTCTTATTTCATCGTTTCGGGTTGAAATCATGCTCGCTTTGGATGAAAAAACGATACCGATCTTCGTTATATTCGTGTAGACCTGAGATTCAAGCGTATTACCGTTATGAGTCTTCGTTAGAATCCCATAGTTGGGGAGAATCCAATGCCATAAAATTTCCATCAGAAGAATGGCAAGTATACAGGGAGCACAACGTTACAGCGATCTAAGTACGGTGTAGAAGTTTCACCTTATGCCGTTCTTTGTCGAGCGGAGACAGGAGTCGCAATAGCTTATGGAGAAGTAGTGGTGAGAGGAGGTTGTCTAATGAATACGAATGGAGAAGAATGGTCTGATCGAACTCGGCAATGGGTGATAAACGCCGTTCATCCAGAAGCGCGGCTGCTGTCCGCTCGCAGGCTTCAAGGAGGAATCTCCTCGCTCGTCTACCTCATTGAGCTGGAAATCGGAGATAGTAAGCGCGAAGTTGTCTTGCGCCAGTTCGATAATGCCGATTGGCTTCGGAGCGAGCCGGATCTGGCGTTGCATGAGGCGATGGCGCTCCGGCAAGCCGCGATCTGCAGCGTCTCTCCTACGCCGCAGCTGCTCGCATTCGATGAATCGGGCGCTTCGAGCGGCTGCCCCTCCGTGCTTATGACCAAGCTGGAAGGCAAGGTCGTTCTGGAGCCGAAGGATCTTTCGCATTGGGTGGATGGCATGGCCGAGGCGATTGCTCTGTTTCATCGCGCATCCGGTACTGGCAATCAGCCAAGAGCGGATCAAGACAAATACGCCATGCCGTTCCGATGGAATTATGCCCCATACAGCGATGCAGCCTTGCTGGATGCATCGGCATGGTCGGTGATTCCATCAAGCTGGAAGGAGGCTTCCGCCATTCTGCGGAAACCCGCACCCCGGTATGAGAAGCTGTTCATCCACCGCGATTTTCATCCTGCTAATGTACTGTGGTCAGGCAACAAGGTTAGCGGAATCGTGGACTGGGTCAATGCTTGCACAGGCCCCGCCGGAATCGATGTTGGACATTGCCGAGTCAATCTCTCGCAATTATATAGCGTTTCGCTTGCCGATGAGTTTCTTGCTTGTTATATCCGGCATGCGAAGGAAGCTTTCGACTATGATCCCTATTGGGATTTGGCCACTCTGGCGGATTTCTCGGGCGAACCTCCGAACGTATACAAGGGCTGGACGGATCTTGGCGTAACCGGCTTGACGGATGCGCTGATGGGCGAGCGTCTGGATCAATATTTGAGGAGCGTGCTGAAGCGTTTGTAGCGTTCCGCCCCGAGCATTGTTCACTCGGCAAAGGAAATGACGTGAAACATTAGAGCTTGCCGATTCGTATACGTACATATGGATGAAATTCCTGCATATGGATTCATAGAGGAGGGATGAGCTTGGCAGGAGTGAATACTTTAGTTGTTGGCTTCTTATTTATTCTCTTAATCTTGTTTCTACTCAACATTGTGACGAGCATTTGGGCTTACAACGATGCGAAGCGACTCGGCAAGAGCAATGAATATGCTTTGTTGATCTTGCTTGGAACCTTATTCTTCCCGGTAATGGGCTTGATTGTGTATATCGTTATTCGCAGAGCGTAATCTACAATATTCACGGGGGGAATCGCGATTGCTGCAACAGTACAATGATCAGTTGGCGGAATTGAAATCGAAGCAACGGAAGAAGCAGAGCTGGGAGAAGTCCGAGAAAACGTTGAAGGAAGAATTGAAACGGAAGATTCACGAACGGGATCAGTGGGAATGGCAGCTTCGTCAGGAAGAACGGGATGTCGAGCAACTGAAGGGAATGAGCGTCGGCGCGTTGTTCTACAGCTTGATCGGGAAGAAGCAGGAGAAGCTCTCCGAGGAAGAAGCCGAGGTTCTTGAGGTGAAAATGAAGTACGAAGAGGCCGCTGGCACGGTCGAGGATTTGGAGCAGGAGTTGTTCGCCGTGAAGGAAGGTCTCGCAGAGGTTCGCTATGTCGAGGGCGACATAGAGAGAGTGATGAGCGAGAAGGTGCGTCATATTATGGAGGCGCATTCACAACTAGCGGTACAACTGAAAGAACTATCCGATCGAGAAGCCTTGGCGAAAGCGAATGCGAAAGAGCTTAGAGAAGCCGTGCAAGCCGGACGATCCGTCCAAGCGTCGCTGGAGAGAGCGGGGGAGAAGCTGAAGTCGGCGGCCAATTGGGGAACCTACGATATGCTTGGCGGCGGTTTTATCGCCACCTCCGTGAAGCATAGCCGTATTGACGAAGGAAGGTCGGCCGTTCAAGCCGCGCAGCATGGCATGAGACGCTTCCAGAAGGAGCTTCAGGATCTGGAGCGAAATGTCAATGTCACCATCGACATTGGGGACATGCTGAAATTCGCCGATTATTTCTTCGACGGCTTCTTTACCGATTGGATGGTTCAAGGCCGGATTAACAACGCCGCAAGGCAAATTGACGACAAGCGAGATTATGTCCAAGGTATCGTTGCCAAACTGGAGATCGAGCTTCGCAAGGAAGAGTCGCGTCTCGCAGAGCTTCAGCGCAAGCAATCCTCCTTAATTGAAGGGGCATAGTGTAAATAACCAGGGAAGCCGCCTTAACGATTGCGTTGAGGCGGTTTCCGTTTGAGCCAGTTCTGACCGCTACATGCGTTTCTGAATTTGGCAATTAGACAAATGTCCACTGAATAACAATCTGTCGAAAGGTGAATTTTAAAGGAAGTGACTCCAAATTCATCTTACCGAAGGGATTGAAAGCATTGGCAACTGTACTCTACATTACCGCGCATCCCCATGACCATCAACAGTCTTACAGCATGGCTGTCGGCAAAGCCTTTATCGATGCGTATAGGTCGGCACATGGAAACGACGAAATCGTTCATCTCGACTTGTACCGTATCGACGTGCCGCATATCGATGCGGATGTGTTCAGCGGTTGGGGCAAGCTTCGCGGCGGTCAAGAATTCTCGTCTTTGACGAGGGAAGAAAGCGCCAAGGTGGCGAGATTGAATGAAATTAATGAGCAGTTTGTGGCCGCGGACAAATATATATTCGTCACGCCAATGTGGAACTTCTCGTTCCCGCCCGTCATGAAGGCGTACATTGACGCCAACTGCATTGCCGGCAAGACGTTCAAATATACGGAATCCGGTCCCGTCGGATTGCTTGGAGGGAAGAAGGCTTTGCATATTCAGTCGCGCGGAGGCGTGTATTCCGAAGGACCTGCGGCGGAGATCGAGTCCGGACATCGCTATATCGGCATCATTATGAATTTCTTCGGCATAACGGATTTCCAGGGGCTGTTCGTCGAAGGTCATAATCAATTCCCGGACCGCGCTCAGCAGATTAAGGAAGAAGCGATCAAGAAAGCGGGAGAACTGGCTCCATCCTTTTAAGCGGGTCAAGCATGTTCGGCTAATGTGCAGCTTGGATAAATGGAATTATGCAGCGGCTTAACGGATCCTATTAGATTTCGTTGGGCCGCTGTTTATTTGGTTTTGAAAAACTCTCCCTAAGACGAGTTCTCAGAAAGAAAGGTGCGATTGAATTTCTCAAGCAATTCGCCGAATAACTGCTGCTCTTCGCTTGGCCAAGTTTGCGTAAGCTCCGCAATGCGCCGCGACCTTGCCAGCCTGGTTTCCGCCAGCAGTTCGGCTCCCAGCTCCGTTATATGCAGGGAGTACGCTCGTCCGTCCATCGGATCGGGGATGCGATAGACATATTTTTTCTGCTCCAGAACGGCCGTTTGCCTGCTGACCGTCGAGATATCGAGACGGAATTCCTCGGCGAGCGCTTTAACGCCTGCAGAGCCGTGTGAAGAGATTTGATGGAGAAGCAGATAGGATGCGCGATCCAGACTTCCGAACTTTCGCGAGGAGGTTGCGGAAGTGACGCGTCGTATGAGTATGGCAAGCTGAAGCTCAATGTTTTCTGCGGGCTGTTTGGGCACGTGATTACCTCATTTTTTTGGAATAGATGTATGATGGGGCGCCTCGTTCTCGTGGAAGGTTCCTACTTGGCAGTGAGAAGCATTCTTAATGTTTCTACCATAGTAGCATAAATCGGCATCATTGTGTAATTTCGACGGGGGGAGATAACGTTATGAAAAGGGGAGGATTGGCATACACGCCCTATGGAGCTTATGTCAAGTTGACATGAGAATTATGCGAGGTATACTACAATTATATAGTTGCATCATACAACTTGTTGAGGGGATGAAGTTCGTATGCTTGCAGAGATAAATAAACGGTTGGAGAGCAAAACCAAACTGGAGGAAATTTCGTGAAGGAAGGCAATCCTGTGAAGGTTAATTTTTGGAGCATTATTTTTGCGGTTTTTTTCGGCAATTTCATGGCGGTGTTGAGTACGACGACCATTAACGTAGCTCTGCCAGTATTCATGGATGAATTCGACGCCCCGCTCGATACGGTGCAATGGATGATGTCCGGCTTCATGCTTGCGACTGGCGTCATCGCGCCGATTATCGCGTTCGTGGGAGATCGTTTGAGCTATAAACGATTGTATGTTTATGCGCTTGGGGGCTTCACGCTGGCTTCGCTGCTTTGCGTGTTCGCATGGAGCATTGAATCGCTTATCGCTTTCCGAATTATTCAGGGCATATTCAGCGGCGTGATGCTGCCGACTACGATGACCATTATCTATCAGGTAATACCGAAGGAGAAGCAGGCGGTCGCCATCAGTCTATGGAGCGTCTCCGCCATGCTGGCTCCGGCTTTCGGGCCGACCATCGGCGGATGGCTGACGGAATCATTCGGCTGGGAATCCCTGTTCTTCATGAATGTTCCGATAGGAGTCATTGCAGTTGTAGCAGCGCAGATCTTTATTCCGCATTATCGACTTAGCAAAGGCGTGAAGCTGGATGTAATCGGCTTCGCCGCCGTCATTATCGGCACCTCCGCGCTGCTGGCATCGTTCAGCGAAAGTCATGCTTGGGGATGGCTGAATGCGAAAACTCTCTCACTGATGCTGCTCGGAATCGCGGTCCTTATTTTCTTCGTGTTCCGCACGCTGCGCGTGAGCGCGCCGCTGCTGAATTTGCGCTTATTCAAGGTTCCGCGCTTCACCTACAGCTTGATTCTCAATTGCGCGATTACGATCTCTCTGTACGCTGGGACATTTCTCATCCCGATCTATATGCAGAAGATTCAAGGCAGCAATACGATGCACACCGGTCTCATCATGCTGCCGGGAACCGTGGCGATGGCGGTCATGTCGCTGATCATGGGGAGGCTGTACCCTAAGGTCGGTCCGTTCAGGCTAATCCTGTCGGGCGTGCTGCTAATGGGAGCGGCGACATGGGCATTGACAGAGCTCGATCTGACAACGGGCATGTTCTTCATCTCGGCCTGGATCGCCATTCGCTATATTGGCATCGCCATGTGCAATATGCCGGTGACAAACGCCGCGATGTCGGCTATCCCAAGCGAACTGTCCGGGCAAGCCTCTGCTGTCATGAACTGGATCAGACAAGGGACGGCCGCGCTTTCGGTCAGTATCTTCAGCACGATTCTGTCGTCGAGAACCCTCGCCCATCTCGGCGAAGAAAGCGGGAGCGATGCGCAGGCCCAGACACAAGCATTATCGCTTAGCATTCAAGAATTATTTTGGATTGGCACGGTTTTGGTCGTGATTTGCATCCCGCTCACCTTCCTGCTTCGCAAGAAGCGGACTGAAGCCAATGAGGCGCAGATTACAGCCAAGGCTTAGAGCGGCTGAATGCAGAAATCGCGTTAATTATCGATTAAGGCTGACAAGCCACTATCATTATGGAGTTATTTGTTTAAAAATACCGCGTCCTCCACATAAGAAGGCATGCTGCCTCTTCAGGAGGACGTGTTCTTCTTTTTGTTGCTTTCGGAAAGCGGTCGAGCTACAATTTAAGTGTTATTGAGAATGGTTCTCGACAATTAAGTTTGAAGTGGATAGGGGGGAGCAATCTGAGCCATCACTATGAGGAGCTGGCAGAAGCCTTTGAGCAAGCGCCGTTTCAAGTGCATCATGTGTACCGAACAGAATTGGAAGCGAATCACAGCTATCGCGGACATATAGAACGACCAACGACGAAATGCGCGCTCATTATTGCGTTGAGCGGACAAGCACGCTTCTCCTTCCACGGTGGAGAGGAGAGCTATGAGATGTTCCCGGGCAAGGTGCTTCTGGGCGGTCTTCATGTTCAGTTAGAGATTGCTGTCGGCGACGAGCCGTTTCAATATTTTCTTGTTCATTATCTTCCAACGGAGCTAGAAAGCGCAGAGGCAAAGTTAATATCGAAGATATCGTATTTGACCTGTCCGATTGACGGGATGACGCTGCAGCTTCAAGAACAATGCGCAGAGGTCGCTGCATCTCCCGGCGTAATGGGGAAGCTGGAGAAGAAGGCGATCTTCTTCAGGTTGATTTGCCATGTCCTTCAATCGGAGCGCGTTCTGCAGAATCGGGAAAGCGCGACGAAGATGGACGATGCGATTCAGTTCATCAAGCAGCATTATATGGAGCCGCTGACCTTGACGCAGCTTGGTCTGAGGTACGGTATGAAGGCAAAGTATTTCTCCTACTTATTCGCGAAGTATGTTGGAATCAGTCCCATCGATTATGTGATCATGCAACGAATGGACAAGGCGTATGAATGGCTGCTGACGGGCCGAGTATCCGTCGCCGAGGCGGCGAAGCATGTTGGCTATGCCGATTCTTATTATTTCAGCAGATTGTTTAAGAAGCATAAGGGCCTGCCTCCCAGCAAGGTTGGCATGAACGGCAAGAGAAATCGTCCATCCTGATTTCGGGCAATTATCTATTTGCATGCTATGCAAGTAATGATATGATCGATATCGATAATGAGAATCGTTATCGATGTTTCGTATTTGAAATAATTGTATTCGAAACGCGATAAGCGACAGAGACAGGAAGGATGTCAATTATGATGAAGAAGCGGTATGCTAACGGGGGGATGGCCGCGTGCTTGCTTTGCCTGGCGCTGCTGGTATCGGCATGCGGAAACGCAGGGAACAATACGAACAATCAGAACGGAGCGGCTCAATCAAGCTCTAGCGCCAAGCCGACAGGTGAACAAGGCTCGCCAAGCCCGAAGTTCCCAAGAACGATTCAAGATGCCGGGGGAGAGGTCACGATCGAAGAAGAACCGACAAGGATTGCGGTCGCGCATTGGGGCTACAGCGATTCGATACTCTTGTTCGATCTGAAATCTGTTGCTCTTACTCTGCCGTTCACTAAGGAACAATCGGTTCTGGAGACGGATCAATATAAGCCGTATGTGGACAAAGTGAATGAGTTGGAAATCGTCGGAGAGAATACGGAAGTGAATCTGGAAGCACTGTTAAGCTATAATCCCCAACTCATTATTGCCGGCAATGATACAAACAGCGCCATTATCGATCAACTGAAGAGCATTGCGACAACGGTTGTTATCGATGAGAGCGAGACGGATGTGTGGGGAGACTGGCCGTCGCTCGTAACGAAGCTGGGCGAAATTCTCGGCCAAGAGGAGCAAGCGGCGAGTTATATTGCCGAGTACAAGGAGCAAGTGGCAGATGCGAAGGAGAAGCTTGCCGATCTGCAGGGCAATGTGGCGTTCGTCCAAGTTCGGGATAATGTCGTCTATTTGCAGGGCAAGAAGTATTTGACGCAATATTATGATCAACTGGGATTGAATGCTCCTGAAAGCGTGATTATAGAAAATGGAGCCGAAATTTCCCTGGAGGGCTTGAGCAAGCTCAATCCGGATCATCTCTTCCTTGGTTATTTCAATTATGAAGATCCGTCGCTGCCCGCATTGACAGACGAATGGGAGAAGTCGGCGGTATGGAAGAGTCTCAGCTCGGTGCAGAACGATCAGGTTTACGGCATAAATGGGCAATTGGCGCTTGGCTATGGACCTATTGGCAACACCTATGGCTTAAAGGCAATTACGAACGCCCTGCAATAACAGGTTGCCGTCAACGGCAAGAGATGAACCCCTCAAGCTTCAGCGGATTGCTGAAGCTTGAGGGGTTTTCGGTGAGGCCCTCTGGCTGGTTTTAAAGGACATCCGCGAGGCTGTCGATTAACTGTGAATTAACTGTGAACCAGGCTGCAATGCTGATTTTCAGCTCTGCCGCTTCCGATGGCGCTCCGACTGGCGCTCTAGCGCAGATTTTCAGCTCTGCCGCCTCGGAGGGCGCTCCGACTAGCGCTCTAGCGCAGATTTTCAGCTCTGCC
>NZ_JAATHD010000010.1 GCF_011947265.1 Paenibacillus sp. HB172176
TAAGCGCTGAAAGCATCTAAGCGTGAAGCCCCCCTCAAGATGAGATTTCCCAGTATGTAAGACCCCTTGAAGACGACGAGGTTGATAGGTTCGGGGTGGAAGCGCAGCAATGTGTGGAGCTGACGAATACTAATCGGTCGAGGGCTTATCCTAAAGCAACACAAGCTAAAGCGTAACAGCAACTTTCGTATCCAGTTTTCAAGGCGCAAACATGCTTTGAAAAGCAATGGTTGGGTCTTTTGCTGGAGTCATCCAGTAAGTAACTCGTCCGCAAAAACACCTGTTTGGTGGCGATGGCGGAGGGGAACCACGCGTTCCCATACCGAACACGACCGTTAAGCCCTCCAGCGCCGATGGTACTTGGACCGCAGGGTCCTGGGAGAGTAGGACGTCGCCAAGCACGAACGACCTGTCACATTAATTTGTGACAGGTTTTTTGTTGTTCGTGCCCGTCGACGCTGCTCTCCCACCTGGGAGAGTGTATGAACCTCTGATCGAAGCCATGCGGAGAAGTAGGCCCGGCCTAGAGGTAGTTTCAGACGCCGACCGGGATGCAAAAGCTGACGAAGCGGATTCATTCCGGTGCGGAATGGACGTCGCCAAGCGAGAAAAGCCTGTTGCAGTTATCTGCAGCAGGCTTTTTTGCGCTTAACGACGTTCCTCTCCCAACGGGAGAGTGTCCGAACCCTTGATCGAAGCCAATCGGAGAAGCAGGCCCGGCCTTAGAGGAAGGTTCAGACGCCGACCGGTGAAGAGAGCGCTTCGAAGTAGATGCATTGCCGGTGCGGAATGGCCATCGCCAAGCACAAAGAGTCTATCGTAGATTACGGTAGGCTTTTTGTGTGTTTGGCGGACGTTCCTCTCCCGATGGGAGAGTGTCCGAACCCCGATTGAAGCCCCTGGGAGAAGCAGAGGATTGAAGAGCAATAGTAGCAGCAAAAACACGATAAACAGGAAAAACTCCAGTATATCTGGCTACATTCGCCCGCTAAACAGATTAAAGTGGAAAAGTTCCATTATATTAGCTGCAGATACGAGAAAAAACAAAAATCTACGAAATGTACTGGAGAATTTCCAGCATAAATGCAAATTTAATCTTAAGTGAGCAAATGTGCTGGAGAAAATCCAACTTATGTTCGAAGAGTAGCCGAATTGACAGCATAAATACAGATTTCATCTCAAATGGGCATATGTACAGGGAAAAATCCAGCTTACCGGTCGAACAGCTTTCCGGATTGGAGCACAACTAGCCCAAGCGATATGTTTTATGTGCTGTTGAAGGTTTTTGTGTGCTGTTGAAGGTATTATGTGCTTGAAGTTTTTTTCTGTGCGCGCGAATTATGAATTGCGGAGTACAGGTTATGTGGTTAGAATGAGGGAGCGCTTACCGAGTGCTAGCTGAGAGCTAACCGTACTAACCAAGAGCTAACCGAAGATAAGACAAGTGGACGATTGATTGTGAATGCCTGCAATAAATACAGGAAAGATAGTATAAGGGCAATACCTATACCCCAATTCGAAGGAGGCTGTCATGCCGATGTATAAGGTGCTGCTGGTGGATGATGAGAGCTTTGTGCGCAACGGTCTTCGCAATTTAATTGATTGGAATTCCTGCGGATTCGAAGTTGTCGCTGAAGCAGATAACGGTGAAGACGGACTGGAGCAGATCCTTCGCTTGAACCCGGAGTTGGTGATAACGGATATTCGAATGCCTGTCATCGATGGACTGGAGCTCATTCGCCGAACGAATGAAGAGAAGGCGGTTAATCCAGGATTCATTATTATCAGCGGCTATAATGACTTCTCCTATGCGCAGCAAGCCGTGCGATTTGGCGTGCATGATTTTATACTAAAGCCGGTTGATGAGGATGTGATGATGCAGACCCTTCGCCGGCTGCGGGATAAGTTCGACCAGGATTGTCAGGAACGGGATGAGAAGGAGCGAATGCTTCATGCACAGATGATTGCGGATGTGGTGAAAGACGATGTGGATGAGGCTGATCTGGCGCTATGGATGAAGCAGTTGAATCTCACACGTCGTGATCGAATCATCTATATGTTCATGGAGTTGAATGATCGATTCCCATGGGAGAACAATCGGCCAGAGCCGAAAAATACGGTGGAGCAGGTTCGGAAAATTGTGATGGAGTCGGCCGAGATCGTTCCCCGGATCTACCTGTACGAGCATCGAAATCGTCTTGGATGGATATTGCCCGCTGCTGTTCCTGCGCATAGACAGATGGATTTGCGGTGCTTTGCATGCGAGCTTCAGCGCAGGCTGAGTCGTATGATGAATCAAACCACGTATGTGTATGCAGGAAAGCCCGTGAATACCATCAGTGATCTGAAAGAATCGATTCAAACAGCCAAGGATGCGCTTCAGTACAAATATACGGATGAGAAGAGCGCGGTTGTGTTGTATAGTGATTCGGCGACAAGCCCGCTCTGTTATATCGATATGGATGCCGAGCTGTATCAGAGAATGAGCGATTCGATTGAGGAACAAAATGAAAACGGTATCATAACTCTGACCGAGCAAATTTTCAATCAGTTTATGGTGCTTCGATTTGCTCCGGAGGCGATAAAGCTGACGATTCACCGCCATGTGACGAGCATTCTGAAGATCATGAACCGCATGAATGTAGAGGAGGATGAGCTTGCGAGCTTGAAGCCGATAATGAGCTGGCAGGATGTGAACGTTTCATTCGCGGCGCTGAAGAAGCTGTTTCTGGATTTCGTGCTGGAGAGCGCGGAGCTAGTTGCGAAGCAACGCAAAGAGAACAGCAAGGGCGGCATTCAGAAGATCAAGGAATATATCGAAGCGCATTATAAGGAGAATCTCAGCTTGAAGAGCATTGCGGGGTTATTCTTCATGAATCCAGTTTATCTCGGACAGCTGTTCAAGAAGACATACGGCATCTATTTCAATGATTTTCTGCTGCAAATTCGAGTGGGCGAGGCGAAGCGCTTGTTGCGTCAAACCGATATGAGGATTTATGAAATTGCCGATGAGATCGGCTTCAGCAATCCGGATTATTTCGTCACCCAATTCGAGAGAGCGGAGAAGCTGTCGCCCTCCGAATACCGAAACAAGCTTATACAATAATGTTCAACGGCAGGTTTCAAAGCGGTTGTTCAACGTATAGAGAGTGGCCTTGAAAGGTGTTTTCTCATTATGGAAGCAAAGGGGATCTTGACGGTGAAATGGCGGATGACCTTAAATCATGTAAGGCTGCGGAACAAGATGCTGATTCTGTATTTCTCATCGGTCTTTGTCCCGATCGTCCTGACGAATGTGATCTTCTACCAGGTGACCACGGAAAATGTGAAGAATCAACGGATGAATGATATCTCGCACACTGTTGAGCAAATCAAAGAGGATTTTCGCAATGAAGTGGATGATGCGGTCAGCGTGTCCACCGTCTTCTATACGGATCTGATGCTCAATGACATCCTGGAGGCGAATTATGAGGACGCAGGGCAGTACGTGGAGGCATATGATTCGTATCTGCGCAGAATTCTGAACAGCTATGGGCCTATCTATTATTCGATGCAAGCGATAACGGTGTATGTCGACAATCCAACGATGCTGTATTCCGGCGGGGTTGGTTATATGACAGATGAGGTGAAGGGGGAAGAGTGGTATCGCCGGCTCATGAAGGCGGGGAACAGCTCGCTTCCGATCTTCTATCGCGAGAGCAAGGAAGGGCAGCCGGATAAGTACAGCATTATTCGGCGGTTGGATTATTATTCTTCACAGAATGAGTATTTGAAAATATTAAAGATTGATCTCAAAACGCAGCAGGTGGAGCAAATCTTCACCAACTTGAATCTGCAAGGAGACACCTATTTGGTAAATGGCGGAGGCTTGGTGGAATACACGACGAATGATGAGGCCGGCGATTGGAGAATGGAGCCGCTTCGATATGAAGATATCCCGAAGAACCCGGATACGATCGAGTTCGATACGGAGCCGTATACGACGAATTACTTGGAGGGCTGGCGGCTGGTCGGGACGATTTCCGAAAATGAAGTGTTCGAGAATGTGCGCAATTCCAGAAACTTCGTCATTTATTTGGCGATTGTGAACATTGTGCTGCCAACGCTGATCATTCTATGGATTACCCGCAATCTGACGATTCGATTAATTCGCATTCTGAGACATATGAAGAAGGTGAAGAATCAGAATTTCGATACGATCAATCAGGTGGAGACACGGGATGAAATCGGGCAATTGACCGAGGAATTCAACCGGATGACGCTACAGATCAGGAGTCTGATCAGCGATGTGTATGTGGCGGATATACACCGCAAGGACCTCGAGATTCAGAATCGGAAGTCGCAGCTGCATGCGCTGCAAAATCAGATCAATCCGCATTTCCTGTTCAATGCGCTGGAGACGATTCGCATGCGCAGCCTCATGAAGCAGGAGACGGAGACGGCCAAGATTATTCAGAATATGGCCAAGCTGTTCCGCTCGTCGCTTACATGGAACAAAGACAGGGTGAAGGTTGCAGAGGAGCTGGAATTCATTCTGTGTTTCCTTCAGATTCAGCATTATCGATTCGGTGAACGGTTGATCTATCACATAGATATGGATGATGCGGTCAAGGATTGCTATATTCCGAAGCTGGTTTTCCTGCCCTTCGTGGAGAATGCCAGCATTCACGGTATCGAGCCGCTCAAGGCTGGGGGAATAATCGATATCCGCATCGTAAGGGCCGGAGGGCAGCTGAGGTTCGAGATTCAGGATAACGGGGTTGGCATGCCGCCGGAGCAGGTCGAGTTGATCTACTCTTATCTGAAGAGCGAAGAGGAGCTCGGCGATCATATCGGCGTGCAGAATGTCATCTATCGCTTGAAGATGATCTACGGCAGCGGATTCTCCTTCAAGCTGGAAAGCTCGCAAGAGAGGGGAACGTTCGTAAGCATTGAAATTCCAATGGAGGATACCAAACTATAATTTTCGAAGTAGGAGCTATAGTTTGCCGGGTAAACGCTTCGACTCCAATTTCTTATAATGAAAATGCTTACAAATTCAATTGAGAGGGGTACAGGTGAATGGCAAAGAAAAAATCATTCCTGAGCATCCTGGCTTTGACGGTGCTGTTGTCTTTGCTTGCTGCTTGCTCAGGCAATAACGTCGAGAGCGGCAAGAACAACAATGGAGGCAAGAGCACGGCGACTACGACATCCCATACGGCGACAAATGCGCCGACAGACAAACCGCTTGATAAAGTGACTTTTACTTATTTCAACGGCGTGGCCGGCAAGAAGGACAAGAACACCAATGAAACGACGATCGGCAAGCTGCTCGAGGACCAGACCGGCGTCAACTTCAAGATGGAGTTCCTGGTGGGCGACCTCAATACGAAGATCGGAACGATGGTCGCTTCCAATGAGTATCCCGATGTGCTGATCCCCGATGCGGCGATCGACAAGGTAATTGGCTCAGGCGGATTCATCGACTTGACGAAGTATCTGAGGGATGATCAATATCCGAATCTGAAGCGGGTCTTCGGTCCATATCTCAGTCAGATGAAATCGAGCGACGGCAAAATCTATATTCTTCCGTTCTCGACTGTGGTTGGCGATTATGTGCCGGATCCGAATATTAACCAAGGCGCGTTCTGGGTGCAGCGCCGCGTGCTGAAGGAAGCGGGCTATCCGGAGATCCGCACGCTGGATGAATATCTGAAGCTGGTCGAGGACTTCGTGAACAAGCATAAGGATGAGGATTTGATCGGTATGGTGTCCTTGACGCATGACTGGAGATTCTTCGCCACGGCGAACCCGCCGATGCATCTCGAAGGCTATCCGAATGACGGCAACGTGATTGTGGATATGACAACGCATGAGGCCAAGACGTATTCGGCAGCTGATTCAACGAAGCGTTGGCTGAAAGCGCTGAATGATATGAACGCGAAGGGCTTGTTCGACAAAGCGTCCTTCGTCGACAACTATGATCAATATATCGCGAAGCTGTTGTCGCATAAGGTAGTAGGCTTCTTCGATTACGGTTGGCAGTTCAACAATGCGCAGCTTAATCTGAAGGACGCCGCAAGACAGGATCCTGCACAGGATGATTATGTGTACTTCCCGCTGCCTGTCACTTTCGACGGGGGCAAGGATCAGTATCTCGACCCTCCGGGCTTCGTGAACAACCGCGGCGCCGGCGTAACGGTAAGCGCGAAGGATCCGGACCGAATCATGGCATACTTCGATACGCTGCTTAAGGAAGAGAATCAGATTATGAAGTCCTGGGGCATCCAGGGTGAGACGTATGAAGTGGATGCGAACGGCCGCTTCTACCGCACGGAGGAGCAGATCGCGAAGATTGACGAGCAATTCCGCGAGGACTTCGGCTTCAAGTATTATGACTGGGATTGGCCGCAATACGCGACGAATTCTTCTTTCGCCGATGGCAATGCGCTGTCGCCGGGACTTCAACCGGAAGTATTCCAGGTTGGCCTGACCGCTGAGGACAAAACAATACTGGATAAATACGGCGTGAAGACGTATGCGGAAATGTTCGCGGCTCCCGATGATCGTCCTTGGTTCCCGGCATGGGGCATTCCGAAGGAGCAGGGCTCCGCTCAGCAAATTTGGGAAACTCGCAAGGATGAAGTGACGAAGAAATACTTCCCGCAGCTCGTGCTTGCGGATCCATCGAAGTTCGACGCGATCTGGGACGATTATCTGAAGGCGTTCGGCAAGCTGGACACAGCGGATTATGAGGCTTGGACAACGGCGGAAGTGAAGAAGCTGATTGATCTGAAGAAGTAGGAAGGAACATACAAGTTGAAGCTTCTTCGCCGTCCTCTGGCGACGAGGGAGTGTTTCACACGGGAGAAGGTCGGCTTGTCTAAGTCTGCGGTGCAAGGAGCCGACCTTTCTTTTTAATTGCCAGCGTCGTCATGGCAGGTGACGCTCGCATCGGAAGGAGAGAGGAAATCATGGAGAGTTCACACACAGCTGCGCCGGCGCCTTCCGCATCGCTAACGAAGAAGCCGAACAGGCTTGCTGTTTTTGGCAAAAAACTGCTGCAACAACGTGCATTGGTCTTCATGTCCGTGCCGTTCCTTATATGGTTGTTCATATTCAAATATTTGCCTCTATGGGGCTGGAGCATCGCCTTTCAGAATTATAAGCCTGCGCTGGGGTTCATGGACCAGCAATGGATCGGCTTCGATCACTTCCGATTTCTGTTCGGCGAGGAACGCTTCCTGAGGGTGCTCCGCAATACGCTTGCGATGAGCAGCATTAATCTGGTTCTTGGCTTTACAACGGCGATCACTCTGGCTTTGCTTCTGAATGAGGTTCGGCATATCGTTTTCAAGCGCGTCGTACAAACGATCAGTTATTTGCCCTATTTCATCTCGTGGGTTGTAGCCGCGAGCATTGTGCAGACGATGCTGTCTCCCGACGGCATTATTAATGAGCTGCTGCTTAAACTGCATCTGATTCATGAAGAAATTTTGTTCCTCGGCGTTCCGAACTATTTCTGGGGGATCTTCGGCGGAACGATGGTATGGAAAGAAATCGGTTGGAATACGATTGTTTATTTGGCTGCAATGACGATGATTGATCCCTCTCAATACGAGGCGGCGGAGATTGACGGCGCGAACCGTCTCCAGCGGATGTGGCATATCACGCTGCCGGGAATCAAGCCGGTCATTATAGTCTTGCTGATTATGCAAATCGGCTACTTGCTGGAGTCCGGCTTTGAGCCGCAATATTTGCTCGGCAACGGCATGAACATCGACTATTCCGAAAACCTTGATATATTCGTGCTGAACTACGGCATCGCGCAAGGCAATTTCTCCTTGTCCATCGCGGCGGGCATGTTCAAAACGGTCATCAGCTTTATTCTCTTGTTCTCGGCGAACGCTATTGCGAAACGCGCCGGCGAATCAAGACTGTTCTAAGGAGGAGGGAGACGCCATGAAGGAAGGCGCAGCTAAGCTCAAGGCGAGAAAATTTCATCGCGCCCGGTTATCGACCGGCGACAAAATATTCGATATTTGCAATATCATCTTTCTCCTGTTGCTTATGGTGGTTACGTTATATCCTTTCATTAATACGCTTGCGGTATCATTCAATAATGCTCAGGATTCGATCAAGGGCGGCATCTACTTATGGCCGCGCGAATGGTCGCTCGGCAACTTCAAATATGTGTTCCATCAATCGACGATCTTCCATGCGACGATGATTTCGGTATTTCGCACCGTGCTGGGCACGCTCTTGACGGTGCTATGCTCCGCCATGGTGGCGTACACGATTAGCAGAGACGATTATGTGCTTCGCAAATTCATTACGCTCGCGTTTATCTTGACGATGTATTTCAACGGCGGTCTTATTCCGACCTTCTTGCTGATTCGCGATCTCGGAATGATCAATTCCTTCTCCGTCTATATCTGGCCGGGTCTGATCGGCGTATTCAATCTCATTATTATTCGATCCTTCATCTACGGGTTGCCAGAGAGCATTGTGGAATCGGCGAGGATCGACGGAGCGGGAGACTTCAAGACGTTCACGCATATCATTCTGCCGCTGTGCATGCCGGTCCTGGCGACGGTTGCTCTCTTCACGGCCGTATTCCAGTGGAATTCCTGGTTCGATGTGTTCCTCTACAATTCATCGAATGTGGATCTAAGCACGCTCCAATATGAGCTGCAGAAAATCCTGCAAAATTCGAACGCTTCGTCCGGGGCGAAGTCAATCGGGGATGCATTCGCGAATGCGAACAGTCAGGACGCGAACAATGTGACGCCGTTCGCGATCCGGGCAACGATGACGATTGTCGCTTCGGTGCCGATCATCATGGTGTATCCGTTCCTGCAGAAGTATTTTGTCAAAGGCATGATGGTTGGCGGCGTGAAGGGATAGAGTGTTGGGACGGCTAAGGATAGTGTGGAAAAATTGGGCGAGGGGTGTAAGAGATGGCTCATGCGCATTCAATGAAGGCAGAGAAGAGAGTGTACCGGAATTTGTTCCTGGAATACGACTACGAGGAGCGGGAGATTGAGGAGCGGGTGGCGGATGCGTGGCACCAACTGTTCGAGGAAGAGGAGTCGCGCATCTATTATGAAGCGGAGGATGAGATGGGTTATATGCTCGATACCGGTAATCTCGATGTGCGCTCGGAGGGCATGTCCTACGGCATGATGATGGCTGTGCAAATGGATCGCCAGGAGGTGTTCGACCGCCTCTTCGTGCCGAAATGCGAATATACGGACCCGTCCTATCATTTGCCGCATTTCTACGAACAGTTCGCGCTGTGGGCTTATCCGGAGGATCGAGCTTCTGGAAGGAAGCGGCCGAGGCAAGTCGTGCGTATCTGCGAATCTCCTGTCATCCGCAGACCGGGCTCGCGCCGGAATATGCCTATTATGACGGCACTCCTAATGATGAGCGGGGCTACTGACACTTCTTCAGCGATTCTTACCGGGTGGCGGCAAATATAGGATGTGGATACCGAAGTGAATGACATGGAATAATCGCTTTCTAAGCGCATTCAGCCTATGACAATTGTATTAAATCGCTTACAATATTGTATTTACGAACGATGGCTATAACCTCCCTGCCAATATTGAAGATTAGCTTATTTTCCAGAAGGGCAATAGTCGGAATCATCAGATTTCGCGCGGTTCAAGCAGCCTTGACAGCCCCTGACCCCTCTGCTAATATTGCTAATAATATCAATGGCTCGTATCAAATTTCAGGGAGGAATATGCTCGTGTGGGAAACAAAATTCGCTAAAGAAGGGCTTACGTTTGACGACGTTTTGCTTGTTCCGCGCAAATCAGAAGTGCTGCCTAGAGAAGTTAACATCTCCGTTCGATTAAGCGAGAGCATCAAACTCAACATTCCGCTCATCAGCGCAGGAATGGACACGGTCACGGAAGCGGCTTTGGCGATCGCTATTGCCCGTGAAGGCGGAATCGGAATCGTGCACAAGAATATGTCGATTGCTCAGCAAGCGGAAGAGGTGGATCGCGTGAAGCGCTCGGAGAGCGGCGTTATTACCAACCCATTCTCGCTTACGCCGGATCATCATGTCTACGATGCGGAAGAATTGATGGGCAAATACCGGATTTCCGGAGTGCCTATCGTGGACGGAGACAAGAAGCTGGTGGGTATTCTGACGAACCGCGATCTTCGATTCGTGCATGATTATTCCATTAAAATCAGCGAAGTGATGACGAAGGATAATCTGGTGACAGCTCCGGTGGGGACGACGCTGCCGGAAGCGGAGGTTCTGCTGCAGCAGCATAAGATCGAGAAGCTTCCATTAGTCGATGACGACAATACGCTGAAGGGTCTTATTACGATCAAGGATATCGAGAAGGCGATTCAATTCCCGAACGCGGCGAAGGATTCGCAGGGCAGATTGCTCTGCGGTGCGGCGGTCGGAATCTCGAAGGATACGATGGACCGCACGGCGGCGCTCGTCGAATCCGGCATCGATGTGCTTGTCGTGGATTCGGCTCACGGCCATCATATTAATATTATTGAAGCGGTAAGGAAGATTCGCTCCGCTTATCCTGATCTCACCATCATTGCGGGCAATGTGGCAACCGGCGAAGCGACGCGCGACCTCATCGAAGCCGGCGCATCGGTCGTGAAGGTCGGTATCGGACCTGGCTCCATCTGTACGACTCGCGTCATCGCGGGCATCGGTGTGCCTCAGATTACGGCGATTTACGATTGCGCCTCTGTGGCGAAGGAATACAATGTGCCAATTATTGCGGACGGCGGCATCAAGTATTCCGGCGACATTACGAAGGCGATCGCTGCGGGAGCCAGTGTTATTATGATCGGAAGCCTGTTCGCCGGCACGGCGGAGAGCCCTGGCGAGACGGAGATTTTCCAAGGCAGAAGCTTCAAGGTATACCGCGGCATGGGCTCGCTCGGCGCGATGAAGGAAGGCAGCAAGGATCGTTACTTCCAAGAGAACGAGAGCAAGCTTGTTCCGGAAGGCATCGAGGGACGCGTTCCTTACAAAGGACCGCTTGCCGATACCGTTCATCAGCTGCTTGGCGGCTTGCGCTCGGGCATGGGCTATTGCGGAGCTTCTACTCTGCATTCGCTTAGAGATGACACGCAGTTCGTGCGCATCACCGGCTCCGGGCTTCGCGAGAGCCATCCGCATGATGTTCAGATTACGAAGGAAGCGCCGAACTATTCTCTGTAAGAGGGATTCGGCCAGGCTAATCATATAGCAGAGAAGAGCAGACAGGACAGCGTTTCATGGTCCTGTCTGTTTGTTGTTGGATCGCGTATCTTGGAGTCCGAAGATGAGTGAATCTTCATTTTGCCAGGGAGGGCGTATGGGTTTAATTGATCTATGCTCCTATGTTACAATTATGAGCGATAATCTAATGGGGAAATGGGGAAACGATGGTGAAGGTGTGGGGAAGACCGGTTCGGGTATTGTCAGTCTTGGCAGCCAGCTTGGCATTATGGGTAGCTGTTATGTCGATTGGCGTCTCTGGGGTAATGGCAGAAGGGTTTGATCAAAGGCTGAGTACGGATAATTCATTAGGCTTGCAGGTGAAATCTGCCATACTGATGGATGCGGCAACGGGCCAAGTACTGTACGAGGTCAATCCGGATCAACCTCTTCCGATGGCGAGCATGACGAAGATGATGACGGAATATATCGTTCTCGAAGAAATCGGAGCGGGTCGTTTGTCATGGGATCAGGTGATTACGGTAAGCGAGGAAGCTGCCAACACGGATCCGTCTGAATCCCAAATCTATCTTGCTGCCGGGGACCAGCATACGGTGGAGGATCTCTATTATGCCATGGCGGTCGGTTCTGCGAATGATGCGACGAAGGCGCTTGCCGATGCCGTATCGGGTACGATCGAAGCTTTCCTCAATAACATGAACGACAAGGCGAAGGAGATGGGTCTGACTACGGCGGTATTCACGAGCGTAACAGGCTTTGAGGATACAACAGTGATGTCGGCGGGAGATGTGGCGAAGCTGGCTTACCAAATTCTGAAGGATCATCCGGAGTTTCTCAAGTATTCGAGCACGCAGAGCTACAAATTTCGCGAACGCGACGAGAAGCCCATGACGAATATCAACTATATGCTTGGCTCGAACAAGGACAATGTTTATTTGAAAGCACTGGCTTATGAAGGCGTCGACGGGATGAAGACGGGCTTCATTGACGCAGCCGGCTATAATTTCACGGGCACGGTGAAGCGCGGCGATCAGCGCTATATTAGCGTTGTGATGGATACAAGCTCGAAGAATCAGCGCTTTATCGAGACGGCAAAGCTGTATGATTATGCCTTCGCCACCTTCGAGAGAAAAACGATTTTGCAGCCCAAAACGGTTGTAGAAACGCTGGATTCGGTGAAGATTAAGAAGGGCGTCAAGAAGTCGATTCCCATCGTAACGGACAGCGATATTACGTTGATGGTTCCAAAGGGCAAGGACGCGAAGGTCGAGATGACCGAGCATATGCTTCTTCCCGAGGATCAATTGGTGGCTCCGATCAAGGCCGGCACGAAGGTGGGTACGGTAACCTATACGTACTCCGATGAAATTACAGGCAAGGATCGGAATTACACGGTGAATCTGATTACGACCGAGGATGCGGAGAAGGCAGGCTGGTTCAGGCTATTATTCCGCGGGATCGGCGACTTTTTCTCCAAGCTGTTTCATGGTATTCTAGATTTGTTCTAAAAGAGGCTTGATTATCCGATCGATTCTCAAATCAAGGCTTGTCGATTATTCTTCATTCCTGTAAAATGAATGGTTAGAACATAATCGATCACATACATTCTTGTGAATGATAATAGGAGGAACGGAAAGATGGAAACAGGTACATCGCGCGTAAAACGCGGTATGGCAGAAATGCAAAAAGGCGGCGTCATCATGGACGTTATGAATGCCGAGCAAGCGAAGGTAGCGGAAGCGGCTGGCGCAACGGCGGTTATGGCGCTGGAGCGCGTGCCTTCGGATATTCGCGCGGCTGGCGGAGTGGCTCGCATGGCCGATCCGACGATCGTCGAAGAGGTTATGAAGGTTGTATCGATTCCGGTAATGGCGAAGGCTCGTATCGGCCACTATGTGGAAGCGAGAGTGCTCGAATCGATGGGCGTCGATTATATCGACGAGAGCGAAGTGTTGACTCCTGCGGATGAGGTATTCCACATCAGCAAGAACGACTTCACGATTCCATTTGTGTGCGGCGCCAAGGATCTGGGCGAGGCGCTTCGCCGCATTCAAGAAGGCGCGGCGATGCTGCGCACGAAGGGCGAGCCGGGCACGGGCAATATCGTCGAAGCGGTTCGTCATCTTCGCTTAATCAACGGACAAATTCGCAAGATTCAAGGCTTGTCGAAGGACGAGCTGTATAACGAAGCGAAGCTGCTGGGCGTTCCTTACGACCTGCTGCTGGGCGTACACGAGAGCGGCAAGCTGCCGGTAGTCAACTTCGCCGCAGGCGGAGTGGCGACGCCTTCGGACGCCGCGCTGATGATGCATCTTGGCGCGGACGGCGTATTCGTCGGTTCCGGCATCTTCAAATCGGACAGCCCGGAGAAATTTGCGCGCGCGATTGTGGAAGCGACAACGCATTATGAGAATTATCAGCTGATCGCGGAGGTGTCGAAGAATCTCGGCACGCCGATGAAGGGCATCGAGATTTCGAAGCTGGAAGCTTCGCAGCGCATGCAAGACCGCGGCATTTAAGGAAAGCTTATAAAGCCGGCCGTGCCTACTTGGCGGCCGGCCTTTTTTGCAAATTTCAGGATGGAGAAGATAGAGATGAAGATAGGAGTACTGGCATTGCAAGGCGCTGTAGCCGAGCATATTCGAAGCTTGCAGGCGGCGGGCGCAGAGGCTGTTGCCGTCAAGCGCGTTGAGCAACTGGAAGAGCTGGATGGACTGGTTATACCGGGCGGAGAGAGCACGACCATCGGCAAGCTGATGCGCAAGTATGGCTTCATGGACGCGATCAAGCGGTTCGCTGCGGATGGCAAGGGCATATTCGGCACATGCGCGGGTCTTATTGTGCTTGCCGAACGAATTGAAGGTCAGGAAGAGGCGCATCTGCAGCTCATGGATATGACGGTTGCTCGCAATGCGTTCGGAAGACAGAGGGAAAGCTTCGAGACGGATCTGGATGTCAAAGGAATTGATGAACCTGTGCGAGCCGTGTTCATAAGAGCGCCGCTCATCAAGTCTATCGGGCCGGAGGTGGAGGCGCTCTCGATATATAAGGATGAGATCGTGACGGCAAGACAAGGCAAGCTGCTCGCGGCATCCTATCACCCGGAGCTTACGGATGATTATCGATTACATGCGTATTTCGTGGAGATGCTGAAGGAAGGGGCTCAATAATTCATGTTGGATGCAAGAATATTGCGTACAGAGTTTGAGAGGGTGGAGCAAGCGCTTCGCAATCGCGGCGCATCTGTGGAGCTTATCGCGGATTATCCGATCATTGACGCGAAGCGGAGAGAGCTGATCGGGGAAACCGAGCAGTTGAAAAATCGCCGCAACATCGTATCGCAGGAAGTGGCGAAGCTGAAAAAATCCGGCGGCGACGCGGAAAGTCTCATTCTGGAAATGCGCGAGGTCGGCGACCGCATCAAAGCGATTGATGAGGAGCTTCGCGAGCTGGAGGCTCAGGTGGAGGAGTTGTCCCTGGCTATTCCGAACATTCCGAACGAAAGCGTGCCGGTGGGTGCTTCCGAGGAAGAGAACGTGGAAATTCGCCGTATTGGCGAGGTACCATCGTTCGGATACGAGCCGAAGGCGCATTATGATATCGCCCAGGAGCTTGGCATTCTGGACTTCGAGCGAGCAGGCAAGGTAACGGGATCGCGCTTCACGTTCTATCGCGGACTCGGGGCCAGACTGGAACGAGCCTTGATCAGCTTCATGATGGATCTGCACAGCGACGAGCACGGCTATGAGGAGATCCTTCCGCCGTATATTGTGAATCGCGACAGTCTGATTGGAACAGGTCAGCTTCCGAAATTCGAAGAGGATTTGTTCAAAATCAAGGATACGGAATATTATCTTATTCCGACGGCAGAGGTTCCGGTGACGAATTTGCACCGGGAGGAAATCTTGGACGGCGACGAATTGCCGAAGAACTTTGTCGCCTATAGCGCATGCTTCCGCTCGGAGGCAGGCTCTGCCGGTCGCGATACCCGAGGCTTGATCCGCCAGCATCAATTCAACAAGGTCGAGCTTGTCAAGCTGGTGAAGCCGGAAGATTCCTACGAGGAGCTTGAGAAGCTGACCTCGCAAGCGGAGAAGGTGCTGCAGCGGCTGGGCTTGCCTTATCGCGTGCTGACGCTCTGCACGGGAGATATGGGCTTCACATCGGCGAAGACGTACGATCTTGAGGTGTGGATTCCGAGTGCGAATACGTACCGCGAAATTTCCTCTTGCTCGAACTTCGAGGATTTCCAGGCGCGCCGTGCAGGCATTCGCTTCCGTCGCGAGGCGAAGAGCAAGCCGGAGTTCGTTCATACGCTGAATGGCTCAGGGCTTGCCGTAGGCCGCACCGTAGCCGCTATTCTGGAAAATTATCAGCAAGAGGACGGCTCGGTTGTCATTCCGGAGGCGCTTCGTCCTTATATGGGCGGCTTGGTCTCGATAGCCAAACGTTAGCAGGATAAACCTTGTACCGCAGGTCAAATTTGTTGTTGATATTCAAATTTGATTTGTGGTACAATATTTTTTGTGGCAATCAGCAATTTCATGTGGAGAGGTACCGAAGTGGTCATAACGGGGCGGTCTTGAAAACCGTTAGAGTGCAAGCTCACAAGGGTTCGAATCCCTTCCTCTCCGCCAGTATGAATACACTAACATTAAAGGCTCTGAGGAAGGGATGAGAACGGGCCGTGAAGCGGACATGCCCTAAGGCATATCCGTAGGCCCCGGCGTGATAGTCGCGATTGCCATGACCTGATTAAAGGTCATGGTGCGACGGAGCGAATCCCTTCCTCTCCGCCAGTATGAATAATTATGAATAATCTACAATAACAGATTATGAAACGAGCACGTCCTGACGCTTCTTGCGCCGAGGGCGTTTTTTTGTATGAATATTCATTAGCGCGAATGAGAATGACTAATTGCGCTGAAGTGCATAAAACAAAGCGCCCCTTCGCATCTTAACAGTGAGGAGGTGCTTCTATTAATGGCTAATTTCGAGGATCGGCAATGGGATCAGGACCAGCTTGTCGATGCTTGGCAGCGCACATTGCCCGAAATGGTGAATGACGGCGACAGATGCGAAGTGATGGGTGATGAGGCTGACGAGAAGGCGATAAGAGTCACGATTCATTGCGCAGGACATCAGATGTATGAATTCGATTTTAAAGTCGCCTATGTGGACGGGCGCGAGGTTTCGGTTGAGCTTATCGATGCCGAGAAGGATAACGTCGCTATTGACGAAAGAACGGATATGCTGCAACAGCTTATTCGTGATTATACTCGCCATCTGCATGAATGCGCCCAAGCACTTAGGCAATTAACTCACGCGTAAGGAGCGGTAGGATATGACGAAGGCAAAAGGCTTCGCCGACAAAAATTTATCGAATGTGGCGGAATCGCTTGAGAATGAACCAGTGAACAGCCATCAGGCGCAGCAGCTGCAGCAGGATAAGAATGATCGGCGGCACAAGGATTCGCTGAATCATGATCAACCGGCAAGCATGGGGAATCAACAATCCTGACCTGAACCTGAGACCATGAAGGAGGTCTGTGCGATGAGCAAGCCGAAGAGTATGCCGGTTCCGGAGAGCGTTCCCCATAATGAGAGAAAGCGCCGGGATCATGACGGCGGACAGCAAGCGCCGTTGTCGGGCTCGAAGAAGACGAAGCAACGGAATCATGTGGATCATCATAACACGGAGGGTTGACCCTGAAGACTAGAAAATCCCGTTGAGAAAGCCGCAACGGGATTTTCCCTGTTCCGGCTTCTATTGGTTACTTATTTAGGTTAGAATGAAGGAACGATACTATTCCTATTGGAGGCTCATACATATATGATATTGAAATTTCGTTATGCTCTTCTTTCCTTTCTTATTCTAACTATGATGATGATGGCGGCATGCACTTCCGACAGCAACCCGCCTAAGGCTGCGCTTATGAATGCCATAGCCAAAACAATGGATGCAGACTCTTACGAAATGTCCTTCACGATGAACATTCATGAGCTGGACATTGGGAATGCCGCGGACAAAGAGGTTGCGGGCGGATTGACGGCCGCCAGTCTGACCAGCATGCTGAAGGATGCTACGATTGAGGCGAATGCCGTGTACCAGAAGGAGCCGATGAGAACCGATCTTGATTTGCAGATTACGTTGCCGAGTTTGCTCGATATGAAGCTTAATGTGCCAATGATTATGACCCAAGACATGCTCTATGTGAAGCTAACGAACATTCCTCTCCTGCAGCTTCCGGAAGAGATGGCGGATCAATATGTGCGAATTGATCTTAATGAACTGTCCCAGGAGCAAGGCGGCGAAAAGGCGATGGATCTTCAGAAGGACCAGCGTATGCTTCAGGATTCGTTGAAGACGCTGCTCGACGGCTTTGATGAGAAAACCTATTTCAGTACGGTGAAGACGGCAGACGCCGAGCTGCCCCAAGACCTGAAAGTCAATCAGGTCATTTCCTTCTCGATCAAGGAGGACAATTACGGTCAATCTGTCGAAACGCTGGTCAATACGGTGCTTCCTGAGCTGCTGGATATCCTTCTTGCGAATAAGGATAACCTGGCCGCTTTCAACATGGACACGGCGAAGCTGGAGCAAACGAAGGCGGATTGGGAGACGAATCGGGATGCGATGAGCGACAAGCTTCTTAATCATCTTACTCTTGATACAATGAACTTCACTGGAGCGATCAGGGACGATTATCTCGTTTACGAAAGCGGAGAGCTTGCGATGCAGGCCGATGATACGATAAGCGGCGGTGAGATGAAGCTTTCCTTCTCTTTCTCTGGCCAATATTCGAAGCTGGATGAGGCGGTCATCTTTAAGGAAGAGCTGCCTGCCGACACGGTCGCCCTGGATGAGCTTACAGCTCTTCTCAAGGCCCCGGCAACAACCGAATAACTCTTTTCATATGCATGCGCTCTGAACCGACTAGTCTGATAGTCGTAAGTTTAGAGCGTATTTTGTTTGTGTTTTGTGTTCATTCGCATTAATACGACTATAGAACTAGTTAATAGTTCGTGAGAACCTATTCTTGAATTTAGATACAAAGTCCCGCTATAATTGGTAAATTTTCTTTTATAATAGAACCATATTGTTCGACAAATTTTTACAAACAATGCGAAGAGGTGATAAGACAAGATGATTTCCCCTTTCTTCAGAAAAAAAGAACAGAAGGACAGTCGGGACGGCCTGACTTCCGAACTAGGACATGAAGCCGCGAATATCCAGCAGGAGGCGGGAGCGGCGATTGTCGGTGACGAGCTGGAGCAGGAGCTGGTCTCGCCGGCGAAGACCAATATGGATAAAAAGTCGCTGGATCTTATCTTCGCCGTAGAACAAATGATTCAGGCCAAACAGCATATGGATTTGAAATTGAATGAGCTTCAGGATCGATTGAGCCATGCGAACAGCCATGGAGAACGTCTGACTCGCGATGTGCGTCATCTGAACAAGGTAATCGACGAGAGGGAGAAGAGCATTCTGGAGCTCGAGCAGAAGATTGCGGATAAGAATATGAAAGTGGATCAAGTGGCTGAAGATTATCGCGAGCTTCAGAATAAGCTTGCTGCCGAGATTGAGGATTTGAAGAGCGTCATTGATTTGGAGCAGCAGAAATACGAGAATCTTCTAGGCAAGCATAATGACGCTCTCGCTGATAAAAACAAGCGAATTCACGAGCTGGAAGAGAAGATTGGACGAATGGATGTCGAGATCGCCCATATGAAGCAGAAGTATGAATCGACTCATCAAGAGAAGGTGTATCTCGCGAATATGATCAATGACTTCACGACCCGGATGGCCGCTCCGATTGGAGCTGTCAGCAAAGCGGCAAATGATTGAGATCGTATCGCTTGCAAGGCGTGACGCCGGATGTCGGCTTGAGTTCATATGCAGCATGAAGGGGGAGCGGAAGAAGGCCAGTCTCGCCTTGGATGAAGCCGCTTATGAAGAGCTTGTGCGCATTGATCCGATGGGAGCGGAGAAAGCGCGATTATCTATACATACGAAATGGGACCCGTTTCACAAGCAACGGTATGGCTTGATTATCAAACAAACGCAATCGTTCCGAACGCCGCATTATTTTTTCTGTTCAGACGCGCTGGCGGAGCAGCTTGAGAGGCTTGGCGAACTCGATGCGAAGGATGACATGAACGAGCTTCCGGCGACAGTATTATCGGAAGAGGCCTCGATTGTCCCGATTGTTGCGTCCAATGGAATTGTCCCCATCGCGGCTCGGATGACGGCATCGGCGGATATGCAATCTCCAAGCCGAAGTACAGTATTCTCGGCAATATGGCGATTTCAGAGACCTCTCTTTCGCATGTTGGCTCTGATCACAGTCTTCCTGATTCTCTTCCTCGAGATTGATGTGCAATATCTCATTGACGATGCGGATGCTTTGAGCGAGCAGCGGATGAAGGAGGGAGTCGCGGCTATGGACGGGGCTTCAGCGAATTGGAGCGGACTTGCAATGGCTTCGCGCGGGATGAAGCAGGCGGTTCAACGAGCGGACGCGAACAGTCGAACCTCGGCTGCATCTGCAGTGGAAGAGAAGGACGGCTCGCTCAATCAGACCGTTGCAGATGATGTTTCGGAAGATGTTCGAGAGAAGAATGTGGAGAGCGTTGAGCTGGATAGAGAAGAGCCGGTGTACAGCCTGCCCCCAGGCTATGTCGCTTTGACCTTCGATGACGGTCCCTCCATCTATACGAAGGAAATCGTGGATTTGCTCGCGAAGAACGAGGCGGCGGGCACCTTCCTGTTCGTGGGCAATAATGTGAAGCATCATGAGGATTCGGTCATCTATGCGAGTGAACATGGCATGTCAATCGGCAATCATTCCTGGGATCATAGTCAATTAACCGCTTCGGGCGCGGAGGAGAACGAGAATAATATCAAGCAGGCGAATGCAGCCATAACGAAGCTGACCGATGAAGCCGTAACGGTATTCCGGCCGCCTTACGGAGCTATGAACGACGAACTCAAGGATACGGTGAAGAGGTTGGGAATGAAGCTGCTTTTGTGGAATCGCGATCCGGAGGACTGGAATGCAGACACGAAGGAAGAGATTCTGAAGTATTTCGAGCAGACGGAACCGTCCGGAGGCGTCTATGTCATGCATGAGAAGAAGCTGACGGTCGAGGCATTGCCTGACATTATCGATTACTTGAAGAAGCGGAAACTGAAGTTCGCTCTATTGAAATAGTCAGGGAGTGGCGCGCCGCGGCGGGATTCGAACCCGCGACCCACCGTTTAGGAAACGGTTGCTCTATCCAGCTGAGCTACGGGCGCACAACATTATATAGTTTAACATGAGTTCATTTATCCTTGCAACTAACTCCAATAATCAAGCCCCATACTGACGAAGAGGTCTGAGGATTGCGCCTAAGCGCAGCACTCAGGCCTCTTCCCTTCACGCGGGCTTACTTGCCCACAACCGACCTGCCGGACAGAACAATCGATTTCTCGACCAGCACTTGCATGGCGTCGATGCTGCATTCCGCGTATACCGGACGAAGCTTGATGCAGGATAGCTCGGTGCAGGCCAGAATGACGCATTGACAGCCTTGCTCCATAACCAGCTCGTCGATGATCGCTTCAAGCTCATGGGAGGAGAAATCCATATGATTTTTCACATTCGTATAAATAATCTTCATAACCTGCCGCTGAATTCGCTCGTTCGGAACGTGAAGCTCCATCCCGTACTGCCTGCTAGTCGTAGTATAGATGCCGCTCTGCACGGTGCCGTCTGTTGCCAATAAACCGACGCGCGCTCCGCTTCCGAAGCGCTCATGAATCAGCTTGATCGTTTCCTCGACCATATTAATGATCGGAATGGAAGTCAGATCTTGCATCTGCTCGTAGAAATAATGCGAAGTGTTGCAGGGAATGGCGATATGAGCGGCTCCCGCGATCTCCAACAGCCGAAGATCCTTGCCGATTTCCTCCAGAAACCCACTGCTGTCGCCCCCGAGAATGACCGCAGTGCGGTCGGGAATCGAAGCGTGATTCAGAATGATCATGTCCACGTGATCCTGATCGCGCTCGGCAACGGTGTTCTCAATGATTTTATCGAAGAAGACGGCAGTTGCTTTGGGCCCCATCCCGCCAATTATGCCTAAACTGTTCTGTTTCATGCTTTGCGTCATCCCACTTTGAATAGAAGAATTGGTAATTCTATCTGCCGCTCATAATTTCGTTCACAATCTCGGCTTCGTTGAAGGGAATCTCCGTCTTGCCGATAACTTGCGTTGTCTCATGGCCTTTGCCGGCGATGAGAATGACATCATCCTTCTCGCTGATCGCTATGGCGTGTTCGATCGCTTCTCTGCGATCCACGATGCTGCGGTATTGCCCCCCTGCGGCTTCGACCGCTTCGGCAACCTCGGCGATAATGGCATCGGGATCTTGATCCTTCGGATTGTCAGAGGTGATAATCGAGAAATCGGCGAACCGCGCGGCGATTCCGCCCATCGCTTCCCGCTTGGGGCTTCCGGGCCTGCCTGGCGCCGCGTATACACCGAACACGAGAATAAGTCTTCCCTTGGTGAAGGGTCTGAGCGTAGCGAGCGCCTTCTCCAAACTATCCTCCGTATGGGCGAAATCAACGACAATCTTTCGCTCGGGATCTTGATAGACGACCTCCAGCCGGCCCTTGATCTGTTCAACGGCGCGAACGCCGGAAGCAATCTCGTCAAGCGGCACGCCGTTGCAGGAGGCGCAGGCTACGGCCGCCAAGCTGTTGTAGACATAGATGAAGCCTGGCAGATTCACGTGAATGGCGACGCTGCCGGCCGGCGTATGGGCGACATATTCGGTATGCTCCGCATAATAGCGAATATCCGTCGCGTATACATCCGCCTGACTCTCGATGCTGTATGTAACAAGCTCGGCGTCCCTCGACGAAAGCCTCTCCGCAAGCCGTTTACCGTAGGGATCATCGATGTTGATGATATTATAATCGGTCGTGAGATCGAACAGCATCGCCTTCGCTTCGAAATAATCCTCCATCGTCAAATGCAGCTCGAGATGATCGGGCGTCAGATTCGTGAAGATTCCGGATTTGAAGGCGGATGCGGCGGTTCGTTTCAAGCTTAGCGCATGCGACGAAACCTCCATCACGCAGCAATCCACCTTCGATTCAGCCATGTCGGCGAACATCTGTTGAAGATGCAACGATTCGGGGGTGGTTGGCGTGGTTGACCTCGTCGCAAGCTTCTTATCGCCAACCATCGCTCCGATCGTGCCGATGATACCTACGGTCTTGTTTGCTTTCTCCAATATGGATTTGAGGAAATAAGTCGTTGATGTCTTCCCGTTCGTTCCGGTAATGCCGATCAGATTGAGCTTTGAGGCCGGCTGCCCATGGAAGCGCGAGGCCGCGTAAGCAAGCGCAAGCCGCGAATCATCCACCTGCAGCACGGTTACGGAGCTGCCCGCATCGACAGCCTTCTCTGTAATGATGGCTGCGGCGCCGGAAGCGACAGCCTTCTGAATATAGTCATGTCCGTCCACAGTGAAGCCTCTAACTGCTACGAACAGCCAGTTCTCCGCGCATTCTCTGGAATCGAATGCGATTCCTTCCACTTCCTTGTCGATCGTTCCCTGCAGAATGTCGCAGGAGATATCTTGAAGCAGGTCTCTCAGCAGCATATTATCAGCTCCATCCGCGTATTGCGATCTCTCATTAGTCTATGCCTTCATCATGGCCGCATGCGAGTATGAAGTCATTTTACTGCATAGCCCCCCATATTACAATTATGGAGGAAGGAATATGAGGCTTCTATGATGGAAGAGAATTTTACCTGTCCAAAAGTAGGACATAAGAACTAATTTGTGGTAATATTATCCTGTTAATGTCGAATATTGCCTAAAAAAAGTGGGTGCTTGTCGACATGATTTTACAAACTCTTCGAGTAGCAGAGAGTATAATGGTACTAAATACGTCATGATTACTAGATAAGGAGCGTGCCTCGAAGCGACCATGGATAAAAATCACTTGCTTAGACAGTTGCAATCGCTTCGGCAAAAGCTTCATGAAATCGCTGAGCTGCGGGGCAGCCTGACAGACCCTGCCGTGCTTGCCATTAGCGAAGAGGCAGATCAGCTTATCGTTGCTTTGCAATATATGCAACGAGATGAATCAGAGCAATCCTCCATTACAAGAGATCCATCATAAATCGTTCTACTTATACGGGTTCAGCGTTCTCTCAATTTGCGAAAGAATTGGGTAAGAAGCTGGGAGCATTCCATTTGCAGGATTCCGCTGGTGAGCTCCGTTTCATGATTGAAACGGGGCTCTTGCAGTAGATTCATCAAGGTGCCGGCGCATCCGGCTTTGGGATCGGACGCGCCGTACACGACTCGTTTCACGCGTGCTTGAACAATAGCCCCTGCGCACATCGGGCAAGGCTCCAAGGTGACATAGAGCGTGCAGTCCTGAAGCCGCCAAGCGCCGATACGGCTGCTGGCGTCCCGAATGGCGACCATTTCGGCATGCGCGGTCGGATCATGAGCGGTTTCTCGCAAATTATGCCCCCGGCCGATAATTTCTTGACCCTTAATGAGGACTGCGCCGATTGGAACCTCGCCTAACGCCTCGGCCTTGAGCGCTTCAGCAATCGCTTCCTGCATCCATAGGGAATCATCTCGTTCTCTCTTCACTTGGCAAACGTCCTTTTCACGATATAATAATCGGTATGTTATACAACGAACAAATATTCGAATGTTAACACGCTGTGGATAGAATTGTGCATAACTGGTGAGATACACACAATTTCATCCACAATTCATCCACTCTTGTGCATATCTCTTGTGGATCCTGTGCATAAACTTTATTTTCATTCAAGAATAGATCTCCTCACAAAGGGTGTGTCGTGAATTGTCGATCAAGACGAAGCTGTCCGTTACCATCTCGCTTATGCTTGTTCTAGTGGTCATTCTCTACCATATCATGAGTGAATATTCGATGGTGCAAGGATTTCGCAGCATGATGCTTGAATCCATGCTTCATATTTCCGTTCAAGCTGCGGAAGCTATAACGGAGGATGGCGGCAATAAGACGCCCGCCAAATCGCCGCCGGCAGTCGATCCGAACGGGATGATCGATATTCTGAAGAATGTAAATCCTTACATTATGGAAATTACGGTCTTCAAGAAGGATTCGACCGACATTCCTTACGGAACGCATCTCTATATTGATGCTAACAACGATGAAGCTATTATGCAAGATATGAGCGCGAATGATTTCGAGTATAAAGAAATTACGATAGGCGGCAATGCGTATTATAGAAGCTACTATACGGATGAAGCTTTGGGCGGCTATATTGTCAGCGTCGTATTCGACCGATCGAGCATGACTGAGCTCGTTCAGATGAAGCGGGATCAAACCTTCATCTATTCGGGAGCCTTCCTTCTCCTGCTTATGATTGTGGTGTACTGGCTGGTAGGCATTATGATACGGCCGCTGAAGGATATCCTGTGGAAGGTGAACGAGGTATCTTCCGTTCGCTTCCACAAGCCGATTCAGATCAAGCGCAAGGATGAGTTCGGATTATTGGCGCTCAAAATCAATGCAATGTCCCAGAATATCAGCATCTATATGGACAAGCTTCGCAAAGCGTTCGACGAGAACCGCCGAATGAAGGAGCATCTTGAATCGTTCATCAATCATTCGAACGACGCGATTCATCTTATGGATGTGGATGGGAAGGTCATTCAAGTGAACCGCGCTTTCGAGCAATTGTTCGGTTACGAGGAATCGGAGGTGCTCGGCCTCAACTATCCAACCATACCAGAATCGCATCGCATGGAGAAGCGCCAGATGATCGGATTGCTGCTGGCGGGGAAGAAACTCCCCGCGCAGGAGACGGTTCGAGTTACGCGGACGGGGGAGATCATTCCGGTGAGCGTTACCGTGTCTCCCATCCGCGATTCCGACGGCTCAATACAAGCCTTCGCCAGCATTTGCCGCGATATGCGCAGCCGCAACCGCATGGAGGAGCTCCTCAGGCGTTCGGAGAAGCTGACGACGGTGGGTCAGCTGGCGGCGGGTGTGGCCCATGAGATTCGCAATCCGCTGACGACGCTGCGCGGCTTCCTGCAGTTGCAGCAGCAGAGCCAGAAGCTGAACATTACTCATGTCAATCTCATGCTGTCCGAGCTGGATCGCATTAATCTCATTGTCGGGGAATTTCTCATTCTGGCCAAGCCTCAGGCAGCTAAGTTTATACGCAAGGATATACGGGATATTCTTCGCGAGGTGCTGCTGTTCCTCGACAGCGAGGCGCATCTTCACAACATTGTGTTTCATACCAATTTTACGGAGGAGCCCTGTCTGATTTCTTGCGAGGAGAATCAATTGAAGCAGGTATTCATTAATTTGTTGAAGAATGCGATAGAAGCGATGCCAAGCGGGGGACCGGTGCATATCTCGATTCAGCGGAAGAGCTCGAATATCGCCATCTCGATTACCGACGAGGGCGTAGGCATTCCGGAGGAAATGATATCGAAGATCGGAGATCCGTTCTTCACGGGCAAGGAGACCGGGACGGGGCTGGGCATCATGGTGAGTCAGCGGATTATCAACAGTCATCACGGAACGATGGATATTCAGAGTCAGGTGAATGTCGGCACGTCGATCAAGCTTCTCCTGCCTGTATGGAAGCCGGAGAATCAGCAAGGCATCGGTTAGCGGGAGGCGGGATCGGCCCGTTTGAATCGATAATCAAGAATAAGGGAGATGTGGATGCATGCAGAGAACAGCGGTTGTCGCCGGAGCTACCGGTCTTGTCGGGAATGAGCTCGTGAAGCTGTTATTATGGAATAAGAGCTATCGCAAAGTGATTGTTCTCGTGCGCAAAAGAATGAATCTGACGCATCCCCGCCTGGAGCAGCTCGTACTCGATTTTGACCGGTTATGCGAGCTGCCTCCCGGGCTGCTGGGAGGCGCCGATGTCTATTGTACGCTAGGCACGACGAGGAAGAAGGCCGGCTCGAAGGAGCGATTCGAGCATGTCGATTATGATTACCCAATAATGCTCGGCAAAGTAGCCAAGAGGGATGGCGCGAATCGCATGCTGATTATTACAGCAATGGGCGCAAACGAGAAATCCTTGTTCTTCTACAGCAGGGTGAAGGGGAAGGTAGAGTCCGATCTTCAAGCGATGTGCCCGTCGAAGCTTCATATCTTCCGCCCTTCCTTGATTATCGGGGAGAGGCGGGAGCGGCGCTTCGGGGAAGCGGTCGCAGCCAGATTAGCCAAGAGCTGCGCTTTCCTGTTCATGGGCGGGCTGCGCAAATATAAGCCAATCGCGGCCAAGCGGATTGCCCAAGCGATGATCGCGGCAGCGCTGTATGAAGAAGGAGCGCCGAAGATTCTGTCCTCGCCGGATATTGCGTCTTGGGGCGCCATATTGCAGAAATCCTCGTCATAGTGTAGCATACGCTACAACGAGGTGAGACAGAGATGCGAATCAATAAATTTATTAGCGAGACCGGATATTGCTCCAGACGCGAAGCCGACAAGCTTGTGGACAGCGGCCGCGTTACGATTAACGGGGCGGTCGCGGAGCTTGGCAGCCAGGCGGAATCGCATGATGATGTGCGTATAGACGGCAGGCGAATCGGCGAGAAGAAGCGGCATGTCTATATCGCGCTGCACAAGCCGGTTGGCATAACGAGCACGACGGAGCTGCATATTCGAGGCAATATCGTCGATTTCGTCGGGCATGAGGAACGCATATTCCCGATCGGCAGGCTTGACAAGGATTCCGAGGGCCTGATCCTGCTCACGAACGACGGAGATATTGTGAATCCGATTCTTCGTTCCGAAGGCAGGCATGAGAAGGAATACATTGTGACGGTGGACAAGCCGGTTACGGCGGCCTTCCTGCAGGGCATGGCGGGCGGCGTTCGAATTCTGGGAAGCATGACGCTTCCTTGCAAAGTGACGAGAGTAGCTGAGCGCGTGTTTCGTATCATCTTGACGGAAGGCCGCAATCGCCAGATTCGCAGAATGTGCGAGGCGTTCGGCTATCATGTGAGGCGCTTGAAGCGGGTCAGAGTCATGAACATCAAGCTCGGCGAGCTTGGCGTAGGGAAATGGCGCGATCTGACGGATGCGGAACGCGCCGAATTATTCGGCATTCTGAACTATCAGCAGGACACAGCGGACAATGTAAGGGGATAAAGCAAAAGCGGCTTACGGGACCGATGGATTCATGGGTCTCGTAAGCCGTTCTCTGTATCAAGCGAGCTATTTGTTCACTTGCAGTTGCTGCGCCTGCGCGGTATCCACATAGGTATGGATGATGGATACCTCGACGCGGCGGTTCTTCGCTTTGCCGGCAACCGTCTTGTTATCCGCGATCGGATGATTTTCGCCATAACCTTTTGCGCTAAAGTGTGTCGGGTCGAGCTTCTTGTTCTCCAGCATGACCTCCAGAAAGCGGCTTGCGCGAATCGAACTGAGATCCCAGTTCGAATGGAAATTAGCGTTGTTAATCGGAGTATTATCGGTATGTCCGGCTACCACAACGTTATAGCTCGGATATTCCTGCAACATCTGGCCGATGGCTATCGCGAGCTCCCTTGACTCCGGCTTAATCGTTGCCTGTGCCGGTGCGAACAAGGCGTTGTCGCTAATCGTAATGAGCAGCTGATTGACATTAAGCTGCGTCTCCAACTCGGTTGTAAGTCCATGCTTATCGATATAGTCATCGACCTTCTTCTTGAGATCCTCGAGCTCCGCTTCTTCCTGCTTGATTAGCTCCTCGAGGGAAGTGTCGGATTCGGCCTCCTTCTGACTGTCGATCTTCGCATCGTCGTTCTCGATGTCCTGCTCCAGCTCTTCGTCGCGCTTCACGACGGAGGGGAGATCCAGCACGTTCGAGCCGTTGTTGAGCGCCAGGCTGAAGGCTTGGGACATCTCCTCGAATTTCTTCACATCGACGGAATTCATGGAATAGAGAACGATGAACAGGGCGAGCAACAAGGTTAGCAGATCGGCATACGGAATGAGCCAGGATTCGTCGATATGCTCCTCGTCATGATCATGCGATTTACGCTTTCTGCTCATCTACCCTTGCCTCCTCCTGCTCTCTCATCTTCAACCGTTCCGTCGGCGTCAGGAAGACCGAGAGCTTCTGATTAATGGCGATCGTGGAGACGCCGGATTGAATGGAGAGCAAGCCCTCCAGCATCATGAGGCGGATTTGGATTTCTTTCTTCGAAATTCGCTTTAATTTGTTGGCGATTGGATGCCATAGCACATATCCTGTGAATATACCGAGCAGCGTTGCGATGAACGCGCCCGCGATTGCGTGGGCGAGCTTGTCCATGTCGCTCATGTCGGACAGCGCCGCGATCAGGCCGACAACGGCTCCCAGCACCCCGAGCGTGGGCGCATAGGTTCCGGCTTGCGTGAAGATAAGAGCTCCGGCCTTATGTCGCTCTTCCGTGGCTGCGATATCTTCGAGAAGCACGTCCCGCACCAGATCCTGATCGTTGCCGTCGATAATCATGCGCATGCCGTTGCGCAGGAACATGTCTTCGATCTCGTCGACGCGCGCTTCGAGTGCAAGCAAGCCTTCGCGGCGGGTGATGGAGGCCCATTCCATGAATCTGCTGATAAGGTCTTCTCTTGAAGGGAGCTTCTGTTCCGAGAAGGCGATTTTGAACAGCTTGCCGACCTTCTGAAGCTCCGACATGGGGAATGCGACCATAACTGCCGCAATGGTGCCAAGTATAATGATCATGAAGGCGGCCGGATTAATGAGCGATGATAAGCTCGCGCCCTTGAATATCATGCCGCCGATAACGGCGATAACACCTAGTATGAGACCGATAATTGTTGAATTCTTCATTCTTGCACCCCGTTCAATCTGTCATTTCTTCTTGTCTGCTTCTATTACATGTTCGCAGGCTACTTCTATTTATATCGTCAAAAGGGTATTCTGAGATTATAGTAAATGAAATTCAAATGAATAATTTAAGGAGTGGATAACGATATGGGCGTTAGACATGCGCGCGAATACGTTGAAATATTGCAGGAACTAACCGCCGCCGTCGGGCAAATCGAGGAAGGTTACACATTCTTCGAGATGGAGCCGGAGGAGTGGGAGGCGCTGCATGAGGATGATCGCCATGAGGTGATGGAAGCGCTGGCCGACGATGTGTTCTTCGGACTTGGCACACAGCCGGAGATCGAGGTGGGCAAGGGCGTTATTATCTATAACAGCAAGCATCATGTCATCGAAGTGTCGCAGGGCGACAATGTCATTCAGATCGTTCGGCTGATCTAAGGCAAATGAAAATCGAAAAATGTCGAATCTTTACAATAGTTGTCGACTCCTATACAATAAAACCAAGTTAATATGGGAGAAAATCTAACACGACTATAACATGATTCGAGGGACTCATTATGACGGTTTTCCAATCCAGACAGGGGCTTCCGAAGGCGCTGGGCCTGCAGAAGGAAGAGGCGCTGACCGCTTACTATCAACCGATCATCGCGCTTGATTCCAGGCGGATATCGGGCTATGAAGTGTTGGGAAGAGCGACCAGAGGCGATGCGGCTCGAAGTCTGGGGCCGTTCTTCGGCGACCCCGGCGTCGCCATGGCCGATCATATTCAGGTTGATCGCATTCTGAGGGAGCAGGCGATTGCGCGGATGGCTCAGGAGGCCGATCCGCCCTTGCTGTTCCTGAATCTCAAGCCGGGCTGGATCTATCAATACGGCCAGTCAGGAGAGATGCACACGCTGGATCTGATTGATCGCTATGGGCTTGATCCGGGACGCGTCGTGATTGAAATTACGGAAGAGAGCTTCAACGGGTCGGTTGATATATTAATCGCCGCGGTAGAGAGATATCGCGCGCGAGGCTGCAGAATTGCGATTGACGATGTGGGCAGCGGCTTCAGCAATTGGGATCGAATCGCGCAGCTTCAGCCGAACTTGCTCAAGATCGATATGGATATGGTGAAGAAAAGCGCGACGCATAACGGTTATTACGGCGTGCTGCGCTCCTTCTCCGAGCTTGCGGAGCAGATCGGCGCTTCGCTGCTGTTCGAGGGCGTCGAGACGCGGGACGATCTGGAGCGGGCGATTCAAGCCGGCGCGAGATATGTGCAAGGCTTCCTGTTCGCCCAGGCGGAGCCTTCCTTCCGGGAGCCCGATTGCTTCGCGGACGTCGTCGAGGAGGAATTGGAGCGGCATGTCGGATCCCACGCGCTGACGGAGGGCACCTGGAAGCGGAGGGCGGAGCGTCTCGCAGAGCAGCTGTCGCTGCAGCTTCCCCAGGATGAAGAGGAGACGGGAGGCGAGCTGTTGACCGATGCCTGTCTGAAGCGTCTTATTCCGGAGCTCGAGCCCTCCTGTATTCGAATCTACATATGCAATCGCAGAGGCATTCAGCTCTCCGCAAACTTTCGGCGCGACGGGGAAGCCGGCTGGCAGAGGGAGGAGCAGTATCGGCATGCGAATTGGAGCTGGCGGCCGTACTTTGTTCCGAATCTGGTGCAGCTAAGCGAGCAGAGGCGTTCGATCGTATCCCGTTCCTACACCGATCTGGAATCCAGAGCATGGATACGCACCATCTCGGTCATGGTTCGTCCGGATTGGATTCTGTTCGCGGACGTGCTGGACGGGGGGAGCAGGATCGACCGGTCATAGAACGGAATCATAGTCAAAGAACGAAAGCATATTTTACGCGCAAGACGGGATCGCCGAATTCGATCCCGTCTTTTTGCGTTTTCCCCTATCTTGGGCGCTACGGTTGCGTATCGCATCAATTGTATATTGAGCCGGGAGCGCGGGCTGCGGTAAGAATAGAGGTGTTCGAGGAAAACATTCGTTACGGAAAGGAGGAGAGAATGAATTCTATGCATGCTTTGCGAGCATCAAGATCATGGGCGAGATTCAAGCGCAATATTCCTTTGCTCATCATGTTTGTTCCGGTAGTCGCTTTTTATCTGATTTTCAAGTACGCACCCATGTTCGGTTATGTGATTGCCTTTAAGCAGTATACGTTCGCCAAAGGGGTGTTCGGAAGTCCGTGGGTCGGATGGAAATGGTTCGAACTGATCGTGCACGATCCTTTTACCCTGAAAATTATTTGGAACACCTTTTTTCTGAGTTTGCTCAATATCATCGTCGGATTTCCTTTCCCGATTCTGATTGCATTAATGCTGAATGAAGTGAGGAGCATGCTGTTCAAGAAATCGGTGCAGACGCTGGTGTATCTGCCTCACTTTTTTTCCTGGGTCATCATCGGGGGCATCTTCATCACTTTATTCTCGCAGGAATCCGGAATCGTGAACAAGCTTATTACGCTGTTCCGGGACGAACCGGTGCCGTTCTTATACCAGGCCAATACGTGGATCTCCATCTATGTAGGCTCGGGTGTATGGAAGGAAGCCGGCTTCAGCGCCATCATCTATCTCGCCGCGTTAACGTCGATCGATCCTACGTTGTATGAAGCGGCTAGCGTGGACGGCGCGGGCAAGTTCAGGAAGATCTGGCATATTACGCTGCCCGGGATTCGGCCAACGATCTTCTTGCTGCTGATTCTGGCCATGGGCAACATTATGGAAGTCGGCTTCGATCATGTCTATGTGCTGCAGAATAATGTGGTGTACAGCTCTTCGGAGGTTCTTAGCACTTACATTTACAAAATCGGCTTGCTTGGCGCGCAATTCAGCCGAAGCACGGCGCTTGGCTTGTTCGAATCGCTTGTTGGCTTTATTCTGGTTCTGACGGCCAACCGGATTGCCAAGCATTTCAATCAAAATTTATGGTGAGGAGGGTGAACGCTTGAAACCGACCAAGGGCGAACAACTGTTTTATTTCGTAAACGAATGCATCTTGCTGCTGGCTGCGCTCAGCTGTTTATTCCCCCTCCTGCATGTCATCGCGCTTGCGTTCAGCGATTTCGACGCGGTGATGTCCGGAATGGTGACCCTTTGGCCGAAGGGCTGGTCGACGGAAGCCTTTCGATTGCTGCTGGAGGGCGGCAGAGTTCCGAGGGCCCTGCTCAATAACGTAGTGATTACCTTGGTAGGCCTCGTGCTTAGCCTGGTGTTTACGACCGCGGCGGCGTACCCGCTGGCCAGGAAACGATTCTACGCTCGTCGCTTCTTTACGCTTGCGTTCGTGTTTACCATGCTGTTCAACGGGGGGCTCATTCCTACGTATCTCGTTGTTAATTCACTGGATTTGCTGAACACTTACTGGGCGTTATGGCTGCCAGGTCTGGTCAGCACCTTCAATATGTTGATTCTCAGAACGTTCTTCCTGAGTTTGCCGGAGGAGCTGTTCGATTCGGCCGAGATCGACGGATGCGGCGAGCTGCGAACGTTATTTCGTATTGTGTTACCGCTTTCATTGCCGGTATTTGCGACGATTGCGTTATTCTACGGCGTCGGCTATTGGAATAACTTCGTCTCCGTGTTAATTTATATCAACCAAACAGAAATGCAAAATTTGACGCTTCTCGTGCAACAGATGATTCAAAGCCAGTCTATATTGGAAGGGCTCAATAATGCGCCCGATTCCGGTCAAATTCCGATGACACCGGAATCGATCAGAGCCGCCGGCATCCTGGTGTTAGTCGCTCCGATGCTGCTCGTATATCCCTTCCTTCAGAAATATTTCGTAAAAGGTGTCATGATCGGATCGATTAAAGGATAATACATTTCAGAGAGATGGCGAGGGGACGTTTATTATGTTGAAGCTCAAACGGACAACGACCGTAATGGTTATCTTTGCAACGATGCTGGTGCTTGCCGCTTGCTCCGGAAACGGGAATGAAGGTCAGAAAGAAAATAACGGCGGACAGAAACAGACAGACGCGTCGGGCGCGACCGCGAAACGCGGATCGATCACGGTCTCGATGTATGACCGGGGCAATGTGCCGGCCGAAGCGGGCACGGCGGAGAAGAACTCCTGGACCGATTGGGTAGTTAAGAACGGCCCGGCGGACGTGAAATTCATTACGGTTCCCCGGTGGGAGAGCACCGATAAATTCAATGTATTGCTGGCTTCGGGAGACGCGCCCGACCTGATTCAGGAATATGCGACCGGTTTCCGCGATTCGCTCTACAGAACCGGCCAGATTATTCCGCTGGACGATCTGATCGATCAATATTCGACCAATTATAAAAATCTGCTGGAAACCTATCCGGTGCTGCGGAAAGCAGGGACGAAGCCCGACGGGAAGCTGTACGAAATCGGGAAATTGTCTCCGATGCTGCCGGATGAAGTGATGTTCGTCCGCAAGGATTGGCTGGACAAGCTGAATCTAAACGTTCCAACGACGGATCAAGAGCTGCTGGAAGTGATGAGGGCTTTCGCCTCTCAGGATCCCGACGGCAACGGCAAGGCGGATACGTACGGCATTGCGGACGCCCAAGGGCGAGGCCTCTATGTCATGTTCCAAGACGTGGACTGGGTCGTGGAGGACGGCCAATTGGTGAAGGACTGGGAACGCAAGCAAGCGGCTCTCGATTATCATAAGAAAATGTACGAGGAAGGCTTGATCGACAAGGATTACTTGACGGATAAGAACCGCGAGCAGCAGCGCCAGTTTTTCCTGCAGGGAAGAGCGGGGGTCTATACCGGCAGAATCGGCAACATGGGCGATTTCAACCTGTATGAAACCTTCAGGAAGAACAATCCGGACGCCGAGCTGATCGTCGTTCCTTGGCCGGAAACGAAGTACGGAAGCTTCCTCTCTTATTTCCAGAATCCCGTGCAAATGACGGCGGTCGTCAACGCAACCGCGAAGGATCCGGCAGCGGTCATCAAGTACGTTGATTTCATGACGCAGGAATCGACAGGCGAAACGCTGTTGTATGGCTTCGAAGGCACGCATTGGGAGAAAGGCGCAACTGGCTGTCCCAAAATATTGGATGATGAAAAGTACAAAAACGAAGTATCCTGGACGGTCGATTTCCAAATGATGTTCTCCAAAACCTTGCTTGGCGATTGTGCCACGCTTGAAGGACAGCTGAATCCAGAGGTGCCGATGCAGAAGGACTTCCTGGACTTGTATCATCAGGCGGAAGCCAGCTTCGAGGGAAAAGATATCCCGTGGCTGACTCACCCTGAGCATATGCCGACGCTTCCGGACGATTTGCAGATTATTACCAGCACGATTAATCCAACGATAGAAGAGATCAGCACGAAAGCGATTATTACGAAATCCTACAGCACCGAGCAGGCCATTCAGGATATGCAGAAGGCTTGGGACAGCGCCGGCGGGAAGAAACTGGAAGAGTGGTATGCGAAATGGTACGCCGAAAACAGCGATAACGCCATATTGGCGAAGGATTTGATTGAATTCAACGAATCCTTAAAATAACGGTACGGGCAAGGAGCGCCGCCGAAACTAATGGAGGGAAACTATGAGGAAGCCGAAGTTTTCTCGTCGCTTGGCATTCGTAATCCTGCCTTTTTTCTATATTGTGGCGGCGCTTCTAAGCTCTATATTCATCATCGTGCTCGTCGACACCCATCGCGATTATTCCAAGCAAGCGAATTACAAGTTCGCGCAGACGAGCGCGCAAACGATGGACAGCTGGCTTAAGCTGATCGAGCAGCAGGTGATTATGGAATTGGATCGGGACGAGAAATTCCAGAAGTTCCTGTATGAAACGGAAAGCGGGACGGATGACTTTCAATTTCTGAAAACGCAGCTGTCCCAGTTGTTTAATGAGGTTGTTCAGTTCAATCCCCTGATCGATTCGATCTATGTGTACCGCGATATTGATCAAACGGTGCTTAGCTCAAGAAGCTTCCGGCAGATCGGAGAGTTTGGCGACAAAGCGTTCGTGTCCGGATTAGCCTCGGAGTCAATGACGGAGCAGTGGTCGTCCGTGCGGACGTACAACGAATATTATCCTCTGCTCGAGTACAGAGTGGATGGGCAGAATGTCAAGGTCATTTCCTATGTTCGGAAGGTGCCGCTGTTCATGAGCAGGAACGGTCTGCTCGTTATCAATATTAATGTGAACAGACTGGAGGCCCTGCTGCGCGACAATGCGGGCGATTCCGTCGGCTATGTTCGCATGGTGGACTCGGAAGGCCAAGTCATTGCGGCGACGACGAATATTCCGGCGGAGGCGAAGGCCGTCTCGAAGGTCAATTCCTCCGTTCCGGGGTACTTCTATGAATCGGGATGGACGAGCAAGGATATGTCCGAGGAGATCTACTCCTTCCTGAATATGTGGATGGCTGCCGGCGTTGCCGGCGTGCTTGCGATTTCGGCGGGCATGCTGTGGCTGCTGCGGCGCTTCGCCCATCCGATCGACTCCTTAATCAATCGGCTGACAAGCAAGAGACAATTCAATCGCCTCGACTTCGAATATTTGGATAATCTGATGGACGAGCTTATTCACCAGGCCGGGGAATATCATTTCGCTTCCAATCAATACCATGATATTACGCGCAAACAATGGTTTCGCGAGCTGCTGAACGGGGAGCGCGTCATTACGGAGGAGGACTGGAACGCCAACGCTTATGAGGAAGGATCCCCGCAGCAATGGACGGCATCGCGAGTGATGGTCGTGGAAATCGACTATTACAAGGACTTTCAGGATCAATACTCCTCCAACGATCAATCGCTGTTCAAATTCGCGATCGAACAGGTCGTCAAGGAGACGAGCGCCGAGAATAACCTTCGCATATGGACGACCTGGCTGTCCTCCGATCAGCTTACGGTCATCGTGCAGGGCGATCCGCTTGCGCAAGCCCAGAACATCAAGCAATGGGTGAAGCTGCATCTGCCCTTCACTGTGTCGATCGGGATCAGCGGACTCTCGGGCGAGCCGCGCCAAATCGCGGAAGCAAGGGAGGAAGCGCTGGAATTATTGTCTTATAAGGCGACGCAAGGCATCGATCGGGTGTTCACGGCGATTCCGGCTGGGGAAGGAGCTCCGCTGGAAATTCTCAATATAATCGAGATGACGTCCCAGGCGGCCTATTCCCTTCGCATGGGATCCGCCGATTGGCGGGCGCAGATGATGCAGGTGTTCGATACAATCGAGCAGTCGGTTACGTCGCGCAGCAGCTTGCTCACTCTGTTCCAATATATGAATTTCTGTTTGTCGAAGGTGATTCAGGAAGGACCGGAGAGTTACCGGGACGCTTTCAACAAAGATGTGGAGCCGCGGCTGATCGGCTTGCTGGATCGCTTCGAAACGATTCAGGAATACAGGGATGGTTGGATGAAGGCGGCAAGCGCATTGGAGGGGGAACTGGAGGAGCTGCGCTCGGGCAATCACAAGTATGAGCTGTTCAAGCAGATTGAGCAGTATATGAAGGAATGCTTCCATGACCCGGATCTGTCACTAGCGAAGATTGCGGAGCATTTCTGCCTGAGCAACAGCCATATGAGCCGGCTTATCAAAGAAGCGACCGGCAGCAGCTGGACGGATTACGTAACGGAGCTGCGCGTTCGGCATGCCAAAATTCTGCTGTCCACGACCAATAAGTCGATTCAGGAAATCGGGCTGGAATGCGGCTATTTGCATGGCGTGTCTTTCGGGCGGGTGTTCAAAAAACAGGTCGGCTTTGCGCCGGGAGATTATCGGAAGCAGGCGGTTCTGAAGAAAGGAACGGCGATGTGAAAGCAGAGAGAGGACCAAATTAAATCATTTCTATTTCATTGCTGGGAGGATTGTTCATGAACAAAAATAGATTCAGGCATCTGCTGATCGGTCTAATGGCATTGCTGCTCATGCTGCCGCAAGGGATTGGGGCGGTCGCGGCGGCAGAGGCGGAGCAAGGCGCGGCAGTATCAATGTCGGCGCTGTCGACAGGGGGGACGCAGGTGTCCGATTTCTACAATGTCATTATGCAGGTGGGAGCCGATCCTTGGGTGTACAAGCACACGGACGGCTATTATTACAACGTCTTCGTCAATGGCAGCGGTATTATGATTCGCAGAGCGACGACGATTACCGGCATTGACACGGGCGAGAGGAGTCTGGCCTGGAAGCCTGTTCCTGGCACGATGTACAGCTCCAACGTGTGGGCGCCGGAGATGCATTATCTGCAGGATACCGACGGCAGCTACAAATGGTATATCTACTTCGCGGCCGACAACGGAACGAACGCCAACCATCGCATGTACGTGCTGGAGAACGCGAGTTCCGATCCGATGACCCCAACCTGGGAGTTCAAGGGGAAAATAACCGATTCCACCGACCGCTGGGCGATCGACGGCACGGTCATGACGGTAGAGGATAAGCATTATTTCATCTGGTCGGGCTGGGAGGAAACGGACGGAAGCTTCCAAAATCTGTACCTCGCGGAGATGAGCAATCCATGGACGATCAGCTCGGAACGGGTGCTGATCTCGACGCCTGACCATGACTGGGAAACATCTCCGGGCCGAATCAATGAAGGTCCCGAGGTGACGATACGCGGCAATTCGATCAACCTGGTCTATTCGGCGAACGGAAGCTGGACGGACAGCTACTGCCTGGGTCTGATTACGGCTCATATCGGCGATGATTTGATGGATCCCGATTCCTGGACCAAGAAGGAGGAGCCGATCTTCTCCAGCGCGAACGGCGTGTTCGGTCCGGGCCATCACAGTCTCACCACCTCGCCAGACGGCAGCGAGGATTGGATCATCTATCATTCCGCCCGCTGGCCGGGATCGGGATGGACCCGCAATGTCCGGGCGCAGAAATTCACCTGGAATGCGGACGGAACGCCGAATCTGGGAGAGCCCGTCGATCCGAATACGCCGATTGCCTTGCCTTCGGGCGAACCGCCGCGCCAGCGCTATGAAGCGGAAGCGGCTTCGCTGACGGCAGCTTCGGGGGGAGAAATCGGACCGGCTGTCTGGCGGGACAGCGCCGCTTCGGGCGGTATGAAGCTCGCTAATATGAAGGATGAGGGCGACGCTGCCGAATTCACGGTCAATGTGCCGGAAGCGGGCTTGTATGCGCTTTCTGTGCGCAACGCCAACGGCTCGCCCAGCGGAACGGACGCTTCGCATATGCTGTCGGTGAACGGCGGCCCCGGCTTCAAATTGGGCATCGTCTACTCCGGATGGGATCGCTGGGGAGTGACTACGGCGAAGGTGTATCTGAGGCAAGGCGACAACAGCATTCGCTTCGATACGGGCGTCAACGTTGCCGAAATAGACAGCATGGATGTCGTCAGGCTTGAGGGGGATTCGGAGCTCGCGTTCGAGGCTCCGGGGCTTACGCTGGGCTTGGGGGAAAGTCGCAGCCTGTATGTGTATGCGCTTACAGGTGATGATGCTTCCCCGGTGGACGACGGAGTTTCCTTCCAATCCTCCGATCCGGAGGTTGCAGCGATAGCTGGGAACGTCGTCACGGGGCTCAAGGGTGGCAGTGTTACGATTACCGCGACCTATAACGGACGCACGACTGCAACTGCGGTGACTGTAGCCGCTGAGCCGAAGTCCGCGCAATCCATTGCGCTTGGCGGAATGGAGCATATCCTGACTGCTGAACTGACCGGACAGCTGCGTCTCACGGCGCGGTACAATACCTATGAGGAACGGGATGTCACGGAAGAGGCCGCATACACCAGCAGCAATACCGACGTGGCCAAGGTGACGGCCGTCGGCGAGCTATACGACACCGCGCCGGGCGAGACGGTGATTACGGCCGTGTACGGCGGACGGGAAGCGCAGTTCCACCTGACGGTCGTTCCTGCGGGGAATCCCTCTCAGTCGCCGCAAGTCGCGACTCTGGTGAAGACTCCCTCCGGCGTGACACCGAGACTGCCGAGCGTAGTGGATGTTGTCTACAACGGGGAGAGCGGTACTGCGGGGATTGACTGGAAGCTGGAAGGGATGGACTTCAATACACTCGGTACGGTTCAAGTGCCCGCCTCCTTGATCTGGAATGGCGAGGAGCTTCCCGCGGGGATTGCCGTGGAGGTTGTTCCGGGATGGGGCCTGGACGCGATTGTGAAGGAAGCTCGCGGCAGAATAGAGAGCTTTTCCTATCCGCTGGGCGACGGCCTTGGCAATTATAGTCCGGGCGCATACCAAGTCCTGCTGGATCAGCTCGACCATGCTGAGGCTTTGTCTGCGGATGCCGGGCTGACAGAGGAGCAGTTCAACCAGGAGCGGGAGGCGCTTGCCGACGCCGAAGCGGACTTGTTAGGCTCGCTCAAGCTGACGCAGGATGGCGTGACGTATAATGCGTACCGGGATTTCTCAGGCGACGAGACGGGCAAATATCCTTTCGGCATTACCGTCGAGGATTTGACGAACGGCGCCGAGGCTAAGGTGCAGGAGGAAGAAGGGAATAAATTCCTTCGGCTGACTACGGGTTCCGCCTCCGGCAAAGCGAATCTGTTTCTTCCTTATTTGGGCGAGGTGACGGCCGCTGGAGATCAACGCATCGTCATCGAATATCGCGCCCGATTGAACAGCAGCTTCCAGTACGCCAATGGCGCCATGGTGCGCAACGATAGCGGCAACGGCAATTATTCGATGGTCACCGCGTTCGACCGGGACAAGATTGTTGTCCAGAACGGAGCGTCGAACAAGGTCAAGGTGACGGATTTCGAGTACAATACCTGGTACAAATTCCGGATGGAAGCGAACTGGGACGCCAAGACGTACACCGTCTATCTGAACGATGATCCGGTTCCGGTGGCTGTCGACTACGCCTTCCGTCATACAGGCGGGGACAAGCTGACCGGCCAGCGTTTCGGCATTGACGGCTACGCGAACGCTTCGATCGACTATGACGATTTCAAGGTTATGGTGACAGGAGACTCGCAGGCCGCTCCCGAGGGGCTTGGGGTTGTGAACGAATCGGAGTCCGGCGCCGGAGACGGCCGTATTACCGGCGTGAATGCGCTCATGGAATGGTCCGCCGATCAAGGCGAGACCTGGTCTGCTGTAGAGGGAGAGACAATTCCGAATCTGTCGACGGGAACGTATTGGGTTCGATATAAGCAGACGGATAATGAACCGGCCAGCCCCCATGCGGTTCTGACTGTGCAAGAGAGGGGGATGATCTCGGAGGAGGGTGGAGCAGGCGATTTCCCTCTTGCGGCCAACGGATCGGCGGCGACGATCTGGGTGGATGCCGGGGAGGAAGCTCCGGTGGCACGCGTGGTGACGGATTTGAAGGCGGACGTGGAGCGCGTCACGAATCTGGACGCTGCCTTGAGCAGCGCGGCCGCCCTGCCCTCGGGTCCCGTCGTGATCGTGGGCACACTGGATGGGAGCGCTCAAATTCGGAAGCTGGTGGACGAAGGGAAGATCACCGGGAATGAAGTAAGTGCGATTAAGGACCAGTGGGAGGCCTATCTGATCAAGGCGGTGGACGAGAATACGCTCGTTGTCGCGGGATCGGATCCGCGCGGAGCCGTCTATGGCGTATACGAGCTCTCTGAGCAGATGGGCGTCAGCCCGTGGTATTTTTTTGCCGATACGGCCATTCAGAAGAAGAATGCGGTCTATGTCGCCGAAGGGACGTCCGTCACTGACAAGCCCGATGTGCAGTATCGCGGAATCTTCATCAATGACGAGGAGAAGCTGAGCCGCTGGGCGACCGAGGTGTTCGGGGATCCCGACACGATGGGGCCGAAGACATATGCCAAGATCTTCGAGCTGATTCTGCGGCTGAAGGGCAACTACCTGTGGGCCGCCATGCATGTGAATTCGATTAACAATGTGCCGGGCAATATCGATCTCGTGCAGCAATACGGCATCGTGCTGGGCTCCAGCCACGCGGACATGCTCCTGCGGACGAATGTTCACGAATGGAATGCGTGGAAGCAGGATTATGCCGAGCAGCATGACCTTAACGCAGCGGATATTCAATATGACTATACGGTTAGCAAAGACGCGCTGCTCCAATATTGGCGGGAAAATATTGAGCGTCACCAAGACACCGACGCCCAGTGGACGCTCGGGATGCGGGGGCAGCATGACGAGCCGTTCACCACGGCCAATCTGATGTCCGATGAATATCAGCGTCTCGGAGACAATCTGGAGGACCGGAAGGCCGGGCTCATGAATGAGATTATTCGAGATCAGCAGCAGCTGCTGAAGGAGGTTCTGGGCGAGAACAAATACGCGAAATCCTTCCAGGCGTTTATCCCGTACAAGGAAGTGCTGCCGATCTATAACAACCCGACCTTCGATCTGCCGGACAATGTGACGGTGATCTGGCCCGATGACAATCACGGGATGATGCGGGGGATGCCGGGTGCGGAGGAACGCGCTCGCGAAGGCGGACACGGGCTGTACTATCATGTTTCCTACTGGGCTCCTGTCGACCAGAGCTATCTGTGGCTCAGTTCCCTTCCCCTCAGTGTGATGGGAGAGGAGCTCGGCAAGTCCTGGGAGCACGGCATTCGCAAATCCTGGATCTTGAATGTGGGCGATATCAAGCCGCAGGAAGCGGAGACGACCTTCTTTATCCGTTATGGATGGGATGTGGAGAAGTACAAGAACCAGGGGGATCAATTTCTGAAAGACTGGATCGGCGAGCATTTCGGAAGCTCATATAGCGATGAGGCAGCCGATATGCTTACGACCTTCTACCAGCAATCGATCGTCCGAAAGCCGGAGCATATGAAGGACGGATTGTTCAACCAGACCCATTATGGGGATGAGAGCGCCAAACGGATGGCTGCGTATCAGGATTTGTTCGACCGCGCGGCGGCGATCTATGACGCGCTGCCCGATACGCAGAAGACTTCCTTCTATGAGCTGGTGCAATCCAAAATCAACTGGGCGTACTATGTCAATAAGGCGTATTATTATGCGGATCGAAGCAATCTGGCCTTCGATCAGGGGAGGATGGCTTCCGCCGATTCGATGCTCAAGCTGTCGCAGGAAGCCGATCTCGCGAAAAAAGCGGAAATCGCCTATTACAGCACAATTGCTGACGGCAAATGGAGCGGGTTCATCGATCCTGAGGTCGCGTCGCCGCCCGTCATTAACCAGCTTCCACCCGGCACGCCGGCGCTGGTGCTGGGCGATCCGTTCCTCGGCGTGATTGTCGAAGGCGAGACTTCGCCTGGGGAGGACTCCGAGCTGAAATTCTCTCCGTACAATCAAGATGCCAAATTCATCGACGTCTTCAATCAGGGAGCGGGCAGCGTCGATTGGACGGCTGACAGCGATCAGCCATGGGTGCAGCTCTCCGTCTCGGGGGGAACAATCTACGATGAGACTCGCATCTGGGTCACTATTGATGATATGGAGGCGCACAAGGGTGAAACGGCAGTGATTGCTGTTCGCGATACGGCGGCGGCCAATGTCGTGAAGACCGTCGATATTGCGATCGAAAATCCGGCGATAGCTTTGTCGGCCATTACCGGCTATGCCGAGGCTGACGGCTATGTGTCGATGGAGGCCGAGCATTACAGCCGATTAAATGAGAAGGGCGACAAGACCTGGCAAGTGATTCATGATGCGGGCCGCGGGTTCGGCCAGGATGTCATGCGCGCGTATGCTCCCGATCTGGGAGCCGTGGAGGAGAACGAGGTTGCCGCAGCCTCTCCGAGCCTGGAGTACGATATGAATCTGACCTCTTCGGGACAGTTCCCGCTTGAGATCTATCGGATTCCCACGTTGAACGCGAAGGGAAAGGTCAGGTTCGCCGTATCGGTGGACGACGGAGACCCGATCGTCGTGGAATCCGCTGCGTCCGATGAAGGGCAAGGCACGATCTGGGTGAGCAATCTGTTTCATATGATCGAGAAGCATGTCGTGCAGCTGCCCGCTCTGACGGCCGGCAAGCATACGATCAAGCTGTGGATGGTGGATAACTTCATCATGATCGACAAGCTGGTGCTGTACACCGGTCCGGAGGGTGTCGTGTCTGCCGAGCTTGGCCCCGACGAGAGCTATAATGATGTTTACAATACGTCGTTCAGCCCCGGTGCCGAATCGCTGCCCGGAGCCTTGACGGCAGCCGAGCCGAAGGATATTCCGGCGGGCTGGGGAGCGGGGGCTTTCGTTGAGACGGACGGCAAGGTAAGTCTTGAGGTCGAATATGCCATGGAGCATGTGCTGGAATCCGAAAGCCAGGTTACGGCGGACATGAAGGCGTATACGGTCTCCAAGCGGGAGAAGGCTTCCGAGATGCCGGGCAAGCTTCCGAACGGCTGGCGTCTCACGCAATCCGATACCGGCATGGCCATGCGCCTTCCCGATCTGGGCGGACAGTGGTCGGAGGATGAGCAGTATCCCGTCTATAGTCCGGAATTGACCTATAACATCCAGTTCGGCAATACGGGGACGTATCAAGTCTGGGTTCGCTGGAAGTATGTGGACAACGCCTCCGATTCCATTCGAGGCGGCCTGGACGGCAGTCTCGGCAGCTTCCCCGGAGATGTTTACTTCAGCAATAGTCTGGATGAGAAGTGGCATTGGAAGAAGGTAGGAAGCGTGAATGTCGCTGCAACAGGCGAGCATGCCTTCAGCCTGTGGATGCGCGAGGACGGTCTGTCGATCGACCGCATCTATTTGACGAAGAGCGGCGAAACCCCGACCGACGCCCTCTGGAGCCCGTCCCTTCGGACGGAGAGCGCGGCGGGTCAGCGGCTTCAGGCAGCGGTGAACGCAAAGCGCGCTGCGATGTCCGGCATCTCTTATCCGCTGGGCGACGATCTTGGCGATTATCGTCAGAGCGCCTATGACGCCTTGATGAACGCGCTGGACGCGGCGGATGCGCTCGCGGCGAGCGGGACGGCAACGAAGGGGCAAGCGGATGATGCGTTGAATGCTATTGCGACGGCCGAAGCGGCTTTTGAGAGCTCTCTTGTCCTGACGAAGGACGGCGTGATGTACAACGCCTATCGGGACTTCGAGCATGACAGGGAGGGCGAGCTTCCTTTCGGAATCGATGCCGTCAAGCTTCAAAGCGGCGGCGCGGCGCAGATTGCGGAGGAATCCGGCAATACGTTCCTGCGGCTTACGACCGGCTCCGGCAAGGGCTATGCGAACCTGTTCCTGCCCTACACGGGTCTGGTGTCTGCAACCGGCGACCGGAGAGTCGTTGTTGAATATTCCGCGCGCTTTCATGGGGGGCTGCAATATGCGAATGCGTTCCTGCCGAAGAATGAAGCAGGGGCTTATGCGATGACCGTGGCCTTCGAAAATGTCGGCGATGATCCGTGGGTGAAAGTGGCGGATTCCTCCGTCAAGAAAAACGTGAAGCCGTTCAGCTATGATACCTGGCATCACTTCAAGATTGTTGCCGACATGGAGGCGCAGACCTACAGCGTCTACATGGATGACGAGCTAATCGCGGACAGCTTCGCCTTCCGGACGACGGGCGGCACGGAGCTGTCGGGTCATCTGTTCGGCATCGACAACTTCGCGAACGGGCAAGTGGATTTCGATAATATGAAGGTCAGCGTAACCGGAGGACCGAAGTCTGCGCCCGAGGGGCTTGGGACGATCGACGAGACGGCTGCCGGCGCTGATGACGGCCGCATCACCGGCGTAAATTCCCATATGGAATGGTCATCCGATCAAGGCGATACGTGGACGGTCGTAGAAGGGGAGGAAATATCGAATCTGTCGCCGGGGACATACTGGGTGCGCTATCGGGCGACGGACAGCTACCAGCCAAGTTCTCATGTGGAATTAACGCTAGCGGCCTATCATCAGCCGATTCAGGTTGTCGGCGTCAGCCTGGACAAGACCAGCGTGCAGCTCTATACGAATCACGGAAGCTCGACCGTCCAGCTTGCCGCCGCTGTGGAGCCTGCCGGTGCGGCCGATAGAACCGTGACATGGAGCAGCTCCAATCAGGCCGTAGCAACGGTAGACGAGAACGGCCTGGTTCGAGTTCATGCCTCCGGCACAGCGGTCGTTACGGTGACGACTGCGGACGGCGGTTTCACGGCAACTTGCGATGTGACGGTGTCCGTCTATAACAATGATGGCGGAGAAGAAGACAGCGGTTCAGGCTCAGGCTCAGGCTCTGGATCGGGATCGGGGTCGGGCAGCTCGGGCGGTTCCTCCGCTCCAACCAAGACCGTCGACACAACAGAGAACAAGGATGGCAGCACGACGACCGTCGAATCCGATTCCGCAACCGGAACGGTGACCGAGACGACCGATTGGCCTAACGGCGACCGTCTGATCGTCGTCAAAGAACGAGATGGCTCTGTTGCGGAAAGCTTCACGGGGCAGGATGGAAGCAAGCGCGAGGTCGTAACAAAGCCCGACGGAAGCAGCCGCTCCGTCGTCAGGGATTCCGAGGGCGTTCAGATAGAGACCGTTACGACAGCCCTGGGAGAAGTAACGGCCGACGTTCATTTGCCCGCAGGCGTAACACAAGCGCGGATTACGGTTCCGGCCGGGCACGCCTCCGCTTCCACGGTGGCGGTTGTGGTTGGAGAAGACGGCTCGAGGCGTATCCTGGGGGATTCCTTGTTCAGTGAAGGCGGCCTTAGCTTCCTGGCCAAGAGCGACATGACGGTTGAGCTGATTGACAATGAGGTCAGCTTCGGGGATGTGCCCGGCGACCATTGGGCGGCCGAGGCGATTGCCTTCGCCTCCAGCCGCGAGCTGTTCCTCGGGACGGAGCCGGGGGTATTCTCCCCCGATGCCTCCATGAGCCGCGCCATGCTCTTCACCGTGCTGGCCCGTCTGGACGGCGTCCCTACCGAGGGAGGCGCGTCCTGGTACGGCAAGGCGCAGGAATGGGCCGTGGCCGGCGGGATCAGCGACGGCAGTGCGCCAGAGGCGGCCATTACCCGGGAGCAGCTGATCGCGCTCCTGTACCGGTACGCCGGCGAGCCCGCTGGGATCGGAAGCGGCAAGAGCTTTGCGGACAACGGTGACATATCCGCTTGGGCGAGGGACGCGATGAGCTGGGCGGTGAACGCTGGAATCTTGAACGGCAAGCCGGGGAACCTTCTGGCGCCGGCCGGCACGGCCTCCCGGGCCGAGGTGTCCGCTATGCTCGCTCGCTTTATCGCTTGGCGGAGCGAGCAACTGAGCTACTGAACGGATAGAGAAGTATAAAGTTAAAACCAAGGAGTCAAGCGATCTATTCCGCCTTGGCTTCTTGGTTTTTTGATAATAATAGCGAATAAAATTTCGGGTAGGGTTCTACCGTCTGGAGCTGATTACGAACGATACAACACGATCCCAGGCAGTAATCCAAATTGCAGCGTCGGTGACCAGCGTTACAGCCCCATCCCGAACTGTTTTCCACTCTGCAGTGTAGGTGAGCAGCGTTGCAGGAGCGGAGAGAGTCCGAGGAGGAACTGCAGTGCAGGAAACCAGCGTTGCAGGAGCGGAGAGAGTCCGAGGAGGAGCTGCAGTGCAGGAAACCAGCGCTAATGGGACCGTTGGAGCGAGAGGTAGCGCTGGCAGGCTGTGTGCTTGCAAGGAAAAAGACGCTCAGCGCTCGCGCGAATCGAATACCATGCAGTAGCAGTCCATAGCTTCATCGCCCGCTATTCGCTCGTATTGGTCGGTGATGCGAAAGCCCGCCTTTTCATAGGAACGAATTGCCCGCTGATTCCACGTCCACACCTCCAGGTCGATCTCATCCAGCGGTTCTCGGCGCAGAGCCTCCAGCGCGGCCAGACGGGCGAGCCGCGAGCCGAGTCCTTGTCCGCACAACTCGGGATGCAAGCCCAAGCCAAGTCTGGTGACTCCCGACATCGGGAAGAACTGTGCATAGCCAATCAAGCGGCCATGGACGTCCACGACGCCCGAATATTGCTGCGCACGCAGGGCGGGATCGCCGAACTCGATCCCGTCCTTCTTCATTTTGTCCCAGGAAGGCCAGTTATAGATGCTGTAAGGCGGTTCGTAGCGCCAGCCGCAGAGCTGCTCGGCATGCCCTTCCTGGAGAGGTAGAATGGTCATTTCGGGCTCTGATGGTTTATAATAGGGTATAGTGTTCGCATTTGTCATAGGTTTATTATATCAGATTCATGGCGGCAGCCCATCCTGCTGAGCTTGCTGTTTGACCATAGGGATAAGGGGATGGATTGGCGGAATGAAGAAGCTGCTGTGGATAGGCAGTCTATCCTATTTGGTTATCGGAATTGCACATGTGATTGGCGGCTCCGTGCTGGAGGAGCTTATCGCTTATTACGGCGTCTCCTATAAGGACGGCGGCCAATGGATTATGAATCAATTCTCGGGATTTCTGATCGGGGTCCTTCTTACTCCGGTATTGACATCAAGGTTGGGCAAAAGAACGACCGTGCTCATCGCGCTCGGCTTGTTGACCGTAAGCGAAGCGGGCTACAGCCTCCTGCCGGATTGGGGCTGGATGCTGGCCTTCGCGCCGGTTGCGGGCTTCGGCTTCGGCATGACGGAGGCGGTGGTCGGCGCGATGATTATCGATTTGATCAAGGGGAAGGCTGCGGCCATGAGCCGATTGGAAACCTTCTTCGGCGTCGGGGCGCTGCTGATTCCAATAACGGCAGCTTATCTTATTCAAGAAGAGATATGGCAATTCTCCTTCCCGATTGTGGCGGCGATGGCGGGGATATCCTTCGTCTTCTGGCTGACGCTGTCCTTCGGCAAGCTGGATGGCGAGCTTGGCATGCCGGTCAGAGAGAAGAAGGGGGAAGAGAAGAACGACGGAAAGCCGGGGACTCCGCTCAGCTTGGGCTACGACTCCCGGGCGTTGTCCTTCCTCATGACAGCCGCCATGTTCTTCATGATCTATGTCGGTCTCGAGATGAGCTTCTCCAATTATTTGCCGTCGATTCTGCTCATTCGCACAGGCATGTCCGATGTGTCGTCGACAGCGGCATTAAGTCTGTTCTGGCTGATGGTTGTCGCAGGCAGGTTGTTCGCGGGCATTATCGCGGAGCGCATTCGTTACGGGAGATATTTGCTTCTTACAACGCTAGGCTCCGTCGCTACCTTCATGCTGATGGCGTTCTTCGATAATGGCGCGCTGACGCTTCTGTTCGTCGCGCTGAGCGGCTTGTTCTTCTCCGGCATATTCGGTATCGCTCTCGTCTACGCCAACAGTCTGCTTCCCGGTCAGACGGAGCGGACGACCAGTCTGCTGGTTGCTTCCGGCGGAATTGGCGGCGCTATATTCCCGAGATTGACAGGATGGATGATGGATCGGTACGATGTGCAAGCTACGATTGAATTCATCACGGTGTTAGTTGCCTTTATGCTGTGCGTTCTGCTTATGATGCTATGGCTGGGGAAGAGGCATGCATGGCCGGGCTCTCGCAGACCTAACTGACCTAACTGACCTAACTGCGCAGGCTTCAACAAGCGATAAGAGGAGTGAGGGATGGGGCGAAGTCTTGTCCGAGTAATCGGATACGGCCGCCTCGAGATGAAGAAACGCCTTGCGGCGTCCTTACCAAGTAAGGGAGCCGCAAGGCGTTTCTTGCAATTGATCTGGGCATTAAGCTTCTTGCGTGTACAATGCGAATTCCTTCTCGTCCATAACACGGCGGGCTGTAACAAAACGATTCTTATAATAGGAAGAGTCCAGCTTCTCAAACGTTACGCCGCGACTTGTCGATGCATGGGCGAATTCTCCGTCGCCGACATAAATGCCGACATGAGTAATGCCGCCGTTGTTCTTGCCGCTTGTGTCGAAGAACACCAAGTCCCCAGGCTGAAGATCCGCCTTCGCGACCTTTGTGCCGATCGTTGCTTGATCTCTTGAAACGCGAGGAAGATCGATGTTCATCTTGGCGAAAACATAACCGGTAAAGCCGGAGCAATCGAAGCCCTTCGTGGTTGTGCCGCCATAACGATACTTCGTGCCTTCTACCTTGCTGATAATGCCTACCATCTCGGAGCTTGCGAATACGCTTCCCGCCTGAAAAGCGATGAGCAGGGTAAGTCCCAATACCAAAACGCTGAACTTCTTCTTCAAGTTGTAGTTCTCCTTCCGGTGCCGACGAGGTTAGCTGTGGGGTTCGGTTGAAGGTTTTCCCTATGGTCTCTCAGGCGCCGCTTGTTCATGCATGCGTCAAGACCAATTCACCCAAAGTGGTTCCCCCGTTTCCCGATAGGGAATTAGGCAAATCATTCCTATGAATCTCTAAAGCTTATAATAATGAGATTTTGTAGTTTTGTGTTGAAAGTGAGAAGATTCTCATATAAGAAATGCAAAATTTGCGTTTCAAAAGCGTTTCTTGTGGTTATAACCCTTGTTTTTAGCACTGTATGGGACAGTCGGGGCGTGTAATTTGGCCGGATATTGTGTATGATATAAGGATAAATATTTCCCTTGGGAAAGGTTGGTCGCAATGGAAAGCGCAGTGGAGAACAAGACATCATCTAACTTTATCAAAAGCATTGTTGTAGACGATCTGAAGAGCGGCCGCGTGCAGGAGGTTGTAACTCGCTTCCCTCCCGAGCCGAACGGCTATCTGCATATCGGCCACGCGAAGTCGATTTGTCTGAACTTCGAGCTGGCCGACGAGTTTGGCGGCAAGACGAATCTCCGGTTCGACGATACGAATCCGGTCAAAGAGGATACAGAATACGTAGACGCGATTCAAGAGGATGTGCGCTGGCTTGGCTTTGATTGGGAGGAGCTTCGCTTCGCCTCCGATTATTTCGAGGAAATGTACAATCGCGCGGTGCTTCTTATTAAGAAGGGCAAGGCTTATGTCTGCGATTTGAATGCGGAGCAGACTCGCGAGATGCGGGGGACGCTGACCGAGCCGGGCAAGGAGAGTCCGTATCGAGGTCGCAGCGTGGAGGAGAACCTGGATCTGTTCGAGCGGATGCGCGCAGGCGAGTTCAAGGACGGAGAGCGCGTGCTTCGGGCGAAGATCGATATGGCTTCGCCGAATATTTCGCTGCGCGACCCGGTGCTCTACCGAATCTCGCATTCGAATCATCACCGTACGGGAGACGCATGGTGCATCTATCCGATGTACGATTACGCGCATCCGATCAGCGATGCGATCGAGGGCATCACGCATTCAATCTGCACGCTGGAATTCGAGGATCATCGCCCGCTGTACGATTGGGCGATTAGCGAATGCGAGATGGAAGCGACGCCGCATCAATACGAATTCGCCCGTCTGAACGTGACGAACACGATTATGAGCAAGCGGTATTTGAAACGGCTGGTGGACGAGAACGTCGTTGACGGCTGGGATGATCCGAGGATGCCGACCATCAGCGGCATGCGTCGCAGAGGCTATACGGCGGAAGCGCTGCGCGCGTTCTGCCGCGAGATCGGGGTCGCGAAGAGCAACAGCGTAGTGGACGAGCGGTATTTGGAGCATTTTATCAGAGAAGATCTGAAGCTGAAGGCGATGCGCACGATGGCGATTCTGCGGCCGCTGAAGGTTGTCATCACGAATTATCCGGAAGGCGAGTCGGAGCTGCTGGATGCGGAGAATAACGCGGAGAATGAAGCGATGGGCATCCGTCAAATTCCGTTCTCCCGCGAAATCTATATCGAGCAGGATGATTTCATGGAGAATCCTCCAAGCAAGTATTTCCGTTTGTTCCCCGGCAACGAGGTGCGACTGAAGCATGCGTATTTCATTACGTGCCAAGAAGTGATCAAGGACGAGAGGGGAGAGGTCGTGGAGCTGCGTTGCACCTACGATCCGAAGACGAAGAGCGGCACGGGCTTCACGGAGCGCAAGGTGAAGGGCACGATTCATTGGGTGGAAGCCTCGCAGGCGATTCCAGCGGAATTCCGACTGCTCGAGCCGCTCATGCTGAACGACGAAGAGCTGGCGGACAAGGATTTCATGGAGCGCCTGAATCCAAACTCGCTGCAGACGCTGGAAGGCTTCGTAGAGCCGAATATGAAGGGCGTCTTGCCCGGAGAGAAATTCCAAATGTTCCGGCACGGTTATTTTAGCGTAGACGGGAAGGACAGCAACGAGGATAAGCTGGTGTTCAATCGCATCGTCTCGCTGAAGAGCTCCTTCAATCCGGCCAAGGCTTAGGGCAGGTTAGAGCCCGGGCAATGCAACAGCCTGTCAAGCATGCAGCTTGGCAGGCTGTTGTTGAACGTTGCGTCAGTTGCGTCAAGGGCTTCGTTCCCGAAAATGATCTGTGGCGATGCTAGACGGCGATTGGGGAAGCAAAGCGAGCCGGTGATGAATAGCGGCAGAAGGCGGTGACGGAATGTCGCGAGAGGACAGGAATCAAGAGCTCGAAGTGCCGGGCAGACCGACGGGGCGAGAAGAGGAGCATCCCTATCTGATCGCGGACGGCGAGCCGCTGCGCGGCTTGATCATTGCGGGCGGCTTAAGTCGGCGCATGGGAGAGGACAAAGCTCAGCTGATGATCGGCGGGGAAGCTTTGCTGACGGGGCTCGTGAGGCAGATGCTGCCTCTGACGCAATCGCTCGTTGTCGCTGCGGGAACGAGCGAACGGGCGGATGTCTATCGTAAGCTGCTGGGCGAATATGCGGAACGGGTAAGCTTCGTTACGGATCAGTATGCCGGGAAGGGCCCGCTCGCCGGCCTGCATGCCGGATTGACCGCCTTGCAGGGAGACGGTTATGTGTTCGTCATGGCATGCGATATGCCGAAGGTCAGTCGATCGCTGCTTGCGCGGCTAATCGACGCATGCGGCGACGGGGAAGATGCGATTCATGTCGAGGGCCAGCCCTTCCATGGGCTGTATCGGACAAGCGCCGCTCGTCATGCCCGCGAAGCGCTCCAAGCGGATCAATTGCGGTTCATGTCCTTCCTGGAGCGGATTCGAACGATGGAGCTGCACGCTCTTTCCGCGGAAGAAGAATCGGAGCTTGTGAATCTCAACACGCAGGACGACTATAACCGGTATAGGGAACGTAGGATAGAATGAGGTGCTTCCAAGCTGAAGAGAATAATGGATTTTGACATCATGGATGCGGAGCCTGCCGATTTGGGCGGCATTGTGGCGATCTATAATTCCACGATTGCGGGCCGCATGGTTACCGCCGATCTGGAACCTGCCACGATAGAGAGCAAGCGAGGCTGGTTCGAGGCGCATTCCCCGGACAAGAGGCCGATCTGGGTGGCGCGGAGACGGGAGAGCGACGAGATCGCCGCGTGGCTTAGCTTTCAATCCTTCTACGGGAGGCCGGCTTATGACGGGACGGCAGAGATCAGCATCTATATCGCCGAGGCTTATCGGGGGCAGGGCCTGGGATCGGCACTAATCGAACAGGCAATCGCGGAGAGTCCCAGGCTTGCAATTACGACCTTGCTCGGCTTCGTATTCGGCCATAATGAGCCAAGCCTTTCGCTTCTTGCGAAATACGGCTTCGAGCAATGGGGCTTTCTGCCCCGCGTGGCGGTCTTGGACGGTATCGAGAGAGATCTCGTTATTTCCGGCAAGCGAATTTCTGCGGCAGGAGAAATGAATGAAGCGAGGTGATTGCCGTTAAGCTATTCGACAGAGCGTACAGTAAGCATTATGGCGTGAATCTGTTGCTATTGGGGCTTGCCGTGCTGTATGCGCTCATCATGATCAATCTGCTGTATTTTCGCGACCGTTCCATACATGACGGCCTCGTCTTCAATTGGACGCCGTTCGATACGATTAAGCGATATGTGAAATATCGGGATCACTTCACCATGGAGGCATGGGTCAAAAATTTGTTCGGCAATCTGGTCTTATTCATCCCGATCGGGATCTTCCTGCCGCTGCTCAATACAAGATTCGCCCGCAGCTTGTCGCTTGTTGCGGTGTGTATCGTTATTATTTTTTTCGTCGAAATGCTGCAAATGCTGTTCAAGGTCGGCAGCTTCGATATTGATGATATTCTATTAAATACGATCGGCGCCTGGTTCGGATTGCTGTTAACGAGACGGCTGCTGATGAAGAAGAGGAGATAGGCTATTGAGTCAGTTCTGGAGTCCGCTTGCTGCTTCGCTCACGCCTTATGTGCCGGGGGAGCAGCCCAAAGATAAATCCTATATTAAGCTGAATACGAATGAAAATCCTTATCCGCCTTCGCCGAAGGCGCTGGAGGCGATTGCTGCCGCGGCTAACAGTGATCTGCGACTCTATCCGGATCCGACCTGCGACGATCTGGTATGCGCAGCAGCCGAGCATTACGGTGTATCGCCGAGGCAAATCTTCGTCGGCAACGGCTCGGACGAGATTCTGGCCTTCGCGTTCGCGGCGTTCTTCAACCCGGCGAAGCCTGTGCTATTCCCGGATATTACGTACAGCTTCTATAAGGTGTACGCGAAGCTGTACGACCTGCAGCCGAAGCTGATCGAGCTCGATGAGAGCTTCGAAATTCCGCTGGAGCAATTCTCGGGCGAGCATGGCGGCATCATCATGCCGAATCCGAACGCGCCGACGGCCAAGCTGCTGCCGCTCGATGCGATCCGGCGGCTGCTTGACGCCAATCCGCATCAGGCGGTCATTATCGATGAGGCGTATATCGACTTCGGAGGCGAATCGGCTGTCTCGCTCGTGGACGAATATCCGCAGTTGCTGGTCATTCAGACTTTATCCAAGTCGCGTTCGCTTGCCGGTCTTCGCGTCGGCTTCGCCATCGGTTCTCCCGAGCTGATCGACGGGCTGAACCGGATCAAGAATTCATTTAATTCCTATACGCTCGACAGGCTGGCGCTCCAAGGGGCGGTCGCCGCTCTGCAGGACGCCGCTTATTTCCGCGAAACGACGGACCGTATTATCGAGACGAGAGATCGCGTCATGTCGGAGCTGCGCGAGCTGGGCTTCATCGTGACCGACTCGAAGGCGAATTTCGTCTTCATCTCCCATCCCGAGCGCGCCGCGAAGGAGCTGTTCCTGAAGCTGCGGGAGGAAGGCGTGCTGGTGCGCTACTTCGATTCCCCGAGAATCGATCAGTATCTGCGCGTCAGCATCGGTACGGATGAAGAGATGGATGCGTTCCTGAAGGCGCTGCGGGAAATGCTCAGGCAGTGAGGCGGCGAACTAGCTGAGAGCAGTAGGATAGATGAGGAAAGGCGAAGTAGAAAAGGGTAGAAGAGGATTGATAAGGAGAATGAGGACAGGCGAAGTAGAAGAAGATTGTTAGGTGAATGAGGACAGGCGAAGCTGGGGACAGAATGTGGCAGAGAAGAGCGCGACTACTCCCGGCATCGTCCTATGCGATTTCTTAGCAACGCTGCATGTCGCGTCTAAGCAGTCATTTGTACTGGAATTCCTCCAGCATATCTCCCTTATTAAGAGAAATGTAGATGATAACATGGAAAAACTCCTGCTTATTTTCCGAAACGAGGCGATTTCCGCCAAATCGTTCTCAATAAGCAGGAGTTTTTCCAGTTTAATGGTTGATTTATCGTATTGGTAGCTTATTATGAGGGAGCAAATCCACTTCTGCGCTTGCGGAAGCGACAGCCGCTCAGCTCGGCGACGCGACTTGGTGATTATGCGGCACCTGCTTAATATGCATTCACGCTTAGCCTCTTCAGCGTTTCCTCTATGAAGTAGGGCTCATCGTGAGGTGTGCGGGACGTAATCCAGTTCTCGTCAAGCACGACCGGCTGATCGATATAGTGCGCGCCTGCTTCGCTAAGCTCATCCTGCAGCTCGGGATAGGCGGTCAGGCTTCGTCCGGAAACGATGCCGGCCTTCTCAAGCAGCAGAGGGCCGTGGCATATTGCGGCGATTGGCTTGCCTTGCCTGTTCATCTCGCGCACGAAATTCAAGACGAGCTCGTTCTCCATCAGATGCGCTGGAGACATGCCTCCGGGAATGATGAGGGCGTCAAAGTCGCCAGCCCTTGCTTCCTCAATCGACAGATGAGAGGTGTAGGCGATGCTGCGCTTTTTGCCCTTCAGCTCAACGCCCCTCTCCAAGCTTATAATAATGGCTTCATTACCGTTTCTGGTTACAGCATCATACGGTTGCTGCATCTCCGAATCCTCGAAATCGCTTGCTAGCAAGAACGCTACTTTATCGGCCATATATAACACTTCCTTCGTAAGAGAGATTGAGCATTCAATCCTTGATACGCCGCTATGGGCACTGCAAGTTGAATGTCTTTCTCTCTATTACCCGAAAGCCTGATCCGCGAATCATCCCATTATGGAATTCGAGATAAGGGGCCCGCTCATTCATACTGCTACTGCTTTATCTTCGGCAAGCGCCTACTCATACACAACATTCGCATAAAATTCCATCACATCTCGCAACAGCATATAGAATTCACCGTTCGTGAGCGAGTCAGGATTCGTTATCTGATCCAAGGTGGACTGAGCAATCCAGCCTCGCGACAGCATTTCCTCTACCGTCAGCTGCGGCGCTTCCTCGTTATCAATCGCATTGGCGATCGTTTTAACCGCCTGGTCAACCGAGACTGGCTGCTTGTCCGCATCCTCGATGCCGGCAATCGCGACCGATGGATCGCCTTTGAAGAAATCAGGGTGTGCTTTCGTTACGCGATTCATGCTGTAGACAATTCGCTGCCTATTGGATACGCCGTCAAGTTCGAACTGACTGTTAGTCTCTCCGCCGCTGGTGAGCAGCATGCTGACCGCCATATCCAATCCCTTGGAAGCTTTGTTGCTTAAATAATCAGGCGTGTCGATGGCGTTCATCGTCAAGTCCATGCCCTGATCAACCAATCTTGAGCGAAGCTCCGCGATCAGCTCCTTCGACCGGGAAAGCTCGCGTACGGTGACGCCCTGCTCGACTGCGAGCTTCACGGCCGCGCCGGCTGCTTGTCCGGTCGCCATGCCGACCGGAATCACTCGCGCGCTGCCATGCGGTAAGGAATCGAAGCTGGCAGCGCGTCCAACGACCAGCAATCCATCCACCTTAAGCGGAACGAGCGTGCGGAACGGAACGCCATATTGAGCAGGTGAATAGAGCACGTAGCCAGTGTCTGCCTCGCTAGCTTGAATATCAACATCGTAGGAGCCGTAGGCAACGGCATCCCAATAGTCGCGATTATGCAATAGATCAACCATCGTCAAGCGGTACTCGCCTTCAATATGACGCGTTTCCCGTACATACAGCTCATCAACGGTATAGGCAAAATCAAGATCTTTGAATTCTTTTAGCGTGTCTTTCAGATAAGCCGCTATGCGCGGCGCTTCCTCTTGACCAAGCTTGATCGCCTCTGCTCGGCTTGCCGGATCAAGCGGATCTACGCCGAGGATATGCATCGCGTTAATAAGAATCGTGCCGTCATTCTGGCGCCCGATATTGAGACCCCGCATCCTGATGCGTTCGGGATCGCTGGAGACATAATTTTTCGCCTCCGGGAAGCCCCAGGCGCTCATCGAGTCGATGCCAGTGCCTTGATGCTGCGCGAACGAATCCCAAATCTCCTGTGTCACGCCCTTCATGGCGAAAACCAGCGTAACCGCCATCTGCGCGTCCGGATCGCCGATATCCTCGCGTCCCATCGTATACGGCGCGCCAGCGGCGGCGGCGATATCGGCGTCCTGCGTCGCGTCAATGACCGCTGCGGCCGCAGGCTCCGCGACAGTGCCGTCCGCCATGGTGATTCGCATGCCGACGACCTTCACGTCGCCGGATTGATCGGTATCGGCCTCGTCTCCAGAGGCAGCGCCTGCTTCGTCGACGGTGTTGCTGCCAGCGTCATCTCCCGCAGCGCCGGTTGTGTTGCCTGTCACGCTGTCTGTGCCTCCGGTCGAAACGCTGTTCGGAGCAACATCCCCGTCTGTGCCGCCAGTCGAATCGCTGGCAGAGTCCTCGTCCTCGGCTGTCGCAACGATCGGCTCCATTTGCCGCACATTCATCAATAGATCGATGTTCGGCTCGGCTTTCACCATTTCGTAGAGCGCGTTGGCCGCTGTATTCACATCGAACGAGGTTCCTTCGAGCAGATCGTAAAATTCCTGAAAGATGCCCTTGTTCAGGAAATTATGCTTGCCGGACAAGGCAGATTGCACCGGCGAATAATTCAGATCCCATGTGTTAAGGCCTCCGACAGTGGCAAGCCCGCCAAGAATCTGTCTTCCTCTGCCGTCCACCAGCAGAACCTGCTCTCCATTGCGAGCTGCGGAGATCGCCGCGGCGATGCCCTCGGGATCGGTGCCGACGACAATGACATCATAGCTCGGCTGAACCTCGGCAACGGACACGACGGGCATTAACTCCTGCCGCTTATTTTTGTTGGTCGTATCATTCTTCTGCATCCAGAAGCTCGCTGCCCCGGTCGTTAGAAGCAAGACTGCGATAAGAGCTAGCGCAATAAGGTTCCGCATTGATTTTCGTTGACGTTCCTTCGATGGAGCGTTGCCCCCTACCAGCAAACCCTTCTTCGGCACATTGCCGAACAGCATCCAGGAGCAGGGAACCCATCTTGCAATTACGGCTACGGTCAGGCAGGAAGCCAGCAGCATGACGAGCCAGCCCCCGAGATAGCGGAAATGCTCCAGCATGGCCGAGCCGAAATTAGGCATATATTTTTCGTAAATGGACAAGAATAGCAAGTGAATCAAATAAACGCCGAAGGACAGCTGTCCAAGCCGATAGAATGTCGCCGATACGAATCTCGGCAGATGCCGATGGATAAAGTAAGCCGCGCCAATCAGCGCTAATGCTGCGAAGAACGTATGGAACGCCCACAGTTCCTCATACCAGACAGCAGGGTAGATCGTATTGTACAGTCTTGCGTTGTACCAAATCACGACATGGGTGATGGCAACGCCAAGCCAGATCGCGTAGATCGGCGCCCAGACCAGCAAGCGCACGCCAAGCGGCTTGCCCCCGTCTTCCCTCGACGCGACATAGGCGCGAAGCTTAGGATAGAAGATCCCCATCGCCGCGCCCGTCATGAAGTAGGAGAAGTAAGAGAGCGACCAGCTGCCTTTGTTCGAGAGCTGCCAATCATACAGATTCCAAAGCACGAATGCCCATTGTACGGCAAATCCAAGGGGAATGAGCCAGTAGGCCGTCTTCTTCCAACGCTTCGTAATGGCCAGCAAAATCGGGAACATGAGATAGAATTGAATGCTTATGAAGATGAAGTAGAGATGCGAATAAGCCTTGCCTTGCCAGAGATCGTCCAGGAAATCATGAAGCGAGTCCATAGAGAAGACAGGCAAATGAACGGCAAGCCGCACTCTAACAAAATAAATAATAGAGAATAGCACATAGGGAATAATAATATATAAGAGCCGCTTCTTATAGAAGCCGGTCACCAGCTTGCGGTCCAGCGGACGGTTATAATAGCTGTAGAACAGGACAAAGCTGCTGAGCATAATGAAAGTAGGCGTGCCGATGCGCATGAAGATGTTAATAAAGTTATAGAAGAAATAATAGGCTGAATCCTTCATGTCGATGGTAGCCGAGGCCGTCGCGTGAACAGAGATAACGGCAAGAATGGCAAGCGCCCGAACGATCTGCAGCTCGGGAATATGTTCTTTTTTTACAGGCATGTTCGATTTCATTCGTCTACCTTTCTCACTGCTGGATTGGGAGCGCGAAAGCGCGCGTATCTTGTCCATAGTATCACTCTCGCAATTGCGCGCGCAAGGAAATAGACTGTAAATCATAGACTAGAAATGATAATGAATTGTAAATAAAAGATTGCGCATACTAATGTAACGCCGAAAGCTCTATTAAAGTTGCATAGATGAGAATAACCTCATGCAAAGAAACAGCCCCTGAAAGAGGCTGCTTCAACAATGCCAAGGCTTGCCATTAGCGGGCATAAGCCGGTTATCTGACAACGAACGCCATCATCGGCTTTGTTCGCCGAACATGCTGATGTATGTGTGAGCGGGAGATTAGCTATTCTCGTCGAAGGCTTCCATCAACTCCTTAGCGCGATCGATATCGTTCTTCTTCACATGAATTCTTTTGATCGAATTGCCTTCCATCGTCACCTTGGCCTTCAATCCCTCGGCCTTGAAATTGGCATACAAGCGGTCGATATCATCCGCTCTGGCGCCGCTCTCCGTTCGCACGGTTACCCAAGAACTACCGAACAAACCCATACTTATCACCTCCTCTGATCCCAAGAAGCGCAATAGTGGAGACTCCCTTCATATGTATTCGTGTCCCATCCTGTTTCATGACAACGAAAATCATCGATATTCCATAAAATATTGAAGTGTCGGGGACGAATATCCGAAATTGGCGGTTGAATACGGGGGAATGAAGCCGCGGACTACCCTTGAGCGGCTCCATAATAACGTTTCCGATATTGAATGGCCGGGATGGACTCATATCTCCGGAACATTCGGCTGAAGTGGTTCAACGTCTGGAAGCCTGTAAGCTCTGCGATTTCCTTCAATGAATAGGATGTATTCACGAGAAGATCCTTTGCTCGCTGCAGACGCAATTGCCGCAAATACTCAGAGGGCGGCATTCCCATTGTTGTCCGGAAGAGGAGACGGAGATGGCTTTCGCTGATATACAGGTATTGGGCCAGGTTCGACAGCGACAGCCGTTTGTCCAGGTTTGCTTGCATATAGTCGCACAGCCGGCTGATGCGGGAATCGATTTCCTTAGGATAGTCAGGCAAATGGCGTCGCAGAATGTCCAGGATGCGAATAAACCAGGCTTGGAACGAGGCGTTTACGGCTAGCAGCGCGATCGTTTCATCGGTGTCGACCTTGCCGATAATCAGTTGGGGTTGATTCAAGGCGTTAAGCGTTTTGATTACTGCCAGGGCTTGCGACAGAAGCTTCGCGGTCAGCTCCGCCAGCTCGTGAAGGGCGGATGTATCATTAATCGTCGATTGCAAAGGCAGTTTGTATAATTCCACGAAGTTCAGGGAGCCTATCTTGATATCGCAGCCGATTGAATAGTAGTGGAACGGGGCGGAGGACGGCTTGCCCAATAACACGATGCGAGGTGTTTGAGGCGGGATGACGACAATATCTCCTGCTCGCACCTCATGTAGGAAACCGTTCACCTCTATCGTTCTTTCACCGTCCAGCACGAGCCATATAATCGTATTCGGGTAACTGGCACGCGGGAATTCCGTCTCGGCCTCCACGACATTCTCGATAACCCATGCCATTCGGATAAAGAGTTCTTCAATAAATTTGATCCTGCTGAGAATAGCCAACGGCATACAGACCTCCTTGTTCATTGCTGTCATCATAATCGAATATGCATAATGGTTAATCGGTTGTCCTTCACTCACTATGCTACTATTTGATTGTATCACACGGTCTCTAAGGCAGAGTGACAGCGTTTACATTAGACGGAGGAAACTACATGCGCACGATTCAGGGGAAAATGTTCATGGCCTTCAGCATTATGATCTGCTTGGCAATCATTCCGATTTCGTACAGCACCTATCGAAACGCTTCGAGCGTTATTGAGGAGAATGCGACAACCTATATTTCGGACAGCATTCGAAGAGCGGATGAGAAGCTTCGCTCCACAATGGAGGAAGCCGATCAAATCGCCAAGGTGATTGTTACCCGGGACATGATGGCTCAAAGCTTGCTTAGCGACACGGCCGCTCCTTCGTATGAGTGGTTCAAAGAGAAGAAGCTGGTTGAGGATTATATCACCTCTATGGCGGCGTATAAAGCCTATATAGAGCGAATTTCGATTATCGGCTATAACGGCAAGCTGTTTCAGAACGGCTCTGCGAGGATCAGTCGGTCCAAGCTGCAAAGGCTGCTTGAGAACGAGGATTTGCGGAACAATCAAAGGCATGTGCTATTCGACAATGGAACGGAGAACTCCATGTTTCTTATTCGCCCTTTATTGGCGGGAGGGAAGAGCATTGGGCTATGCGTGATCGAATTTCATACCGACTTCATGAAACGGGTCTTCGAAATTCAACCTTTGAAGGGGAGTGTCATCGGCGTGGTCGACAGCCAGAGCCGAATGATCTATTACAGCGGTTCTAATGAAAGCGGGCAGCCGAATCTGGCTTTGGCGATGGAGGACGTGAGCAGGGAGGCGGGAACGGATTCCGGAAGTCATCTGAAGCCGGCCGGGGGAGAAACGTATTTAACCGTACAGATTGCGTCGGAGCTCACAGGCTGGACCACGATCGGTATGGTTCCGACAAGGGAGCTGCTGCGGGAGGTGGAGCAGATTCGCAAGCATCTCATTCTGAATACGCTTCTGGTGTTGCTGGCCGTGCATATGATCTCCATCGTGCTCTCGAGACAGATTACTAAAAATTTGAAGCGATTGCACAACACGATGAAGCGCGTTCGGGAAGGACAATTAAAGGCAAGGCCGCGCATTCAAGGGGATGATGAGGTGGGACAGCTTAGCGTGATGTTCTCCTCTATGATGACGCATGTTCAGGAGCTGATGGAGGAGACGGAAGAGCGGGGCAGGCAAAAGCGGGAAGCCGAATACCGAGCGCTGCAATCGCAGATTAATCCGCATTTTCTCTATAATACGCTGAACACGATTAATTATTTGGCCAAAATGCAGCAGGTGCCGAATATTGGCGAAATCTCGTCGGCTCTCGTCGAGCTCATGCGTTCCGCCGTGGATCAGAAACAGGATCTGATTTCGATCCGCGAAGAACTCGAGCTGTTGAAGCGCTATTTGAGCATTCAGAAATATCGCTTTATGGATCGAATTACCGTAAGCATCGATGCGGAAGAACAGACGTTGGAATATCTGATTCCGAAGTTTGTGCTTCAACCGATCGTGGAAAACGCGCTGTTGCACGGGTTTGGCGTTTCATCGGAGCGAGGAGGTATGATTACGATCAAATGCTATTGCGGTAATCATTCCGATTTGATTATCGATGTGACGGACAATGGCACGGGAATGACGGAGGAGCAAATCGCAGCCATCCATAAGCCTGAATCCGGAACGGATGCACAGGAGGGTACCGGCATTGGGATCCGCAATGTGGAGGACCGCATAAGGCTTACCTTCGGAGATTCGTATGGATTGTCGATTGTCAGCGTGCCGGGCATGATGACGACGGTGGAGCTGCGGCTTCCGCAATGCAAAGAGAAGGGCAGGGCAAAAGCATGAACTGGAAAATCGCCTTCATCGATGACGAACCGCTGGTGCGCAATCACCTTCGTTCCATTCTGGAATGGGAGAAGGAAGGCTTCGTGCTGTGCGGAGAAGCCGGAGACGGACACGAAGCGCTGGAACTGGTGGAGTCGCAGAGGCCGGATGCCGTAATCGTCGATATGAGCATGCCGGGCATGACCGGCTTGGAGTTAATTCGTCAACTGCTTGCCGCCAATCCTCTTTTGAGAGTAATCGTGCTAAGCAGTTATGATTCTTTCGAGTACGTTCGGGGGTCTCTTAGCCATGGAGCGGTCGATTATTTGTTGAAGCATCGGCTATCTCCCGATACGCTCGGCGCTGTAATCGGCCATATCCGCAAACAGCTTCAGGAGAGCGAAGCACGGAAGCAGGCAACGGAGCTTGCGGACATGGCATTGGCCAGAACCGTTCTTCACGATCATTTCATGGGCGTAGATTCCGATTTGCATCCTTTGGAAAGCTACTTCTCGAAGAGCGGCTTGAGCAGGGAGCAATCGAGCTTTGTTCTTATGGTTATACAGCTTGCCCACTACGACGTACTCGCCGCGCGCATGCAAGAGCAGGAATTAATTCCGTATCTAAAGTCGATAACCGATTTATGCGATCAAGCCGTCGGCGGATATCCATGGAGCTGCACCGTAGCGTTGGATCGCGGACGCTGGGCTATGCTGATTGTCAGCGGCAAGGAGAGAAGCGAGCATGCGGCAGCGCAGCGGGTCGCGGCCAAGGGCTCCCGTCTGGAATCTTCGCTGAAGCTGTATATGAACTTGGCAGCCAAGCTTCTGATCAGTCCGAGCTTCTCCATGCTCGAGCAGAGCAATGAGGTCTATCGTCGACTTATTCAACAACTGGAAAGACAGGAAAGCCGGTTTGTCCATGACGGACATTCTTCGGAGGCTCCGTTTGTGACCATCGGGCACGAGAAGCGGCTTCTCGCCGCTATGGAGGCGGCCGATGCGGAGGAGGCGATAGCTGTCATTCAGGATATCATGGGCGCCGGGAAGCAAGGGCAAGCCAAGACGATGCCTCTGGAACGAGTATCCGCGGAGCTGGTGCAAATCGCGGCCAAAATTGCGCGGAAGGCGAATCTTTCGGCTGCCTGGATGGTGCAGGAGCTATCGATATTCCAGCGCCCCGGCCTGACGAGCGCCCAAGCGCGATCGGCGGTCTGCTGTATTTATACGAAGTTGGCCGAGGAGCTCCAAAGTCGTCATTTCTCTTCCGGCTATTCGCGTCATGTACGGCAAGCGCTGCAGATCATCGCCGGGCGATACCGCGAAGGCGTTACGCTGGAGGAAACCGCGGATGGTCTAGGCATCACGCCATCGTACTTAAGTCGGTTAGTGAAGGAAGAGACCGGCCGGACGTTCACAGGCCTGCTGACGGAGCAGCGCATCGAACGCGGCAAGCAGCTTTTGCTTGAAGGGGATACGCCGCTCAAAGAGCTTCATGCCAAGCTGGGGTTCAGCAGCAACAGCTATTTCATCCGCGTGTTCAAGGAAGCGACAGGCGAAACGCCATATGCCTACATGCAACGCATACAAGGACGATCTCATTGAAGACGGCTTCATAAATGTGATACGAAAGTGCATAAATGTGAAACGCTTTCACAAGCTCCCCCGGTTTATAATGATTTCAAGTTCCCGAATGTAAGCCTTTGCATAAGAGTGGGGACCATGATAATGAGAAAAGGGGATGAAGGGTTAAATGAAGGCGAGGACGAGGAAGCTTATGTTCACGATGCTTGCGACTGTCTTGACGGCAACGACGCTGACATCGGCTTGCAGCAACGCAAAGGAAAAGAATGATTCCGATTCCAACCATTCGGAAACGGGAACAAATCTCACTGAGTCGGGCTTTCCGATCGTGAATGAGGCCGTCACCATGAAGGTATTCGGCTGCAAGGATCCGAATCAGGCGGAATGGGGCGATGTTCTGATTTTCAAGGCATACGAGAAAATGAGCAACGTCAAGCTGCAATTCGACGAGATTCCATCGAGCGGACAGGGCTGCGACGAGAAGCGGAATTTGCTGTTTGCCTCGAATGAGCTGCCGGATATTTTCCTTCGGGCCGGTCTGACCAATACGGATATTTCACGCTACGGACAGCAGGAGCAAATGCTGATTCCTCTCGAGGATTTGATAGACGACAACGCACCCAATCTGAAGAAAATTTTCGAGGATTATCCGGAAGTGAAAAAATCGGTGACGGCTGCCGACGGGCATATCTACTCGCTGCCAAGCGTGCGCCTGCAGAGCTCGGGCCGTTCGGACAAGATCTGGATCAACAAGGAATGGCTAGCCAAGCTTAATATGGAAGCGCCTGCGAATATCGACGAGCTGTTCACGGTGCTCCGCGCGTTCCGCGACAACGATCCGAACGGCAACGGCAAGAAGGATGAGATAGCGCTCGGCTTAAGGGATATTGGAATGGTGTATTCCACATTCTCGGGCTCGTTCGGCCTGGAGCAGCAGATGGGCTATCAGCTCAACATCGAGGACGGACAGGCTCGAATTTGGCTGGCGGATGACCGTTTCAAGGAATTGCTGCAATTTCTGAATCGGCTCTACAGCGAGAAGCTGTTGTGGCAAGACTTCTATGCCGGTGATTTGCCAAGCTGGAGAAGCAATTTGTCCCAGGCCCTTATCGGCATGTTCTTTATTCAAGCCTCCGATCCGTTCTTGCAGGTCGAGAATCAATTCACCGGCATGGCGCCGATTACGGGTCCACATGGCGATCAGATCTACTCGGCTACCGGACCGATTGCCGCGCCGATTGGTACGTTTGCGATTACCAGGGAGAACAAAAACCCGGAAGCCGCCATTCGTTGGGTCGATTATTTCTACAGCGAGGAAGGATCTAAATTTTTTCAATATGGCGTAGAAGGCGAGACTTATACGATGAAGGACGGCAAGCCGGTCATCAATGATTCGATCAAGAATGATTCCCGCGGCTTTATGGCATCTCTGGGCGAAGTGAATCTGGTGCCCGGCGGAGGCTTTCCTTACGTCGTGACAGAGAAATACGGCAATATCGTTGAAAATGACAAGGTGTTGGAGCTGAATCAATATATTGAAGATTATTTGCCCGAAACCGTCCTGGGCGCTCCGATCTTCGACAAGGAAACCTCGGATCGCATCATCCCGATCAAAGCGGATATTGATAAATACGTGAAGGAATCGGTTGCGAGGTTCATTATCGGCGAGCTCAGCTTCGATAAGTGGGACGAATACGCGGCTACGCTGAAGAAGATGAAGATTGACGAACTGGAGAAGGCGTATCAAGCGGCGTACGAAGCCATGAAATAAGGAGGGCCCCCGGGGCGGCGAATCGAACGCCGCCTTCGGTTTTTCCAGGGGCCTATAGACAGGAGCGTGAAAGGATGCAAGCGGAGGCTGCGAAACCGGCAGCATCACCCCGAGGCGGGCTGAAACAGAAGCATGTTTTATGGAAACGCGCGCTGATTCGCTATCAACTCTACGTGATGCTGTTAATCCCTGTAATCTGGTATATTTTGTTTAAATATGTTCCCATGTACGGCATTACGATTGCCTTCAAGGATTTCTCTGCGACGAAGGGCATCATGGATAGTCCATGGGCGGGCTTCAAGCATTTTGATCGATTTTTCTCCTCGGTTTACTTCTGGGATTTGCTGTGGAATACGATCTCCCTTAGCGCGCTTCAGTTGATTGTCGGCTTCCCGATTCCAATCCTGCTGGCGCTGCTGCTTAATGAAATTCGAATCGGCTGGCTGAAGAAGCTGCTGCAGAATACGACGTACATTCCTCATTTTCTCTCGATTATCGTACTGGTCGGGATGCTGAATATCTTCCTCGATCCGGAGACCGGCAAGGTGAATCAAATGCTGACGATGCTGGGAATGGACCCCGTGTTCTTCATGAAGAAGGCGGAATGGTTTCAAGCGATCTTCGTCTCCTCGGGCATCTGGCAGCATATGGGGTGGGGCTCGATTATTTACCTTGCCGCGCTTAGCGGCATCGATCCCACCTTGTACGAAGCGGCCAAAATCGATGGCGCCACGAGGCTTCGGCGGATCCTGCATGTATCGATTCCGGGCATTCTGCCAACCGTCATTATTTTGTTCATTCTTCAGATTGGCTCATTGATGGATGTTGGCTTCGAGAAGGCGCTGTTGATGCAGAATCCGCTGAATGCAAGCAGGAGCGACATATTGCCGACCTTCGTTTATAAAAACGGGATTCAAGGCGGTCAATTCAGCTATACGGCGGCTGCCGGTCTGTTCAATACCTTGATTGATTTCACCCTTTTGTTGCTGGTGAATTGGTTTGCGCGGAAAAAAACCGGTTCGAGTCTATGGTAGAGGAGAGAGAACATGCATACATCGAATGATACCGGGCTGCGATCAAGAGATGACAAGATCTTCGACGCCGTTGTCTACGGCATCACTATCCTTCTTTTTATAATGGTTGGGTATCCCTTGCTATTCGTGATCAGCGCCTCGTTCAGCAATCCGATTGACGTTGTTGACGGAAGGGTTTGGCTGCTCCCCAAAGGCTTTACATTGGAGCCGTATAAGCTGGTTTTCGAGAACGAGAAAATCTGGAACGGCTATGCCAATACTATTTTTTACGCGGTGGCGGGCACCATCATTAATCTGACAATGACCGTGCTGGCGGCTTATCCGCTTTCCCGCAAGGATCTGCCGGGCCAAAGCTACCTGATGTTCTTTGTGACGTTCACGATGTTTTTCAGCGGAGGCTTGATTCCGACTTATTTGTTGGTGAAGGATCTGGGGATAAACAATACAGTGTGGGCTATGCTGCTTCCCGGCGCCATCGCGACCTACAATCTCATCGTGATGCGGAGCTTTTTTCAGAACAGCATCCCTGGCGAGCTTCAGGAGTCCGCATGGATGGACGGCTGCAACTTTTTTCGAATGCTGTGGAGCATCATTCTGCCGCTTTCCAAGCCGATTCTGGCGGTGATGGTGCTGTTCTACGGCGTAGCGCACTGGAATTCTTATTTCAATGCTTTGATCTATCTGAAGGATCGCGATTTATATCCGCTTCAGCTTGTTCTGCGTGAAATTCTTATTCTGAATCAGGATGACATGACAGGCGGCGATATCGGCATGACGGAGCGCGTCATGATGGCCGAGAGCATCAAGTATTCGGTTATTATCGTTTCGAGCGCTCCCGTGCTGCTGCTTTATCCGTTCATTCAACGTTATTTCGTCAAGGGCGTCATGATCGGCTCCATTAAAGGCTGAGGGCTTAGAGGCCGCAGATTTCGAGGAAAGGGAGAAAGAGATGAGCAACAGACTTAATTTGCTTCTTGTTCAAACGGATCAGCAATCGGCGGAAACGCTTGGGTTGTACGGCAACTCCGTATTAAAAACACCCGCGCTGGAGAAGTTGGCCGAACGCGGGGTTGTCTTCGAGCATGCTTTCTGCAATTATCCGGCTTGCTCGCCGTCAAGATCGTCGATGTTCACGGGCAGGTATGCGTCTACAATCGGAGTTCAGGCGAATCATATGATGATTAATCCTGCCGAGGTTACCTTGCCCCAGGTTCTCAAGGCAAACGGCTATCAGACGGCTCTTATCGGCAAGAATCATGCGTTCATGGACAACGCCAAGACGTATGATTCGGCGGGAATGACGGAGCCAGGGAAGGCGAGCGTGCTTGGGGAGGTATTCGATTACGTCCGGCTGGCGGATCATGGCCATCTCGTTGACGGCTACAGGGATGATCCCGAATGCAAGGCGGCGCATGAGTGGTCCCGATCTTGCTGGGCAAGTCCGCTCGGGCATGGAACGAATCCGGCGCGTCCTGAGAAATGCGGAACCTACCTGCTCGGGGAAACCATGCTCGACTATCTGGAGAATAAGCGCGATCCCGAGAAGCCCTTCTTCACCTGGCTGTCGTTCCCGGATCCGCACACGCCCTATCAGGCTCCCGAACCGTACGCGAGTCTGATCGATCCCGCAACGGTGCCGCTTCCGCCCAAGGACCGCTTGGAGGAGAAGCCGGAACGGCAGCGCGTGGCTCATCTGATGGACGCCATGGACACGGCGGACGACGATCTGGTCCGCAAGGTTCGGGCGATTCATTACGGCATGATTCGCTTCATTGACGATACGCTTGAACGAGTGTTTGCGAAGCTGGACGAGCTGGGGCTAACGAACAATACCGTCGTCCTGTTCACATCGGATCACGGCGATTCGATGGGCGCTCATGGATTGATTCAGAAGCATAACATGTTCTACGATTCCTTCACCCGCGTTCCGTTCATCGTGGCCGCCCCTGGCTATGGAGGGTCGCGCAGGACCGCGCAGATGGCGGAGTTGATCGACATGATGCCCACCTTCCTGGACATGGCCGGCATCCCGATTCCGCCAGGCGTTCAGGGTAAGAGCCTTGCGCCTTTCCTGAGAGGCGAGCCTTGCTCGGCGCGCGAGTATGTGGTGATCGAGAGCGGCGAGGAAGGAGAGCCCATGCGCGTCTCCGATATTACGGTTCGCCCGGAGCATCCGTTCGATGACCGGTATTTCGTCTGGTGCGCTTACCGCGACGCTTGGGTAGGAAGAGGGAGGAGCATCCGCACGCCGGAGTGGAAGCTGAACGTCTACGCGAACGGAGAAGGCGAGCTCTACGATCTCGCGGGCGATCCCGACGAGCTTCGCAATCGGTTCGATGATCCCGCTTGCTCGGATATCCGTTCGTCGCTCGAGCGGAAGCTGCTGCATTGGATGCTGGAGAAGGAGGATCGTCTGCCTCTGAACGAGACGGTGAAGCTGAATTATGCAGAGGTGAAAGCGAAGCATATCTAATCGTCGTCACAAAGCGATCTGCGCGATTTCCGGGACATTCGTTATCCAAAAGCCTCTTTCGAAGATTAGCGAATAATTGCGGCTCGAAATCCATATCCTACACATGGCGCGTGCAATGAATAGGCAGAGCTTCAATTGAAAATACCGCTATGCAGCCCTTGACAGCATCAACTGTAACTGATAATATTACAGTATCAAGCAAGGGAGGCCAGCTCACAGTGAATAGTGAATTTACGATTGCGGTTCACAGTCTCGTATATTTAGCTTATTTGCCGGAGAGAATGGCGAGCAGCGACATGATTGCCGAGAATGTCGGCACGCATTCCGCGCGTATCCGCAAGGTCATGAGCGGACTGCGCAAGAGCGGTTACGTGGAGACTCGCGAAGGCTCCGGAGGCGGCTACAGGCTGACCATCGATCCGGCTTCGGTGACTCTGTCCGATATTTATCGCGTAATGGCGCAAGGCTCCTTAATCCCAAGCTGGTGCTCGGGCGATCCTTGCATGGATTGCTTAGTGGGCTCCAATATGAATCAAGTAATGTTCGGCATCTTCTGTACCGCGGAGAAGAAGCTGGAGGAGCATTTCAGCACGATTACCATTGGTGATGTGCTCAGTCAGATTCATGATTGCCAGTAGCGGGTAATGATTTGCAGCGATGAGGGCGGGATATCCCATCATCATATATAATTTGGATAAGAGAGGATGATTAGAATGGCAGTAGCACTGACGAAAGACAACTTTACCGATAAAGTGCAAAGCGGCGTATCCTTGGTGGATTTCTGGGCGCCATGGTGCGGACCTTGCAAAATGCAGCTTCCAATCGTTGAGGAATTGGCCGGCGAGCTTGAAGGGCAAGCGACAATTGCGAAAATCAACGTGGACGAGGAGCCTGAGCTGGCTTCCCAATTCGGCGTTATGAGCATTCCGACATTGATTTTGTTCAAAGACGGGCAGCCTGTCGACAAAATGGTAGGCCTGCAGAGCAAAGACGCTTTGAAAGCGAAAATTTCGAGTCAAATGTAAGCTATAGCTGTAAAACAAAAACCGCTTGTTCATCGTCTCAGGACGAGGCAGGCGGTTTTTTTGGCGCGTGTGGAGTGGGTGTCGCAGCTCGAGAGGTGGAGCGGGCGGAGCTGTTGAAGGTGCGGAGTGGCTGGGGCGGGTGGAGCTGCTGGAGGTGCGGAGTGGCTGGAGTGGACGGAGCTGTTGAAGAGTGTAGAGTAGGCGAAGCTATTGGAGCGGCTGGAGCTGTCGCGAGCGCTAACGGACATTTTCGACTCTTACACAGCAAAATCAGCTCGTTTTTATTTTTAAAGGACATTTTCGACTGTTAGAGCCCATTCTTAGGTTGATATTTGTTCATTCGTCGCTCTAAGGGTCCAAAATGTCCTTTAGAATTTGGATTTAACCGAAATGGGCTTCTAAGAGCCGGAAATGTCCGTTACATTCTAGCAGATGCCAGGATGCCAGGATGCCAGGATGCCAGGATGCCAGAATCCAGAATCCAGAATCCAGGATACAAGGATGCGAGGATCCGAGGATGCAGATGGAGTGGGAGTCGGGCAACTGCCCTATGCTCAGGACAGCTCCCGGGCATACGCATCGGGCGGTTTGCCGACCATCGCCTTGAAGTCCTTGATGAAATGGGCCTGATCGAAATAACCGAGCTCTTGGGCGAGAGCGGTCCAATCGTCGTGCTCTCCCAGCTTCATGCGTTCGGCAGCCTCTTGAAGGCGGAAGCGCTTGATGACCCATTTCGGACTAACGCCGATATAGCGGCTGAAGAGACGCTGCAGCGTGCGCACATGAAGGCTGAAATGTTCAGCGATATTTTCTACGGAGATGACCGAACGCTCCTCGCTGATCCAATCGACAATTAGTCCGGCAAGCTCGGCTTGCTCGTCGCGCTCAGGAAGTCTCGCAAGCAGGAACCGTTCGGCGGCCTCAGCCATGCTCGCCACGGTATGCTGCTCCAGAATGAAGGCGATATCTTGAGAAGAGGTCTCCACATGTCCCTCTAATGGCAGGATCTTATCGTTAAGCTCGGCGACGCTTCGTTTCCAGAACGGGAAGAAGCCGCCAGGCTTGAATTTCACGCCGAGCACCATGCCTTCATCCTGCAAGGAACGCGTATATGTAGCGCTGGGAATGCCGTAGACGCCCGCGAATCTCTCGTCTCCGATGATTTCGAAGGAGAGATTCACCGACGGGAAGGAGAGAATCGTCTGCTTGTACGGCGCATGATCTCTGAGATCCCATTTCACCGACCAATAGTTCTCAACGAAAGGCCGGAGCGCGTCTGCAGGCTCGAATCGATCCAATTCGAAGTTTTGAAATCCTGCGGCAGGCTTCAGAATGCCTCGGGTAGAATCGGGTTGCTGAGCCGTCAATGTTGCCACCTCCTTTGAGTTGATACGGAATTGTCGCAATTTTACAATACGAAGTTTCGATAGCCTATTATCATAGAGATTAGCAATCGCTTACCAACATTGCAACTACTAACCACGTATCCCCAAGGAGGACATTCCTATGAAACCAGAGTTGAGCTATGTAATCTATGTCGGCACGGAGCCGCAGAAGGTATGGGACGCGCTCGTAAGCCCAGAAGGGGTGAAGGCGATCTTCTTCGGCTGCGCGCTCGACACCACCTTCGAGATTGGCGCTCCTTACCGTTATATTGGTCCGGGAAGCGAAGGCGACGAGACGGTTCATGTCTACGGCAATATTCTTGCGTTCGAGCAGAACAAAGTCATGAGCTATACCGAGCATCCGGGACCGTCCTATAACGAGAATCACGCCAATCTTGAAACGCGAGTTACCCTGACGCTTGATCAGGTTGGCAACAGCACCAAGGTTACGCTCATCAATGATGAGTGGCCGGATGATCATCCTTCCTACGAGAGAACGCGGGAGAGCTGGCCGATCATTATGAGCAATGTGAAGACGTACGCCGAGACGGGCAAGACGATGGATATGGGCTTCTAGATTTTTGTACGCGCAGCAAAATAGACTTTCCCCGGGCCGGCGTTGATTCATGAATCGCGCCGGCTTATTCGTATTCTCATATCCAATCGATTAATTTGACCCTGAATGCAACCAAATCATTAGCCGCATCGTCTAAATAGATGAATATATTTCCATGATCAGAGGGGGAGTATGAATTGAAGTCGAACAGAATGAAAAAAACGGCGCTTGTGTGGACCGCTGCCATGCTGGCAGGAGCTTTGACTTTGCCTGCTGCGGCCTACGCAGCCGACAAACCGACAATGGGGATGGCGAATGATATGGACGGAGACATGTTCAGCGGGGCGGCAGGAGAAAGCGTGAATGCGGTTTCCGGCTCCGGCGGCGACGGAACATCGGGAGCTGCTGGCATTCCGGAGGAAAGCGGGGACGCCTCAGAAGCGAAAATCTCGAAGGAACAAGCAGAGAAGCTGATTCGTCAATATGTCAGCGTGCCGAAGGAGTATGTCCTTCAGAATACGAGTTATGGCTCCTATAAGCTAGTGAATGGCGAGCAAAATCGATGGTCGATGGACTTCGTGAAGCGGGTGAACGGCAAACAAACGGGCAGCATTAATGCTTCCATCGATGCGGACAGCGGTCAATTGCTGAGCTTCTATTCGTATACGAACAACCCCAATGCGAAGCCGACTTATCCGCTTGAGGTAGATCGCGAAGCGGCTAAGGGGCTTGCTGAGACATTCATTAGCCAGGTCGCGCCGGACTACGCGAACCAGTTGGCCTTCAATGCGGATTACGGCAAGCAGCTGCTGCCTCCGTTGTCCGGCGAGGTTCGTCATCAACTGCGCTTCGAGCGAGTCGTGAACGGCATTGCCTTTCCTGCCAATTACATAGACATGGAGTTCAACAGCGACGGGCAGGCACTCAGCTTTCAAATGCAATGGGACGACACGATTGAGTTCGGGAAGGCTTCCGGGCATCTGACACAGGAGCAAGCCCAAGCGGCTATGCTGGAGGCGGCCGATCCTGAACTGCATTATATCAAGCTGTACGGTGGAAACGGCAGCCAGTCGTCGACTGCGCTCAGCTACGAGCTGCCAGCCTTCGCAATCGACGCGGCTTCGGGAGAGAGGATGGACGATGCCCGGTTATCTTATTACCGTTACGGCGAGTTATCGGAAACGCCCCTGACCGACGCTCCGCTCGGGTCTCGACCGAAGCCCGGCAAGATATCGGAGGAGCAAGCGATTGCGAGTGTGGAGACGGCGTTCGGCAAGCTGCCGGCGGGAGCGGAGCTGCAGTCCTCCAACTATAATGAAAATAAGAATGAGAACGGCGGCGTCAGTTCACAGTGGTATTTGGGGTGGACGGTGAAGAAGGACGGCAAGGAGGTCGGCTCGATCTCCGCTGCGGTGGACGGCAGCACGGGCACCGTTCAGAGCTATAATCAATATGAATTCAATCAAAGCCAGGCTTCGACTTCCTCCTCCGTTACGCTGGAGCAAGCCGAGATGAAGGCTGCCGCGACGGTGAAGAGGCTGTTGCCTTGGTTGACTGACGAGTTGTATGAGAACGAGCTTAAGGCAGAGCAATACGAAGGCCGCTTGCCGGAGGATATCGGTTCGTACTATATCCGATTCACGCACAAGGTGCATGACGCGATTGTTGACTATGACAGCGTCAACGTAACGATCGATGCGCTCACTGGAGAGGTGCGCAGCTTCGATGCCAATTTGTCGGACGACAGCTATCCGCAATTTGCGCCTAAGACGATATCGGCGGAAGCCGCGACCGAGAAGTGGCTTGATTATTATGACACCAAGCTGGAATATCGCTTGAATCAACAGTACAGGCTTGGCGGTCAGCCGATTCCGCTGGAGAAATACAAGCTGATGTTGGCGTCCGGAGAACAGATAAGCGATAAAGTGGAGCAAGACGTCACAATCGAGCTTGTCTACCAGCTCGAGTCGAAGCCGGTGCAGGAGAGCGTATTCCTGGACGCGACAACAGGTGAGTGGAGAAGCCGGGACACAGGAGATGTAACCACGCTGGAGCTGCCCGTGGCTACGGATGCGGAAGGTCATTGGGCCGAAGAGTCGCTTCAACTCATGGTAGCTTACAAGGCGCTTGATCTGGTCGACGGCAAGGTACGGCCGAACGAGCTTATTACAAGGGGCGAGCTGATCAAGATGCTCGTGCTCGCGAGCAGCGGAGGAAGGTTCTATAGCTATGCAATGGATGATGCGGCGGACGGTGCGGCATCTCAGGCTTCCTTCAAAGATGTGGCGGCAAATTCCGATTTCTTCGCTTATGTCGAGAGTGCGCTCGATCAGAATTTGATCGATATCGGCGACGGCTCCTTCAATCCCGATGCGAATGTGTCGCGCGATGAGATGTCGGGGTTGATTGTCAGAGCGCTGGGCTACAATACACTCGCTCAGTATGATTATATCTTCAACTCCAGCTTCAAGGACGAAGCGGACATCGAGGGCAAAGGTCAGGCCGCAATCGTGGTCGGGCTCAAGATTATGAGCCTCGCGGACGGCAAGTTCCTGCCGCTGAAGAAGGTGACGAGAGCGGAGGCGTCCATCGCGTTCTTCCGTTACCTGCAGAAGCGGGCCGAGTTGCAGGAGGCTCCGCTGAGGATGTAGCATAAGATCTCACGATCCAACTGACCGACGAGATGCTGAAGGGAGAATTCTGGATTGCGAATGAAGAGCAGCATCTTCGACTATGAGCGGATTGTCGCCTTGCTCAAGGGAGATTAATCGCTCGAAGCAGAGGCAGTGAGCGTACTGAATCAAAGCCAAGACAGCTGTAAAGGGTTAAAATGATGAGGTTGCAAGGCGCCTTCTCTCTAAAACTGGAGAGGGGGCGTTTTTGCTGTGCGCAATGCGAGAATTTTCACCCCGAAATCGTAGAAATGTACCCCTCGAACCGATAGGAATATCCCCCGCCAAATGAGAGGAATGTACCCCCGAAAAAGCCGTCCAATCCGTTGACGAAGGCTGTGTTTATGCCCTAACATTTTGAGTGTAGCCCGATCGGAAACGAGTGGGGCGATTCCAAATCTAATTCATTTTGAGGGGGATTTTACACATGAAGAAGTCGGCATTTACGCTTGTAAGCTTGCTGCTGGTGATGACGATGTTCCTGGCAGCCTGCGGCAACAACGGCAATAATAACAACGGCGGGAACACGGGGAATAATACCGGTACGGCAACGAGTACACCGGAACCGACAAAAGAGCCTGAGAAAGAGCCCGACCCGGTTAAGCTTCGCGTCTTCTCGACCTTCGGCGGCACGGACGCCGCTCGCGACGCCTTCCAGGCGAGACTGGACGCCTTCACGGCGGCCAATCCGAATGTAACGATCGAGAACGACACGATGTCGGCCAATGATGACGGCTTCCGTACGAAGGTCAACACGGACATGACAAGCGGCAACGAGCCGGACCTGCTCTTCTATTTCATCGGCACGGACGCGCAGGACATTATCGACGCCGGGAAAGTCGTTCCAATGGACGATATCCTTGCTTCCGATCCGGAGTGGAAGGACGGCTTCGCGCCAGCGGCGCTGGATTTCGCCAAGACGGGCGACGGCCACATCTATGCGATTCCTTTGACAGGCTACTATGAAGGTCTGTTCGTGAACAAGAAGCTGTTCGAGGACAACAACGTGGAGCTTCCTACCGATTGGGACAAAATGAAAGCAGCCGTATCCGCATTCGCGGCGAAAGGCATTACGCCTCTGGCGGGTCCGTTCGACCAATCCCACTACCTGATTGAGCATTTCGTGCTTGGCGCGGCCGGAACGGGTCATAACGCTGGTCTGTTGAACGGCATCGATCCGAACTGGGAGAAGGGCCTTGCGGCGATGAAGGAGCTGTACGATCTGGGCGCATTCCCTAAGGATGCCGCGACTATCGATCTTGGCATGGCGAGCAACTACTACAGCCAAGGACTCGCGGCGATGATCATAGAAGGCTCATGGGCAATCGGCGGTTGGGCGGATGATGTCAAGAACAATACAACGGTGCTTCCTTTCCCTGCAATCCCTGGAGGTGCGGGAACAGGCAAAGATGTCATCGGCGGATTCGGATCGGGCTTCTATATGTCGAAAGCCGCTTATGATAATGCAGCCAAGAAGGACGCAACGATTGCACTGCTTAAGTTCATGACCAACAAGGACAGCATTACCGAGATTGCGACGGCTAATGGCGGTACTCCAGCAGGCAAGGATATTCAAATCGAAGGCTTGCCTCAAGCGGCGTTGGACGGCTTCAAGATGGTGGCGGACGCAACCTCCGTGAACGCTCCGATCGACAGCCAGGTGGATCCGGAGACCTTCACCACGCTTCGCGGCACGATTCAGCCGGTATTGACGGGCAAGATGACGCCGATGGAGGCTCTGGAGAAAGCGCAGAAGGTCGAAGTGGAAGCGAAGAAGTAAGCTGGAGTTGGGAAGCGCGTGAGAGTAAGCGCGAGCGAGTAAGAGGAATCAAACAAGTAAGAGGAGTAAGTAAGAGTAATTCGGTAAGTGACAGTAAGGTAAGCGAGTAAGGCAAACAAGTAAGCGAGTGAGAGCAAGGCGAGTGAGGCAAGTAAGTGAGTGAGAGCAAGGTAAGCGAGCAAAGCAAACAATTAAGTGAGTGAGAGCAAGAGAAAGTTACAAAGCAAGTAAAAGCCATGCAGCGGGATGCCTTTGGGAAAAAAGGAAAGCTGCTTGTAAGGTCGAAGGCAAGACGCAATTGGCAAAATGGAGGATGTCGCCGCCCCTCTGCCTTCACGGGCGGCGACAATATCTGTAACGGACATCTGCGACCGTTAGAAGTTGGTTTGAGCCTATTTGGATTTCTAACGGACATTTGATCCGCTTAGCGGGCTAAATGAGCTAAGTTTGCGCCTTTTTTATCCGCTAAGGTGACGAAATGTCCGTTAGAGCAAATGGATGCTGAAAAAAGCAGTCTAAGGAGACCAAATGTCCGTTAGAGCTTTAGCCGTAGCTGTAGCTGGAGCTAGAGCAAGTGCAGGTGCAGGTGCAGGAGCAAGTGCAAGTGCAGGTGCAGGTGCAGGTGCTGCACTTCATAGACAGATGAAGTCCGTTATAGCCGTAGTGCAACTGCTGCATTTGATAGTCAGATGTATAGACAGATGTAGTTCTTTTGAGCATGTGCAAGTGCCCGTTTTTTTCAAGGAAGCCACAGCCGTTACTGCATAATCAGCTTGCGCAACAACAAATAAACATCAAAGGTGATAAGGATGAAGGGTGATCGAAAGTATATTTTGATGTTTTTGCTGCCCGCAGCTGCCATCATGTCCATCTTCTTATATTATCCGTTCTTCAAGAGCGTGTTCTTCAGCTTCTTCCGAACGAAAGGTTTCTTCGAGAAAACCTTCATAGGCTTCGACAATTATGTGAGGATGTTCTCCGACGGAGAGCTAGGCGCCTCCACTCTTCATACATTAGAACTCATGGTATACGTCATCGTGTTCCAGGTCGGCATTGCCTTGCTGCTTGCGGTGCTTGTCGATAACATCACGTTCGGCAAGAGCTTCTTCCGCATCGTGCTGTTCTTCCCAGTTGTTATCTCGGGCACGGCGATCGCGCTGTTGTTTGTGTTATTTTACAACTACCAATTCGGTCTGCTGAATACGATTCTGGCGCATTTCGGCGTGGAGAAGGTGCTATGGCTTGGCGAGCATACGGCGCTGAAGGCGATTGCCGTTCCGACCGTATGGCATTACGTGGGCTTCTATTTCGTCCTGTTCCTGACGGCGATGTCGAAGATCCCGGCGGATTTCTACGAGGCGGCGAAGCTGGAGGGCATTACGGGCGTGAAGAAAACGTTCCAACTGACGATTCCGCTCATCATGAGCGACATCAAGGTTGTCATCACACTGGCGATAACAGGCACGCTCAAGGTGTTCGAATTCATCTTCGTGCTCTCCAGAGGTCAGAACGGCACGGAGGTGCTTGGAACCTATATGTACAAGCGGGCGCTCGTCGATCAGAATTTCGGCTATGGCTCCACTATCGCGATCTATATCGTCGTGTTCGGCGTTCTGCTGTCGCTGCTGGCGAATCGTGTGCTGAAGAGAGAGGAAATCACATACTAAGCAAGCAATAGGGGTGTACGATTATGCAGCCAAATGTAAGAGGACAGCTTCACATGCCGCATTCGAGGGCAAAACGCAAAATTCAGACGGGCGCCTTCCTGTCCTATTTGATCCTGAGCGCTTGGTCGTTCACGACGATCTATGCCTTGTTCTGGCTCGTGAACAATTCCTTCAAGATCTCGAGCGACGTCATGAACAGCTCCTTCAAGCTCGCTTGGAACCCGATAACGGTGAATTATACCGCGGCGTTCGACCGCATTAATATCGGACGCAGCTATCTCAACAGCTTGATCATGTCGGGCGGCGTGGTGCTGCTTGTGCTGCTGTTCGGCGGCCTTGCCGCCTATGTGCTGGCGAGATTCAGATTCCGGGGGAGATCGGCGATCTTTTCGATTCTATATGCAAGTCTGCTGATTCCAGCCTTCGCTACCGTTGTTCCCGTCTATGAGCTGCTGATCAAATGGAGCCTGGTCAACACCTACGGAGGCTTGATCTTCCCGCAGACGGCGGGCAACTTGACCTTCGCCATCCTGGTGCTGGCGGGCTATATGTCCACGATTCCGAAGGAGCTCGAGGAAGCGGCCTTCATCGACGGCTGCAACCGCTGGAGCATGTTCGTGAAGATTTTCATGCCGGTATCGAAGCCGGCCTTCGCCTCCGCGAGCATCTTCGTATTCCTGTGGTCGTACAACGATCTGTTCTCGGCTTTGATTTTCGTGAACAAGGATAATGTGCGTCCGATCGTGGCTCTGCTGAGCGAAATCAGTTCGCAATACGGCACGGACTTCGGCCTCATGGCGACTGCTGTGTCGCTCACTGTCGTGCCGGTGCTGATTGTGTACTTGTTCATTCAGCGCTTTATCGAGCAGGGGCTGACGGAGGGCGCGGTGAAGGGGTAGCAGAACCTAACGAAGACTCATAACGTTAATCTCATCCAGCCGCACTTTGTATAAATCTAACGAAGACTTATATCGTTATTACGGCAAAAAAGCGATTTTGCAGCTAAATAACGGCAAATAAGGTTATAAATATTCGTTAGATTTCTAATCATGCAGAATAATGACTAATAACGTTATGAGGATTCGTTAGCGTTTAAGCTCTTCATCGAGCGTTCCAACTTTTCATCGAATGCGAAGTTTGCGTCGACTCCATATTTTTAACGGCGGCAGCTCTGAATGAGATCATAAAGTGATAGCGCAAAAGCCTCGGTAATCAGCCTGGCAGTTAACGAATGGGCGTATAACGGAGCACCATGACGCCGGAGGCGAAGGAATTGGTTCCGCTCAGCTTCAGATTCAGCCGATCATGAATCCCCCCCAATAGTCGAGGACCGCGTCCAGCGACGATTGGCTGTATCAGAAAATGATACTCATCCACCAAGCCTAGTTGCGCCAAGGTGGAACCAAGGCCGGGCCCGCCGTTAACGATCAGCCTCTTCCCTTCCTCTATAAGCTTCGGCACCTCCTCGGAAACGGCCCCCTTCAACAAGAAAGAGTTCTGCCACGTCACTTCATCCAGCGTCCGCGAGAAGACGTACTTGGTTTTCTGATCGAGCTTTCGCGCATAGTCGACCATGAATGGAGGGCCTTCGCCGCTTCGAGCAACGGCCGGCCAGAACTCTTCCATGAGCTGGTAGATTTTACGGCCTGCAAGCAAACCGTCAGAGAGGTCCATCAGGTCCTCTGTATAGCGATGCAGTTCCTCGTCCGCTATAACCTGTGTGTGGTCGCAGCAACCGTCCAGAGTCACATTCATCATCAGAATGACACGTCCCATATTGATTTCCCCCTTAATTAAGCATGTATACCATTCCAAAGCAGGGCAAATTTCTATGGTTGCTAGATTGCGTAGTCCGGGCTCTGCCCAATACAGCTTAAGTGTAACGGAGAAAGGGAGATTAAACAAATCAGACCGTAAGCTCGTGTAAGTAATGAACGCCAAGGGGGGACGCTTGCAGAATTGAAACGGTCAATGCTGCCCATTTCCTGGGAAATAAGCCCGATATATCGAGGGGAAAGGCTGTTCTTCGACAGGAGTCGGAGGGACAGCCTTATTTTTTACTGATTCTGCATGAGGTTAGCCAATAACGACAGGACCAGCATGACCGGCATCATCATGCTATACTGCGTTACAGCTCTATGTGGCTCAAACCGCTTGGACTTAATCGGTCCGCTTCTTCTTCGAGGAAAAATTGCTGACGGATTTCGCATCCTCGACATTATCGTTGACGAACGCCATGTCTTGGTTCCTGGCTTTCATGTTTGTTGTTCCTTTGTAGTTGCCCTTGTGCTTCTGATTTTCCATATTCAATCACCTCCCTGCTATGTTTAGTATGGCTTGAGGGCGGGAGAAGATTCGTAAGGATAGCGCATCTTGAATGAAGAAGCAATTGGTCGCCCATTACACTTTCAAAGTGGGGTCTGCTGGGGTATAATGACGGGAGTTGTTTACTATTTCGGATAATAGGGGTGTCTTATACATGGCTTTGAAAGCAGGCATAGTGGGCTTGCCGAATGTCGGCAAATCGACTTTATTTAACGCAATAACGCAGGCGGGCGCAGAATCCGCGAACTATCCGTTCTGTACGATCGATCCGAATGTCGGCGTCGTTGAGGTGCCGGACGAGCGTCTGGACAAGCTGGTTGAGCTGGTGGAGCCGAAGAGCATCGTGCCGACTGCCTTTGAATTTGTGGATATCGCGGGACTTGTAGCAGGAGCGAGCAAGGGCGAGGGTCTGGGCAACAAATTCCTCGCCCATATCCGCGAGGTGGATGCGATTGTGCATGTCGTGCGCTGCTTCCAGGACGAGAACATTACGCATGTATCGGGCAAGGTAGATCCGATCAGCGATATCGAGACGATCAATCTGGAGCTGATTCTGGCGGATGCGGATTCGGTCGAGCGCAAGATTGAGCGTTCGCGCAAAAACCTCAAGAGCGGCGACAAGAAGATTGCTCAAGAGGTTGAGGTGCTGGAGCGTCTCAAGGAAACGCTGTACAACGATCTGCCTGCGCGCAGCCTGGAGCTGACCGATGACGAGAAGCTGCTCGTTCGCGATCTGCATTTGCTGACGATGAAGCCTGTGCTGTACGCGACGAACGTGAGCGAGGCGGAAGCGGGCAATGCGGATAACAACGAATACGTGCAGCGCGTGCGTGAATTTGCGGCGCAGCAAGGCGCGGAGGTTGTGCCAATCAGCGCGAAGGTGGAGTCCGAGATTGCCGAGCTGGAGGGCGAAGACAAGGAGATGTTCCTAGAGGAGCTGGGCATGGCGGAATCCGGTCTGAATCGGTTGATTCGCGCAGCGTACAAGCTGCTGGGCTTGTACACGTACTTTACTGCGGGCGTGCAAGAGGTTCGCGCCTGGACGATTCGTCAAGGCACGAAAGCGCCTCAAGCGGCCGGCGTGATTCATACGGATTTCGAACGCGGCTTTATCCGCGCGGAGATTGTGTCGTTCGATGATTTGGCGGCGGCGGGCTCGATGGGCGCTGTTCGCGAGAGAGGCCAGCTTCGTCTGGAGGGCAAGGAATACGTCGTGCGCGACGGCGATGTGATTCATTTCCGATTTAATGTGTAGAGGACGACACCCATACTTCAACATGAATAAGCGTCTGCAACGATCCCTGTTAGACCGTTGCAGACGTTTTTCTTATTATGTCGGTTCATTTTCATTTCTAGCGGCGTTCTAATGGGCCACGGTCTATTCTAACGAAGACTGGTAACGTTAAAAGCCGTCTGCTTCATGAATCAGAAATCTAACGAAGATCTATAACCTTATTTGTCACTATTGCTCGATAAAAGGTCCATTTTTGCTGGAATAGCGACATGAATCTTTGTTAAAATCCATATTGGGCTGATTTCGAGGAAATAACGTTATGACTATTCGTTAGGTGGGAATATACCTCAAGATAGAGCGAATAAGTTGTTGCGAATATACAAAAATAAATGAATACATCCCTAAAAAAACCTGCATATATTCTAAAGCGCTTACAGAGTATAATACATATAGGCTTGCTTTATCATTAATCTGCGGTTGAAAATGAGTGATTTATAATGGGAAAACATTGGAAATGGCTGATGCCATTGCCTTTATTTTTTATGTTGGTCGCTTGCCGCAATGCGAATCCATTGCAAAGCGACCTCCACACCGTACAAGAAACGGCGAAAACAGAAATATCTATTGCAGCGACAAATGATAATTTGACGCCTTTAATGATTTCGGAATTTGAAAGCAATCATCCGGGCATCCATCTGAAGCGAGTGGAGCCCAATCCTTATCTCTTGTTAAATCCAAACTCAATCGCCGATGTTCCGGATATTATTTCGATTTCGCTCGAGGATTTCCCCTATTATGCGCAGCAAGGAGCCGCGCTCAATTTAGGCCCGTATGTCAAGGACAATGCTGCATTTGATTCAGAAGCTTTATTCCCGATTGTGAACTTTTTCAGATATAACGGAAGTCAGCACGGGAGCGGCGATTTGTACGGTTTTCTGAAAGGGTGGTCTCCAGGCTCTGTTTTGTTGTACCACAAATCATTGTTTGACGCTGCCGATCTCCCTTATCCGGAGAGAGAACAGCCGATGACTTGGGATGAATTGCTTGAGATATCCCGGAGTTTGACCATTAAACATGAAGAGAAGCATGATCAATATGGATTTGGCGTTCTGGATGAGAATTCGATTATGAATCAGAATATGTATTTGCTTCAAATGGCTCAGCTTGGGAAAACGCCCTGGTACAGCAATTACAATAAGGCGGATTTCACGAGCGATGAATCGAAACGAATATTTCAATATTGGAATCAAGTCCTGCAATATGAAATTGGCCCTGATCCGATGAATCTGGTGACGAATTCCTCCAAGGAGTTGTTCCTGGAAGGGAAGCTTGCGATTCTGATGGCGGATTACGGCTTTGCGATGCAAGTAGAGCAGAGCGCTCTGGACCCTCGGGATATTGGGTTCGCCCCTCTTCCCTTATACGAAAATGGCAAGCATGTCCTCCCTTTTCAGTCCAAGAGCGCAGCTATTATTTATTCGAAGACCGAGCATCCCGATGCCGCCTGGAAGGTGTTCGAATGGTACTTGACAGGTCAGCCCGCCCGGGAATGGGTAACCATGCATAATGAGTTTCCTGTATCCAAGGCTGAGGCAAGCGATTTGTATGCATCAAGCGCATGGAGCCGGCAAGTGTTGAACTTCTTCCAACAACAAATAAACATGGTCCAGCCGTTTCCCGACTTTAATCCCTATGTAACGAATCGGGTCATGAATAATCTGTTCGACAAATATTTGATTCCCGTTTATTTTCACAAAGTAGAGCTCCAAACCGCCATGTACAAGCTGTCCCAAGACGTTTATTTCGAGATTCAAGATCATATTCAAATGGCGGAGTAACGTACAGAAGGGAGGCGTCATGAAAATGCTGAAGCTTGTCATTGTTGATGATGAAGCGGATATACGCGAAGGACTCAGTCTCTATCCTTGGGCGGATATTGGCTTGCAGCTATCCTGCGTCTGTCAGCATGGAATGGAGGCGCTCAAATGGATGGAGGAGCATCCTGTTGATCTATTAATAACAGATATTCGAATGCCTATTATGGATGGATTGGAATTGGTCAGAAGGGTGAGAGCCCACTTTCCTTATATCAAAGTTGTCGTTTTGTCCGGTTATGAAGACTTCGCATACGCGCAGACCTGCATTCAATACGGCGTGTCCAAATATTTGCTTAAGCCGATCGATCCTGCGCTGTTGTTTGAAGCCATTAAGGAGCTGCAAGCGCAGCAGAAGCTGGAATATGAGAAGCTTGAGCAAAATCGCTTGCTGGAGAGAAGATCGAATCAACTGGTGAAAGGCTTGAGAAGGGAGTTTCTCGAGAGGCTGCTGTCCAAGCCGCTTTCAAACTTCGAGATAGAAGACGGCTGCTCCCTGAGCGAAATGATTCTGGACGGAGACAACTATGTGGTCGCGTTAATCCGATTGGATCAGGCCCATATGCACAAAGCGCATTATGCGGAGGAAGAATGGAACTTGATTTTATTCGCCTTTAATAATATTTTGACGGAGGTATGGGAGGACGAGGGCTTAGGCTACCACTACGTCGATAGAAGATCGGGGAACGGGTATTTAATAACGACGTTAAGAGAACAATTGGAAGACGATCTTCAACGTATTCGAAAGCTGCTTTATCGATTCCGGGGACTATTCCGCAGCACCATCTCCATCATTGTCGGCACGCCGGCTCCTTCTGTGTCCAGCCTGCATTCGTCCAGATTGAAAGCCGATCATGTGGCGAGCCAGCTTGCCGAAGGCAGCTTTGAAATCATTCATTTCGATCCGCTAACCTATAGCCAAGGCAAGTCTGCGATGCAGGGCAAGACCGTTTCCGACTCCAGCATGACCATTATCAACAAAGCAAAGCAATATATTTTCAACCATTATTCGCGATCCCTTACGTTATCCGAAGTAGCGGAAGCTACTTTTGTGAACAGCAGTTATTTGAGCCATCTCTTCACGGAAGCTACGGGCAACACCTTTGTCCATTATTTGTCCAGGTGTCGCATCGAGAAAGCCAAGGAAATGCTGGAGCATTCCAATCTTAAGATTTATGAGGTGGGGGAGATGGTCGGTTACCAAAACCCGCGCTATTTCAGCAGCATATTTCGCAAATTGACCGGCGTAACACCGAACGAGTACCGGACGCATAAAGGATAGATGCACAAGTGAGAAACCGAATCATTCTCTTCTCCTTTCTGATCTCCATTCTTGTTCATGCTGTGATCGGCTGGAACGCCATTCACACGCTGCGCAAGGCCGACAAAGAAATGTCAAATCAGAATGATCAGGAAATGATGAACCAGACAAGCTTGAATATCGTGAACTATTACCAGGATTTAGAATCGTTGGCTTCTTTGCTGCGTTCAGAACAGATTACGAATTTCTCCCGACTATATTTGAATATGCAAGCGGATGCGGTTGAATCGCAAGAGGGCAACAAGGTGAATGCGTTCCTGGACCGATTGTCGCTGCAGAATAACTGGGTCGATAAGATTTATATTTTAGGCAAGAACAATAATCAAGCCAATTTCAGCAAAACCATAGGCGAATCGGGTTGGAGTACGGATGAACTGCCTTCAATCGATGAACTGGAGGAATATGGTTTAATGGATGTCCTCTTGAGAGGCGATGGCATTCCTGCTTACCATACGAGGCAAGAATTGCTTCATGTTCTTAGCCATGCTCAAAAGTCAGAATTGGAAATTCCGCAATTGGTAAAGAATGTTCATCTTGTGAATGAGATTGAGGACCGAATGACGATTGCTGTATATGATCACGATGTAATCGTATTAATCGTATTGCCCCAGAATTTCATGCCTTCTTTGACGAATGATGCGTTAACGAAATCGCATGTGAAACTCAGGCTGTACAACCCGGATGAGAGTGTCATATGGACCAGCGATTCCTCAAGCCAATCGACCCCGGGAACAATGGTGCAGAGCAAGCTGTTATTACCGTATCAGCATCGTTTGGAGCTTTATCATGATGAGGCTAATGGGGCGGATTCATGGAGAAATGCTTTAGAAATCGCTTCTTTGCTGGTGATCTCGCTCTTCTCGTCTGTTTTGATCGCTTATTTTCTGTCCGGCTATATCTTCCTGCCCCTCCGTCAAGTATCGCAAGCCATCAAGAATGGGAATGGCAAGATCTTTCCATTCCGTCCGATCAGGTTTAAGAATCCGAATCGTATGCTGGGCAAAATGTCGCTCCAGAGAAAGCTGTTTTACTATTTTGTCTGCACAGTGATGCTTCCGACCGTCTGTATGGGACTGCTCGTATCGTATTCCACCTTTCAGATGCATAAGCAGCAGCTTATTTCCTTCAAAGAGCTTATTACGGAACAGCTTGGCGTCAATGTAGCGCTCAATAAGCAAAGCCTGACGAACTTATCCTATCAACTCATGCTGCAAGAGACGGACTTGCGGAGCTATGCGGTGTCTCTGCATCCCAAGATGAATGACATCAGCTATTACATTCGCTATGACAGCAAGGGAACGACGCAGTTTTCCTCCATCTATGGCAATAATCCCGAGTTGTTTCCCATTGACCCCTCGATTCTGACGAATGCCTTCGAGCAGTCGGAATGGATATCGCTGTCACAAGATGTTTTTAGTCAAAGCACGTCGTCGTTCATTAATAAGATGATGGAAAATGGGCAAACAAAAGGGTATATCGAATTGAGAATAAAACCAAGCGGCTTAGTAACGGAAAGCAGCCTGTCGCGTTCTGTATTATTGTTGCTCAATGAGAACAATCAAGCGCTCTTTCAAAGCTATCCAGGCGATTTGATGTTCAGATCTTCTGCTGCTATTGGAAACCTGCAACAAGTCGATCAGCTCCTTCACATGGAAGGCGAGGACTATATCCGATTTGCGAAGCCCGTTGCCGATACCGGCTGGACCCTGCTGCAGTTTGTTTCTCTGAAAGAGATCGGCAATGACAGCAAAATGATACTCATCAAGCATATTTATGTTCCTGTGAGCATTCTGATTCTGGCCTTTATTCTCTCGTATGCGCTGTCGAGGCGACTGGTTAAGCCGCTTGCCTTGCTGCATCAGCATATGAGCTTGGTCGGAGAAGGAAGCTTCGTCTTATATGAACGGGAGCAGAAGGATGAGATCAAAGAGCTGGCGGATAATTTCAATCGCATGATATCTGAAATCAATCATCTGATGGAAGATCAAATTAACAGTAAAATTCGCGAACAAGAGCTGTCTTCGCTTCGAGTGAAGGCTGAGCTTGCCATGCTTCAGCAGCAGATTAATCCGCATTTCCTCTACAACACCCTGGAATCGGTCAAATATCGAGCAAAGCAGAATGATGTAGAGGGAATCAACAACATTATTATGTCGCTTGCGGAGATGCTTCGTTATGCGGTTCGAGGCGGCTCGCAAGAAGTGCCGTTAGCGGAGGAACTGAAACAAATCAATCATTATTATACCATCCAAAAAATCAGAATGCGCGATAAGCTGCACATGGAATGGGATATAGAGGAGCAAGCCTTGAATGTTCGGGTATTGAAATTTATTCTCCAGCCGCTTGTCGAGAACGCGATTGAACACGGCATCCTTCAGGTGCACACTGGCGGCAGGATAGCCATAAGCGCAAGTCAGGATGAGCAGGCATTAGTGATCGAGGTCAAGGACAATGGCGTAGGGATGGATGAGGAAGAGCTTCAAGAGCTGCGAGCATCCTTGGAGTGGGACGAGCAGAATAGCAATCGAGACGGCGGGGTCGGACTCAAGAATGTCTATCAGAGACTGCAGCTCTTCTATCAAGGAGAAGCGTCCATGCAGATTGAATCTGCAATCATGAAAGGCACGCTGATACGCTTGCGGATTCCGCGATAGACCGGATTTCATCCAAAAAAAGTGGATGGTTTGTCAAAAGAAAGCTACATTGTGGGAACGATTGCCCTGCCTTATCATTAAGTTGTGGCCATGATTGATCATAATCGTAATGGGAGGGTCAACAATGTTTAAGAAAAGAACAAAGCATTTATTGTTAGCGGCAGTCATGATGACAAGCCTCATTGCAGGCTGCAGTTCGAATGGAAATAACAATGATTCGAATGGAAAGGGATCGCAGTCAACAGACAAAAAAACAGAACTTACCTTCGTTAGCTGGTCAAGCGAAGAATCCTCGGGACAAATCATTAAGGATCTCATGGTGAAATCATGGAATGACGAGAATCAAAACGCGCCAGTCAATGTGATTGGATATCCATGGAAGGATACCTTGCAGCAATTAATTATCAAGACAACCTCGAAAGAAAAGCTGGACATTGCCCAAATTCAAAGCAGCTGGCTTATTCCTCTTGCCGATCAGGATGTCTTGGTCGATCTGAACACGGTGCTTGACCCGGCCTGGATGAAGAGCACCTTCTCCGAAGCGGCGCTTAAAGGCGGCCAAGTTGACGGTCATCAGTATGCGCTGCCTTGGACGATTGCGGCTATCGCTCCTCTCTATAATCCGGAATTGCTGGAAAAGGCGGGCGTGGACAAGGCTCCGACAACAATAGCCGAGTTCGAGGATGCTTTAAAGAAGGTCAAAGAATCGATCCCGGATGTGGTTCCTTATGCGATTAGCACAGAAAGCGCATCCAACATTTCGCAAGATTTCCAGGCATGGCTGTGGACCTTCGGAGGTCATGTATTCGACGAGAACGGCAACGTCATTATCAACAACGAGAATGGCGTGAAGGCTCTGCAATGGCTGAAGGATTTGAAGGATAAAGACTATATTCAGATGGGCGTTAATCGCGCAGCAGCTAGAGATTTATTCGGCTTGAATCAGGCTGCCTTCTATGATGATTCCATTGTCGCCCGTGGTTTCCAGGTATCGAAGGGGTTTACGATGGAAGACATGCCTTCTCATATGGTTCCTATGCAGAGACCTGTATTGAAAGAAGGAGATACACCGCGTTCCATTCTGTGGGGACATTATTTGGTAGTGTTCAAATCCAGCAAGGCTCCGGACAAATCAGCTGAGTTCATTCAACATCTATTGAAAGATGATCTGTCCATTGCCTACTTCAAATCTGCTTCCGTGCCTCCGGTTACGAGCACGGCGAAGGAAGATCCGATCATTAAAAACGACAGTTACGTGAATGCGTACCTGGATGTAGCGCAAAATTCCGATCCGCTTGAAACGGAAAATTTCACTCAGGTCAGCGCGCTCGACAATATTATCTCTGAGGAATTTCAGGCTGCTCTACTCGATGCCAAATCGCCTCAGAAGGCGTTGGACGATGCTGCGGCGCGCATAGCAGACACCTTGAAATAACATGAATTCGGAGGGTAACTATGAATGCACCCACAGATAAAGTTCGCCACTTCCGGACGAAAAGCAAGACAGCGGCAGAAAACCAGTTTGGTTTTCTGCTCGCTCTTCCGGCAATGCTCCTATTTACAGCAGTCATCTTGTACCCCTTCCTGAAATCGGTCTATTACAGCTTTACAGATGAAAGCCTGCTAAGACCGATTACGGAATGGGTCAATGTGGATAATTATTCGAATTTTCTGACATCTTCCTATTTTGCCGATACCTTGTGGAACACGTTGCAGTTTGTCGTCATTACGACCTTCATCCCGTTTATTATCGCATTCGCTTGGTCTATCGTGCTTGTCCAAGGCTTCCGCGGAGAGAAATGGCTGAGAACATTAACGTTGTATTGCTGGATATTGCCGTCTGCTTCCATTGGCCTGTTGTGGAAATGGCTCTTCAATGCAAACTATGGAATCATCAATCACATCCTGCAGAACCTGGGCTTCCTATCCGGGAAAATTAATTTTCTCGGGGATGACTCCACCGCTATGATGGCGGTATGCGTGGCTATGATCTGGCATTCCTTTCCCTGGATGATGGCGTTTCTTCTTGGCGGTCTTCATTCCGTGCCGCAAGATCAGATTGAAGCCGTGCGAATCGACGGCGGGGGGAATTGGTCGGTCCTGAAAACGGTGGTCCTGCCTCATATGAATCAAATTGTCATTGTCATTCTTATTCTGTCTTTAATTAACCGTTTCCAGCACTTTGATCTATTATGGGTCATGACCGAAGGCGGTCCTGCTCATTCCACAACAACCTTCTCCGTAGAAGTCTATCATCAAGCCTTCCAAAGCTTTGAAATCGGCAAAGCCGCTGCCATTGGCATGATATGGGTAGTGCTCCTGTCCGTTCTGATTTTCTTCTATATGAGAACAATCAAGGATCACGACTAATCGGCTCTTCCAAGGAGGTGACTGCGCCTATGTTCGAGAGGACGGCAGGATTTCGCATTTTTTTCTGGTTAACGGTAACGATCATCGGTATTTTTGTGTTCTTCCCTATATACTGGATGGTGAACACATCCTTTAAATCGCCTGGCGAGTTATTGAATTCGGACTTTATACCGCTTAAGCCTACGCTGCAACACTACATCGATGCCATTAAGGATAAGCAGTTGCGTATTTATTTCCAAAATAGTGCTATTACTTCGATTATTAGCAGTCTGCTTGCGACAATTGTGTCCGCCTATGCGGCTTATAGCTTCTCCAAGTTCAAGTATAGAGGCAAGAAAACATTTATGATGCTCATTATGATTTCGAAGATGCTTCCTTATGCGATTTTATTGATTTCCATCTATAGTCTCATGAGGGCTTACGGATTGTTGGACAGCTATTTCTCGCTTATATTCGCTTATATTACCTTTACTCTTCCTGTAGGCACATGGACGCTCAAGACATTCTTCGATGAAATTCCCAATGAATTAATGGAGGCGGCCAAGATCGACGGCGCCAGCCAACTGCGCACCTTCCACAGCATTATTTTCCCGCTGGCGATTCCAGGGATGATTGCGGTGTCTGTTTTGGGATTTGTCACGAGCTGGAATGATTTGCTCTATGCGTTAACGCTTGTAACGGACCCTGCCAAACGAACGCTTGCGCCTGGACTGGTGTTTCGTTATTTAGGAGAATCAAGCTCGGATTACGGGGGAATGATGGCGGCGTCTACACTCATATCATTGCCGGCCGCATTCGTATTCCTGTTCGTTCAACGCTTCTTTATTAGAGGACTTACGGCAGGTTCTGTGAAAGGATGAGTATGATGAATGAAATGACGCACAGACGCCCCAATATGATCCTGATTCTCATGGATGATATGGGCTGGATGGATCTTGGATGTTACGGGAGCTCGTTCTATGAAACGCCGAATTTGGACCGACTGGCGGCGGAAGGCATGACATTCAGGGATGCCTATGCGGCTTGTCCGGTATGCTCCCCTACGCGGGCAAGCATCATGTCCGGCAAATATCCGGCCACTCTCGGCATTACCAACTATATAGGGGCTCTGCAGGAGAAGGGCAAGCTCCTCGGGGCGCCTTATGTGGATCATCTGCCTCTCAGCGAGAAAAGTGTCGCCGCCGCTTTGCGTGACGGAGGCTATCGGACATGGCATGTCGGCAAATGGCATCTGGGCGCTTCTCCGTACTATCCCCAGCATCATGGCTTTGATGTGAATATTGGCGGCAATCATTTCGGCCAACCGAAATCGGGGTACTTCAGCCCGTATCATCTGGAGCATCTGGAGGATGGTCCGCAGGGCGAATATTTGACAGATCGACTGACCGATGAAGCCATTGCACTATTATCCGAACAGAGCGATCGGCCTTTCTTCTTGCATCTGGCTCATTATGCCGTTCATACGCCTATTCAGGCGCCAAGCGAGGAGCTTGTGCTCAAATACGAGCGCAAAGCGGAGGCGATGGGCTTAAAGCAGAAACAGATATTCGCCGAAGGAGAATTATTCCCCGCCGAGCACAAGAAGGATCAGCGCCTTATGCGCAGATTGGTGCAATCGGATGGGAGGTATGCGGCCATGATTGAAAATCTGGATCATAACATAGGCAGATTGCTCGATGCGCTTGATCAATCCGGGCAGGCGGACAACACGCTTATTCTATTCACCTCAGACAATGGCGGATTGTCGAGCGCCGAAGGATCGCCTACATGCAATGCGCCGTTGCAGGAAGGCAAGGGATGGATGTACGAAGGAGGCGTGAGGGAGCCGTTGATTGTGAAATGGCCCGGTGTAACGCAGCCTGGCCGAATTTGCGAGGCTCCCGTTACGAGTCCCGACTTCTATCCCACGCTGCTTGAAGCCGCCGGCCTTCCCCTTCTCCCGGAGCAGCATCGGGATGGTGTAAGCATCTTGCCTCTGCTGCAAGGCGCAGAAGCTCTGGAGCGCGAGTCTATATTCTGGCACTACCCGCATTATGGCAATCAAGGCGGAACGCCCGGCTCATCGATTCGGATGGGCGATTATAAGCTTATTGAGTTTTTCGAAGACGGCCGTTTGGAATTGTATCATCTCAGAGACGACATCTCCGAAGAGCATAATCTGGCCCAGAGAGAGCCGCAGCTTGCAGCCAAGCTGCATGCCGCTTTAACCAAGTGGAGGGAAGAGACGGAAGCGATTCTTCCGCTGCCGAATGAGGCGTATATGCCCTGGAAGTGACAGCATGATCAGGGAAGGCGAATGACAGGTTAACATCCCTGTCACTCGCCTTTTTGCTGTGCATCAATTCAAGTTGACGCTGATATGATCGAATTCCGAGGAAGCGTAGTATGTATGAAGAGCGATTTGGCCCGAGGATAATGATGAATCCGTCTGACTCATAAGCAAGGAACCGTTCAGCCATACTTTCAAGCTATCATCGTTTGCCTCTGCCTTCACTTTATATATTTGATCGGTCTGGAAGGTGGCCGGAGCGGATTGGAGCACGGTCTTGACTCCTCCCACCCTTTTCACCAACTGAATGGCATCCGGCGTTATTGCGACGAAATAACGATTGGATAGATCGGTATAACGAAGATTTATATTAATGCCGGCGTTAGCTCCATTAAAGCTTAGTGGCTTTACATCCACTTCCAGAGAGTAGTCCGTCCATGCACTATTACCGGCTTTGGCAACAGCGGCAATGTTGTTGCGGGCTTGTTTGTATACGTAGGTATCATCGTTCACCACTGACCAAGAGCCGGAATCGACGGTCCAATTACTGGCGTTTCCGCTTTCAAAGTCGTCGTACCAATCCGCAGCAGACCATTGACCCGTTTCTGTATCGATTGTCCATTGACCGGAGTTGCTGATGGATATGCCGGTTCCGCTGAATGCGATAGGAAGCCAGATGTTCTTGCTGTTCCCCAGATAGCTGCTGTCCCATCGGTCAGCCACAAACATATACGTAGTTGAAGAGCTTCCCTGAATAACAGCAACATCCGAGCCTTGCGAGTGATAGGTAGTGGCGTTGCCGAAATTAGCGGCAGCGGACCATGGTCCGTTTAAGCTGGAAGCCGTATAGTACTTGGACTGATTGGGATTCCAGCCGGAAGCGCCCGAGGTAATCAAATAATAGATGTTGTCTTTCTTGAATATATTCGGCGCTTCGCGGCCGTTTGCCGTATAGGTGATGTGAGTACTAATGCTCTGAAAATCGCTTGATAATTGATCGATGGAAATCCTTCTATTAGAGGTGGACGAATCGATAGCGCTGTAGACCAGATAAGCCTTGCCATCATCATCCAGGAACAAGGTGGGATCGCCAACATAGTCGCCATTATTGCCGAATGTCGCACCTGCAAAGGAGTAATTCCCGCATACGCTGTCGCTTGTCGCATACGCCGCTTTTCTCAAATTGTTATCTCCATCTTCTTTCCATTTGAACCACATGACATAGTTGTTATTCGCTGCATTGTACAGAATTTTCGCTCGGGTGGCCACGTCTGTCGATTTCAGAATGGTTCCATCCGGCGCGAGAATTTCATTCTCATACGTCCAATTTTTCAAATCGGTTGATGAATAACATACAAATCCCCTGAATTCATTATCATAGGAGCTTGTCCCATTGACTCTTTTTTCGCCAATTAAGTAGTACGTATTATTCTCTTCATACATGCTGGCGCCGTGAACGTCCATTTGCAAACCGTTGGAATCATACCAGAATTCCCCGTTCTTGTTCGTCGTAAATTCGGCAGCATGAACGGAAGCGGTTGAACCGACAAAAAGCATGGCAAAGACGGATAACATGGCAATGAATCTTTTGTTTCTCATTTGTTTTGCCTCCCATGAATAAAGTAAAGGAATGAAACTGGCTTGAGTACAAGCATCACCTCTCAACAATAAAGCGTTTTCAAAATAGTGTTGCGGCCTTTATGGAAAGCCGGGTCCGCGCCTTGTTTCCATAATTGCTCTTATAATATAGAGTGATGCTCGAGGTTTGACAACGCAGTATTCTTTCGAAGTTTATTCCGATATTTTTTGGATGAATTCCTCGATTGGAGTCGTTTCAGATAGAGATGACCGTTTTCGGATTTCATTTCGCGGAAGGCTTGTGTATAACTTTTGTTTCAAAATGCGTAGAATATGTCGATAATCGCGAATTTTCTGTCTTTTCAGCCTATTATCCACTTGATGTGGACAAGATGTGCACAGCCTGTGGATGATATTGTGGATAACTGTGGATAGGTTGGGGATAGCTCGAAGTAGCCGATTATCTGCCGAAAATGCAGGGGATGAGCCCCGGAATCATAAGACCAAAATCCATCCCTATAGAGCGGACGCAGATCTGGATATCGATACGCTTCGAACGTTGTGCTATACTAAGGAATATCCTATAGGAAGAAAACAAGAGGTGAATGACAGTGTTTGATCGATTACAAGCACTTGCCGACAGATACGAGAAGCTGAGCGAGCTGTTATGCGATCCGGATGTATCCAGCGATCCGAAGCGGCTTAGAGAGCTGTCCAAGGAACAGTCGGACTTACAAGAGGCCTACGATGCCTATACTGAATATAAGCAGGTGTCTGAACAACTCGACGACGCCAAGCTGATGCAAGGCGAGAAGCTGGACGATGAGATGCGCGAAATGGTGAAGATGGAGATCGATGAGCTGTCCGGCCGCAAGAGCGAGCTGGAGGAGCAAATTCGCATTTTGCTTCTGCCGAAGGATCCGAACGACGATAAGAACGTGATCGTGGAGATACGCGGCGCGGCGGGGGGCGACGAAGCGGCGCTGTTTGCTTATGAGCTGTACCGGATGTACACGAAGTTCGCGGATGCGCAGGGCTGGCGCGTGGAATTGATGGATTTCAGCGAAAATGATCTCGGCGGTTTCAAAGAGGTTATTTTCATGGTGAACGGCAAGGGCGCTTACAGCAAGCTCAAGTATGAGAGCGGAGCGCATCGCGTACAGCGCATTCCGGTGACGGAATCCGGCGGACGGATTCATACCTCGACTTCGACGGTAGCGGTTATACCGGAGGTTGAAGAGGTGGATGTGGAAATCTTCGACAAGGATATTCGCGTGGATACGTTCTGCTCCAGCGGCGCGGGCGGCCAGTCCGTCAATACGACGAAATCCGCCGTTCGCGTGCTTCATGTGCCGACAGGCATCATGGCGACTTGCCAGGACGGCAAATCGCAGAATGACAACAAGGCGAAGGCGCTGCAGGTGCTTCGCGCGCGCATTGCCGACGCGCAGCGGCAAGAGGAAGAAGCGAAATATGCCAGCGAGCGCAAGAGCAAGGTGGGGACGGGCGATCGCAGCGAGCGGATTCGCACCTACAACTTCCCGCAAAGCCGTGTGACGGATCATCGCATCAATCTGACGCTTCACAAGCTGGATTCGGTCATGAACGGAGACATGGATGAGATCATCTCGTCGCTGACGATTGCCGAGCAGGCCGATCTGATGGAACGCGAGACGATGGGAATTTAACGCCTGGCCTGGGCAAGCCGATTATTTATTTGACGGCAGGAGGGGCAGGGAAGATTAGGCTTGGGGCCGGTTCGCGGTTGCCGCCTCGCTTGAGCGAGCGGCTGCGGCGGGCTGGCTTTTTTCTGTAGGTCAGTAGAAGATGATGATGGGGTGGCGGAAGCCGAAAAGATGCGGATATACCGTTTTTTTGTTGAATGGCGTGTGATGGGGTAAAAGGATGCAAATATACAGGAGTTTTGTGTGTGAGAGAGTAAAGAAGGGATATATGCTGTGAATTCATGTATGATCGCATCTTTTTCTCGATTATGGCGTTATATTCGCCAAATTCATGTATATTAGCATCTTTTCACTCCTGAAACAGGTTAGGGCTCTTGTGATTGCGGAGTATTTGGAAGTGAAGAGGTGTTCGTTGTGGATGAGAAGGCTGGTGGGCAGGTTGCTGGAGATGAATACGAGAAGCGGGACGAATTGAAGGTGGAATCAGGAACGTTGCAGGAGTGTCGGGGCGGCGCTCCCATGTGGTTTCGGCTGCCGCTGACGATAAGGGAAGCGCTGACGGGGGCGTCCGCCTGGCTCGAAGCGCAGGCGGTGGATGAGGCTCGTAGCAATGCGGAGCTGCTGCTCATGCATGTGCTGGGGGTGGAGCGCGCGGCGCTGCTGCTTGCCTGGAACGACCCCTTCCCGGCGGAGAAGGGGAAGCTGTGGCAAGCGCTTCTGCGGCGCAAAGCGGCTGGCGAGCCGATCCAGTACATGATCGGCTCGCAGTGGTTCTACGGCCGGCCGTTCGCGGTCACGCCGGCCGTTCTTATTCCGCGCCCGGAGACGGAGCTCCTCGTCGAGGCGGTGCTGGCGGCGGCCGACCGGCTGTGGCCCGACGCCGCTGCAGAGGAGGGCGCGCCCGCGTCGGCCGCGCGCCCAAGCGCTGACGCGCCGACGGTCGTCGACGTCGGCACGGGCAGCGGCGCCATCGCCGTGACGCTTGCTGCGCAGCGTCCGGGCTGGCGCCTGTGCGCGTCCGATCTGTCCCCGGACGCGCTTGACGTCGCCCGCGCGAACGCGGCCCGCCACGGAGCGGCGGACCGAATGGCGTTCGCGCAGGGCGACCTGCTCGCGCCGTTCCTGGCCGGCGGGAGCGATAACACGGAGCACGCGGGCATGCGCATCGACGTGCTCGTATCCAATCCGCCGTATATACCGGCGGCGGATATGGGCGGGCTGCAGCGCGAGGTGCGGGATTACGAGCCGCATCTCGCGCTGGCGGGCGGCGAGGACGGGCTCGATCCCTATCGCCGCATGCTGGAGCAGTTGCGCGGACTCTCGCGAATCCCGCGCATCGTCGCTTTCGAGCTAGGCATCGGCCAGCCGGCCATTGTCGCCGAGTGGATGGAGCGGATGGAGGCCTGGGACGACATCCGCATTATTCGGGATTACGGCGGGATCGACCGTCATATCGTGGCGGTTCGAAGCGCGGAATAGTCCCCAGAGCCGTCAAGCCGTCAGTCGTTTCATCGAGCGATCATCATTTTTGTTGTCGTGCCTGCAGCGCATTTGACACTGAGGGCCGTTATTTCATTGCTCGTGCTCGAGAATGTTGACAAGCCTGCCGAAGGGATCGCGGACGAAGAAGCGCCGAACGCCCCAAGGCTCTGACACAATACCATATTCAATGGGGAATCCGGCTCGCTTCATGCCCTCGAACGCCGCGTCGAGATCGTCTACTTCAATCGACAGATGGGGCGTGGTCGTGCCTGATCCGCCCTGTTCGGCGAAGCTGATTTGAACGCTCATGCTCTCGTCAGATCCATACGTGCGAATCCATCCGTGATCCATCAACAATTGGAGTCCAAGCACATCCTCATAGAAGGCTTTGGCCTTCTCGGGATGCTCCGCATGGATATTGGCAACGATTCTTTTCACCTTCATGGTTCGCCTCCAGAATCAGAATGTGGATATGGTTATATTAACCATAGTATCATACAGAGCGCGATCATCCCTGTCGCAGAAGGGAAGGCCGCAAGCGCCACGATGAAGTGGTACTTGCGGCCTTCGTTAGTCTAAGAAAACCGGCATGAACGGCTGACCGGAGTTTAACGGATGTTTCAATCATCAGAGGCTGATTCTTACCTGTTTTCCAGCACTAATGTAGCCCAAGTGTCGCCGTCCAGCACTAATGGAGCTTCAGCCGCGGCGTTGCAATCTCGTTTCTAAGGTGAAGCAAAGAGGCTGTCGATTCATTGTGGAAAGGGCTACAAAGCAGAAATTCAGCGTTACAGCCTCGGAGCACGGTCCGACGAGCACTCTAGTGCAGAATTTCAGCGCTGCAGCCTCGGCGCGCGGTCCGACGAGCACTCTAACACAGAAATTCAGCGCTGCAGCCTCGGAGCACGGTCCGACGAGCACTCTAGTGCAGAAATTCAGCGCCGCAGCCTCGGCGCACGGTCCGACGAGCGCTCTATCGCTGAATTTCTGCGCTGCAACTTCAAAAGCGGTACCGGCCGAGATGCTCTACAGGTTGGTGATTAACGAATCGATAGCCTCAGCAAGATCCGTTGCTGCTGATCATTGCGTCCATACAATGATACCGAGCTCTTCTAGCTGCGATTTCGAGCTATCCCAGTTTTCCGGCTCTCAGTCTTTACTCCGGAAGCATCTGCGTCGTAATGGCGATGCGGTTCCACGCGTTAATCGTCACGATTGCCATGATTAGCTCGCCGATGCCCTTGTTATCGTAGAAGCGGGCTACTCCGTTGTATACCTCATCCGACACATGGCGGCCGGAGATCAGCGTGACAGACTCCGTCAGCTCCAGCACGGCGCGTTCTTCCTCCGTGAAGAAATTCGTGTCCCTCCAGGCGCTGAGCGCATAAATGCGTTGCTCTGTTTCGCCCTTTGCGCGGGCATCCTTAGTATGCATATTAATACAGAAAGCGCAGCCATTGATTTGGGATGCTCTTATTTTGATCAGTTCGATAATGGTTTTGTTCAGGCTCGATGATTGAACGAAAGCCTCAAGGCCGGCCATCGCTTGGTAGCCTTTCGGTATTTCTTTTCCGATTTCCATTCTTTGTTCCATTGTATTCTCACTCCCAGACATGGTATTGGAACCGCCGCCCCGTGCACAGGTCTCCGGGTTCGCGACCCCGGCGGCCGGTGGAATGGGCAGTGCTTTTGTTTGCGGTTCTGCTATATAGACAAAGCAGCAAGGTCGTTTGTGACACGCCTTGAGAGAAAGCTCGAAAAAAAATGCAATTATTCAACAAAGCGCCCCAATAGGCAGTCTCGGGCATCGAACCGTCGAAGCGTGCCTAAGCCTGCGACAGCGAGATCGTCACGATAACGCCATCGCTATTATTGCCTGAAATCGTATAATCATGCTCCTCCGGAAGCTCGACCGTCGCGCTGCCCGTAACGGGCACATAGCGAATATCGTAGCTTCGTCCGTCGACCTCGACCGTAAGGCTCTTCTTGTCCTTCAGCTTATCCAGGTATTCCTCCAGAGTGAGATTCAATTCCTTCATGATCTTGCTGTGCGGAAGCCCGACGTAGCGGAAATGCCAGGGTTCGTACCTGATGCCGGTTACCGAGAATTTATTGGGAGGATAGCGCAAAATAAAGCCGTAATCCGCTGCATGCTCCTTCAGCCACTTGCCCTCGGGCGCATGCTCCATCTCCATCAGGGTAGAACCGATGTCGAGCGACATTCCCAGATTATGCTCGCTATGGCCGGCAGGCAAAGCATAGGCGTCGCCTTGCTGCTCGAAGAGCGCCGTCTGCTCCTCCTCGTCCCGATAGCCGCTGGTAATCATGAAATGATTGACATTATCGCTGCCAGCGGCATCCACCATAGCGGCGTATTGACCGAGAACCTCGAGCGACATTCGGATCGTGGCATCATACAACGCCAGACCTGGATAGGTGTCCAAATGCCGATTAACCTTCACAATATCCTGCCGCACGCCTACTTCATGGACGGGAAATTGCTGATTGACCAGCACCAGATTGCCTCTGAATATTTGCTCCTCTTCAATCTTTATCCGTTCGGTATTATTCTGAGTCCCGGTACCTGGTTTCGTTGGCGCCACTGACGATGCGGTGTTATTCGTCTGCCCCTGGGTGTTCGTGGAAGTTGATCCTGAGCGGGTCTGAATAGCCGCATTATTGCTGGAATCGAAAGCGTGACATCCGACCAACAAGATCAGGCTAAGTGCGAGTCCCCATTTTTTCATGCGAAACAGCTCCTAAACGTTGTTTTCACAAGAATAGGCCGAATTCTTTAAAAGAAAACGAGGAAATTCTAAAATTTTTCTTAACCTTTATGAAGGCTTGCGACTATAACGGACTTTTCCGAACCTTAGAAGCTCTTTTTAGCTAGCCCGGATTTTTAACGAATCTTTTCGAAGCTGTCGATTAACTGTGGACTGGGCTGCAATGCTGCTTACCAGCGCAGCAGCTTCGGTTGACGCCCCGACATGCGCTCTAGCGCAGATTTTCAGCGCAGCAGCCTCGGTTGACGCCCCGACATGCGCTCTAGCGCTGATTTTCAGCGCTAGAGCTTCAAATGCGGAACTGGCTGAGGTGTTCCACAAGAAGGTGGTCCACAATTAATTGACAGCCTCCTTTTCGCCTCTTAACGGGTTAATCCCGTTGTTTTTTCGCTCGTTTGGTTGGCTAAGAGGATAAAAAGTCCGTCCCTCTGGTATTAAGGTGTTTTAGAACAAGTTGCTGCTTTCGAAGGATGCCGTAGCCGTTTCACCTTGATTAGCGGTATGCGATGGAGGAAGACGGAGCGCAAAGGCGTGTGTCTTGCCCAGGTTGCTGCATGCTTCAATCATTTGTACGGACCGGAAGCCGAACCTCGAAGACGGTGCGGGTAATGCTGCTGTCGGCGGTGATCGTTCCTCCATGCTGCTCGACGATGTTCTTGGCTATGAATAATCCGAGTCCCGTGCCGCCCTCCTGCGGAGACCGCGCCTTGTCTCCCGTGTAGAACATGTCGAAGAGAAGGGGCAGCTCTTCTTCTGCGATAACATGGCCGTAATTGATGACCTGCACAACAGCCGCAGCAGCATTCTCCTCCTCTATGCTCTCCAGACGAGCCTCGATATCGACGAATTGTCCGTCCTTGCCATACCGGGCGGCGTTCATAACCAGATTCTCGAATACTCTCGCCAGCAGCTCGCCTTCGCCTTCAACGATGATTCCGGGCGCTGCGCGAAGCCTGGCGGAGATACGATTCTTCTCGAAGACGGGGTACATCTCTTCGCTTAGCTGATGCAGGAGCTCGCTGAGATCGATTGGCTTTTTCTCGATGGAGAGCATGCCGTAGTTCATCTTCGCGATCCCGAACAGCTCTTCGATCAGCTTCTCGAGGCGGAGCGACTTCGTGTGGGCGATGGTGGTGTAATGCCGGATCTGCTCCGGCGTCAGGTCGTCATTCTTCAGCAGGAAGTCCAGATAACCGAGCACGGAGGTGAGCGGCGTGCGCAGATCATGCGCCAGATTGAGCAGAAGCTGATCCTTGCTGCTTTCGGCGAAATCTCCGCGTTCCACCGCTTTTTTGAGCTGTGCGCTCGCCCGGTTGATATCCTCCGCAATCGTCTCGAATTCATCCCCGGAATGCAGCTCGACGCGTGATTGGAAATTGCCGACGGCAAGATTATGAATGCCGGATGAGATGCTGTTGAAATAAGAGGCATAGCGATTGGTGAACAGGAAGAAGAACAGGATGGACAAAGGCACGAAGACGATCAGGAAGAAGTTGACGTCGCCGACCTCTTTAATCATTCTGCGCCAGTAGGCGACCGGATCGCCATATCTCGCGTTTTCGCGGTAATAGTATTGCAGAGCCTTGTAGAGCGCATAGGTAATGACGCCGGAGACAAGCATGCTGAGTCCCAGCCACGCTATCATTCTCGATCTGAAGCTGCGCATCCCGTTATTCATTGAACGTGTACCCTACTCCCCAGATGGTTTTGATAAAATGGTTCTTCTCCTCGCCCAGCTTCTTGCGAAGCGTGCGGATATGGACCATGACCGTATTGCCGTCGCTCTCGTAATACGATTCTCCCCATACCTGATGGAAGATATTGTCCGCGCTGAACACTTTCTTCGGATGGCGAGCGAGGAGCAGCAGGATGTCGAACTCCTTGGGTGTGAGTTCTATGGGTTGGCCGAAGACCTGCACGGTTCGCTTGTCGGGATCGATATGCAAACCGCCTGACTCGATCGCCGAAGGATGCTCCTGCAATTGCGGATTCAGAAGCAGGGATCGGCGAAGCAGCGCCTTCACTCTCGCGACCAGCTCCATCGGGTTGAACGGCTTGGTCATATAGTCGTCTGCTCCGAGCACGAGTCCCGTGATTTTGTCCAGATCGGTCGTCTTCGCGCTTAGGAACATGATTGGCAGGCCATTCTGCTCCCGGATTTGCCTTGTCGCCTCGTGGCCGTCCAGAGCAGGCATCATGATGTCCAGAATGGCGAGATCGATTCGCTGGGAACGCACGGCTTCCACAGCGGCTTCGCCGTCGGCGACGATAACAGTCCTGTAGCCTTCCTTCTCCAGATGCATGGCCACAAGGCCGGCGATTTCCTTCTCGTCATCGGCGATGAGAATCGTGATCGCGCTCATGATCGCTTCAATCCTTCCGTCACTGAGGGTTTGGAGATATGCGCAAGCTTCTCGGGATTTCGGATCATGAAGATGCGGTCGATTTTGCCGGCCTCGTCAAGCCCGAACGTCACGACATTGGTCGTCTCCTCGCCGCTGAACAGCACAATGCCCGGCTGGCCGCTTACGTCGGCGAACGAATAGCTTTCGAACAGCGGATTCTTGCGAAGAACGCCTTCGTAGAAGGCGATTACGCGATCTCTGCCGTAGATCGGGAAGATCGCCGCATTGACCTTGCCGCCTCCGTCCGTGGTAAGGACGGCATCCTTTGCGAGCAGGCCGATCAATTGGTCGAAGCTTCCGCTGTCGAGGGCGCTGATAAAGGTGTGGGCCAGCGCCGTCACCTTGCTCTGGCTCGCTCCGTCAGCGAATCCCCCAATCCGCTCGTCGGCGAGCCTGCTATCTTGCTTGTCGGCACAGTCTCCGCTCCCCTCTCCTGCTTCCTTGCTACCAGATTGGCCTGCCTCTCCTCTGGCCGCATGGCCATTCGATATCCCTCCCATGTGATTCGCGCGTCTTTGACTGTCTGCCTCGGACAGGTTGGTGTTCTTCTTCGCGAGCTTCTCCTTCGCGCGGCTGAACAGCTTGCGGCAATTCGTCTCCGACTTTTGAACGATATCCGCAATCTCGGCATAGTCGTAACCGAGCGTCTCGCGCAGCAGGAATACGGCACGCTCTACGCCCGACAGCTCCTCCATCAGCACCAGCATCGCATAGGTAATCGACTCCTTCCGCTCAATCTGGTCGGCGGGATCCCGAAAGCCGCTGCTCGCGTCCATATAGCTGACCGATGGCTCTGGCAGCCAATTACCCACATATTGCTCTCTGCGTACGCGCGCGGATTGCTTCAGATTGATGCAGCGATTGGTGACCATTCGGATTAGATACGCCTTCTCGTGCTTGACGGCGGCAGGGCTCTTGACGCAGCTCCTCTCCGCCGGTGCCTCTAACGCCGCAGCCGTTGTTCGAAGATAATAATCGGCAAGCGCATCCTGCACAATGTCCTCCGCTTCGGCAACAGAGCCCAACATGCGGTAAGCAAGCGTGCGGAGCAGGGGGCGATATGCCTCATAATCCGTTGTCGAGATTGCCATGATGATCAACTCTCCTTTTTATTCGGACGATCTGATTTGTTGATATGGCCAGGGTGCGAAGGTCCACGGGGCTGAACGATTGATCCGCAGCCGCTGGAAGATCTTGCGAAGCTCCCCAGGTACTTCACTGACGCACAGGTACACAGATCCACAGATCCCCAGGTACACAGATGCACAAGTGGAATTCCTGCATATATCCATCATTTTAACGAGGTTGGCTCAAAGACAGTAAAATGCTGCATATATACAGGAATGTTCTGCTGAAAGTACTGCTCAAGTAAAAAGATGCAGGAATTAATGGATATTTGCATCAATTCTTCAAATTTACGCTCTAATCTGAAAAATGGATGGATAATTGCAGGATTTATCGCAGAATCCAACCCACACTCCGGTCAAACAAGCCAATCCTGCCGAAATCCTGCCCAATTCTGCTCTACCCACAATACCCGCCAACTCCAAACTCCCATGCCGCCCAAGCGAAGGGATAATAGACTTCGGTTTACTAGGTTTATAGATTCCTCATCGCGGGCATAATGACGGATAGAGACGTTCCGGAACGCAAGCAGACGCACCGGCGGGTGCGCGAGAGGAGCTTGTGTGATGTCCCATTATTATACCCAATCTTATCCGTATCGCCATACTTACCGTTTTCCTTATCGCAAATCCTATGGGTTCATCGTTTTTGCTATTATTATTCTAATTATGAGCTGGGAAGCCGGCAAGATGGACGCTGCGATTGTTAGTGCGGATATTCCGCAAGAAGCGATTAGATTACGCATTCTGGCTAATTCGGACTCTCCGTCCGATCAGCTTGTGAAGCGTCTGGTTCGCGACGAGGTCGTGAAGGCCATGGCTTCCTGGGCGACGGGCCCGCAGACGATTGAAGAGGCGCGTGCTACGATTCGTTCGCATATGGATGAGCTGAATGCTATTGCGGGGAATGTGCTCGCAAGCAGAGGCTTTGGCTACACGTCGACGATACAACTGGGAAATGTCGATTTCCCTACGAAAATATACGGCAACAAAGTGTATCCCGCAGGCGAGTATGAAGCGTTGCTGATTACGATTGGCGATGGCGCGGGGCAGAATTGGTGGTGCGTGCTGTTCCCGCCGCTCTGCTTCATGGATGCGACAACGGGCGAAGCTTCGGCGGCTTCTGCCGATGCAGCGTCGCCTGACGCTGACGGAAGCTCCGCGAAGACGGCGCAAGGGAAGGCCGAGGTCAAGGAGCAGACGTCCAAGAGCGACGCGAAGCCGGTCATTAAGCCGTTGTCAGACGAATCGGGGGCCAAGGCGCAGAAGCAAGATGTTGGCGAGACGCCTGACGTGAAGTTCTTCTTGTGGGAAATGATCAAGAAGCTTATCGCTTGGATTGTATCCCTATTCTCGTAAATACGCTGTTCCGCAACAACTGTATCCCGGGGCGCTTATCAAGCATGCTCGCATGAAACGGGCTGTGTGTTATAATGGTGTCAAGTATACAGCCTAGGAGAAAGCAAGGTTTGAATGATGATGACGACGGATACGCGAATTTGGCAAATGAATGACGAAGACGCACATCGGAACGAAGAGCTGCTCCGGGAAGCGGCAGACGTGATACGGGAAGGCGGCACCGTTGCCTTTCCGACGGAGACAGTCTACGGGCTTGGCGCGGACGCGAGGAATAGCAAGGCTGTCGAGACTATTTTCCGGGCGAAGGGCCGCCCGTCGGACAATCCGCTTATTGTTCATATCGCCGATCCGGCGCAGCTGCGGGAGCTCGTCCGGCCATATCCGCCGCTGGCGGCGGCGCTGATGGCGAGATTTTGGCCGGGGGCGTTGACGATCGTGCTGCCGTTGCTGGAGACGGTAGCGAATGGGCCAGTATCGAAGGAGACTGTGCCGGCGGAAGCTGATGAAGCGGTGGGAGACGACCTCCTGCCGCATCACTGCGCAGCAGTCTCCTCGCCCCCGCTCTCCCCGCTAGTGACCGCAGGGCTTCGAACAGTCGGCGTACGGATACCGAGTCATCCGATTGCGCTTCAGTTCCTGAAGCTGGCGGATTGTCCTGTCGCCGGGCCGAGCGCCAATCGCTCCGGCAGGCCGAGTCCGACGCTCGCGGAGCATGTGAGCCTTGATCTGGGCGGAAGAATTGACGGCATTATCGACGGCGGGGCTTCGGGCCTGGGCTTGGAATCGACCGTGATCGAGCTGGAAGACGAGGAGACGATTCGTATTCTAAGACCTGGGGGCGTCGGCAAAAACGAGCTGCGGCAAGCTTTCCCCCATGTTCGGGTGCTTACAGCCGAGGACAGCGGGCCTCATGAGCTGCGGGAGGCGCCCCGTTCGCCCGGCATGAAGTATACGCACTACGCGCCGAAGGGCGAGCTGACGTTGGTGAAGGGCGGCGCCGAGCGGATGCAAGCGTATATTCAGAAGCAGATCGATGAGGCGAATTTTGCGGGATTGAAGACCGGCGTGCTGGCGTTCTCGGAGCATGTCTCCGGCTATCGCGCGGACATGGTGCTCGACTTCGGAAGCGAGCTTCGGCTCGACCAAGCGGCCCGGCGCTTATACGCGGCTCTCAGGCAATTCGATGCCGAGGAAGTGTCGAGGATCTGGGCCGAGGCAAGTCAAGGAGACGGCATCGGGGAAGCTTTGGAGAATCGAATGCTGAAGGCATCGGGCTACCGGGTCGTACAAGTGTAATCAGAACTATTTACACGAAATGAAATGCAAGTCGGACTTATCTCGAAAATAAGTATGTTTGTCCCCTTTTCCGCATATGTTGGTTAAGAATGCAGGCGGATTTGGGGGAGATAGGCTGTGATCGATGCTCATTTTGACACCGGGCAGTTTCTGACGCTGCTCATCATAGCAACGGCTCTTGGATTCGACGCTTTTTCATTAGGACTGGGCATTGGTCTCAAGGGCATTCGGCTGCTTGACGTGCTGAAGCTCGGGCTGGTTATCGGTCTTTTCCATGTTCTTATGCCTATTGGCGGCGTTCTGACGGGTCAATTCGTAAGCGGTTTTCTTGGACATGTTGCCACTACGGTTGCCGGCGTGCTGCTTGTGCTGCTCGGGAGTCAGATGATCTACAGCTCGCTGAAGGGCGAGGAGGCGCGTTCGTTCAACCACCAGTCTTTGGCAGGTCTGCTTATTCTGGCTTTGAGCGTGAGCGTCGACGCTTTCTCGGTCGGCATAACCTTGGGCATGTTCTCCGCGAGCCTCTGGATGACCATTCTGCTTTTCGGCATGCTTGGCTCGCTGATGTCTGTGCTTGGCTTGCTTCTCGGAAGAAAGGTCAGCGGCAATTTGGGCGACTATGGAGAAGCGTGCGGCGGCGCGATTTTATTGCTGTTCGGACTACTATTTATCTTCTGATTGCGAAAGGTCAAGCGAAGGAGGCGATAGCTTGAAGCGGATATTATTCGTATGCACAGGCAATACCTGCCGTTCGCCGATGGCGGAAGCTCTGCTGCGGCAGATGGCGAGGCAGCGGGGAATAACGCTCGCGGTTCGTTCGGCCGGCGTATCGACTGTGGACGGCCTGCCCGTCTCCAGACAGACGCTGGAGACGCTGCGTCGCAGAGATATTGATCATACGGGAACATCGAGGGCGATGACGGCTGAGGCGATTAATTGGGCGGATCTCATTCTTACGATGACATCCGGACATAAGCGGGATCTTATACACAGGCATCCGGCCTCCGTGGACAAGGTCTACACCTTGAAGGAGTTCGCCAATCAGGACGAATCGGTGCTGGCCGATATTAGCGAGATGGAGCAATTGTATACGGAGATGCAGATGAAAGCGGCGCTTGGCGGGCAGCTGACCCCAGAGGAACGGGGCAGATTGCTGGAGCTGGAGAGACGCATTCCAAGCTTCGATATTGCCGACCCTTTCGGCGGGCCGCAATCGCTATACGACGCAACCTCGGAAGAAATTGAGGAGGCTGTTCGGCAATTGCTCGACAAGCTGACCAGACGGGGCCAGTGACGGGGTCCGGTTTTTTTTCAGCCTTCGTCTCGTCTGTTCGAGCCGGCGCCGCGCATATGCTCTTATTTGGCGGGATGTCGATTTGGGCCTGCGATGGATTGATTTATTCGCGGAGTTGAGCTATGATAATGACCATATACACGGTATCCAATGTAACTGGCGACGGAAGTGGGCAACCACGGTGGAGCATTGGAATATACGGCCGGTCGCCTGGGCAAAGAGCAGCATGCTGTAATGGCATGTTTTGCTCTTTTTTTTCATTTCAAGGGGGCGATTCGACGATTACAGACTTTCATTGCGCAGGATGAAGGACATGGTATTGTCGAACCTTAGTCAAATGCGGGCAAACAAGGTATACTAGCGGTAGACTATTCCTCTTGATGAGAAGTCATTTATTACCAAACTTTGAGAAGCAGGTGATCCCTATGAAAATTGCAATTGGCGCCGATCACGGCGGTTATCGCTTGAAGGAAATTTTGGTGCCTTTCATCGAATCGCTAGGCCATGAAGTGGAGGATGTCGGCTGCAGCTGCGAGCAATCGGTGGATTATCCCGATTATTCGCTGCCTGTCTGCGAGATGGTGACAGGCGGGAAAGCGGAGCGCGGCGTGCTGATTTGCGGTACGGGCATCGGCATGTCGATTGCGGCGAACAAATTCCCGGGCATCCGCTGCGCACTGGTGCATGATCTCTTCTCGGCGAAGGCGACAAGAGAGCATAATGATACGAATGTGCTGTCCATGGGGGAGAGAGTAATCGGCCCGGGCGTTGCTCAGGAAATTATCCGCACCTGGCTGGAGACGCCGTTCTCGAACGGAGAGCGGCATATAGGCAGACTGAACAAGGTTGCGCAGATCGAGCAGAAATATAACCTGCATCCATAAGCGAACAGGGAAGGAGGCATCCTGCGATGATGAGTCCTGAACATGGGAAGTTGAACAGCTACGATATTACGCTTCAAGTGGAGAGGGTTGTCAGGGAGCTGGCGGAAGCGGGTAAGCTGAAGGTTGGCGAGCTGCTTGTCATCGGCACCAGCACCAGCGAAGTTATCGGTAGACGAATTGGCACCTCGGGAGCGCTGGAGACGGCGGCGGCTATCTATGCCGGCATCGAGTCCGTGAGGAATAACATTCCGTTCATATCCGTCTTCCAATGCTGCGAGCATTTGAATCGTGCATTGGTTATCGAGAGATCCGCTGCCGAGCATTATCGTCTGCCGATTGTTCAAGCCGTTCCTGTGCCGACTGCCGGAGGCTCTATGGCGGCATACGCGTACACTGCTTTGGAAGATCCGTGTCTGGTCGAATCGGTTGAGGCTCACGCCGGCATCGATATCGGCGATACGTTCATCGGCATGCATCTGAAGCGGGTAGCGGTGCCGATCAGGCCGTCGATCAAGATGATCGGATCCGCTCATGTGACGATGGCCATCACAAGGCCGAAGCTGATAGGCGGAGCGAGAGCGGTATACGCTGCAGAAGAAGCAACGAAGCCGGGTCAAGCCGCGCGGCACTGCGAATGAGATAGACGGTTCATTCATAAAAAGGAGGACGTATTGAGACATGGAACATTTACGCAAGCAAGACCCAGAGGTATTGAAAGCACTAGGACTTGAGCTTGGTCGTCAACGCGACAACATTGAACTGATTGCTTCCGAGAACATTGTGAGCGAAGCGGTGCTCGAGGCAATGGGCTCCGTGCTGACGAATAAATATGCAGAAGGCTACCCGGGCAAGCGCTACTACGGCGGCTGCGAGCATGTGGATATCGTAGAGGACCTGGCCCGCGACCGCGCGAAGGAATTGTTCGGCGCCGAGCACGCGAATGTGCAGCCGCATTCCGGCGCGCAAGCGAACATGGCCGTCTATCTGGCCGCTCTTAATCCCGGAGATACAGTGCTCGGCATGAATCTGGCGCATGGCGGCCATCTGACGCATGGCAGTCCGGTCAACGCCTCCGGCTTGCTTTACAACTTTGTCGCTTACGGCGTTCAAGAGGATTCCTTCACCATCGATTATGAAGAGGTACGCAAGCTGGCGTTCAAGCATCGTCCTCGCATGATTGTTGCAGGAGCGAGCGCGTATCCGCGCATTATCGATTTCGAGAAGCTTGGCAAAATCGCTAGCGACGTGGGTGCGTTGTTCATGGTGGACATGGCGCATATTGCGGGTTTGGTCGCTGCCGGCTTGCATCCGAGCCCGGTGCCTCACGCGCATTTCGTGACAACGACAACGCATAAGACGCTTCGCGGACCTCGCGGCGGCATGATCCTGTGCCGCAAAGCATGGGCGGCTGCGATCGACAAAGCGGTATTCCCCGGCTCGCAAGGCGGACCTCTTATGCATATTATCGCCGCCAAGGCGGTGGCGTTCGGCGAAGCGCTTCAGCCTTCCTTCAAGCAATACGCGCAGCAAGTGGTGAACAACGCGAAGGTGCTTTCCGAGGCGCTCATGGCGAACGGCATCAACATCGTGTCGGGCGGCACGGATAATCATCTCATGCTGATTGATACGCGCAACCTGAACATTACGGGCAAGGTTGCCGAGCATGTGCTTGATCAAGTCGGCATTACAGTGAACAAGAACGCCATTCCGTTCGATCCTACCTCCCCGTTCGTCACAAGCGGCATCCGGATCGGTACGCCGGCGGCAACGGCTCGCGGCATGAACGAAGAAGCCATGAAGGTGATCGCTGAAGTGATAACTCTGGTTCTGAAGAATCCTGAGGATTCGGCTACGCTTGAGAAGGCGACCGGCATGGTGCGCGACCTGACGGCCCAATTCCCGCTTTACGAAGGCATGGCTTACTAGGAGAGCAGGAGAGTTAGCAAGAAAGTAAGGTGAATGTGCTGTCTAGGTAAAGCATGCGCACGGTATAGGCTCAAACGCGCTATGAATAAACGATTAAGCCGCTAAGCGGCTCCATGCATTGCTGCAAATGAAGCACTGTCGATTTCCCTTCGGGGAAGGCGGACAGTGCTTTTTTGTTTTAGCTCGAAGACAGCTGATTTGTTCAGCGAGATCCGGCCGCTTCTCTCTGATTCGGCTTTAAGGACGCGGGGTATATATTTCCAAGGACCTATTTATACGAATTTTACTAAGTAATCGGAAAATAATTAATTTTAAAAATAACTAATATATCCTTGTATTAATTACTAATAATGCCAATTATGTAATCGTTAATATTGAATATGAGACCAGAACGTGAAATTTTCCTGTTGAGGAAATGCGATAAAACCGGCAAGCGTTAAAGCAAACAAGCTTTAAAACATACACTTGCTACTATTAGAACGCATCTCAGCAAACCCGCATTGAAGGGCTAAAGCATTAAACAAAACCCGCATTAAAGCGGTATTTCGACAGATACATAAATTTTCTTGGAAAGGAAACAGTAATAGGGCGGATGGAAAGATTTTCGCTCAAATCAAAGATTGACAATTGTTCAAATGGAGTTGTATATTGTTTAACGTTAAAGAAATATGAATTTGATGTTAATAAACATTACATATATATTTCTTTACCTCTTTTTTCCTTATCCTTGGCTTCAAAAAATCATATAGAAATGGGAGTTGATGTTCATGAAGGGTACGTACAAGAAATCGGCACAGTTCATGTTAGTTCTTGTTGTTGCAATGAGCATGCTGCTTGCTGCATGCTCGAACAATAACAACGGAAATTCCGGCAACACGAACACCGGCAATACCAACAATGGGGGGAATAACGGCGGATCAAAAGCGGCGCAGGAATTCCGCTTCACGCTCGGCAGCGAGCCTCCGAGCCTGGATCCTGCGACAATGAAGGACGCGCAATCCGGTATCGTTGCCCAAGGTCTATATGAAGGTTTGACTCGACTGGACTCATCCGGCGAGCCGCAAGCGGCGATCGCGAAGGATTGGGATATCTCGGAAGACGGCAAGACGTATACGTTCCATCTGCGCGACGATGTGAAATGGAGCAACGGCGACCCAGTCGTTGCAGCAGACTTCGTCTATTCCTGGCAGCGCACCTTGATGCCCGAGACGGCTGCTGACTATGCTTACATGCTGTATTACATGAACAATGCTGAGGGAATCAACTCCGGCGATATCTCAGACACTTCGCAGCTGGGGGCGAAAGCAATCGACGAGCATACGCTGGAAGTGACGCTGACCAAACCGGCTCCGTATTTCCTTAGCTTGCTCGCTCACTATTCCTATCTGCCTGTCGATCCGGCCGTAGTAGACGGCAAGCCGGATTGGGCGGCAGATGCGAAGACAATCGTCTCTAACGGTCCTTTCTTGCTGGATAAGTGGGAGCACGGCTCCAAGCTGGTGCTTGTGAAGAACCCGGATTACTATGATGCGGACAACATCAACTTCACTACTGTGACGATGTCTCTGGTGGAAGACAACAACACCGTTTACAACATGTTCGAAACGGACAAGATCGACTGGATCGGCGCTCAAGCAGGCTCTCTGCCAGCCGACCTGACGAAGAAGCTGGTTGACGAAGGCAAAGCGGAGATCACTCCTGTCGCATCCGTCTATTACTATCTGTTCAACACGCAGAAGGCTCCTTTCGACAACGCCAATATCCGTAAAGCGTTCGCGATGGCGGTTGAGCGTCAGAACCTGATCGACAATGTCACTCAAGCGAACCAACAGCCTGCTTACGGTCTTGTGCCGCCGAGTATCGCTGGCGTAGAGGGCAAATCCTTCCGCGACATGTATCCGGACACGGATTATTTCAAAGAGGATATGACCGAAGCGAAGGCGTTGCTTGCCAAAGGTATGGAAGAAGACGGCTTGACCGCCCTTCCGGAAATCACTTTGCTGTACAACACCGATGACAATCACAAGAAAATTGCTGAAGCCATTGCGGATATGTGGCGTCGTAATCTTGGCGTTGAAGTGAAGCTGGCGAACCAGGAATGGGGCACATTCCTGGAAACCAGAAAAGCAGGCAGCTTCGATGTAGCGCGTTCCGGCTGGGGAGCCGACTTCAACCATCCGATCAACTTCACGTATGACCTGATCTACTCGAAATCCGGCAACAATGACGGCAAATACAACAATCCGGAAGTGGACAAGCTTCTTGATGATTCCTTGCTGACAACGGATATCGCCGAAGGTATGGATAAGATCGCTCAAGCCGAGAAGATCGCTTTCGCTGATGACATGGGCGCGTTGCCCCTGTACTACTACACAACGGTAACCTTGAAGAAGGATAATGTCGAGGGCGTTGTATCCGATTATGCCGGCACCCTGGACTGGGTGCATGGCAGCATCAAATAAGTCCATTAAGCTGCGCGAACCCTAACGCTGCGCTTAACGAACGCATTCCTCCAAGAGGGTATATATAGCATCCCTATATATACCCTCTTGAAATGCTTACAAAGACCTGGAAGTGGGTGATGATTTGGTTCGCTACATTCTGAGCAAGTTTGTATTCATGCTTCTGTCATTGTTTATCCTGGTCAGCGCCACCTTCCTGCTCATGAACGCGATACCGGGAAGCCCTCTGCAGACGGAGAAGGCTCCGAGCGCGCAGGTGCAGGCGAATCTCGAGGCCTATTACGGGCTCGATCAGCCTCTTATTGTGCAATACGGCAAATATTTGGGCAATCTCGCTCACGGAGACATGGGCATCTCTATGAAGAAGAAGTTTCAATCCGTGAACAAAATGATCGCGAGCTCCTTCGGTTATTCGCTGCGATTAGGCATCTCGGCCATTATTACATCGCTTATCGTCGGCTGTGTTCTTGGTATTCTGGCCGCGATGTATCACCGTAAGCTGATCGATAATATCGCCATGATTCTCGCGGTTATCGGCCTGGCGATTCCGAGCCTGGTGCTTGCTCCGCTTATGCAGTACTATTTTGGCGTCAAATTTCAAATTTTCACCGTTAACGGTTTAGAGAAACCGATGGATTATGTTTTGCCTACGATTGCGCTGGCATCGGCGCCAATCGCCTTCATTGCAAGACTGCTGAGATCGACCATGATTGAAGTATTAGGCGCGGATTTTATTAAAACGGCTAAATCCAAAGGACTTTCCGGCTATGTCATTATTGTGAAGCATGCGCTTCGGAATTCCATGCTGCCAGTTGTCACTTATCTTGGTTATCTGACAGCGGGAATTATTACAGGTTCCGTCGTTGTGGAGCAGATTTTTGCGATACCGGGTATTGGAAAGTTCTTTGTTCAAAGTGTCATAGATAGAGACTACCCATTAATCATGGGCATTACGATATTCTACGCGATTCTTCTGATGGGGACGAGATTCCTGTCGGATGTCGCCTATGTGTTTGTTGATCCGCGCATGCGAGTTTCCGGCGGAAAGGCGGGGAAATAGCTAATGGCAGAGAAAATGATGCAAGAAAGCGCGGGCGTCGTAACGCCCGATATGTTCGAGAAGCTGAAGCGGGATGAGAAGGACGCAGATCAAATCGGCCGCGCATCCTTGACCGCATGGCAGGATATTCGGATACGCATGATGGAGAACAAGCTCGCTATGTTCGGTTTCTGGATTATTGTATTGATGATTTTGCTTGCTTTGCTTGTTCCATGGCTTTCGCCGAACAATCATTATACCAATGATCTGTCCAACACGAATGCTTCGCCGGACGGCAAGCACTGGTTCGGCACGGATGATCTTGGACGGGATATGCTCGTCCGAACATGGATGGGCGCGCGCATCTCTCTTTTTGTCGGGGTCATCGCGGCATTGATTGATTTAGTTATCGGCGTGGTATACGGCGGCATCATGGGGTATTTCGGCGGCAAGGTGGATGAAGTGATGAACCGGTTCTCGGAGATTCTTTATTCCATTCCCTATTTGCTCGTTGTCATTCTGCTGCTGGTCGTGATGGAGCCGAGCTTGTTCACGATTATCGTCGCGATGTCGATCACGGGCTGGATTAATATGGCGTGGATTGTTCGCGGACAGATTATGCAGCTCAAGAATCAGGAGTATGCTCTTGCGTCCAAATCGCTTGGCGCGGGCGCGTTCCGCATTATTTTCCGCCACCTGATTCCGAATGCGATGGGACCGATTCTGGTTACGCTCACGCTCACCGTGCCGAGCGCCATCTTCACGGAAGCGTTTCTCAGCTTCCTGGGCCTCGGCGTGCAGTCGCCGGTCGCTTCATGGGGAACGATGATTAACGACGGTGTGAAGGCGATGAGCCTGTATCCGTGGAGACTTCTGTTCCCGGCGGCTTTGCTGAGCTTGACGATCTTTGCCTTTAATGTATTCGGAGACGGTCTGCGCGACGCATTCGATCCGAAGCTGAAGAAATAATAGAACGTAATGCTCGAGAGGAGGTCATGAAGAGTGGAGAAGACCTTGCTGGAAGTAAAGGATTTAAGCGTGTCATTCGATATCTACAGCGGCGAAGTGCAGGCGATTCGCGATATCAGCTTTCATGTGAAGAAGGGCGAGTCGGTGGCGATCGTCGGCGAATCCGGCTCGGGCAAGAGCGTGACGGCGCAGACGATTATGCGTCTTAATCCGTCTCCGCCAAGCCGTATCAAGCATGGCTCGATCAAGTTCGAAGGACAGGAGCTGCTGACGCTGTCGGAGAAGGAGATGCAGAAGGTTCGGGGCAACAAGATCGGCATGATCTTCCAAGACCCGATGACCTCGCTGAACCCGACTTTGACGGTTGGCGCTCAGATTATGGAAGGTCTCGTCAAGCATCAGGGCGTCAGCTCCTCGAAGGCGCAGGCTCGCGCGGTCGAGATGCTGAGCTTAGTGGGCATTCCGAATCCGGAAGCGCGCATCAAGCAGTATCCGCATCAGTTCTCCGGCGGCATGCGCCAACGCGTCATGATCGCAATTGCGCTCGCTTGCAATCCATCCTTGCTCATAGCCGACGAGCCGACCACGGCGCTCGATGTGACCATTCAAGCGCAGATCATGCGCGTCATGAAGGATCTGCAGGAGCGGCTCGGCACTTCGATTATATTAATAACGCATGATCTCGGTGTTGTGGCCGATGTCTGCGACCGGGTCATTGTGATGTACGCGGGCAGGATCGTGGAGCAAGGGACGAAATGGGAAATTTTCAAAAATCCGCAGCATCCCTATACGAGAGGTCTGCTCCGCTCTTTGCCGAGGCTTGACCAGAAGAAGGACGAGCCGCTTATTCCGATCTTCGGCACGCCGCCGGACCTGATCAAGCCGCCGAAGGGCTGCAGCTTCTGCGCCCGCTGTGACGAAGCGATGAAGATCTGCGTGGATAATGATCCCGCGTTGCATGCCATCAAGGGCAGCGACTCCCATGAAGCGGCGTGCTGGATGCTTCATCCGTACGCGAAGCGGGAGGTGCCGGTATGAGCCAGCCATTCGTGGAAGTGAATGACCTGCGCAAGTTCTTCGATGTCGGCGGCGGTAAAATATTGAAGGCTGTCAACGAAGTCAGCTTCAACATTGCCCGCGGCGAGACGCTAGGCGTTGTCGGCGAGTCCGGCTGCGGCAAGTCGACGATGGGACGCACCATTATGCGTCTGTACGAGCCGACCGGCGGCGGTGTTAATTTTGGCGGCAAGGATATCTACAAGCTGAAGGGCTCCGAGCTGAAGGGGCTGCGCCGCAATATGCAGATGATTTTCCAGGATCCTTACGCGTCGCTGAATCCGAGGATGACCGTTACGGATATTATCGGCGAGGCGATTGATATTCATGGATTGGCGGGCAGCAAGAAGGAGCGCAAACGCAGAGTTGAGGAATTGCTCGATCTCGTTGGTTTGAATGCCGATCATGCGACTCGTTATCCGCATGAATTCTCGGGCGGTCAGCGTCAGCGGATTGGCATCGCGCGCGCGCTTGCTGTTGATCCGCAGTTCATCATCGCCGACGAGCCGATCTCGGCGCTCGACGTGTCGATTCAGGCTCAGGTCGTCAACCTGATGCAGGATTTGCAGCGCAGACTGGGGCTGACCTACCTCTTCATCGCGCATGATCTGTCGATGGTCAAGCATATCAGCGACCGCGTCGCCGTTATGTACCTCGGCAAGGTCGTTGAGCTTGCGGAGAGCGGCGCGCTGTACGAAGATCCGCGCCATCCGTATACGCGAGCGCTGCTGTCGGCCATTCCGATCCCCGACCCGGAGGTCGAGGCCGAGCGCGAGCGCATCGTGCTGAAGGGCGATCTGCCGAGTCCGATCAACCCGCCGCGGGGCTGCCAGTTCCATACGCGCTGCCCGATCGCTACGGACAAATGCAAGACCGACGAGCCGAAGCTGCTCGAGATCAAGAAGGGACACTTCGCTTCTTGTCACTATGCCTAAGGAACAAAATAAAGCATACAGCAGCATTCAAACTAGAATGCTGCTGTATGCTTTATTTGTTAGTGAGGAGGGATATGGTCAGGCCAGAACCAGAACTCGCTTCCTTGCGAAATAATAAATAACTCTAACCAGGTTTCGAAATTCATTTTTAAATCAACCGCACGTTCATTTGTATTGACACAATCCTGCCAAAATAAATAGCTCTTTCCGGCTCGTTGCGCATGAGTATCAATTAGAATCATTGCACAATCCATCATTGCAATGGGATAGCAATATTCAGGAAACATATACTCATAATCCGTGCGGAAAAGAATAATGTCACTCATACTAAAAATATTCATACCACCGCCATATTCGGGATGCGTAAAAAGCCATGCTCCGTTATGAAGCTGTAAGAATTGCTTATAGTCATCGGGGATTGTCCATTGATGGCTTTCAAAAAAATGCGAAATATCCTCTTCTTTAGCTTCAGCATTAAACACGAAGGAAACCCACCGTACTTGCCCGTCTGTGAACTGAGTCTGGATTGAATTTGATTCAGAAAGCCGAGTTTTTAATCCTGTTAAGGCCTTAAGGATTTTTGACATTTGCTCATCACATCATTTCTTTTCTTAGTAAGCCGCCCACCAGGATGTTAAATAAGTATGTTTTGGAATTGCGGCATGAGAGGAAGAGGTGCCAGAAGCTCAACGTCTGATGTTTCTGTTTATGGTATCATAAAAAACAAAAACAAAATATTATAATCTGGATGCGATTACCTGGGTCGGCTGACGGGAGGATGAAGGTATGGTTTTAGAAAACAAGTTAGGATTAACTGATTCTTCAGAGCTAGCTCATGTTGAAGAGAAAGTCAGCAAGAAAAAAGCTCTTGAAATGTTTGAATCAGGTTTGTTAGATTCTTTCGAGGCCGGAACATTCGAGGCTTTAGCTGAAATTCACAGGTATCTCTTCGGAGAAATCTACGATTTCACTGGAAAAGTGCGTGGAGTAAACATTGCAAAGGGCTATTTTCGTTTTGTGCCTGTTATGTATCTTGAAGCTGCGCTCATTAATATTTCAAGGATGCCGCAATCCACCTTTGATGAAATGATAAAAAAATATGTTGAGATGAATGTGGCTCATCCTTTCAGAGAAGGCAATGGCAGAAGTGCGAGAATATGGCTGGATTCCATGTTGAAGAAAGAAATACAGCAAGTTGTCGACTGGAGCAAAGTTGAAAAAGACGATTACCTGCTTGCCATGGAAAGAAGCCCTGTTAAGGATGTCGAAATCAAGATTCTTCTACAAGCAGCCCTTACAGATAAGATCAATGATCGTGAAGTTTATATGAAAGGTATTGACGCAAGCTATCATTATGAGGGTTATAACGTGTATAGGACGGAAAACCTTGCTGAATGATTCTAATATTTCTCCTGATGCAACGCTCGAGCGGCAGTGCTATAATAGTTGAGATTGCGACCAAGAGGCAATAACGATGTGATGAAGCGGGAGGAAGAAGCTTTGAGCAGATTGGTGATATGTGATCATCCCTTGATTCAGCATAAGCTGACGTACATTCGGAACAAAGAAACGAATACAAAGGACTTCCGCGAGCTTGTCGACGAAGTGGCTACTTTGATGGCGTACGAGATTACGCGCGATATCCCGCTCGATACGATAACGGTGCAGACGCCGGTTGCGGAGACCAGAGCGAAGATCGTGTCGGGCAGAATGCTCGGACTCGTTCCGATTCTTCGGGCGGGACTCGGAATGGTGGACGGCATTCTGAAGCTGATCCCCTCAGCAAAGGTGGGTCATATTGGTCTTGCCAGAGATCACGAAACGCTTCAGCCGCGCGAATATTATATAAATCTGCCAACGGACGCGCAGAGCCGCATGCTCATTGTGATTGATCCGATGCTGGCGACGGGCGGCTCCGCGAATGCGGCGATCTCGTCGCTGAAGAACAATGGTTGCGACCAAATCAAGCTGATGTGCCTGATCGCCGCTCCGGAGGGCGTTGAAGCGGTGCAGGCCGCTCATCCGGATGTCGACATCTATATCGCGGCGATGGACGAGCGTCTCAATGAGAAAGGTTACATTGTGCCTGGGCTTGGAGACGCCGGAGACCGCATGTTCGGAACAAACTAAAACTATTTTCAGCAATGATGATGTAGGAGTGGATTTTTTGTCTAAACTAAAGGTAATGACAATTTTCGGCACGAGGCCGGAGGCTGTGAAGATGGCTCCGCTGGTGCTTGAGCTGCAGAAGCATGATGAAGAGATTGAATCGATCGTATGCGTGACGGCACAGCATCGGCAGATGCTGGATCAGGTGCTCGACTTCTTCGAGATCAAGCCGGACTATGATCTGGATGTGATGAAGCAGCGCCAGACTCTGACCGAGATTACGGTGCGCGTACTGGAAGGCTTGGTTCCGGTTATGCAGGAGGCCCGTCCCGATATCGTGCTCGTTCACGGTGATACACAAACGACCTTCCTCGCCAGCTACGCAGCGTTCATGGAGCAGGTGAAGGTCGGTCATGTCGAAGCGGGTCTGCGCACATGGAACAAGATGTCTCCGTATCCGGAGGAGATGAACCGTCAGCTCGCAGGCGTGCTGTCCGACGTTCACTTCGCTCCGACGGATCGTTCCGCCGACAATCTTCGCAAGGAGAACAAGTCCGAGGAGACCATCTATGTGACGGGCAATACGGCGATTGATGTGTTTCAATATACGGTGGACGAATCGTTCACGCACCCGGTGCTGGAGTGGGCCAAGGGCAAGCGCATGATTCTGATGACGGCGCATCGCCGCGAATCGATCGGCGAGCCGCATCGCAATATCTTCCGCGCGGTGAAGCGCATCGTGGACGAGCATGAGGATGTTGTCGTGGTCTATGCGGTCCATTTGAATCCTGCCGTTCGCGAGCCGGCGAACGAAATTCTCGGCAATCATCCGCGCATCAGTCTGATCGAGCCGCTCGATGTTTTCAAGATTCATAATTTCTTCCCGCATGCGTACATGATCATGACTGATTCGGGAGGCTTGCAGGAAGAGGCGCCAACCTTCGGGTTGCCGACGTTGGTGCTTCGCGACACGACTGAGCGGCCGGAAGGCATTGATGCCGGCACGCTCGAACTGGTCGGTACGGACGAAGAGATGGTTTACGACCGAGCGAAGGCCCTGCTCACAGATTCGGCTCACTATTACAAGATGAGTCATGCGGCGAATCCATACGGTGACGGGAAGGCATCCGAGCGGATTGTGGAAGGAATCCTGCATCATTTTGGAAGGCGCGGCGAAAGGCCGGAGCCGTTCACACAACGTTCATAGTTTTTGCGACAGGTTCGGAGTGAAGCGCCAAGTTACAGCATACAGTGGTACTGTACGGTTTTGAGGCGCTTCAAACGTTGATTTATAAGGGTTTTCCACAATTTGTTCACCGAATGTTTGCTGTTATTTCAATTGACAAACCTTGCGGGCATTCGATAAAATAAACAAGAGTTTTGGAGTGATTCGCATATGGATCCGTCCAATAATCAACCGTCCAAAGAACATAACAACGAGGACAATCGCACCTTTGGCGATGATCCGTGGAGAGCGATGGGATTGGTAGGCGCGGTCGGAGTCGATCTGGCTGTATGCTTATGGCTCGGATACTGGCTTGGCACGAAAGCCGATCATGCCGGTGGAACCGATTACTATTCCATTATTGGATTAATTGCCGGACTGATCGTGGGTGTCGTCACCGTTATTTTCCTAATTCGGACATTCTCGGGAGGCAAGGCGAAATAATGTACGATTTGTCGACCCATGTGAAAGCCGTTACAAGAGTTAACTTCTTTTTTTTGTCCGCGTGCTGTCTTGCTTGGGCGCTCCTGCCTGCCTATGAGGATTGGTGGGGCGGTCTGATGATCGGTTGCGCGGCAAGCTTGATCAATGCCAGACATTTGGCTTGGAAAGTGACAAGAGCATCCGCGAACGCCGCTGCCCATGGAACAAAGCGGGTCAATCTTGGCTATTTAACAAGAGCATGCATTGCGCTTCTGGCCGTTGTGTTAGCAACAAGAACCTACACGTTCCAACTTCCTGCTGTTGTGACTGGATTAATCATTGCTCAGCTGGCAACACTTATACTGGGATTTTTCGCCAGTCGGAAGTTGGCACAGATGGAAATTACTGATGAAAGGGGTGAAACTAACTAATGGATCATATATTCCCAGTGGTTCATAAGTGGGGATTGGAATTCGATATTGCGGCGATCTACATGATTATCATTACCAGCATCATTGTGTTCGTGATAGCGAGGCTCGCTACAAGGAATTTATCAGTCACAAACCCTACCAAGATGCAGAATTTCTTGGAGTGGGTCATTGAATTTGTAGTAGGTATTATTGGTACCTCTATGGATCTGAAGAAAGGTCGTCCCTATCTCATACTTGGATTAACTTTGATTATGTATATCTTCGTAGGGGACATGCTTGGCTTACCACTCGGTATTGTAACGCATGTGCATGAAGGAGCAACCTTGTTCGGATTACCGCTAGATTTGGATGGTGAGCATGAGGCGCATATTTCATGGTGGAAATCACCAACAGCAGATGTTGCTGTTACAGGCGCATTGACGCTTATCGTTATACTGCTGACTCACATTGAAGGTTTGCGTTTGAACAGAAAGCATTATCTTAAGCATTACATCGAACCTCACTGGGGTTTCCTGCCGCTTGCGTTGATCAAAGAAGTATCCAAGCCATTGTCGCTTGCTTTGCGTCTATATGGTAACATCTTCGCAGGAGAGGTTATGATTGGTGTAATTTTGGGAATGGGCATTTTCGGTATTCCAGCACTAGTGATATGGCAAGGGTTCAGCGTGTTTATTGGAGCGATTCAAGCATTCGTCTTCGTTATGCTGACCATGGTATACATGTCGCAAGCTATTGTTCATGAAGAGCATGCAGAGCATTAGAAAAAGTTAGCTTCAAGCCAGAGGAAACCGGCGAATCGTTGGAACCGAAGGTCTATATATACCAAATTTAAAGTACAAACTGAGGAGGATTTTAATAATGGAACCATTAGCATTGATAGCAGCAGCAATTGTATTCGGTTTGGGCGCACTTGGCGCAGGTATTGGTAACGGTCTAATCGTAGGCCGCACAGTTGAAGGTATTGCTCGTCAACCTGAGCTTCGCGGCACGCTTCAAACAACAATGTTCATCGGGGTAGCGCTTGTCGAGGCCCTTCCAGTAATCACGCTTGTCCTTGCATTTATTTTCTTGGGTAAAGCAGGTTAAGTAACGCACAATTTCACAGAATGCTGCATGGCGGGGAGTGAGTAAGCCTCCGCGCCTTGCTTTTTATCTGAAAGTTTGTCGGTCGATTGAGATTGGCACGAGATAGATACAATCGTTAGAAGCTACAGAAAGGAGTGACGTTTTTTGGAAATCAGTTGGGAGACATTTGTCATTCAATTAGTTGCGTTTTTGATCCTTCTTTATCTATTGAAACGGTATGCGTTCGGTCCATTACTGGGCATTATGGAGCAGCGAAAGCAGTTTGTCGCGGACCAAATTAATAGCGCGGAGACCAGCCGCAAAGAAGCAGAGCAACAGCTGGAGCAACAGAAACAAGCACTTCAGGAAGCGCGCAAAGAAGCTTACGATATTATCGAGCAAGCGAAGCAAACCAGCTCCAAGCAAGCTGATGATATGATTCAAGCAGCGAGATCCGAGACGAATCGTCTGAAGGACGACGCGCTCAAGGATATCGAGAGCGAGAAGAACAAAGCGGTTGCGGCCCTTCGTTCCGAGGTTGGCGGCATCTCCGTGAAGATTGCTTCGAAGATTATCGAGAAGCAAGTGGATGAGAAATCCCAGGAACAGCTTGTTGACCAATACCTGAAAGAGGTAGGAAGCAAATGAGCCGGGACGCGGTCGTAGCGAAGCGCTACGCTAAAGCGCTGTTCGAGCTTGCGTCCGAAACAGGCATCGTATCTGAGGTGGAAGCGCAGCTGAAGCTGATTGCAGATGCTCTGGAGCAGGACGAAGCTATTGGCAAATTCCTCTCTCTTCCGAATGTAGATCCGAGTCAGAAGATAGCCGTGCTGAAAGCGTCTTTCGGCGACAAGGTGTCCGTGCTTGTACTGAATGCGCTGCAGGTCATGATGGACCGCAGACGTCAGGCGATCATCGGCGAGGTTTATGAAGCGTATAAGAAAATTGCCGGCGAAGCCACTGGCGTCGCCCATGCTACTGTATACACTGCAAGCGAGCTTTCTGAAACAGAGCTGGCGGCGGTGGCCAAGCAATTCGGCGGTATAACCGGCAAGCAAATTCAAGCTGTTCAAGTGGTAGAGCCCGCTCTGCTTGGCGGACTTCAAGTTCGCATCGGCGACCGTCTCTACGACGGCAGCTTGTCCGGCAAGCTTTCGCGCTTGCAAAAATCTTTCCAATCTAAAGCACTGTAGATAGGGGTGAACGAATTGAGTATCAGACCTGATGAAATCAGCACGCTGATTAAGCAGCAGATTGAACAATATAAATCCGAAATTCAAGTCGTGGATGTCGGCACTGTTATTAATGTCGGTGACGGTATCGCGCGCGTGCACGGCCTCGAGAACGCGATGCAAGGCGAATTGCTCGAATTCGCGAACGGTGTCGTAGGCATGGCCCTGAACCTCGAAGAAAGCAACGTCGGCGTTGTTATTCTGGGACCATACACAGACATTCGCGAAGGCGACCAAGTGAAGCGCACAGGACGTATCATGGAGGTTCCGGTAGGCGACGAGCTTCTGGGCCGTGTCGTTAACCCGCTGGGTCAGCCGCTTGACGGCAAAGGACCTATCAATACGACGCAATCGCGCGCCATTGAATCCCCTGCGCCAGGCGTAATCGATCGTAAGTCGGTTCATGAGCCTATGCAAACGGGTATCAAAGCGATTGACGCGATGGTTCCGATCGGCCGCGGACAACGCGAGCTTATTATCGGCGACCGTCAAACCGGTAAGACAGCGATCGCGATCGACGCGATCATTAACCAAAAGGGCAACGGCGTGAAATGTATCTACGTTGCGGTTGGTCAGAAGCAATCCACGGTTGCGAACGTTGTGGAAACGCTGCGTCGTCATGGCGCAATGGAATACACGATCGTCGTTACAGCGGGCGCTTCCGAGCCGGCTCCGCTCTTGTTCCTTGCTCCATATGCTGGATGTACAATGGGCGAATACTTCATGTACAAAGGCGAGCATGTTCTTGTCATCTATGACGATCTGTCGAAGCAAGCGGCGGCATATCGTGAGTTGTCCCTCTTGCTCCGTCGTCCACCGGGTCGGGAAGCTTATCCGGGCGACGTATTCTATCTTCACTCCCGTCTGCTTGAGCGCGCGGCGAAGCTGAGCGACGCAAGAGGCGGCGGTTCGATGACCGCTCTGCCGTTCATCGAGACGCAAGCGTCAGATGTGTCGGCTTACATCCCGACGAACGTCATCTCCATCACAGATGGCCAAATCTTCCTGGAAGCCGATCTGTTCTACTCGGGTCAACGTCCTGCGGTTAACGTAGGTATCTCCGTATCCCGCGTCGGCGGCTCCGCGCAGATCAAAGCCATGAAGAGTGTTGCCGGCACGCTTCGTCTGGATCTTGCGGCATACCGCGAGCTTCAAGCGTTCTCGCAGTTCGGTTCCGATCTGGATAAATCCACATTGGCTCGTCTGAACCGCGGTGCGCGTACGATGGAAATTCTGAAGCAAGGCGTTAACCAGCCGATGCCGGTCGAGAAGCAAGTCATGTCGATCTACACAGCGGTTAAAGGCCATCTGGATGATGTTGCGCTTGAGAACATCACTCGCTTCGAGAAGGAATTCCTGGCGTTCATGGATTCGAATCATCCGGAGATCGGAGCTTCCATTCGCGACACGAAGGTTATGTCGAAGGAGAATGAGGCCGCTCTCGTAGACGCGATTAACAAATTCAAGAAGAGCTTTGCTTAATATATAGGAAAGTATATCGTTTCATCATACTTCTCTATATGTCTCCGGAATGAAACGCGCCCCGCTGCCAAAGGGCGGCGTAGCCGTTTCACCTTGAGCGGCAAGCTTGATATAGAACTGGGCCATGAGCGGTCTTGCGCGTTGGCGCAAGGCGCCGCTCATGGCAAGTGTTTATCTGCGCTGAGGTTAACATCTCGGCGCGGATCCCTTACCAAGCCTCGGGTCACACCGATGCATCGAAGGCGGGTGAAATCAATTGGCAAAAGGCATGCGTGATATAAAGCGTGAAATCAAGAGCAAGCAGAATATGAAGCAAATCACGAAGGCGATGGAGATGGTGTCCGCGGCCAAGCTCAGAAGAGCTCAGGAGAAAGCGCAGGCGTCACGTCCATACGCTGACAAGATGAAGGAAGTTGTGGCGAGCATCGCGGCCGGAACGAAGGGTGTCAAGCATCCGATGCTGGAGACGCGTGATGTGAAACGCACAGGCTATCTCGTTATTACATCCGATCGTGGTCTTGCAGGCGGCTATAACGCCAATATTCTGCGCAAGCTGTCGCAAACCATTAAGCAGAAGCATAAATCTGCCGATGAGTATACATTGTTCGTCATCGGACGGAAGGGCCGCGACTACTTCCGCCGCAACAATATGCCGATCGTGGAAGAAGTGATCGGATTGTCGGACGCGCCGACCTTCGCAGACATCAAATCCATAGCTGCTAATGCTGTGTCGATGTTCGCTAACGGCGCTTATGACGAGCTTTACTTGTATTACAATCAGTTCGTGAACGCCATTACCCAAATTCCGACCGAAACTCGTCTGCTTCCGCTGGAAGAGATCAGCGAGGAAACGACTGTTTCTTCTTATGAGTACGAGCCTTCCGCGGAAGGCGTGCTTGAAGAGCTGCTTCCGAAATACGCGGAAACCTTGATCTACAGCGCGTTGCTGGACGGCAAGGCGAGCGAGCACGGAGCGCGGATGACGGCAATGGGCAGCGCGACGAAGAATGCGACGAAGATGATCAATCAATTGACGCTCACTTACAACAGAGCGCGTCAAGCTGCGATTACGCAGGAGATTTCGGAGATCGTTGCCGGAGCAAACGCACAATCTTAAGTTCATATAAGTAAGAACCAGGAGGGAAAGCAATGAAAAAAGGACGCGTTGTATCCGTCATGGGTCCCGTCGTCGATCTTGCGTTCGAACGCGGCAATCTGCCGGAGATTCTGAATGCAGTCAAGATCGAGCAGAAGGGCCAAGAAGGCGGAGTCGACATTAACCTTACGCTCGAAGTAGCCGTGCATCTCGGCGACAATATGGTTCGCGCAGTTGCAATGAGCACGACCGACGGACTTGTTCGCGGGATGGAAGCTGTTGATACTGGCGCGGCAATCACGATCCCGGTTGGCGCAGCAACGCTTGGTCGCGTGTTCAACGTGCTTGGCGAGCCGATCGATGAAGCTGGCGATGTGGTATCCGATGTTAATCTTCCGATCCACCGCCCGGCGCCTGCGTTCGACGAATTGTCCACGCAAGCGGAAATTCTGGAAACGGGAATTAAAGTAATTGACTTGCTTGCTCCTTACGCGAAAGGCGGCAAGATCGGCCTCTTCGGCGGCGCGGGCGTAGGCAAGACCGTTACGATCCAAGAGCTGATCAACAACATCGCGCAAGAGCATGGCGGTATCTCCGTGTTTGCCGGCGTCGGCGAGCGTACTCGTGAAGGTAATGACCTGTATCACGAGATGAAGGATTCCGGCGTACTTGGCAAGACGGCTATGGTATTCGGTCAGATGAACGAGCCTCCCGGCGCGCGTCAACGCGTCGCACTTACAGGACTTACAATGGCTGAATTCTTCCGCGACGAAGAAGGCAAGGACGTTCTCTTGTTCGTCGACAACATCTTCCGTTTCACGCAAGCGGGCTCCGAGGTTTCGGCCTTGCTGGGTCGTATGCCTTCCGCGGTTGGTTACCAGCCGACGCTGGCAACGGAGATGGGTCAATTGCAAGAGCGCATCACATCCACGAAGAAAGGCTCTGTTACATCGATCCAAGCGATCTATGTACCTGCCGATGACTATACGGATCCGGCTCCTGCTACGACGTTTGCTCACCTTGACGCAACGACAAATCTGGAGCGTAAAATATCCGAGATGGGTATCTTCCCTGCGGTTGATCCGCTGGCGTCGTCATCCCGTATTCTTAGCGCAGAGGTTCTGGGCGAAGAGCATTACAACGTTGCTCAAGGCGTGAAAAGAATTCTTCAGCGCTACAAAGAGCTTCAAGATATTATCGCGATTCTGGGTATGGATGAGCTGAGCGAAGACGACAAGGTTACCGTTGGACGCGCTCGCCGCATTCAATTGTTCCTGTCGCAGCCGTTCCACGTTGCCGAGCCGTTCACGGGAACGCCGGGCGTATACGTGCCGGTTAAGGAATCCGTACGCAGCTTCAAAGAAATTCTCGAGGGCAAATATGATCATCTTCCGGAAGAATCCTTCCGTTATGTAGGTGTCATTGAAGAAGCCGTGGAGAAAGCCAAAACGCTTTAATAGCGAAGGGCGGGAGGAATCCACATGAGTACCTTTCTAGTAGAAATCGTAACGCCTGAGCGCAAGGTCTATGAAGAAACGGCGACTATGGTAAGCGTAACGGGTTCGGAAGGTGAGTTGGGCATACTGCCTAATCACATTCCGCTTGTAACGCCGCTCCGTATCGCTCCTGTCATGATCAAGCGCGATGGCGGAACGGATGTAGCAGCAGTAAGCGGCGGCTTCATCGAAGTTCGCAAGGACAAGGTCGTTATTCTTGCAGAGAGCGCCGAGCTTGCGCAGGACATCGATGTCGAACGCGCCGAGCAAGCGAAGGAGCGCGCACAGCAGCGCTTGAACGCGAAGCAGGACGAGGTTGATTTCCGCCGCGCCGAGATGGCCATGCAGCGCGCGATGAATCGCTTGAACGTAAGACATAAGCTATAGTCTAACAAGAGAGAGAGCTGTTAACGCGGAATGATGCGTTAACAGTTCTTTTTTGTCATTATATTGTCTTTATTTACAGAGAAATCGACAAATATTTTAGAAAGCATATCCAAATTCGCCCAAAGCTATGTTAATATAGTTAACATCATAGATACAAAGCACTATTCACAAAGGGGTGAGTGGGATGTTTGATTGGTTGGGAGCGAGAACGGGATTGCCATTATGGATCTCATGGCGATTGAACAAAGATTTGAAGGAAGATGTCGAGCATATCTTCGAAGGGTTCGCGGAAACGCGCAAAGAGCTCTTGATGGGCTGGGCTTCGGATAACTGGATGTTGCTCGAGAGAATTGGTGCTCAGATTGAAACCGTCATTGAAGTCGGAGCAGACAACGCTTTGATCGAACAGATCGAACAATTGCTGAGCAAAGCTTACATTCGCGCAATGGATATGACAGAGCTGTCTTATCTGAGCGCGGATCGGACCGTGCTGGCGTCAACTTATGCTTCGCATATAGGCAAGACATACGGCGCAGATTCGGTATTATCAGATGCCTTCAGCTTCATGGAACGCAAGGCAGGAGTGGATAAGCTGCTATTCGGGCCTTACCGCGACCCCATGACTAAGCAGATCGGATCTCGTTCGTCTTCCTTCCATGACGCTATGACGCTGTTATTCATTTATCCCATTCCTGCTAACGGCAATAGGGTCGCAGGATATTTATGCGGCCGAGTTCCGAATGATGTAATCGGAGACCTGATTCAGCGGGAGTCGGGTCATATTTATCCGGATTCAGGCGATAACTATATCTTCATGGCGGAGTCCAATTTGAACAAATCGATTAAGCCGGGAACGGCTTTGTCCCGAAGCCGCTTCGAGGATCGGACCTTTACTCACGGCGAGAATTTGAAGGACGGAGTGACCACGAAGTGGGGGACTGTATCGGTTAAAGAGCATACGGAGCTGGAACTTCTGTTCACGGATCCGGCGACAGGCGAGCTGCATCCGGGCGTATCCAATACGATTCGCAATGGCAGCAATCTCTTCGTGGCTTTTCCGGGCTACTCTGATTATCGGCATATTCCCGTTATCGGGAAGGGAGTTACCTTCCAGCTGCCTCATAGTCCCGACAAATGGGGGATGATGTGTGAAGGCGATTTGGAAGAAGTCTATCGCTTGCGAAGCGTCGCCTGGAGACAAAGAAGACTGCATGTCATATCAGGTATATTGACGAGTATTCTTCTTGCGGCGCTAGTTGCGGTCCTCTACGGCGAGACTTCGGCCTGGGTTGTCGCGGCTGCGGTCGGAGGCTTTAACCTCTTGCTCACTTTGTTCGTAATCGGAGCATTCAAGAGCAAGGAGGATAGACGGGTTGTTCAGCATATTCGAACATTGACCCGATTCATCCGAATGAACGCGGAGGGCAAGGGAGATTTAACCCAGCGGCTTGCGCTTAAGGACTTCGATAATGATGAGCTGAAGGACACGTCGAAATGGCTGAACAATATGATGGATTCGCTGGAAGGCATTATGCTGCAAGTGAAGCTGGCGGCTGCCGATGTATCTTCGTCCCAGAGAACGATGAATGAATCAGCTTCTTTAACGACGCAATCGACGAGCAGAGTAAGCACGCAGATTACGGATATGATCGCCAGCATCCGGAATCAGCTGAAGGATATCGACATGGCTAAGGAAACGGCTGATCAGATGCGGGCGACCTTGCTCGAGCTGGAGCGTCAAGCGGAGGAGCAGATTGGAATCGCCAAGTCGGAGGTTGACCGCATCGGCGACAAGATGCAGCATATTTCCACCAAGGTAGGCGAGACGAATGCGACAATTCACGCGTTCATGAATACGGTGCAAGAGATTCAGAATGTGCTTGGGGTCATTGAGCAGATTTCCTCCCAAACGAATCTTCTTGCTCTGAACGCTTCGATAGAAGCGGCTCGTGTCGGCGAGCAAGGCAGAGGCTTTGCCGTTGTGGCCAACGAAATAAGGAAACTGGCGACAATGACCAAGGACTCAACCGAGGAAGTGCATGAGATTACCCGGCATATCTATGAAGAAGCGCAGAAGGCTTTCGCATCTATGGATGAAGGAACGCGAGTGGTAGAAGAGGGCAATCAGCTTGTTGCCGCAGCAATCAGCACGTTGTCCGAAGCGCATTCCAAGGATGCGCGGAAATCGCAGGTCGTGGAAGAGGTTGTTCATCTGCTCGAGAATATTGCGCTCGTCAGCCGGGAGAATCGTTCCGTGTCCGGTGAGGTCGAGGGCAGGGTGAAGGAGCTGATTGGCGAGATGAACAATGTGCAGCAAACCTCACTTAGCGTCGAATCGATTACGAAGCTGATGCAGCAGCTCGTGGGACAGTTCAAGCTGACCGAGTCCAGAATTCGTTAATCCGTTATGAGATATAGCTGAACCGCAATCAAGCGCAAGTCGCGCTGGTTGCGGTTTTTTTGTTTGAAAAACAAGAGGCGGGAGGGGCGCGCATACATAATTTTTCCTTGGGCGAGTTATCCTAATGCGTAGTGAATATCAGGATGGGGGAACAGCTGTGAAGAAGCCGCGCTTTCAATCGACAGGCGGAATGCGCCAAGCTGACAATGACAGGCGTCCTCCCGCCGCGGAGAAGCATGAACAAGAGACGCTCGCCAATTATCAGGATCAGGCGATTCCGAAAAGCATGGAGTCTGCGCTGCTGAAGATGAAGGATGATCTGGGCAACAGCGCCGATTTGGCCATCCGTCGCATCTCCCTATGCGGCGATGAAGGCAACCACTTGGCAATCACCTATATGCAGAGCATGGTGGAAGAGATGAGGTTGGATGAGTTCGTTATTCAGCCTATTCAGAGAGATGACAAGTTGATGGAAATGATGAGGGAAAGGGTCGACGTTTGTCAACGCATTCAGGAGCATCTGCTGCCTATCGGCAATATCAAGGCAGTGTCCAACTATAAGGAAGTTTTCGAGCAGTTATTTCTGGGAGGCAGCATCATCTTTATTGAAGGCAGCAATACGGCGCTCGTCGCTAACATTTACGGAGGACCGAAGAGAGCGATTCAGGAACCGATTACCGAAATGTCGATACGGGGTCCGCGCGAGGGCTTCACGGAATCGATGCGTTTGAATTGTATGTTGATTCGCAGGAAAATCAGGAGTCCGAGGCTGTGGCTGGAGCAGTTCACGATTGGCGAGGTTACGCAAACGCCGGTCGGCATTATGTATGTGAAGGGCTTGGCTGATGAAGCCGTGCTCGAGGATCTTCGAGAACGATTGAATCAAATTCGTATAGACGGCATTTTGGAGTCAAATTATGTTGAGGAGTTTATTGTCGATCAGAAGTGGACGCCGTTCCCGACGATAATCAATCATGAGCGGCCGGATGCGATCGCAAGCAATCTCTTGGAGGGCAGAGTCGCGATAGTGGTGGATGGCACGCCTTTCGTGCTGGTGGTGCCTTCTACGCTCAATATGTTCTTTCAAGCAGCGGAGGATTATTATCATAACTTTCAGATGGCGACCTTTCTTCGCATGCTGCGCTTCGTATCCTTCGTCATTGCGCTCTTGATGCCGTCCATCTATGTTGCCATCATCGGTTTCCATCAAGAGATGATTCCGACGCAGTTGCTGCTCAAGCTGGCCGCACAGCGCGAAGGCGTGCCTTTCCCTGCTTATCTGGAGGCATTCATTATGGAATTCGTATTCGAAATATTGAGGGAAGCCGTGCTCCGAATGCCGAGCTCCGCGGGCAGCGCCATCTCGATCGTCGGCGGTCTTGTTATCGGGCAATCGGTAGTCGAGGCAGGCATCGTATCCTCTGCAGTCGTTATCGTGGTTGCGTTCACCGCGATTTCCAGTTTCGTCGCGCCTGTGTACAGCCTGGGCATCGCCGCTCGACTGCTTCGCTTTCTCTTGCTTCTGGCCGCCTCGACGATGGGCTTCTACGGCATCTCCATCGTTATTCTGCTTATTCTGCTGCATCTGAATAATCTGCGTTCCTTCGGCATGCCTTACATGAAGCCCTTCGCTCCCTTCTACTGGACGGATGTGAAGGATACGCTGCTGAGAGCGCCGCTTTGGAAGATGAAGAGGAGGCCGCAGCTGCAGACGAAGGATAATCCGGTTCGCGAGCAATCCTATGTGGAGCCGAGACAGGAGCCTTCCCAATGAGGAGGAGAGAAGACGGGAAAAGACATTTCGCAGGGAAGAGAGCAGCTTGGGCGTTAATCATCCTTTCACTGATGCTGCCGATCGCAGGCTGTTGGGACAATCGATACCTGGACAAGCTTGGAGTCGTCATCGCGGTTGGAGTGGACGATGATCCGAGGGAGAAGATGAGGTACCAGGTGACCGTGCAGGTGGTGCTGCCCCAGAATGCGGTAACGGGCTTGGGCGGCGGTCAGGGGAGCCCGGTCATGACGCTCACCGAGAGAGGCGACACCTTATTCGAGGCGATTCGCAAAATGACGGATAAAACGCCTCGCAGGCTGTTCTTCTCCCATACCCAGCTGCTTGTCATCGGAGAAAAGATCGCTCGCAAGGGCGTCTATCCGCTGATGGATCTGATTGAGCGCAACGCGGATATTCGATCGGATATCCATGTTGTCATCGCCCGCAATATGCGCGCGGAGAAGCTGCTGCAGATTCGAACGCAGATGGAGTCGATTCCGGCTACGCAGATGAAGGAGATGGTGGGCATCGACCAGACGGCGAAAGGACAAGCCTTCACCATCACGGTTCGGAATATCGCCTCTACCGCCGATTCGGAGCAGAAGCAGCTTACGCTGCCGTCAATCGGTATTGAAGGCGACAAAGAGGCGGGCAATACGAAGAAAAACATAGAACGAATCGAACCGGAGGTACTTCCGGAGGTGTCTACGATGGCTGTCTTTCGGGAGGGCAAGTTAATCCGATATTTGACCTCGGCGCAGTCAAGGGGATTCTCCTGGATGGAGAACAAAATATCGAATACAGTCGTTAAGTTGAAATGTCCCCAGTCTGCCGGGTATTATATCGTCGAAGTGTCCTCCTCGAAAACGAAATTGAAAGTCGAACAGAAACAAGAAGAAAAAGAGCTGCCGCGTATATTCGCGCGAATTCGATTGGATGCTGCCGTTCATGAAGTGACCTGCGCTGGCTTCGATATGTCCGATGAATCCCATCTGACGGATATCGAGAAGGCATTAAATGAAGCGGTTGTCAAAGAAGCGACATCGGCAATCGAGGTCATGCAGAAGGAATTGAAGGTCGATGCGCTAGGCTGGGGACAGCTGATTTATCAGAATAAGCCGGAGCTATGGCATCGCATTTCCGGGGAGTGGAAGGATTTATTCCCTGAATTGTCCTACAAGGTCGAATGCATCAGTCATATTGAATCGACCGGAACGCGAACGAATTCGATAGCAAAGTGAGGCAGGACTATGATTAGCAAAAGCATCCTTCTTCTTAGCGCAATATGCTCCTGCTTCGTAATCTGGAAGAGGAATCATGCGAAAGGCCGGGTGGTAGAGGCTGTCTGCGGCATCTTGATTATAGGCGCAGGAACGGGACTGGATTTGGCGATCATGATGCATCTGCCAATCTCGCCGCCTACAGATTGGATCACGTTCATGTTCGCTCCTTTCTACCAGCCAATTGTCAATTGGATAAAAGGAGGTTAAAGCGATGTCGAAGCTAAGCGGCGTTACGAACGGAGAAGTCACATCGAGTCAGTTGTCCAAGATGCTGTATCTGTTCTCGCTCGGAAGCGCGGCATTAATCGTGCCTTCGGCTATGATTACGCTGGCCAAGCAGGATGCCTGGATATCTCTGTTTCTGGTTATCCCCTTTCATTTCCTGCTTATTATCATTTATCTGCAGCTTTTCAAACGCTTCCCCCGCTTGACCATTGCGCAATATGCGGAGAAGATTGCCGGCAAGTGGCTTGGCAAGGGGATCACCTTCAGCTATGTGTTCTTCTTCTTGCTGCTAAGCTCGCTTGTGCTGCGGAACATGACCGATTTCGTAAGCAAGTCAGTGCTTCCCCAGACGCCGGATTGGTTTGTGGGAGGAACGTTCATGTTTGTTGTCGTCTACGGGGTCTATCTGGGCATCGAGACGATCGCACGAACCGGAGAGCTTCTGTTCATCGGAGGAACGCTGGTCATGATCCTTATTACGCTTATTCTGATGAATCAGATGCACCTGGAGAATCTGAAGCCGATTATGGGGAACGGCTGGACGATGCCCTTCAAGGGCATGTATCCCTTGCTCGGTTTTCCCATCTGCGAAGGCGTGTTCATCACCGCGCTGCTGCCCTTGGTTCAGGAGAAGGATCGGGAGAAGTTGAGAAAAAATCTCTTCTCGGCCGTTCTGCTTACGGTAGCGGTGAGCGCTCTCGTTATTGTGCTGGTGTTGGCCGTACTTGGGGCATCGGAGGCGATACGCAGCCCGTTCGCGGTGTATGAGATGGTCAAGCTGATCAATATCGAGGATATTGTCGTCCGCGTGGAAATCCTCTTCGCGGTTGTGTTCATTGGAACGGTGTTCATGAAGCTGGTTCTTACCGTGTATGTGCTGGCGGTGCTGCTCGCGCAAATGCTCGGGTCGACCTGCTACCGCCCTTATGTGTATCCATGCGGCTTCCTGATCGCGCCGCTCTCTCTTGTCGTTTACCGGAACAGCGTGCATTCCAGCATATTTGCGACGGATGTATGGACGGTGTACAGCGTCGCACAGGGCTTCCTGCTGCCGCTGTTTCTGCTTATGGCAGCTGTTATGCTTCGCAAGAGAAGCAATCAGGACGGACGATTCCCAATCAAGGAAAGCGATTGGAGGAAGATGGACGCTGTGGGAAAGAAAGGGGAAGCGATTAGCGATGCATTGCCGAAGCAAGGCTAACTCCGTCATAGACGGCTGTGGAAGCATTTGTTATAATTGTGAGGTCTATTGACCATGATTAGCAAATCTGCATTCCATCCTGTGACGGAGGCGATTATGTGGAGAATTACTATAACCAGTACATTGTGGTCGTCATGTTTATCGCGCTTGGCATTCTGCTTCCCGTTGTCGCGCTGACCCTTGGCAAGGCGCTGAGGCCGAATAAGCCGACGGAGCCGAAGCAAAGCACGTACGAAAGCGGCAATGAGCCCGTTGGGGAAGGCCAGATTCGTTTCAACATCAGGTATTATGTGTTTGCGCTGATGTTTGTCATTTTTGATGTAGAAACCGTTTTCTTATATCCTTGGGCCGTTGCGTACAATAAGCTCGGCCTTTTTGTGCTGCTTGAGATGTTCGTGTTCACTGTGATGCTGCTCGTCGGACTTCTATATGCCTGGAAGAAGAAGGTGCTGAAATGGATTTGAATCTGGAATCAATCTCGATCGAGGAGCGCAAGGAGCTCGAACGCAATGTATTCATGGGCACGCTGGAGCAGCTGAAGGCGTGGGCGCGAAGCAATTCCCTGTGGCCGCTCACCTTCGGACTTGCGTGCTGCGCCATTGAAATGATGGGTACAGGAGCGTCTCACTATGACCTTGACCGTTTCGGCGTCATGTTCCGCACCTCGCCCCGGCAGTCGGACGTGATGATTGTGTCCGGCACGGTGACGAAGAAGATGGGGCCGCTGCTGCGCCGGCTGTATGATCAAATGCCGGAGCCGAAATGGGTTATCGCGATGGGATCTTGCGCGACCGCGGGCGGTCCGTACGTGAAATCTTACGCTGTTGTGAAGGGCGTGGATCAGATTGTGCCGGTCGATGTATACATACCTGGATGCCCGCCCAATCCGGCGGCGCTCATCTATGGCATCAATAAGCTTCAAGGGAAGATTCGCTATGAGGCGAAAACCGGGAAGCGGGTGACGGAAGGATGAGCGAGGAGAAGCAGGATGACCGGAGCGAGATCGAAAAAGAAGAGGATAAGAGCGAGAAGAAGGATGAGGTTGACGTGGCAGGAGAGGAGAAGAACAGGGCCGATCTAGGCGAAAGCGGGATCAGCGAGGCCGAGAGCAAAGCAAAAGTCGGCGATAGCGGGACCAGGGCGGCCGAAAAGCAGTCGGAGCCGGCCGCAGCCGATACGGCGCCTGCGGCGGATCCTGAGCGCGAAGCGAAGCTTAAGGCGGCGGCAGAGGCTCGCGCCGCAAGGGCTGCCGCGAAGGCGAAAGCCGAGGCGGAGGCTGCGCAGCCGAAGGAGCCGTCGCCGAAGCAGGGGGAGCTGGACCGCATTGCCGAGCTTCTGCGTTCGGAGGTGTCGCCGGACGCGGTGCTGGAGGCCGTCCTTAACGAGTTGAACGGCGATATGCCGATGCTTGTGCTGGAGCCGGCGCACTGGCCAGCGGCGGCGGAGCTGCTTAAGCGGCATAGGGAGCTGCGCTTCAATTATCTTCGCAATGTATCCGGCATAGACTATGAGACGCATCTGGAAGTTGTCTACCATCTGCTTTCTATGGCGAGTCATCGCGAGGTCGCCGTAAAGCTGAAGGCGGATCGGGAGCAGCCAAGCCTGCCTTCCGCTGCGCCGGTTTGGGCGACCGCCAATTGGAACGAGCGCGAAATTTACGATTTGCTCGGAGTGAAGTTCGAGGGCCATCCCGACCTGAGGCGCATTATGATGCCCGATGACTGGGAAGGCCATCCGCTGCGCAAGGACTATGAACCGCTCGATTCGGAGGTGTAGCCCAAGGTGATCAGAACCGAAGAATTATTGCTGAATGTCGGCCCCCAGCATCCGAGCACGCATGGGGTCTTCCGCATTATCGTGAAGCTGGACGGAGAGATCATAACGGAAGCGACGCCGGTGATGGGCTATCTTCACCGGGGCACGGAGAAGCTGGCGGAGAACCTCAATTTCACGCAAATTATCCCTTATACGGATCGCATGGATTATGTCTCGGCGATGACGACCAATTACGTGCTGGTCCATGCGGTGGAATCCATGATGGGCCTCGAGGTGCCGATTCGCGCGGAGTTCATGAGACTGCTCGTGATGGAGCTGCAGCGCGTCGCGAGCCATCTGGTCTGGTGGGGCACGTATCTGCTCGATATCGGAGCGATGAGCCCGTTCCTCTATGCGTTCCGCGACCGCGAAATGATTATCAATCTGTTCAATGAGCTGTGTGGAGCCAGACTCACTTATAATTACATGCGCGTGGGCGGAGTGAAATGGGATGCGCCTCCAGGCTGGCTCGACAAGGTGAGAGAGTTCGTGCCTTACATGGAGAAGAAGCTTGAGGATTACGACAAGCTGGTGACGGGCAACGAAATCTTCCTCGCCCGAATCAAGGGAGTCGGGGGTTACGACGCGGCGACGGCAATCGATTACGGCTTGTCGGGCGCGAATCTGCGCTGCACGGGTGTGAAGTGGGATCTTCGAAAGGATGAGCCTTACAGTCTGTACGATCGTTTCGAATTCGACGTGCCGACAGGTCAAAACGGCGACTGCTACGACCGTTACCGCATAAGGCTAGAGGAGATTCGGCAAAGTCTGCGCATTCTGAAGCAGGCGCTGGAGCAATTCCCGAGCGGCGGCGAGACGATGGGCAAGGTTCCTCGTGCGATCCGGCCTCCTGTTGGAGAGATCTATACGCGGATCGAATCGCCGCGCGGCGAGATCGGCTGCCATATTGTGTCCAAGGGCAAGGCGGAGCCATACCGGCTCAAATTCCGCCGGCCTTCGTTCGTTAATCTTCAAATTTTGCCCAAGCTGCTGGTGGGTGAAACGATGACGAATCTCATTACGATACTGGGCGGCATCGATATCGTGGTCGGGGAGGTGGATTGCTGATGGGCGCTTGGCTGAATGAGCCTATGACCTGGAGCAATGCGATCATTCTGTTCCTGTGGGCGGTCGTGCTGCTGCTCATCGTGCTTGGATTCGTGACCTATGCGATCTATTACGAGCGCAAGGTGATTGGTTGGATGCAGCTGCGCGTTGGCCCGAATCGCGTTGGCCCGCTTGGCCTCTTGCAGACCGTGGCGGATATCTTCAAGCTGCTGGTCAAGGAGGATACCGTTCCCCGCAAGGCCGACAGGCTGCTCTTTCTGATCTCGCCGGGCCTCGCTTTCGTTCCGGCCTTCGCGGTGCTGGCCGTCATTCCGTATGCCAAGCATCTCTATTTCGCAGACCTTAATGTCGGTTTACTGTATTACGTCGCGCTGTCCGGCATCTCGACGCTGGCGATGGTGCTGGGCGGCTGGGCGTCTAATAACAAATACGCCTTGCTAGGCGGCATGAGATCGGCGGCGCAGATGATCAGCTACGAGGTGCCGCTTGTCATCTCGATTGTCGGCGTCATCATGATGACGGGGAGTCTCAATCTTCGCGATATTGTGGAGGCGCAGGGCGGAGGATGGTTCTGGCAATGGAATTTTCTGCCGCAGATTATCGGCTTTGCCATCTTCTATATCGCCGCCGTATCGGAGCTGAACCGGACGCCTTTCGATCTGCCTGAGGCTGAGTCGGAGCTGGTGGCGGGCTATCATGTGGAGTACAGCGGATTTCGCTTCGCTTTCTATATGCTGACGGAATATGTGTATGTGTACGCGATTGCCGCGCTAATGACGGTGCTCTTCCTGGGAGGCTGGCAAGCGCCGCTGCCGATTCTGGATTTCGTGCCGGGAATCATCTGGTTCCTCATCAAGTTCGCGGCGATTGTATTCTCATTCTTCTGGATCCGGGCTACCTTCCCCAGACTGCGGGTGGATCAATTGATGAGTCTCGGCTGGAAGGTGCTTCTGCCGGTTGCCTTGCTGAATGTATTCCTGACGGCGCTCTGCATGGAGCTGTTCGTCAAATAGGCGAAAGGGGAGAGAGGACATGAATGGACTGTTTCGAGGACTAGGCGTGACGCTCAAAGCGATGGCTTCGCCCAAGGTGACGACCTCTTATCCGGATGAAGAGATGCGGATGCCGGATCGTTTCCGGGGCATTCAGCATTTTATACCCGATCTCTGCATTGTCTGCAATCAATGCGCGCGCATCTGCCCGACGGATTGCATCACGCTGACGGGCAAGCCGAATCCCGACCCCGAGAAGCGGGGCAAGGTAATCGACACATTCGATATTAATTTTGAAATTTGCATTCTTTGCGATTTGTGCACGGAGGTTTGTCCGACGGAGGCGATTGTGATGACCAATCACTTCGAGCTCGCAACTTTTAGCCGGGATGAGCTGTATAAAGATGCAGAGTGGTTAAGCGGCAACAATTCACTCGTCAGAGTCGACAACAACAATATCGGCGCTCCGGGCAAAGGGGGCGGCAAATAATTGTTCAACGTCGAGATAACGGGAGAGTTTGTCGCATTCTTCATCCTGGCCGTCATTCTGATCGGCGGCGTCGTCTTGATGATCAGCTTGGAGAAGGTCGTTCATATGGTGCTTTCCATGGCGGCGGTGTTCGTTGGTCTTGCCGGCATGTACGTGCTTCTCGAGGCTGAATTCGTTGCCTTCGTGCAAGTGCTGATCTATGCGGGCGCGGTGTCTGTGCTGATGATTTTCGGCATTATGATGACGAAGCACGGCGATCACCAGAAGGAACCTGCGAGGCCGGCGCATGAGCTGCTGTCGGCCATCGGGGCGCTATGTCTGTTCGGATTGCTGTTCTACGCGATTCGGACGACGGATTTGTCATCGGCTGGAACTACGGCTTTCGATCCGGGGAACGATCAGACGATGGAAATCGGGAAACAACTGTTTACCAGCTATGTGATTCCTTTCGAGCTGGTGTCGATCCTGCTTACCGTGGCGTTCATAGGCGCCATAGCGATTGCGAAGAAGGAGGAGGAATGATGATATGCTGCCTTCTTACCTGACGATGGCGGCCATCTTGTTCTGCATGGGTCTCTACGGGGCCTTGGCGAAGAAGAATGCCATCATTGTGCTGTTATCGCTCGAATTGATGCTGAATGCGGTCAATTTGAATTTGGTCGCCTTCTCCAAATACGGGGTGATTCCGTCTCTCACGGGGCAGATTTTCTCGATCTTTACTATAACGGTTGCGGCGGCGGAGGCTACGATTGCCGTAGCGATCCTGATTGCCCTGTTCCGCGCTCGCGGTACGGTGCAGGCGGATGAATTCAATCAAATGAGGAGGTAACGCGGAGAATGGACTTCTATACGAAAATAGCCTGGATCATTCCAATGTTCCCGTTCCTGTCCTTCTTGATTTTGACCGCGCTGGGCAGAAGCTATCGTATGGCGGGCGCTGCAATCGGCTCCTCGGCTTCCTTGTTGTCCTTGTTGATGTCGCTCTTGCTGCTCTATGAACGGTTGCAGGAGGGCGCGCTGGATTACAGCAACAGCTTCGAGTGGATTTCGATGGGCAGCTTCACCTTGCAGATTGGCTATGAAATAACGAACTTGACCGCGATGATGCTGGTAGTCGTAAGCCTGGTCAGCTTTCTGGTCAATGTGTATTCTGCCGGCTATATGAAGGATGACGAGCGGATAGCGGTATTCTACAGCTATATGTCGCTGTTCGCGTTCTCGATGTTCGGGCTTGTGCTGTCCGACAATATATTGTCCATGTATATCTTCTGGGAGCTCGTCGGCGTCTGCTCCTTCCTGCTGGTCGGCTTCTGGTATTCGAAGCCGTCGGCGAGAGCCGCCGCCAAGAAGGCGTTCATCGTAACCCGAATCGGCGACGCGGGCTTGTTGATAGCCGTGTTGCTGCTCTTCTGGTATATGCCGGATCACGCCTTGGACTTCACGATGATTCAAAGTGTATTCCAGGGGCAGGCGGGCTCGATCACATCTGGCATCACAACGGCGATTGCCTTGCTGATTTTCCTCGGCGCAATGGGCAAATCGGGACAGTTCCCGCTGCATGTCTGGCTGCCCGACGCGATGGAAGGCCCCACGCCGATCAGCGCCCTGATTCATGCGGCGACGATGGTGGCGGCGGGCGTGTTCCTCGTCGCACGAACGTTCGACATCTTTGAAGCTTCTGCCGCGGCGATGCATACGGTCGCTTATGTCGGCGGCTTCACCGCACTGTTCGCGGCTACGATCGCGCTTGCGCAGAATGATCTGAAACGAATTTTGGCGTACTCGACGATTAGTCAATTAGGCTATATGATGATGGCGCTGGGGCTCGGCTCGATCACTGGAGGCATGTTCCATCTCTTCACCCACGCCTTCTTCAAGGCGCTGCTCTTCCTCGGAGCGGGAAGCGTCATTCATGCTGTACATACGCAGGATGTCCGGGAGATGGGCGGTCTCGGTTCGCGCATGCGCATCACTGCCTGGACCTTCGCCATCGGCTCGCTCGCTCTGGTCGGCATTCCGCCTCTGGCGGGCTTCTGGTCGAAGGATGCGATTCTCGGCATCGCGTTCGACGAGAACAAGCTGTTGTTCGCTGTTGGTCTTGCGGCGGCTTTCTGTACAGCCTTGTATATGGCGAGGCTATTCATCCTTGTATTCCTCGGGGAGTCGCGCGGAGAGAAGCCGGTGCAGGATGAAGAGCCTGTTCGGGAAGGGTCTGAAGGGGCGGGAAGAAGCCTTGAGTCGCCTATGATTATGACCTTGCCGCTTCTGGCGCTGGCGGTGCTGGCGGCGGTCGCCGGTTTCGTGGAGACGCCTTGGAGCGGATGGCTGAGCGATTGGCTTGGCGATAACGGCGAAGCTTCGCATGGCAGCGCGGTTATTATGATCCTTTCGACAATCGTGCTTTTGCTTGGGCTTTACACAGGTTGGGCGCTGTTCAGAAGGGGCGGGGGAGAGCGCCTGCTTGTCTTCCAGCAATCGCCGTGGCTGAACAAACTGCTCGAGCGCGGCTATTATATGGATGAGCTCTACGAGCTTGTATTCGTGAAATCTCTTAAGGCGGCGGGTGACGCGTTGAATGTCTTCGACAAGTACATCATCGGCGGATTGGTCCGACTTACTGGCGCGCTTGCAAGCTCGGCAGGCAGAGGGGCGACGCGTCTGCAGAACGGTCAAGTGCAAGCCTACAGTCTGGCGGCTATTATCGGTATTCTTCTGTTTGTTATCGCGATTGTCGGAAGGAGGCTTCTCTCATGAGCTTGCTTCAAGATATTCCGATTCTATCGATTATACTCGGAACGCCGCTTCTTGGACTTATCGTCGTGCTTCTGCTGCCGAAGTCCAGGAGCAATTGGTTGAAAGCGGCGGCCATTATAACAACCCTGATTCCAATGGTGCTGTCGATCTGGCTTTATTCGGACTACGACAGCATGCGCGGCGGCGACGCTTACGGCGAGGAGGTCGATTGGCTGCAGCTGCCGCTTAATCATGACGTCATCTCTGATGCGGACAGCAGCTTTGTGCTGCAATATTCGCTTGGAGTCGACGGTTTGACCTTGCCGCTGCTGCTGCTCACGGCGATTGTGACGGCGATGGCGGCGCTTGCCGCGACACATATCAAGAAACGGTGGAAATCGTTTTTTGTCTGGTTTCTCCTGCTGGAATTCGGGATGCTGGGCGCATTCCTGGCCAGGGATCTGTTCCTGTTCTTCCTCTTCTTCGAGATTACGCTGGTGGCGACCTACTTCCTTATCGGCATTTGGGGTTATTTCAACAGGGAGCGGGCGGCGAACATGTTCCTGCTCTACAATGGAATCGGCTCGGCGCTCATGCTGATTGCATTCGTGATGCTGGCGAATACGGCGGGCTTCCATATCGATCAATCCGGCGCTACCGCTACGTTCATCTACAGCGGAAGTTATTCGGACATTATGCGGAACTTGACGGACAGCGGAGCCTGGGTCAATGTCTTGCCAACCGCAATCGGAAACGTGAATCCATTCTATATGAGCGACGGGATGCAGTGGTCGATCTTCGTGCTGCTGCTCATCGCCTTCGGCATCAAGCTTCCCTTGTTCCCGTTCCATACGTGGATGCTTGGCGTGCACAAGGAGGCTCCGCCTTCTGTTGTGATGATTCACTCCGGCATTCTGCTCAAGCTTGGCGCTTACGGCTTGCTGCGGTTCGGGCTGCTGCTGTTCCCGGAGCAAGCTCGAGATTCGGCGACCGCGCTTGCCGTGCTTGGCGTTGTCAATGTGCTGTATGGCGCCGTTCTGGCCTTCCGTCAGCAGGATTTCAAGCTGGTGCTGGCATATTCGTCGGTGAGCCATATGGGTATTGTAATGATTGGCCTCGCGGCGATGAACGAAATCGGCTTGCAGGGCGCAGTGTTCCAACTGGTATCGCATGGTTTAATTTCGGCGCTGCTGTTCCTCATCGTCGGCAGTCTCTATGAGCGAACGAAGACAACCGAGCTCGGCGAGCTGGGCGGACTATCGCGGTCCATGCCCTTCATGAGCGGCGTGCTGCTGGTCGGAGGTCTGGCTTCGCTTGGCTTGCCGGGCCTCTCCGGCTTCATCGGGGAGGTGTTAGCGTTCCTCGGCTTGTTCGAGACGATGAAGGCGGTCACGGTCATTGCGATCGCAGGCATCGTGCTTGCTGCGGCATATGTGCTGAGAAGCGTGCTCAAGATTACGTTCGGCCCGCAGAAGGAGAGCTTCTCTTCTTTCAAGGATGTGAGATTCATAGAAGCGCTGCCGATGATCATTCTGCTGGCCTTCATTATCCTGCTCGGCTGTTATCCGTCCGTGCTGACCGATACGGTGCAATTCAGCGTAGGCGGGTTTATGGATCAGTTATTCGCGGGAGGGGGCGGGGGGTTGAATCATGGGTGAACTAACAAATGCTGAAGGGCTGATGTGGTCCGAGGTTTGGTATATGGCTCCCGAGGCGTTGCTTGGCGTTTGCTTCCTTATTCTAGTCGTCGCCGAACTGTTCTTGCCGAAGTCTCGGGGAGCAAGCATGATTGGCGGCGCCGCTCTGGCCAGCCTGATCGCGGCATTCGGTCTCGTCATCTGGCAGATGACGGATCGTATGGGGAGCGGCAACGGAGATGAGGTTGTCTCGCTGCTCGGCGACAGTTATCGAATCGACGATTACGGGAGTCTGGTCAAGCTGCTGCTGCTAGCCGGCACCATTCTGGTTGCCTTGCTCGGCATGGGGTCGATTCACCGGGATCATGAGTTGCCGGGGAAGGGCGAATTCTATTATCTGCTTCTGCCGGCGGCCATCGGAGGCATGATGATGGCGTCCTCCGCCAATCTGGTTACGCTGTATATCGGGCTTGAGCTGCTCAGCATCACGACTTACGTGCTGGTCGCTTTGCGCAAGCGCTCGGTCTTGTCCTCCGAAGCCGCCTTCAAATATGTCGTAACGGGCGGCGTATCGTCCGCTTTTATCCTGTATGGCATTTCTTATATTTACGGGGTGACGGGGTCTTTGCAGTTAAGTGTCATTGCAGATGCGTTGCCTGCTGCGCTGGAGCATTATGAGGCGCTGCTCTATGTCGGGTTCGGCTGCATGCTTATTGGCTTTGCGGTGAAGATCGCGGCGGCGCCGTTCCATGTTTGGGCGCCGGATGTGTATCAAGGCGCGCCGACGCCAATCTCGGCCTTCCTTGCCGTCGTTTCGAAGGGTGCGGCGCTTGCCGTCGTTCTGCGAATCATGTTTGCGGTGGTGCTATACGGCGGCGGGGGAAGCGGCTTGCAGGATGATCTGTTCTTTGGGCTGAAGCTGCTAGGCGCCATCGCGATGCTGGTCGGCTCGGTCGCCGCGCTGAAACAGATGAATGCGAAGCGTATGCTGGCTTTGTCCGGTGTGGCGAACGCGGGTTATTTGCTCGTGCCGATCTCGCTGTCCATCACCGTCGTGCATAGCAACAATGTGTCGGAGCTCATCTTTTATCTTGCCGCCTATTTGCTTATGACGATCGGCGCGTTCGGGGTACTGACCGTCGTCAGTCGGGCGGAGGGGCATGACGAGCTGAGAGGCTTCGCCGGAATGTACTACCGGGCTCCCTGGACCGCCGCTGCAATGACGGTGCTGGTGCTGTCCCTCGCCGGCTTGCCGGTGTCGGCGGGCTTTTTCGGCAAGCTGTTCATTCTGCTGGGGGCTGCCAATGCGAAAGCGTACTGGCTGGTCGCGGTGATGGTCGTCAGCAGCGTAATCTCGTATTATTTCTATTTCGGAATTCTTCGTCAAATGTTCATGCGCAGCGAAGGGGCCGGGGGTCATAAGCTAATGGTTCCGGTTCCAATCGGCATCGTCATCTGGTTCTGCGTCGCCGCGACGCTGGCGCTTGGCTTGTTCCCGGGGCTTCTGCTGGATCCGATTAATCAAGTGTTCTCATTCGCCGGGGATTTGATGAACCTGGCTGGGTAAGCGGCTTGAGAAAGAGTATAGTCATACGCGGAGAATGCGAATTTCTCCCCTCGCGAATCTCTCCTCGTGAGGGGAGATTTGTTTTTTGAAATGATGATTCTTCTTGGATTTTGGACAGAATGTGCATAAAATTATTCAGCATCGTTTCTCCGCCGGGCTATCGGGAATTGCTTATGACTGCGAGTCGACCGAAAAATAAGCCGGATTTCTCCAAAGAATGCCCTCTTTTTTCATCAAGCTTTGATATACAATAGAGGGATTATAGGGGGGTCGACATATGATCTTTCAGAGCTACAGGCCATTCAAAAGTTTAAAAATAAAAATATTGGCTGCCTTTGCGCTATTCATTGTTCTGCCTGTTTTACTGATCTATTATATCAATACCGAGATGTCCAACCGCCTGATGATACATCGGATTAATGACGCTAATGCGCAAATTTTGGATAATGTGGCTGATCGGTTGGACGAAGCCGCGGAACGAATGCTGAAAGCCTCGAATCTGATTGTGTATGATAATGAGCTTCTGGACTTGCTGAAGACGGACAAGTCCTGGATTGAGGATTACGGCAGCTTTCAAAAATCGCTCCATGTTTCAGTCAAGCTCCAGAACATCCGGAATTTTTTCCCTGACGGCCGCGCTTTTTTAGCTGTTGTCGATGATCGCGGACATCTGCTGTCCACTTGGGGGGAAGACGATTACAGGGAAGACTACGATGCTATTTACGAAGCCAGCCTTGAGCATGAGACGGCAGCGGAGAAAGGATACCCGTTATGGAGAACCGCCCAGGCCCAAAAACTCGGGCTAAACGGCGTGGATCCGGAGTCGACCCTCCTTCTTATGTCGCGGTTAATTAAGGGCAATTCCGAAAGCGGTTACGGAACGGTACTGATTGGGATCGAGCTATCCGGTCTGCTTCCCTCCCCCGCCAACGAAGACGAGGCGGGAGGCGAACTGCTGCTGGTGCATGACAAGGAGCTGGCCAGCGGCAATGGAGAGCTGTACCAAACCTTGCAGCCGCTGCTGACCGATGAATGGATACATGGCAACGGCTATGAACAATCCGCAGCCAATCCCAATTATCTCATTGCAGCGAGAGAGATACGGCAGAATGATTGGATATTGTATCAGGTGATGTCCAAGGACCAATTTTCGAGTCAACTCCATGCTCTGCGCAATCTATCCCTATTTTGGATGCTGCTGCTGGTTCTCGTTTTATGTCTGGTGGTCATGACGATCATACTGCGGTTCATCAAGCCGCTTGGGGCGTTGCAGAGATCCATGACCCGGGTGGGCAGCGGGGATTTTAACTCACTCGTGCACATTAAGGGGAATGACGAAATCGCCGTATTAAACCGTCAATTCAACCGAATGGTCGGCGATCTGCAAGCGTTAATCCGCAATCTGTCGGAGGAGCAGCGGCGCAAGGAGGAAGCCCGATTTCAGGCCTTGCACGCCCAGATTACGCCGCACTTCCTGTTCAATACGTTGAATTCCATCAAATGGTCCGCCAGGCTATCGGGCGCGGAGCACGTTAGCGAAATGATTACGGCGCTCGGAAAGCTTCTGAGCTTTGTGATGAAGCACGACCGGGAGCTTATCCCGTTAAAGATGGAATTAGATTTTATTCGAATGTATGTTGATTTGCAAAATATCCGATACAATAACGGCATCAGACTCCTTATTACCGTGGATGAAGAGGTGCTCGAAGCGAGCATCAACAAATTCACGCTGCAGCCCTTGGTGGAAAACGCCATCATCCACGGGCAGAAGCTGCCGTTAACCATTCATATCACCGCTTCTCGCGAGAATGGGGAATTGACGATCTACGTGGAGGACGACGGCAAAGGGCTGTCGGGACATTCGGTTAAGGATCGGACGATTTCCACTCCGTCCAGGCTCAGCGGAATTGGTCTGCAGAATATTAACGAGCGGATTCAAATGTACTTCGGCAGCCGCTACCATGTAAGTCTGACAGAAGGAGCAACTGGCGGCGCATTAGCGACGATCGTCATACCTTTTCGCAAAGGAGAGTCGGGAGATGATCAAGGTTCTGGTTATTGATGACGAGTTTTTGGTTCGCGTCGGCCTGAAGACGTTCATTGCATGGAAGGAGAAGGGCTTTGAATTGATCGGGGAAGCTACAAACGGGAGGGAAGCGCTCGAGCTTCTGCGCAGATTTCCATGCGACATTATACTGACGGACATCTGTATGCCGGAGATGGACGGACTGGAATTGCTGGAACAAGTTCGGAAGGAATATCCTCATATCCAGAGCATTATCCTGACCAATCACGATGAATTCAAATATGTGCGCAAGGCGCTTCAGTTAGGAGCCATCGATTATGTATTGAAGCTGACGATGGAGCCCAAGGAGCTGGAAGAGAAGCTGATGCTGCTGAAAGAAGAGATTTGTCGTAAAAAGAACGAGCAGGCTCAATCCGATGATGTGCAGTTGGAGATGAAGAGGCTTCAGCAGGACGCTCGCGAGAAGCGGTTCCGGGAAATCGTGACGAAGAGCTGCTCTCCGAAGGAAGTGCGGGAAGTATTTGTCGAATTTGGGTATGATGCTCCCTGGGAGGTTTCATTCGCGACCGCGATCAAGATCGACGGCTACGGCAAGGTCGCAGGCGAAAATCGCTTTAAAAGCGAGAAGCTGCTTCACTTCTCCGTTCGGAATATCATACTTGAACTGTTAAAATCAGCAATGCCCGGGGAACTGATCGAAACGGACAAAAGTACGTTTACGCTGCTGACGCCCGACTATTCCTCCGCCTTGCTGACCGAAATGAGGGAAAGTATCGGCCGTTATTTGAAGCTGTCGGTCAGCTTCGGCGTATCCCGTGCGTGCACCGATTACACAAGGCTGCACGAGGCATATAAGGAAGCGGAAGCAGCACTTGAACAAACGTTCTATGCAGGTGCAGGTCAAATCATCGAATACGACGAAGAACGGTACGGCGGCTCTAACGGGGGGGAAGCGTTCATTTCCTGGACGGAAGAAGATTGGAGCCGAATGATCGAGCAGCGCGACGAGGAGGCGCTGCTCGCGGCGCTGGAACGCTTCCGGGACAAGCTGGCCGGTTCGATTCGCATGTCGACAGACGAGGCAAGGGAACGGTGGATTCTGCTCATCCAACAATTCTCCAAGGGCGTCAGGGAATTGGATGGCGATATTTATTCCATGGAGCCGTACCGGGACTGCTATCCGAATCAGGCGGTGAGAACCCTTGAAACGTTGGAAGATATTTATGAATGGTTCCGCGCTTGGGTGCCGCACTACCTGCGATATGTCAAAGAACGTTCCAATCATCAATGGCGGCCTGAAATAAGGCGGGTCGTCCATATGATCCGCGAACAATACATGACGCAGGTGAAAGTCTCCGATTTGGCGAAAGCCGCCGGCTTTACGGAAGCTTATCTGAGTGTATTGTTCAAGAAAGAAACCGGGGAGACCGTCATTGACTGCTTGATTAGGCACCGAATGGATAAAGCGAGAGAGTTGCTCAAAAGTCCAGGCGTCAAAATTTACGAGGTATCCGAAGCGGTTGGCTATACCGATCCGAACTATTTTGCCAAGTTGTTCAAAAAAATGGAGGGGATTTATCCGCTGGAATATCGGAAGAAGTATCTCAACAAAGAATAAGAGAACGGATTCTCCCCAAAATAATCCATTCTGTACGGAGCGGAACCCTTGCTATGCTTGCAATAGTCAGGCAACTGACTCATAAACCGCAAGGAAAGGGGTTTTACACAAGATGAAGAAACGTAAATTATTGCTTGTTGCAGCCTTGGGCGCAATGCTGGTGACGGGGGCATGCTCGAATGGAGGCAACGCGGCGAATGATCCGACCAACGCTCCAACAACCGGCGGCGAAAGCAGTCAAACGCCGTCTACGCCGGAAAAAAAGGTTAACATCACCTTCTGGGGCGCAATTCAGGAGGAAAACGGACCTAAGGATGTGGTTGACGCATGGAATATGGCCAACCCCAATATCCAGGTCGAATATGTGCGATACGTAAACGATAATGCCGGAAATACGAAGCTTGACACGGCGCTGATCAGCAAATCCGATGCGCCGGATATCTTCATCAGTTATGGCGAGACGCATCTGAACCGTAGAGTGAACGCCGGCATGGCGGCTCCGCTCGATGATTTGATGGCGCAAGCCGGCCTGGATGTGGACGATATCATCGGTTCGGACAATATTATGAAGTACGACAACAAAATCTTCAGCTTGCCGGCGATGAAGCTGGTGGCTGCGGTGTTGCTGAACCAATCGGCTCTGGATGAAGCCGGCGTCGCGCTGCCGGAGGATTGGACCTGGGAGGAGCACAACGAATTAGCCAAGAAGCTGACGAAAGGCGATCGGAAAGGAACCTACATCGCGCCGCCGTCGGAGTCTATTCCACGCTTTGCCTTGATCGAATCGAAGTCGGTGGATCCGTATTACAAGGATGACGGCACCTCCAATTTCGACAGTCCGGTGCTGCGGACCGCGCTGGAGCAGCAAAAGATGCTGTACGATCAGGATTTGATGATCCAATGGGCCGAGGCCAGGGCGAATAAAGTGCTGGGTCAAAGCACCTTCCTGACGGGAGAATCGGCGATGGTAATCGGCGGCACCCATTTCATCCGTTATGTCAAGGATACGAAAAATTATCCGCGGGATTTCAAAGTCGCCTTTGCTCCGATGCCGCAGATTCAAAAAGGCGCGAACGTCAACACGGCAGGCTTCAACGACTACATGTCCATTAATAAAAACAGTGAAAACAAGGAAGCCGCAATGAAATTTATCGCCTGGTATCTGCAGGAAGGGAACAATTACATGATTCCCGGCGGCAGGCTGCCGAGCAATCGACACGCCGATATCGATAAGGTCGTGGAACTGTTCGTCGGCGACGATATCGATCTGATGGACGGGGAATCGCTGAAGCGGGTGCTGAAGAAGGACTATCAATTCCCGCTTCAACCGACCTCGACGGCTTATGCCGAGCTGTCGACGATCATGAGCGAAGAATTGGAAAAGTACTACATGAACGTGCAGGATCTGGACCAGACGATGAACGCGTTGAAGTCAAGGGCGGACAAGGCCATTCAAGCCGCTCAAAAATAGGAATCTCACACGCCCTGCGGAGCTTCGAATCCGCAGGGTTTTTCTATGCTCTCTTCGTCATTGGGGGGTTAATAATAAACCGGATAATACAAAAAACAGACCATTCAAAAGGAGCGGCTCTTCCGGTACGATGGGCTCAAACAGATAGAAGAGGTGATGCATTTGAGGCTTTATAGGATGGCGGGAAACCATCGGTGGAAGGAGCACGCTGCGGGGTACTTGTTCGTTCTACCCAATTTTTTAGGGGTCTTGGTTTTTGTCTTGTTTCCCCTTTTGTTCAGTATGGTTCTGGTTTTCATGGATTGGGATTATCTAAGAGGCTTTGACGGGCTGAGCTTTGCGGGAATGTCCAATGTGACGAGCATGTTTCATGACGAATATCTGATACATGCGCTGAAAAACAATTTTGTGTTCACTGTAGTGACAGTACCCGTCTCCATGTTTATCGGGCTTGTCATCGCGGTTGTGCTGAATAAGTACGTCTACGGCAAATCGATGCTGCGTACGATGTTCTTTCTGCCGCATGTCGGCAGCATGGCGACCGTCTCGGTGGTGTGGCGGGTGCTGTACAACACGAAGGAGGGGCCTATCAATTCCTTTATCCACGCGCTGGGCTTCGAGAAAGCGCCAGGTTGGCTCGCGAGTCCCCATTGGGCGCTGCCGGCGATCATGATCATGGTTGTCTGGCTGCACATCGGTTACACGATGGTTCTTTACATGGCGGGCATTCAAGGGATTCCGAAGGATCTGTACGAGGCTTCTGAAATCGACGGAGCCGGGTGGCTTCATCAATTCCGGGATATTACGCTGCCTATGCTGAAGCCCACCTCGTTCTTCCTTACCGTGACGCTGCTCATTTCGAGCTTTCAAGTTTTTGCCGTCGTCGCGGTTATGACCAGCGGGGGGCCGATCAATTCAACGATGGTGATCTCCTATCACATCTACATTCAAGCTTTTCAGAACTATAAGATGGGGTATGCTGCGGCCATGTCGTGGTTCTTATTCCTTCTGATCTTCATCGTCACCATGATCCAATGGAGAAGCCAGAAGAAATGGCAAGAAAACTTCTAAGACAGAAAGGAGAGGCGGACATGCATGGATCGGAAACGGCAGAGTGGAAGCAACCGCACGCGGTTATTGTCAAAAGGAGCCGAAGAGCAGCAGGCTGGCTGACCGTATTCAAAGCGCTCGTTAGCATCGTGATGTTTCTGGTCGGGGCGTTGATCTTGTCGCCCTTCATCTGGATGCTCTCGGCATCCTTCAAGGTACAGGCGGATTTGTTCAATTTCCCGATCGAATGGATTCCGGAACGGTGGAATCCCGACAACTACCTGGACGTTTGGGCTGGAAATTACAACTTCCTGCTCTATTATTTCAATACGATTAAAATCACTTTTTTCACTGTGCTCGGCTCTCTGGTTACCAGTTCCATGGCGGGTTTTGCCTTCGCCAAACTGAATTTCAAGGGAAGGAATGGCCTGTTCCTGCTCTACTTATCGACGATGATCATTCCCGGACAGGTGCTCCTGATTCCTCGATTCATCGTGTTTGACCAATTGGGTTTGATCAACAGTCATCTGGCGATTATTTTGCCCGGCATCTTCACCGTATTTGGAACCTTCCTGATGCGCCAGTTTTTTCTCACAATTCCGAACGAATTGGTGGAAGCGGCTAAGATGGACGGGGCAGGTTTCCTGCGTATTTACGGGCAAATTTGCGTGCCATTGACGAAGCCGGCCATTGTGACGCTCTTAATCTTGAGCTTCACTTCGCATTGGAACGAATTCGAGGGGCCTCTCATTTATTTAAGAGACGAGAGACTGTACACGATTACCTTGGGACTAACCAATTTTGTCCATGAGTATTCTACGGACTATACGTTGATGATGGCAGGCGCCGTGTCCGCTTTGCTTCCGGTCATACTGGTCGTTGCGTTTTTCCAGAAGTGGTTCGTGGAAGGCATCGCCGGAACGGGTTTGAAAGGATAATTCAACAGGGAGGCACATTGACATGAATATATGGATGCCGGGTCAAGCGATAAAGGTTATTCGGGAAACGGATGTCGTAGTTGCGGGAGGCGGTCCTTCCGGCTTCGCCGCGGCTGTGGCGGCTGCCCGAAGCGGAGCGAGGACCATGCTCATTGAAAAAGGGGCGTTTCCGGGCGGCGTGGGAACCGCCGCGATGGTCGCGGCCTTCGCCAGCGGATTCCATGACGGTGAGCGGCACATTATCGGCGGAATCTTCGGAAAGATGCGGGAAGCGTTGTACCGGCAAGGCGCGTTGGTGAAAACCGACAATTTCGAGCCCTTCGATCCCGAAGCGCTGAGCTTGTATTATATCAAGGCATTGATGGAGGCAGGAGTGGAGCTGAGGCTTCATACCTGGGTTGCGGATGCGGCGATGAAAGGCGATCGTCTGGACGCTGTCATTGTCCAAAGCAAATCCGGTCGCCAGGCGATAAGGGCCGACGTATTCATCGATGCCACGGGGGATGCGGATGTGGCGGTACAAGCCGGCGTCGGATATGAACAGGGGCGTCCCTCCGACGGGTTAACTCAGCCGGTGAGCATGATTTTTGCATTAGGCGGGGTGGACGGCGACAAGGTGATTCGGGAGCTCGACGCCAGCCCGGGGGCACCATTCGACGGACATACACTCGGAGTGAATCATACGATCATCGAAGGACAGCGGGAGCGTGTGGCCCGCGCCAAGGAACAAGGCTATCTGGCCCGCGTGCCTCGGGACAATATCGGCATCTGCTGGAGCTTGCCGGGAAGACCCGATGTGATGTATGCGAATTTTACAAGAATCGGCAAGATTGACGGAACGAACGCGGAGGATTTGACCAGGGCGGAGATCGAGGGGCGCATGCAAGTCGAGGAGGCGACGGCTTTCTTCAGAGACTGGATGCCGGGCTTCGAGAACTGCTTCCTTCTTCGCACGGCCACCCACGCCGGAATTAGGGAAACGCGGCGGATCAAGGGACTGTACACGCTGACGGAAGACGACGTGCTGAATTTGCGCCAGTTCGACGACGTGATCGCGCAAGCCCACTATATGATCGATATCCACGATCCGTTGGGCCATGAAACGGAGATTACCCGATTGAAGAAGGGCACGTCATACGATATTCCATACCGCGCCTTGCTGCAGGACAAAGTGAGCAATCTGCTGGTGACGGGGCGCTGCATCTCATCTACGCATGAAGCGATGGCTTCGCTTCGGGTGATGGCGATTTCCATGGCCTTGGGCGAAGCGGCCGGAACGGCGGCAGCCCTGTCCTTCAAGCGCAAGGTGGAACCTGCTCTTCTTCCTGTGAAGCTGCTTCAGGGAGAACTGCTGAGGCACGGGGCGATTTTGGAATAAGCGCTCCTTGCAACGAGGTGCACATTTGCGCGGAAGGGAGGTGATGAATCGTTTAACCGCGGGAGTGCAGCGAGTTCAAGCAACAAGACGGTAAGTTGCCGGTGAGTTGCATTTATTCAGCGGCAGCTGAACGAGTTCACTAAACTGGAGGGATGAAGATTGAGGAGGAAAAGATGGATTGCGCAGGTGCTGGTGTTGGTCATGGCAGCCGCATTGCTGCCGATTCGCATGGGAGCGGTTTATGCCGATGCTCCCGAAGTCGTGAGTGTTCAGTTGGGACCGAACGTTATCAATGACGGGATCGACGTATGGAAGGGCGACAGCTCGGCAACGGTGGGCACCGCCACCTACGGCGGCAAGCCCGGCTGGCAGACGAAGCCGGAGGAAGATCTCAGGTATATTTACGCAGACGTAGACGACAGCTTCATCCATGGCGGGCGCAATACAGTACGAATCACCGTGGAATATTACGATGTGGAAGGCGACGGAAGCCAGGGCTTCACCCTGCTGTACAGCTCCGTCACTTCCGGACATGCCACTATGCCCAAAGTGATCTTGACCGGAACGAATACCTGGATGACGCACATCTATGAGATTGACGACGCCCAGTTTGACAACGACCAGCTTCACGGGGCTGATTTCCGGCTGAATACGGATGCTTCCATCTCCTTCGCGAGCCTGTCGGTGGGGAAGATCAGAGTGATTCAATTGGAAGCGTCGACGACCAGGCCGGACAATACGTTCATGGAAGGGCAGGACGTCGCGGCGAACCTGTCGGTGACGAATCAATTCCTGACGGATCGAAGCCTTACGATCGCTTACCAGGTTTTGCAGGACCAATCGCCGGTTGTGGAAGAGGAGATTCCCATTGTTGTGACTGCGGAGGGTCAAATCTTGCAAGCGCTTCAATTCGGACAGCTTCCGGAAGGCGAATATGCGGTGTCCGTTCAGGCTGTCCATGCCGATGCTTCCATCGCCGCGGAGACGGAACTTCCCTTGCGCGTCATCCGGGACGAGGACCAGGTCGGCATTGTCTTCGGAACGACAGCGACGGAGGACGGCATTCATGTCTGGAAGGGGGACGGAAGCGGCAAAGTGACAATGCCGACCTATGCGGGGCGGACAGGCTGGGAGACCAGTCCCGACACGGGAGCCAAATATCTCTATGCCGACGTCAGCGACACCTTTATGCACGGGGGCAAGAACAAGGTAAGAATATCAATTGATTATTATGACAAGGCGCAGCCGGGCAATAGCGAATTCGGCTTGATGTACAGCTCCGTCGATTCGGGAAATGCCACCAAGGAGTCAGTCAAATTAAATGGCACCAACACGTGGAGAACGAAGGTGTATGAAATCGACGATGCCAAATTTGACAATGACAAGCTTCACGGGGCCGATTTCCGAATCAGCACCAGCGTGCCGGTGTGCTTCGGAAGCATTACGGTGGAAAAAATCCGCACGGTTCAGGTTGACGCTACGCCGGTTACGACAGGCAACATCTTCATGCCCGGCGAGCCGATCTCGTTCAACCTGTCCGTGACCAACCAGTTCCCGACGCCGCAAAACATGGACTTCGGGTACAAAGTGTTGGATCACCGTGAAAGCGTCGTAGCCGAGGGAGAGTTCAGCATGTCCCTGCTTGGCTACGATCTGCAAATCCCATACTCGCTGGAGTTGGAAACGCAGCTGCCGAAAGGGACGTATACCCTTGTCATTCGAGGCGCGAATACGGAAGGCACCGTGACGGTGAACGAGGACTTTCCGCTTAGCGTCGTTGCGCCTTTGCCGGAAAACGCCGGCGATCCTGCGTTCGGAATCTCCACCCACTTCTCTCAGCAGAAGGGTGATCCGGTGCAACTGATACCACTGCTGGCCGAAACCGGCGCAGGTTCGTTGCGGGACAGCTATAGATGGGATACGGTGGAAAAGAAGGAAGGGGTGTTCACGTATCCGGCCAGCCACGAGCTGTACTTGAACACGGCGCAAAACGAGGGGATCGACGTTCTGGTGACGTTGTACGGCAATAACAAGCTCTATGTGGACGGGATCATCGATACGCCGGAGGAAAGAGCCGCATTCGCCAATTACGCCGCAACGTTGGCGTCGCATTTGCTCGGGCGCGTCGATACCTTCGAAGTATGGAACGAATGGAATGGAAGTCCCGGCAATACGACTGCCGATTATTTCGAGCTGCTGAAGGCTACTTCGCTGGCCGTGAAGGCGGCCAATCCCGATGCTAAAATGGTCGGCGGCGTGGCCGTAGGTTATGACGCAGTTTACTTGAAGGAACTCGTTGATCTCGGGGCATGCGATTATGTGGATGCGTTCTCCTTCCATCCCTACATGCGCACGAATCCGGAGCAGGCGGATTTTGTTGGGTTTTTCCACGATCTGCAAGATTATATCGTATCCAAAGGCATCATCAAGGACATCGAGCTGTGGGTGACGGAAACGGGCTGGGCCAATCAGTCGCCTGGCGGGTTCAGCGAAATGACGACGGCCGGCTACGGCGTCCAATTGTATGCCGCGTTTCTGGAAAACCGCGGACTCATCGACCGATTGTACTGGTACGACTTGTTGAACGACGGGACCGATCCTTCCGACAAGGAGTTCAACTTCGGCCTCTTGAGCCAAAGCGCCGGAGGCGCGGCCAAACCGGCCTATGCCGCATTCAACGCGGCAGCCGCCAAGTTGGCAGGCGCCGACTTCGTCGAAGCCTATGACGATCTCGACGCGGATGTCCGCATCCACAAGTTCCATCGGGCTTCCGACGACAAGGATGTTCTGTTGGTTTGGTCAAACGGGGAACCGAAAACCGTGGGCTTGAACTTCGGCGTGAGCGCGCTCGAGGTCTCCGACATCTTCGGCAATCCGCAAACTTATGCCGGCGACGGCAATGGCGCGGTCACGCTGACGATATCCAGTTCGCCGGTTTATATCGAAGGCAGTTTCTCCGCAGCGCCGGAATTGAGCGAACCTTCCTTCCTCATCGACGGTGACGGCATCCGGATCATTCCTGGGGAAAGCGCCGTTCTCACCGTCGAAAGATCCTCGACTGCGGAAGGCTTGTCCGGAACCTATGACGTCAGGCTGCCGGATGGCGCCACGCTGCAGTCGGGCACCTCGTTCGCGGCAGGACAATCCAGCGATACGCTGACGATCGGCGCATCGGACGCGCTGGAGAATTCCGGCACGATCCTCCTCTATCCAACCGGACCCTCCGGCGAACGGTATGCCGCACTTGAGACGCCGCTCGTCAAGATGCCGGCTATGACGGAGGAAGCAGGTCCCATGGTCAACACGGCGGGGGACGGCTGGGACGTAGGGGTGAGAATTCGCAATCTGATGAGCGCTCATACGATAGCTGGAGGAACGGTCGAGGTGACAGAGCCCGAGGAAATGGCGGGCGAATATGCATTCGACGATCTGGCGCCGCAGACGGAACGGCTGATTCGCATCCCGGCGCCATACATGACCATGGACCGGGCGATGCGAATCCGGCTCGAAATCCGATATGACGACGGCCGAGTGACCGTCATCGATCGCGATATGAGCGCGCTGACCGCGGTAAAAGCGGAGAATGCGATCGCGATTGACGGTGTGCTGGATGAAACCGAGTGGCAGGACGGACTTGGCTTCCAATTGGATGAAGCTTCACAATTGGTAAAGCTGGAAGACTGGGCGGGCCCCGAAGATCTGAGCGCAATCGGTCGTCTGAAATGGGATGACGATTATTTGTACCTTGGCGTCGAGGTAACGGACAATTCGCATGTGCAGACGAACGCGGCCGCCAACGTCTGGCAGGCCGACAGCATCCAGTTCGCCATTGATCCGGGGAGAGCGGGCGTACCGGGAGCGCTGGGCAAGAGCGAAATCAGTATCGCCCTTCGAAGCGATACAGGCGACGTGTTGACCGCCATCACGTCCAGCGTCGACGGCGTGACGGCCGCCAATCTGGGCGAAAGCTTGGCGGATGTTAATAGAACCGGAACGCGCACCGTCTATGAAGCGGCTTTGAAGTGGTCGGATAACCTGCCTCCCGGAATGACGGCGGAGGAAGGTACGGATCTCGGCTTCTCGTTCCTGGTCAACGATAATGACGGGAGCGGACGAAGAGGCTGGATGGAATTCATGAGCGGGATTGGCGCCAAGAAGGACGTTGGGCTTTACGGCGATTTGACGCTGACAGACCTATCCTCATTTCACCCGATCGTCAATGCGTCACCTGTGCTGTCGGCTATCGGGAACAAGTCCGGCGAGGAAGGAGCTGAGCTTCGCTTCACTCTCTCTGCCGAGGATCCGGAGGAGGATCCATTGACCTACAGCGCGCAGGGATTGCCGGCGGGAGCGTCGCTGGACCCTGCATCCGGCGATTTCGTCTGGACGCCCGATTACACGCAGGCGGGTACGTATGAAATCACCTTCATCGTTAGCGACGACAAGAGAGGCTCGGACAGCGAGCAGGTAACGATAAGCGTAACGGATGTTCAACCGGTGATTCAATACGTGCCGCAAACGGAAATGACGGTTGCGGCCAGCAGCTACAATGCCGGGAATGAGCCTTCCCTGGCCATCGACGGCGACGCTTCGACGCTATGGATGATCCGCAAGACGCCAGCGCCAGCGGATGAACTGCCCCAGTCTCTCACGATTGATCTGGGCGCGTTATATCCAGTGGCGGAGCTTCGCTATTTGCCGAGACAGGACGGGATCAGGTCCGGCATGATTTCGGACTATAACCTTTATACAAGCGCGGACGGGGAGGACTTCGTCCCGGCGGTCATCGGCGGAACGTGGGTTAAGGATGATTCGGAGAAGAGCGCCTTCTTCGGCACGGCATGGGCGCGTTATGTCCGGCTGGAGGCTCTAGCGGGAGGCTCGGGTCAAGCGGGTGCGGCGGAAATCCATGTCGGATATCTTAATCTGAAGCCGATTCTCGCACCAATCGGGGACCGCACGGTAGAGCCAGGCGTCAATCTTGCATTCTCGCTTGTTGCAACCGACCCTAACCAGGATAATCTCCAGTATGCCGCCTCCGGGTTGCCGGCTGGCGCGGTATTGGATCCGTTAACCGGCGAGTTCACCTGGACGCCGGATGCTTCCCAGACGGGGGTCTATCCGGTTACCTTCCAAGTGACGGACGGGAAGGGCGGAGAAGTGGAAGAGACGATTCTCATCACCGTCGAATACGCGGTTCCGACGATGCAGTACGTTCCCCAGTCCCAAATGACGGTAACGGCAGCCAGCTATCAGACGGATCATACGCCCGAGTTGGTGCTGGACGGAGATTCCGATACCTACTGGAACATCAGAACCAGACCTTTGCCGGTAGATACTCTTCCTCAGTCCTTAACACTGGATCTGGGCGAAGTGTACCAGGTGGCTCAATTGGATTATACGCCAAGGCAAGACGAGACTACGACCAAGGGAATGATCACGGCATATAACCTGTACACTTCTGTGGACGGAGTCGCATTCACCCAGGTCGTCAGCAACGGCACGTGGATCAAGGACTTGTCCGTAAAGTCGGCGGCGTTCGAAGAGGTCGAAGCGCGCTATATTCGGCTAGAAGCATTATCCGGCAGCTCCGGCCAAGCTGCCTGCGCGGAATTGAATATTGGTTATTGGCCTGCTACAGGGGGAAATGCATGAAGAAACGTCCTCATATTCTGCTCTATATGACCGATCAGCAAAATGCGGATACGATCGGCGAGCGCGGATTGTGCCATACGCCGCATCTGAACCGTTTAATGAAGGACGGCGTTACCTTCGCGAGCGCGTTCACCAACTGTCCGATGTGCACGCCGGCAAGGGCGACCGCTCTGACAGGCTTGCACCCGCATCAGCATAAGCTGATACAGAATTCGCATTCTCATATGGCGTTCGTGAACAAGCTTGATCCCGAGACGGAGACGCTCGGAACCGCCCTGCGGCGCGAAGGCTATCATACCGTCTATGCGGGCAAATGGCATATCGGCTCGACGGGACCGGAGGAGCATGGATTTGCCGAAAAGCTGCACCTGGCGAAACCTGCGGCGGAACCTGAGATCACGCCGGTCGTCACACTCAAAAAGCGGTACGGCGATGAGGTTCTCGCCGGTACGACCGCCGAATGGGAGCATACCGAATCGTTCCGGCTGTCCGCTGCGGTGAGCGACTGGCTCGATCGACGAAGCGACGAGGATGATCCGTTCTTCTTGTTCGCATCCTGCATCGAACCGCATGTGCCGTGGATCGCGCCGAAAGCCTATTCGGACAAGTACAATCCCGAACTTATGCAGGAATGGGACAATTTCCGGGATGACTACCGCGACAAGCCGACGACGTTCACGAAGCACGGGGGCAACGCCAACTTCTGCCGCATGAACAACGATTGGGACCGCACGGCGTCAGCGCTATCCTGTTATTACGGCACCGTCACCATGCTCGATGAAGCCTTCGGATCCATTGTCGACAAGCTTAAGGAGAAGGGGTTGTTCGACGACACCGTCATTATCTTCACCTCCGACCACGGCGAGTTGATGGGCCGTCACGGACTCGTCGGCAAGAACGAGCTGGCGCTGGAGGATCTGATTCGCATCCCGTTGGTTATGTATTGGAAAGGGCACTTCATGCCTGGCGTATGCGAATCATTCATCACCCTGACCGACTTGTTCAATACCGTGATGGAGCTTGCGGACGCGCCCCGACGGGAGCAACTGGACAGTCTGTCCTACGTTCCATGCTTACGCGGCGAGCGTTTCAAGGGCCGTGAAGAGGTCTTCGTTGAGCATCACGGAGCGACAGTCACGCTCAATGTCGTGAGAGCCGTTCGAACCGGACGGTTCAAATATGTCTTCCGGGTCCATGAGGTGGATGAACTGTACGATCTGGCTAACGATCCTCAGGAAATGACCAATCTCTTCCGCGACCCGGCCTATCGAGAGACCGTATGGGAGATGCGCGGCAAGCTCTTGGCCTGGGCCGAAGAGACGGATGATTTCGCTTTGAACACGCTGCGATCGTTTTTTGACAATCCCGAATTGGACGCCTTCGTGTAAGGAGACAACTCTTTCGTTATCCGAATGGATGTCGTCAAGGGTGGCGATTGGAAATAATCGCAGAAGTGAACTGTTAAACAAGCGTTGAGCTCCTTGCATTGCAAGGGGCTCAATTTAATTGTGTCAGAAGGTTCGTTTATGTGATGAAGGGAGAAGACGGAAAAAATATCTTTGCTCTACGGACCAAAAGAGGAGGGGTTATGCGAATTTTATAAAGGTGGATTGTGAATGGCTGTTGATTCATAGTCTGGAAAGAAGGGTATTTATGCGAGAAGAATGTGAAGCATCCGGGATGCGGTCATTTTGGGATCGGGAGCAATATACATACTTTCTACAGCAGTCGTCCCGGTTTGCGGTGTAAGAGGCCGACAGAAGACGAGATCATTCGTTTCCTTTTGCGGGAATCGATCCTTTTTCATGAAAAAAGAAGGGAATACGTATCGCATAACCGAAATAGTTATGAAATACGTTAAAAAAGGCAGAATGCTATGAACAATGTGATTGCATCGATGATGAATAGAGAGGGATGGCCGCGCAGGCTTGCGCGGCTCGTATTGACGCTCGCGCTGGCGAGCGCGCCGCTCGCGGCGGCGGCGCCGGCTGCGCCCGCCGCCGGAGCTGCAGCCGGCCCGGCCGCTGCAGTCTCGGCGCGGCAGCTCGCCGCGCAGCAACCCGCGGCGGCGCTCAGCCGCGCCGCGGAAACGGCGCCCTCCGGCGCCGCTGAGGAGCAGCCGCAAAGCTGGCTGCTCCGCTGGAGCGATCCCGCGCTGGCCCATGAGCTGCGCGGGGTGGAGGTGCTGCACCGCCAGGAGCAGGCGGCGGTGCTGGAGGTTCGTCCCGCCGCGGATGCGGGCGAGGACGTTGACGCTTGGCTCGGCCGCTTGCGGAGCGAGCTTGGCGTAGCCTATGTGGAGCCTAACAGCAAGGTGAGCATTCTGTCCGATGCCTCGTCCGCATCAACCGGCAAGCCGTATGCATTGCAGGCATCGTCGTCCCCTGAACCGCAGTCCAGCGGTTCAGGGGACGACGGCGGCATAGAGCCGACTATCACTCCGCCGCCGACCGAAGCAGTGGAAGTTCGTGAAAGCGACAGCCAACTCCCGACCGCATCGCCTTCGCCGACTCCGACAAGCGCGGAGGGAAGCGATTCGACAGCGTCGACTGAAGAACTAGCGTCGGGCAGCCAATCGACGGCTTCTGCGCCAATCGAAAATCAGGCGGCGAAGACGCTTGCTCCTGTCAGCAAGGATGAAGCGGCGGCTGACCAAGCCAGCGTCGGGAAATTAGCCGCTTCACCCGTTACAGCCAATGATCCAGAGCTTGCCAAGCAGAAGTATCTGGAGCAGATCGGCGCTCCGGCTGCCTGGAAGACGCAGCATGATCAGTCCGAACTAATCATTGCGCTAGTCGATACGGGAGTCGATCTCGACCATCCGGATTTGAAGGCTAATTTGATTCCCGGCATCAATTTGCTGGACGAAAGCAAGACCGCCGATGACGACAACGGGCATGGCACGAGCGTAGCCGGCGTCATTGCCGCGGCGGGCAACAACGGAACGGGCGTGTCGGGCATTGTCTGGCATGCGAAGCTGATGCCGATCAAAGCGCTCGACGAATGGGGAGACGGCACGGAGAAGGACCTGGGCGAGGCGATTATGTACGCGGTCGATCACGGCGCCAAGATTGTCGAGCTGTCTGTCGGCCTTCACCGATACTCCCCGTATATGCTCGATATCGTGCAGTATGCGGAGGATCACGGCGTGCTGCTCGTAGCCGCGTCCGGCAACGACGGATTGACGCTTGGCGACCAGGTAGCCGTCAAATACCCTGCCGCCTATCCCACCGTTCTCGCCGTTGGCGGGGCAAGAGCGGACAATACGCCGGATCCCAGGTCGAACAGCGGAACGGAGCTTGATCTCTTGGCGCCTTGGAGCGTATATACGACCGAGGTTGGCGGATCCTATCATGCCGAAGAGGGCACATCGATGTCCGCGCCCCAAGTTGCCGCCGCCGCCGCTCTCATTCTTGCTCAGCATCCTGCGTATAAGCCTTATCAGGTGCGAGCGCTCCTGAGACAATCGGCGAAGGATATCGGCGCTCCCGGCGTTGATTCAACCTCCGGCTATGGCATTCTGCAAATCGATAAAGCTCTGGCCGCAACCTTGTCCAAGGACGCCTTCGAGCCGAACGACAGCGAGGCGCAAGCTGCAGTGTGGCCGATACAGACGGAGATGAACGGAGAATTGGCGTCTCTTGGCGATACGGATTGGTTCGCGGTAGACGCTCCTTACGCCGGGAAGCTCACTCTGCAGTGGAAAGAGCGGCTGACGGAGGGGCAGTCCGCTCAGAAAGCGAGGATTTCCCTCTACGAAGGGAGCAATCTGAGCGCTTACAAGGATGTGTCTCTGGCAAGCGACGAAATAACCTTCGAGGTCCGGAAGGGCAGGCAGCTAATCAAGCTGCAGCTAGCCCAGTCGAATCAATCCCCGGGCCTCTCCTATACGATATCGAACAGCTTTGTCGTGGCTCCTGACAGCTATGAGCCGAATGACAGATCCGACGAAGCGGCAGTGCTCGCGCCTGGGTCGCAGACGGTGAAGGGGAATTTCCATCAGACGGCAGACCGCGATTGGTTCGAGATCACCTTCAAGCAGGAAGGCAGGCTTCAGCTTACACTGAGCACGGATTTCGTCCGCATCGATCCGGGACTCTCCGTGCAGCGCGACGGTCAGCCTCTTATGCTCTACGACGATCATGGCGAAGGCGAAGCAGAGCAATCGCCGTTTATCTCGATTACGCCTGGCAAATACTATATCCGCGTGCATAACGCGATTTCGACGCAGGCGAGTCCGACGCTCGGCGAGTACAGCTTGAAGCTGGACTTTCAGCCGCAGCTTGCCGATCCGAACGAGCCGAATGACAAATCCTACGAGGCGCTTGAGATCAAACCGACTACGGAATATGTAGGCGTGTTCGACAAGAAGGAGGATAAGGATTGGTTCCAATTCCGACTCACGGGGCAAAGCGTCGTGTCTCTCGCGATTGACGGCGTCCCGCTTGACGTTCCGCTGCGTTTGCAGGTGTTCGACAAGCAGATGAACGCGCTTCTCGATACGGATACAGGCAACGCCGGCAATGTGCATTCGAAGGAGCTGGTGCTTCCGCCGGATATCTATTATGTGCTGCTGACGGCTCCGCAAATGTTTCAGAATCAATATTACAGGTTAAAGCTTAACGAAGAGGGGCTGGTGTCAGGCTTTAGAGATATTGCGCAGCACTGGGCGAGGAAGGAAATTGTCAGCTTTGCGGACAAAGGCTTCATAACCGGCTACAGCGATCAGAGATTCGAGCCCGAACGCTCCATTACGAGAGCGGAAGCGGCGGCGGTTCTGGTCAGAGCGTTCGTTCCCATGGGCGGCGACATGACTGCGAGGAACCAGACATTCACAGATGCGGGCAAACATTGGGCCTCGGATTACATAGCAAAGGCCGCTCAGAAAAAATGGGTTCAAGGCTTCCCGGATGGAAGCTTCCATCCCGATGAGCCGATTACGAGGGCGGAGATGGCGGTCATGATCTCCCGGGTCAAAGGTCTCCCTGAAGGATTGCCCATGAGCAAGCCCTTTGAGGATGTGGAGCTAAGCAAATGGTATGCATCCGCCTTATATGCGATGAAGCAGGACGGAAAGCTCAATGGCAGCGGCAATAATCTCTTTTTCCCGGAAAATACGGCGAGCAGAGCCGAATTTGTATCGTTGCTCTATCGTTATTACACCAGTTCATGAGCTAAGGCGGGTGAAGGGTAAACCATGTTTACCGAAACAAATGATGTGATTAATAACCTGGGGATGGCCAGCGGCATGCTCGGTCTTTTCTCCTTAATCGCGGAGCTGCTCAGCATTTTCTTCGTTTGGATGCTTTTGCAAGAAGTGAAATGGGAAAGCTTTTTCCGATTTCCGAGAAATGCGAAGGCGAGAATGCTTCAAGTCGTGCTTTCGGTCGCGGTTGGGCATATGCTGGCTCAATTTATTTTGCAATATTGGGGCTACACTTTATTATTGAAGGGATTTGTCGAATAACATCGGCGAAACTTGTTAACAATGGGTAATACGGACCTTCATTTTTTCGCGAAAAAAGTCGATACATGTAGGAAGAGGTACTTTCGGCCCATTCAGCAATTGGAAACAAACTAATTCTTGTCGATAACTGCAGGATAATGTTATGATGAAAGATAGTGATTATCTCGGGACGGAGCAAGAAAGCTTCATTGGCATCAAGCTATCGAGACAACAAAGTACGTAAAATGCTATTCGCGGAGGGAACACAAAAATGACAAAAATAATCGTCCGCGGAGGAAGGCGCTTAATGGGCACGGTCCGCGTCAGCGGCGCAAAGAATGCAGTGCTCCCCATCCTTGCGGCCTCATTATTAGCGACGGAAGGGGAAAGCGTCATCCATGACGTTCCGCTCCTTGACGACGTAATGACAATTAAGGATGTGCTTGCCTCTCTCGGCGCGCAGCTCCATTATCATAATGAAACGATGCGTGTATCAGCGCCGCTTATTTCTTCGTACGAAGCTCCGTATGAATTGATCCGCAAGATGAGAGCCTCTTTCCTCGTCATGGGTCCGATGCTTGCGCGAGTGGGCAAGGTTAGAATATCCCTTCCGGGCGGCTGCGCGATTGGAACGCGTCCAATTGATCAGCATCTGAAGGGCTTTGAATCGATGGGCGCGGAAATTATGCTCGGCCAAGGCTTCATTGAGGCCAGCGTGAACGGACGACTTACGGGCGCCAAGATTTATCTGGATGTGGCAAGCGTAGGCGCGACAGAGAACATTATGATGGCGGCTGCGCTCGCATCTGGCACAACAACGATCGAGAATGCGGCTAAGGAACCGGAAATCGTCGATCTTGCCAATTACATTAATGCTATGGGCGGCAAGATTCGCGGAGCAGGAACAGGCATGATCCGCATTGAGGGTGTCGAGCGCCTGAAAGGCGCAAATCATCATGTCATTCCGGATCGAGTGGAAGCCGGCACCTACATGATTGCGGCGGCAATTACCGGCGGCGATGTGTTCGTGGAAGGCGCCATTGCCGATCATCTCACGCCTGTTATTTCCAAGCTGCAGGAAATGGGAGTAACCATTATCGAGAGCGACAACGGGCTTCAGGTTCGCTCGGCCAAGTCTCTTCGCGCCGTGGATGTGAAGACCCTTCCGCACCCGGGCTTTCCAACGGATATGCAATCGCAGATGATGGCATTGCTGCTCGCATCGGAAGGAACCAGCGTGGTGACGGAGACGGTGTTCGAGAATCGCTTCATGCATGTGGAGGAATTCCAGAAGATGAGCGCCAGCATTAAGGTTGACGGGCGTTCGGCTATCGTGACCGGCGGCCTTCCGCTGACGGGAGCCAAAGTATGCGCTACCGATCTTCGCGCGGGAGCCGCTCTGATCTGCGCCGCCTTGCGCGCGGAAGGAGAGACGGAGGTAACGGGGCTGCATCATGTAGATCGCGGTTATGTGAACATAACGGGCAAGCTTGCATCGCTCGGCGCGGATATCGCGCGGGTTGAAGAAGGACTTGTTCATGCATCGACAGCTGCGGCTTCAGCCAAGATCGTTGAGCTTGGCAATGAAGCGATTGCGGCGTCGGCAGTCGCGGCTCATGCGTTGAACAAGGGCCAGGCAGCCGCAAGCGCAACAATGTCTGATTCTTCCTCCTTCAAGCGCGAGAAGGAAGTTGCGGTTATGAAGGTTCAGCCGACCTGGGCATAACGCCCTGCCTTTTGCAATACAGCGGATCTACCAAGCGGGAAACTATCTTGCAACCATCAAGGCATAGGGCTTTGACGGATGGAAGATAGTTCCTCGCTTTTTTTGGTGCTTCTAAAATATTTCCACCCCGTCAGCTAAAAATCATCCTACTCGCGGCTAGTCCTTTCGCGCTATGATAGAAGGAGACGGAGGAGCAGGAAAGGAAGCGCGTGAACGCCTATGTCCAAGAGACGATGGAATAATATCACCTTCAAGAACCGCATTATCTTCATCTTTCTGATCAGCAGCCTGACGCCGTTCATCTGTCTGGGCTTTATCTCGTTCTATACGATTGATTCCATTATCGGCAATAAAGTTGAGAACGCTTTCCAGAGCAATCTGAAGCAGGATCTTATGCTGCTTGAGAACACGCTTAACAATATGAATCATGTGTCGCAGCAGCTCGCTTACGGCGGAGGCGCGAATAAACTGATCGAGCAGCTTGCGACGGAGCGGGAGCCCTATGAGAAGCTGCGTCTCAACAATGAAATACGAACCGAGCTTAATATTATTACCTTCTCCAATCCGAATATCGGATTACTGCTGTATTACAGTCCGGATGACGGGACGTATGAATTCGAGAACTTCCGAGTGCGCGAAGGCTTCTCGCCGGAGAAATTGCCGCTTATGGCCGACTCTCCGGAGATTGCGTATTACGGCCCGCATCTCAGCTATAACGGTTCGATTAATCAATATGTGTTCAGCTTGATGCGCAAGGTGAATCTGCCCGATCAGAATCTCTACTTATATATTGAGTCGGGGCGCAATGCGATTGCTACTTTGTTCGCGCCCCAGAATCGCAAAGAGAGTACCCGCAGATTGATTCTGCTTGATACGACGGGCAGAATTACCTTCAGCGAGGTGCCGGACGCATTCAAGGAGCAGGAATTATTCCCCGGAGTTAGTGTCGGAGCGGTGGGTAAGGGCAATGACAGCACTTCGCAATCCGGTTATGCGGGGGGCTACTTCTGGAGCAAGGAGACGAGCAATCAGGGCTGGAGCATCGTGTCCATCGTACCGGAGGGAGAGCTGCATCAGGAGCGAAACCGCTGGCTGCTGCAGATTTCGGGAGTTTTCCTCCTATTTATCATCGTCGCCATGTTTTTTGCATGGCTGCTGTGGAAGATGGTGTACCGGCCACTGGATAAATTCCATCGCGAGATCAAATCGCTAATCCACTCAGATGATCGCGAGCACAGGGAATTGACGCATATTCCGGAATTCGATTATTTGCTGTATCAGACTCGCAGCATGAAGGGGAAGATATGGGCGCTCTATGAGGAGATCGAGCAGAAGGAGAAGCGGAGGGGAGAGCTTGAGGTCGAGAAGCTGCTGTACCAGATTAATCCGCATTTCCTCATGAACACACTGGACACCGTGCATTGGTTGGCGCTCATGAACGGCCAGAAGGAAATCGACAAGCTGGTGCTGAGTCTGAACAAGCTGCTCTATTATAATCTCGGGAAGATGGGCGAGACCTCGACCATCGGCGATGAGATCAACGCGCTCAAGGAATATTTGCAGCTGCAGCAAATTCGGTATGATTTTCAATTCGATGTGGATATTGAGGTTGACACGAATTCTCTGACGCTGTCGAGTCCAAGATTTCTGCTGCAGCCGCTGGTGGAGAATGCGCTCTATCATGGCGTAAGCGACGACGGTTATATTCATGTCAGCGTCTTGCCCGGGGAGGGGGGCTTGCAGATTACGATACAGGATAATGGAGCGGGCATGACCAAGGAGCAGATCGAGCAGTTGCTTGGCGATGATAGCGAAGACAGCCATAAAGTCGGAATGGGTATCGGGATGAAATATGTAAAGCGGATTCTGCATGCCAATTATGGAGACGAAGCCAAGCTGCACATCCGGAGCGAGCTGGGGAAAGGCACGGTTATCGCCTTGCGCCTGCCCGTGTCAGCTCCTGCAGCGCTCATGCCTGCCGAGCGGAAGGAGGAACTCGAATGATACGCGTATTAATCGTAGATGATGACAAGCTGGTGCGCAAAGGTCTAATCTCCTCGATGCCGTGGGAGGAATTCGGCATGGAGATTGCAGGCGAAGCTAATAATGGCGAGAATGCGTTGAAGTTTATGGAGAATCATGAGATTGATCTGCTGCTGACGGATCTGTCGATGCCGGTCATGTCGGGCATTGAGCTCATGCGGATTGTTCGGAAGAGATACGAGCATGTGCCGATTGTCGTGCTGTCGCTGCATCAGGATTTCGAGTATGTGCAGGAGGCGCTGCGCCTTGGAGCTATTGATTATATTGCCAAAATTCAGTTGGAGGAGGAGCAGTTCGAGGAGGTGCTCGGCCGCATAGTCCGGTTAATGGAGCAGAAGGAAGGAGGGAGGAGGAAAGCGATACAGCCTGACGCGGGCGGTTTGCAGGGCGATGAGATCTACGCTTACTATGCCATGCATGTGAATGTGGAAGAGACTCGAACAGGGCAGAGTCTGCAAGGCTTATTAATGGAGGCGGAACCGGGCATCTGGTACGGCGCCGAGCCGTTGCCCGCCGATCATCCTGTCGTTTCCACGCTTGCCTGTGTTCGCTTCGTCAATCTCGGGAAGAAGGACAGGAGGAGTTTGCTTGGCTTGCTTCGTGCATACGGCAAGAAAGAGCTGTTCTATGATTACGAACCTGAACAGGGCTGCCGCGAGCTTTTGGCGAGCGAGGTCTTGAAATGCGCCGGAGACAAATCGGGCGACATCGTCGGGATGGATGAGCTGAAGACGAGATGGGGCGCGGCGGATTGGATGCAGGATGACGAGCTGTACGCGCGACAGCTTGCGGAGCTGAAGGCGCTGAGGCTGCCTTCCGTCCGTCTGGCTCGCATCTTCTATTCCTTATCGGATGAATGGAACAGGCTGTATCAGGCGATTCTTGCGGAACCGATCAGGATCGAGGATTTCTTCCCGAGCTGGCATCGATTCGAGCAGTGGCTGAACGAGGTGCGGGAGCGGATTAGCCAGGCAGGAGCGAAACAGCAGTTCTCCCCGGAGATTCAAAGCAGCATTCTGAAGGCGGTTGGTTTGGCGCAGCAGTATCTGGGCGAGGGAATTTCCTCATCCGAGATGGCGCATCGAGTCAATATGAGCGGCAGCTACTTCAGTCAATGCTTCAAGCAGTATATGGGCCAGACTTATACCGATTACATGAGAGATATTCGCATGGAACGGGCGAAGGAGTATCTTCGCGGCACATCGAAGACGATTCAATGGATTGCGGAGCAGATCGGCTATACGGACGAGAAATATTTCTCGCGATTATTCCGGGAGCATAGCGGCATCTTGCCAAGCGAGTATCGGCAGCAGGGGAAATAGCCGAGCAGAGAGCGACTTGCACAGCAAGAGGAGGGGAATCGGGGAGAAGGTAGAAGACGTGCGGAAGGAGGGTAGAACCTTTTCGCGCGTCTCTTGTTTTCTAAAGCGATTGCTCTACCCTGACTGCGTCAAGCTCTCTATCCCGGCGCTGCGCGGGAGCGTGATACAGTAGGGATGTCGATAAAATCATGATGAAGAACAAGGGGGATACACATGAAGAAGGCTGTTTTCTGGGTAGTTGCCGTCATGCTTGTGACAGCAACCTTGACCGCGTGCAGCGGCAACGGCAACAACAGCAATAATAGCGGAGGGGCGACAACCGCTCCGAGCAGCAGCGCGGAGACGCCTGCGGCAACAACAGCTGCGGACGAGGTGATTGATCCGTTCGCCAAGTTCGACGAGCCGACGGAAATCTCGATCGGTCGCGCGATTGACCCGAACTACAAGTACGACGGCAGCGACACGGCGGAGGACAATGTGTACACGCGCTGGCTCAGCGACAAATACAACATTGTGGTGAAACATGCTTGGGAGGCTGCCCAGGGCAATGACTACCAGCAGAAGGTGAGCCTCGCGATCTCCAGCAACGACTTGCCGGACGCGCTGGTTGTGAACGAGACGCAGCTGAGACAGATGGTGAAGGCGGGACAGCTTGCCGATTTGCAAGAGGTGTATGACCAGTACGCCAGTCCGGAATTGAAAGCGGTGTACGATTCCAATCCGGGACTGCTGGACAGCGTAACCTTCGACGGCAAGCTGTACGCGCTGCCGGAGACGACGCTGCCGTCCGCTCCGATGACCTGGATTCGCAAGGATTGGCTGGATGAGCTGGGACTCGAAGCGCCGAAGTCGCTGGATGATCTGAAGGCGATCGCGCAAGCATTCATTGAAAACAAGATGGGCGGCGAGAACACGGTCGGCATCATCGGCACGCAGCAAGGCGGAACATTATCGTCCAACTTCCTGGCATCGACAGATCATTGGTACAACTTCGCTCCGCTGTTCTTCGCCAATGACGCGTATCCGGGAATCTGGGTGGAGGATGCGAACGGCGATGCGGTTTACGGCTCGATTACAGAGGAGACGAAGACGGCTCTCTCCATGATGAGCGATTGGTACAAGAACGGCATTCTCGACAAGGAGCTGGGCATTCGCAAGAGCACGGCAGAGGTAGTGGCAAGCGGTCAAACCGGCATCTTCTTCGGACCGTGGTGGTCGGCGTACAATCTGGCGGATTCGATGGCGAATGATCCTAACGCGAACTGGAGACCTTACGCGGCGCCGGTGGACGCAGCGGGCAAGTTCAACTCCAATCAGGCAACGGGCAGCAGCTATATCGTGGTAAGCAAGAAGGCGAAGCATCCGGAAGCAGTCATCAAGATGACGACACTTCATAAATGGGGCAAGGATGAAGAGTACAAGACATTGACGGCGGGCAAGGAAATGACCTCGCAAGAGGTGCCGTTGTTCCTGATCCTCGGTGCGGGCGATCAGTTGGAATATGCGGTGGATGCGCTGCGCAAAGTGTTGAAGGATGAGATGACGGTCGATGATGTCGACAATATCAACTATGGCTGGGCTTACGAAATGGCGACGCATGTGAAGGCAATCAAGCTTGATCCGGTGGACGACTATGATATTCAATATTTTGATCAGAAGACCGATCCCGGATTCTTCACGCATATCTATGCGCATCTGAACGGCGGCTCAACCTTCGTCGATGCGGATATCAACTGGGTGCGAAGCATCGCAACCGCTCAGACGAAAACGATGGAATCGAGATGGACCAACCTGAAGAAGCTCGAGGACGAGACGTTCCTCAAAATCATTCTTGGCAGCGAGGACATCAGCGCGTTTGACGATTTCGTGAAGAAGTGGAAGGAGCAAGGCGGCGATAAAGTAACCGAAGAGGTTAAGGCGTTGCAATAGAACAGCAGCCGGGGACGAGCGCTTGCCGCTCGTCTTGCTATTCGAGCAGGAGGAAGTGGGGAGAATGATACACAGAAGCTTTGCGAAACATTTCATCATCATGCTGCTGCCCGGACTCTTGTGGTTGATCTTCTATAACCTCTATCCGATGTACGGCGTCATTACGGCATTCAAGGAATTCAATCCGGGCATCGGCATTCTGAAGTCTCCCTGGGTGGGGCTGGACAACTTTGAGTACATGTTCGAGCTGGACGACAGCAAGCTGATCTTCCGGAACACCATTGTCATTGCCTTTGCCAAAATGGTTGGGAACCTGCTCGTGCCGCTGGTCTTCGCGCTCATGCTCAATGAAGTGAAGAACCGCATGCTGACGCGCACGGTTCAGACGATCGTCTATCTGCCCCATTTCTTGTCCTGGGTCATCGTGGCGGGCATGATGCTCGATATCTTCTCGTATTCGGGCCCGGTGAATCAACTGCTGATGGGACTTGGCTTCGAGCCGAAGCTGTTCTTCGCGGACGCTTCGATGTTTCCGGCGCTTGTCGTCGGCAGCGATATCTGGAAGGAATTCGGCTTCAACGCGATCATCTTCTTCGCGGCGCTGACGTCGATCAATCCGGAGATGTACGAGGCGGCGGCGATCGACGGGGCTTCGCAGTGGAAGCGGCTCGTCAAGATTACGCTTCCTAGCATTATGCCGGTTGCGGCTTTGCTGGCAACGCTGAGTCTTGGCAATATTTTGAATGCGGGCTTCGATCAAATCTTCAATATGTACAACCCATCCGTCTACTCGACGGGAGATATTGTGGATACCTGGGTGTACCGCGCGGGTCTCATCGATATGCAGTACGGGCTCGCTTCGGCGGTAGGCTTGCTGAAATCGATTGTGGGCATGTGTCTGATCGCGGTATCGTATACGCTGGCGTACCGGTTCGCGAATTACCGGATTTTCTAGGAAAGGTTGGGTGAAGAGCTATGATAACCGAACGTTCGGCGGCATCAAGACTTCTCAATGGCGTGAACTTGCTGCTGCTCGTGCTGATTATGCTGCTCTGTCTCGTTCCCGTCTGGTATACGCTGTCGATCTCGCTCAGCGACAAGGCGGCGGCTTCTGCAGGGCAAGTATTCCTGTGGCCGAAGGGCCTCACCTTCGGTTCTTATACAACGATTATGCATGACGGGCAGTTCTTCACGTCGTTCTTCATCTCGGTGCAGAGGGTGGTGTACGGGGCGGCGATTTCGTTCTTCGTCGTGCTGCTGATGGCGTATCCGTTGTCGAAAACGTCGAAGGAGTTCAAGCCGCGAAATATCATTATGTGGCTGCTCGTGTTCGCAATGCTGTTCAACGGCGGCTTGGTGCCATGGTATTTGACCATGAAATCGCTCGGCATGATCAACAATATATGGGGACTAGTGCTGGGGGGCGGCCTGCCGGTATTCAACGTTATTCTCGTCATGAACTATTTGCGCAATATGCCGAAGGAGATGGAAGAATCCGCGATGATCGACGGAGCGGGGCCTTGGCGCATTCTGCTCGGCATCTGCCTGCCGCTCGCGGTCCCCGTGCTGGCGACCATCCTGGTGTTCACAATCGTGTATCACTGGAATGAGTTTTTTCAGGCGTTGGTGCTGATGAACAAAACGGATCATTATCCGCTGCAATCATACATCCGACAGGTGGCGGTCGTGATTGATCCGACCAAGATGGACGCGGAATCGGTGAAAAGGATGTCGACGCTGTCGAATCAGACGCTGAACGCGGCGAAAATCTTCATCTCCATGCTGCCGCTGCTCGTCATCTATCCGTTCTTACAGAAGTATTTTGTGAAGGGCATTACGCTTGGCTCGGTGAAGGGTTAGGCAGGGTTGAATGAAACGATGGCATGGCAAGGTAGAAAGAATTGGACGGAGCAAGGAAGGGCTGCATCATGTAAGGCGGCTCAGGACAGGACGAAACTTGCGCTGAACGAGGCTGGGAGGGGTACAGTTTGCGTCAACAAATAAAGCGGTGGTTGGCTTTGCCTTTGGTGATGTTCCTGATTGGACTTAGCGCTTGCTCGGGCGGCAGCGGAGGGAACTCCGCCGATGCCAATTCCGCCGATTCGCCCGGCAAGGCCGTTTCGGCGCAATCCCGGCAGCCGCAGGCGCAAGGCGGCGGTGGCAGCGGAGTGCCGGTGCCGGATTGGTCGAAGGACGCCGTCATGTACGAGGTCAATGTGCGGCAATATACGAAGGAGGGCACGTTTGCGGCGTTCGCGGAGCATCTGCCCCGGTTGAAGGAGCTTGGCGTCGATATTCTATGGTTCATGCCGATCTATCCCATCTCGAAGACGAACCGCAACGGGGGACTTGGCTCCTACTATGCGGTTGATGATTACAAGGCGGTGAACGCGGAATTCGGCGCGTCGGAGGATTTCAAGGCGCTGGTGGATGAGGCGCATGAGATGGGCTTCAAGGTAATGCTCGATTGGGTCGCCAATCATACGGGCTGGGATAATGCGTGGACGGCAAATGCCGGCTGGTACACCACGGACGAAGCGGGCAGCATCGTGATGCCGCCCGGAACCGATTGGGCGGATGTCGCGGATCTCAATTACGAGAATCAGGATATGCAGGCGGCGATGATCGACGCCATGACCTACTGGGTGAAGGAGTTCGACATCGACGGTTATCGCGCAGACTATGCGAGCGGCGTGCCGAAGGCGTTCTGGGAGGAGGCGCGTGTCGAGCTTGAGCAGGTGAAGCCGGTCTATATGCTGGCGGAGGATGATCAGCAGATTGGCTTGCTTCAGCATGCGTTCAACAGCAATTATGGCTGGTCGCTCTATAATATGATGAATCGCATCGCGAAGGGGCATGGCAACGCGCTGCAGGTGAAGAGCTATGGCGAGCGCCTGGTGAAGAGCTACCCGGCAGGCACGTACCCGCTCAACTTCACGTCCAATCATGACGAGAATTCATGGACGGGCACGGTGCACGAGCGATTGGGCGAGGGCGTGAAGACGATGGCTGCGCTGAGCTTCCTCATGCCGGGCATGCCGCTGATCTATTCCGGTCAGGAAGCGGGGCTTGACAAGCGGCTGCTGTTCTTCGACAAGGATGAGATCAACTGGAGCGATCTCTCGATGCAGAGCTTCTATAAGCGCTTAATCGCTTTGAAGCATGACAATCCGGCATTGTGGAACGGCTCCGCCGGCGGCGACTTCCACTCCCTTGAGACGGGTGATGATCGCTTGCTCGCCTTCGAGCGCACGAAGGACGGCAACACGGTGATTGCGGTGCTCAATCTGTCGGGGGACAGCGTGACGAGCGAGGTCGCGATCGGCGAGGAGCTGGCGGGGGAGTATCACAGGTATGCGGACGGCGGAGCTCCCGGTGGAGCGGCTGGCAGCGATGGAGCCGTTGGCGGGGCGGGTAAGGAAATCGTGGGCTCCACACCGGATGAGTCGCTTGTTACGGTGGAAGGCGCACAATCTCTTGAGCTGGCTCCCTGGGAGTTTGAATGGTACACGATACAGAAGTAGAGCCTGACCTGGCAATTGATCTGGAGCGGCAGCATGGATGTTCATGCTGCCGCTGTTTGCGTTGCATGTTGCAGTCTAAACGAAATAGATGGAGACAATTTGTTCGCAAGTTGATGAAGAGTTAGCCGCATTCTTGATGTACATTGAGTAGGCGGTCCCATAGGCTTGACCGGCCGCAAGCTGAAATCAGGAAGGTGGCTAATCAATGAAAAAATCGGGATGGATGATAGCGCTATGTCTACTGCTGCTTTGTCTTACCGCATGCAGTGGAAGCAATGGGAATGACGGCAATCACAAGGAGACAAACGGGCAAATGGAGAACGCGTCTGCTGCGGATGCAGATCAGGACAGCGAGTCTTTGGGAGAAGAGTCGTCAATGGGGCAGCATAATACTAGTAAAAATGCGGAAAAAGCAACAATTGAATTGCCGACCGGGCCGGTCAAGCTTGTAATCGCCTCCTTTGAGCCCAGCGAACAGTTGAAGCTGGCGGTAGAAAAATACGAGCAGGCTCATCCGAATGTTACCATTGAGCTGCAAGCCGCTCAGACGGAATTCAAGGATCTCGATTCGCAGATTGCGAATATAGAGAAATATGTATCGACGACGAATACGGCGCTGCTGTCCGGCAAAGGCCCGGATCTGATGGAGCTGGATCTGCTGCCGAAGGAGAAATATGTAGGACGGAGCCTGCTGGCCGATCTGAACGACTTTATGGATCGGGATGCGGATTTCGATCAGTCGGACTATTTCGTTAATATATGGGAAAACTCGGAGCAGTCGGGCGGTTTGTATTTCATGCCGCTATCGTTCTATCCAGCTCAGCTAATCGGTGACGAAGCGGCGATTGAGCAAGCTGGCGGAGGCGTGAATGATGCAGACTGGACGTGGGAGGAGTTTGCCGATACGGCTACGCGGTTGATTCAGAACGGTACATATGATCATGCTCTCGCCAGCGCGCCCGAATACATGCTGTCGGAGCGTGTAGGCGAACGCTACGCACAGTTCGTGAATGAAGGGAGTCGCCAGGCCGACTTCGATTCGCCTGCATTCGTTGCCTTAATGGAGCAGGTGAAGAAGCTGTTCGACGACGGCGTTATTCTCGATTTTACCAGGAGCAGCTCCGGAAGCAAAGGAGGATCGCGAGTCAGCGCTGCTAAAAGCAATGCCTATTTCCAGAGTGCGCAGGTGCCGTCTCCCATGGAATTTCTGTTAATGATGGACGGCTATGAGGGTCATGCCAAGGTGTATACGATACCGCATGCGAAGGATATGAGTCCCGGCGGCTACTTTGCGGCGAATGAGAGAATGGGCATCAATGCTGCTTCATCCGTCAAGGAACAGGCCTGGGATTTCGTGAAATTCCTGCTGTCCGAGCAAGGCGCGGCAGACCCCGATATTTCGCTGGGTAATACCGGGTTTCCAATCAGCAAGGTGGCTTATCAGAAGGAGATCCAGAAGCTGCGCGACGACGGTGAAGTGCCTGCGTTCAAGAACGGCCCCGCCGAAGCCGACGCCTTCAAGGTGGACGAGGAGAAGCTGGACCTGCTCGATGCCATTGTCACATCGGCGGTGCATAGTATCGATCAGCCTTCTGAAATCAGCGATTTGATTACGGAAGAGAGCAAAGCTTTCTTCGCCGGACAGAAATCGGCAGAGGCTGTCGCAAAGCTGATTCAGAACAAGGTAACAACCTATCTTAATGAATAAGAGGTGGCTGCGGCGGCTGCGCTTCGGCGACGGAGCCGCCGCTTTGCTGTTTCTGGCGCCGGGCGTTGCCGGATTTTTTCTCTTCTACTTGCTTCCGTTCGCAATGGGAGTTGGCTATTCGTTTACAGACCGGACGATTGGCGGGAGTTTCATCGGGCTGGACAACTACAAGACGCTGATAGCGAGCGATTCGTTCCACAAGGCTGCCGCTAATACCCTCCTGTTCACGGGCATAAGCGTGCCGGTGCTCATGGCGTTGTCGCTTGGACTCGCCTTGCTGCTTAACAGGCCGTTGTTTTTGCGCAGAGGGCTGCAGACGGCCTTCGTGCTGCCGCTCGTCGTTCCAGTGGCTTCCGTTGTGATGATCTGGCAGATCTTCCTCGATTGGAACGGCACTTTGAACGCCTGGCTGCATGATTTGGGCTTCGGGCGAATCGATTGGCTGCAATCCGATTGGTCGATGATTACGCTTGTTGCGATGTTCGTATGGAAAAATATCGGCTACGATATGATCCTCTTTCTTGCCGGTCTGTTGACCATTCCTCCATCCTACTACGAGACGGCGCGAATCGAAGGGGCAGGCAGGCTGCGGCAATTTGCGCACATCACGCTGGTGTATCTGACACCGACCATGGTTTTTGTCATGCTCATCTCCATTATTAATTCGTTCAAAGTATTCAGGGAAACGTATTTGCTCGCTGGAGAATATCCCTACGATCGCATTTACATGATGCAGCATTACATGAACAATATGTTCTTCTCATTGGATATTCAGAAGCTGACCGCTGCGGCGACGCTTATGGCGGGATGCATCGCATTGTTCGTCTGTCTGCTGCTCGAGGCTGACAGAAGGTTTCGATCATGGATGGAATAACAGGCAGAGAGAAGGCGGGGGTGGCAGTGAAAAGATCAGGTTTCGCGATCAGACTTGCGTTAAGCGGGATGCTTGTCCTATTCGCCTTGGTCATGCTTGTGCCAATCGTACTAACCTTCACCAATTCGTTAATGACTGAAGGGGAGATCGAAGCCAATTACGGCGTGCTTGGACAAATGCTTGATGTTACGACAGGCGGCAGGGATCAGTTCGTCAATCTGAAGCTGCTTCCCGATTGGCTGTCGCTGGGGCAATATGGAGAGGTGCTGCTCTTCAACTCGACGTTTCTGCGCATGTTCTGGAATTCCGCGTTCATGGTGGCGCCGATTATTGCGGGTCAGACCGTTATCGCGGCGTTATCCGCCTACGCCTTCGCCAGATTGTCTTTTCGGGGGAGGGACAGGCTGTTTCTCCTGTATCTCATCTCCATGCTGATGCCGTTTCAGGTCACGTTGGTGCCGAACTATATCATGAGCGACAAGCTGGGTCTGCTGAATACGGAGGGGGCTGTTATTTTGCCGGGCATTTTCAGCGCTTTCGGCGTGTTCATGCTGCGACAGTTCCTGCTTCCTATTCCGGGGGCTTACACGGAAGCGGCAAAAATCGACGGAGCGGGCCATTTCGTCATTTTCACACGTCTCATGCTGCCGCTTGTAATGCCGGGTCTGGCATCTTTGACCGTGTTGCTGTTCGTGGATTATTGGAATATGGTCGAGCAGCCGCTTATCTTCTTGCGGGATGCCGTTAAGCAGCCGTTGTCCCTGTACTTGGCTCATATTAATCAATCCGAGCGCGGAGTAGGCTTCGCAGCTTCGGTGCTGTATATGACGCCGATGATTCTGCTTTATTTGTATGCCGAATCCTATTTCGTGCAAGGAGTTCAGCAGTCGGGAGTCAAGGGATAGAGGGGATGCATTCATAGTCCCGCGTTTTAGAGCGATCAGGGGAGGGAGAATAAAGTGGAAAATGCGGCAATAGAGACGAATCTATCCTTGCGCAAGCGCCGTATTCGGCTGTTTGCGGGACTGTTCTTCGGGCTGCTCGCCGCGTTGACGCTGCTCGGCAATACGCTCGTCGCGCTTACCCTGCCCAAAGTCGCCGTACAGGCGGCCGAGTTCGGTTCCTTGCAGGTTTCGTACAACAGTACGACGCTTGTCCAATCGGCAGAGGAGCTTAGTCTTCGTAATCCAGCCGGATGGAAGGTCAAGCAAGTACTAGCCAAGGAGGGTGACCGGGTTAGCAAAGGTGGAGTGCTCGTTACTTATGCCGATGACAGCGCGCGTTTGCAAATCGAGGTGCAGCAGGCGGCGCTGCAAAAGCTGCAAGTGCAGCTGGAGTTATTGCAGAAGCAGTATATTCTGAATGTGCATAACGGAGATGAATCCGCGGCAGCCGAAACCCGAGCCGCTATAGAAAGCGCGAACAGTGACATCTCTCTCCAGCAAGCGCAGATTCAAGGCATGCAGAAGGCTTTGCAGGAAAACGGACGGCTGGTCGCTCCGGTCGATGGCATCGTCAAGGAAGTGCATGCGCTCGAAGGCGCGGCCGGGGTGTCGGACGGACCGGATATACTGCTTGTCAACAGCGAACGCGGGTACCGAATCGAGCTGAAGCCTCCAGCTGCGCTGGCATCGTCGCTGCGGATAGGAGACAAGCTTGAGGTGAGCGTGGAACGCGCGGATGGCGAGGATAATGTGAAAGTGGAAGGCGAGGTTGCGAATATCGAACGTGAATCCTTCGGGTCCGAATCCAGCGGCGGAGAAGAAGCTGTGTCGGCGGCTGAATATCGGGTTATCGTCAAGCTGTTCGATGATGCAATTCGCGAAGGGGAAGCGGTCAGCGTGCATATGGAGCTGACAATCTTGGATGAGGATACGATGTTAGTGCCGAGCTCTGCCGTTCGCGTGGACAACTCCGGCTACTATGTTCTCGTTATCGAGGAGCGTAAGGGGCCGCTCGGAAATACGAAGCACGCCTCTCGCAGAGCGATTGCTGTCAAAGGGTCCAGTAATGGCATGTCCGCCGTCACAGGAAGCCTCTTCGAAGGCGATTCCGTCATTGTGGAGAGCGAAGAGCCTCTGTCGACAGGCGAGAGAGTGCGAAGCTAGCGACGGGAAGCCTACTCCGACATGTAGATTATTTGAAACATTCTTCCAAGCTCTCTCGTCTATCAATCAACGAAAGCGTTGAATCAGGGGAAGGGGGAATTGCGTTGAATACGAAAATAATATCACTCATCATCACCGGTCTGATTGCGGCGTTGCTGCTGCCTGCATGTGGATCGAATTCGGAAGAAGCAATGAATTTGCAGGAGCGGAGCCATGCGGCCGAGAGTCTCGACTCTCGCATTGTGCAGGCGGAGAATGCTTTCGGCTTGCAGCTTCATCGACAGTTGACCGAGCTTGGAGACGGCGGCAACGTTATATTGTCGCCATATAGCATTTCGACGGCGCTGGCCATGACTTGGAATGGAAGCGCGGGAGCAACCGCAAGCGAAATGGCCGATGTGCTCGGTTGGAATGGAATGGACGTGGAACAGATCAACGAGGGTAACAAGCAGCTTGCGAAGCTGCTATCCGGTTCGGCTGACGGCATCGAGCTCCAAACTGCGAATTCGCTCTGGTATCGCGAAGGAATTGCGATGAAGAAGTCATTCCTGGAAATGAGTCAAAACGTATATAGAGCGAAGGTAACTGAATTGGATTTAAGCGGGGACGACGCCCTGGACAGAATCAACAACTGGGTTAGGGAACAAACTCAGCACAAAATCGACAGCATCATCGACAATCCGATTGATCCCAGCACTGTTGCTATATTGGTAAATGCCGTTTATTTCAATGGGACGTGGAAGCTTAAGTTCTCGGAGGATGCTACGAAAGAGGAAGATTTCACGCTTGAGGACGGCAGTGTAGAGAAAGTACCGATGATGAAGCAAAACGGACAATTTCCTTATCTGGAGGGCGACACCTGGCAAGCTGTTCGGCTGCCATACGGAGACGGCAGGCTTGATATGCTCGTGGTGCTGCCAAAGCCGGAATCTTCGCTCGACGAGCTGCAGACAGAGCTTTGGGCGGATCCGTCACCTTGGCAGCAAGCCTTCCCGAAAGCTCTGGTCGAGCTTGGTCTTCCGCGCTTTAAGGTTAAAAATACGATGCTGCTTAACGATGCGCTGGAGCAGCTCGGGATGAAGAAGGCCTTTGATCGCGAAGCTGCCGATTTCTCCGGAATGGCTGATGTTCGCCCGCTGTTTATTGGCGCTGTGAAGCATAAGACATATATTGACGTGAACGAGGAAGGCACGGAAGCGGCGGCGGTTACAAGTGTCGAAATGGTCGGTACATCTGCTCCGGCAACCTCGGCGACGATGGTGGTCAATCGTCCGTTCTTCTTCGCGATCGAGGACGCGCAGACGCATGCGTGGCTGTTCCTCGGATCGGTGACGAATCCGCTGGAAGAGTAGACGGCAAAATGTTCTCAGCTATGTCTCATTAGCAGGAATTTTGTAGAAGTTTCCCGCTTTACATGCGAACGTTTGTTTGCTAATATGAATATGCGAGTCATTGATGTCTTCATTGATGAGACGTGGTACAATGATACTATTCTACTAACGGGGGTCATTCCAGTGTCCGAACAGCTTAATCGTATTGAGTCATTATTAGTAGGCTTCATCGACCAGACGAATCAGAAATTCGACATCATTGATCATCGTTTGAATGCAATGGACCAGCGCTTCGAGCGCATTGAAGATCGTTTAGATGGAATTGATACGCGGCTAGATGGAATGGATCGCCGTTTTGATGCGATTGATACGCGACTAGATGGAATGGATCGCCGTTTTGATGCGATTGATACGCGACTAGATGGAATGGATCGCCGTTTTGATGCGATTGATACACGGCTAGATGGAATGGATGGTCGCTTCGATCAAATTCAAACACAGCTGGACCGAATCGAACAATCGCAGAACGATGATCTGATTGTTATGTTACGACTAACAAATTCTAAAATCGATGAAGTGAAGGATCTTGCTGAACATACATTCAAGGAACAAGCTCTTATGAAGTTCGAGTTGGACAAGTTGAAGCCCATATACCATAATCAGGCGAATCATATGCTGTTGAAAGAGACAGAATAGCGAACTGAAGCAATTCTTTATACAATAGAAGCCCTCGCGCTGGATTAAGCGCCGGGGCTTTTTTGCGTTTATAGGAAAACTCTCATATTCATCTCTATCTCTTTTCCCAATGCAAAGTAATTTGTCATTGCTGGTACAGGCATTATGAACTATAATAGCTAGGTAAATTATAGTAGTTTAGGTGAAATGCGGGGGGATCCTTCTGGCTATCATAGATGTTATTAAGTTTGACGGAATCGCGAATCGCAACTGGCTGGTTTACCGTTACCCGGGCGAAAGCTTTGTAATCGGTACCCAATTAATTGTAGGGGAGGGTCAAATCGCGGTATTTGTAAAGGGAGGCAAGGCTCTTGACTATTTCTCCGCGGGAACCCATACGCTTCATGCGAATAATATTCCGCTGCTGCAATCCGTGATCAATTTGCCGTTCGGTAGGCGCACGCCTTTTACGGCTGAAGTTATTTTCATCAATAAGACGGTGAAATTGGATATTCTGTGGGGAACCTCCGATCCCATCAGTTTAATAGATCCGAAATACAACGTCCTGCTGCGTGTAAGGGCGTTCGGCCAATTCGGAATCAGGATTTCCGATTTCCGAGTATTCCTGACAGAATTAATTGGCGCCCTGGGCGAACGCAATATCGTGAAGTACGATACCGTTATCCAATATTTCAAAGGCATAACCGTTACCAAGGTGAAGACGATTATTGCCAATACAATCATTAACAAGAAAATCTCCGCACTTGAAATATCGCCTCAGTTAGAGCTTCTGTCCGAAGCGGCGGAGAAGAGCATTTCGCAGGATTTTGACCGCTTTGGGATCGAGGTCATTAACTTCAATCTTACATCGGTGAATTTCCCGGAAGAGGATTTCGAAACCATCAACAACATTTTGAGCGAAAAGGCCGCTTTCGATATTATTGGCGACAACCGATATAATGTGAAACGTTCCTTTGACGTCATGGAATCGGCAGCCGGCAACGAGAGCGGCAATATTGCGTCTACCGGTATTGGCTTGGGGCTTGGCGCCGGAGCAGGTCTCGCTGTTGGCAATATGTTTGGGGCCAACATGGGAAGGCTGTTCGATAACTCGATGATGAGTCAGATTTGCCGCAAATGCTCGACTCCTAATGATATGGATGATAAGTTCTGCGGCAATTGCGGCGAGAAGCTGATCGTAGAGAAGACGAAGTGTCCTTCCTGTCAAACACAGGTTGAGTGTTCGATGAAGTTTTGTCCGGAATGCGGCCAATCCATGCAAGAGAAGGAGTGTCCGAATTGTCATCATAAGAACGAACCGGGCACAAAGTTTTGCTCCGAGTGCGGCACGAAACAGGGAGGCTGACCATGAGAGAGGATAACGCGACTATTTCGCTTGTATTAAAGGCTGCAGGCTGTTTGATTTTTGATATCGCCGTCATATTGGCCTTTTTTCATTGGTTTTCTTTCTTTGCCATTCTTTCTCCTGTCAAGTCGATTCTGATGCTTATGGTTCTGCTGGTGGGGCTTATCGTGTTCAACGCAGTTATTTTCCCTCCGCGTGGATGGTTTCAGCGCGTAGGGATCGTCTCCATTTCCAGCATGATTACGGTAGCGATTGCCTATGCTGTTCTTTCGAATTTAGTCTCTATTTTGGCGATTTCCAACAGCGTTGTTACCTATATTGTATGGGAATTAATATTGCTGTCCGCATTCATTATGGCGTTAGCCGCCATTCACTGGTTCTCCCAAAGAATAGCTCAGGATTTGCGACTGCAAGAGGTTGAGCAGAATGCAAAGCAATCTTTAAGGGCGCAGATCATGAATATCGAGGCCTCTCTCTTCGGGAAGAAAGGGGATGAAGATTTATCTCAGCTTCGTCAATCGTTCAAACAATTAAAGGATCGCCTGAACGCCTCTACTCCCTTCGGAAGAATAACGGGCAACAGCGCGGTTTTGGATATTGAACAAGCCGTTCACGGGAATCTGGAGTATATCCATCTGCAAAGCAAGCTTGAAATGACGGAAGCCAGCAAGAATGAAATGGGAAGATTAATGAAAGAAACACTGGATTTAATCAAAAATAGAGAATTAATGGCCATCAAATAAACTGGAGATTGGAAGGAGGTTATCCTATGAGTAATCCCAATTGTCCGTCCTGCGGCGCGCCAATTGCTGCTGGAGCTGCTGAATGCAGATATTGCGGCAAGCAATTCGCCGTGGAACAAGAACAGCCGAGTCCACAGCCGCAATCAAACCAGTTCGAACGTCAAGCTTTTAGCGAACTGACGGATCCCGCAGTATTGAAGCCTCAGGCAGCACAGGCACCAATCTACCATAGGCCGAAAAATAAAAATGTAGCCGGCGTGCTCGGCATATTACTCGGCGGCTTGGGCATTCATAAGTTTTATCTGGGCAGGATTGGATGGGGAATCGTTTATCTTATCTTCTGCTGGACTTATATTCCTTCTATTCTTGGTGTGATTGAAGGCATAACTTATTTCGCGTCAAGTGAAGAGAAATTTCATAACAAGTACAGCCGTTAATGGTAAAAGAACCGAAGCGATAATGACTATCAGAGAGAAGTCAACTTCGCTGCCGGTTCTTTTTTCTTTGTCTCCGCGCTGCTACCTCCTCATCGGAAGCCTCACGGTAAAGCTCGTCCCCGAGCGGCCGGGCTCTGACGGCTCCAGCACAATTGCACCCTCATGCAGCTCCACAATTTTCTGGGCGATGGACAGCCCGAGCCCGTTGCCGCCCGCTCTGCTGTTGCGCGATGGATCCCCTTTATAGAAGCGCTCGAAGATCCGCTCGCGGTCCTCCGCCGGTATGCCGCAGCCCGTATCGCTGATGTTGACCACTGCATTCCCTTCCTGCTCGGACAGCCTGATCTGAATCTCGCCGCCCTCGGGCGTAAATTTAATCGCGTTCGTAATGAGATTCGTCCACACCTGATTCAGCATATCCTCATCCGCATGCACGGTCGTCTCCGTCGAGTACAGCTCCACCAGCAAGCCTTTACCAAGCCATGCCGGCTCATTCGCCAGAATGATCTGGCGAAGCTGCTTGTCCAGCCGATACCATGACGGATGGAACGGATGATGCTTCGAGTCGAGCGAAGACAGCTTCAGCAGATTCTCGCTTAGCTTTGACAGCCGCTCGCTTTCCTTCTGAATAATATCCACATAACGCCTTCGCTCCTCATCCGTCACGCTCTCCGAGCGCAGCGCCTCCGCAAAGCCTTGAATCGATGTGAGCGGAGATCCAATCTCATGGGAAACATTCGCAACGAAGTCTTGACGCATGGTCTCGATTCGAGACAAGCTATGCGCCATCTTGTTCATGCTCCCCGCCAGCTCTCCAAGCTCATCGCCGCTTCTTGCCGGCAGGCGAACGCTGAAATTGCCGGAGGCCATGCCGAGAGCGGCTTTATTCATTCTTTTGATCGGATTCACGAGAAATCTAGCCGCAATAACAATGAGAATGGAACCGATGATAAGCAGCGAGATGATGAGGGTAACGACCGTTTCGATAAAATTGCTGTTTTGCGGAAACCGGTCGGGCTGTACGAACAGGGACCATTCTTCATCACCGAGTTTGACCAGCTTGCCGACAGCTGGCGGCTGTCTGAACGCTTCGGTATTGCCCTCTCTCTGAGGGAACATATTCAGATTCGCTGTGCCGCCGGTACGGACATTCGTCAGATTGGCTGCCGTCAGCCGCCGTTGTATGAACCCGGCTCGCTCACCGACAACAATTCGTTCGTTGCTCTCGCTAACAGCCACAATGGACAAATGATGAATGTTCGCGATCTCCTTGAGAAACGATTCCAGCGAGGAGGGCTCCGACACTTCGTTCAATTGCTCAATGCGTTCGAACGCGCTGTCGATTTCGCTTTGCATCGCGCCTCTGGAATGCTCCTTGAACAACTGGTTGGTAAGCAGGAAGGCAAGCGCGATGCTTATGACGACCACAAGCAAGAAGGTGGCTGCAATTCGAAAATAAAGGCTTCGAATCATTTGGCCTGCTCCAGTCGGTAGCCGAGACCTCTAACGGTCGAGATGCGGAAGCCGAAGCGCTCCTCCGGGAATCGATTGCGAAGCCGCTTAATATGTACATCCACCGTTCTCTCGTCTCCCTCGTAATCGACACCCCAAAGCTGGGAGATGAGATCGTCGCGGGAGAAGGTTTTGCTGGGATAGCTGGCAAGCTTGAAGAGCAATTCGAATTCCCTTGGCGGGAGCGAGATCGATTCACCGTCCGCGGCCAAGCAGAAATCGGAATAATTCATCGAGATGCTGCCGATTTCCACGCTTTGAGAGGAGGAGATGCGGTAGCGTCTGAGCAGCGCCTTCACTCTCGCCATCAGCTCGGGCGGATCGAAGGGCTTGACCATATAATCGTCTGCGCCAAGCTCCAGCCCTTTCACTTTATGTACCGTTTCGCCTCTTGCCGTCAGCATCAGCATCGGAAAGTCGTAGCTTTGATCGAGACTGGCGCATAACGCCCAGCCGTCCATGCGGGGCATCATGACATCAATAATGGCCAAATCCGGCCGAATCGACTCCAGCTTCTCCAGCGCGTCGAGACCGTCGGCGGCTTCGACGACTTGATGACCGTCCCTCCGAAGGAACAAGCCGATTAATTCCCGAATATGAGGGTCATCGTCAACGACTACGATTTTGGGCATGGGAGCGTCCTCCTGCACTTTGTATTCACTATTGTAATCATAGTAAGGGAGTAAGCTGAAATCCAGCTGAAAAAAACCTGAAAAGGATCTGAATAAGGCGAAAAGTTTACCATCCAATGTTCATATAGCGTTCATGTGCCCATGCTATATTCCCCATTAAAGTGCGTGTTCAAAAAGGTCGGTCGATCTTTTTGAACAACCCCTTGAATGAGACTTGCGGAAGGTGGAATGGGGCAATGAAAAAATGGATGCTGGGCATTGGCGTCCTGCTAATTCTCGCGGCAGGGGCAGGCGGGTATTATTACTGGAGCGATCAGTCCTCGGCTGCGGAGGGGGACGAAGCTGCATTCCGCACGGTACAGGCAACCCGCGGCAATATCCAGGTTGTCGTCAGCGGAACCGGGAGCGTGGTCGCGGATGCTCAAGATACGGTAACGGCCGGCGTGCAGGGCACGATTGCCGAGCTCAAATTTGCAGTTGGCGATACGGTCAAGAAAGGGCAAGTGCTGGCCATATTTGAGAAGGAGGATCTCAGCAGCGATATTAGCTCGGCGGAGCTGAATTTGCAGAAGCAGCAGCTGCAGATGAATCAATATGAAGAGCAGTACAAGGAAGCGGCGGTCGATGAAGACAAACAAGATGATCTGGCTTCCATCAAAATCAATATGGAGATGCTGAAGCTGGATATGGCCGAGAAGCAGAATGCGCTGGCTGAGCTCGAGCAAGAGCAGGCGGAAGTGCTTCAGGTCGTCGCTACGCAGGATGGGGAAGTCTTGTCCAGCAGCGTAGCAGTCGGAGACGAGGTGCAGAAAAATACCTCAATCGCGACCATCGTAGACTATAGCCAGCTGAGCTTCACGGTGTCGGTTGATGAGCTGGATATTCCGTCCATCTCCGTTGGACAGGAGGTGCAGGTTAACTTGAACGCGCTGCCCGATCAAGTATTCGAGGGCGAGATCGAGAGCATCGCTCAGGAGGGCACGGTATCGAGCGGCGTAGCCGCTTATGATGTGAATATTACGCTGAAAAACCACGAAGGCGTATTATCCGGAATGTCGGGATCGGCGGATGTCATTACAGCTTCCAGCCAAAATGTAACGGTGGTCCCCGCCGATGCGGTCGTTGAACTGATGGGCAGAACGTTCGTGCGGGTGCCAAGCGATTCGGGGAGCAGTGGTGGAGACGGAGCCGACTCGACAGGTTCTTCAGACGAAGGCGGCGGAGCAGGATCCGGCGACTTGCCAGAAGGCGCGAATGGAGCTGGCGGCAGCGCGGGATCGGCGGACGACGGAGCGACTAGCGGAACGAATGGCGCGAATGGAGCGGGAGCCGTAAATGGCGCCAACGCTCCGTCAGGCGGCGGGAACGGGGCCGCGGGAGCAGGCGGAGCTGCCGGCGGCGGATATGGCGCAGCGGGGTCAAGCGGTGCAGCAGGCGGCGGGTATGGAGGCGGCTTCGGCGGCGGCCGCAACCGCACGGGCGGCCAAATGCCGAATGGCGCGCAGTCCGGCGCGCAAGGCGCCGCTCCATCGGGGGCGGTGCAGCAGGCGGCCGACACAGGCTCTGACGCGCAAGGGGGGGAATCCGATTCGCAGCAAGACTCCGGAGCGGAGCAACCTCAAATTGGAAATGGGCAAACGGGAACGGGACAACAAATCCCAAGCGGCGCGCAGCAAGGCGCAGGAACTGGTACAAGCAGCGGTGGCGGGGCAGGCTTCAACAGCGAAGAGATGATGCAGCAAATGGCGGAGCGGCTCGGACTCAGCGCGGTCGGAGGAACCTTGAAGGAGGTAACCGTAGGCATCAGCGATGAGAATTACGTGGAGATTAAATCCGGTCTGTCCATCGGCGATTCGGTGCTTGTGCCGTTGCCGCAAGGCACTGTCGGCACAGCCTCCTCCGAACAGCAACAGACGCAGCAGCTTGGCAACTTTGGAGCGGGAGGTTTCGGCGGAGGCGGCTTCGCGGGTGGAGGCTTCACTGGCGGTGGAGGCTTTACCGGCGGCGGCAGGACTGGCGGCGGAGCGACACAAAGCACAAACCGCACGGGCGGCGGGGGCGGTGCCCGATGAGCAGGGCACAGCATGAACCGCTCATCGACATACAGAATTTGACCAAAACCTATGTGATGGGCCGAGAGAAGGTCGTTATTCTGAACGAGGTATCGCTTCAGGTCATGCAAGGCGAGTTCGTCGCGATTATCGGACCATCCGGGTCGGGGAAATCTACCTTGATGAACCTGATCGGATGCCTCGATACGCCGACAGCCGGCAGCTACAAGCTGGACGGCATTGAGGTGAAGGGCGTAAGGGATAATCGGCTAGCGGAAATCCGCAATCAGAAAATCGGCTTCATCTTCCAATCCTTCCACCTGCTGCCAAAGCTCTCGGCGATGGATAATGTCGAGCTGCCGCTCATCTATCGCGGTATGTCCTCGAGGGAGCGCAGAGAGAGATCGACGCTCGCGTTAACGCAGGTTGGCTTGGCTGAGCGGATGCATCATCGGCCAAGCGAGCTCTCCGGCGGCCAGCAGCAGCGGGTAGCCATTGCAAGAGCGTTGGCTGGTCATCCGCCGATTCTGCTTGCGGATGAGCCGACGGGCGCGCTGGACACGAAGACCGGTCAAGAAGTGCTCGCCATGATTGAGAAGCTGAATGAAGAAGGTCATACGATTGTGCTCATCACCCATGATCGTGAGGTAGCGAAGCGTGCTTCGCGCGTCGTAACGATGAGAGACGGCGTTCTGTATGAAGAGCAAGGAGGTGTCGGCAATGAAGCTCACGCAGGGGCTCAGGATGGCCTTCGCAAGCATCCTGTCGAACAAGCTTAGAACCATCCTGTCCATGCTGGGCATTCTGATTGGCGTCGCTACCGTTATCGCGCTCGTTGCTATGGGAGAGGGTTCCTCCAAGCAGGTCGAGCAGCAGGTATCGGCGCTCGGAACGAATTTGTTGTCGGTCACCATTACAGGCAGAGGTACAGATACCACGCTGTCGCAGGAGGATGCGATGAAGCTCGGCGATATCGCCGGCATTGACGGCGTATCGCCGGTCGTCAGCTCCTCCGCCTCGGTGAAGTTCGAGAAGACGAGCGTGAATGTAACCGTAGACGGCATCACGCCCGAGTATGCGAACGTGAATGATTTTCAGGTGCAGAGCGGCAGATTTATATCCGATATGGATAATTTGAACAAAATAAGAGTCGCGCTAATCGGCGTTACGACCGCCGATGATTTGTTCGGCAGCGACGACCCGGTAGGGAAGGTCATTCTGATCAACGGCCAACGTTATACGATTGTCGGATTAATGGAAGCGAAGGGCAGCTCGCTTGCCGGATCGAATGACGAGAAGGTGTTGATCCCGCTTACGGTCGCGCAACGGCAGTTCAACAGCGCGGGCGTGCGGACGGTCTATGTGAAGACGAGCAGCATGGATGTGATGGACGCGGTCACCGCTTCCATCACCACGACGCTGACTGAGCAATTCCGCGGCGACTCGGACAGCTTCCGCGTCTTCAATCAACAGGACGCAATGGATACGCTCAATTCCGTCAATGAAACGATGAGCACGATGCTGGTCGGCGTCGCGGCAATCTCGCTGGTCGTCGGCGGCATCGGCATTATGAACATTATGCTGGTGTCCGTAACCGAGCGGACGCGCGAAATCGGCATCCGCAAGTCGCTGGGCGCCAAGCGGCGGGATGTGTTGTTTCAGTTTCTAGTAGAATCTATGGCGATCTCCGCGCTGGGAGGCTTGCTTGGCATTCTGCTCGGTTATCTCTCCTCTATTATTATTGGAGAAGTGATGGATACGCCGACGGCTGTCGAAACCAATGTCGTGCTGTATGTGTTCGCTTTCTCTGCGTTTGTTGGCGTATTGTTCGGCCTGTTCCCGGCGTACAAAGCCGCGGGGCTGAAGCCGGTTGACGCGCTTCGACATGATTAATTCCAGCTGGAATTCGCACATTAGAGAATACTCATCCTGATTCTATCCTAGCAAACACGCTCATAGACTGTACTATCTGGACGGCGACGGGGCAAGAGACAATCGTTCAGAGGAAGGTCGACCAACCCGTTATGGCGATGCCGCCGTAACCGAAAGGGGCGTAGAGCGAAAATACGCAGGATAGAGGATTGGATGGCATGGATGGGAATGAAGGCGCTGGGAGGCAAGGGATGGCTGTCCGTCTTCGGCGCAGGCGTGACTCTCGGCGCGCTTCTGTTCGGAATGAAAGCGGTGCTGAGCATCGAGGAAGGCGGCGTTGCGGCGATCTATCAGACGGGAGCCATGGCTGTAGAGTCATCCATAGAGGAACAACCCTTGTATACTCTGTCCCAAAATGGCTCGATTGCTCCTGCTCGGACAAGCTATGATTGGAGCGATAAAGAGACGATCGCGACTGCGAGTCCGTCAGGCGATACAGAACGGATTGAGCCAGGCCTGGAACCGGACAAGGATGCCGGTGAAAGAGAGAAGGCGCATGATGCGGAGTCAAGCGGACAGAATGCCGTGGATTCGGCGGTTGAGCGGGCTGAGGATGACAAAGCGGTCGTGCGGACGGAGTCGGTGAAGGATGCTCTCTCGCAATTGACGGTACGCGTCTATCGGACGAAGCAGAAGAAGGTGGAAAGCGTCCCCCTCGAGGATTACGTGCTGGGCGTGCTCGCGAGCGAGATGCCAATCGATTTTGAATTGGAAGCGTTGAAGGCGCAGGCAATCGCTGCGCGCACCTATATTATGCGTAGATTATACCTGCAAGACACGGCCGGCTCGGACAAACTGAAATACGATGTGACGGACACGGTTCAGAATCAGGTCTATCAATCCAGGACCGAGCTCGAGAAGCTGTGGAGCGGCGAAGAGAAGGAGAGCAATCTAGCGAAGCTGTCCGAGGCGGTAGAGGAGACAAAGGGTCTTATTGTTGCTTATGAGGGCTTGCCTATCGAAGCGGCCTTCTTCTCGACCAGCAACGGCTATACCGAGAATTCCGAGGAATATTGGGATTTGTCGCTTCCCTATTTGCGCAGTGTAGCCAGCCCCTGGGACAAGGAGCTGTCTCCGCGTTACAAGCAGGAAGTGGAGTTATCGAAGTCGGGCTTCTATCATGCGCTGGGTCTTACTGGAAAAGCCGCAGGCTCGAAGCTTTCCATGAAGGTGACGGAGTGGTCCGAGGGCAAGCGAATCAAGACGATCAAGATCAACGGAAAGTCTTTCAGCGGCAGAGAGGTGAGAGAGAAGCTGGGACTAGCATCCTCCGCATTCAGCTGGAAGATAGAGAAGGATCATATTATTCTCACAACGCTGGGCCTTGGCCACGGCGTCGGAATGAGTCAGTGGGGAGCGGACGGAATGGCCCGTGAGGGCGCATCTGCGCAGCAAATTTTGCAACACTATTATACCGGCGCGGAGGTCGAACAAGCTTCGAAGCTTTCGATTATCGCAAACTCTTAAAAAAGGATACCGCCTCACGTATAAACCTAGCAGATCTGGCAACAATGGCTAGTGAGGTGATATCCAATGAATGATCAAAACAAACAAAATCAAAGACCGGATGAAACTCCCAAAACTCGTATGGGAGCATCGTCTGCCGCGGGATCTAGCAGCGGACTGAAGAAGCTTATTGCAAAGCGATGGGTTTCTCCAGCAATCTTCATGGCTGCGGCAGCAATTATCGTAACCTTAATGTGGATCTATCAGGGATCGGATCCGGCGAAGCCAACGGTGGGCCCGGACAACTCTACTGAAGTCACACAAGGTGAAGATCAGCCAGTGAATCAAGAAGGCGAAGGCAACGATCCGGCGGAAATCGCCGCAAGCGGAGAAGGGATGCTGTGGCCGGTAACGAACTTTGCCGCGCTGCAAGTGGAGATTCCGTTCTATGACGCAAAGGGCACTGAGGCGGAGAAGGAAGCAGCGCTTATTCAGGTCGGCAATACAATCTCTCCACACATGGGCGTAGATTTCGTAGAGCCGGACGGCGCGACATTCGACGTGCTGGCAGCACTCTCGGGCAAGGTTACACAAGTGATTCAGCACCCAACAAATGGAAATACGATTGAAATCAGCCATGGCGACGGTCTGACAACGGTGTACGAAAGCTTGACGAATGTGAACGTGGCTGAAGGCGACGATGTCGAGCAAGGCACGATCATCGCCCAGGCGGGACGCAGCGACATGGAGAAGGATATGGGTATCCATCTTCACTTCGAGGCCCGCTTGAACGGCGAGTCGGTCAATCCAAGCGATTACATCGCGAGCAACTGATGGTTTGAAGGATTGAAATGGAATTGAGCCTTATGGAAAGAAACGTCGGAGTCCTTGCACAAGGGCGCCGGCGTTTCTTTTTTTGCGCTTGTAGCTGGAACGGATATTGCATGGCTGTCGATGTATTGTAGGCAGGCGCTGTAGCGCTGATCACCAGCGTTGCAGCTGCGGAAGACGCATCGGCAGGCGCTGTAGCGCTGGTTTTCAGCGTTGCTGCTTTTTTCGGCGGCAATCACGCCGCAAAATTCTGTAGAGAGACTACCGGGGGGTGATGAAAGGGAAGCCAAGCTTCTATATCCAAGCAAGGGAATTTTCCCTTGCTTTTCCGGCATTTTTGAAAAAATTTTCACATTCCGGGCTTGTCACGCTTGGACATAACGAATATATACCCGCGCCACTCATATAATGTACCAAACTATCTCGAGTAGGGAGGCGGGAACGTGCACGATTACATCAAAGAGCGAACCATTAAAATAGGCCGCTGCATCGTGGAAACGAAGCAGACGGTGCGAACGATCGCCAAAGAGTTCGGCGTGTCCAAGAGCACGGTGCACAAGGATTTAACCGAGCGCTTGCCGGAGATTAACCCGGACCTGGCAGACCAGGTCAAGCACATTCTCGAGTACCACAAGTCGATCAGGCATCTGAGAGGGGGAGAGGCGACCAAGATCAAGTACAAGAAGACGAGCACGAAGAAGCGCGAGGTGCTCGCCGCGGGCAAGGCTTAGGACGACAAGAGAGCCGTGAGAGAATGGAGCGAAGCCGCCGCGACGAAGGATGAAGACAGCGTACAACCGGCACAGAGCGGGAGTGAAATGATCATCCTGTCAGCGCTGCGCTCTCCTCATGAAGTCATCGGTTTCTATCGCGGGATGGCATGATCATGCCTGAATGACGGAGTAAATCCGTCTGCCTCCTCGTTCTGAACATTTTTTGCTGAACATAGAGGATTTCTGGGTCTTTTTGGCGAATAATGTTGGTTAGCAAACATTACGAGCGGGAGGACCTAAGCCTTATGCTAAGCAAGGATATCGGAATTGATCTTGGAACGGCCAATGTTTCCATTCACATCAAAGGAAAAGGCGTTGTGCTTGACGAACCTTCTGTTGTGGCTATTGAAAGCGAGACGAAGAAAGTATTAGCCGTCGGCGAGGACGCGCATCGTATGGTGGGCCGCACGCCGGGCAATATTATCGCCATACGGCCGCTTCGCGACGGTGTAATCGCGGATTTTGAAATTACCGAAATTATGTTGAAAGCGTTTATTGACCGGGTGGAGGGGCGCAAATTTTTTAGCCGCCCGCGGATTCTCATCTGTGCGCCTACGAACATCACCTCAGTGGAACAGAAGGCGATTCGCGAGGCTGCCGAGCGCAGCGGAGCGAAGGATGTCTGGTTAGTCGAAGAGCCGAAGGCTGCCGCGATAGGGGCTGGAATGGATATCTTCCAGCCCAGCGGCAACATGGTCGTCGATATCGGCGGAGGCACAACAGACATTGCAGTCCTCTCGATGGGCGATATCGTAACGGCTTCATCGATTAAAGTGGCCGGCGACAAGTTCGACGACGCGATCATGAAGTATATCAAGAATAAGTACAAGCTGCTCATTGGAGAGCGAACCAGCGAGGATATCAAGATCAAGATCGGTTCGGTCTACGATGACGGGCATAGAGAAGAGATCGATATTCGCGGACGCGACATGGTGACGGGATTGCCTCTGACAGTGACGATACGATCGGGAGAAGTCAGGGAAGCGCTGCTCGACCCCGTTATGACGATTGTGACTACGGCAAAATATGTGCTGGAGCAGACGCCGCCGGAGCTGTCGGCGGATATTATCGACCGCGGCGTGATTCTGACGGGCGGAGGAGCGATGCTGGGCGGCTTCGACGCTCTGCTTGCGGACGAGCTTAAGGTGCCGGTGTTGATCGCTGAGGATCCGATGCATTGCGTCGTGAAGGGCACGGGCATCATGCTCGATCTGTGGGACAAGCTCAAAAAGTAGGGCAGCAGCGACTTCAGACCCATCACCCGCAGGTAGGGCGCCTATAGGGGGGGCGCGCCGAGGCGAAAATGAGTCTTAAGCCGCAGCAGGAGCTATTCAAGGGATGTAGCCGAATGTCGATAAAAGATAGATAGCTGGAACTCGCAAACGGCTGAGGAGGCAGACAAATGTTAAGAGGACTGTATACGGCGGCAGCCGGATTAACCGCGCAGCAGCGCCGACATGATACGATTACGAATAATATTACGAACCTGAACACGCCGGGCTACAAACAAACGAATGTCGTGACGCGGTCCTTCCCGGATATGCTGCTCGAGATGACCGGAGTCGAGGGAGCGACCAACACGAAGATCGGCTCATTAACCAGCGGGATTTTCGCCGAAGAGAGCATTGCCATCTACCAACAAGGGGATCTGACACAGACGAATCAGGCTTCTGATTTTGCGCTGGTATCCAATATCGATGTCGACGGACTAGCCTTCGACGGGGCGGGCAGAGCGACGAACGCGGACGGCGAAGTCATCTTCCAGCCGCAAGCCTTCTTCACGGTTGAAAACGCGGACGGAGAGGTTCGCTACACGCGAGGCGGCAAATTCTCGGTAACCGGCGAAGGCATGCTTGTGACCAGCGACGGCTCCCGGGTGCTCGGCACGGACGGTCAGCCGATTCAATTGCCGGCGGGTATGGGCCTTGACAGCCTGAAGCTGACGGAAAACCAGCGTTTCCTGGATACGGACGGGAATGACATCGGGGTTCAGCTCCTGATTTCCCGCATCGATAATCCATACGATCTCGTTCGCGACGGGAACGGCAACTTCCGTCTTGCCAGCGAGGATACAACGGCTCAGCCAATTGCGGCGGGCGACCGCGTCGAGGTCAGACAGGGCTATGAGGAACGCTCGAACGTAGACGCCGCGCAAGCCTCGGTGGATTTGATGTCAGCCATGCGGGCCTATGAAGCGAATCAGAAGGTCATCCAATTCTATGACCAGAGCTTGCAGAAGACGGTTAATGACGTAGGACGCATATAGCGGCGGAATAGCGGCGGAATAGTTAGCAACAATGATTCAGGAAAGAGGGGGAAAGCCCTATGAACGCTTCGATGATTAACGCAATGGTGTCAATGAACGCCCTGCAGCAGAAGCTGGATCTCATCTCGGATAATATAGCGAATTTGAATACGGTAGGCTACAAGAAGAAGGAAGCGACCTTCGAGGATCTGCTTACCAATTTGAAGCAGCAGCCGGAGGCTTTCAATTTGCCCGGAAGACTCACACCCCTTGATTTCAATCAAGGCTGGGGCACTAGACTCGCCATGATTCAGCCGAATTTGACGCAGGGGGCCATGAAGGCGACGGAGCTTAATACAGATCTGGCGATTGAAGGAAATGCCTTGTTCGAGGTTGAGGTGGACGGAGCGGGCAATCGCGCTTATACGCGCAACGGTTCCTTCCAGTTGACGATGGCGGCAAACGGTGATACGATTTTGGCAACGGAGAATGGATACCCGGTCGTCGCGAATCTTGTCGACGAGAACGGCAATATCACGGAAGGGCATATTGTCCTGCCCGAGGGTTATGAGCTGAAAGTGAACAGCGACGGCACCGTGCAAGGCGTTTCCGCAGGCGGAACGATTAATCTCGGCAGCATCAAGCTGCTGCAAGCGACGCGCCCGGCCGCATTGACTCCTGTTGCGGATAATTTGTTCGCGATTGCCGACGGCGTGAATGTGGATGATGTTGTGCAGAATATAACGCCGAGTCTGGATAATCATATAGCATTGCGTCAAGGCTATCTAGAGCAGTCGAACGTTGAATTAACCGACGAGATGACTGAGCTTATTAATGTTCAGCGTGCCTATCAACTTACAGCAAGAGCTTTGTCGTCAAGCGATACGATGATGGGACTTGCGAATACGATGCGTGCGTAGGATAGAATGAAGGTGATACGTATGGCCGATCATCGAGTCGATTCGAATAGAAGCGAGTTCGAGAATCAACCTGCAGAGAAGAGCATGACCGGAGAGAAGAGTAATTCAGGAAGCATCGCTGGACGAATGTCGCGTTCTGAGCGCCATAGCTCCGGCGGAGTTGCATACGCGAAATCCAGCGCAACGGCCGTTCAACCGACGATTCGCAGCGCCATGATCGCAAGCGAAGGCGGCAAGTCGAAGAGTCTGGAGGCCGCTTCGTCCAAGAATGAGGGCGCCGAGAAGCGTGCGAACCAGGGGGCCCGCATCGACAAGGAGAAAGCCAAAGAGCAACGCAAGGCGGATAAGGCCGCTAGCAAGGAAGCGAAAGCCGCCAGCAAATATGAAGAGGACGACGAGGATGAATACAGGCTGCCGACATGGGGCAGAGTTGTTTTCTGGTTGTTCCGCAAGAGCATCGTGCCGGTTATTATGGTAGTGATGCTGCTTGTCGGCATGTATGCGGGTTATATTTATTTAGGCAAGGGAGCGAAGGAAGACGTGTTCCACTGGGAAACGTGGAAGCATATGTATGATTTGGTGTTCGCCGAATCATAATTCCCGGGCAGGCTCGAGCTGCCAATAGCAAGGATTGTACATCACTTCTGCAGACACAGAGGTGATTTTTTATTGCTTTCGAGCTTGTATAAACGGGGTTTGTTTCCATTTTTGAAGCGGTAGTTTATAATAGTTGGGAACCATGGCGGATCATTCCGAGCGAAAGAGGAGTGCGGGAGATTGAACCTACCCAATTTGTTAACGTCATTGCGATTTGTGCTGATTCCCGTCTATATCGGGATATTCGCAACCGGCAGGATGATACCGGCTTTCTTCATTGTCGTCGCAGCTGGCGTAACGGATGTGCTGGACGGCTATATGGCCAGAAAGCTCGGTCAAACGACGCCTGTCGGCGCTATGCTCGATCCGCTGGCGGATAAGCTGATGATTATTAGCGTCATCGTATCGCTGCTTGCGGCAGGCCACATATCCTGGTGGGCCGCCGGCGCCTTGTTCCTGCGCGATGCGGCAATGATCGTTGGCGGCTTGCTGACGCATTTCGGCGGCAAGAAGAATGTGCCGGCTAATTGGATAGGCAAGCTGACCACCGTGCTGATGTATGCCGCTATCATGTTCATCTTCTTCGAGGCGCCGTTCGCGCGTACATACTTATGGGCAGTTATTGCATTCTCGTTCGTTACTTCATTGGTGTACTTAACCGCCTATCAGACTCTGAACAAGACCAAGACGCCGCCGACGAATGTATGAAAAAGACAGAAAGAGGCTCGACCGCGAGCGCTTCAGGCACGCGGGTCAAGCCTCCTTATCTTAACCTTCACAAACTGCAGTTTCATGAAGGATACGAATAGTTTTGCTTAAAGGACGAGGATTTATACTGCTGAATTCGAGAAAGGGGCAATATTTATGTTGGATATCAATCAAATACAGGAAATTATTCCGCACAGACCGCCGTTTCTGTTAATTGACCGCATACTGGAGGTCGAACCCGGCGTGCGCGCTGTGGGTGTGAAAAACGTAACGATGAACGAGCCGCATTTCATCGGACATTTCCCGGGTTATCCGGTGATGCCCGGCGTGTTGATCGTGGAAGCTCTGGCCCAGGTAGGCTCTGTAGCGATGCTGATGGTCGAAGCCAACAAAGGCAAGCTTGGCTTCTTCGCGGGCATTGACGGCTTCCGCTTCCGCGGACAGGTAACCCCTGGCGATACGCTGACGCTGGAGGTTGAGATTACCCGCTTGAAAGGACCTGTCGGCAAAGGACAAGCTGTCGCCAAGGTAGGCGACAAGGTCGTGGCCGAAGGCGAGTTAATGTTCGCTTTGTCGGAGCGCTCGTAAGGGAGAGCCTTTGGTGCCAACAGACGACACGATGAAGGTTAGAACATTCTAACGTTGGATAGGCAGTGAGCCCGATTGCCTTGAATGAATTCGCAATGTATTGTTGGATAGACGGGAATACTGTCGCATAACTAGAAAGCAATGTAGAACAAGAGAGAAAAGCGATGATAACCTGGAGATCGACTAATGAAATTCGTTTCCAGGCGCAATGGCGAGAGTGTGATAGCGAGAGTGTCGGAGCACCATACTTTACTGTGAGAGAGGGTTTGATGGAATGAGTACACTGGCGAATGATCAAATACGAGCGCGTTATGACGCTTGGCTGGCAGACCCGCTAATTGACGAAGCGACGAAGGAGGAGCTTCGCGCGATTTCGGGAGACGAGAAGGAGATCACGGACCGCTTTTATCGCGATCTGGAATTCGGAACGGGCGGTCTTCGCGGCGTGATGGGCGCTGGCACGAATCGGCTCAATACCTATACGGTAGGCAAGGCGACCCAAGGGCTGGCGAACTGGCTTCTGGCGAATGCAGGGGGATCGACGCCGTCTGCGGTTATTGCGCATGATTCGCGAAATCTCTCGCCGGAGTTTACGCTGGATGCGGCTTTGGTTCTGGCGGGCAACGGTATCCGAACCTATCTATTCCAATCCCTTAGACCTACGCCTCAGCTTTCCTTCGCGGTGCGCGAGCTCGGCGCTTCTGCGGGCGTGGTGATAACGGCGAGCCATAATCCGCCGGAATATAATGGCTATAAGGCGTACGGCTCTGATGGCTGCCAATTGAATCCGGAGGATGCGACGGAGGTTATTGATGCGATTAGCCGCGTGGATGGTTTGGCCGCAGTGAAGCGAATTTCTCGAGAAGAGGCGGAAGCGCAAGGTCTAATCGTCTGGCTGGGAGAAGAGGCGGATGCTCATTTCATTCATACGATCGTTGCGCAAGGTCTGAATTCGGACTTGCTGCAATCTGGGCTCGGAGATGCGTTCAGCGTGGTATATACGCCGCTGCACGGCTCGGGCAATATGCCGGTTCGCGAGGTGCTGAAGGAAGCCGGCTTCCGCAACGTGCATATCGTGCCCGAGCAGGAGCAGCCCGACGGCTACTTCAGCACGGTAAAATCCCCGAATCCGGAGGAGAAGGAAGCGTTCAAGCTGGCGATTGAGCTGGCAAAGAAGGTAAACGCGGATCTTATTATCGGCACGGATCCCGATGCGGACCGCATGGGCGCGGTGGTGAAAAATCATGAGGGCGAATATGTCGTCTTGTCCGGCAATCAATCCGGAGCGTTGATGGTGCATTATCTGCTAAGCACGCTGAAGGAGCGCGGACAGCTTCCGGCGAACGGCGTTGTGATCAAAACGATCGTAACGAGCGAGATGGGCGCTGACATTGCGCGTTCTTACGGCGCTGCGGTGGAGAATACGCTGACGGGCTTCAAATATATCGGTGAGAAAATGACGGAGTACGAGCAAACGAAAGCGCATAGCTTTCTGTTCGGGTACGAGGAGAGCTATGGTTATTTGACAGGCACCTATGCCAGAGACAAGGATGCCGTCGTTGCTGCCCTGTTCATTAGCGAGGCGGCTGCCTATTACAGCAGCAAAGGCAAAACGTTGTACGATGTCCTTCAAGAGCTGTACGGCGAGTTCGGCTACTATTTGGAGGCGCTGGAATCCCGGACGCTTAAGGGATTTGACGGCGTGGAGCAGATTCAAGGCATTATGAATGATTGGCGCGAGAATCCGCCGAGTGAGATTGCGGGCGTGAAGGTGACCGAGGTGCTGGATTACAAGAAAGGTCTTGACGGTCTTCGCGCGGAGAATGTATTGAAATACAAATGCGCGGACGGCTCCTGGTTCTGCTTGCGTCCTTCGGGAACGGAGCCGAAGATCAAGGTGTACTTTGCGGTGAAGAAGGAGACTTATGCAGACGCTGAAGCGATGCTTCACGCCTTGATCAAGGCGGTTATGTCCCGAGTGGACCGCATTTAATTATAACAAGTTCAAAAAGTTCGATTTTCAGCATCCGCTTTTTGAACAGCCTTTATAGAGACGAGCTTGGAACGGGGGATTTGCGTGTTGAATGGATGGAAGCGCTGGGATCGTCTGGCGAAGAAATGGCTGTGGGTGCTCACCTTGATTGGTGTACTGGCGGCATTGCCGCTTGGCTTCGAGCGTATGAAGATGGAGAAGTCCGCGGATACGGTGGAGTATGTGTTCGATTATCGCGATATTGTGGAAGTGGCCGAGCAGCAAGCGCATCCGGCCGTTTTCCTGGACGAGCATCTCGATCTGTTGAAGGATGCCGGAATTACGACAATGGCGGTTTATGAAAGTACCTTGAAGGAGCTTTCGCAGGCAGGCAGGCTTACGTATTATAATGAACGCGATGTCGCGCTTCTGCAAGGGAAGGTACCTGATGAATACGCGAATCGCTCTTACATTCTGTTCGCCGGCGATAAGGAAGCTGAAATGATCGGTCCCGTGCTGCAAGAGGCGTTTGATCGCAAAGGCTACTCCTACAAGGAATGGACCTTGCAAGGACGCCGAGGTTATGTAGTGGATCAGCCGCTTGCCGCAGTCGCCCTGCAGACGATGGATTTCGATCCGATTGCCCTGCAGACCATCCATGACAAAGGCTTTCAGATCATAGGGAGATTCTCTGACCGTGTGACGCCTTATGATTCGGAGCGGACAGAAAGACAGCTAAAGCAACTGCAAAGCTATGGCGTGACTCGCCTCCTGTTCGAGGGAGACACCGTGAAAGGCTATAAGGATCAGGCTGCGCTCAAGAGTCTGGACAGCTTCGGTGAATTGTTGAATCAATACGGCATTGGCTTGACGACAATCGAAAATTTGAAGCAGCCTCAAACGGGATTGAATAAATTGGCTTATTTGACGGATTATAACGTTGTCAGGCTTTATTCCCTGTCGCCCGAGGATAGCATCGAAATGACGACGGAAGGCATCGCCGATCGCTTCTTGCTCGCGGCGAAGGACCGCAATATTCGCATGTTTTTCCTCAATACGATGGTGCAAGCCAGCATGGACGAAGGCAAGCTGAACAATTCTGTAGAGAAGCTGGCGTCTTCGATGCGGGGCGAGGATGGCGTCATTGCGACATTGAGCGATGCGGGATTCCCGTCCGGTCAGGCGCAGGCTTTCAAGTATGATCAGCCTTCCTGGGCGAAGCCGCTTCGCGCGGTTGTCATGCTTTCGGCAATTGCGATGATTGCGCTGTTGATTTCGGCTTATGTGCCGAATGTAGCGATTCCGGTCTTCCTGATTGGACTCCTTGGCGCGGCTGGACTCTATGTGCTGAACAGCTCGCTGATGGCACAGGCGCTTGCTCTTGGAGTTGCGGTAAGTGCGCCGACACTTGGACTCATTTGGGTCATGAATCGGATCTATGCGAGAACGATCGGCGAGCGCAGAATGATTGGCGGAGAGGTCTGGAAGATTGGAGGCGCTTCGCAGCCTGAGCAGGTGCAAGAGCATAGCGAGCGCCTGATCTGGATATTTCCCAAGCTGTCGGTCGGTCGCAGGTTAAGCGCGGCTATCTCTTGGTTCGTCGTGGCTACGCTCATTAGCTGGACGGCGATTCCGCTTGTGTTCGGCTTGCTGAACAACATTACGTATAATTTGGTGCTGGAGCAATTCAGGGGCGTGAGCGTGCTTTATTTTGCCCCGCTTGTTCTGGTGGCTATCTATGTGTTCCTGTATGAGGGCAGCAGCGCTCGCGGCGTTGTCTCTCGGACGATTGGCATTCTGAAGCAGCCGATTACGGTGCTTTGGGTCGTGGTTGTGGCCGTGCTTGCGGTGGCGGGGATGTATTACTTGTCGCGTTCGGGCAACTCGGGACAAGCCACGTCGCTTGAATTAACATTCCGCACATGGCTGGAGAATACGTTCGGCGTGAGGCCGAGATTCAAGGAATTCGTGCTGGGCCATCCGCCGCTATTGCTAGGGTTATTCCTGGCGCTTAGATATCGCGCGGCGTGGGTACTCATAATTGTAGGTTGTCTGGGACAGCTGTCCATGGTAAGTACGTTCACGCATCTGCATACGCCGCTGGTCATCTCGACGATCCGCACGCTGCTCGGTCTGGGAGCGGGTCTGATTCTCGGCGCTGTTCTCATCGCGGCATGGATTGTGCTGGAAGGAGCATGGATGAAATGGCTTCAGCCTCAGATACGCAAATATTCCGCCTAGCCCTGTCCGGCTATTACGGCTTTCGCAACAGCGGCGACGAGGCGGTGCTGAAGGCGATTCTGCTGGCGCTGGAAGAGCAAGGCAAGGCGCAGGGCGTACGTATCGTGCCGATCGTGCTGAGCATCGATCCGGCATGGACAAGCGCGATGTACGGCGTCGAGTCCGCGCATCGGATGCGTCTCGGCGAGGTGCTGCGAGCTTTGCGAGGCTGCGACGGGCTCATCAGCGGCGGCGGGAGTCTGCTGCAGGATGCCACGAGCGCGAAGACGATTCCGTATTACACCGGAATCATGAGGCTTGCCCAGCTGCTGGGCAAGCCGACGTTCGTCTACGCGCAGGGCATCGGCCCGGTGAACCGCCGCTGGATGGAGCGGCTGATCCGCCCGGTTATGCGGCGGAGCGCCTATGTTTCGGTGCGGGACGCCGCATCCGCCGAGCTGCTCGGGCGGATGGGCGTGCCGCATGACCGGATCGAGATCGTACCCGATCCGGTGATGGGGCTGCCGCTGCCGGCGGATGCGGCAGCGGCAGCGCGCGAGCGCGACGCGCGGGGCGCGGGCCGCGAGGCCGCGGCGGGAGCGCCCGCAGGCGCGGGACGCGCGGAGG
>NZ_JAATHD010000011.1 GCF_011947265.1 Paenibacillus sp. HB172176
CGCTAACTCAAATTATTCGTTCCAAGCAGAAAGCGGCCCAGCAGGACGCCGATTTCCTTGCTTCTTAATGATGTAAAACTTTTTACTGTCCAGTAGATAAGTATGTAGATAATATGCTTACCGAATTTAAAGGTAAGATTCATAGCGTTTATATGTGTGGCTCGATTCCAAAAGGAACTGCTGTACCTTTTAAGTCAGATGCAGACTTTACTATTGTATGTGAAAATCCCAAAGATATTGATTATGAAAAATTGTCAAATATTAAAGACAGGCTTTTGGAAGAATATCCTGTAGTAACTAAGATTGATACGACAATTTGCTCGATTGACGATGTTTTAAGCAAACCGAATGAATGGGGTTTTTGGATTAAGATAATATGTGTTTGCATATATGGTCATGACGTTGGTGAAGAAGTACCGCCGATAATTATTTCTCCAGAGTTCATTTTAGACTTAAATACAGAGACCAAGAAGGAAGTAGATCGTGTACATTGTTTACTTTCTAATGCTAGTGATGACACAATGAAGAACAGATATATTAAAGGCTACTCAAAGAGATTAATTCGTGCTTTATACTCTTTGGTTTTAGAAGATACAGGTGTATGGCAAGATGACATGATTAAGATGAAGAATGCCATATTAGACTATTGCGAGATTGACTCTGATTTAGTTAATTATCTGTATGCTTGTTACTTGGATAGTAAAAATGTACTTATTGAGGAGTTTCTGGGAATTGCAGATGAAGTATATAGCTATTTTGAGAACGCGTTAAATGCAATGGCTGCTTCCAGAACTTCCTTCGATTAACACCATATTCAGCCCTCTAAGCCCGTCGGGACGTGTAAAAGTATAAAGAAAACTGAAACGCGTCGCAGTCACTCTACGATCGTTTAAGGCAGTAAAAATTAGTGAATACACAATCGTTAGGCGGAATTGCAAAAAATGCATTTTGGAGGAATTTCAATGGAGTTTGAATGGATAGGGTCTGAACAGAAGTATCTGGATGAGATATTTATTACATCTCTTGGTCATATTCAAATTGGTTGTTTTGGCGGCAGCACAAAAGTCGGAGCTCTTAAGAATGAGGATGCAATTTACTGTATTCAATCACTAGAGAAAAACTGGGTATTTGCTGTGCTTTTGGATGCACATAATAGCTCAGAGAGTGCAAAGATAGTAATAGAAGTACTAAAAGACAATAGAGATGAGATCATTGAGATTTGCAATTCAGAAAACGTGTTTAAAGATTTGGAGCCCTACATAGTTAGCATTCTATCAGAGGAACCTTTTAGAAACCAATGCCGAACAATCAATGGAGAAACTTCATGCTTATTTATCTTCCAAAAAGGGGCATTTATTTGGTGGTTATCAATTGGTGACTGTATGGGCTATTTATTCCATCCTGAATTAGCTAAGTTTCATCAATATGGACTCAATCAAAGGCAGTTTTTTGAATGGATAGGACAAGTCAATACATTTGATCTGCAAGTGCCTTGTTACAGTTCAGGCAGGAGACAGTTAAGACAAGGAGTCAATCTTATTTTATTATCAACTGATGGATTATTGGATTGCGAAAACGGGAAGTATCAGTCTTCCTGCAATCTTTATAATAGCTTTGTCAATGAACAAGAGATTCATAAAAATCTAAGAATGGTCTTAGAAGACATCATGAATGATCACGTGAAAGACAGTACTTCACTAATCTGTTGGCAGGTTAATAATTCCCACCAGGTATTATATCCTTCAGATTAGAAACCACCTAACCCAATGAACCCGTGATTATCGACCCGTGTTTTACGTATAGTTGCAACTGAGTAAGGAGAACAGGATAATGAAAAAGTATATACTCTTTGATCATGATGGTGTCCTGGTTGATACTGAGTTCTGGTATTACAAAGCGGGAGAGCGTGCTCTGGCTGACATTGGATTCAGATTGGATAAAGATCAATATCTCCGCGACATGACTCAGTCACTGGGTACTTGGGCTCAAGCCAGGGCAGCAGGCATTGATGAACAAACCATTAACAGGCAGCGTGAGGTCCGAAATGTTTATTATCAAGAATATTTGCGAACAGAAGCCATAGAGATTGAAGGTGTAGTAGAAACTCTGGCCGAATTGTCAAAGTATGTCCGCATGGCCATCGTGACGACCTCAAAGCATGCGGATTTTCAACTCATTCATGAAAAGCGCCAGATTGTACAATTCATGGATTTCGTCCTTGTTCGCGAAGACTACGAGCACACGAAACCGCACCCGGAACCATATTTGACCGGTCTAAAGCGCTTAGGGGCTACCCCGAAAGAAACCTTGGTTGTAGAGGATTCAAACAGAGGGTTGAACTCTGCCGTGGCGGCTGGTATCGACTGTGTGATTGTTCATAACGACTTCACAAAAACACATGATTTCTCTAAAGCTAACTATCGAATCAACAAGTTAAGCGAACTAAAGAACCTAATTCTAAATGCAAACAAGCTGGATTAAGCAAAGCAAGGAGTTGATAGGATGTATGAAATTACAATGAATTTGGTGGACGATTGGATCAAGGTTGTGAAAGAGGTGTTTCGCGGCTCGGGTACGCCTCTCGAAGACGGACTGTCCGAGGAAGAAACAGCGCTGATTTATTTCCGCCAGACGCTTGAAGAAGAGGCGGCCCACGATATGGCGACCCGTACGCTCGAGCGGCTTCGGGAGATGGAAGCGACGATAATCAGTCATATGGACTCCATTATTGTACCAGATATACGGAAGCGAACGAAATATGTAGGCGACAGCTTCGAGTTCTGTTGGGTATTCAATCAAGGCGAGCACATCGTGGAGCTTAATTCGGAATATCGTATTCCGTTATAGGATCATTAAGAAACGAGGTGGCAGCTATAGTTATTATCGGAGAAACTGGACATTCTCATCGAGGAAGTGAAGAAGCAGCGAGGAGGTTGACGGAGGATGTGGAGAAATAAGCTAATTATCGTTGGCATTATGATGCTCGGAATCACATTCGCCATTCAATTACTCGATCAAGAGAAGAAGGTATACGGCAATGATCGGGAGTCGATTGTGAACGTTATTCATTCTATTGATGGCTATGAGCATGCAGAAGTTATTCTTCTTGATGTTCGTGACTTTGGGGATTACAGAGTCGCAGGCTTTTTATCCGATCAGACTCCCTCAAGCATTGAATTTCATAAGAACAAGGATGGCAATTATACATGGCAACAAGTAGAGTCTCACGAGGACGATAAATATGCTGTATTCTTGCCCACTCTCTTCGGCACAGAAAAACGTTCCATGATGATTATTTCGAAGAGTCGCAATGGAATATCGAAGCTGCAGGTTGATGTGAACGGTGAAAGGATGGAAGCGGACATGAATCCAGACATATCGAATGTGAAATGGATCACTCTTCCCGAATCCAGCACAGGCAGCTATGAATTTCGTCATTACAAAATGTACGACAAGGATGGGAAGTTAATGGAATGAGCGAGGATTAAGAGATTAAGAGGTGATCCATTATGAAAAATTTCATCAAAAGCTGGCTGCCTAGCATTCTTATCGCAGTGGTTTGCTCGCTCCTTATTCGAACGTATGTCGCTGAAGCCATGCTGGTGCCATCGGGCTCCATGCTGCCGACGATTCAATTGCAGGATCGCGTCGTGGTAGAGAAGCTAATGGGAATCACGCATCTGGAGCATGGAGATATTGTTGTGTTCTATCCTCCGGTTGAGGGTGAGGAGCATACAAGATTCGTTAAGAGATTAATCGGATTACCAGGCGATACGATTCAGATTAAGGAAGGGTATCTCTATCGGAACGGCGAGAAGGTGACTGAAACGTATCTGGAGCAACAAATGAATTACAGCTTTGGTCCGGTCACGGTTCCGGCTGATCATTATTTCTTCCTGGGGGATAATCGGAACAACAGCTTCGATTCCCATCTATGGCCTACTCCTTTTGTAGCGAAGCAGCAGCTGATTGGCAAGGTGTTGGTGAACATTCCAACCCATTATTTATTCGGCGATTAATGCATTGATACGTTATCCAAGGCGCATGAGTCTTCATTCGGCTGTTTCAGCTTATTCGCTTGAACCATGCGTAGAAGCTTGTCTGCCCGACGTTGATCGGTGCTGCAGCAAATCTCGATACTCCTGCGGAGCGATGTTCATGATTTTTTTGAAAAACCGATTGAATGCGATGCCGGACTGATAGCCAACCTCGGTCGCGATCTCGTTCATTCGCTTGTTGCTGTGCAGGATGAGATACTTGGCCCGATCGATCCTGGCTTCCATGATGTGATCGGAGATGGACTTGCCCGTCACTTGCTTGTACAGCCTGGACAGATACGTCGGATGGAGATGCACGTGCTCGCCGAGGCGGGTCAGGGAGAGATCATGATGCATATGCTCCGCGATGTAGAGCTGAACATCCTGAATCAGCCGATTCGAATGGTTCTCGGAATCGTTCAGCGTGCATTCGAACAGAAATAACGCGAGCTCGCGGCAACGGCTGGCGTACGTCGTCCAATCGTCCGCTGGGTCCGGCGCCAACGCTCCGAATTGCTCCGAGACTTCCGAGACAAGCTGCTTTCGATTGATATGGCCGAGAAACAGGTAGCCCAGGAAGTGCTTCGTCTCGAGCACGAGTCCTTCGTGCTCGCTGACGTCTCCGACGAGGACGAACAGATCTTCGAGCTGCGAGAGAAATTCCTCCTTCTTGCCCAGCGCCAGCAGACCCGGCATGGCGGAATACTTCGCAAGCCGCAGGAACATGTCCGAGGAAGAGGCGCCGGCGGGCGGCAGCTGCCGACGGGAGCGGTTGCTTCGTAATTCGTGCTCCGTAATCAGCAGCTCGTGGTTCAGGCCGATTCCGTTCTGCATCAGGAATTCGAGCTGCTGAAGCTTCTCTGCCGCCTCGTTCCAAGGAGTCGCCGAGCTGCCGAGCACCATGGAAATCCGAAGCTTGAGCATGACGCGGCATGTATTCTGAATCGTCTCGAGAATGCCGTAGACATGGCGGAACGAGCGCTCCGATTCCCGAACATCCTCCAATTCGTCGACCGGCTGCCACAAGCCGACGATATGGGAGGCATCCAGGTTCACCATGGCCAAGCGCAGATTGCCGCCCAAGTACTCATCCATGATGTTCCGCGCGGAATAGAGCAGCAGCGCCCGGTCGGACCACGTCATGGACTGCTTCCATCTGTCGATCCTCGCAACGAGCAAGCGGACTGGCGACGCGGGACGCAACTCGATGTCGAGAGCATGGAATTGTTCGGTCAGCTCCCGTTCGCCGATCGACTTGCCGTGCAGCAGCTCGAGCAGGAAGTCGCGTTGAAGCGACGGCAGAATGATCTTGAACTGCTGCTTGGCGCTCGCGACGAGTTCCCGATTCTCCCGCTCTTCGAGCAATTCCTCGGCCGCTTTGTTCACCGCCTCGAGGATCCGTTTGTCTCCTTCCGTCTTCAGGATGAAGTCGTAGCTTCCGAGCGTAACGGCCTCGCGCGCGAATTCGAAATCCTGGTAGCTCGTCAGGAAGATGACTTTGCACGCGGGCAGACGCCTCTTGACCTCTCTCAGCATCTCAATGCCGGACATCTTCGGCATCTTGATATCCGACACGATGATATCGATTCCGTGGCCGTCCATGACGGAGAGCGCCTGCGGAGCGGAATACGCCTTATACACCTCCAGCCTTCCGTCCGACTCTTCGACAAACAGGTCGTGCAGGCCATCCGCGATGACTCTCATATCGTCGACGATTAATAGTTTCAGCATATCCGATCATCCCCTTCTAATGACGATTTGCATGTTAAGCCCGCCAAGAACGCCTCGATCGATGCGAAGTCCGGATTCCTCGCCGTATTTCAATTGCAGCCTCCGATGCACGTTAATGATACCCGTGCTTTCCTCCACTCTCTGATCTCCGCTGACCAGATAGGCTCTCAGCTTCTCGACGAGACCGTCCCCGGGATCTTCTCCGGTGCCGCTGTCCTCGACGGAAATCCGGACGAAGTCAACGTCCGCATAATAGGATACCGACAGCACGCCGTCCACGAGTTCCTTCTCGAAGACGTGGATGAAGCAATTTTCCAGCAGCGGCTGGACGATGAGACGGGGAATCATCATTTTCTTGATCTCGTCTGGAACAGGCTCGAAGATAACCGTGACGCGTTGTTCAAAGCAGATCGCTTGAATGTCGACGTAGGTTTTGGCGTGCAGCAATTCTTCCTCGAGCGTGATCTCGTCGAGAGAGTTCCGCGTGACAAACTGGAAGTACCGTCCGAGATACTCGGCGATCCGCATCGCCTCGTCATTGCGCTTCGAACGGATGAGACGCTGCAGGACGAAGAGATTGTTGTACAGGAAATGGGGGTTGATCTGCGATTGAAGCCGTTTCAGCTCCGAGCGCTGCTGAAGCAGCTTCTGCTCGTAAGCCACATGAATCATATCATTCAGCGTTTCGGTCATCGTATTGAAGCGCCGGTAGAGATAGCCGAATTCGTCCTCTGATTGGGGGACGAGCGTATACTGAAGCTGGCCGAGCTCGACTTTCCGGAACGCTTGCACCAAGCTCTTCAGCGGCTTGTGAATCAAGCGATACAAGCCGGTCGAGAACAGCACGATGATAACGATCGACAAGAAGGACATGGCCGCGAAAAACTTTTTGTAGATACTGACGGGCTCGTAAATTTCGTCTACCGGGGCGTAGGCCGCGAGAATGGTATCGTCGGACGAAACCTGATAGATGATGAGATAGGGTTCGCCGTCAACGACCCTCGTCACGACATGGGGTTCGAAGCGCTCCTGATTCAGCGAGAGAAGCTCGCTCCTGATCGTGGCGCCGATCTCGTCCTCGCGGCCGGTCCCGATATGCCAGGAGTTGTTCCGGTCGAACAGCAGCGCCTCGCCGCGGTTGTAATTCATAATCTTCGATAGATAGGACGAGATTCGGTCTTCCGAAATCTGAACCGCCAGAATGAACATGCCGGTTCGGGAACTATCCGCGCTGTCCGTTATGAAAGGCAGGTTCATGTACAGGTTGTCCCGATAGGCGACAAAAGGCTTGCCCTGCTTCTTGAGCGTCTCGAAGGCCACGGAATCGAACGGCTTGATGCCTTCGTCCGATACGGTGATGACGAGGTCGAAGAGAGGAAGGTAGGCTTCCGTCTCCGAAATGAAGCTTGTTGAATATTGAAGGCTGCTGAGCTGCGTTCGCACATCGCGCAAGAATCCCGTACGTTCCACGGGAAGAAGATCGGGCCCGATGATTTCCGCATGGGCAATCGCGATATCCAGCGCGCGTTGCTTCAATAATTGCTGGATTTTCAGAAACTCGTTGTCGAGAATATTCTGGTAGGCTTGCACGGAGCCGGTAAGCGTTCGTTCAATCTCCTGACGATTCTTGCGAGCGCCGATATCGTTGACGTAATAGTTGAAGATATAGAGCGGGGCGATGACAATGAGCAGCGTGACGATCAGCTTCGTCAGAATTGTCCGGTCCATGAATAATCTGCGGATGCTCTTCCTCTTCGTCAGCACTTCACATGCCTCCCCGTTCAATATGCGAGCCGATACCTCATTATAGCAGACGATCCGCTGCGGCAGGCGCTAACCATCTTCAACCTGTCTTAACCGATTGACACTTGATGCTTCGGGAGCCGGCGGCATTCGAGATGAATTGGATAATGGGGATGCAGCCTGGTCGCAATCGGTTTATATTCAGCCCCCCTAAGCCTGAATTATAATTTAGATATCGGCAGCGCATTAACCATCCGAATTCGTAATGAAGGGGAGAAGCTACATGTTCAGAAAAATGGCAATGATGATCAGCCTCGTTCTGGTTCTCGTGTCGATCGCGGCCTGTTCCTCGGGCAACAACGGGAACGGGAACGTCAGCAACGAACCAGGCAATACCGCAAGCACGGACAAGCCGATTACGAAGGGGCCTAGCGAACCGGCAGAGCCGCCGACGAAGCTGTCCATGATCGTTCAGAACCATCCGGCGTATCCGCTGCAGAAGGATTGGCTGGTCTACCAAGAGCTCGGAAAGAACGCGAACGTCGAACTGGACGTCAGCGGTTATCAAGGCAACTGGTGGGAAGCCATCCCGCTTGTCGTCGCTTCCGGCGACATGCCCGACCTGATGTGGATGTCGGGACCGGATATTATTCATCAGTTCGGCAGCGAAGGAGCGCTGGTCAACCTGCTCGACTATATGGATCAGATGCCGAACCTGAAAGCGTGGATCGACGATCACAAAGAAATAACCGACGCTCTGCTCTCTTACGACGGCAAGCTGTACATGCATCCCGCGCAAGGCGCCTTCGGCGATTGGGATGGCCTGTGGCTCTACAGGGAAGATATATTCAAGAAAAACAATCTCGAAATGCCGAAGACGTACGATGAATTCTATGATGTCCTGGTCAAGCTGAAGGAATTGTATCCGGACAGCTATCCGCTCTATGTGCCGGACTGGGGCGCGCTCAATCAAATCGCGTACAGCTTCGGCACGGAGAACACGTATTATTACAACAACGAAGCGAAGGAATGGCGCTTCGGCCCGACCGAAGACAGCTACAAGCAGGCGCTGCAATTCCTGGTCGACGCCTACAAGGCGAAGCTGATTCCGCAGGAATTCGGCAATCTCGACAGCAACAAGCGGAACGAAATGGTCACGACCGACAAATCATTCGTCGTCTATGGCTACATCGGCCATATCGACACTTACAACAATCTGGCGCGGGCGCAGAATCCGGATTTCAAAATCGCGCAGTTCACACCGCCGGGCGGAGACGGCCACGAAGGGGTACACGGCACCCAGTTCCTGTTCCAGGAAGGCTTGACGGTCACCACGACATCCAAGAACAAGGAAGCAGCTTTCCGGTTCATCGACTCCCTGTTCACGGAGAAAGGCCGCGAGATCGCAAGCTGGGGCAAGGAAGGCGTGACGTTCGAAAAAGTGAACGGCGTCAATCAATATATGGCGGATATTACGGATACCGCGACGAGAGCGACCAAATACGGCATCCGTACGGCTGGCGTAGACGCTTGGTTCGATAACGACGCGAATCTTGCGCTCTTTAACGACGAGACGAAGGCCGCTTACGAAGAAGCGAGCAAGCATATCGCGCCGGCCTCCGAAGTCGCGGTGTTCACGAAGGACGAAGCCGATTCGATCGCGATCAAGAAGGATGCCATCGGCAAATACACGTCGGAAAACATCAGCAAATTCATCATTGGGCAGCGTCCGATGAGCGAGTGGGACGATTATGTGAAGGGGCTCGATAATCTTGGCCTGAACGACGTGCTGAAGGTATACGAACAGGCATACGCCCGTTCGCAGCAATAAGATCGGGGAGGACTGCGTGCGATGAAACAAAGACCATATTGGCAGAGGCTGCGCGACAGCAGGTTCTTGCTGCTGCTGCTGTTGCCGACCTTCATCTACTTTGCGATCTTTGAATATGGTCCCATGTTCGGCATTGTGGTCGCCTTCAAGGATTACAATACATTCGCCGGCGTATGGGCCAGCGAGTGGGTTGGATTGAAATATTTCAAAATCTTTCTGTTCGACAATCCGGATTTCCTGCCTTTGCTTCGCAACACGGTGTTGATCGGCGTCTACAGTCTGCTCTGGGGCTTCCCGGCGCCGATCGTCCTGGCCCTGCTGCTCAACGAACTGCGGAACATGGCGTTCAAACGGCTGGTGCAAACGGTCAGCTATCTGCCGCATTTCATCTCGAACGTCATTATCGTCAGCATGGTGCTTATCTTCCTCTCGCCGGACGGAGGCATCGTGAATCGCTTTCTCGGCCTGTTCGGGGTTGAACCGATCTATTTCATGTCATTGCCGGAGATGTTCCGTACGATCTACATCTCCTCCGGCATCTGGCAAGGCATCGGCTGGGGCACGATCATCTATCTGGCCGCGCTGACCACAATTGATCCGAATCTGTACGAGGCGGCGGAGCTCGACGGGGCGAGCCGGTGGCGGAAGACGATTCATATCTCGCTTCCCGGCATCGTGCCGATCACGATCATCATGCTGATCCTGAACATCGGCGGTTTGCTCGGAACGGGCTTCGAGAAGGTGTTCCTGCTGTACAATCCGCTCGTGTACGATACGGCGGACATCTTCTCGACTTACACGTACCGGGTCGGACTTCTGCAAGGCAGATTCAGCTACGCGACGGCCATCGGCGTCTTCAACGGCGTCGTCGGGTTCCTGTTGATCGTTGGAGCGAACTGGCTTGCCAAGCGAACGCGGGAGACCAGCTTATGGTAGGAGGGAGAAGATGAAGAAGAAAATCGGCGCGTTCGACTTCATGAACGTTGCGGTCATGATTGGGCTGATGGCGGCGACCGTCTATCCTTTCTGGTATATGATCAGCGTCTCGCTAAGCGGCGAGCTCGCGATCATGCAGGGCAAGGTTTCATTCTGGCCGGTGAACCTGACGACGGGATGGTACGAGACGGTGTTCCACGATCCCCGGATCGGTACCGGTTACCGCAATACGGTGATCTACACCGTGCTTGGTACGATCATTTCCCTGATCGTCACGTCTTCAGGCGCATTCGCCTTGTCGCAGCGCAAGCTGGTGCACCGCAGAGCGTTCATGATGGCGATCGTGTTCACGATCCTGTTCAGCGGAGGCATGATTCCGAGCTTCCTCGTCGTGAAGGAGCTTGGCCTGCTGAATACGGTATGGGCAATGGTATTGCCAGGCTCGGTCAGCGCGTTCAACCTGCTCGTGTTCCGAACGTTCTTCGAAGAGCTGCCGGAGGAACTGTTCGACGCCGGGCGCATCGACGGGTTGCAGGACATCGGGCTCTTCTTCCGGATCGTCGTCCCGCTCTCCAAGCCGGTCTACGCGGCCATCGGGCTGTTCGCCGCGGTGGGGCTCTGGAACAATTTCTACAGCGGGATTCTCTATCTGCGCAATCCGGAGTTGTTCCCGCTGACGATGATTCTGAGGGATCTGATCATCGCAGGTCAGCTGGATAGCGAGATGGCGGCGCAATCGTCCGCAGGCGGCGATCTGGTCACGACGGACGCGCTCAAGTTCGCCACGATCATCGTCAGCACGCTGCCGATTCTGATGCTGTATCCGTTTCTGCAGAAATATTTTGTCAAAGGCGTTATGCTTGGATCGGTCAAAGGATAATAGCAAAGTCGGCGCGGCCGTTCATGGACGCGCCGGTTTTGCAATGATTTGAAGCATTTGCAACAACTATAAGAGGTTGTTCAAAAAGTCCGCTTTCCATCACGAAGTATGCCAAGGAGCATATTCGACATCGAATATTGAATTCAGACGAAACTAAGCGTATGCTTTCGAAGTATGTTTCCTTCGGAAACATTTCAGGTGCTCACGTAGCTTCAACTACGCTCCGCTCCTCAGTTTCTACCTTCATCCAATCTTCGGAAGCGTTTTGAAAAAACGCTGCATCGTAAGCATACGCTATGATGCTGAAAACCGAACTTTTTGAACACGCACTATAAGGAGGAGATTGGATATGGGTTCGGTCAAGATTTTGTTCTGGTTCGACGTGGAGGATTTCATTAACGAAGAGTCCGAGGAGGCGTTCCTCGGACTTCTCGATGTTCTCGACAGCCGAGGCGTCATCGGCATCTTCAAGCTGGTCGGGGAGAAGACGCGCATGCTGGAGCGCCGCGGACGGCGCGACATCCTTGATCGGCTGGCGGGTCACGAAGTCGGGTATCATACGGATTTCCACAGCTTGCCTCCGGTCGTGACGACCTATCTGGAGAAGTTCGATTTCCGCGAAGGAGCGGAGGAATTCGCGCGCAGGGAAGAGCAAGGCTTCGCCGACGTGCGGCGGATCACCGGACAGGACGCGCTCTGCTACGGGCAGCCTGGGTTATCCTGGGCGCCGCAGACCTATGCGACCCTGAACCATTGGGGCGTTCCGGTCTATTTGAACAATTTCTACGAAATCGACATTGACGGGAAGCCGTTCTGGTACGGCGGTCTGCTGAGCATGACCTCGCTGACGGGCCTGATGCATATCCCTATGGGAGACGACTTGCTCGGCCGGATGACCCGCCGCTTCGACGAATTGTGCGAGGCGCAGAAGGACGAAGAGACGGCCTTCATCAGCATGTTCTACCATCCGACCGAATTCGTGTTCGAGCAATATTGGGATGCCGTCAACTTCGCGAGGGGCAAAAATCCGCCCAAATCCGAATGGGTGAAGCCGCCGAAGTATGGGGACGGCGTCATGGAGAGCGCGCTGGAGCAGGTCGGCCAGTTCATCGATTACACCTTGAGCAAGGGGAATGTGTCGTATATCGGGAACAAGGAGCTCCTTGAGCTGGAGCGAACGAAGACGCGGGTATTGACGAAGGAGGAGGTTCTCCGTTACGCCTCCTCGGTCGGGACGGAAGTCGACTTCGTCGTGGACGGCGACGTCAGTCTGTCGCCCGGCGAGCTGTTCTGGGCGTTCCGGCAATTCCTGCTTGGCGAGGAGGCGCTGCCCGAGCTCGTCTACGGACCTCAGCGGCCGTTCGATGCGGTCGTCGCGGAGGGCTTTGCGGCGGGCACGGCAACGGCGGCGGACGCACTGGCGGCGCTGCGAGCCGAATGGCCGAGCGTGTTCGAATTTCGGCAGCTGCCGGATTCGTTCAACGTCGGGGATGCGGTTGTCAGCCCGGAGACCATGTACTGCGCAATGGCGGAGATGATTCGCGGCGGCTTGTCCGGGGAAGATACGGTGTCGCTGCGGGAAGCGAGCCTTGCGACCATGAGGCATGTGAAGGATAACATGAATTGGCCGAATCGATGGATCATTTTCCCGGAAAATCAGGATGTCACCAACACGATGCGCATGTCGAGGCTGCAGACGTGGACGCTGAAGCCGGCCATATTCTGAGCATCAGCGGAGGGACGCCTGAGGCGAGAAGCTGTTCCTAACCATGCAGAAGGACCTCAAAGAAGAAGGACCTCAAATTCCTCTTTACTGTAGGAATTTGAGGTCCTATTACGTCAAATGCCGGAATATTCCCCGAGCTTGGATCAGTTCGGCTTTCTGCAATAATCGTTGTATCATGGCGGCGACTTCCGCACGGGTTATTGAAGCTTGCGGAGCTAGCCTGCTCCGTCTCTCCCCGTCACGATGCCTGCCAGCACACTGTCCGACACGCCGCTTCTTGCCCAACTGGATACGGATGATGCATCTATGAAGGAGTCAAGCAGATTCTCGTTAATCGTGGACTCGGAGCTTGCGGCTTGAAGCCCCGTCAGCTGCATCGCCTCCGCCAGAATCGACATCTCTTGCAGCATAACCACTCCTATGATTTGGTATGAGAGCAAGCTTTGCTGCTCTTCTACTATTTGAAATCATACACGCTGCCAAGGCGTTTGCAAGACACAATGAGAGACTCGTTAATATTGGTTAACTCAATCCGCAGCGGTTAAGTTCTCTTCCTCTTCCATTCGCCATTTCCGTTAACGCCGATGTTGCTATATTCATATGCGTTTATATCCACGAAACGCAAGGCGGACGTATACTGAGACGGAATTCATCGCGTTGCGTGCAATCCAGCCCGAATAGGAGGAATCGATAACGAGAGACCTTTCAACCCCAGAATCGCATCCGCCCCGCATGGCAACCGACAGAATAATCGGATAAGGGAGGAATATTCACCATGGTACTTCCAAACAAACGCATGCTGCTTGTCCGCTGCTCTATGATTGTGTTCGCGGTGCTGCTGCTTATTCCGTTCTTGCCTCCGCACGCGGCGATGGCCGACGAGCCGACGGTTAACGAATGCGACGCGATTCAGACGGCGTGGCTGTTCTGCGACGACTTCGAGCAGGACAGGCTAAGCAGCTATTATTTGCAAAATAAACCGAGCACGTTCGGTCTTGCGACAGACGGAGGCATTGACGGCTCAGCCTCGATGCTCGCCCAATTCCAGGGCTCGTATTCGCGCCCCGGCAATCTGGGTTTCGCATTCGGCAAGACGCCGGACAACGCGACCTATCTGCCGGCAGGAGATCCCGACGAGGTCGTGCAGGAATTCTATTGGCGCTTCTACGTGAAGAACGACGAGGACTGGTCGGTCGGAACGAACGGCGAGCTCGCGAAGCTCTACGCCTACGGACCGGATGATCTGGTCATCGCCCAGATCAGCATCGACGTATCCAGCGGCGATGTCTCCACCTCGTACCGCACGGCGGCCTTCGACGGGAACGGCGTGCCGACCGGCATACAGGGAAGCGGCCTCACCGTTACCGAATATCCGCTGCTTCGTCTGGAGGACAACAGCGAGTGGAACGCGGTGGAAGCTCACGTCAAGCTGAACGATCCCGGCCAGAGCAACGGCGTGTACGAGCTGTGGGCCAACGAGCGGGTTATTTTCCGACAGGACAATATCGACTGGTTCGGCAGCTACGAGGACTACGGCTTCAACGCCGTGCAGATCAGCAATTACAATAGCGCAACCGATACACCGCTTCAATACCGCAATTACGACAATATGGTGCTGAGCCGCGAGAAGGTGGCCCCGGCCATCCCCGAAGCCGTGCATCCAAGCGATCCGCCTCAAGTGCTGTTCGAGGATGACTTCGAGAACTATACGGACGTGCCGATGAACCATGGCTGGCGCGGGATCTCCGACATTGAAGTCGATCAGACGGGCGGCGTGGACGGCTCGCATGCCGCCAAGGTGCCGATTACCGGGCAAGGCAACCATTATCTCGCACGTACGATTTCGCGCGACAACGTGTCCCAGGTGTACGTGAAATTCGATTTCCGCATGGACAATCCTTCGGGCGGAAGCAAATTTCTGAAGCTGTTCGGCAAGCAGATTCAGCCGGCCTCCACGTATGGGTATGCCAATACGACCTTCGGCCTGGACTATTGGGAGGACGTGCTCAAAACCCTGTCGTACGGCAATGGATCGAGCATCGGCAACGACACGGCGACCATCATCGACTATAACGGCACGCATAGTGATCCGGATGTCGTCGTCGAAACCAGCAGCGGGCCGTTCGATCCGAAGGACGGTGAGTGGCATACGTACGAAGCTTTCATGAAGTATAACTCGAATGGCAACCGCGACGGCGAATATATGATCCTGATTGACGGCGTTCCGACCTTGCACGCCACGAACGTCAAGAACCGCAACGATCTTAACTCCAACGAGTTCAGAGCGGTCAGTTTCGCGGACTACACCAGCGATCAATACAACGGCACGCCGTGGAATCTGTGGTACGACAACGTTGTGATCATGGATGACGCCCCTGCTTCCGTGCGCGAGAAGTTCGAGACGTACGTCAATCCGACGGAGCTGATCATCAACGAATGCAGCGTTGCGCAGCCGGACTGGATCTTCTGCGACGACTTCCAGGAGAATCGTCTGGATCAATATTACGATTACTTTAATCGCTGGGGACGATTCGGCATTCAAAATACAGGCATGGAGGCGTCTAGGGCGATGACGTCTTATTACGGCCACTACGACGGGGACCCGGTGACCGACCCGAGCGGCACCTGGCTGAAGCTGGCGTTCGGGAAGACGCCGGACGAGGAAGCTTATATCCCGGCAGGCGATCCCGACGAGATCCATCGCGATCTGTATTGGCGCTTCTACCTGCGCAACAATACCGAGGCGACCGGGGATACCCCGATTAACAACGGGCCGCTGGCGCAAGTGTACGGCTACGGACCGGGCGACACGCCCTTCATGCGCATCAACATCAATTACCCTGATGCGGACGGCATCCTGAATTCGGAGCTCTACACCGGTCAATTCGACGGCAGCGGCAATCCGACGGGCGCCGTGCTGTCCGATACGCTCGAGGGAACGACGCCGATCATGCATCCGGACTCGGCGGGCGATTGGCACAGGATCGAAGTTCATGCCAAGCTTAATGATCCCGGCGTGGCGAACGGCGTCTACGAGCTGTCGATCGACGGCGAGCTCGAATCGAGCAAGACCGGCATCGACTGGGTCGGCAGCTACGAGAATTACGGCATTAATGCAGTCGAAATCTACAATACGAACAATCAGATCGGCGTGCCTGGCGGAGACAACGAGTACCACGCCTTCGACAACATGGTGCTGAGCCGCAGCGCCATCGGCGAAGCCGGACAGGTCGTGACGAACAACGCGAATCTGAAAAGCCTGAACCCTACCGTCGGCAAGCTGGTACCTGCCTTCAATTCGGCGGTAACCGAGTATGAGCTGAAGCTGGAGGACGGCGTTGCGACGTCCGACCTGACGCCGGTGCTGTCCGATGCGCTGGCCGCCATGACGGTAGACGGCGCGGCGCATGGGGATAACGTCGCCTATACCGTGAGCGGCTCGCAGACGAGCATCGTCGTAACAGCGCAGGACGGCACGACCGTGAAGACCTACACGGTCAATGTCGTGCATGAGGAACCGTTCTTCGTCGACGAGTGTGCGAGTCCGAAATCGGCATGGCTGTTCTGCGACGACTTCGAATCGGACCGGATGGATCAATATTTCGAGCATACGAGCCCTTCCCAGTTTTACCGGACGAGTGATGTCGGACTTGGCGGATCCTCCGGCATGAAGGCGGAGTTCCAGGCGGAGGACGGCGAGCAGCATGATACCGGCGCCCTGAAGCTGGCATACGGACGGACGCCGAGCGCGTACCTCGATCCCGTTGCCGCCGAGGACGAAGACCTGACAGAGGTGTATGCCCGCTTTTATGTGAAGAATCAGGAAGACTGGACGGGCGGCGGAGGAGACAAAATGGCTCGCATCTCGAGCATGCAAGACGCCAACTGGGCGCAGTCGATGATTGCTCACGTATGGAGCGCAGCAGACACGAACCGTCTGGCGGCGGCGCCTGCCAGCGGAACGGATGCGGCAGGCGTCCTTCAGTCCACCATGTGGAACGACTTCGACAATCTGCGCTGGTTCAATGGAGGAGCCACGGACACGCCGATGTTCGACGCGGGCCATGTAGGTGAATGGTATGCGGTCGAAGCTCATGTGAAGCTCAATGATCCGGGACAGAGCAACGGCGTCTATGAGCTGTGGATCGACGATCAGTTGGAAGTCGGCATCTACGACCTGAACTGGATCGGAAGCTATGAGATCGGTCCCAATGCGGGTTACGGACTGAACTGGTTCTCGCTCGAGAATTACTGGAACGCCGGGACGCCTCAGGATCAGGAGCGATATTTCGACAACCTGGTGCTGAGCCGGGAGAAGATTGGACTTGCGGTCGCCTCGGAGGAGGAACCAGTAGAAGTCACCGGCAGCGGCGTCATCCATGGCAGCGGCGGATCGCTAAGTCCGGGCGGGAATGCGGACCTGACGATTGGCGTGGTGGATCCGTCGGACGGCTTCACGACCTTGCAGGCCGTGGTCGAATACGATCCGGCGAAGCTGGAATTCGACACGGAAGGCACGGCCTTGGCCGAGTCGGCGATCGAATCGCTGAGAGCAAATTTCAACGTCATCGGTACGGCCATCAAGCCGGAGCTTGGCCAGATTCTCGTGCTGATGGCGAGCGACGGCGCAGCGAACGCGGTCGATGAGACCGACGACTTGTTCCGCTTGCACGGCAAGGTGAAGTCTGATGCCGCTGTTGGCAGCACGACGGTGTCGCTGAGCCAATTCGACGTATCGACGAACGGCACGATCGCCGAATTCGATATTTCGCAAGCGTCCGACGACTTGTCAATTGTCATTGTGACAGAAGCGGATAAGGATGCGCTGACAGCGGCTATAGCAGCGGCTCAGGCACAGTACAGCTTGGCGCCGGAAGGCACGAAGCTGGGCCAATATCCGGCAAGCGCAAGAAGCGCGCTGCAGGCGGCGATCGGCTCGGCACAGTCCGTGAATTCGGACGCAGGGGCTAGCCAATCCCAAGTCGATCAAGCCGCGGTGGATCTGAACGCTGCGGTTCAGACGCTGAAGAACAGCATCATTACGCTGGTGGAGGGAGCGACGAAACTCTCCATTGCGGATCTCTCGATTATCGCAAGCTATCTCGGCGTGACGAGCTCGGATGCTTCCTGGAGCGACATTGAAGCGGCCGATGTCTTAAACAACGGCATGATCGACATCCAGACGCTGGCCGCAATCGCCCAGATGATTCTGGACGATTGGCTGCAGCAATAGAGACAGGCAGGGAGGCGTGAGTCGCCTCCCTGTTTTTCAACGCAGAGACATGTGTGCATCATGCGGAGAGGATGAGCTTCATGATTAGAAGAATGTATTTGATCGCATGCGCAGCTATTCTGTTGATTGTCTTGCCAGCGGCCGGCGCTCCCGGGACGGCGAATGCCGAAGGGGGTCCGGACTTTCGGCTGGAGATGACGCAGCTTGCGGACAGCGGGAATTATCAAGTCGTCGTGACGGCGAAGAATCTGGTTGATGCATACGCGTACGAATTGAACTTCGCATACGATACCAGCATCCTGAAGCTGGCTGAGAGCGCGAACGACTTGAACGGATTCAAAGCGCCGGTCGAGAAGGAGAATCGGCTCATCTATGCGTTCACCAAAATCGGAAAGGCTGCGGGGCTGTCAGGGGATGTTAAGTTGGCTACGTTGACGTTCCGGCGGATTGGCCAAGGCGACGCGGATATGACGCTGAGCGCCGTGAACCTGGTCGATTCGGAACTGGTTAAAAATTCTTACGCAGTTGACCGGACCATCTCGACGGCGGAGGTGGACTTGCCCGCTCTCTTCAAGGACATCGCCGGGCATTGGGCGGAAGCGGCCATTCGCTCCGCCGCGACGCTTGGCTTCGTGAACGGCTACCCCGACGGGACGTTCCGGCCGCAGCTCTCCGTCACAAGGGCCGAGTTCGCCGCGATGCTCATACGCGCGCTTGGGGTGAAGGGCGATGGCGGGCCTGACGGCGGCTTCATCGATGAAGCAGCCATTCCCGCCTGGGCTCGCTTGTCCGTCGAAGCGACGGTTGCGGCTCGCATCATGCAGGGATACGAAGATCGTACGTTCCGGGCCGGTCGAGAGATCACACGCACGGAGATGACAGCGATGCTGGTCCGCGCGCTGGGTATCGAGCCCGAGGCGAATGCTCGCTCTTCCTTCGCCGACGCGGAGCAGATCCCGTCCTGGGCGGGAAGCTATGCTGCGGCGGCAGCCGAGCATGGACTGATTCGCGGCAGGGGAGGCAATCGCTTCGCGCCGAACGAATTCGCGACGAGAGCCGAGGCGGTTAAGGCGGTTTTGAATGTTCTGGCGCAATAAGCGGAGCTGGTACGAATGCCCTTTCGGACCCGTGGATCGGGTCTGGGAGGGATTTTCTTGGGAATATATTATTACTATTTTGTATATAAACGAGAGATGTCTGAAAAGTTATCCGAATCCTTCCTTCTGACAGACTCCAAGTATTATTTTAGCTAAGGCACTTATCATTTGCGCGTCCAACGTATACATTAGCCAAGGCAGACAGTGTTTTTAGTTTTCTGAAAAATCTCATGAGCAAATACCTCACTGGTATAACAGTGTTGATCTTAGCCAACGCTCGAATTCGTCAGGCGAGCTGCTTCAGCCATTTTTGCAATAGCATAAAGTCCGGTTAGAACTTGTCTGTCTAACGCCAAACAGTCCTTAATTAAACAACTTTGAAGGATTAAAGGGAAGGCTGAAATAGTCTGCGATTTATGCTCAAAATCAGAAAGGATCCCAATGAATGTTGTAGATCGTCTCTGCATTTGATTATGAGGAATCATTATTGCCGAATATCTAGATTAGCGCTAACGGAACTGAGCGCGCAAATCTCACAGCTTCAGCTTCTCCCCAGCTTAACTCAAATGGAACAGTCATTGATAGAAACTTCCCCACAAAAGAGAGTACCAATTGTTTGCAAACAGTTGAATCTTCTTTCTGGCATAGAGGCAAGATCCAGATAACGAAATCCGTTTCCGAGATCTCGAACCTCATATTCAGGATGAAGATCATTAAAATTACCGACGGCAGGATACCATACCTTACGCAGAAATTCTAATGTTGCATGCTCCAGGCCTTTTTGCAGTTAGGCTTATCTTCTTAAATTGTTTTCAGCCTCCACTTGCAACTCTCACATTGTTCCTCGAATAGGTTCATAGGTTCACCCTCCACCAGTATCATGAGCTCGTGTTTTGTTATATGCATAAATCGACTCGCGATCGCGCTTCATCCAGCTATCCACATCCATATGGCAAATGCTATACTTGAATAATATCCATAAAAAGGAGATCGCGATGACATTACAATATTGGAGATCAGACAAGCTGCTGCTTAGAGCGATGAAGGCTTCCGACTTGATCTTGTTTCAGGCCTTCGATGACGAGATTGCTCGGAATGTGAACGAGCTTCAATTGCCGCAATCGCCGGAGCGTCAGTCCAAGTGGTTTGAAGGCGAGGCCAAGGGAAAGATCGGGGACGCTTTCCGTTTCGTAGCTGAGAATGAAGAAGGGCAGCCGGTTGGGACCATTGAGACCTTTGCTTGCAACAGAAGAAACGGCACGTTCAAATACGGCATTGCTCTTCTGCCGGAGCATCGGTCGAAGGGTTATGCTCAGGAAATGATTGAGACGGTCCTGCGGTTCTATTTCGACGAGCTGAATTACCAGAAGGTGACGCCCCATGTCTACTCGTTCAATCCAGCTTCCATTAAGCTTCATGAGAAGATGGGATTTGTGCAGGAGGGCAGATTAAGGAGCATGATTTACTCGGGAGGGGAGTATTTCGACGAAATCTATTACGGCATGACGAAATCGGAATTCAAGGAACGATATAAAGCGAAGGAGTAGCGATATGCGCTTATACCATTTCAGCGAAGAGGACAACATTACGATCTTCCATCCACGTGTCAAAGAAAATCGCAAAAACATGCCTCCGGTTGTGTGGGCGATTGACGAGGAGCATCAATTCACCTTCTACTTGCCTCGAAATTGTCCGCGCATCGTGTATCGCAGGAGCCAATCTGTATTGGAAGAGGATGCTTCGCGCTTTTTCGGTCCAACAACCTCTGAAATTGTCCTTACGATCGAGAATCGCTGGCTGTCAAGGATTCTGCAATATCCACTATTTCGCTATGAGCTGCCTGCCTCAACCTTCACCTTGTTTGACGAAACAGCGGGCTATTATATCTCCGAGCAAGAGGTTACTCCGTTGCAGAAGTCCATTATCGAGAATGGACTCGAGCAACTGGCTGCGATGAATATCGACATCCGTTTTACGCCGGATCTTCATCCGTTGCGGGAGAAGCTCCTCCAATCCTCCATTACCGATTTCGGCATTCATCGATTTGAGTTTGCGGGAGGTTAAGCTTAATGAAGAGAACCATCATGATTAGCGCTTCGTCGATTTGGTAAGAAGCGGAGATGAGTCCATACAATTAAAGTTCGCGGAGCATGGGGGACTTGCTACCTTGCAAAGCTATTGTGATTTTACGATGAAAGAGATCGATCAAGCAAGCCTTTCACGAGCGAAGAAGCACATTCTCGAACGCTACCCGGAGCATATCGAATTCCTTGCCCAGTTACCTTTATACCATGAAGATCGTCAGCACATTTATGTTCATGCGGGACTGAATCCGGCATACACGGAATGGAGAGAACAGCCGGAAGGCGACTTCATGTATATAAAGAACGATTTTATTTGCTGGCCGACAAAGGCGCAGAAGACGGTTATCTTCGGCCACACTCAGGCGAAGGATATACACGGCTCTTCGGATGTGTGGTTCGGAGAGGATAAAATCGGAATCGATGGAGGCTGCGCGTTCGGCAACCAGTTGAATGCTTTGATTTATGAGAATAAACGCTACACTACATGCGAGGTGAAATGGGATGAAGCATGAAATCCAGCAATTGCATGACTACCATGTGTGGGCGAACCGCAAGCTCCTTGCTCACATTGAGAAGCAGCCGGCGGATATCTTTCTGACTACGCTTCATGGTTCCTTCTCAAATCTTGGAAGGGTATTCGGACATATTTATGATATCGATATCAGTTGGTTTAATCGATTAATTGGAAGCTCTCTTCCAGCCATAGGAGCGACGACCTTCGGCACGGTAAGCGAGGCAAAGCATGAATTGGATAACCTCCATGAGACGGTCGCGGAATTCCTCGCGGAGCAGTCCGACATGGATCGAATCATCGCATACCGCAACACAGAAGGGAAGAGCTTCGAGAACACGCTGAAGGATCTCATGCTGCATATGGTGAATCATGGCACCTATCACCGCGGCAATGTTGCCGTGATGCTAAGCGAAGCGGGCTGCAAAGGTTTATCCACGGATTACATTTATTATTTGCGCGAAAATGGGGCGATAGGGTGACTACTCTGCATCATATTATTCCCTTGCTTCGTATCTTTGACGAGGCGAAGGCAAAGGATTTCTACCTGGATTATCTCGGTTTTCAATTAGACTTCGAGCATCGCTTCGAGCCTGGGCTTCCGCTGTACATGCAGGTTTCCAGGGATGGTCTCCGAATCCATCTGACGGAGCATTACGGCGATGCTTGTCCAGGCTCTGCCGTTCGCATTGAAGTAAGCGGCGTCAGGGAGCTTCAACGGGAGTTGATTGCGAAGCGGCATGGCTTCTCGCGACCGGGATTAGTAGAGACGCCATGGGGCAGCGAAGAAGTCAGGCTTATCGATCCATTCGGCAATCGGATTGTCTTCTTCGAGGATAAGGAATAGGAGCCTATGAAAGGCAAGCTTACCGTTCCAGCAAGCGAAAGATGATTTAGGTAATGGGATCGCATTCAACTAGGAGTGATGAATTGGATAACGAATTTTTGAAGCAGATGGAGTTCCTTATAGAAATTGATAAGCTGAAAAACATTGAGCGCAAGACGAAAACGATTCATGGCGAGAGATTGGAGAACGATGCGGAGCATTCATGGCATCTGGCAATGATGGCGCTGGTGCTCAGCGGACAGGCTAACCAAGAGGTCGATCTGTTGAAGGTAATCAAGATGCTGCTCGTTCATGATATTGTCGAGATCGACGCCGGCGATACCTTTGCGTATGATGCGTTGGGACATGAGGACAAGTGGGAGCGGGAGAATGCGGCGGCCAAGCGAATATTCGGTTTGCTGCCAAGCGACCAGGCGCAAGAGCTCATTGAGCTGTGGCTGGAATTCGAGAAGAAAGAGACGAAGGAAGCGAAGTTTGCCAGCTCGTTAGACCGGCTGCAGCCGCTCATTCACAATCATCTGAATGAAGGGCATACGTGGAAGAAGTATGGCATTACGAGCGGACAAGTGATGAAGCGCAATGCCGAGATTGCAAACGGTTCTGAGAAGCTGTGGGATTACGCACAAGGCATCATACAGAAATCGGTGCAGCAGGGTTATCTGAATGAATGATGCAAGAGGAAGAATGACGGCTATGAAAACAGGTATAGCGATTCTAACTGTGATCGTCTGTTTTATTCTGGTCTGGCCAGGTTTGTCGGACGGCCACAAAGCTCCTATGAGATATCAAACATTGATTACTTCGCCATTTGATAAGGAAGAGATTGCGGCAGCGGAGCGATTAGCAATGAGATTCAAGCAACAGAAGGGGGATTTTTTGGTTGTTGTTGCCCAAACATTCGAGGGTGGCTATGTCCTATACGACTTTAGATCAGATGGGAACATCGTTCACGTGCGAATCGATGCTTCGAGAGATGCTTTCTCGAATGGGGAGATTCTGACATTTGATTGCAAGAGCATCGATATGAAAAAATTTACGAATGGGAGCGGCGAAAAGAAGACGGGGCTGTTCGTATCCCGATGCACAGGAGCGGAGTCATTTGAAAAAGAGGTTAGCGTTATCTCCTTCCCGTGAGGGAGACGACTGATTGGATATCAAATTTTGGTTTGGAAATTCTGAGATTGGAGTTGAAAGCGCCTCATGAACAATGAAGCATTGCTAGTAGAAGAAGCCGATAAAGGAAGCGCAAATGCAAGTTTTCTTGAAATCGTGGATGTGCAAACGGGGAAGCGTGAGGTTATCGCCGAATTCGGATATGTCATCGAGGCGCCGAATTGGACAAGCGATGGCAGGAGTCTCATCTATAACAGTGACGGCAAGCTATTCATCTTCGATCTTGGCTCGAAGGAAAGTAAGCGGATCGACACCGGTTTTGCCGTTCGATGCAATAATGATCATGTGCTGTCTCCGGATAATGATCGGATCGCAATCAGCCATGCTACGGCGGAGGACAATAAATCCCGCATTTATGTGCTTGGGATGGGTGACGGCAATCCCGTGCTGCTGACTCCGATGGGTCCAAGCTATCTTCACGGCTGGTCGCCGGATGGACATACGTTGGCTTACTGCGCGGAACGAAACGGGCAATACGATATCTATACGATTCCCGCAGTCGGCGGAGTCGAGCGACAATTGACAGATTCGCCAGGTCTGGATGATGGACCTGAATATTCGCCTGACGGTCAATATATTTGGTTCAACTCCGTACGCTCCGGTCTCATGCAGATATGGCGGATGAAGGCTGACGGCAGCGAGCAGACGCAAATGACAAAGGATGAAAGCAACAGTTGGTTTCCGCATCTATCGCCTGACGGGAAGCTGACAGCTTATATAGCGTATCGCAAGGGCGATGTTGCGCCAGGCGATCATCCCCCGTGCAAAGAGGTGGAAATCAGGCTGATGCCAAGCGAAGGCGGCGCTTATCGAACAATCGTTAACCTGTTCGGCGGGCAAGGGACGCTGAATGTCAATTCATGGTCTCCGGATAGCAAGAAGCTCGCTTTCGTGAGCTATCGAATTAGAAAAGCAGAAGAAGCCTCTAACTTGTAAACAAGGGTATAGAAAGGTTCGGAACGGTTAATATGTCCGGTTAAGGAATAGGGATATAATGAAACCGAACAGGAGGAGATATGCAAATGCCAACAGAGGAACGCAAGATGGAGACCAGATTGATCAGTTCGCTGGAGAAGGTGTTCGCCGATGAGGAGTTGCAGGCCCCGATATGGAAGGAAGCCACCGCATTGCGGGGCGAAACCTACTCTTTCCAAGTCGCCTTTCGTCCGAATGCCATGATAAAGCCATTGTTGATACGAACGGAAACAACGCTGCAAGCGGAAATTGCTGTAAGGTCAGTCGGACTGGTACCGTCCGAGCTTCCTTGCTACTCCGAGCATGACGACAATGTATTGCGCACATCGCCCGGACTTTATCCCGATCCGCTGTATCCGCCGGAGGAGCAGCAAGCGATTGCCATTCCCGGGCAATGGCGCGCCGTATGGGTCACGGTGCCAATCTCGGAAATCGCAGAAGCAGGCAGTCATCGCATCACGATTCATTTCGAGAACCAAGAAGGGATTTCATTAGGCAGTGAAGCCTTCCTGCTGCATGTTCTGCCGGAGGCGCTGCCTCCGCAAACGCTCATTCATACGGAATGGTTCCATACTGACTGTTTGTTGACTCAGTACGGCGTAGAAGCATTCAGCGAAGCGCATTGGAGGCTCATCTCGACGTACGTAGAAACGGCTGCTCGGCATGGCATCAATATGATACTAACGCCGTTGTTCACGCCCCCTCTTGATACAGAGGTCGGGGGTGAGCGTCCTACCGTTCAACTGGTGGGGGTTGAAGTTCTGGCTGACGGCCATTATCGTTTCTCGTTCGAGCGTCTGGCGCGATGGATGGAGCTTTGCGAGAGCAAGGGAATTCAATTCTTTGAATTTTCGCATTTGTTCACGCAGTGGGGGGCGAATCATGCACCGAAAATAATCGCGTCCATAAGCGGCTCGGAGCAGCGAGTCTTCGGTTGGGATACGGATGCGCACGGCGAGGCCTATACCGAGTTCCTGAATCAATTCCTGCCGGAGCTGACAGCATTCATACGGCAGCGAGGCGTGGCGGAGAAATGCTGTTTTCATATCTCCGATGAGCCGACGACGCAGCATCTGGAATCCTATAAGAGCGCGGCTGCGATCGTGTACAAGCACTTGTCCGACTTTCCCGTCGTCGATGCGCTGTCCGATTACACCTTCTATGAGCAGGGCCTTGTGAAGAAGCCGATCGTCGCCACGAATCATCTTGAGCCCTTCCTCGCGAATGAGACGGAGGATCTCTGGTGCTATTATTGCTGCGCGCAGAACAAATTCGTGTCGAACCGCTACTTCAATCAGCCTTCCGCCCGCAACCGCATCCTGGGCTGGCAGCTGTACAAGTACGAGATGAGCGGCTTCCTGCATTGGGGCTATAACTTCTGGCATTCTCAATATTCCAAACGGCCAATCGATCCGTTCCGCGTGACGGATGCGGGACATGCCTTCCCTTCCGGAGATCCGTTTCTCGTCTATCCCGGCAAGGAAGGACCGATTGAATCGATTCGGCTGGAGGTGTTCTTCGAAGCGCTTCAGGATTTAAGGGCGTTGCAATTGCTGGAATCGAGACTTGGACGCGCCGAGGTGCTGCGATGGCTGGAAGAGGATCTGAATGAAGCTTTTACTTTCAAGAGCTACCCGAAGGAAGCGGAGTGGCTGCTGCGCAAACGGGAGAAGCTTAACGAGCTATTGTCAGCAAAGTCGGGAGATCAGGTAAACTCTGGAGGAGGCGCGGAGCGATGACGATAAACGGGACACCAATCAAAATTCTATTCTGGCTCGATGTGGAGGACTTCGTCAGCGAGGAATCGGAAGCCGGCCTTGAGGGCTTGCTTGATCTGCTCGACAGCAGAGGCATCACCGGTATCTTCAAGCTTGTCGGTGAGAAGATCCGAATGCTCGAGCGACGCGGACGTCATGATCTTATTCGGCGATTGAAGGCGCATGAGGTCGGCTATCATACTGATCTTCACAGCGTTCATCCGGTTACGACCGAATATTTGGAGCCGCTTGGTTTCCGCGAAGGGGCCGAGGAGTTCGAACGCAGAGAAGGCGGCGGCTTCGAGGATTTGCTGCGCATTACGGAACAGCCCGCCCTCTGCTATGGACAACCCGGCCTGGCCTGGGCGCCTCATCCCTTCGCCGTGCTTCGCAAATGGGGCATTCCCGTCTACCTCGACAGCCATAATCAAGTAGACTATGGCGGCCGTCCGTTCTGGTACGGCGGCTTGCTCAATATGACTGCGCTGACCGGCATTATGAGCATTCCTCTGAAGGAGGATATGTTGGAGAGCGGCAAGCGGAAATTTCACGAGCTTTGCGACGCGCAGATGGATGAAGAGATTGGATTCATCAGCCTATTCTACCACCCGACGGAATTCGTATTCTCCGAATTCTGGGATGCCGTGAACTTCGCCAAGGGCAATAACCCGCCGAGGGAGGAATGGGTGAAGCCGAAGCAGCATCCCGAGGGCAAAATGGCGTTTTATTTGGAGCAGTTTGGCTTATTCCTGGATTATACCTTATCCCTCGAGCATGTCGAATATATTGGCATTCAGCAATTGCTGGCTATGGAAAAATCAAACTCGCGCATGTTGACGAAGGAAGAGATTCGCGGCTTCGCTGCTCAAGTCCGGACGGATTTGAATTATGGGGAACTAGGAGATTTGACGCTTTCGCCGGGCGAGCTGTTCTGGGTGTTCAGACAGTATCTGCTTGGCGAGGAACCGATCCCAGAGCTGATCTATGGTCCGGAGAAGGCCTTCGAGCCTGTTTCTAATCAGACGACCGGGGGCGCCGCGGCAATCGAGAAGAAGGTTGATGCGGAGCCAAGAACGTTCACCGCTTCGGCGATTATGCAAGCCATAAGCCAAGACCTTCCGACGGTGTGCGGCTTCAAGCAAATGCCGAACGCGTTTGTTATCGGAGGCGAACCCGTTAATCCCGTCTCGGTGACCTGCGCGATGGCGACCATGATCCGCGACAATGTTGCGCCGAATGAAGAAGTGGAGCTGATGGAGGGCAGACTTGCCGCGGCGGATTATGCGGCGAATGACGGCGAATGGAGCAGGTATTGGGTTATCTTCCCAGAGAGCTTGCAGGTTCGCAATATTGTGGAGATGTCGCGACTGCAGGCTTGGACGTTCAAGCCAGCTTTGTTCTAATTTGCACGGGGAGTTGATGCTATGCAGGAAACATGGCTTAGAAATGAAGAGGAGCTCTTCACGGAGCGGCATCTGGAAGAAATCAACGCGATCTTCGGGCTGGAGCAGGATGTAATCGAACAATTGCGAGCCGCGTCCAAGCTGGTTCGCGCTGAAGACACGCTCTGGAAGTTTCTTCTGGAATGCCAATTGAAGATGTACGGCCTGCGGCTTGATCCGGCTGAATTTGTCGAGGTGTTCAGGGAGCTTCCGGCGAGCGTACAGGCGAAGCAGGCGCTGCTCGAGGAATCGCTTGGAACGGGCAGCGGTTTATACGCCGTTCTGCTCGTCGTTCTGCTGCTGGATTGGACAAAAGCTTATTATCGCTCGTTGGAACTGCCCCAAGAGCTGCTGCTCCACACCATGGATGATTTGCGCATTTGGATGAAGCATTATGAAAAATCACATGGAGCAGCCGGTCTCGATAATCTTCCGTGGCTGCTGTATCATATCGGAGGGCGTTTGTTTCGGCTTGGCAGATTGCAGTTCGTAATGGAGAAGTTCAGGCATCCCGTTAAGGTATTGCGGAACAAACAGGATAAGGAGGACTTAATCGTTCTGTCTGAAGCCGGCGTCGAATTTCGCAGCGACGGTCTCGTGAACGGCACGAACCGCAAGGAGCAGTCGGAGGGAAGCTGGACGGCGGCTTACAAGAGGACGGATAAGGCATACATCGGGCATGTCATTCGCCCCGACGGCACAGCCAATCCGTCATTGATCGAAGCTCCTGGCTCCGAATATGAACTGGCGCTGGAACGCGATAACCTTGTGCTCGATGTTCATATTCCGGAAGGGAGCAGGATGTCGCGGGATGCTTGCATCGCATCGATGAAGGAGGCGACCGCTTTCTACCGGCACTATTTCCCGAATCGCAAGCCCTTCGCCTTCACTTGCTCATCCTGGCTGTTGGATGCGCAATTCGAGAAGATCTTGCCGGCGACTTCCAATATCGTGAATTTCCAGCGCTTGTTCCATCTATTCCCCTTGCTGTCGGATGAGGGAGAGACCTATTCGCGTGTATTCGGTTCGGCTAAGCTCGACAGGAAAACGGCGAGCAGGGATACGGGGCTCAGGCGGGCGATATTGGATTATGCAGATGATGGCGGCATGCTGCACGGCGCCGGAGGATTCAGGCTATTGGATGAGCCGTTCTAAGGCCATTTCGTCGATGCATGTCCTCTTCAGCCTTCGACGCAAGGCTGATGTCATCTAGCGGTTGTTCTGCATATCCCTGTATTCCTGAGGCGTAATGTTCATATTCTTCTTGAAGAAGCGGGTGAAGGCGATGCCGGAATGATAGCCGATATCCTCGGCGATTTCATGGATCTTGCGATCGCCTTCCTCAAGCAAGGTCTTGGCTCTCTCAATGCGCGCTTCCAGAATGTCATCGGAGATGCCTTTGCCTGTGATTTGCTTGTACAGCCGGGACAGATAAGTCGGATTAAGATGGGCATATTCGCCAAGTCTGGTAAGCGACAGATCCTCGCTGAGATGCGCGCGTATATATTGCTGAATATCCTGAATCAACCGGATGGAGCGATTCTCCTGCTCATCGGAGGAATGCTCGAACAAGAAGGCGGCCAAATTCCGGTAGTAGGAGGCATAGCTTTTCCAGTCGGGATTCTCTTCCAGCTTGAGCAGCTTATCCATGTTCCAGGATTCCTTGAGAGTGCGGTACAGTCTGCGGCGATTAATATAGCCCAGAAAAACCGAAGCGAGGAAGTGCAGGCATTCCAGCTTCAGCGAAGGAATGTCGCCGGCATCTTCAATCGTCTCGTCGAGCTCGTCGTACAGCTCGAAGAACTCATCCTGCTTGCCGCTCGCAAGCAGGCCGGACAAGGAAGAGAACTGCATCATCCGCAGGAAAACAAGGGGCTGCACCTCGGCTTCCTCCGAAGGGCTTCTGCGATCGAGATTGTTCTGAAGCTCTTCGTCGGTCGTCAGCAGCTCGCGATTCAGTCCAATGCCGCGCTGCATAAGCAGCTCCAGGCTTTGCAGCTTCTCGCCGGCCTCGCTCCAGTTGCAAGGGGAGGCGCTTTGGAGGAAGGACAGCTCGAGCTGAAGCAGGTCTCTGCCCGTATTCTGAATCGTCTCCAAGGTTCCATAGAAGAAGCGAAGCGCTTTGCTGTATTCCTTCGAATCATAATCGTTCGTTATCGGCTGCCATATGCCGAGGATATGGGAGGAATCGAGCTGCAACGTTATCATATGAACCTTCGAATGCAGGAATTCATCGATAATGTTGTTGACCGCATAGATCAGCAGCGCTTTGTCCGCCCACAGCAACGAAGGCTTCCAGCCGTCGATTCTCGCCAAGAAGAGATAGGACGGCAGATTGGCATCCAGACTGATATCCAGAATGCGGAACTGCTCGCTCCGGATACGGTCATTGATATGCCTGCCATGCAGCAGCTCCTGAACGAACGCCTTCTGAAGCGTTGGAAGCGCCTGCTTGTATTTGGCCTCCGCTTTCATTCGAAGCTGCTCCGCCTCGCGAATTTTCTCCACTTCCTCTGCCGCCTTGCGAACCGCTTGAATAATGCGCTCGTCGCCTTCCGTCTTCAATATGAAATCGAAGCCGCCCAGTGTAACGGCTTCCTTGGCAAAATCGAAGTCATGATAGCTCGTCAAGAAGATAACGAGGCAGCTCGGCCAACGCTTATTAATCTCGGACAGCATCTCAAGTCCGGTCATCTCGGGCATCTTGATGTCGGATACTAGGATGTCCATGCGTTCATTGTCCAGCAGCGCGAGCGCCTCAGGCGCGGAATAAGCGCGATAGACCTCCAGCGAGAGCGTCTCTTCCTCTTGAAATAACTCATACAGTCCATCGGTGATAACCGGCATATCATCCACGATTAGCAGCTTCAGCATCCAGTCTCACTTCCTCTCTGTCGATGTAGATTTGCGTACGCAAGCCGCCAAGCGAGCTTCGGTCCACGGAAATGCCTGAATTAGCCCCGAATTTCAAACGGATGCGGCGATGAACATTCAATAATCCCGTACTCTCCTCTGTCTGAATATGCGATTGATGAAGCTTTGTCGAGAGAACATCGATTGCTGCATCGCTCAAATGCTTGCCGTTGTCTTCTACTGTTATTAGAATATAGCGTTCATCTACATGGAACTTCACAAGCAGCATGCCTTCGGAAAGCTGTCTCTCGAATGCATGGGAGTAGCTGTTCTCGAGCAGCGGTTGAAGAATGAGCCGCGGAACCAGCATTTTCGAAATTTCCTTCGGCACCGGATTGAATTGCACCGAGATTCTCTGATCGAAGCACACGGTCTGGATATCGACATAGGTTCTGGCATGCTGAACATCTTCCTCCAGAGAGATCTCGTCGGCTGCGTTGCGGGTGACGAATTGGAAATAGCGTCCGAGATAGTCGGCGAAGGTCGTTGCCTTGTCCTTCTGTCCGGAGCGTATGAGCCGTTTCAGCACGAAGAAATTGTTATAGAGAAAATGCGGATTGATTTGAGACTGCAGCCGCTTAAGCTCCGAACGTTCATTCAAAATCTTCTGTTCGTAAACGACATTGATCAAGTTGTTCAGATTGCGAAGCATATCATTGAAACGATGGTACAAGTATCCGAATTCATCCTTGTTCTGATGCACGAGCTCGAAATCCAGCTTGCCGATCTCGACCTTGCGGAACCCGTTCACCAGGCTGCGAAGCGGCTTGTGAATGAGCTTGTACAGCCAGATCGAGAATAAGATAATAATGAGCCCTGACAGGATGGACATCGAATAGAATAGCTCATGATAAATGCTGAGGGAGCCGAATATTTCGGATTCCGGCGCGTAGGCCACAAGCATAGTGTTCTGATTGTTGGATGATTGGCTCACGATGAAATAAGGCTCGCCTTGAAAGGTGGCGGATTGCACAACAGGAGCCACACCATCCGCCCGATTAACGGGATGCTCGGTTAAATAGGCACGAATATCGCCTGCGATCGAGTCCGTCCCATGCGTTGCGATTTGCCAATCCTCGCCTGGTGAATAATATAAGGTGCCGCCTCGTTCAAAATTCATTATTTTGGACAAATAGGATCTAATCGTTTCTCTTGAAATTTCGACCGCAAGAATAAACATACCGTTATTATTCGTCTGATTCGTAATGAAAGGCACCGTCATGTAAAGCTTGTTCTGCCATTCGATGAAGGGCTGGGATGTCTGGCTCAATGCGGCCACTTTATCCCCATCAAATGTGTCAGTTCCATTCCCGGTAATGGAAAGGGTAGAGTCCAGCAAGGGCAGATAAGCCATGGTCTCGGAGATGAAGCGAGTCGAATAGTGGATGCGATTCAGATTGTCGCGCACCATCGCGAAGAAGTCTGAGCGTTCGGAATAGGTCGCATCAGGATGAATGACAGCAACATGCGAAACAGCGATATCCAGGGCGCTTTGATTGAGCATTTGCTGCAGGCGGACCAGTTCGCCATCGATAATATTATTATAGGAATGAACGGAATTTTTCAATGCTTGCGAAATTTCCTCCCGATTCTTGTCGGCGGCAATCTGATTAATCATATAATTAAAGGCATATAATGGGAAAACGATGATGAATAAGCTGATAATCAATTTCGATAAGATGGAACGATCCGATATCAAATGGACAAGCCTTCTCATAAACGTCATGCCGTACCCCCTCTGCAACGCTTCTCTTCTTATTATAACGGGAAATGTCAGATGGAGGGAGCAAACCATCTTATACCTGGGTGAACCGATCTTTACATGAAATTAGCAAATACCTCACATTGTTCGGAAATTGATCCTTTAGAACTAGGCAATAACGATCTAGCATTGTATGAATTGGTATGTATCCATGCGGCATGAGGTTGTTCTATGATTGAATTGTAAGGAAAACACATAGTGAAGGGGAGTACATGTATGCGTAAACAGGTAACGATTCTTGCCGTATTCGTATTATTAGTATCTATGCTTGCCGCTTGTTCATCCAATAATAACAACGGCGGCAATAACCCGACAGTCGCCCCAAGCAGTTCATCGGATACAGCGACAGCAGCGCCGACTGAAGAAGTGAAAGGTCCTCCGGCCAAACTCTCGATGATCGTGCAGAGCGCGGCATCATGGCCGCTGAAAGAAGATTGGCTTGTATATCAATTGCTTGAAGACTATGCGAATGTAGACCTTACCGTAACCGGCTACCAAGGCAATTGGTGGGAAGCGATTCCGCTCGTTGTCGCATCTGGCGATATGCCGGATATGATGTGGATGTCCGGTCCCGATATTATCCATCAGTACGGGGAAGACGGAGCGCTTGTGGATTTGAATGAGCATCTGGATGAAATGCCGAATATGAAGGCCTGGATGGACGAGCATCAAGAAGTAGTGAACAAATTGTTGTCCTCCGACGGCAAGCTGTACATGACTCCGGCGGAAGGCGCTTATGGCGATTATGACGGTCTCTGGATGTACCGAGAAGATATTTTCAAGAAGAATAATTTGAATATTCCGAAAACCTATGATGAGCTTTATGAAACGCTGAAGAAGCTGAAGGAAATTTATCCGGACAGCTATCCGCTCTATATTCCCGGCTTTGGTCAGATGAATTATATTTCCTTGAGCTATGGCAGCAACAACACCTTCTATTACAACAATGATGAGGGCAAGTGGAAATTTGGTCCGGCGGAAGACAACTATCGTCAAGCCGTAGAATTCTTGGCAAAGGCGTATCAGGAAGGCTTGATTCCGAAGGAATTCGGCAACCTGAACGGCAACAAGAAGAATGAAATGATTACGACGGACAAAACATTTATTACCTACGGATATATCAATAATATCGATTCCTATAACAGTCTGGTCAGACCGACAAATCCAGATTTCAAAATGGCTGCTTTTGCTCCTCCAGGAGGGGCAGGTCATGAAGGCGTCAACGGTTCCAAGTTTATTTTCCAAGAAGGATTGACGGTGACTTCAACTTCGAAGAACAAAGAAGCAGCTTTTAAATTCCTGGATTCGTTGTACACGGATGAAGCTCGCGAAATGGTAAGCTGGGGCAAGGAAGGCGTGACCTATGAGAAGGTAGACGGCAAGAATCAATACCTTCCAGTTGTCAGCGATACGAATGTTCGCTCCATCGATTTCGGATTGAGAACAGCTGGAACGAATATGTGGTTCGACAATGACGCGAATATCGCCTTGTTCAACGATGAAACGAAGGAATCATATCTGGAAGCTGCGAAGTATGTTGCTCCTGCCGAGGAAACAGTCGTATTCACAGCGGATGAGCGAGACAAGATTACGCTGAAATCGCAGGCCATCGGCAAGTATGTTAATGAAAATGTGAGCAAATTCATTATCGGACAGAAACCGATGAGCGACTGGGACGCCTATGTGAAAGGCATCGAGGATTTAGGCTTGGACGATGTATTGGCAGTCTACGAAGAGGCATGGGCTAGGCAGCAATAAGAAGCAAGTTCCTGATAATTTGAAAAGCGGGCGTTAAACACGCTTGTACCGCAGGGGCGGGAGACATTAAGCTTCCAGCTTCTGCGGCAAGCTTTTCACGCATCATGAGAGGGGGAGGTCCACTATGCGACGGACTTCTATGAGTTCGGTATGGAAGCGTCTGGACGACAGCAAGTACTTAATCCTATTGTTTCTGCCGGCAGCGCTTTATTATTTGATATTCGAATATTTGCCCATGTTCGGCGTGGTTGTCGCCTTCAAGGACTACAATGTGTTTAAAGGCGTCTGGGCCAGCGACTGGGTGGGCCTGAAATATTTCAGCACCTTTATTTTTGATAACCCCGATTTTCCGGTATTGTTGCGAAATACGTTTTTGATTGGCTTATACTCCTTGATTTTCGGATTCCCCGCTCCTATTATTTTGGCTTTACTGCTTAACGAGCTTCGTCATGTTGTGTTTAAACGTTTTGTGCAAACGGTCAGTTATCTGCCTCATTTTATATCCAATGTTGTCATTGTTAGTATGGTCGTGTTATTCCTGTCTCCCGACGGGGGACTCATCAATAACATATTAGGGTTATTCGGCATCGAGCCGATCTACTTTATGTCCTTGTCAAGCATGTTCAGATCCATTTATGTGACTTCGGGCATATGGCAGGGAATAGGGTGGGGGACGATTATTTATCTGGCTGCTCTTACATCGATCGACCCGAGTCTCTATGAAGCGGCGGAGCTTGATGGCGCAAGTCGTTTCCGCAAAATGTGGCATGTATCTATTCCAGGCATCGTTCCTGTCATAATCGTTTTGCTTATTCTGAATATTGGCGGATTGCTCGGCACCGGATTTGAAAAGGTGTTCCTGCTAGCCACGCCCATGGTATATGATACCGCCGATATTTTTTCCACATATACGTATCGCGTAGGCATTCAGCAAGGCAATTTCAGTTATGCGACCGCCATCGGCGTTTTCAACGGAGTAGTCGGCTTCGTGCTCATCGTTACCGCGAATTTCATTGCGCGCAGAACGAAGGAAACCAGTCTATGGTAAAGGAGGGGAAGGTATGAAGCGAAAGACAGGTCCATTTGATATTGCCAATATTATGATTATGCTGGTGCTGGTGCTGGTGACGGCTTATCCCTTCTGGTATATGATTACGGTTTCCTTCTCCAGCGATATCTTTGTTATGAGAAATGAAGTGTCGTGGTGGCCGAAGGGCTTTACTTTGGAATGGTATCAAACGGTATTCAAAGATGATCGCATTGGCACAGGCTACAAAAACACGGTGTTGTACACCGCTGTAGGAACGGTTATTTCCCTGATCATTACCTCTATGGGCGCATTCGCCATGTCGCAGAAGCGAATGATTCTGCGCAAGCCGCTAATGCTGCTCATTGTATTCACAATTCTGTTCAGCGGCGGCATGATTCCAAGCTTCCTCGTTGTGAAGGAGCTTCATATGCTGGACTCGATCTGGGCAATGGTGCTGCCCGGCGCAGTCAGCACGTTCAATCTGCTCGTTTTCCGCACCTTCTTCGAAGGCTTGCCGGAGGAGCTGTACGATTCCGGTCGAATCGACGGCTTGCATGATATTGGTTTATTCTTCCGTATCGTCATGCCTCTATCAAAGCCGGTGTATGCGGCGATTGGCTTGTTCGAAGCGGTGGGGCTATGGAACAACTTCTTCAAGGCAATTTTGTATCTGAGATCGCCGGAGCATTTTCCTTTAACGATTATATTGCGCGATCTGATTATTAAGGGCAAGATCGATGAGCAGATGATGTCACAGGCAGCTGCGGGGGGAGAAATCGTAGTATCGGATGCACTCAAATTTGCGACGATTCTTGTCAGCACATTGCCGATTCTGCTCTTGTACCCTTTCCTGCAGAAGTACTTCGTGAAGGGCGTTCTGCTTGGATCGGTGAAGGGATAGAATAGCTTTAAAGATCAGCTTTACAGCTTTATCGAGCTCATACTTATACTCTATAAGACAGGAAGTGTACGCTTATGATAGAAGCAGCATTGCTCGGAGCAGGCGGCAGGGGGATGTTCGCCCTTGCCAGCTACGCGCTGAGACGTCCGAATGAAATCAAGTTCGTCGCGGTGGCCGAGCCCAATGAGGAACGTCGCGCAAGATTCGCGAAGGAGCACAACATCCCGCCGGAACGCGTATTCAAGAGCTGGGAGGAACTGCTCGATCAACCGCAAATTTGCCGTGCGCTGCTGATCTGCACGCAGGATAAAGATCATTACAAGCCGACAATGAAGGCGCTGGAGATCGGCTACGACATTTTGCTTGAGAAGCCGATGGCCACGGATCCGCGAGAAGCGTTGGAGATGGGGCGGAAGGCGGAGGAGCTCGGCAAGCTGCTGACTGTATGCCATTCCATGCGTTATTCTCCGTTCTTCAGCAAGCTGAAGGAATTGACGGACAGCAAGATTATCGGCCGGATTATGAATATTCAATGGACAGAGAACGTAGGCTATTGGCATCAGGCGCACAGCTTCGTTCGAGGCAATTGGCGCAGATCGGATGAGACAAGTCCGATGATTCTGGCGAAATGCTGCCATGATATGGATATGATTGCGAATATTGTCGGCGGCAATTGCGAGAAGGTGTCCTCATTCGGCGGCTTGACCTTCTTCAAGGAAGAGAATGCTCCGGAGGGGTCTACAGCACGGTGTACGGATGGCTGCAAGGTCGAGCATGAATGCGCATTCTCCGCACTGAAATGGTATTACAACGAGAAGGATGACTGGCCGCAGAATGTGGTATCGCTGACGCCTACGATGGAAGCGAGATGGGCAGCGCTGAAGGACGGCCCCTATGGACGCTGCGTCTATCGCTGCGATAATAATGTCGTCGATCATCAGGTCGTCAACCTGGCGTTCGATAATGAAGTCTCCGTTTCCTTCACGATGTCGGCCTTCTCGACGGAGAATACGAGAACGCTCAAGATCATGGGTACCAATGGCGAAATACGCGCTTACGACAAGCGCAATGAATTCGAGATCATTCTGTTCACTGGCGAGCGCTACAAGATTCATCCGCAGCAAATCGAAGGAGGCCATAACGGCGCGGATACCCGGCTCATGATCGAGTTTATCGAGCAGCTTGAGCGGGGCGACACGATGGGGAAATCCTCCGGAAGCGTGTCGGCGCGAAGCCATCTGATCGCTTTCGCCGCCGAGCAATCGCGCGTTACAGGTCAAACCATCGACATGGCTGAGTATATTGAAGCCTTGCAATAAGGCGAGTGAGAGGCGGCTTCCTTCGACATTCGTCATTGTCGGAAGCCGCCGATTTTCTATATAGAGCGGAGGCATAACGATGGGATTAGGACCATTCGCGAGCGGGTACTATGATGTAGAGACGCAATTGCCGAGCTATCTGCTCCGGCGTTCCTTGGAAGAAATCAAACGTACGGACGAGGAGAAGCGCGCAATTGATTCAATTGTGAAATTCGAGGAGAGGCGAACGAGGCTGCTTCACTATTTCGAGGAAATGATCGGCGGTCTGCCGCTTGTGAAATCGCCGCTTCATGCGAATTGCACAGGAGAGCTCGAGCGAGACGGCTATAAAATCCGCAAGATTGTGTTTCAAAGCTTACCAGGCGTCTATGTGACGGCTAATTTATATTTGCCAATAGGAGCTGCCGGCCCTTTGCCTGCCGTTCTGTTTGCTTGCGGTCATATCGAAGCGGGAAAAGCGGCGCCGATCTATCAGAAGGTATGCATCGATCTGGTGCGCAGCGGGATGGCGGTGCTGGCCGTCGATCCGATCTCGCAGGGGGAGAGGATGCAAGGCTACGTGCCTGAGCTCGGACGCACGCTCGTGCGCTGGCATGCGGAGCATACCTATCTCGGCTTGCAATGCGAGCTGGCTGGCAGTCATATTCTGCGTTATTTCGTCTGGGATCTTATCCGGGCGGTCGATTATCTCTGCGAACTGGAGGAAATTGATTCATCCAGAATCGGTGTAACGGGCAATTCCGGCGGCGGAATTCAGACGCTAATGGCCATGATGATGGATGAACGCATTGCCGCAGCCGCACCATGCACGTACATCACTTCGCGTGAAGCTTATATGAAGACAGGACAGCCCCAGGATGGCGAGCAAATTCTGGACGGAGCCATTGCCGCCGGCATGGATTACGACGACTATATTACATTATTCGCGCCAAAGCCGGTTCTAATCGGAGCAGTGGAATCGGATTTCTTCTGTTTGGAAGGCACCTTGGACAGCCTTGCGAAAGCGAAGAAGGTTTACAGGCTATTCGGCAAGGAAGAGAATATCGAGCTGGCGCTCGCCAAGGGCACCCATTCGTATAACGATGAGCTGCGGGGAATGGTCGTGCCTTGGTTCGCGGAGCAGTTCTTCGGCAAGAAGGCCAATGGCTCAATGGAAAAATTCGCAGTCACGAAGGACGCAGAAACGCTGACCCGATTGACCAATGAGCAAGCGACAGGAACGGGTTCGTTGCGAGAGGAGAAGCGGGGGGTTCCTCCTGTTCCCGAGCGAACCTTGACTTTGCAATGTACGGGAAGCGGCCAAGTGTTGGGCGAATTCGACGATGCTGTATCCATTCAAGCCGTGAACGCCCGAAGACTTCCGCAGCTGAAGGAGGATAATGCGAGGACAAACAAGGAGACGGAGCTATGGAAGGCGGAAATCCGGCAGTGGCTCAATATGCCGGTCTGCGCGAGCCGCATCTACCTGCGAAGCATTCATTCTTCGCGGGCGGATCGGTCCGGCAACAATAAGGACGAAGCGTATCTCAAGGAGGATATCTTCTTCTTCAGCGAGCCGGATATAACGGTCGGCGGAACATGGGTCAGGCGCGAAGGCGCGGAGTTGGACGGCGTGACGCTTCTTGTGTTGGATGAAGGGGCGAACGCCATTCACATGGAGCATGAATGGATGGAGCTTCTTACAGCCAATAGTCAGGTTCTGGCATTCGACCCGAGGGGGACGGGCGCGTTCCGCAGCCGCGCGGTGAACGGCAGAGGCTTCGACGTCATGTTCGGCACGGAATACAAGCTGGGCTGCGACGCCAGAATGCTGGGCGCTCCGCTTGCCGGGATGCGCGTATTCGATCTGCTGCGGGCGGTCGATTACATTAGGCAAGAACAGCCGGAATCGAAGATTCGCATAGCCGGCAAAGGCTTTGCGGCCATCTACGCGCTGCTTGCGGGAATTATCGATGATCGGGTGGACTCGATCGAATTAGTGGACATTCCTGTTTCATTCGCAGACATGGTGGAAACGCGCTTCTACAAGTACGATGTCCGGCTTCATATGCATGGTGTGCTATGCTGTTTCGATTTGCCGGAATTAATAGAGGCTTTCAGGTCAGAGAAATCCATTCGTTCGACAACGCTGCCTGATCTGGGCGCTGTTATTCGATTCTAAATCTGGGCGAGGAGTGAACGGAAGGTGAAGACGAATTTCTTATTCATTACAGCGGATGACCTTAATTATGATTCCGTCGGCGCATACGGCTGCAAGGTGGATGATGTTACGCCTCATATTGATCGATTGGCGGCGGAAGGCATTCGATTCGAGCATGCTCATGTCACGATTGCCGTTTGCCAGCCCTCGCGTTCGGTGCTGATGACAGGCAGATATCCCGAGCGCAACGGCGCCAGAGGATTCGGGCCGATCAGCCGCGATGTTTCGACGCTTCAAGAGCAGCTGAGCGAGGCCGGCTATTATAACGGCATTATCGGCAAGGAAGATCATATCGCTCCGAAGGAGAAATTTTGCTGGGATGAATATATACGAACGATGGATGAAGAAAATGGCCTGGGGAGATCGCCGAAAGCCTATTACGAGCATGTGAGGGGATTTCTGGAGCATGCGAAGAAGCGAGGGAAGCCGTTCTTCCTCATGGCGAATTCGCATGATCCGCATCGCCCGTTCGCGGGCAGCGAGCAGGAGTTGAACATGTTCGGCCATCCTACGGAAGCGAGCAGAACCTACTCCCCGGAAGAGGTCGAGGTGCCGGGATTTCTGCCGAATATTGCTGATGTGAGGAAGGAAGTCGCGCAGTATTTCACCTCCGTTCATCGCCTCGACGAGACAGTTGGCGAAATTTTGCGGGCATTGCAGGAATCCGGCTTGGAGGAAGAGACGATGGTCATGTTCCTGAGCGACAATGGCATGGCCTTCCCTTATGCGAAGACGAATTGTTATCTGAACAGCACGAAGACGCCGTGGATTGTGAAGTGGCCGGGACGAATCGATCCGGGCACGGTGGATGATTGCCATATGATCTCGGGCATTGATTTCATGCCCACGATTATGGAGGCGGCTGGCCTCAAGGGGATTGACGGCTTGGACGGGAGCTCTTTCTTGCCCGTGCTGAAAGGGGAGGAGCAATCGGGAAGAGACGCGGTGTTCACGGTATTCCATGAGACGTCGGGCAAGAATGACTTTGAGATGCGCTGCTATCAGAACCGCGAGTTCGGCTATATTTACAACGGATGGTCGGATGGGGAGACGGTGTTCAAGAATGAATCGCAAAGCGGCTTGACCTTCCAAGCGATGGTGGAAGCGGCGAAGGAAGATGAGCAAATCGAGCAGCGGGTCAAGTTTTTCCAGTATCGCGCTCGAGAGGAACTCTATGATTTCCGGAAGGATCGTCATGCTTTGATGAATCTTGCAGAAGTGTCCGACTATGAGAGCGTCATTATGAAGTTGAAACAAGGCATGCTGACGAAGATGGAAGAGGTCGGCGATAGATGGACGGATTCTTTCAGTGTGGAAATGAAGCTATAATCGCATCGGCATCAAGGTGGAACGTATACGAGGGAGAGAGAGGAGCAGATTATGAATATCATCTATATGCATTCCCATGATACTGGGCGCTGGATCGAGCCTTATGGCTATCGAGTACCGACGCCGAATTTGCAGAAGCTGTCGGACGAAGGCACGCTGTTCCGCAAAGCCTTCTCGGCTTGTCCGACTTGCTCGCCGAGCAGATCGGCGTTGTTGTCAGGGATGACTCCGCACTCGAATGGCATGATTGGCCTTTCGCATCTTGGCTTTCATCTCAATCAACCGAAGCGGCATCTGGCCAACTACTTGCAAGAGCAAGGCTATGACACGGTACTGAGCGGGGTGCAGCACGAGATTGCGCCGTCGCATACCGAAGAGCTGGGCTACGGACTTGACTTGAACAAAGTCAATACTGGCAAGGATGCGACTGAGCGGGATGTGCTCAGTGCCGAGCTAGCGGCTGACTATGTTCGCAGCAAGGGAGACGGCAAGCCCTTCTTCCTGTCGCTGGGACTCTTCCATACGCATAGGTCTGGCGCAGGATTTCCGAAGGCGCCCGAATTCGGAGAGGTTGATCCGAATACGGTAATGCCTCCTTATCCGCTGGGAGATCACGCGGAAACCCGATCAGATATGGCGCAATTCATCGATTCCGCCAAAGTGATGGATCATTGCGTCGGTCTGCTGCTGAGAAGCGTGGAGGAGGCGGGCATAGCCGATGAGACGATGATTATCTACACAACGGATCATGGACCGGCGTTCCCTGAGATGAAAGGTCAGCTGAAGGATACGGGAATCGGTGTTTCTCTCCTTGTGAAATGGCCAGCGGCTTGCGGAATAGGAGAGGGCACAACCATAGACAGTCAGGTGTCCCATCTGGATATCTTCCCGACAATTTGCGAGCTGATTGGCTCCAAGCCGCCAGCCGGTTTGCAAGGCTGCTCCTTGCTGCCATTGGCAACAGGCACCGGCATGAGGGAGAAGTCGTTCATATTCGCCGAAACGAACTATCATGTCGCCTATGAGCCGTCAAGATGCATTCGGTCGGAGCGTTACAAGCTCATTCGCTTGTATGGGCCCGACGACCGCAAGGTGCTGTGCAATATTGACGACAGTCCCTCGAAGTCATGGTGGCTGGAGAGAGGCTTCAGCGGAGAGAAGGCCGAGAAGGTCCAACTCTATGATCTTGCGCTGGATCCCTATGAAACGAGAAATGTCGCTTCAGATCATCGCTATCAGAAAATATACGAGGAGCTGAGCATTCATCTTGACGAATGGATGAAGGAAACTAATGATGAGCTTTGTCATGGCACGATACCGGCTCCGGTCGGCGCCATTGTGAAGAGCCGCGCCAATATCAGCCCTTCGGACAAGACATTAGAGCAAGCTGCTGGTGATGGGAATGGGTGATTGGCAGCCGGAAAAACAAGCGGACTCTAGCTTTACGCTTTGGGAAAATGCTTCGATTCTAACTTCGCAGGGCTTGCGAGAGAATAGCAATCTGCTAGTCGATTCAGAGGGAGTCATTGTGGAGATTGGCGCAATGAACACCAATTCGTCCACTAGTCGGCAGGAGCTTGATGTCTCTGATGCGGTACAGGCATATTGTTCATCTGTTCCTGAGGATTCAATTGTAAAACGCATAGATCTTCGGGGAAGACTTGTTCTGCCCGGCCTTATCGATGTTCATGTGCATGGTGGGAACGGCTTCGAAGCGATGGGAGGCAGTCGGAGGGAGCTGGAGGGGATGAGTCTCTTCCATGCCCGTCACGGCACAACCGGCTTTCTGGCTACGACGGAATCTGCCCCTATTGCGAGACTTGAGGAGGTTCTGCTCGCGATTGCGGCAGAGATGGACTCTACTTTGTCGGGAGCGGAGCTGCTTGGCATTCATCTGGAGGGGCCCTTCCTGAATGAGCGGAGAGCGGGCGCGCAGAGCAAGGAGGTGTTGCTAAATCCGGATTGGGAGCAGATCGAATGCTTGATTGCGGCTGCAGGCGGACATATTCGACTCGCGACAATCGCGCCGGAGCTGCCGGGAGGACTCGAGGCTGTCAGACGAATGCGGCAACGGGGAATTACGGTTTCGGCAGGCCATACGGACGCTGCCTTCGATGAGATGAAGCAAGCGGTTATGCAAGGAGTCACGCATACAACGCATCACTTCAACGGGATGCGGCCGCTGCATCATCGTGATCCGGGTGCGGCGGGAGCAGGCTTGCTGCTGCCCGAGCTGACGATTGAACTGATAGCCGACGGTCATCATGTGCATAGGGATATCGTAAAGCTGGCTTTTCAGACGAAGGGGCAAGATCGCATCTGCATGATTACGGACGCGGTGAAATGCGCGGGCTTGCCGGACGGCGATTACGGCCATCTTGTCATGAGGAACGGCCTTATTCAACTGGCCGACGGCTCTTCGCTTGCAGGGAGCTCGCTTACGATGCTGGAGGCGCTGCGGAATACGATTTATTTTACGGGAATGGAACTGGAGGATGTGATCTCTGCCTTCACGTTGACACCGGCGCGGCAAATTGGAGTGGCTGCCAGGAAAGGGACGTTGGAAGCGGGGAAGGATGCGGATTTCATTGTGGTCGATGAGGATTATGAGCTTCTTCACACGGTTGTTCGCGGGAGAGAGATTGTCTGCAATAGCGATTAACGAGAGATAGGGGATAGTAGGATGAGAATCGGAATACCGCAGGAAATACTAATGAACGAGAATCGAGTTTCGTTGACGCCGGCAGGGGTCAAGGAGCTTGTTCAGCTGGGTCATGAGGTCTATGTGCAGAGCGAAGCGGGCAGCGGAAGCGGCTATGCGAATGAGGATTATGCTTTGGCGGGCGCCGCAATATTGAAGGATGTCGCAGAGCTGTGGTCGATCTCCGAGATGGTCATGAAGGTGAAGGAGCCGCAAGCGTCGGAGTTCGGCTATTTCCGCGAGGGCTTGATTCTGTTCACGTACCTCCATCTTGCGGTGGAGCCGAAGCTGACTCAAGCCTTGATTGACAGCAAGGTAACGGCGATTGCTTATGAGACGGTATACAAGGATAATTCGCTGCCCTTGCTGATGCCGATGAGCGAAGTGGCGGGCAGAATGGCGGCGCAAATTGGCGCCCGTCTGCTGGAGAAGCAGCTTGGCGGAATCGGCATTCTGCTCGGAGGCGTACCTGGGGTGAGACGCGGCAAGGTGACGGTTATCGGCGGCGGGGTTGTCGGCATGAATGCGGCGTTAATCGCGTCGGGTCTTGGCGCGAATGTCGTCATTCTGGAGCAAAACCCGGACAGGCTGAGGATGTTGAGCTCCTTGTTCGGCTCCCGCGCCGAGGTGCTGATGTCGGATGCGGGGTCCATCGCCGAGCATGTCGGGGATGCCGATCTGGCAATTGGCGCCGTGCTGCTGCCGGGAGGCAAAGCGCCTACTCTCGTCAGCGAAGAGGTGGTGAAGAGCATGAGGGCGGGCTCGGTCATCGTCGATGTCGCCATTGATCAAGGAGGCATATTCGCCACCATTGATCGCAAGACAACCTATGCCGACCCTACGTATACAAAGTACGGCGTGGTGCATTACGCTGTCGCGAACATGCCAGGGGCGGTGCCGCGCACCTCGACAATGGCGCTTACGAACGCAACGCTTCCTTATGCGAGACTGATTGCCCAGCATGGCATTCAAGGCGCAGTGAAGACAAGCTCGGCTTTATACGGAGGGGTGAATACGGCTGGGGGGCTGCTCACGCACCCGGCAGTTGCCGAAGCGCTGGGTCAAACCTGCGCCGCGGTGGAAGAAGGATTGCTGCCTGCATGACGATGTACGGCAGCGGAACGCTTTCATCACAGGTGGAGAAGCTCCATCGTCCGACCTGGACGGAGATATCGCCGAAAGCTGTGCGGAGCAATATTCGCGCTTTCCGGCAGCAGATGCAGCCGAATTGCCGATTCATGGCTGTCGTGAAAGCGGATGGCTATGGTCATGGCATTGAGACCATTGCCGAAGCGGCCATCGAAGGCGGTGCGGACCGGCTCGGGGTTGCGATTCTGGATGAAGCGTTGCTGCTGCGCAAAGCAGGCGTTCAGGCCGGGATACAAGTGCTGGGCTATACGCCGCCACAGGCTGTCGAAGCGGCTGTTCGAAAGGGGATCACTCTCACCGTCTGCCATGCGGATGTCATCGAAGCTGTTGTCGAAGCGGCGGAGCGTTCAGGCAAAGTTGCGAGAATCCACTTGAAGCTCGATTCCGGCATGACCCGACTGGGCGTTTCGACATCGGCGGAAGCATTTCGGCTGCTGGAGAAGACGCGGGGCTCCTCGAAGGTGATGGTGGAAGGCATATTTACCCATCTCGCGAGCGCCGACCATGCGGATGGAAGCTTGGCGGAAAGACAGTTTGGCCGATTCATGGAGATGGTCAGACAACTGGAGGAGCTTGCGGGGCCAATTGCAGAGAAGCATTGCTGCAATACCGCCGCCGCGCTCCGTTATCCGCATATGCATCTGGATATGGTTCGCGTCGGACTTGGCCTGTACGGCATGGTAACTTCGGAGCATGTTCCGCCGCCGAGCAAGCCGCTGGAACCTGTCATGCAACTGAGAAGCAAGATTGTGCTGCTGCATGATGTGGAGCCTGGCGCGAGGGTAAGCTACGGCGGCAGCTTCCGGGCCGATCGGCCAAGCCGGATTGCCGTAGTTCCGATTGGATATGCCGACGGAATGCCGCGAAGTCTGTCTAATATTGGCTATGCGATTGTACGCGGACGCCTTGCGAAGATAGCGGGACGCATTTGCATGGATCAGTTAATGCTGGATGTGACCGAGGCGCTGGATGCGCAGGAAGGAGACATCGTAACCTTCATTGGAGAATCTGATGGACTTAGTATCTCGGCAGAGCAGGTCGCTCGTTGGTCGGATTCCATCACACATGAAATCGTAAGCCGGATAAGTCCGAGAGTGAGCCGCTTGGCGGTTGATTCGAAAATGACCTAAGAATCTTCACTTTGCGAGCACGCATCCAGTCACCAGGGAACGCTGCCTCTTGGACCTCATTAGAGCTGGAAATCAGCACTAATAGAGGGAACGTCGGAGCCGGAACGCCAATAGAGCTGGAAATCAGCACTAACGTCGCAGCGGGAACGCCAATAGTAGCAAATAAAGGGAGCGGACTAACTTTAATGGACACCACAGCCCTTATTGGGCTGAAAAACATGAAATCGCAATTTTTACGGACACTACAGCCCTTATTGTGTGAAAAACGTCTGTGATTTCGGTATCTGGAGGCAAATAAAAGCGCTGGTGTCCGTTTAAAGTGACAAATGGTGGTTTTTGATGCGAATAAGAGCACTGGTGTCCGTTCGTATTTCGCACAACTTATCATGTAATTGAATTCAAGAATCGAGAGGGGGACGGATATGAATACAAAGCAATTGAAAGTAGCGCTGTTAGGAGCTGGAGCAATTGCGGAGCATCATCTGAAGGCAATTGAGGCGACAGAGGGCTTCGTGAATGGCGCTATTGTGGATATCGATCGTTCGAAAGCCGAGGTAATTGCCGCTAAGTACGGGATTCGGGCCTATGTCGATTATAAGGAAATGTTCGAGCAGGAGAAGCCCGACGTGGCGGCGATCGCCTTGCCGCATTTCCTGCATCTCGAGACAGCGTTGTATGCGGCGGAGAGAGGCTGTCATCTCATGCTCGAGAAGCCGATGGCGCTGTCGACCGAGGAATGCGATCGTATTATCGAAGCGGGCCGGAAGCATGACATTCGCATCCTGATCGGACACACCCAGCATTATATGGCGGAAAATCGCTTGGCGAAGCAGATTCTGGACAGCGGCGAGCTTGGCGAACTGGTCATGATTCATGATGTTCGCCATGCGAACTATTTCCAACAATCGCGGCCGGAGTGGTTTCTGACGAAAGAGATGTCGGGGGGCGGCATTCTGGCGAATCTCGGCGCGCATTCTATCGACAAGATTCAATGGCTCACAGGAAGCGCCGTTCATAAGGTAAAAGCTTCCGTCAGCCGCCATGGGCAGCGGGGCAATGTGGAAGGAAGCGGAGCCGTCTATCTCGAGCTCGAGAACGGCATACCTGCGACGATCATGCAGTCGGGTTATCTCGGTACGGCTCGTAATGAGACCGAAATTCTATGTACGAAGGGGATGCTTCGCCTTCATACCGGAAACTCCTTGTGGATGAGCAAAGGAGGTCCGTATGAGCAACTCGAGGTTCCGCACAATCAGGATGCATTCGAGCTGCAGTACGAGGATCTTCTGGCAGCAATCCATTCCCATAGTGAAACGGCTTGTACTCCCGAGTACGGTCGAGGCGTGATCGCCGCGCTTGAAGCCGTATATCGTTCGGCCGAAAGCGGAACGGAGGAGCTCGTTGCAGAGGGATAACATAGGTTAAACGCGATTTACAATGGAAATGATGCAACGTCGTTAGTAATGGAGACGCTAATGCGTCTCGGTGGCAGTCATGCGGAACAAGTAAGAGATGCGTGGAAGCTCATGCAAGACGGATATGAATAGCAGCCCTGTCGGTGTCAGAGGCCTTGTTAAGGCCCAGCTGCAACCGGCGGGGCTTTTTTGTCGTTTACTACATATACGTTGAGGGCATGCACGAATTGGGGCTACTTAAATAGGGATTTTTTTGGTCTCAAGAAAACGATTCAATATTTTAGTTGAAGAATCTTGGTCCCAAGTGGACGGTTCCAGGTATCCAAACAAGTTATACAGGAATTTCTCCAGTATAATTCAGGAAATGATCGCTGTTTCGCAAATATACTGGGATAAGTCCAGCATATTCTTTAGAATCTCGTCTCAGGAGGGCATTCGAAGGAAATATAGGGTAGTTTTTCCTGTTCATTGAGTCATTCAGGGTATGGTGAGCTAATTATACGGGAGAAATTCCATGATAAGTTCAACATCTTCATGGATGTTGAACAATATGTTCATTGTAGAGACACTCACACTTGCTGCTCAGATTTATCTGCCATTTTTCGCTCGACAGGGTTCTTCGGGGTGGAAGATAGTGGTACAATTAGATTTAAATTTGGAAATGATGGAGAATTAGATGTTGGTGTAAAGACACAGAAAGCTCAATGAACCATGTTAAGCATGATTTGGGCTAAAGACAGGAGTGAAGCGCGGAATGGCAATCTTAATCCCTGTTATTCTTTTAATCATATTGTATTTTGTCATAAAAGAAGCCATCAACAATTCCAATCTGTCCAAAGATACGCCTTGACGATGAGTATTGTCCAAATTGCTACTTGAGGCTGCAGTAGGCTGGCTTCGAATTGAAATGAGAGGATGGAAACATGATTAAAGCACGAGCGGACAAAGATTTGAAAATTCAATTCGGGCTTTCCATGTTTAATATCTTGATTGTAGCTTGGAATGTCTATTTTATTTTATTACATGACTCGCCCCTTTTTTTGCTTTATTTTTTTGCGCCTGCGGTAGCGATTATTTTGTACCTTGACACCATGATTGTGCTTGATCTAATGAAGCATGATTATTTAACCATGCAAGCCAGATTAATTAAAAAGGGTTACAGAAAAATAACGGTAGAAGATTCCGAAGGGAAAACGAGGAAGCTTGGAATCAGGGATAACTTCGTGAGAGAGTTTAAGGGCGGAGAACGGTTAGAAATTCAATTTTACAGACGGACAAAAATGGTGATTTCTATTTCAAAAATATACAAGGATTTAGGTGATCGTTATGAATAGGAGGTTTTTTGTTGCCATTGTCTCCATACTTTTCATTCTTGCTGCTGGATGCAGTGCAAATAACACTAATAACACCAAGGACCAAGCGTTTGACCAACTCGATGTATCCCATAAAGTTAATCTATGGAATTCGATTCAATACGAAGAAATAACCGAAATCAACGCGATTCGAGCAATCGAACCTGATGCGGAGAATGGAAACTGGGTGATTCGATACTCAATCAATCTTGAGAATAGAGGAGAGGAATCTGCGAAAAACTTTCAAGCTGCATTTCGTGCAGCAACTCCATTTTCCTATATAAGGGGCACCGGCGGTCAAGGCAGTGACAACGGAGAATTAAAACCTGACGATACCCATGAACTTTATGGTTACTATCTGTTCGACAGTAAAGATAAAATGGAGGATTTCATCCAACGATCAACTCTGTTGCTCGAATGGACTGAAAACGAAGTCACTAAGCAGATGATTCTAAAATTTCCTGATGAGCCTACGCAATGATCTGGAAAAGGGAGTGATTTTTTGTTTATCTATTTTGTGCTGATAAGACGCCAGTTGTACTCATTGAAATCATTGCGCTGATGGCGTATTTGATTTATCAATTCAGGCAAACGGATGTGAAGTGGCGGTGAATTCAAAATTATTATACGTTATTATCCCCGTTCTGTTCATTATTGCATTGTGCAGTTGCTCACATCCTAATGGAGCGACTGCTCAAATGACAAAGCAGTTAAGAGCTCATGATAGCAACTTTAGTAAATTGTTATATTCACAGTTGGTCGGGGACGAGATCATTTCCTTCTATCGAACGAAAAGAAATAAATTGGGAATCGGCTGGTTTGTAGATAAAGAAGACGGTATTAAGCTCATTCAAACAAGCGGCTATGACAGTATCTATTCTGAGGATGCTCTTACCTGGCATGGCAAAGAAGACAATATGTTTAGCATGCTCTATGGAACAGTGCAAGATTCGTTAATCACTCAAGTTATTGCCGTAAGCGAGGGGTATAAGGCTGCAACGATAGTGGAAAGCAACGGAATCAGAATATGGTATGTAAAGCAGGGGGCAAGACTGCATTTGCCAATAACGATTCGGGCAACGGACCGAAATGGCGACATCATCTTCGAAACGGGTGACTTTGAACACTGGGAATCAGACTGAAGCGAGGAGTGAGCGTATGGATGCTGCCATGCTGGCGTTGTTAATTTTGTTAATAGCCGTTGTTGGTACTGCTCTTATTATAATCATTCGCTATGCGATTGACTCATCGAGAACCTCCAGGAAAATCGATAATCTAATAAACGAGGTTCAGATGCTCAGGAAGGAAGTAAGGCGCACGGAACATAAACATTCTCATATCGACGAAAAAATTTAATTCGAACAGAGTTAGTTCTTTATTGGCGATGATTGCCGCGGCAATCAGTCATTTTTTCACGTTTACCAATGAACCTACAGGCTGCTTCAATTTGTTGAAAAGCTATTTGGTTGCGTTCGTATTGGGCATGCTCATTATACTTGTCGCATCCATTATGATGATGTTTGTAAAGTCATGACTGAGGTTCGAGCTATATCGATTAATGCTGCGGCAATTCAAATCATACGTGAGCAGGGGATGAATACGGACCACATTCCTGCATTTACGTTTTGGAGCGGCGTTGTTATGGTTTTACTTGGGTTATTTACGACTTGTTACAACACTAGAATTGTTCAGTTCTATGTAACCGCGATTAACAGAGCTTACACGACTATAAGCAGGAAGTTATCTGAATAACTGAAGGAGTCGCAAATCATGATCATCATTGCATACATCATTCCTCTAATTATCTTTCTTGCTCTCATTTATATGGCGATAAGACCACTGTTATTGAGTCGAAGGGCGAGTAGGACCTTGACAGAGACTTTGCTATTCGCGATTCTATTGGTTCTTGTCGGCGGCTTTATCATTGCGGGATTTTCTGACGAAGAAGCGGAACTAAGCACGGTGGCAGGATCCTTTATTCTCGCGATAGGCGCTTTTGTTGGACTATTTGCCTTTCTGTTCAAGAAATAATCTTCTTCCGAAGGAGGTGGCGAAGATGAAACTTATCTTTATTCGACATGGGCAAGGCGTGCACAATACGAATGTCCCTGATCGGTTGAATGTCGTGAATCCAAGATTGACGGACAAGGGTAAGGAGCAAGTACGAGCGTTGAAGGGGATATTCAATTTTACGATCCATGATATCTTCATCGTCAGTCCTACGCTAAGAACGATAGAGACAGCTAATCTTCTTACCGAGCATTTGAATGAACCCAGGAAGTTTGTTCACCCTGTTGTTGGTCCAAGAATGTTTCCTATGCCGGAAGATCCTCTGACGATGCATGTGCGATGCGATGATGTTTATCCGCTTGAGAAGATAGAGCGAGAGCATCCCGATTTTACCATTCAAAATAAAGCAGATACCAGCCTTTGGCATACAGGTGTGAACACAATGCCGGATGCACAATTCCGCAACTATGCCGGCGATTTATTTGCTTGGATCAAGAGCTTGGGCGCTGTCCGTGTCTTCATCATTGCTCATGATGGCACGATTACCAATCTTCGAAGCTTCTTGGGCGAAATAGGATTAAGTAGAGCCGATTTTCTTGGCGAGGCGGGATGGATTAAAACGGAGGTGCAGCAATAGATTAGATATTTCGTATCAGGAGGCTCCAAATATGAGTTTTAGTTTGTCAACAGCTGCTATACAGCTTTGTACAATAATATTCATTGCACTAATTGTCTTTCTGCTATATGAATTAAGGAATAAGAACAAGTAGAGCATTCTACGCTGCACCTGCTTTTGAATAACAAAGGGGATTAATTAAATGAAAACCATTGAAGAACATTTTGATCCGTTCCCGGTGTTGGAGACGGATAGGACGCTTCTAAGACAGATTCGTCATGAGGATGCCGAGGATATGTTCCGTTATTGCAAAGTTCCTGAGGTTTCTCGGTATACGTCTTGGTATCCGCATCAGACGTCAGAGGATTCGAGGGTGTTCATTGAGCTAATTCTGAATAAATACGCCATAGACAAGATTGGGCCCTGGGGCATCCAGCACAAAGAGACAAACAAGCTAATTGGCAGCTGCAGCTTTATTAATTGGGACAATAAGCTGGCAAAGGCGGAGCTTGCATATGCGATGTCCAACGAATTTTGGAATCAAGGTCTGATGTCGGAGATTGCTCGGCGATTAATTCGATTTGCCTTCGACGAGCTTCATCTTATCCGAGTCGAGGCGCGCTGCCATCCGGATAATATTGGTTCATTCCGAGTGATGGAGAAGGCCGGGATGCAGCTTGAAGGCAGAATTCGCAAAGCGCTCTGTGTGAAAGGCGAATTTATCGATGTGCTGCAATATTCCATTATTAACGAGAACGAATAGGATCCCGAGACGATAAGTATGGATCGTTAATCATTCAGATCATTGATATTTTCTCTTCACTTTAATCGCCAGGGGGCAACTTCATGAATGCTCGTAAAAGATGGTGGATTTCTTCTAGCGGGGCTGTTGTGGTTCTTGCCGTTTATATTCTCGTATCCGTTTGGATCATGCATGATGTGAAGGATACGCTTAGAATGGCTTACATGCATGAGGCAAGTGGAAAATAACAAATGCCTATGAACAGCCATAATTTTTATAACTTAATTCTGGGAGAGTTGCTATATGAACGGTATCATGCCTTCTGCCGATTTAGTGACAGAGATCGAGCTGTCCGAGATCGATTATATGAGCAATCGAATGGAAGCGATTCAGAACAGACCGAATAATCCTGAAGGAGCAGAAGTCAGGCGCTTCGGCAATGCGGTTTGTTATTACAGCAAGACGATGCCCTGGCCATCCTTCAACACGGTGAAAGGCTTGCGGAGCGAGGATATTGAACAGTTCGATTCAATCCTCGATTTCTATCAGGCGAGGGACCGGAAGGCTCAATTCGAGATTGTGCCTTCCTTTGCCAATCAGAAGCTTCTAAGAGCCTTGGCCGATCGGGGATACTATCAGTCCGGCTTTCACAATTCCCTGTATATGGAGCCGAAATGGTTTGGTGATGAAGAGACGGATTCAGGTTCAATTCGAATAGAAGCGTTGCGAGAGGATCAAATTAATCTCTATGCGGCCATTCACTGCAAAGGAACGGGACTGCCAGATGGAGGCATACCGCATGTTGCGCAAAATAATAAAGTGCTGCTTGAGCAATATGAATGGTCATTCTATTTGGCTTACTATGATGATGTGCCAGCCGCTGTCGGTGTTATGTTCATGAAGGATGGAACAGCATCGTTGACCTTCGCCGCAACCTTGCCCGAATTCAGAGGCAAAGGGCTTCAGCAAGCTTTATTGAAGCATCGAGTGTCAGAAGCCTATCGCCATGATTGCCGTCTTGTGGTTGGACAATGCGCGTTCCTCTCGCAGAGCCACCGCAATATGGAGCGCATCGGCATGAAGCTTGGGTATGTCAGGACGACTTGGACGAAAGTATAATCGTTAGACGAAACAAGGAGGATTTGAATGGATGAGTAGAAGAGAATCCAAATGGTTGGGAATGACACTTCTAGAGGTGATAACATGAATAAGGGCATTATCGGCATTATAATAACGGCGGTCGGCACGCTGATGCTTGCGCAAGATTATCTGCAGCATTCCATGGCAAGTTATTTGTTCAATTGGCTGGGCATTCCTGAATGGTCTGCCGGCAATCAGGGCTTCTATTGGCCGGTAATCGCATCAGTCCTAATTATTATCGCGGGGCTAGTTGGAGTGGTGAGACATTATGAATCTCGGTATCCTCGAGTACTAGCAGGAAGTCTGCTTGGCATTTTTGCATTCTGTTACAGCTTCCCTTATGTGACGAAAGAGATAGTCTCCATTTTTTCATTTTGATGTTCGATTTAATGTTCGATCATTTTGCCGTTTGAGATGATAGCGAAGACGATTTTCATTCCGGTTTATCCGGGAATGACGGTCGTCTTTTTGTTATTTTCGGATAATTAGGGCAATCTATCCAAGAGTGTTGTTAATTCATTCTTGGAGTTGAATGGAATGGTTGTAATGGTTGTCACTATATGTTCGTTGTTGTTCATTGCTTACCCGCGCAAGACTGAAGCCAAGAACGAAAGGGTAGCGTACGTGTCGCTTAGCGCCTTTTCGATAGCATTGTTGATTGTTTATATTTGCGGCTATTTTCCCGTCATTGCCCACTTTTTTCATAACTATATGATTGCGGTTATACGCATGGGACGGGGGTATTTCGATGCGTGATGGTTACCAATTTTCATTAGATAAAGACTTGTCTAGAAATCTGATGAGTATCAAGAATTCGCTGCATGGTTCTGCGGAATTGATTATACGAGAGATGATTGCGGAATCCGACGTCGATTCCGTGCAATGCCGGATGGCGGTGTTGTATATGGACGGCTTGGCGGACAGATTAATTATTAATGAATACATTCTGCAGCCTCTATTAGCCTGGAAACCCGTAACAGGTTCCCCGGCAGAGGTGAGCGGCAAGATTTCCACAGGCGCAATTCTTCGAAGTAATTCAATGGAGGAAGCTCTGGAGCATCTAATTAATTCAAGCACGATTATACTCATTGATGGTTTTGAAGAGGTCATTATTATATGCACCGAAGGATGGGAACATCGCGCGGTCAGCGCACCTGCTACTGAGAGCAGTATATTGGGACCGCAGGATTCATTCAATGAGGTGCTCCGTGTCAATACGGCTTTACTCAGAAGACGAATTAAGGACAGCAGGCTTGTTGTCGCAACCGAACATGCTGGAAAGCGAAGCAAGACTTGTGTGACCGTTATGTATTTGGAAGATGTGGTGAACCCGAAAATGGTGGATGAGGTGAAACGACGACTTGACGAATTTGACGGCGACATGCTTGTGGACAGCAGCCAGCTTGCAGAAATTCTGGAGGATCAGCCATGGTCTCCTTTCCCGCAAATTGCCTATACGGAGAGAGTTGACCGAACGGCGGCGGCCATCATGGAGGGAAGGGTTGCGGTACTAGTCGATGGAACGCCATTTGCTCTCTATATGCCCATAACCTTCGCTGAGACGATGTTCTCCAACGACGATTACTACACGAAGTTTTACTTCGCCACGTTCATACGTTGGATAAGAGTGCTGGCTCTGATTATAGCTCTTCTTCTGCCTTCGATCTATATTGCGGTATCTTCGTTCCATCAAGAGATGGTTCCGACTGAATTGATGATCATGATGGCTGCCAATCGAACCGGGGTGCCGTTCCCGACGCTAGTCGAAGCCTTCCTGATCGAAACGACGTTCGAATTGCTTCGGGAAGCGAGCATTCGAATGCCGGGATCGTTCGGACAAACGATAGGCATTGTAGGTGCGCTCGTCATAGGTCAAGCGGCTGTTCAGGCGAATTTGATCGGACCGGTGCTTACGGTTATTGTGTCCTTCACGGCTATCGGATCCTTTGTTATTCCAAGTTATCAATCAGCGCTGGCGTTAAGAATGCTTCGATTTCCGATGATGATTTTGGCTGGAACAATGGGGTTGTTCGGCATCATAGTCGGTTGCTCGCTAATTCTCATTCATATGGTTAGAATACATTCCTTTGGCATTCCTTATATGACGGCATTCACTCCGGACAAGCTGGGAGAGATTGATGATTCTTTGCTGCTGAAGAAACCGGGATTTCTTCAACTGAGAAGACCCGGATTTCTCAAGCCCCAGCAAATGGTAAGGCGATCCAAGAGGAATTAAGAGAGGAGCGCGGCTGTGTCTAATCAAATTACCAATAAACAGTTGATTATTTTAATTACCTTTTATATTTTCGGATCTATTTTCTTTTCTATGCCCAGGGTATTGGTTCATACCTCCAATCATACGGGTTGGTTAAGCATTCTGGCGGCGATGTTATTCTTCTGTGGTTATGCATGGCTGGTGATGGCGGTTATTGGGCGTATGAAGCAATCGGATGATCAATTGATTGTTTACGCAAGCCAATGTCTTGGCTTAGTTGGAGGCCGGATATTCTCCGCTGTCTTCATACTAATCCCACTCTTATTGTTTATGTCTTTTACGAATCGGCTTGTTGCGGATCTCTTCACATTGCTGATTCTTCCCGAGACTCCGCGAGAGATCATTATTATCTGTATCATTTTTATGCAATATCACATGCTTGGCGGAGGCATAACGACAGTAGCAAGGTGGAGTCAACTCATCATGCCTTTTTCAGCTGTTATGATTACGGTTCTCTACGCGCTGTCTCTCAGTAATTCGCAACTAACAAGATTGCAGCCGGTGCTAGACAGTACTTTTTTTGGTTTTTTCGACGGGACGCTGTTTATATTTGGCGGATTTGCAGAGGCCGCTGTCCTCTTTTTTATTTATCGGCATGTACGCAATCGTCAAGCCTTATTTCAATCGCTCTTGTATGTGAATGGATGGGTGAGCGTTTTGTTTCTCAGTACATTTTTAGTTGTTTTGTCGACGATGAGCACTTCGCATATCAAAAGAACCATATTTCCGGTTATCGAGTTGATCCGCGATATTACTTTGTTTGACTCTATAGAGCATCTGGAGTTCATCTTTCTCGTTGTCTGGATGTTCATTATTCTCTCCAAGGCGGCTTTGTCCATGTATGCAAGCTGCGAAGGATGGAGGCAATGGTTTGATTTGAAGAATTATAATTCAATCCGCATCCCCGTTTGCGTTATTATATATTTCTGTTCCCTCATGCCTCAAAATTTGTTGGATGCGGTCATTGAGGTAGAATCCTTCAAAGCGATTGTGTTTCCAGTCTACTCCATACTGATGCTTGTATGCTTATGGGGAATGAGCTTGTTGCGAAGGGAAGGAAAGCTGCGATGATTAAGCTCATTCAAGTATTCATCTGCATCTTCCTGACAATGTCGTTAAGCGGCTGTTGGAATTTAAGAGAATCGAACATGGTTGATTACGCTCTGGCGGTTGGCATAGATATGAATGAAAGAGGCGAAGTCGTCATTACCGTCCAATCTCCCGTTCTAGAGGCGTTAAAGCCGCAGACTACTTCCAGCGGCGAGGATAAGTCGAAGAGCTTGAGCGTATCGGGCAAAACGACCTTCGAGGCGGTCCGCGAGTATGTGAAGATTATGGGCGTAAAAGTGTTTTGGTCGCATTTGAAAATTATCCTCATTAGCGAGAAGGCAGCCAAGAATGGCGTGCAGGAATATTTCGAATTTTTCTTCACCGATCCCGAATTACGCAATACAGCTTTGGTTGCGGTAGTGAAAGGAAGAGCGAAGGACATACTGGAGACGAAGCCGGATATTACATCCATGTCGGCGAAGCTGCTCCATAATCAATTCAAGTATTCGCCAATCGAAGCGGAAGCTCCGTCTGTCAGCTTTAATGAGTTTACTTACAATCTCAGTCATCCCAAGGGCGGTCAGCCCTACCTGCCGATTATCAAGATGTATGAACAGAAGGATTACGACGAGGAGAAGGTTGGCATCAAATCTTATCAGGGAAAGGATTCCAAACAATCCAATTTGTTTTTTGTTGAAGGAACGGCTGTCTTCAGAGAAACCAAGATGATCGGCACATTGAACAAGAGGGAAACTCGTGGCTTACTGTGGGTGACGAATGAAATGAAGAGCGCAGTCGTCCGCGTGCCATGCATGGATGAGAATAAGGATTGTTATGTGACGTTGGAGGTGTCAGGCAAAATTCATCGCAAGGCAAATGTGAGCTACGATGGAGACATTCCGATTATTAAAATCAATATTAAGACGAATCTTGATATTGCGGATTTGACAAATCAATTCAAAGTCATTGATCAGAGGTACTTGTCTTATCTTGAGGAGCAATTCGCTGCTACGGTACGATCGGAAATTGAGGCTTCTTTCAAAAAAACAGCAATGGATTGGAAAGTGGATATATTCTCCTTCGGCAACACGCTGGACGATCGACATCCAAGGGTATGGAGCGCGATTGAGGACAAGTGGAGCCGGCAAATTCTGCCGGAGGCCAAGCTCGATATTACTGTGAATGCCAAGATTCGAAGAAGGGGACGTATTCTGTATTCTCCATGGGTGAAGACGGAAGAGGATTAAGGAAAGAGCGTCGCAGCAGTGATTCAAACGTTGTCGGCATGTTTAAAATAGAAGAAGGTATATCATTTTTTCACAGGAGTATAAATAGAGTGTCATACCAATAAATGCCGAATGAGGGATACGCAATGACAAGCGACCAGATATCGCAGTTTGAGAAGAAGATGATTGTTCGGAACATTGAACGCCGGGATTTCCCCGCCATTATCAAGCTTCAAAATATTTGTTTTCCCAACATGGACCCATGGAAGTTCGATCAGCTCGAAAGTCATTTGAAGCTGTTCCCGGAAGGACAAATCTGCATCGAGCTCGATGGCGAGATCATCGGCTCCTGCTCGAGCCTGATTGTGAATTTCGAAGATTATCTGGAGCAGCATACCTACTCCGAAATTACAGACGACGGCTATATTCGCAATCATAATCCGCGCGGCGAGAATCTGTACGGCATGGAGGTTATGGTGCATCCCGAATACCGCAGAATGAAGATTGGGCGCAGGCTCTATGAGGCGCGCAAGCTTCTTGCGGAGCAAATGAATTTGAAGAGCATAATTGTCGGCGGCCGACTTCCCGGTTATCATTCCTATAGCGACAAGATGTCTCCTCGCGCGTACGCGGAGGAAGTGCTTCAGCAGAATATATACGATCCCGTGCTGACGTTCCAGATGATGAACGGCTTCACGCTCAAGCGAATCATTACGAATTATTTGCCGGATGATCAGGATTCGATGCATTATGCGGCGCTCTTGGAATGGAACAATATCGATTACAAGCCCAGCATTAGCAAAATTCATTACAAGCTCTCCTTCCCCGTACGTATCTGCGTGGTGCAATATATGATGAAGAAGATCGACTCCTTCGATGAATTTGCGACGCAATGCGAGCATTATGTCGATGTGGCTTCGGATTACAAATCGGATTTCGCCGTGTTCCCGGAAAACTTCACGATGCAGCTGCTCTCGTTCCTCGACGAGCGCTCGCCCAGTCTTGCGGTGCGCAAGCTCAGCACGTTCACGGAAGCGTATATGGAGCTGTTCTCGGATCTCGCGGTGAAGTACAATGTCAATATTATCGGCGGCTCGCATTTCATGGAGATCAACAACCGCATGTACAGCGTGGCGCATCTATTCCGCCGCGACGGCTCCATCGCGCAGCAATACAAGCTGCATATCTCGCCGAACGAGCGGAAATGGTGGGGCATCAACGGAGGCAACACGCTCGAAGTCTTCGAAACGGATTGCGGCAAAATATCGATTCAGCTCAGCGGAGATATCGAATATCCCGAAATTTCTCGCATGGTGGCGCAGGAGGGCGCGCAGATTCTATTCGTCCCGTTCTGCGCCGAGGATAGACAAACCTTCCTTCGCGTGAAATACTGCGCTCAGGCAAGGGCAATCGAGAACCAGATATATACCGTTACAGCCGGCACGGTCGGAAATCTGACGCATGTCGATAACGTTGATATTCAGTACGCCCAATCCGGCATCTATACGCCCGCTGATCCACTGTTCCCGCGTGACGGCATTGCAGGCGAATGCAGCGAAAATACGGAGACGGTCATCATGGCGGAGGTTGATATCGAGACGCTTCAGCGTTATCGGAAATCCGGCGAGGTGCTTAATTTCCGCGATCGGCGGACGGATATTTACCAAATATCCACAAAACGTTAATATGGGGATTACGTTGTTCCTCCATACTACAGTCAATGCACTTAATACATTGATTGGTATGGAGGGATTTTATTTTGAAGAAGAAGATGCTGAATACCGCTCTTGCAAGCTGCCTTTCCTTATCTGTGCTTTCCTCGACGGCAATGGCCGCGGAGGATGCGGCTCCCGCAAACGAGGCGCCTTCCAAAAATCTGATCGTTCTTATCGGCGACGGAATGGGCCCTGCGCAAGTAACGGCAGCCCGCGATTATCTTATGTACAACAAGGGCATCGATCATCTGACGCTGGATGATTATTATGTGGGACAAGCGACCACCTATGCGGATCGCGGAGAAGACGGCGGCACAGTCGTATCCGGAGCGGTAACGGATTCGGCATCGGCGGGAACGGCCTTCGCGACAGGCAACAAAACGTATAACGCGGCAATCTCGATTTCGAATGAGGATATCGCCAAGCCATACGCTTCAACAATTGAAGCGGCCGAGATGGCTGGCAAAGCGACGGGGCTCGTGACGACGGCCAGAATCACGCACGCGACGCCGGCCGTGTTCGCGTCTCATGTGAGAAGCCGCGATAACGAGGTGGCGATTGCATCGCAATATCTCGATAGCGGCGTGGATGTACTGTTCGGCGGCGGCAGCGCTTATTTCCTGGGAAAAGACGAGAAGGGCAAACGCCCAGACGGCAGCATTATCGGCGACTTCGAGGCAAAGGGCTACAACTACGTAAGTGACGCGGCAAGCCTTAATGCGCTGCCTGCCGACAGCGGCATGGCGCTTGGTTTGTTCGGAAGCTCGCATGTGGCTTATACGCCAGATCGCACGGAAGACATCCCTTCGCTTGCCGACATGACGTCGAAGGCGATCGAGCTGCTGTCGCAGGATGAGGACGGCTTCGCGATGATGATCGAGGGCGGACGCATCGACCATGCCTCGCATGCGAACGATTTCCCTACAACTGTTCAAGAAATGCTGGATTTCGATGCGGCTGTGAAAGTGGCTATGGATTTCGCGAAGAAGGACGGCAACACTTCGGTTGTGATTACCGCTGACCATGAGACAGGCGGACTGTCGCTTGCCATCGATAATATTTATGAACTGAATGTGGATCTGTGGGACAAGCAGCTGCATTCCTCCGAATCAATCGCAAGCTCGTTGAAGGATGCTGAAACGATTGCCGATGTGAAGAAGATCGTTGCGGCGAACACTTGGATTAAAGATTTGACGGATGAAGAAGCTGAGCGTATTCTAGCAGGCGACGGTTCCTCCTATGGCCGCGAGGGCGGTTATAACGAGGTTGTGAGCTCGCGACTCTTGGTCGGTTGGAGCGGACACGGGCACACAGCTGTTGACGTGGGCGTATGGGCTTACGGCCCGATTGCCGATAAGGTGAAAGGGCAAATCGACAATACGCAAATCGCGAAAACATCTGCGGAAGTTATCGGAGTCGACCTGGATGCCGCGTCGGCTATGATGCAAGCGAAGTATATGTATCCGAAATTCAAGCAAACCAGAGACAATGAAATCATGTTCCCGGCCAAGGCGCTTGCAGAGAGTCTGGGCGGCAGCGTGGAGTGGAACAGCGGCACGCGCACGGCAGTTATTTCCTATAATGGCGCTGAGCTGAGCGTTCAACTGGATAATGGCGTGGTGCTGATTAACGGAACTGATTCCGGTTTGCACAGCGATATCGACAACGGCAAGCTGTATCTGACGCTTGACGCTTTCAACCAATTGACAGGCATGAGCATGACTTGGGATTCCTTGTCGGAGCGAATCGTGAAGTAATGCCGATTAAGGCAGCGAGTGCTTTGCAGGAATGACTAGCATGGAAATTGTGGAAGGGATACGGACAGGGGCGGCAGTTGCTCTCCTGTCCGTTTTGCTGAATGTGCTCTTCAATATGCTTTTTGCTTGAAAGGAGAAGAATTATGGGGGAAATCATCCGACTTCGCTCGCTTATGAAGTCCTATCGTCTGCAGGGGCGAGGGGTACCTATCATCGACGTGGAGGATTGGACGTTCGATGAAGGCAGGCAAGCAGCTATAATCGGTCCAAGCGGCAGCGGTAAGAGCACGTTGCTGCATTTGCTAGGTGGCGTAATTGCCGCCGACGATGGGGAGATTGAAGTGGCGGGGCAACCGGTAAGGGGTATGAAGGAACGGGAAAGAGACGCGTTCCGAGCGCGTAATATCGGCTATGTATTTCAAGATTTTTATTTGATCCCATCCCTGACCGTGAAGCAAAATATCGAGCTTGCTCTGACTAGAAGGATGACTAAAGGGGAGAGGAATGCGCTGTTGCGGGAATGGTTCGCCAGAGTCGGCCTCGCAGATCGTATGAATCAGCTGCCTTCCCAGCTCTCCAGAGGACAACAGCAGCGGGTGGCCATCATTCGGGCGCTTATTAACGAGCCGAAGCTGGTTCTTGCTGACGAACCGACGGGAAGCCTCGATTGGGAGACCGCTTCCTCCATCATGAACTTGCTGATTCAAGTATGTGCGGAGAAGAGGTCGACCCTTGTCGCGGTTACGCATGATCTTCATTTGGCGGAGTTGTTCGAATCCATCATTCACATTGGCGATATCAATCGATGTCTTGCAAGCTCGCGCTCGCGGGAGCATAGCGATTTCTTTGCATCGCTGAGAGGGGCAGAGGCATGAACGCGCTTCATTATGTGTGGAGAAGCATGAGACATCGTTATCTATTGTCGCTGCTGACTATATTCGCGGTCATGGTCACGGTCGCTTTGTTCGCGTTGCTGCTCATGAGTCAGGCAGGAGTAGAGCAGAGCGCCGAGAAGGGCTATGGCCCATTCGATCTTGTTGTCGGCGCGGATGGAAGCGATACGCAGCTTGTGCTCAGCACATTCTATCGGGTAGGCGCTCCTGTCGACAACATTCCGCTGAGCGTCTTGGAGGATGCCAAGAACAGCTCTGAGGCCCAAGCGGCATTCGGCGTGACAATGGGAGACAATCATGACGGCTATCGGATTATCGGCGTCGATGCGGCTTATTTTCCGACCCGATACGAGAATCGCAAGCTGTCCCAAGGAAGGCTGTATTCGCAGCTTGGGGAAGTTACAGTAGGGTATTCCGTCGCGAAAGCGTTGCATCTGAAGGTCGGCGACACGTTTGCAGGAGCTCACGGACTTGTAGAGCATGGAGTGGAATCCTTCGACGAAGGGGAGGAAGAGGGTCATGACGAGCATGCCAGCTTCAGCTACCGGGTTGTAGGCATTCTGCCGAAGCTGAATACGCCGGATGACCGAGGCATCTTCACCACGATGGAGTATGCCTGGGCTGTGCATCCCGATGCGGATGAGCATAAGGAAGTCACTGCGATCCTAATTAAACCTCGTTCGTTAATGGGAGCCCAGACGATGAAGCTGAAATATGACGCCATCGACCATGTTCAAGCGGTCTATTCCAGCAAAGCGATTGCCGATGTGCTGAATATGGTCGACAGCGGATCGCAATTACTATCGATTGTGATGCTCGTCTGTATGCTGCTATCGGCCGTGACTTTGCTGCTCGCGCTCATCGCATCTATTCAAGAGAAGCAACGGGAAGTTGGACTGCTGCGATTGATTGGCAAATCGAGAATGTACATTATGTCGAGTCTCGTTGGAGAAGGGCTTATGCTTACTGCCTTAGGCGTCGTGTTCGGACTGCTGCTCGGCCATCTGCTCGCCGCGCTGTTCAGCGATGCGGTCTTCGCGCAAACGGGCGTCTTGCTGCAAGCCTGGAATTGGGCGGACGGCGAGACCCTGTTAGTGCTTGCCGCGCTCCTCGTCGGAGCCGTCGCGTCGCTTGGTCCTTCTTTGAAAGTATACCAGTCAGATGCGTTAACGCTGTTCAAAGCTTAAGAGAGGAGGAATAGAGACATGACTGGCAAATCGAGAATGTTCAAGAGAATGATTATACTGGCTGTGGCCGCTTCTATTATGGCGGCATCAGGATGCGGCAAGCAGCAGGATGGGGAGGAAGCGGGCACTTTCATTGATGCTTTGGGTGAGAAGGCGGTCGCTGGGGGCGTGACGAAGCAAGCCGAGATTGGTGATGAGGCGATGGTGCTTGATTCGGAGCCCCAGATGAATGCCAGAGCGTCAGCGAGCTCGACTGCGGAGGCGCATGCTGTCCCTTCATTGTCGCCGAATGAAGAGGCGACACCGACATCTGAGTCGCCAGCGACGTCGACTGCGGAAGCGCAATCGACAACTGCAGCGTCGACATCGTCAACTACGGAGGCGCAATCGACAACTGCTGAATCGGCATCGTCGCCTGCCGTGTCGCAATCACCTTCGGAGGCGCCAACGAAAACGCCTGCCGTGACACAAGCTCCTTCCGGGCCATCAGCGACACCGGTTGCCGAGGAGCGATCACCGTCCGAGTCATCAGCGGCTCCCTTGGCAACATCGGTTCCTGCTGCAACAGTTGCTTCGAGCAAGAAGTATACTCCAATATCATGGAACGGCTTCTTCGACAACGAGGATCAAAGCACGCCTTCGGACGCGTTCTGGGATCTTTCTGAAGCGAACAAGACCGTTCAGATTAAAGGCTTTATGGGCGAGGTCATGTCGTTCGAGAACAATTGGTTCTTGCTCATACCCGAGCCTGGCGCGGAATGCCCGTTCGACAACGGCGACGAGACCTATTGGAACAAAATTATGATCGTGTTCGTGAAGGACAGTGACAAGCTTCGTTATACCTCAGCCCCGCTTCAACTGACGGGCAGACTCGATGTCGGCATCAAGGTCGATGAATCGGGCTACAAAACGATGTTCCGAATTTATGATGCCAAGGTTGAGGTGTTGAAGGATTGAGAGAGTGATTGACGGAGCGATCTTTCTGATCTTCTGATCCACAATTGTCTGATCACCTGATCCCTCTAATCCTCTGATCCTCTGAAATCCTGCAAATATACAGGCTTTCTCGCTCAATTGGCTTATTTTTCGTAAAATGATGCAAATATCCAGTAATTTTCGCTGAATTGACTTATTACTGGATCGTGAAGATAGGATTGATGGATATTTGCAGGAATTTGTATGAGGTAAGTTTAAGCGTTTTGAAAGGATGGATATTTGCAGGAATTGGATAGTTGGGACGAGCAACAAGCGACGAATTGCTAGCGAACTGCAGAAATGCAGAAATGCAGAACATAGAAGAACTGAGGAACAGAAGAACAGAAGAACAGAAGAACACAGAAGAACAGCAGAATAGCAAGACTGCAAAGAAGCAAGGGGCGCGCCCCTTGCCTCTGCTTGTTCTCTCACTTTTAAAGTGTTCAACTTCAACTCAAAGAAAGGACTAAACCTTCCAATTAAGGAGCCTCCAAATTCAGTTTATCCAGCTCAAAAGCCCCCAGCTCCAGCGTCACCGGACAATGATCGCTTCCCATCACATGCGCGTCGATGCCAGCTGCCGAGATCGACTCTGCCAGCCTGTCCGACACGAGGAAATAGTCGATCCGCCAGCCCACATTCCGCTCCCGGATCTTCGGCATATAGGACCACCACGAATAAGCTCCGGTCTGATCGGGATAGAGATGGCGGAACGAGTCGGTGAAGCCTGCATTCAGCAGCTCCGTCATGCAGGCGCGCTCCTCGGGCGTGAAACCGGAATTGCCTTCGTTCGATTTCGGATTTTTCAAATCAATCGCTTGATGCGCCACATTGAGATCCCCGCATACAATGACCGGTTTCTTCGCGTCAAGCTCCTTCAAATAGCGCTGGAATCTCGCTTCCCACTCCAGACGGTACTCGAGCCTTGCAAGATCGCGCTTCGCGTTCGGCGTATAAACCGTAACCAAGTAGAACGCCTCGAACTCCAGTGTAATCATTCGACCCTCGGGTTCGTAATTATCCTCCATGCCGTAGTGAACGGAAAGGGGCTTCTTCCGCGTGAAGACAGCCGTACCCGAGTATCCCTTCTTCTCCGCATAGTTCCAATAGAGCTCATAATCGTCCCCAAGCTCCATTTCGATCTGACCCCCTTGCAGCTTCGTTTCTTGCAGGCAGAAGATATCTGCGTCAACTGCCTTGAAATAATCCATGTATCCTTTGGTCACACAGGCCCGCAGCCCGTTCACATTCCATGACACCAGCTTCATATGAATATAGACACTCCTTCTCTATCATGAATTCGTCTCCGAACATATGTTTTTATTATAGCGAAAGAGTGCCGTTATGACAAAGCCTAATATGTCCATTTCTCAATTCTGCTCGACATTGTCGATATTGTGAATTGGATGGATTGTCTGCAGTTCCCTATTTATTTCTGAAGAGGGATGCGTTAATATTAACTTAACATTTCATAATGATAAGAACCGTCGCAAGGGGACGGTTTTTCTTTTGTTCGAGTAGTCCTGGGAGTATCTATTAAGGAGAGTGAAACACTTGGTTGCCATCATGAATACCGTCCGAAGGTCTACCTTCTGGACGACCTTTATACTGGTTATGTTGAAAATAATGCTTTTCCGCCATTTCGTATTCGACAATGTAGAGATCGTGCGATTGTTCTCGGATGCGGCGGCCATCCTGACGCTTATGTTCGTTCTTGAGTTATTGACATCGGTCAATTGGAAGATGACCGTGTTCACGATATTTAACATTGTCATGTCCCTGCTGCTGTTTGCGTGTACCGTTTACTTCACCTTCTACGGTTCCATGCCGACGTATACGGCTTTGTCGGGCGCGAATCAGCTCGGTCAGGTGCAGGACAGCGTAACGGCTACGATTCAAACGAAGGATTATTTGTTTTTTGTTGATTTTGTGGTATTGGCATTACTCTATGCGGTTACGCTAAGAAGCAAGAACCGGGTAACGAAGAGCACTCGGGTGGGCAAGCCGCTGTACGTCGCGATTGCGCTGCTTCTGACGATCGGCGCATCGGCGCTTTATATTCGCGCCAACCACGATATCTCCAATGAACTTGTGCAGTCGGAGAGACTCGGCGTGCTTAATTATCAGGTGGCGACTGCGATCAACGCGCGGATCGAGAATGAAGCGATCGCCGACGGATCCGTTAACGAGACGCAAGCAGCGCTCGAGCAGTTGGAAAGCGATTATTTGACTGGCGTCGGGGCGAAGGTGGAGGCCGGCAGCAACAGCTTCTTCGGCGTGGCGAAGGGCATGAACGTCGTTGTCATACAGATGGAATCCTTCCAGGACATCCTGGTCGGCATGGACATCGACGGTCAGAAGGTTACTCCCGTGCTGGATGACCTCATCAAGAACAGCTTTTATTTCTCGAATGTGTTCCAGCAGATTGGACCGGGAAATACTTCCGACGCCGAATTCCTATCGAATACCGGCATCTATCCGACAGGCGACATCGCCATGTCGAAGGGCTACGGAGACCGCGCGATTCCTAGTATGCCAAGATTGCTTGCGAAATATAATTATGTATCGAATACGTTTCACGTGAACGATGTGACGTTCTGGAACCGGAACGATCTGTATCCGGCGCTGGGCTTCACAAAATATTACGATAAACCAAGCTTCACGGATGACAAATTCAACGCGTTCGGCGCTTCGGACGAAGAGCTCTACCGCGTCGGCATGGAGAAGCTGTCCTCGCTGCATGACAAGAATACGCCATTTTACGCGCAGTTTATTACGGCATCCAGTCATCATCCTTTCGTCATTCCGGAAGAGTTCCGGGAAATCAAGCTTCCTGCGGAACTGGAAGGCAAGCAGCTCGGGCATTATATTGAAGCTGCGAAATATACGGACAAAGCCATTGGCGATTTCATTCAGGCGCTGAAGGATAAAGGCATGTACGATAATACGGTTCTGGTCATCTACGGCGACCACTTCGGCATGCAGACGAAGGACAACGACCCCGCATGGGTCGAGCAGACGCTTGGCATGAAGTACGAGGAGCGTCTCAGCCGCTTCAACATTCCGCTCATCATTCATGTGCCCGGCATTGAGGGTCAGACCTCGACGAAGGTTGGCGGACAGGTCGATATTATGCCGACGCTTGCGAACCTGCTTGGTCTGAATCTGAAGGACGAAGGGTACACAGTGTTCGGCCGCGATTTGCTGAACACATCGAACAATGTCATCGGCATGCGCTATTATATGCCGACAGGCTCCTTCTTCAACGACGACATTATGTTCGTTCCGGGAACCGGCTTCGATGACGGCACCGCGTATGATATTAACACGCTGGAGCCCGTGGCGGATTTCAGTCAATATCGAGACGACTATGATTATATTATGAGTCTGATGAAGCTTTCGGATGAATACGTGAAGCTCTCGCCGAAACGATAGCACATAGCGGACGTTTAACGGACCGACAGATTCCGGCAAGCATACACGACAGAGGAGCGCCTGTCCCTTGGGATGGGCGTTCTCTCTGTTCTTGGAGGTTGGGGAACTATGCATCACGCAGATACTTGGAAAGAAAGATTGAGACTTTTTCTCAAAATCATATGGCCGATCATGATTACGCAGCTCGGAATGTACGCGCTCAATTTATCGGATACGATCATGTCGGGCCGTGTCAGCGAGGATGATCTTGCCGGCGTTGCGATAGGGTCGAGCCTCTGGCTTCCGATCATGGCCGGCATCAACGGTATTCTGATGGCAGTGTCTCCTATCGTGGCGCAATTAATGGGCGGTGATCGGAAGGAGAAGATCACGGGTGCGATTCATCAGAGTCTCTATGTATCGGTTGCGATTGCGATCATCGTGGCTGCGGCGGGGGCGGCGCTGCTGAAGCCGGTTATTGGCTGGATGGAGCTTGGCGAGCAGGTGCGCCATGTCGCGACGTATTATCTAATCGCGCTGGCAGCAGGAATCATTCCAATGTTCGCCGCGAACGTGTTTCGCTATTTCTTCGATGCGCTCGGACTGACGCGTATTTCGATGATTATTATTTTGATTGCAATACCGTTCAATGTCGCACTCAATTATATCTTTATCTTCGGCAAGCTGGGCGTTCCCGAGCTAGGTGGCATCGGGGCGGGCTACGCGACTGCGGCGACGTATTGGATTATTCTCTTCGTCAGCATTGGAATGGTTTTTCGCGTGCAGGCGCTCAGAGGATTTCGTTTGTTCGCGAGCTGGGCAAGGCCGTCTCTTCGGGCTTGGCGCGACATTCTCGGCATCGGCATCCCCATCGGCTTCTCGATCTTCTTCGAGGTAAGCATATTTGCTTTCGTGACGTTGTTGATGGGCAAAATGTTCTCAACCATGACGGTTGCGGCGCATCAAATCGCGCTTAGCTTCTCGACGCTGATCTTCATGGTTCCGCTCAGCATATCGATGGGCCTTACGATTCTTGTGGGCTATTCGTTCGGCGGCGGCAGACTGAAGGCGGCGCGCAAGTACAGCTTGCTCGGAATCGGGCTTGGCGTTCTGTATATGATGCTTTGCGCGATGGTTCTGCTTCTGTTCCGCGAGCAGATTGCCTTGCTCTACAACGGAGATGAGGAGCTCGCGGTTCTAGCCGCCGAGTTTATGGTGGTTTCGATCTTTTACCAACTGTCCGATGTTCTGCAATCCTCTATGCTTGGCATTCTGAGAGGCTACAAGGATGTGCGAATTCCGTTCTTCATTGCTTTAACCGCCTATTGGATAATCGGGATTCCTTCGGGTTATCTGCTTGCCGAATATTCGGAGTTTGGGCCTTACGGGCTCTGGATTGGGATAATTATCGGCTTGACCGCTGCGGCGATCGGCTTCTTCGTGCGGCTTCGCATTGTTCAGGACAAGGTAAATCGGGGATTGCTGACGGCCGGAGATTAGAGAATCTCGCGGAAGGTTGCTCAGAAGAGGGTTCGCTTCTGCGCTTAGGTGAATAGACTAGGATATAGGCATCCAAGAGAGCAGCATGAAGGAGGAACCTCCATGGATACAGAGAACATCCCGCAGTCGATTCGCCAGGCCGAGCAATACGGGGCGCGTAATTATGAGCCGCTTCCTGTGGCGATTTCGCAAGCGGAAGGCGTTTGGGTAACGGATTCGTCGGGCAAGAGGTACATGGATATGCTAAGCGCTTATTCCGCGCTGAATCAAGGACATCGACATCCCCGCATTATTGCCGCGCTGAAAGAGCAGGCGGATAAGGTGACGCTTACTTCCCGGGCGTTCCACAACGAAGTGTCGGGGCCGTTCTACGAGAAGCTGTCGAAGTATACCGGCAATTCCAACATTCTGGCGATGAACACGGGGGCGGAGGCGGTGGAGACCGCCATCAAGGCGGCTCGGCGCTGGGCGTACCGCCACAAAGGCGTTCCCGAGAACAAAGCCGAGATTATCGTCTGCGAAGGCAATTTCCACGGTCGCACCATTACGGCAACCTCGCTTTCTTCCACCGATCTGTACAAATACCGCTTCGGGCCGTTTACGCCGGGCTTCCGGAGCGTTCCTTATGGAGATATCGAAGCTCTGAGAGGAGCGATTACCCCGTATACCGCCGCTTTGCTGATCGAGCCGATTCAGGGAGAGGCGGGCATTGTCATGCCGCCGGACGGATATCTGGCAGCGGCGGCGAAGCTATGCAAGGATAACGGAGTGTTGCTTGCGGCTGATGAAATTCAGACCGGCTTCGGCCGAACCGGCAAGAAATTTGCGGTCGAATGGGAGGGCGTGGACCCGGATATATTCATTCTCGGCAAAGCGCTTGGCGGCGGAGTTGTGCCGATCTCCGCGATTGCTGCTGATCGAGAGATTATGGGCGTATTCGAGCCGGGCTCGCATGGCTCGACCTTCGGCGGCAACCCACTCGCTTGCGCCGTGGCATCGGCGGCGCTCGATGTCTTGGAAGACGAAAGGCTTGCCGAGCGTTCGCTCGAGCTTGGCTTTGAGCTTATGGAGCGGCTGTCCAGGCTGAAATCGACGCACATCGTCGAGATTAGAGGAAGGGGCTTGTTCGTCGGAATTGTGCTCGACGCGCCGGCCAGACCCTTTTGCGAGAAATTGATGAATGAGGGACTCTTGTGCAAGGAGACGCATGAGCATATTATCCGGCTTGCTCCGCCGCTTGTCATTACGAGAAGCGAGCTGGATTATGCCGTCGAACGGCTCTCCAGAGTGCTTCATGGCTCTTGAACGGCTGGAACACAATCTTCATGGGGCGAGGAGGGAGAGCGGATGGAAGATAACGAGCACACGAAGAGGGGATCGAGTGGGAAGAGGAAGTTGAAAGAGGGTGTGAAGTCAGATGTGAGCTACAGGCTGTATACAGGCGATAAGCAGGATGCAAACGGGAAACCGGATACGGGCGTGATGTCGGATGTGAGCGGGAAGCCCGGTGCAAAGGGAAAGCTGGATACGAGCGAAAAGCCGATTACAGCCATGAAGGAGAGTGAGAAGCCGAAAGAAAGTGTAAAGTCGGATGTAAGCGTGGGTGCGGTGTCTAGAGAAGGGTGTGTAAGTGTCGCCCATGCCGGGAGGCGCATCTTGCCAATCGCCGTACCGTTCGGTAAGGGGGCGGGCGTGGCCGGAACGGAGCTTGGACCCCAGGCCTTGCTGGGAGCAGGGTTGATTGAACGGCTGAGTCGGCTGGGACATAAGCTGGAGCCATGCGAATGGGTTGACGCAGCAACGGCTCAGATCGGTATTGTCGATCGGCAACTGGCAGACGACGATCTGCAGCGGATTTGGGCTGAACGACAGGGGGGAGATAACGAGACGCAGAGATCTGGATCTATGCGACCGGGGGCAGACGAGGAGTCGTCGCTACTGAGTGAAGTTGGGGGACAGGAAGCTGACGCCGGATCACAGTTGAATGAAGCGTGGGAAGAAGAGTCAGCTCCCAAGCGACAACAGTATGAATCGAAGAGCTCTGAGGATTTGCAATGCGCAGAAGCTCCTTCCAAGCGAGATGTTATTTGGACAGCAATAAAGAACAAGCATGAGGTTGAACATATGAGCAGGCTGACGGCGGACAGCGTGGAGCAAGCTGTCCGCCGATCAGCCTTTCCCATTCTGCTCGGGGGCGATCACAGCACAGCTATTGGCACGCTCGCGGGGTTGTCGCGCTGTCATAATAGGCTTGGGGTTATATGGCTGGACGCGCATGGCGATCTTAACACGGAACGAACAACTCCGAGCGGAAATATGCATGGCATGGTGTTGGCGATTGCCATGGGACTTGGCGTGTTCAAACTGACGGATATTGGCGTGGGCAGCAGATTGATCGATCCCAAGAACATTGTGCTGGTCGGAGCCCGGGATTTGGATGAGGGAGAGAGGGAATTCATCAAGTCCTCCGGCATTCATTGCTTCACGATGAGGGAGATAGACAGATTGGGCATGGAGGAGGCAGCGGCGCGGGCGCTGGCCATAGCGGATGACGGTACCGATGCGGTGCATCTCAGTCTTGATATGGATTCGCTCGATCCGCTCGAAGCTCCAGGGGTTGGCACGCCTGTGCCGGGCGGCATCATCTATCGGGAAGCAAGGCTCGCGATGGAGTTGTTCGGAGCTTCGGGCAAGATAGGTTCGCTGGATATCGTGGAGCTGAATCCGTCGCTTGATCAAGGCAAACGCACCGCCGCTCTCGCTGTAGAGCTGGCCGCGGCTCTTCTCGGAGGGCGGTTGCTCTGAAAGAGTAGGGCTATAGTTGCATAAAGTAATTCTGGAGGCTCGAAAACGAGCACAAGAGCTGTCCCGATTATCCGGAACTACTCCTGTGAGGTCTCTTCAGAGCTTGTCTCCGAGTGAGCTCCAGCGTTCTTCTCTAAGGCGGCGCTATTGACCGCGCTATCGTCAACCTGGTTTGCCGACAAATCGGTATCGTCGCTTGCTCCGGAGTCTGTGCGTTCTTTTTCCTTCGCTTTCGCCGCCGCAGGCTTTGGCTTCTTGAACAGCTCTGAGGCAAAGTATTCCTGCATCTCCGCCGCTTTCTTCGGATTTTCCAGCGCCGCCTTATCCTTCAGCACCTTCTCGACGAATGCCTCCCAAGTCGGCTCCACCTTCTGGGAACGCAGCAACCGCACCGCGTTTTTGATCAGGCGGCGTTCCTTCGCATTCGTGTAGAGGTCCTTATAATGCTGTCGGTAGCTGAAATCGAGATGGGGATAGGCGGCGCGGAATATATCCGCCGTCATTCTGGCGTCATCGAGCGCGCGATGCGCAGAGCCGTCCGAAGACAAGCCAAGCTCCAGCAAGGCCGCCTCTACGCTGACGTCGTTCGTCAATCCGCGATAACGGAGAAAGCCCTTCAGCAGGTCGTAATAAGGGGTGGTCATCCAATAATGATCATCCATCTTATGCATGCGCGTATCGAGCACAATCCGCTTCAGATCCTCTCCGCCCCAGGTAATGATAAGCGGATCGGGGCTGCGGCTCAGCCAGGATAAGAAATTTTTAATGACGCTGGGGAAACGCTCTGCGGTATTGATGGCTTCCTGAGGGATGCCCGTTTTTTTCTGAATGAAGGAGTTAAGCTTGGCGAAATACACCGGTTTGATAAAGGCGGTGAATTCATCGACGGCTTGCAGAGAGGAATCCAGTCTCACCGCGCCTATTTCAATAACTTCCATCGGAAGCTCGCTGGCGAATTTTCGACCGTTAAATTCAATATCCAATACAATATAGTCCAAATGTCAAAACCTCCGATAGTAAGCTGCAGCTTTTATTTTACCAGAAATTCTGCCGCAATGCTCTTCCCCCGCAGCAACTCGAACAAGAATTAGGTATTCGCGCCGTTTCTCATCCGCGCTTTTATCGTTTATACTATTTTAGAAAATAATATAGAAGAGTTGCAGGATTGGGAGGATGGCTGGAGATGACAGATACTTGGTTGTGGCTGAAATATTTCGTATTGGGCATTGTGCAGGGCGTGACGGAGCCGATTCCCGTATCATCAAGCGGGCACTTGGTGGTCGCGCAGAAGCTGCTCGACGTAGAGCAGAACGGCTTGTCGCTGGAGGTGCTGCTTAACACGGCTTCCTTGCTCGCCATTCTCGTTATTTATCGCAGCGTTATTGGCAAATTGATCGTGAATGGAGCGCAATTCGCGCTTACCCGCAAGAGGGAATACCGATCCGATTTCATGTTCATCGTTTATGTCATCATCGGGACGATTCCCGCAGGCGTAATCGGCGTTTTGTTCAAGGACGATATTGAAAGGATTTTCACATCCGTACATACGGTAGCCATTACCTTGCTCATTACCGGCTGCGCGCTGTGGCTCATCCGCAATCTGCGGGGCAAGAAGCGCGACGGCGATCTTCGTACGAGGGACGCGCTGCTTGTCGGCCTGGCTCAGGCTGTCGCTCTCATTCCGGGCATCAGCCGCTCGGGAGCGACGGTCATCGCATCGGTGGCGGTCGGCATGAAGCAGGAGACGGCGCTTCGCTTTTCCTTCATGCTCTATATTCCCGTCAGCCTTGGCGGCATTGTGCTCGGCTTGTCGGATATTACGAGCGACCCTGAATTCAGCTCGCTGCTGCTGCCTTATATTCTCGCGTTTGCAGCAACGCTGGTTACGACCTATTTCTCGATGAAATGGCTGATGAATATAATGGAAAAGGGCAACTTGGGGTATTTTGCTTATTATTGCTTTATCGTTGGCATTCTATTATTTATTTTTATGTAATTGGATTTGGAAAGGAAATCGCTGAATGAAAGCTTTGCAAAAAATGGAAATATCGGCCTCGAGACGGGGAACCTTTATAATCGCCGTTCTTCTCGGCTCTCTATCCGCAATCGCGCCGCTCAGCATCGATATGTATTTGCCGGCGCTGCCATCGCTGGCGAAGGCCCTTGACGCCTCGCCTTCGCTCAGCCAGCTCAGTTTGACGACCTGCATGATTGGCATCGCGCTCGGACAACTCATCATAGGGCCGATCAGCGATGTGCGGGGCCGGCGGATGCCGCTGCTAATCGGCCTGTTCATCTACGCCGCAGCGTCGCTATGCTGCGTGTTCGCGCCGAATGTGTGGTTGTTTATTGCGCTGCGATTCCTTCAAGGCTTTGCCGGCGCGGCGGGCATCGTCATCTCGCGCGCAAGCGTTCGCGATCTCTATTCCGGCGTAGAGCTGACGAAGTTCCTTGCGCTCCTGATGCTCGTGAATGGCGCTGCTCCCATATTAGCGCCTATTATCGGCGCAGAGGTTCTCGTATATACTTCATGGCGCGGGGTATTTGCCGTCTTATGCGGAACGGGCTTGCTGCTGCTAGCCGCCATTTGGTTCGGCCTTAAGGAATCGCTGCCGGAGGAGCGCAGGTCGAGAGGAGGAATGCGCAATACCTTGCTTATATTCCGGCGCTTGCTTACAGACTCGGCGTTTATGGGTTACGCTTTGACGCAAGGACTCATTATGGCCGCCATGTTCGCGTATATTTCGGGCTCTTCCTTCGTTGTGCAGGATATCTACGGCGTTACTCCGCGAGGCTTCAGCCTGATCTTCGCGATGAACGGAGCCGGCATTATTGCGGCCAGCCAGTTGACAGGCCGATTGGCCGGCAGGTTCTCAGCGCGCGGCATGCTGGGGGCGGGACTCTGTCTCTCGTCGACCGGAGCTGCTTTGCTTCTGTTTGCAGTATGGGCAGGATGGGGACTGACATTCGTCTGCATCGCGTTCTTCTTGCTCGTTTCCAGCGTTGGGATCGTATCGACAACGACGGTTTCATTGGCGTTGCAGGAACAGGGGCAGAGCGCGGGAAGCGCCTCGGCGCTGCTTGGCCTGCTGTCGTTCGTATTCGGAGGCATAGCGGCGCCGCTTGTCGGACTTGGCGGCGAGGGGACGGCGCTGCCGCTCGCGCTTGTGATCTCGCTGTTCGTGCTGGCGGCGCTTGTGGTATTTTTTGCGTTGACGGGGCGCAAGGCGAAGAACGCTTGAATAATCGTACAAGTTCTATATAACGGAGATTATCAGCGCTACAGTGCGGACTCGAGTCGGTCGCGGTGCTGCAACGTTGCAATTTCAACGCTACAGCTCGAGCTCTGACTCCTGTTGCTTCATGAAATAGTTCTGCTTTCATTGAGCAGTACCCCCTGATTGAATAGCTAGTAATGCCGTTTCTTCCGATTTGACATTGATAATGAGAATTGATATCATTGTTGGAGTTTGAAGGAAGAAGCAAAAAAGCAATGATAGTTATTTTCATCCAATTGAGAAGCATCATAGGGGGAAACAATCGTGTCGAAGTTCAAAATGACCAAGAGAAGTTACGTAGGCATTTGCAGTTCGGTATTGGCAGCATCGCTCTTATTGTCCGCATGCGGCAGCAATGATAATGGCAATACCGTGAATAATCAAAGTAACAACGCGGCGAACAACAGCGCAGCGACGACAGAGCCGACGGCAACGGCAACTGAAGCTCCTGCGACAGAGCGCACGCTGACGGACGGCCTCGGCCATGAAGTGAAGGTGCCTGCCAATCCGCAGCATATTATCGCCTCCTATCTGGAGGATTATCTCGTTGCGCTTGGCGTGAAGCCTGCTGCTCAATGGAGCACCTCGAAAGGCGTTCAGGACTATTTGCAGAAGGAACTGGAAGGCATCCCGACGATTCCATCCGATCTTCCGTATGAAGCAGTGATGAGCTTTGAGCCGGATCTTATTATCACGGGTACTTCTTCATCGGTTGAAGGCGACAAATACGAGCAATATAACAAAATCGCGCCAACCTACACGCTTGGCGACGAAGTGAACAGCGATTGGCACGGAGCGCTGTTGAAGATCGGCGAGGTTCTCGGCATGGAGGACAAGGCGCAAGAGGTGCTTGACGCGTATAATGCCAAAGCGAGCGACGCGAAGACGAAGCTTCAGTCGGTCATTCCGGGCGAATCCGCGGCAGTTCTCTGGTATATTGCCGATAAATTCTACATGGTGAGCGACACGTACTCCAGCGGCGCCGTGCTGTACAAGGATCTTGGCGTGAAGGTGCCCGAGGTCGTGAAGGAGATCTCGGAAGGGTCCACCGCGAACTGGAACTTAATTACGCCGGAGAAACTTGCGAAGCTCGATGCGGACAACCTGCTTCTCGTGACGTACAATGGCAGCACGCCGGCGGATTTGCTCAACGATACAGTCTACCAAGACATTCCTGCCGTGAAGAACAAGAAAATCTACGAGATGCCGGAAAACTCCGGTTGGCTGTACTACGGCCCGGTCGCCAGCAATCTTATCATTGACGATGTGCTTAGCGGCATAGTTAAATAAGAAGAGATAGAAGCATGGTGCATTGCGGCCGAGGAGGCCGGATGCACCTTGTTTTATGAGAATGGAGGAGTTATTGGCGATGTTGGAGAAGAATAAAGATTGGATTCTGCATTCCGTTATATTCAGCTTGAAGCATGAGAGGGGCTCTGAACGAGAGCGTCAATTTCTGGAGGATGGAGAGCGGATTCTGTCTTCAATCGAAAGCGTGAGTGAATTTCAAGTGCTCCGGCAGGTGAGCGTCAAGAATGAGTATGATTTCGGATTTTCGATGGAATTTGCCAATCAGGCTGATTATGAAGCGTATAACACGCATCCGCTGCATGTTTCATTCGTCAAGGAACGCTGGGAGACAGAGGTAGAGAGGTTTCTGGAGATTGATTACAAGAAATAGAGCGGACTGAGAGATGAGTTTTGGTGCTGTAGAGTTGTTGGAGCGATTGAAAAAGTCTATAATTGTAGAAGATTATGAGCTGACAGCATAGACAGGCTTTGTTGCCATGGAATTATGATATCACTTTCATACATAGGGAAAGAAGGATTGCCGAATGAAGAAAATAAAGATTTTGCAGCAGCTAGCCGAGGCGGGGGTTGTTGCCGTGCTTCGGGCCGATTCGCCCGAGGAAGTCGCGGAAATGGCGCGCCGCGCAATCAAGGGCGGCATCAAAGCGATTGAAATTACGATGACGGTGCCGTATGCGCTTCGCGCCATCGAGCAGCTTTCGAAGGAATATTCCAGCTCGGCTCCCCTTGATGCCGACAATTACGCGATTATCGGCGTAGGAACGGTGCTCGATCCGGAAACGGCTCGAGCGGCCATACTAGCCGGAGCGGAGTATGTGGTTGCTCCCGCGCTTAACCCCGACACGATCAAGCTGTGCAATCGTTATGCGGTTCCGGTCATGCCGGGAACGATGACGATTCAGGAAATTCAGAATGCGATGGAGCTTGGAGCGGATATCGTGAAGCTGTTCCCGGGCAATCTCTATTCGCCAAGCGTTATTCCTTCGATCAAAGGACCGTTGCCGCAGGCGAATGTGATGCCGACAGGCGGCGTATCGCTGGACAACCTGAAGGACTGGGTGAAAGCAGGCGCGGTAGCGGTGGGCATCGGTTCGGATCTGACGAAGGAAGCGGTCAAAACCGGCGATTTGACGTTGATCGAGAAGAAAGCGGCTGCATATATCGCGGCATATAAGGAAGCGAAGCAAGCGTAAGGGCAATCAAGAGCGGGCCAATGAATCGTGATTAGTTATTTTCAGAAGCAAAGGAGTCGTTAAGGAATGGAATATCGGATTGAGAAGGATACAATGGGTGAAATCAAGGTTCCGGCGGACAAGCTGTGGGGCGCGCAGACGCAGCGAAGCTTGCAGAATTTCAAGATTAGCGGCGAGCGCATGCCAATCGAGGTCGTGTATGCGATGGCGATCGTGAAGAAGGCTTCGGCCTTCGCGAACCGCAAGCTTGGCGTGCTCGACGAGGAGAAGGCCGGAGTAATCGGCGAAGCGGTTGACGAAATTTTGAGCGGCAAGTGGAATGATCAATTCCCGTTAGTCGTCTGGCAGACTGGCAGCGGCACGCAGACGAATATGAACGTGAACGAAGTGGTGGCGCATCGCGCGAATCAACTGCTTGCGGAACGCGGCAGCGCAACCCGAGTTCATCCGAATGACGACGTAAACCGTTCGCAGAGCTCGAACGACACCTTCCCGGCTGCCATGCACATCGCCGGCGTTATTTCTATCGGAGATCGGTTGCTCCCCGCATTGGATTTGCTGAACGACACGCTTCACGCGAAAGCGGAGCAGTTCGCGGATCTAGTGAAGATCGGACGCACGCATCTCCAGGATGCAACGCCGATTACGCTTGGTCAGGAAATCAGCGGCTGGTACTCCATGCTCGACAGAACGCGCGCGATGCTGGTGCAGAGCGTGGATACGATGAGAGAACTTGCGCTTGGCGGCACGGCTGTGGGCACGGGACTTAATGCGCATCCGGACTATGCGGTTGCCGTTGCCGAGGAAGTAACAGCACTGACTGGCGAGACCTTCGTCACCGCTGCGAACAAATTCCACTCCCTGACGAGCCACGACCAGATGGTCTACACGCATGGCGCGATCAAGGCGCTCGCCGCCGATTTGATGAAGATCGCCAACGATGTCAGATGGCTGGCAAGCGGACCTCGCTGCGGCATCGGCGAAATTTCGATTCCCGAGAACGAGCCGGGCAGCTCGATTATGCCGGGCAAGGTCAATCCTACCCAGAGCGAAGCGCTTACGATGGCGGTATGCCAGGTCATCGGCAACGACACGGCAATCGGCATGGCTGCGAGTCAAGGCAACTTCGAGTTGAACGTATTCAAGCCGGTCATCCTGTACAATTTCATGCAATCCATCGCGCTATTGGCGGACGGCATGATTTCCTTCAATAACAATTGCGTTGTGGGCATCGAGCCGAACGAAGAGGCGATCAAGCGCAACCTGGATCAATCCCTGATGCTCGTTACAGCGCTGAATCCGCATATCGGTTATGAGAACGCGGCAGCAATCGCGAAGAATGCGCATAAGAAGGGCCTGACTCTGAAAGAGTCTGCTATCGCGAGCGGCCTGCTCACCTCCGAGCAATTCGACGAGTACGTTCGCCCGGAGAATATGATTGGCAAACGCTAAGGGGAAGAGCATGTAGAGGCTATAAAAGTACGTTCGACGCTAAAAGGCGGCAGAAGCTGCGGTTCGGCCTCACAATGCGCGTCTCTCTACGTGAAGATAGGAAGAGCTGGCTTGGCATCGTCCATGTCCGGCTCTTCTTTGTGGTATGATATATGCATAAGCGACAGGCTATAATCCTAAGAAATGAAGAGGTACAGCGATGCATTTATTATCCGTGGAGCATATTACGAAGAGCTATGGCGAGAAGCTGTTGTTCGAAGACGTTACCTTCGGCGTCGAGGACGGCGATCATATCGGCATTATAGGCGTGAATGGAACGGGAAAGTCGACGCTTCTGAAGGTGATAGCCGGGCTTGAGCAGCCGGATTCGGGCCAGATTTCGATTGGCAGCCGGGTCGTCGTCCGCATGCTCGCGCAGGACCCTGTGTTCGACAAGAATGAAACGGTGCTGGAGCATGTATTAGGCGGCGAATCGCCCGAGCTGCGGGCGGTGCAAGCCTATGCGGCTGCAATGGAGGCGCTTGAGCTGAACCCGGGCAACGAGAAGGCTCAAGCCGACTTGATGAAAGCGAATCAGGGAATGGATGAGCGGAATGCCTGGAGTCTGGAGAGCGAAGCCAAAACGGCGCTGTCGAAGCTTGGCATTCAGCAATACGACGCTAAGGTCGGGACCTTGTCCGGCGGTCAGCGCAAGCGGGTAGCCATGGCGGCGGCCTTGCTGCTGCCATCCGATGTGTTGATTCTGGACGAGCCTACGAACCATATCGACAACGAGTCGGTAGCCTGGCTTGAAGGCATGCTGCAGAAGAGGCGCGGCGCGCTGCTGATGATTACGCATGACCGTTATTTCCTGGATCGCGTCAGCAACCGCATGATTGAGCTGGATCGCGGGAACGTGCATTTCTATCAAGCGAACTATAGCCGTTTCCTGGAGCTGAAGCTGGAGCGGGAGGAGCGGGAGGCTGCGGCAGAGGATAAGCGCCAGAATTTGCTGCGCAATGAGCTGGCTTGGATGCGGCGCGGGGCGAAGGCGAGGACGACGAAGCAGAAGGCCCGTATCGATCGATTCGAGGCTTTGAAATCCGCAGGTCCCAAGGAAGGGACGGGCAAGCTGGAGCTGTCCGTTGCCTCCTCCAGACTCGGCAAGAAGATTCTGGGGGCGGAAGGCGTGACGAAAGGTTATGGCAACCGGACCTTGATCAGCGATTTCGACTATATCGCCGTTCCTGAGGATCGAGTCGGCATCGTGGGCCGGAATGGCAGCGGAAAGTCCACCCTATTAAAAATGCTGGGAGGACGCCTGGAGCCGGACTCCGGCAAAGTAGAGCTGGGCCTGACCGTCAAAATCGGATGGTTCTCGCAAGAACGCGAGGAGATGGACCCGAATTTGCGAGTAATTGAATATATCCGCGAAGGCGCCGAGCAAGTGAAAACAGCGGACGGCTCGATGATTTCCGCGAGTCAGATGCTGGAGCGATTCCTGTTCACATCTACGATGCAATGGACGCCGATCGGCAAGCTGTCCGGAGGAGAGAAACGACGGCTTCAGTTGCTGCGTATGCTCATGAATGCTCCGAATGTCCTTATGCTGGACGAGCCTACCAATGATTTGGATATCGCGACCTTAACCGTGCTGGAGGATTATTTAGACGATTTCCCGGGAGTTGTGTTCGTTGTCTCCCATGATCGTTATTTCCTGGATCGCACGGTCGACAAAATCATCGCTTTCGAGGAATCGGGAATTCTGCAGCATACGGGCAATTATACGGATTATCAGGAATATAGGAGCAAATATATGCAAGGCGATTCGAGTGAGGCGAAGAAGTCTGATACAGCCTCAGCAGGCAAGTCTGGCGGAGCCTCCAACGCAGTCAGCGCAACGAATTCGAATGCAGCCGCAAACACAAACGGAGGCGGCGCGAATCAGCAAGCCAAGCCGAAACCGCTGAAGATGTCCTACAAGGATCAGCGGGATTTCGAGCAGATTGACGATTGGATCGCAGATGCCGAATCCCAGCTGGAGAAGGTGCAGCAGCTCATGGTTGATTTCAGCAGCGATTCCGTGAAGCTTCAGGAGCTTGCCGCAGAGCAGCAGCAGTTGGAGGAGAAGGTGGAGCAGCTCATGGACAGATGGACGGAATTGAACGAGCTGGCCGAGCAGATCGAGGCGCAGAAGAGATTATAACAGAGAGAAAATGAAGTTTTTATAGGATGAAGAACTGTGAAATGTGAACGTTAAAAAGTGAACAATGTAAGATGAACAATGAAGGCGAGGCGAGGATCCAAGCATGAACGACAATAACAACATGAGCAATACCATCAGCAGTAGTGGAGGCAATCGCTCAGAATTGCCAGGTTCCATCCGAAATATCTATTGCATCGGGCGCAATTACCGGCTGCATGCGCTGGAGCTTGGCAACGAGGTTCCGACCTCGCCGATGGTATTCACAAAGCCGACTCATGCTGTTCAGGCGATGAACGGCAACGTCATTACGCTTCCCGGGGATGTCGGAGAGGTTCATTTCGAACTGGAAATCGTGCTGAGAATCGGTGAGGGCTACTCGCCGGGATGCGCTGTCGATGAAGCCATTGATGCGATGACGCTGGGGCTCGACCTGACCTTGCGCGATGTGCAGTCGAAGCTGAAGGCGAAGGGACATCCGTGGCTGGCGGCCAAAGGCTTCAAAAATTCCGCGCCGATCGGTAAGTGGATCGCGTTCCCCGGAATGAAGCCATTAAACGAGGTCGAATTCACACTGCATCGCAATGAGGAGCTGGCCCAGAAGGGCTGCGCGAAGGACATGATATTCACGATCGAAGAGCAGATCCGTTTCATTGAAGCTAATTATGGTCTCGGACCCGGAGATCTGATCTTCACGGGCACCCCGGCAGGCGTGGCTGCTCTTAACGACGGCGATCATATGACTGCGGCTTGGGGCGGGGAAGTATTGGGGAACTGCGTAATCAAGTTGACAGAAAAGATAGGATGAAGCTCGCTCACTGTCAAGAAGCCATTCATTATTGAGCGGCTTCTTGACAGATTTACTCGATTTGCTGTCTGAAATGGAATTTCTCCAGTGTTATGCTTCATGCTGATCACTTCATCCGGCTGTAGTTAGGTGACATGACTAACCCATCTCGTATAATCAGACCATAATCGGCATTTTGAGCAACTTCCTTATCATGAGTAGCGATAATAAGCGTGCATTTGCTTTTGATATTAATATCTTTCAACAAAGAAATAATGGTTTGAGTGTTTTCTTCATCCAAGTTGCCTGTAGGCTCATCTGCCAATAATATTTTTGGTGATTTAACGATGGCCCTTGCGATTGCTACTCGTTGTTGTTGGCCTCCTGACAACTCATTTGGTTTTTTATTACAATGATCTTTAAGTCCTACGGCTGTTAAACATTCTAATGCTCTCTCTTTTCGAACGGAGGATTTCCAGTTGCTGTATCCAAGCGGCATTTCTACGTTTTCAAGTGCAGTCAAATCCGCGATCAAGTGAAATTTTTGAAATATATATCCGAATAGTTCAGTTCTCAATTGCTTGATTTGAGATCGGTTAAGGCTGCCAATGGAAATATCATTTAGCACATATTCTCCTTTATCGTAGGAGTCAAGCAATCCGATCAAGTTTAATAATGTTGTTTTTCCCGATCCGGAGGTCCCCATAAGCGTAACAAAATCCCCTGTTTGTATGTTCAGTTTTACCTCTTTTAACACATGCTCATTTACACCGTTCCATTGGAATTTTTTCGAGATATTGGAGAGATGAATCATTTCTAAACCTCCGATAATGTATGACGTAAATTTGTTGTTATTAATCGCAATATAACTGGAAGAGTCGAGATAAGGGCAAAACCAAGTACAATTACGCCGCTTACAACATCAGTCTGCCAATGCACTTGGTAAGGTAAACTCATGGTAGGTTTAATATATCCCCCGATAACATGAGTGCAAAGTACAGATACAAACAAGGCGGGGATGACTTTAAATAGTGTTTCCACGAATATCTCGATGCACAACTGATATAATTTGGATCCGCAGATAAAACAGGCTGCAAACTCTTGCATGCGTGAGTGGAAGTACTGAATTTGAAGACCGATATAACCTAAAATTAATAGGAGCAGCGACAGCAAAGAAATATAGATGAACCCATGAGAGGTCAAACGAGCCATTTCGGTTACGTGCATAATGTCATCCAGTTCGGAACGTATAGAATAGTGAAAGTCAGCATTTGCTTCTTCATTAAGATAAACAGACAGACGTTGAAGTCCTTGCATGAAATTACCATTTCCAACCTCTTTAACACTGATAAATGAGAGATCTACCGCCTCGTAGCGATAAAATACTGAAAAGTAATCCATCGGGATAAGGATGACATTTTTCATATCAACGCTTTTTTGTAAATTTTCGTTATGTTCGATAAGCAGGGTATCCGAACCCGCATCAAAAACAGTGGAGTGTTCTAATAAGGCATTTCCACTAAAGGCAGACTTCTGGGATTCATTCTGTTTGTTTTCTACAAAGTAGGCTCCGCTTTTTAGTTTTTCTGAAAGCCATGAAGAGAGATATATTGCTGTTTTGTCGGCATTAATCTTATCTTTCATTTGCAGATTGGGAAAAAAATCAAAGTAATTTGGGGATACATACATACAATAAACCGATTCTAAACCTTTATTGTATACGAGCGTCCTTGGAGCGATCAAATACCAAGTGACCTCTGCGTCGCTTTTTGCGTGTTCGCGGACTCTCTCATAAATAAGAGGTGTGAATGGCATAGATGTAGAGATGATCGTATCATTGACAATAGAGACTTGATTTCTGACGGGTACAACTTTATAGGTATTCTTTGATAGCTTATGTTCCAACCCTTCATACATGGATTGAAGGGAAAGAGTCGAATTAAGAAAACAGGATAATACAATCAGTGATAAGGAGAGTTGAATGATAACGATAAGCGATAACCTCCATCTTATCGCGAAACGTCTCCAAGCGCGGACACATAGGTAACGCATGATTTAGAATCCCTCCATTCGCTGTGAAATAGCTGGTCGCAGCCGGAAAACAGGGTATAGGCTGAGTAAACCTATCATCAGATAAATCAAGAAAAGGTAAGACAAATAATAAACACATTCTATAAGCTCTAAATGAGGGTAGATATAAAAATGATTTAGCGCTTTAATAATAGGGAAATGAAGAATTGAAAGGAAGAGGCTGCTTGCCATGAAAATGTATACATATTCTAGCATCAGCTTAATGATAATCCACTTCTTCTGCGCGCCTTGTAAAATTTGAACGGTTATTTGATGAAATTCGTGTAATATTTTAAATTTCAGGTAACTTAATATATTGATTAGGCTATATGCAAATATTACGCAGACCACGACATAGATGAAAGTCCTCAGTTGGTTTGAGGACTTCATATTTTTATTTATCTTATCTTTTAATGATGTGATTCTTATTATTTCATGCCCGTAGCGATCACTTATTTGCGCTACGAGATTCGAATTCTCGGTTTTTATATATAGTTCAAGGGATTCTTTTAATCTTTCTGTTTTCCAGCGCAAATAAGTGGAAAAGGGCAAAATTACGCTTTTTCCTTTATCTTGATAAATTCCTATAATATCAAAAGCCAGACCATCAATGTATAGCTTAGATTTCGTGTTGTAATCTATTTTTTTTGAATAGGTTTCGCTAATCAACGCGACGCGTTGTTCCATATCTGTTTCAGCTTTCGTAAATTTACGTCCTTCACTAACATGGATATTCAATAAATCCAATCCTTCTGGATCCAGCATTAAATAGGAGGGGGTGGAGTATCCTTTATCCGTTAATGTTCCTATGCTGCTGGAGTACACGACTGATTTCTGATGCGGCTCAGATACCATCATTTTTTGAAGGGCGTCTTTCCCTTCTTGCAGATACCACTCGGAATTGATTTGCAGTGATTGAATATTTTCATAGCCTGGGACAATCGTCTGTATAAACATTTGATTCAATACATTAAAAGCAAGAATGCCGCTATACGGGAGAATAAGACTTAATGTAGTAACCAGGCATAGTAGAAGCGTGTGGATCTTTTTTCTTAGTAAGGATTTCAATGCAAATTGAACAACGAAAAGGAGCCTGTTCATAAATTAAACATCCTCTGATATAGGGGAGACAGTAAGAATTGTGTTTCCGAATAACTATCTCCCCTTTAGTTTTAACGATCCAACAGTACCATTAATATCCATGAGTGTAAATGAAAAATGGAAATTTCAAAGAATAAGCTATGGATCAAGAAATGGTTTGCAACGGAGGTGTACACTTGCTATAATAATCGTAATTATTACTAATAAAGAGAGAGGACGCGTTCCGAGATTATAATCCTCAAGACATAATCGTTTCATCACGAATAATCGTAATAATTACATATAATTGGAGGGTGAGACTTGGACATTTTTGATTGTTTAATAGTAGGTGGAGGCGCGGCGGGCATCGGAATGGGATGTGCGTTGCAGGAGCTGGGAGTCGAACGATTCTGCATTCTCGAAAGGGGAGAGATTGGTTCTTCCTTCCTCATGTGGCCGCAGGAAATGCGCATGATTACACCATCCTTTACGAGCAATGCTTATGGAATGATCGATCTTAACGCGATTGCCCTGAGAACATCCCCTGCTTATACGCTCGGGACGGAGCATCCTTCGGGTGAGGAGTATGCGGACTATCTACATGCCGTAGCCGAGTATAAAAAGCTTCCAGTGCGAACTGGTGTGGATGTCACCGCGATCGAGCCGCTGCCGGAAGGCGGCTTCGAGCTGGACACGTCGCAAGGAAAGATGCGCAGCCGATACGTGATCTGGGCGGCCGGGGAATTTCAGTATCCGCGTCTGGACGGGTTTCCCGGAGCGGAATACGCACTCCATAACAGCCTGATTCGGGAGTGGCGGGAGGTGGAGGGCGAAGAAATCGTCGTCATTGGCGGCTACGAGAGCGGTGCTGACGCGGCGGTTCATCTGAGCCGGTTGGGGAAAAAGGTGACGTTGATCGACCGAAGCGGCCGCTGGACGGAGAAGGGCAGCAGCGACCCAAGCGTCGAGCTGTCGCCTTACACGAAGGATCGCCTGAAGGAAATGGAAGACGATTCGATTGAGCTGTTGGCCGGTTATGAGGTGCACTGGATTGAACCGGCTGATGACGGGGGATACCTGGTCTACTGCGAGGACGCTTCCGGTGACAGTCAATTCGTAAAGGCGAGCTATCCGCCCATATTGGCCACAGGCTTCAAAGGCAGTCTGGGAATGATCCAACATTTATTCGAGCAAGACGCCAGCGGCGTGACGCTGCTTACCGAGCATGACGAATCGACGACAACATCAGGGCTATTCGTCAGCGGTCCGAGTGTGACGCACGGCGATCTGTTATTTTGCTTCATCTATAAATTCAGGCAACGGTTTGGCGTGGTGGCGGCAGCTCTTGCAGAGCGGCTTGGGCTGAACGCGCAGCCATTGGAAGAATATCGCAAACAGGGGATGATGCTGACTGATCTGAGCTGCTGCGGGGAGGATTGCACATGCTGACCCAAGCGCTGGAAAAACCGCGCACGGCGGTGTTGATCGGCTTCGAATCCTCCGGCAAATCGGCGCTGTTTCGCGGGCTCACCGGGGAGGAAACGGGGGAGGAAGCTAATTTTCGCGGTTCGACCATTCAGTCACGAACCGGGCATTTGACCGCTGAACTCGACCTTGCGGATTTGCCCGGCATCAGGGCCAAGGATGACAGCCGAACAACGCAGGAGGCTGTCGGGGCTGTCACCGATGCGGATATAGTCGTGCTTGTCGTGCGCGCCACACATGCCTCCGTGGAGCTGCCGCTGCTGCTGGAGGCCGCGCGGGTGGGGGGCAAACGGGCGGTTCTCGTCCTGACATTTGCGGATAAAATGTCTGCAAATCTGACGGAGCTGGCGCGATATTACGGCGGTTGGCTGGGCATTCCCGTCCGTACGGCGGATGCGCGCCGGTTGACGGAAGCGGGTAGAACGGAGCTGCTCCTGTCGCTGGCCATCGCAAAGCCGATTCGACCCAAGGCCAAGGAATTGCTGAAACCGAACTTTCCGAGCGTACAACCGCAATCGACCTGGTTCGAGCATCCCGTGTGGGGGCGGCCCTTGTCGCTCCTGATGACACTCCTGCTATTCGCCGTTCCGGTACTGCTTGCTTACCTGCTGTCGACATGGCTGCAGCCAATTGTAGACAGCAGCGTGATCGATGAGGTCAAATCGCTGTTTGACGACGCGCCCCTGATTTGGCAGTCGCTGATCGTTGGGGATTACGGCATCGTCACGCTGGGCTGGTATTCCTTTCTGTGGGCGTTCCCGGTCGTGCTGCTGCTCGGCGTCAGCGTCGCGCTGGCGGAGGAGAGCGGGATCAAGGATCGAATCACCGACTCGTTGGACGTGTGGATGCGTCGTGTCGGCCTGAGCGGCCGCGATCTGATTCCTGTCTTATCCGGTTTCGGCTGCAACGTCGTGGCGGTATTCCAAAGCCGGGCATGCAGCGCGTGTACCCGCAAATCATGCGTATCGCTGATCACATTCGGTTCCGCATGCAGCTATCAGATCGGCGCTTCCTTGTCGGTGTTTGGATCGGCCGGCCATCCGTTGCTGTTTGTCCCGTATATCGCTGCGCTAGGCTTTGTTGGCGCTTTGCATACGCGTTTTTGGAACGGAGCATCGGGTCAGCTTGCCGCGCCAGTGTACGAAACCAAAACCTTCCTGCAGAAGCCGGAACTGCGCGCTGTCAGCTGGCGGGTGCGTACGGTGATCAAGCAATTTCTGCTTCAGGCGATGCCCATCTTTATTATCATTTGTTTGACGGCTGCCGTCCTGCAACTGACTGGCATTCTGGATTGGATGTCCCAAGCCGCGGGGCCTGTCCTGCAATGGTTTCACTTGCCTGCAGAGGCGGCAAGCGGCGTTATCTTCTCTATTTTGCGCAAGGACGGATTACTGATTTTGAATCAAGGGGAAGGCGGATTGTTGCAGTCGCTGCATGCGGGTCAAGTGTTTGCGCTGGTGTATCTGGCTTCCACATTGACCGCTTGTCTGGTGACATTATGGACGGTAAGAAAGGAGCTCGGCTGGTCATTTGCAGCTTCGCTGGCTGGCAAACAAGCTCTTACGTCTCTCGTATCAACAGGAGTTATCGTGCTTGTGGCAGCCTAAGGCGGTCCCGGCTCAAAGGCCAAGTTACATTACTAATAGAAGCAGGAGTTGAAGGAAGCATGAGCGTGCCCATCAAGGAAGAGGAAGTGAAAATCCCCGTAACTGTACTGAGCGGTTATTTAGGTGCAGGAAAAACGACTCTATTGAATCATGTGCTGAATAATCGGGAAGGTCTGAAGGTAGCTGTCATTGTCAATGATTTGAGCGAAGTCAATATCGATGCCGATCTGGTTCGGGACGGCGGAGGTTTGAGCCGTACAGAGGAGAAGCTGGTGGAGATGTCCAACGGCTGCATCTGCTGCACGCTTCGCGATGACTTGCTTCAGGAGGTCGAGCGGCTGGCTCGGGAGAAGCGCTTCGACTACATCCTGATTGAATCGACCGGGATCGGCGAACCGCTGCCTGTTGCGCAAACCTTTACTTACATCGACGAGGAGCAGGAGATCGATCTATCCAAGCTAACCCGTTTGGACTGCATGGTTACAGTGGTGGACGCCTATCACTTCTGGCAGGATTTCAATTCCCCGGAAACATTAATGGATCGGAAGCAGGAGGCGGGAGATGGCGATACGAGAGGCGTTGTTCATCTCCTGACTGATCAGGTGGAGTTTTGCGATGTACTGATTATTAACAAATGCGATATGGTAAGCGAAGCTGAATTGCTTAAGCTGGAAGCCGCTCTCAGGGGTTTGCAGCCGAGGGCCAAAATTATTCGCACCAGTCAGGGAAAGATTGATCCGAAAGAGATTTTGAATACAGGTCTATTTGATTTCGAGGTTGCAAGTCAATCCGCCGGCTGGATCCAAGAACTGCAGAAGGAGCATCATACGCCCGAAACTGAAGAATACGGCATCTCATCGTTTGTATACACGCGCAAGCAACCGTTTCATCCTGAACGGTTGCTTCAATGGATGGGGAAGTGGCCGAAGGAGATTGTTCGCTCCAAGGGCATCATGTGGGTGGCTACCCGAAATAATATGGCGATTTCCTTCAGCCAGGCAGGCGTCTCGCGGCAGCTTTCGCCGGCAGGCTTATGGGTGGCCGCGTTGTCCGCAGAGGAGCGGAGCACCTACTTCGGAAGTGAACATGAATTTCCCAAATCGCCAGATTGGGACGAGGAGTGGGGTGATCGGGTGACCAAGCTTGTGTTTATCGGGGTAGGACTGGACAAGGAGAAAATTATTCGATCATTGGATAAAACGTTATTAACGGAAGCCGAAATGAAAAGTGTCTGGCGTTCCTTAAACGATCCGCTGCCAACGTTTTAGAACGGCTTCAGATTTTGTGATATGACAAAAGCCCCCTTTTCTTGCTAAAATACAAAGACGGCATGCCGCAAACGGAGCGAATGCAAGAACCGTATCTATATACTGTCAGAGAAGGGGACGAAATGATATGGAGGAAAAGCGCAACAGGGTGAAAGACATGCTGGAGACGATGTCCAGAAACGGTTGGCGGGTGACCGAACAGCGGAAAATGCTGGCGCAAATTTTTGTCGATGATGATGGTTATTTGTCGCCCAAGGATGTTTATGATCAAATGGCGGTTCAATATCCCAGCGTCAGCTTTGACACCGTTTATCGCAATCTTCGCATGTTAAGCGATATGGGCGTTCTGGAGCATTTTTATTTTATGGAAGGCGGACTGAAGTTTCGAGAAAACTGTGCGCCGCATCATCATCATCATTTGATTTGCGTCAATTGCGAAAAAACGCTGGACTTTGATTATTGCCCAATGGATCAAGGGCCGGAGCTGCCTGGGAGCTATAAAATATTGCGTCATCGCTTTGAGGTTTATGGCATTTGCGAAGGATGTCAAGCTGACCAAACGTAACATTTGGAGAGCTCTTCTAAGTTAGCATTGACGAAAGAACATGAACTTGTTACAATGTTGTACGTAAACATTACGATTTATCCGAGGGAACTCGGATTTTTTCTTGAATGCAAATCGTAATGATTACGTACTAGGCAAAGCGGCTGTGCTGTCCTTTGAGAACGCCTATGAAAGGGATGGCGAAGGCAGGAAGGAAGAGAATGACATGCTAATGGTTTCCTTGCAGGATGTTGAGTTTGGCTATCAGGACGTTCCTTGTCTGGAGGATGCGAATATTCAAATCCTCTCCGGTGAGTTTGTCGCTGTAACGGGACAGAACGGGGCGGCAAAAACAACGCTGCTCAAGCTTATGTTGGGTCTGCTCAAGCCTTGGAAAGGAAAGATACAGCTTGCTTCAAAAAATGCGCAAGGGGAAAAATTGACGATCGGCTATGTTCCTCAACAGATTGCGGCATTTAACGGCGCATTCCCAAGCACGATTTTCGAGTTTGTCCGTTCTGCCAGACATACGAGGGGATCCTGGCTGCGCAAGCTGAACGCTGAGGATTACAGGCTCACCGAGCAGGCGCTTCGACAAGTGGGGATGTGGGAGCTTCGTCAACGGAAGATCGGCGAGCTGTCTGGCGGACAAAAGCAAAAAATCTGTATAGCGCGCGCCTTGGCGCAGGAGCCCGATTTGTTGGTGCTCGACGAACCTGCCACGGGGATGGATATGGAAAGTCGTCTCGGCTTCTATGAATTGCTGCATCGTCAGGCAAACGAATCTGGACGAACGGTCATTATGGTCACGCACGGCTTGCAGGAGGCGGAGAGCTACCTCAGTCGAATCATTACGCTCGAGAGGAGGGAGGATGGGCGGTGGAAATGCTGCACTACGACTTCATGCAACGGGCATTTTGTGCCGGCGGGATAATCGCCCTGTTGGCCTCTACGCTGGGCGTTTATCTTATGCTGCGGAGGCAGGCTTTAATGGCCGATATGCTCTCGCATGTTTCTCTGGCCGGTGTCGCCGGCGGGGTATACTTGCATATCGATCCAACCTTGGGCGGCTTTGTCGTTGCTGTCGTCGGAGCTGTAGCGGTTGAATATCTTCGCAGATCATATAAAACGTATAGCGAAGTATCCGTTGCAATTATTATGGTCGGCGGTCTATCGTCGGCTGTCATATTGATGAGTCTGAACAAGAGTCTGAATAAGAGCTTCTCTTCTTACTTATTCGGATCGGTAGTGGCCGTGAATCGAACCGAACTGCTTGTCATGGCGTTCGTAGCTTTAATCGGCGGACTTTTTTTCTATCTTTTGCGCAGGCCGCTCTATCAAATGACGTTCGATGAGGAAACGGCGAAGACGAACGGTCTTCCGGTCAAATGGATTTCGCTCGGTTTTAGCGTACTGACGGGGATGATCGTCGCGGCGGCTATGCCGATCGTTGGGGTTCTCCTGGTGTCGGCGCTTATTGTGCTTCCTGCGGCGCTCGCAATCCGTATCGCTCCGAGTTTTTCGGCGGCGTTATTTATCTCAATGGGAATCGGATTGACTGGCGTTTTTTCCGGGCTTTCAGCATCCTATGCCTTCAGTACGCCGCCCGGCGGTACGATTGCTTTTGTGCTGTTAATCATTCTGGTGGCAGGAATCGGCGTCAGGAAGGCCCTGTTTGAAATCAGCAAGAGAACCCGGAGCAAGGAGAAGGAGAAAGAATTGCCTATTCACGGACACATGGCTGTCAAAGAAATGTCTCGGCATTAATGAAATGAAGGAATAATAAACGAATGATTATTGGGGGATGTGCAAGCATGCGGAAATGGTTCAAGAAATCAATGTTTTTATCAGTAGGGTTAGTTGTATTGCTGGCAGGATGCGGAAATAACGAGAATAATGCTAATTCGAATGATGGCGACAAACTGAATGTAGTGACCACCTTCTACCCGATGTATGAATTCAGCAGACAGGTCGGAGGCGAGTATGCGAATGTCACTGCGCTTATTCCGGCGGGCGCGGAGCCGCATGATTGGGAGCCGAGCGCGCAGGATATGGTGAAGGTGAAGGAAGCGGATATTTTCGTGTACAACGGAATTGTGGAAGGCTGGGTCGACGATGCGCTTTCCAGCGCTGCCAATGACAAGCGCGTTGTCGTGGAAGCGAGCAATGGCATTTCGCTCATGGAAGGTCTTCCGGAAGAAGAAGAAGGAGAAGAGGAACACGCGCACGAGGAAGAAGGACCCATTCTCGATCCGCATGTTTGGCTCGATCCTGTGCTGGCCCAGAAGGAAGTCGCTTCCATTGAAGCAGCATTCGAGCAAGCCGATCCGGCTAATAAGGATGCCTATAAGAAAAATGCGGATGCCTACATCGCGAAGCTTCAAGAGCTGGACGAGACGTACAAAGCGGGATTGAAAGATGTCAAACGCAAAGAATTTGTAACCCAGCATGCGGCATTCGGCTACTTGGCCAAACAATATGGGCTGACACAAGTGCCAATCGCGGGGCTTTCTCCCGAACAGGAACCGGCTCCGGACGATCTGGCGAATATTATAGCATTCGCCAAGGAGAATCAAGTGAAAACGATTTTTTTCGAAACACTTGTCGAACCGAAGATCGCCCAAGTGGTAGCGGATGAGATCGGCGCCAAAACAGATGTGCTTAACCCGCTCGAAGGATTGACCGACGAGGAGCAAAAAAACAACCTGGACTACATTGGCATTATGAAAAATAATCTCGAGGCTTTAAAGAAAGCCCTTAATGAATAAAGATAAGGATAAGGTGAAGAAATGAGTCAATCCAAAATACCAGTCACCGTGCTCAGCGGTTATCTGGGCGTCGGGAAAACGACAGTGCTTAACCATGTGCTAAACAATCGGCTGGGGCTAAAAATTGCTGTCATTGTCAATGATCTGAGCGAAGTGAATATCGATGCCTCGCTGATCAAAGAAGGGGGCGGACTCTCTCGCACCGATGAGAAGCTTGTGGAAATGTCCAATGGCTGCATCTGCTGCACGCTTCGCGAAGATTTGCTCCGAGAGGTTGAGCAATTAGCCAAAGAAAATCGCTTCGATTATATTTTGATCGAATCCACAGGCGTTGGAGAGCCGGTTCCAGTTGCTCAAACCTTTACTTATATTGACGAAGAACAAGGAATTGATTTATCCCGGTTGTGTCGGCTGGACTGCTTGGTCACCGTTGTGGACGCTTATCGGTTCTGGCATGACTTTTCCTCCGGAGAGACATTGCTCGAACGAAACCAGGCGGTCGGAGAGGAAGATACGCGAGAGGTAGTCGATCTGCTTATTGATCAAATTGAATTTTGCGATGTCCTGCTGCTGAACAAATGCGATCTCATTGCCGAAGAGGAGCTGGATGAGCTCGAAGGCGTGCTTCGCAAGCTTCAGCCGAGAGCCAAGCTGATTCGGATCGTTAAGGGAAATGTCAATCCAACCGACATTCTAAATACGGAACTGTTCGATTTCGAAGAGGCTAGTCTATCGGCCGGATGGCTGAAGGAGCTGGAGAAGCCGGTTCATACACCGGAAACGGAAGAATACGGAATTTCTTCATTTGTTTATGAAAGAGTGCGGCCATTCCATCCCGAACGTTTAATGGCGTGGATGGAGGACTGGCCGGCCGAGGTGGTGCGCGCCAAGGGAATGATGTGGTTAGCCACAAGGAATGAAATGGGGCAAAGCTTTAGTCAGGCGGGTCCGTCGATTCAAATTGGTCCTTCCGGTTATTGGATTGCGGCGCTGCCTCCGGAAGAACGGGCAACAGTGTTGGAGGAAGATTCCGAGCTTTCTGAAACATGGGATCCTGATTATGGCGATCGGATTAATAAAGTTGTTTTTATCGGCATCGAGATGGATCGCAAGCAACTGATTTCAAGTCTGGATGCCTGCTTGTTGACGGATGAGGAAATGAAGCAGGATTGGAGTCAATTTGCTGATGAATTTCCGAATGCGGCAGAAACCCCGATCGAAACCAGTTTTCTCTAATGCTGCTTGTGAAGGCAACGTTGTTTCACCTTGCTTGCACCGCAAATGAACGGCATGGGCGCCTTAGCCCATGCCGTTCATTTATTCCATATCTATAAACCTCCGCTTACTCGTTGAACGCGCTCAGCATCCATACATGCTTCTCCAACGATTTATGTATCGCGAGCAGCATATCTGCGGTTGTATCGTCATTCTTCTCTTCCGCAGCCGACATGCCTTCCTTCAGTTCCTCGATAACCGTCGAGAAATCCTTGATCAGTTGGCTCACCATCCCGGCAGCATCCTCTTTTCCAGTCGCCTCTTTGATGCTGGATTCCTCCAGAATCTTCTTCATGGTGGCAATCGGCTGGCCGCCAATCGCCAGCAGCCGCTCTGCAAGATCATCTACGATGACTGCCGATTCCTCGTACAGTTCTTGAAACTTCACATGCAGCGTGAAGAACTGAGGTCCCTTCACATACCAATGATAATTGTGGAGTTTGATGAAAAGCACGCTCCAGTTCGCCACTTGGCGATTTAGAAGTGTTTGAACGGTTTTTGCAGGTGTAGTTGTTGTCATATGAATCCTCCTTTGAATAATCCTTTATTACTGTGCTCCTTATCTTTACCCATAATTACGAAGTTTAAAAACCCGTTTTACCATTTTCCTTGTTCAAGTAAGTCCTATCTGTCGTATATGAGAAATTTCTCACAACAGGATTGTCCTATTGTCAGGTGACAGAACATAGAATATACTGGATAAGTTAATCGTAATGTTTACTTTTAAATGTCGGTGAAAGGAGGCGTTGTATTGCGTCAAGGGGTATTCAATTCCATTATTGCGGGGCTGTCCATCATCATTATGGGCATGATTGCAATGATTTTTTTTCAGGGGCAGTTCAACCTGGACTGGATACACGCGGCGGCTTTGCAATCCTTCAAAATCGTATTCATTAGCATTTTGCTGGAGGCGCTGCCCTTTATACTCATCGGGGTATTATTCTCATCTTTGATACAAGTATTCGTAAGCGATGCTTTCATACGCAGATTTGCCCCTAAGAATCCAGTCGCCGGCGTGCTGATAGGCGGCTTGCTGGGCGTGGTGTTTCCGCTTTGCGAATGCGGCATGATCCCCGTCATACGCAGGCTGATACGCAAGGGAATGCCGTCCTATATGGGGATTGTCTATTTGCTCGCAGGCCCCATCGTTAATCCTGTCGTCTACGCCTCCACCTTCACAGCATTTCGCGCAACGCCAGAGATCGCGTATGCCAGAATGATTCTCGGGTATGCGGTGGCGGCGGCGATCGGATTTATCTTATACGCCTTTATGAAGAAGAGTCCGTTGAAGGAGAGTCGAACAACGGGGGAGACCGAACATTTGCAACGAGAAGCACATTCTAAGCCACATTCGCACACGCATTCTCATCCTCCTCGCTCTCATGAGCACGAAGCAAGGCCAAGCGGATTTTTTGCCAAAATAGGATCAGCCTTGTCGCATGCGTCAGAGGAATTTTTTGACATGGGCAAATATTTGCTGTTCGGGGCTTTGCTCACCGCCATGATGCAAACGGTAGTCAGCAGGGAGATGTTTGTGCAATTTGCCGATCATGCGGTATTATCCTATCTATTCATGATGGCTTTTGCATTCGTTCTCTCGATTTGCTCGACATCGGATTCTTTTATTGCCGCTTCGTTCACGGGCATCTTTCACTCCGGTCCAATATTGGCGTTTTTGGTTTTGGGCCCGATGATGGATGTCAAGAATCTGCTTATGCTGCTCTCCTCGTTCCGACTGAAGTTTGTAGCAGCGCTTACCTTGCTTATTGTGGTCTTGACAGGCATTAGCTGCTGGATAATAGGAGGTATACTATGAGGCATCATATACTTAAAGCTGCGATCTATACCGGGTTTACCCTGATCATCGTGTTCTTGATCAACAACGGCGATATTAAGCTGTATATTGCTCCGCGAATGATGATGTACGTTAAACTGTCGGCTATTGGGGTATATGCGCTGGCTGTTTTTCAAATTTATGCCGCACTGAAGAAGGGACGGCAACGGGAGGCAGACGAATGCGATTGCGGCCATGATCATACTCCGTCCAAGTCTGGATGGAAAAATGTCATTTCCTACAGTTTATTCATACTGCCGTTGCTGCTCGTGTTTCTTATGCCTTCAGGCACGCTCGGCAGCGCGATGGCAGCCAAGAAGGGGATTAGTCTGGGCGGAAGCGAGTCGATCGCAAGATTGGAAAACTCCGTTGCCAGAACAGATACGGCCAGGCTTAAGATTGCGGACAGCGCTCCTGTTATCCCTGCTCCAACACTTTCGCCTACGGCCGAAGGCGACAATCAGAGTTTAACCAAAGATGATCTCCAAAACTCGGAGCTTGATCAATTATTCACCTTCGACGAATACACGGAGGATTATGCCAAGTATGGAAAAGAGCTGTATAAGCTCGATTCCATTGTTGTGCCGGAGAAGCAATTTATCGAAACCTTAACAACCCTGGATTTGTATCGCGATGCTTTTATGGGCAAGGGAGTGACTTTAAGCGGATTTACGTACAGAGAGGAAGATATGAATAAGGACCAGCTCGTTGTAGGCCGATTCGCCATGACCTGCTGCTCGGCTGACGCCTTGCCGTACGGTCTATTAATTCAATGGCCGAGGGCGAATGAGTACGATGAGGATGAATGGATTTCCGTGACAGGCAAGCTGGATGTAACAACTTATATGGAGAATGAAATTATTGTTATTAAAGCGACGAAGATTAAGCGAATCGATCCGGCGGAGACGCCCTACGTTTATCCCGATTTTGATTTTGGCACCTGACAGCAGCAGTCTCCTGTAATGGATGTTAGTTATCGTTTCTTTTAAAGTACGGGCTCCCGTTTGTTTTGCCAGGAATAATGGCATTCTCGGAAACGAGCCGGAGCCAATCAGGAGAACCATCGAATCAGATTGAATGCGCAGGCTTGCTGCTTCTTCCTTAATAAAGGCTTCTATATTGTGAAAGTAATCTGTATGGAGCGTCTTCAATATGAAATTTAAAATGCCGCAGCAAACAAAGAGGACTGCCCCTTGTCATTAATGACCTCTGGAGCAGCCTCTATCATTCAATATTCTATTCGATTAATCATGTAGACTCGATTAAACGGTTATAGATGCGTTCTTATGGGCCTCCGCCTCCAGGAAGCGTTCGCAGTCGAGCGCGGCCATGCAGCCGCTGCCGGCGGCGGTAATCGCTTGTCGATACGTATGGTCCTGCACGTCGCCGCAGGCGTACACGCCTGGAATATTCGTCTCGGAGGTGCCTGGCTTCACAAGGATATAGCCTTGTTCGTCGGTATCAATCTGTCCGCCCAGGAAGCCGGTGTTCGGCGTATGGCCGATGGCGACGAACACGCCGTCCGCTGCCAGAAGCTCTTCCTCGCCCGTTTCGTTGTTGCGCACGCGGAGCCCCTGCAGGCCTTTGTCGCCTGCGACAATTTCCAGCGGCGTGCGGTTCAGGCTCCAACTGATTTTCTCGTTCGCTTGCGCGCGGTCCTGCATGATCTTCGAAGCGCGAAGCTCGTCGCGGCGATGCACCAGCCGCACTTCGCTAGCGAAACGGGTAAGGAAGCCTGCTTCCTCCATCGCGGAATCTCCTCCGCCAACCACAATAATCTTTTTGCCCCGGAAGAAGAATCCGTCGCAGGTTGCGCAGGTGCTGACACCGCGGCCGATATTGTCCTGCTCGCCGGGCACGCCCATATATTTCGCGGATGCTCCAGTCGAGATGATGATCGATTCGGCTTGTAATTCGCCGAGTCCTTCCACTTCGAGCGTATAGGGGCGCTTGCTGAGATCGACGCTTTTCACGGAGCCCGTCTTGAACGTCGCTCCGAATCGCTGCGCCTGCTTGCGCATATTCGACATCAATTCGCTTCCCAGAATGCCTTCGGGGAACCCCGGAAAGTTTTCAACTTCGGTCGTCGTCGTCAATTGTCCGCCGGGCTGCCAGCCTTCGATAACGAGCGGCTCCATATTCGCCCGGGCCAGATAGATGGCTGCGGTAAGTCCGGCGGGACCGGTACCGATTATAATCGTTTTGTGCATAGGAATCACTCCTTGAAAATAGGGAAGTTGGAACAACGATTGTTCTGCTGACTTAAATGTATCACGAACTGTAATTGAAGTAAATACAGTTCATCCAATCTTCATTTTGCTTTGAAGATTAGCAAGCAGAGTCAAAAAAAGGTATGATGGATAAAGTGCGTACATAAGAGTAGATTTACAGCATCTTTATAGAGAGGGGCAATGATCCTGTGGACAATAAAATTCGTAAAGCCATTATCCCTGCTGGCGGACTCGGAACGCGTTTCCTTCCGGCTACCAAAGCTCAGCCGAAGGAGATGCTGCCGCTGATCGACAAGCCTGCCATTCAATATATTGTGGAGGAAGCGGTTCGATCGGGCATCGAAAGCATTATTATTGTCAGCGGCAGACACAAGCGGGCGATCGAGGATCATTTCGACAAATCGGTGGAGCTGGAAGCGGAGCTTGAGGCGAGGAACAATGAGACGATGCTCTCCATCGTGAAGGATATCTCTCAGCTCGCGGATATTTATTATGTGAGGCAGAAGGAACCGCTCGGACTCGGGCATGCTGTTCTTTGCTCGCGCAGATTCATAGCGGACGACCCGTTCGCAGTACTGCTGGGCGATGATATTCTGGTCTCGGATCCGCCATGCTTGCGTCAGATGATGGATGTCTATGAAGAAACGCAATCCTCGGTTGTCGCGGTGATGGAGGTGCCTTGGGACCAGACGCACAAATACGGTATTGTGGACATTGGAGACAATGACGACAAAGTGTCCAGAGTGCTTGATATCGTTGAGAAGCCGGCTCCTGGACAGGCGCCTTCCAATTTGGCGGTTGTAGGCCGATATGTGCTCGATCCGGCGATATTCGGCTTATTGGCTGTCGCAAAGCCCGGCAAGGGCGGGGAAATCCAACTGACGGATTCACTGCAGGAATTGAATCGGATCAAGCCGCTTACTGCGCTTAATTTCGATGGCAAGCGGCATGATGTCGGCGATAAGCTCGGCTTCGTGCAAGCGACGATCGATTTTGCTTTGGAGCGCGAGGATCTGTCGGCGGATGTGAAGAAGTATCTTCGCGAGAGATTGGCGCAAGAGTAGGGGAACGGGATTATAGATGTAATCATCAGGCTGCTGATTAACCTCGGAGTATTCTCTGAGGGCGTTGGCGGCCTTGTTTTCTTCTTTTGTTTGCGCCGTGCTCTCCTGCTTAATCACGCTCGGAGCATGATCCTCCTTTCAAGTTCATAGATAAGGCTGTAGAAAATCGGTTCGTTTACGCGATAGGGCGTGCAGTCGAGGCTCTCACGATCAGTTCCGGCTCCAGATATACGGTTTTCACTTCATCCGGGCAGTCAATCAGCTCCAGCAGCGTTGCGGTGATGATATCGGCAATAGAGGAGATGGCGACTCCGACAGCGGTTACGGGCACCTCAAGACTCTCCATCTGAGGCAAATTGTCGTAGCTCACAATGGATAAATCCCTGGGAACTTGCAAACCTTGCTCGCCCGCTGCCCGGAGTATGCCTCGGGTCAGATCGATGCCGCCGCTGATGATGGCTGTGGGCCTCTGCGTTCCGTCGTTTCCTTCCAGCATCGTTCGGGCAGCGGTGTAGCCGTCATGAAAGTCCAAGCCTTCCATGCGGAGGATGGACGAATCGCGAAAGGGGAGTCCGAGGGCGAGGAGTTCCTCGCGGAATGCTTCCGCCTTCACGGCTTGAAGCGGGTCCAAGGAATGCGGAATGCCGACATAGGCGATATCCCGATGGCCAAGCTCGGTAAGATGGCGAACGGCAAGGCGGATAGCCTGCCCGCGATTTACGTCGACGGCCGAATGGGGCGAATAGCCGGCAGCGCCGTAGGTCAGGATAGGGATATGCAGAGAATTCATCTCGAAATCTTCAGAAGTGAGATTCTGATCGCCGAATATCAATATCGCGTCAAGCTGATAGCGGCGGAAGGTTTCAATAGCGGATCTGATATTGCTGATTGACAGCAGAGTTACATATTGCTGCAGCTCCAGCTCCTTGCTGAGCTTCGTAATCAAGGAAGACAAGGCCGCGCGTTCGATGGACGGCCACACGATGCCGATGGCGCCGCTGCGCTTGGACACCAGACTTCTCGCCGCGAGATTGGGCTGATAGCCCATAGCCTTCGCTATTGCCAGAATATGCGCTTTCGTGCCGGGCTTCACGAGCGGGCTGTCCCGCAGCGCTTTGGACACGGTGGAGAAGCTCACGCCCGCTTGTTCCGCGATATCTTTGATCGTAACCATGCCTTGCCTCCTTCGTAATCACAAAAGATTGTATAAGTTCTCGGAGTATCCGAAAATGCGCTATCGCTTATCTTCGAAAGGCTTCGATAGAGGATTTCTCATGACTGTAAGGGACATTTTCGCCCCTTAGAAGCTCGGTTTAGCCAGCTCAGATTCTTAACGGACATTTTGTCCTCTTAGCCGTTTGATTTGGTTGAATATGCGTTCAAATCGATCGCTAAGGAGACCAAATGTCCGTTAGATTAAATTGGCAGCGAAAAAAGCTGTTTAAGAAGACAAAATGTCCGTTAGAGCAAAACGCAAGCTTTCAAGGACGCTGTCAGGTTGCTTTGGTTAACGAAAAGGCGCTTTCGATACAATAGCGTTAGGAATCTTGGCAATCCTTATCTGTTCGAAGTAGACAGGTCAAGTATAATCGTTTATTATGAAAATAACAACGTTGTTATTATAGAATGGAGGATTATTCATGTTTAATTTGGACCATACAGTATCCGTCGTAATCGGCGGCAATGGCGTGCTTGGAAGCGCGATGGCATCGGCCTTGGCGGAAGCCGGCTCGAAGGTGGCGATCGTCGGCCGCGATATGGAGAAGGCGAAGGCGGTATGCGAGGAAATCGAGAAGAACGGCGGCACGGCCGTCTCCTTCCAGGCGGACGCCACGAGCAAAGAGCAGCTGGAGAAGGTGCTGGCGGATGTGCTGGCATGGGGCGGACGCGTCGATACGCTGATTAACGCTTCGGGTACGAACAGCGCGACGCCGTTCTTCGAGCTCGAGATGGAGGAATGGGACCGCATCATGAACGTGAATCTGAAGAGCGTCGTTCTGGCCTGCCAGGTGTTCGGCAAGCATATGGTTGATCAAGGGAAGGGCGGATCGATCATCAACATCTCCTCCGTTTCTTCGGATCCGCCGCTGTCGCGCGTATTCACTTATTCCGCGTCGAAGGCGGGCGTCAACTCGGTGACGCAATTCCTCGCGCGCGAATTCGCGCCAAGCCGCGTTCGGGTGAACGCGATCATTCCGGGCTTCTTCCCCGCGGAGCAGAACAAGAAGATTCTGTCCCCGGAGCGCATCGAATCGATTATGCGCCATACGCCGATGGACCGCTTCGGCACGCCGGATGAGCTGAAGGGCGCTGTCGTGTACCTCGCGTCCGAGAAAGCTTCTTCCTTCGTGACGGGCTCGTTCCTTCGCGTAGACGGCGGATATGGAGCGATTACGATATGAGTGATATTCTGCGCAAGCTTGTTGAGCATATTCCCGTCCCCAAGATGGTCAAAATCCGTCAAACCTTCGACGACACGATTCTGGAGGATCCGCTTGGCGAGCTGTCGCAGCAGCTTCGCGCATCGAGCGGAATGGGGGCTGTCAAAGCCGGCCAGAAGGTTGCAGTCGCCGTCGGCAGCCGTGGCATCTCGCGCATTAACGAGCTGACGAAGACGGTTATCGACGAATTGAAGAGCATCGGAGCCGAGCCGTTCATCGTGCCTTGCATGGGCAGCCATGGCGGGGCGACGGCGGAAGGGCAGACCGAAGTGCTGGCGCATCTCGGCATCGACGAAGCGCGCATGGGCTGTCCGGTCCGCTCCTCGATGGAGGTTGCGCTGCTGGATCGTCTGCCGAACGGACTCCCGATCTACTGCGACAAGATTACAGTGGACGAAGCGGACGCCATCGTCGTCATTAACCGCATCAAGCCGCATACGGCCTTCCGCGGCGAAATTGAGAGCGGCCTGCTCAAGATGATCTCTATCGGTCTTGGCAAGCAGAAGGGGGCGGAAGCCTGCCATCAGCTCGGCTTTAAATATATGGCGGAGAATGTTCCGGCCATGGCCCGGATCATGCTTGAGAAGCTGCCGATCGTGTTCGGCGTTGCCGTGGTGGAGAACGCTTTTGACCAAATTTGCCGTGTAGAAGTGCTCGGTCCCGACATCATGGAAGCGCGCGAGAAGGAGCTTCTCGTGGAAGCGAAGAGCCGCCTGCCGCAAATTCTGTTCAAGGAATTCGACGTGCTCGTTATGGACTATATCGGCAAGAACATAAGCGGCGACGGCGCCGATCCGAATATTACGGGAAGATACCCGACGCCTTATGCGCATGGCGGCCCTGAAGTGAACAAGATGGTCGTGCTGGATCTGACGCCGGAATCGAAGGGCAACGCGAACGGCGTAGGAACAGCCGATTTCACGACCCAGCGACTCGTGGACAAGACGGATTGGCCGGGCACTTATGCGAACGGCCTGACCTCCACTGTATGCGCGCCGACGAAGCAAGCGACCACGCTCGCGAATGACAGAGACGCGATCAAGGCGGCGGTCAAGACCTGCAATATTCTCGACTATACGACCTGCAGGCTCGTACGGATCAAGGATACGCTGCATCTTGGCGTCATTGAAATCTCCGAATCGATGCTCGAGGAAGCGAAGGCGAACGATCGGATCGAGATACTGGAAGGTCCTTATGAATGGCAGTTCGACGAGGAAGGATTTTTGGCAAAATGAACAAGGAAACAGGCATTATATTAGCCGTTGATATCGGCACCACCTCCGCGAAGACGCTAGCGGTCGACGCTAGCGGGCGGATCTACAACAGCCACGCGATCGGCTATCCGCTGAATACGCCGCAGCCCGGCTATGCCGAGCAGGATCCCGACATCATCAGCGACGCGGTCATGGATACGATCGTGAAGGTAATGACAGACGGCGGCTGGAAGCGGGAAGACATCATCTGCGTGACGTTCAGCTCGGCAAATCACAGCCTCATTCTGCTTGATGAAGGGGGCGGATTGCTGACGCCGAGCATCACATGGGCGGATCAGCGGAGCGCCATTCAAGCGCAACGCTTGATGGAGAACGGCACAGGCGTGTCAATCTATTCCCGCACAGGCACGCCGATCCATCCGATGTCGCCGCTCGTAAAGCTGATCTGGATGAAGGAGAATCGCCCCGAGCTGTTCGATGCCGCGCATCTCATTATCGGCATCAAGGAATATGTGTGGATCAAGCTGTTCGGTTATGCTTTGATGGATTATTCGCTTGCCAGCGCGACGGGGCTCTTCAATCTGGAGAAGCTGGACTGGGACGCCGAGGCGCTGCAGGTTGCGGCTATTCGCGCGGAGCAGCTGCCCCGTCTGGTGCCGACAACCGAGGTGGTTCGTGGCTTGCTGCCTGGGGCGGCTGCCAGAATGGGGCTTAATGTCGATACCCCGTTCGTGCTGGGCGCGCAAGACGGAGTGCTCGCCAATCTCGGCATCGGAGCAGTCGAGGACGGCGTTATGGCCGTTACGATCGGCACCTCCAGCGCGGCGCGTATGTCGGTGAAGCAGCCGACCTTCGACGCGCAAGGGCGCTTGTTCTGCTACGCGCTCGCGAAGGAGCATTGGCTCGTCGGAGGTCCGTCCAACAATGGCGCGATCGTGCTGCAGTGGATCTCGGAGCGGCTGTTCCCCGGCAAGCGAGCGGAAGATATTATTCCGCTCGCGGCGGAGGTTCCGGCGGGAGCGAACGGCCTGCTGTTCATGCCGCTGCTCTCCGGCGAGCGCGCGCCGTTTTGGGATGGGGAAGCGAAGGGGGTCATGTTCGGCCTGACGCTCGCGCATAAAGAGACCCATATGCTGAGGGCTGCCCTGGAAGGGGTTATTTTCCAAATCGCGGCGATTGTGGATCTGATGAAAAAGGCGGGCGAAGCGCCGCAGGAAATTCGCGCCTCGGGAGGCTTCGCGCGTTCCCCGCTATGGTGCCAGATTATGGCGGATATGCTTGGCATGCCGGTGTCGATACCGGAATCCGTGGAAAGCTCCGCTCTCGGCGCGGCGCAGTTGGGCTTGTATGCCGTCGAAGGCTGCGAGGGTGAATTGCTGCGATGGAAGGACGGAGGGGCGGTCGTCTACGAACCGAACATGGCGAACGCCGAGCGGTATCAGAGCTTGCTGCCGATCTATCTCAGTCTCTATGAACAGTTGAAAGGTCAGATGAGAGATATTACGCGGCTGGAAGCGTGGGAAACGGCAGGATCGAACTAATCGGCAATACAGTGGGAGGTGCGGTAAGCATGCATGACAAATACATCAAGCTCCAGGGCATTCTGAGAGAAATGGAGTCCCTAGTGGTGGCGTTCTCCGGAGGAGTGGACAGCACCTTTCTTCTCGACACAGCCGTGAAAACGCTGGGCAGAGATCGTGTATTGGCTGTTACAGCGGATTCGGAAACCTATCCGACCGAGGAGCTGGAGGAAGCCAAGAAGCTCGCGGAGCAAATCGGAGCGAATCACCGGGTTATCGAAACCTCAGAGCTATCTATTCCCGGCTATAAGGAAAACAACGCGAATCGCTGTTATTTCTGCAAACAAAGCTTGTTCGAGCATTTGGCGCCGTTTCTAGCCGATGGACAATATAAGTATATTGTATACGGACTGATTGCGGATGATATGAACGAGCATCGTCCCGGCATGAAAGCGGCCAAGGAGCATGGCGTCAGAGGGCCTCTTCAGGAAGCCGGCTTGTACAAGGAAGAGATCCGCGACCTGTCTCGAGAGCAGGGACTGCCTACGTGGAGCAAGCCGTCCTTCGCTTGTCTCTCTTCGCGCATTGCGTACGGGGAGACAATTACGATCGAGAAGCTTGGCCGGGTCGGAGAAGCGGAGCGTTATATCCGGTCGCTCGGCTTCGGTCAGGTTCGCGTAAGAAGCCATGGCGACATGGCAAGAATTGAAGTGGAGCCGGACGCGATGGCGGAGCTGCTGAAGGCTGCGGATCGCATATCCGAGCGTTTGAAATCGCTCGGTTATGTCTACGTATCGATGGATCTGACCGGCTATCGCAGCGGCAGCATGAACAAGGCGCTGCAGCATGGAGGTGCGACGCAATGAACGAATTCGAGGATATGGGCTTCGCGAAGCTTGATGTAGGACGAGAGGAACGCACGGGTTTTCCCGAGATTGTCTTCGGTCTCGGGAAGACCGTGGACCAGGTGGAGGTGATCTTCTCGCGTCTCGCCGAGGTGCACGGCAGAGCGCTTGTGACAAGGGCCTCGCAAGAGATGGCGGACAGGGTGGCGCTGCGTTATTCCGACGCCCGCTATGATGCGGCATCCCGCCTGCTCTCGCTTGGCGGAGAGGAACGCAAGCTTCCCGGCAAGGTTGCCGTGCTGACCGGCGGCACATCGGATATTCCCGTTGCGGAAGAAGCCGCCGGCACGGCGGAATGGATGGGCTGCGAGGTGGATCGCATCTATGATGTCGGAGTCGCGGGCATCGAGCGCCTGCTCAGCCACAAAGAACGCATCCGTGAGGCTTCCGTCATCATCGCGGTAGCGGGAATGGAGGGCGCGCTTGTCAGCGTGGTCGGCGGTTTTGCACGCAGGCCGGTCATTGCCGTGCCTACCTCGGTCGGCTATGGGGCTAATTTGCAAGGCGTCACGACGATGCTCGCCATGTTGACGTCCTGCGCTTCCGGCGTATCGGTCGTCAATATCGACAACGGCTTCGGCGCTGCATTCCAAGCGGCGACGATTCTTCAATTGGTAGCGGAGGGCTCTTAGGTATGAGGAAAATCTATCTCGACTGCATCTCCGGCATTGCGGGAGACATGACGTTATCCGCTTTGGTCGATCTCGGCGCGGATCCCGATTATGTAATCGGGCAATTGAAGCAGCTGCCGATCGACCCATTCACGATGGCGTTCGAAACCGTAGATCGGCGCGGCATAACGGCCAAATGGCTGAAGCTGGACTTCGAGCAGGATCATGAGCATGAACATGTGCAAAGCCATAGTCACGCGCACGAGCATACACACACGCATTCACATCATCATGAACATCATGATCACGAGCTTTCACATGCGCATGATCATTCTCATACACACGATCATAGTCATGATCATAGTCACACGCATGAGCTTTCTCAAGCACATGAAAACAACCGCGACGATCATTCTCATGCACATAACCATGCGCATAATCATGGACACTCACACTCGCATGACCACGGTCATACGCATGACCACAATCATTCGCTTGACCATGGCCATGCGCACGAGCATAGTCACTCGCATTCCCACGCTCACTCGCATGAGCATCGCAGAGCATCGGATATTCTCGACATGATCGCGGCGTCCGGGCTGCCTGAGCGCGTGAAGGAGAGAAGTCTCGCGATCTTCCGGCTTATTGCCGAGGCGGAGGGCAAGATTCATGGCATGAATCCCGCGGATGTTCATTTCCACGAAGTAGGGGCGATGGATTCGATCCTCGACATTATCGGCGTCTGCCTGGCGCTCGAGAATCTGAACATAGGATCCATCATCGTATCCCCCGTACCTACGGGCGAAGGCAGACTTCGCATGGCGCACGGTTTATACCCGATTCCGGCGCCGGCTACCGCTGAGCTGCTTCGCGGCATTCCGCTGTCGACTTTCACAGCCAAGGGAGAGCTGACGACGCCGACAGGCGCCGGCATCGTGAAAGCTCTGGCGACCGGCTTCGGCTCCATGCCCGCCGGCACGATAGAACGCATCGGCTACGGCGCGGGAACGAAGAACTTTGAACATCCGAACGTGGTCAGGGCGGTCTTATTCGAGGCCGAACAATCCTTTGCCGCCAGCGCGTCGGCAACCATTCCCTCATCGCACTCCACGACGCAGCGCGAGAAAATTTTTATACTCGAGGCGCAAGTGGATGATTGCACGGGAGAAACGCTTGGACACGCGATGGACGAGCTGCTGTCGGCGGGAGCGCTTGATGTATTCTACACGCCCGTGTATATGAAGAAGAATCGTCCCGGAATCTTGATTACCGTATTAAGCGATGAAGGGAAAAGAACCAAACTGGAGGATATTCTGCTTCTCGAGACCTCCACAATCGGCGTCCGGAGCAGCGAGTGGCAGCGGCGGGCATTGCAGCGCAAGTGGATGGAAGTGAACAGCCGCTACGGTCCGATTCGCGTGAAGCAAGCGCTCGATGGCGATCGATTGCTTCGGCAATCTCCCGAGTATGAGGATGCTGCGGCAGCCGCGCGAGCGCATGGCGTCTCGCTTGAAGCGGTATACCAGGAAGTCTACAGAAATCTATAGTTTCATGTTTCACCGCACATATGGAATTTTCAAATTTAACGTTCAGAGGAGTTGAGCAAAATGACCGAAGCAACTGCAATCCGCAAGGCGGAGCTGCGCGAAACGGTGCAGCGGCTTGCCGCATCCATGCCGGTTACCGATATGCACACCCATCTGTATGCGCCCGAATTCGGCGAGCTGCTGCTATGGGGAATTGACGAGCTGCTAACGTATCATTATCTAATCTCGGAGTCGTTCCGCTGGTCCGACCAGGAATACGAGAAATTCTGGTCGCTAAGCAAGAGGGAGCAGGCGGATCAAATTTGGCAAGCCCTTTTCCTCGACCATTCTCCGGTCAGCGAAGCGGCGAACGGTTTCATCACCATACTGGATCGCTTGGGCATGGATATATCTTCCCGTAATCTCGATGATTACCGGAAGGCCTTCGCGGAGAAGTCGACGGAGGAGCAAGTGGATGCGGTGATGCAGATCGCCGGCGTCGAGAAGATCGTCATGACGAACGACCCGTTCGATGCGGTTGAGCGAAAGGTCTGGGAGGCTGGAAACGGCAAGAAAGACAAGAGATTCTTCGCGGCGCTTCGCGTCGATACGCTTCTGAATGATTGGCCAACGGCCGTTAAGGAGCTTCAAGCGCTCGGCTACGGGGTTGAGACGTCCTGGACGGATCGCACGAAGGAAGAGGCTCGCCGCTTCCTGAACGAATGGATTGTTCGCATGGACGCCCTGTATCTCGCCGTTTCGATGCCCGGCGATTTCGTCTATCCGGCCGAGGATCATCGCAGCAAGATGATCGACGAGGTTATGATACCCGTCTGTCAGGAGCGCAGCATTCCATTCGCTCTTATGATCGGCGTCCGCAGACGGGTTAATCCTGGTTTGTCACTTGCCGGAGACATGAGCATGCGCTCGGATGTGTCGGCAGTGGAAGCTTTATGCCGCCGTTATCCGGACCAGAAATTCCTGATTACGATGCTGGCGAGGGAAAATCAGCATGAACTGACCGTTCTGGCGCGCAAGTTCCGCAATTTGATGGTATTCGGCTGCTGGTGGTTCCTTCATATTGAATCGATGGTCGAGGAAATGACGAGATTCCGTCTTGAGTTGCTTGGAACGGCCGTCATTCCGCAGCATTCGGATTGCCGCGTCTTCGAGCAGCTCATCTACAAGTGGGAGCATTCGAGACGTATTATCGGCAATGTGCTGGCAGATAAGTACGAGCGCCTGCAGGACAGCGGCTGGCAAGTAACGGAAGATGAAATCAAACGCGATTTGAATGATCTCTTCCATCAAAACTTCTGGCGGTTTTTGGGCAGAAACCAATAGATTCGACGCGACGCGACCGATAACAGGCAATGTTTAATGATATTTTCGATACCGAACCTCTCGTTTCCACTGGGAACGAGAGGTTCTCTTCGTATATTTGTGCCAAAAAGCGGCATTCCCTGTGCTAACGGAACCCAGCGCGCGCTTATTCCACTCATCATAGGGAGATATGGTGTGTTGACGATGGCAAGCAACGATGCGCCTCCCCGACCCAAAATCTAACAATCTGAGTGCGAATATATAAATTCTGACATAGTAATGGAATTTGATTATCAGTATAATAATTGAATGATGAGCTGAAAACGCTAACATTTAGAGGGAGGACGTATCTGACTGCGAACGCAAAAATCGCAAGTTTGCTCCAAGGCTAAGGAAAAGAAGGAGGATGGTCATGATGCATTGGAAGAGGGGACGCAGAGAAGGGGAAACCTTCCGAAGATCGGTATTCGTCAAGCTGATGTTGTCCTTCATGTGTATCTTGTTTATTCCTGTTATTATTGGAAGTCTGTTGTACAACAAGATGGAGCAAGCGATGATCGAAAACGCGAACGAATCCAATCAAACCCTGCTTCAGAAAGCGCGGCTGACCTTGGACAATCGAATGTACGAAATCGATCAGCTGGCTTCTCAAATTACGCTGGATCCGACTTTGCAAATTCTCATGTACGGCGAATCCGATCACGAGAATCTGGATGAATACAAATATATCGAATTTATAAAAGGCTTTAAGCGTTACCGCAATTTGAGTCCTTTCATTGATGATTATTATATTTATTTGAAGGAGCCGGACCGAATTCTGACAAGGACGATCAAGACGGACTCGGATATGTTCTTCAATCATATCGAGCTGTATCAAAACCGAACGTCCAAAGAAATGGTGGACCTATTGTCAACCTATCATATGAAAACATTTCTCCCTTCCGAGCCCGTACAATACGGCTTGAAGCAGCGGAATATGATCTCGGTCGTAACCTCGCTGCCGATGGGGGATGCGACGGATGTGAAGGGCTCTTTCGTCGTATTGATCGACGAGTCGGAAATTCTTAACCTGCTCAGGGAAGCGGATCAGCGGGCGGCGAATTATTTTATTCTGAACGATCAGAATCAATTGATCAGCTCGACGGAGCCGGATAACGGCTTTACGGCTTCTATCGCTTCGAAGCTGAACGGGGCGGTGGGCAACTTCTCGATGCGGACCGAGGACGGCGAGATGATGATCTCGTATCGGAAGTCGATGCAGAATAACTGGACTTATATCTCGGTGCTGCCGAAGGACGTTCTCATGGCGAAAGTGAATGAAGTGAAGTCATTGGCTTTGCTGCTTGTGTTCATTTGCTTCGCTGTGGGCATGTCGCTGGCGTATTATTTCGCCTACAAGAATCATCGGCCAATCAGGGAAATCATCCATGCGATCAAGAAGGGCAAAAATTTGGGAGGCGTGCGCATCCGCAATGAATTCGATTTCATCAGGGACGAGCTGATGACCTCAATCGACGAAGAGAAAACGATGCGGGGCCTGCTGTCGCAGCAATCCGCCGTTATTCAATCGGATTTTATCGGCAGGATGATGAAGGGCTACGTGGACACGCGCTCTCTGACCGAGCAGGATTTCGAGTTTATGAACGTGCGCTTCAAGCACGCCCATTTCGGCGTCATTCTTCTGCAGATCGAGGATTGCCGCAGATTTATGAAGGGCGAATCCGAGCGCGAATGGACGCTGATGCGGTTCATTCTTATTAATCTCAGCAAGGAACTGCTTGACGACTACGGCTATGCAATCGAAATGGACAGGGATCGAGTAGGCATTCTGCTTAATTATCCGTTATCGAAGACGGGCGCGGGGAATGAGCTGCATCAACGTCTGCAGCAGTTGCAAACGCAGGTGGAGCAGAAATTCCTGTCGAGCATCACTATAGCGGTCAGCAGCCTCAGCGAAGGGATGAATGGAATCGCCGGGGCTTACGCGGAGGCGGTGATGGCGCTGGAATACAAGCTTTTGCCCGATCAGAGCGTCATCATCTATTACGAGGCGATCAAGAATACGGAGCATCATTATTATTACTATCCGATCGAAACGGAAACCCAACTGATGAATTACGCCAAGAGCGGCGATTACCAGCAAGCGTCCAAGGTTCTGGATCAGGTGTTCCAAGCGAATTTCCAGACCCGAGCCATATCGCCGGAGATGGGGAAGAGCCTGTTCATGGAATTGATGAGCACGGTGATGAAGCTGTTCAACGTTTTTCACCTGGATGAGAAGCAATTTCTGGATGGCGAGCTGGATCCTGTGAAGTGGATGACGAAGATCGGCAACGCCGAGAAAATGCTGGAGAAGCTGAAGAGCATGTATGAGATCATATGCCGGAAGGCGGAGGAGAACAGAACCGATCACGGAGATGCGCAATTTTTGAAAATACAAGCCTATATTGAAGAGCATTTCGCCAGCAACGAGCTAAGTCTGACGAGCATTGCTGAATATTGCGGATTGAATCCCTCTTATTTGTCAACCTTCTATAAGAAGCACAGCGGGCAAAATTTGACCGAGGTCATTACAGGGTTGCGAATTAAACAAGCCAAAGCATACTTGGCGGAGGGCGCTCTAACGATTTCGCAAATCGCCCAGCAGGTCGGCTTCACCAATGACACCGGACTGATCCGAGTTTTCAAAAAAACAGAAGGCATTACGCCGGGCAAATATCGTGAAATGGTGGAGCCTCAAAGCTCGTAAAACCGCATAAAATAAGGGCTTTCTTGAAGAATGACGGTCCATCTAAAGATTGGATAGCCCCAAATCTAGCATTGTAATAGCCTCTCTAAAGGATTAGCCGTATTCAAATTCATGCCGCAGCCTATACGATGGAAACAAGCCAATCAGGCTGCATCATCATTTAAAGATGAGAGGGGATTGTTACACGTATGAATGGAAAACGCGGAAAAGCATGGATGAAGTCGGTGTTCGTTATGATTTGCCTGCTGGCGGTCATTACGGCGGGATGCTCCAGCAACAACAATAATAATGGAGGCAAGCAAAACGCTGAAACAACGAAGCCAAGCTCAGACGCTGGCACGACAGGAGAGGCGACCGTACCGGATTATCCCGCTTCCTTGTCTTATTGGGTAGAGCTTAACCCGAACGCGGCGGCTACCATGGCCAATCTGGGAGAAAGCAAGTTGTACCAGCAATTGGAGAAGGAGACGGGAACAAAAGTTGAGTTCACCCATCCTTCGGGAGAAGGCTCGCAGATCGACGAGCAATTCAATCTGATGCTTGCATCCAAGAAACTGCCGGATGTGATAGAGAGAAACTGGCTGACGGTGTCGCGCGGTCCGGACGACGCAATTAAATCGGGCACCATTCTTCGCTTGAATGAATTAATTGATCAGTACGCACCGAATTTGAAAGCTTATCTGGAAGAGCATCCAGAGATTAAGAAGATGATCTCTACCGATGAAGGGAATATCTATTCCTTCCCGTTCATTCGCGGCGACGAGAAGCTGATGGTATTCTACGGTCCGATTATTCGCAAGGATTGGCTGGACAAAGCGGGTCTTGAGGTTCCGACCACGATCGACGAGTGGGAGACGATGCTGCTGAAGTTCAAGGATATGAACGGCGGTCAGGCTCCATTCTTCCAAACCTTGTCCGACACTGGAATTGGTAACGCATTCATTGGCGCTTACGGCATTCCGCTTGAATTCTATAATGACAACGGCACTGTGAAATACGGCTCTGAGCAGCCTGCGTACAAGGAATATCTGACGCTTATGAACCGTTGGTACAAGGAAGGCATTCTCGATCCGGATTTCGCCGCAATGGACACGCAATTGCGCGATTCAAAGATCACGACGGACAAGACGCTTGCCTTCGTCAGCTACACGGGAAGCGGCATCGGCAAATATATGGGGCTGAAAAAAGATGATCCAAGCTTCGAGCTGATTTCCGCGCCTTATCCGACTCTGAACAAAGGTGAAGACGCCGTCTGGGGACAACGCGACTTCCCGTATACGGGCATTGGAGCGGCCATTACTTCCGCCGCCAAAAATCCGGAACAAATCGTAAGATGGCTGGATTATGCTTACGGACCAGAGGGTCACAATCTATTCAACTTCGGCGTTGAAGGCGATAGCTTCACGATGCAGAACGGCGAGCCGACCTATACCGATGTCATTATGAACAATCCTGACGGCTTGCCGATTACGCAAGCGATGTCGCAATACATTCGCGCATCCTATAACGGACCGTTCGTGCAGGATCGCGGTTATATCGAGCAATATTTGGCGCTTGACTCCCAGAAGGAAGCTCTTGTGAATTGGGAGAAAGCGGGCACAGACATGAAGATGCCGCTCGTTACTCTGACTTCGGATGAAGGCCGCAAGGTCGCTTCGATCATGACGGATCTGAAGGTATACCGTGAAGAGATGATGCTGAAATTCATTATGGGCTCCGAATCGCTGGATAAATTCGATGACTATGTGAAGACTCTGAAGTCGATGGGCATTGACGAAGTCGTGAAGATTGAACAAGACGCGCTGGATCGCTTCAATAAGCGCTAACGCTGACGCTTTCCCGCGCCGGACCTTGAACAGTTCGGCGCGGACTTTCCAAGCGGCTTACAGAGAGGAGTATGCACATGGCAGTCATTAGAAGCGAGCAGGCGGAGACAACAGGTTCAGCATCCATTCGCGCGACTGGCGAATTAAGCAGCAGCGCATTGAAGAAGTTAAGCTTCGGTCATCGCGTGCGCAAGGATTTCTACAAGAATAAGCTGATTTATCTCATGCTGAGTCCGGCCGTCATTTATTTCGCGCTCTTTCATTACGGCCCGATGTATGGCATGCAGATTGCCTTCAAGGATTATTATGTGAATGACGGGTTTCTCGGAAGCCCATGGATCGGTTTCGATAATTTCAAAGAATTCTTCGGAAGCTTTTACTTCTTCCGCATCTTGAAGAATACGGTTCTTCTCAGCTTATTGAGCTTAATCTTCGCCTTTCCGGCGGGCATTGTGCTCGCGCTATTGCTCAATGAGGTTAGAAACAGCAAGTTTAAGCGGGCTGTGCAGACGATCACGTATATGCCCCATTTTATCTCTCTTGTCGTCGTTGTCGGCATGATGTTCGACTTTCTGGCAAGAGACGGCCTAGTGAACAATATCATTACGAGCCTGATCGGCACCGAGCCGGTTGCCTTCATGAGAGAGGCATCCTGGTTCCGAACCTTGTATATCGGCTCCGGCATATGGCAGAACATCGGCTGGGGCTCCATTATATATTTGGCCGCCATATCAACGATCGATCCTTCCATCTATGAAGCGGCGAAGATTGACGGCGCGAGCCGCTGGAAGCAGACCTGGAATGTTACCTTGCCGGGAATAGCGCCAACGATTATTATTCTGTTCATTCTGAACATCGGACAGCTAATGACCGTCGGCAGCGAGAAGATCCTGCTTATGTATAATCCAATTACGTACGATACTGCTGATGTTATTGCCACTTACACGTATCGCAAAGGAATATTGGAGACGAATTACAGCTATGCGGCAGCGGTTGGCATGTTCAATGCGTTAATCAGCTTTACCTTGCTCATCATCGCGAACACCATTTCGAAGAGGATGAGCGAGACTAAATTATGGTAAGGAGGCGCAGTGATGAAGCAGACAACCGGTGAACGCATTTTTGGCTACTTCAATGTGGCGGCCCTATGCTTGCTGTCCTTGGCGGCCTTATATCCTCTCGTCTATGTGCTGTTCGCTTCCTTCAGTGATCCCGGACAGTTGGTGCAGAACAGAGGCTTCCTCTTATACCCGAAGGGCTTCGATGCGGAATCGTACCGAATGGTGTTCAAAAATCCCAATATAGGCACTGCGTATTTGAATACTGTGTTCTATGTCGTTGTAGGAACTGCGATCAATATCGTGTTGTCCGCCATGGCGGCTTACGGTTTGTCGCGTCGGGATGTGATGTGGAAGAATGTCATCATGTTCGGAATCGTGTTCACGATGTTCTTCGAAGGCGGTTTGATTCCAACCTTCCTGCTTGTCAACAATCTCGGCCTGCTGGATACCCGCTGGGCGATCATCATTCCAAGCGCGATCTCCGCGTTCAATCTCATCATTATGCGCACGGCGTTCCAGGCCATTCCGGTCGAGATTGAGGAGTCGGCGAGACTCGACGGTGCGAATGATTTCCGCATTTGCTGGTCCATCGTCTTCCCGCTGTCCATGCCGGTCATCGCCGTTATGCTGCTGTTCTACGGTGTGTCACACTGGAATTCGTGGTTCTCGGCGATGATCTATCTGCAGGATCGCGGACTGTTCCCGCTGCAGCTCATCTTAAGAGAGATTCTGATCTCGAACGACACATCGGATATGCTAACCAGCGTCTCCTCCGGCGATCAGATGCCGATCGGGCAGACGATCAAATACGCTACCATCATCGTGGCGACGATTCCGATTCTGTGCGTCTATCCATTCCTTCAGAAATATTTTGTCAAAGGGGTTATGATCGGCGGGGTGAAGGGGTAGCATATTGCAGCAAATAACAGCTTCAAGCCATAATAGTGGTCAATAGTGAAAGCGGATTGTTCATTGCTCGTATACCTTCCTCGGAAATCTTCACCTATAATGGGCTTCAATTGATCGAACAGGATTAATCTTGTTCGATCTTTGAGCTTGTTAAGTGAATTTATAAGGGAGAGGATGACGAGAGATGAGCAGAAGGTATGTGAGAATCGCGATGAGAAGAAGCATGGCAATGCTGCTTGCGGCGGCCGTGTTATTCAGCGCGATGTCAGCTCTGTTCCCGGCAGTGAAGGTTGAAGCAGGCGCTGCCTCAGGAACTATTTATTATGTAGACGCAACATCGGGAGATGACAGCAATTCGGGAACGAGCGAAGGGGAGGCGTGGAGGACGCTTGCCAAAGTAAGCGCATTCACCTTTCAGCCCGGCGATTCTATACAGTTGAAAGCGGGAGAAAAATGGGAAGGCGAGCAGCTCTGGCCCAAAGGGTCGGGAGCGGAGGGCGCTCCTATCGTCATAACAAGCTATGGCAGCGGCGACAAGCCAGTCATCGCAAGCAATGGCGCATTCGATGACGCGGTTAAGCTGTTCAACCAGGAATATTGGGAGATCCATAACCTGGATGTTTCCAATGAGGTGCCTGCAACCAGCGTGCCGGGCGAAAATCTGGGCGATTTCCGCGGCATCCATGTCTCTGGCAACAATAGCACGCAGCTCGATTACTTCCGCATTGTGACGGTCGATGTGCATGATGTGACGGGAGAGATTAACTGGATTAGCGGCACGCAGCCCAATCCGCCGCAGCCGGGCATCCGGTTCAAGACGGGCTGGGACAATTCGAAGAAAACAGGCGGCATCGTATTCGATACGACTGTGCCGGATATCTTCAATCCGCCAAGTCAAGCGACAGTGATTAATGATGTCGTGATCGAGCAGTCCACGATCAAGAATACTTCGTTCGCCGGCATTATCTTCAAGCAATATACAGGCGACGGCAAGGATGAAAACGGCAATACCATTGCAACGGCGACCGGCTGGGGAGAACGGGCGAATGGATCGGATCCCGATTTCACCCCGCATACGAATATCGTTATTCGCAATAACTACATTACGCAAGAGGGCACGGCTTATGGGTGCAACGGCATGTATCTGACTAATATTCGCGGCGGCCTGGTGGAGCATAATGTCGTGTACAGGGCGGGAACTTCGGGGATTGAAGCCTATTACGCCGATGCGATTACGATTCAATACAACGAAGTGTACGAGACGCAGCAGAAGGCGGGCGGGGCGGATTCCAACGGCATCGATCCCGACAAAGCGACGACGAATATTGTCATTCAGTACAACTATATTCATGATAACGGCGACGGCGTATTGATCTGTCAATTCTCATTCGGCGATACGATCATTCGTTATAATGTCATCAAGAGTAACACGAGATATCCGATCTACCTGCATTCGGATGCCAAAGCGATTGCGGAGGTCTATAACAATACGATCTATAACGACAAGAGCAATTATTTGATGTATGGCTATGGAAGCTCGTTGAATGCGAAGTACAATATTCGCAACAATAATATCTATTCAACGAAAGCCAATGCGGTCTTAACCGTGAGCGATACGATTGTTTATGAAAACAACAACTATTATGGAGCCGCTCTTCAGATTCCTTCTGTCGATACGAAAGCGCTGCAGGCGGATCCTAAATTCTCAAGCATAAGTCCGGGTCCCTCAGGCACAGAAGAGACGGGCCCGCAATTAAATGCCATTCTCGGCCTGCGTTCGCAATCAGGATCCGTGCTGGTAAATGCCGGTCTGGTGATAGATGCAAACGGAGGAGAAGATTACACAGGCAATCTGCTGTATAACGGAGCGCCGGATATTGGAGCTTTCGAATATTACACCGAAGAAGCAAGCTTGACGGAAGCCATCAGCGGGAAAATTATGGATGGCTCTGGCAAGGCGGTCGGCGGCGCGACAGTAAGCCTGACGGTGAATGATTCGGTTTATTCAGCGGCAAGCGACGCCAAGGGCTACTATGTCATCAGCGATGTTCCATTCGCTGACGATGTGGAATTGACGGCTTCGAAAACAGGTTATGCAAGCGCAAGCGCGCCTGTATCCATCGCTTTCGGCAATATGACGATGCAGGATCTTGTTATCACCTCAGAGAGTCCGTATGGCTCAGTGACGGGTCAACTTCTGGACGACAAAACGAATCCGCTCGCGGGAGCAACGGTATACGTCATGTACGACTCGGAAATTTTGGCATCGGGTCAAACGGACGAGACAGGAAGCATTAGCCTATCCGAGGTTCCAATCGGGGACAATTATGTCATTAAAGCGGTGAAAGCGGGTTATCGCGATGCTCTGCTCGAGAATGTGACGGTTACGCCGGCAAGCGTAACGAATATTCATGAATTGCTGCTGGCAAGCAAAGCTCCCGAGTCGTTATTCGATTATACATTCGACAATTTGGCGAGCGGCAATCTGGCAACCGGGGATGGCTTGACGATCAGTACCTCCGGGGGCAAGCTCGAGGTTGTCGAAACGCCTGACGCGGATAATAAGAGCGCCAAGCTGACTCGTTCCTCGAACAGCGGAAGCACAGCCTTGTCGCGTTCTTTCGACGAGCCGCTGAAGGGCATTGTTACCGTTGAAGCGGATGTTATGCGCGATGATCCTTATGTGTCGGGCAACAATTGGATCAGCTTGCCTTATATTTACGGAAGCGGGAGCAGCACCTCTCCGGGCGTCAGCTTCTCGTTCAGCAAGAACAAGATTCATGCTTACAAAGGCTCATCGGACAATGAATTGATGAGCTACGAGCTTGAAAAGTGGTATCATGTGCGGATTGTGATCAACACGGTCAGCCAATATTTCGATTTATTCATTGACGGCGAGCAATATGTCGACAATGCCGCATTCCGCAGAGACATGCAGGATATTGTGAGAATCGATTTCTATGCCAACAGCTCGAACTACGGCAGCGCCTATATCGATAATTTCAAAGTGACGCAGGGCGAGGCGTATTCCAAATATGATGCGACATTGTCCGATCTTGTCAGCGATGCTGGAGCATTGACGGCTGTGGACGAATCCAGCTATGTAATTGAAGTGCCCGCAGAGACCCAAAGCATCGCATTAACGCCTACGGCAAGCAGTCCGAATGTCAGCGCCATTGCAGTCGGCGGGGAGGCAGTCGCCAGCGGATCAGCATCGGCGGCAATTCCTCTGACTGAGGATCAAACGGTCATTACGGTACAAGTGACGGCAGAGGACGGAGCGACGGTCAAGACCTATACGGTTACAGTGAACCGGATCTCGCCGCTGCTCGATTCTACGCTCAAAGACATTGCGCTGAGCAACGGTGAATTGACGCCGGCATTTGCAAAAGACGTGACAGCGTATGAGGTGACATTGCCGTTTGCCGTAGAGGAGCTAATTGTTACGCCTGAGGCAAGCTACGCGCAAGCCGATATTGAGGTGAACGGACATTCCGTCGCCAGCGGTCAAGCTTCGCCCGCGCTGCCGCTGTCAGAGGGAGACAATAATATCGAGATTGTCGTCGTTTCCGCGGATGGCACCGCTAATACGACCTACACGTTAAACGTGCATCGGGATGCAAATCCTGACACCGGAGGCGACAACGGTGGTGACACTGGCGGCGACACTGGTGGTGACACCGGCGGTGACACTGGCGGCGACACCGGAGGCGACAACGGTGGTGACACTGGAGGCGACACTGGAGGCGACACTGGCGGTGACACTGGAGGCGACACTGGCGGCGACACCGGAGGGGACACTGGAGGCGACACCGGAGGCGACATCGGCAACGACAATAACGGCAACACAGAAACGCCTTCGTCCCCAGAGCAACCGTCCGACAGCTCGATTATTAAGCTGGCAGCCGGAATCGACGGCTCCGCGGTTATTTCCGCCGAGGCCTTCGATCAAGCCATGCAAGCCGCGACGGCGGATCAAGCCGGCATCAAGCAGATTCAAGTGAAGGTAGAAGGAGAGGCTGGCACAAAGGGTTATCGCGTGAGCTTTCCTGTCTCAGCACTGTCCAATACGGATCATGCCGCAGCAATCACCTTGGACTCGCCGCTCGGAACCTTGCTTCTAAGTGATCAGATGCTTAGCGGCATGAAGCTCGAGAGCGACGAGATTGAGCTTCGCGTATCCGGGCTGTCTACAGCTTCGCTGAACGAGGAAGCTGGGGACAAAATCGGCGGGCGCCCCGTCATTAATCTCGAGCTGTACGCCGGTGGCAAGCTGATTCATTGGAGTAATCTTGATGCGAAGGTAACAGTTACGATTCCATATTCGCCGACAGAGGAAGAGCATCAGAGCATCGAGCATCTTACCGTGATGTATGTGGACGAGAACGGGAATATGGTTCCCGTGTCGAATGCCCATTATAATGAGCTTCTCGGCGGCGTGACCTTCACAACTTATCATTTCAGCACGTACGCCATCATCTTCGACCAGAAGAGCTTTCAGGATTTGAACGGCGTTGAATGGGCTCGCAAGGCCATTGAAGTTCTTGCCGCGAAAGGCGTTGTTCGCGGAGTAGACGAAGCGAATTTCAATCCGCAATCGTCCGTGACCAGAGCCGATTTCATCGTATTGCTGGCTCGTTTGCTAGGATTAGATGGTGATGCTCCAAGCGGATTTCAGGATGTGCTGCCAACTGATTATTATTATGATGCGGTGAATAGCGCGAAGGCTCTTGGCATCGTAGAGGGCACAGGACAGAATAGCTTCCAGCCGCAAGCGTTCATTACCCGCGAGGATGCGATGGTGCTGGTCGCCAGAGCGATGACTGCCATGAAGTCTCCGCTGGAAGCATCCGAGCTGTCTTCGGAAGCTTACGCGGATATAGCCGATATCGCCCAATATGCGCTGGACAGTGTGGGGTCCCTCGTGCATTCCGGCATCATTTCCGGCTATGACAACGCCATTCATCCCAAGGATAAGCTGAGTCGAGCGGAGGCGGCCGTTATGTTCTACAAGCTGCTTCAAACGCAATAAAACCGAATCTCATAAATGGTACGCGAAGAAACCCGGGCAGCCTCTGCTCGGGTTTCTTTCGTTGCCTTATTGTATGTATGAAATTTCAATAGTAATGAATGCTTGCGACTGTAGCGGACATATTCGAGGCTGTCGATTCATTGTGAACAGTCTCATAAAAAAGCGCCGAATGACATGCTGACGGACAGAGATGCGCTTATTCCCATCAAAAATCATCATTTGTCATTTTAAACGGACACCAGCGCTCTTATTTGTAACAAATCGAGGAAAAAAAGAGTGTATCCCACACAATAAGGTCTCTCATGTCCGCCAAAATGGAAAATCCCCGAATTTTAGCCGAATAAGGTCTCTCATGTCCATTAGAGCAAGCGAATGTTGAAAAACACTGTCTAAGAGGACGAAAAGTCCGTTAGAACAAGTGACTTTTTTCAAAGGACGCCGTCAGGCGTTCTTCCCAAAGACGAGTGTGAGAAAGTGAAAGAACTTGATTCATTGCGCAATGTAAGCTCCTCGAATTGCCCGATATAATACAACTATCGACAGTATACAAGAGATCATCTACAAGAATAAGGAGTTGGACTTAGCAATGAAAGACACCGCCATACAACCCAAAGTCCCTATGGCGAAGACGCCGGGCAAGAAGCCGCGTTTCTTCAGCAAATGGGAATCGCCGCTGGCAGGCTATCTGTTCCTCTCGCCATGGCTGATCGGATTCCTGCTTCTGACGCTTGGTCCAATCGCAATGTCGTTCTACTATTCCTTCACGGATTACTCGCTCCTCGATAAGCCCGGCTGGGTAGGAATGAGCAATTACAAGCATATCCTGACGGAGGACGATACCTTCCGCGATTCGATTAAAGTAACGCTGCTCTTCGTCTTGTTCTCCGTGCCGCTCAAGCTTATTTCCGCTTTGGCGGTAGCGATGGTGCTGAATCGGAGGATCAAGGGAATTTCCTTCTACCGCACGATGATTTATTTCCCCTCGCTGATTGGCACGAGCATAGCGGTATCCATTCTGTGGAAAAACATCTTCAGCAAAGATGGCGTTATCAATCAAATTCTCTCGGTATTCGGCATTGAAGGGAAGGCATGGATCGCCGATCCCGATACGGCGCTTGGCACGTTGGTGCTGCTAGTGGCCTGGCAGTTCGGCTCGGCCATGATTATCTTCCTCGCCGGACTGAAGCAAATCTCGAAGGATCTATACGAAGCGTCCTCGGTCGACGGCGCAAGCAAGATGCGGCAATTTTTCACCATCACGCTTCCGATGCTGTCGCCGATCATTCTGTTCAACTTTGTTCAGCAGACGATCAATTCCTTTCAGATGTTCACGCAAGCCTTCATCATTACCAATGGCGGACCGATTAACTCCACTTATGTGTATGTGATGTACTTGTACGAGCGCGCCTTCTCGAAATTCCAGATGGGCTACGCTTCATCGCTAGCCTGGATCCTGCTTGCGATCATAGCCGCCGTCACCGCCGTCATATTCGCAACATCGAGGTACTGGGTCTTCTACGAAACGCAAGGAGGGAAAGGCAAGTGAGCAATTACAAACGCTGGTCCGCGCATGGCATTCTGATCCTGGCAAGCGCGATCATGATGTATCCCGTATTTTGGTGGCTCGGGGCCTCTTTCAAGACCAATGACGAGATGCGTTCGCCCAGTCTGTTCCCGGACACGCTTCACTGGTCCAATTATTCGGATGGCTGGGTGTCGGTTCCCAACTACCATTTCGGTCTGTTCTATCTCAACACCTTTGAATTAATAGCAGGCGTGTTATTCACGAGCGTCATCTCCTGCAGCCTGGTGGCCTTCGCCTTCGCGAGATTGGATTTTCCTTTCCGCAAAATTTGGTTCGCGATTCTGCTCGTCACGCTCATGCTTCCGACCCAGGTTACGATCGTGCCGCAATATGTGCTATTCAATAAGCTGAACTGGATCAATACGTATCTGCCTTTCTATATTCCGCATTTGCTCGCGGGAGGCATCGGAGGACCGTTCTTCATCTACCTGCTCGTTCAGTTCATTCGGTCCATTCCTCGCGACCTCGATGAATCGGCCAAGATCGATGGATGCTCATGGTTTGGCATCTACTGGAGAATCATCATTCCGCTGACCAAGCCCGCTCTGGTTACGGTGGCGATCTATTGCTTCCTGTGGAACTGGGATGATTTCTTCGGCCAACTGCTCTACATTAATACGGTTGACAAATATACGGTTAACCTGGCGTTGAAGCTATTCATCGATTCCCAGGGCACAATTCCATGGGGAGAAATGCTGGCCATGTCGCTGCTTAGCGTTGTGCCGGCGGTTGTAATCTTCTTCCTCGCTCAGAAGCACTTTGTGGAAGGTATTGCTTCGGGAGCATTAAAAGGGTAACATTTGTAGACAAGGGGAAGCTGCTCCATTGGACGCAGCTTTCTTTCTTCGTTTCACCACTTGTAAATAAAGCTACGGGAGCGATGAAGCCATGCTTCAAAATCCATTTAAAACCTATCGAATCAGCGCGGTGTTCTTCTTCGGCTCGGCGCTTATCATAACGCTGTTGATTGGCTTGTTGATCATGATCGGCTATAACCGAACCTCCGATCAGATCGAGCAGAATACATCGTATTATCAGCAGCAGCTTCTTAACGAGCTCAGCAAGAAGATGAATACGAGCCTGATCGGCGTGGAGCAAACCTCGAACACGGCCGCCAAGAGCTTCGATCTTCTGTACGCCAGATTGCAGGAAGGAGACGCATACGAGAAAGCGCGGCTGCAATCCGAAATTCGGGATCAGATGAATTATGTGGTGTTCGGAACGACGATTCTTCAGTCCATCCATATCTATTCGAGCTATCCCTTTACAACGGACCGCCAAGGACCGGTCGCCTTTCTGCCAATGAGCAGGGTGAGCGAAGAGCCATGGTATGGCGTTATTCAGGATACGGACAGCGAATGGCTGCCCGAGCATGTCATAGAGACGAATTCGGGTGAAGAAGCGGTCATCAGCTTCGCCCGGAAGGTGTTCAACAACAGCAACCAGTTCTACAGTCTCATGGTATTCAACATCAAGGTATCTGATTTCAAGCAGCTAATTTCCTCGGAGGATAATTCGAGCAATAGAGGCTTGCTGGATGCCGCGAACAAATTGCTTACTCATTCCGGGAATGGCGAGCTGCTGATACAAGCTGCGGCGGCGCTTGCGGACGAGATGAAGAAGCCCAGCGGTTCCTTGCGAGTCGGCAATCAATTCTATGTATGGGCGAAATCGCCCGATTCCCGCTGGACCTTGATTGAAGCGAATTCCTGGCTGGAGATGACGGAAGGCACGCGGCATACGGCAAGGCTATTCCTTATTCTTGGCGCTACGACCATCTTGCTTGTCTTCCTCCTAACGCTGTCTCTTTCGAGCCGCTTCATGAAGCCGATGAACCTGCTGCTTCGTGCGATGGATCAATACGCAATCGGGGAGAAGAAGCAGGTTCCCGGAGATTACTCCAATGAATTCGGACGCTTATTTGACGGTTACCGGCGGTTGACAGAGAGAATCGAGGAGCTGTACGCTTCTTTGAAAATTCAGCATCAAAGGCAAAGGGAAGCGGAATTAAAATCGCTGCAAATGATGATTAATCCTCATTTCATCTATAATACGCTCGATCAGATTAATTGGATGGCGATAGAATCGAAGCAGAATCAAGTGAGTCAGATGCTGACCGAGGTCGCGGGCATGTTCCGGCTGGCGCTCTCGAATACGGACAGCTTGGTGACCGTGAAGGAAGAGCTTGCCCATACGGAATGTTACTTGCGCTTTCAGAAGGTGAGATGGGAGGATCGACTGTCCTATTCCATCGAGGTGGAAGGAGATGCATGGCAGGAGCCCATTCCGAAAATTATCCTGCAGCCCTTTATCGAAAACGCGTTTATTCACGGCTTTCATGGCATGTCGCGGGCGGAGCTTCGAATCCGTATTTGGCGGCAGGAGCAGGAGCTTCACATTCTTATCGTGAACAACGGTAAGGCGTTGGACGAAAATTGGCGCAGCAAGCCTCGCAAACGGGGCGGCTATGGTCTTAAGAACGTGCAAGAGCGACTGGAGGCCTTGTTCGGCGATGATTACACGATGGAGATGAGAAATCGAAATGGGGAAGATTCGGGCGTGGAAGCGTGGATTTCATTCCCTTTGAATAAGATTTCCAATGAGGAGAAGGGACGGACGGACAATGTGGAAAATCGCGATCATTGACGATGATTTTCAAGTGCTGAGAGGGCTTAGGAGCATTATTCCGTGGGAAGAGCTCGACGCCGAATTCGTAGGAGATGCGATAGACGGGGAGCATGGTCTCGAGCTTGTTCGGAAGCAGGAGCCCGATATCGTCATTACCGACTTGTATATGCCTGGCATAAGCGGCATCGACATGATTCAACAGCTGCGTTCCGAGAACAGGAATTGCCGATTCATTATTCTTAGCGGCTATACGGATTTCGAATATGCCAGACAAGCCATTCGCTTGGATGTTGATGATTACTTGAACAAGCCCATTACCATTGATCAGCTTCGGAAGGTGCTTCTGGGCACCATACAGCAGCTCGAGGAGACATATCTGGAGAAAATGGAGAAGACGGAGCTGCTGCATTCCTTGCGAAATTACGAGCTGATGCGTTCAGAAGAACAAATTGCGGGACTTCTGACCGGGAAAGTGGATCAGTTGCCGTCCGATCTTGAGTTGCCCGGTCAACCGGAGTGGTGGCATGCCATGGACCAGCAGGTTCTTCTGCTTGAACTCGTGAAGACGGAGAGAGTGTCCCATATCTCGATTGCCGATTGGCATTTGTTCCGTTTCGCGATGTCGAATGTGATTGAGGAGCTGCTCGGGCAAGAATGGCCCCAGTCTCATTTCTCGTGGTTGTACGGCCCGATTTCTGCGGTTGTGCTGCACATGAAACGGGAAGAACTCGATGAAGCTCTTGAGTCGCGCATAGAGGCATTAAGCGAGAAGCTGATTGACACCATGAATCAGTTTCTTAAGCTGAAGGTCGCCATAGGTGTAGGAAGCCGACAGGCCCGGCTTGCCGGGCTGAAGGAATCGGCGGATCGCGCGCTCGAGGATTTGCATGAATGGCGAAGCCCTGCCGCCCTCCAACTGGTGGATGTTATCGCACAAGCTCTGGACAAATCGAGCGAAGAGGAGCTTTGGCAATCGCTAATGCAATATATTTCGCAATGGGAGAACGTCGACGGGGCGGAGGACGGGGTTATTATCTATAAGGTGTTGGCCGCCGAGCTGACCGCGCTGTTCTTGTACGCGGTGGAACGTACGGGGTTGCGGATGGACGAGCAAGCGGAAGGCGCCTTGTATTCGCAGCCGGATACCGTAATCAACCGGGGAGATCTGGAGGGTTATTTGCAGGCAATGATCAGGCGCGTGCAACGGACACAGAAGCCCGTGATTGCTCATAAGCACAGGGCGGCAGTGGATACGATGATACAATATATTCACGAGAATTACGCGAGCGACATTACGCTCGACGAGCTTGCCGGACAGCTGTTCATATCCAAAAACTATCTCAACCAACTATTCAAAAAGGTGACCGGCGAAACCTTTATGAACTATGTCATTCGCGTGCGCTTGGAGAAGGCCAAGTCGCTCTTGCTCGAAGGAGACTTGCTGATCTATGAGGTGGCGGAGCAAGTGGGCTACCAGAACGTTCCTTATTTCAGCACGCTGTTCAAGAAATATTGCGGCGTGAATCCAAGCGAATTGCTGAAAAAATAAGCGATAATCCGCTCCTTTTACAAATAGTGAAAGAAGAGTGTTCGATTCTCTCCTATACCGCAAACGTCTCAGGAGCTACGATGGAATTGCGAATAACGCACTAACTCGAGAGGGGCAAATGGAATATGAAAAAGAAATGGATGACCGCCGCATTGGCGCTTGTTACAGCAGTATCGCTCAGCGCATGCGGCAACAACGGAAACAATGGGGGCAATGAAGACAACAACAACGCGGCTCAGAATTCGGCATCGCCCGAACAATCTTCCGCGGCTTCAAACGATCCCGTCAAGCTGCGCATCGCATGGTGGGGCTCGCAGGAACGCCACGACGCGACGCAGAAGGCTCTCGAGCTATACACGGAACAGCATCCGAACGTCACCTTTGAAAGCGAATTCTCGGGCTGGGACGGCTATTTCGACAAGCTGGGCGTGCAGTTCTCGGCCAAAAACGCTCCGGATATTATTCAGATGGACGCTGCGTATTTGAATGAATATGTAGGAAGAAACCTGCTTGCCGATCTGGACAGCGTGGACGTGTCCCAGATGGACAAAGCCTTGATCGAATCGGGCAAGGTGAACGGCAAGCTTTATGCGATGCCGCTTGGCAGCGCGGCGTTCGGCATGGTCGTAGACAAAGCGGTCGTGGAGAAGCTGGGGCTGGAGGTTCCTGATTTCGGCTGGACCTGGGACGATTATTACAAGTTCGGAGAAGAGGCGAAGGCGAAGCTTGGCAAGGACAAATACGTGTTCGTGGATCAAAGCTCCGACCTCTACGATTATACCGCTTATCAGCTCAGCATGGGCAAGGGACAAGTATTCACAGACGGCAAGCTGACCATCGACAAGGATACCTGGATCGCCTACATGACGAAGCAGAACGAGCTTCGCGAAGCGGGCATTATTACGCCTGCGGACATGACCGTAACGGACAAAGAGCTTGACCCGAAGATGGACAGCGTCGTGAACGGCAACGCGCTGGCGCGTCATATCTTCTCCAATCAAGTAGGCTCCATCAGCGGCCTCAAGCCGGATTCCTTCTCCTTCATGTCGCTTCCGAAGGGCTCGGAGACAGGCGGCTGGCTGAAGCCGGGCATGTTCTGGAGCGTAAATGCGGGATCGAAGAACGGAGAGGAAGCGAAGAAATTCGTCGAGTGGTTCATTAATAACGAAGATGCGGCGGAGGTGCTGGGCTTGTCACGCGGCATTCCGGGCAACGCAAAAATCGTGGAAGGCCTGCAGGCCAACTTCAGCGATGCGGATAAAACATCGCAGGAGTTTATTAACAAGGTCGCGCCTGACGCTCAAAATTTCGTAGCGGAGCCGCAAGGCTGGGGCAATTTCAAGAAGGATTACAAGACCGTCGTCGAAAAGTTAATGTTCAATAAGTCGACTCCGGAGCAAGCGTACGAGGAGCTGATGAAGAAGGCTGACGAATACGCGGACGCACAGAAATAAGAATTGGCAATTATAGTGCATAAAACAATGGAAATCGATCATGGCGCGGTCCCTTATGCGGGAAGCGCCATGATCTTTTTCGAGGAGGAGCTGTTAGTGAAGTTGAACGGAAATGGAAATGAATGGCTGTTAAGCGGTGAAGTGAAGGTTGCAGCTCCGGATGGCTTGTCATCGGCCATTGGCCACGGCTTGCGAATGCTGATGAGAGATCTCGAGACAAAGCTGGGCGTTCCGCCGGTTATGACGACAATGGATGATAATGGGACGCAGCTTCGCATCCGGTATGCAGCGGCAGAGGATGAGTGTCCGATGCATGAAGAGGCGTATGGCTTCAGGTTCCATTCGAGAGAAGAGGGAAACCGGCTTGATATCATCGGTCGGGACGAACTCGGCCTTCTCTATGGTATTCTGCAATTTACGGAAATCTACTTGGGCATTCACCCATTCTGGTTCTGGATGGATCAATCGATTCGGCAGGAGGAATATGTCGCAATAGCGATGGATAATATGGATAGCAAGCCCAGTAAGGTGAAGTTTCGCGGCTGGTTCGTCAACGATGAAGTGTGCTTAATTGGCTGGAAGGAGGAGTACCCGCCCAGCCGCGAAATATGGCTGCATGTGTTCGAAGCGCTGCTTCGCTGCAAGGGGAATATGGTTATTCCGGGGACGGATTTGCCGAAGAGCGGCGTTCATTTGGCGGTTGCGAAGGAGATGGGCCTATGGCTGACGCATCATCATGCCGAGCCGCTGGGAGCGGAAATGTTCCTTCGAGCCTATCCGGGGCGAAACGTAAGCTATCTGGAGCAGCCAGAGCTGTTCGAGAAGCTGTGGGCGGAGGCGATCGAGAAGCAGAAGGAGGATAAGATTCTGTGGGTGCTCTCCTTCCGCGGACAAGGCGACAAGCCGTTCTGGGAAAATGATCCTTCCTTCGATACGCCCGAAAAACGCGGTGCGATGATTGGCAAGGTGATACGGATTCAGTATGAGATGATTAAGGCCGAGGTGCGCGAGCCTGTATTCTGCGTTGCGCTGTACGGGGAGATCGCTGAGCTGTATCAGGAAGGGCATGTAAGTCTGCCGGAGGATGTTATCAAGATTTGGGCGGATAACGGGTATGGCAAAATGGTCTCCAGAAGGCACGGCAACCTGAATTTGCGCGTGCCCGCTTTACCCCAAGGGGATGAAGCCGGCAAGCACGGCATCTATTATCATGCGACCTTCCATGATTTGCAAGCCTCAAATCATCTGACGATGTTCCCGGGTTCGGCTGAATTTATCAAATCGGAGGTCGAAGGAGCTTTTCGCGCCGGAGCGGATCAATATTTATTATTAAATTGCGGCAATATTCGTCCGCATGTATATATTCTTGATCTCATCAGAGCGCTTTGGGATGAAGGAGAGGTAGAGACTGGCAGACATCGGAGCGTCTTTGTTCGAAGTTATTTTGATAATGGATTTGACGAGCTTGCGGAATTATTCAGGCTGTATGGAGAGACGGCGATTGCGTACGGTCCCCATCCGGATGATCTGGCGGGAGATGAATATTATCATCATCCGGCGCGATGCATAATAGGGCATTGGCTGCAGGGTAGGGGAGACCAGACGGACAGCCGTCTTCTCTGGGCAACGGGAGAGGGGACGTTCGCGGAGCAAGTTCAATCCTTCGAGTCGCGCTGTGAGGAAGGCTTGCGGAATTGGAATGCCTGGCTTAATCGCGTAGAAGCTGCGGTAGAGCGCTTGTCGGCGGGAGATCAGGGAGCGGATGATCGGAGAAGAGTGGAGGATCATTTGAAATTTCACGGTTTGCTTCATCGCTCCGGCTGCGAAGGCTTTATGTGGCTGTGCCGCGCTTATTCGGCGTATGCGGAGGGACGCTATCCGCAAGCGTTCGTGATGGCTTCGCAGTCCATGTGGAGCTATGAGGAAGGGCTGAAAGCGCTTCGCGACTCGGAGCATGGGAAGTGGGAAAACTTCTACCGGGCTGACTGGCTGACGAATATCGAGAGCACGGTTCGCAATGTGGACACCTTGAGGCAATTTCTGCGCATGCATGGGGACAGTCCGGATTTCTTCCTGTGGTACAAGGAATTTCTCATGCCGGAGACGGAGAAGCATATCTATCTGGAGAACACGCATCGCAATCCGCTGAGCGACAACGAGCTGGCGTTCAGATTGAAGGAGAAGTTCGAAGCCGAGAACGATTTAAGTGGAACGAAAGAAAGTAACGACAAGTAGTGGAGAGAACAGATTATTCTGGAGAAGCGATAGCCGAAAGCTTTCTGTAAGAGAGCTTTCGGCTATCGCTTTGACCTTTGTTCCCAGGTTTCAAGCGCTGCTCGGTTTGAGGAATCGGATCATGACTATCGCAGCGGATATCGTTTTGTTAGTTCACGAACGAAACTTTTCTTCCTTTCCATTCGTTGTAAATAATAGCCACGAATTAGATTAGGGGTGTTATCGAATGCGAAAGAGCGCGATTGGAATTTGCGCTGCGGCGACGGCGCTATTGCTGGCGATTGTTATTAGCGAGAAGGCTGGGGACAACCATACGAAGGACGGGAACGGTGATGAACGTTCATCAGCTCATGTGCTGGCTCAGAAGAACATCGACTACAACCATGATGGATTAGACGAAAGATTGCTTCTTAGAGCGACTTCCGGAACAGTCATCGAGAATGCAGAACCGGGTCCGTTCCAGGGCTCCTATTGGAAGGGGAATGCGGCGCTCGAACTTCGTTCGGCTGATGGAGCCCTGCTTAGCAAGCTTGATGTCAATCCTTCCTTCGACGGAGAAAAGCTCCAATTCCGGGACGGCAAGAGCTTCGAGCTTAAGCTGGAGGACTATAACGATGACGGCTATCCGGATTTCACGATTGGGCAATATTTGTCCTCGAATGCTTCCCTCTATACTATCTATTCTTTAAAGCCGGAAGGCATAGTAGTGCTTCATGAGGGGCTCGTCACGGCTGATCATTCCTATTCTATTGCTTACGAGAAGGCAGGCAATAACAGCTTTGTGAACAGATTCTATGATATGAATGAACGGGCTTATAGGGATGTATTGTATACCTGGACAGGAGAGAGCTTTGCGCAGACTGAATGCGAGGGCTGCGAGATGACCTATGATGAAGATGATTCCGCTCAGGACGTTCAGGAGAAAGACGATTCGTTCACGCAAGAAAATCCTGTGGTGAAGAGGCTGGGGCTTCAGCTTGCTCCATCCCAGAGCGGATTCGAAATCACCTATGAAGATATCGGGAATGTATATGTTCAAAACACTTATATCGCGCCACCAAGCGAAACGAGCGCGCATGAATATGCCGTACACCTGCTGCGTTCCATCGTGCCTGCAGAAGGAGGAGGCGAGCATTACCGGATTGATGCGGTGGTTGTAGACCCCGAAGCCAGGTCTTTCAAGGCTTTCCCGCTTGTCGACGCCGATCTGGCGGATTCATACGCGGCAGATTCTGTGGCAGGCGCTTACGGCTTTCTGGATGCGCGAAGCCTCCTATATGTATCGGTTGTTAATGATGACGTTTCGGCTGGGGGCTGTCATTACAGCATCGAGACGCTGGATATCGTATCAGGGCAGCGAGCCGTTCTATTTGATTCGATTCCACAGATTGATGACAACGATCATTATGGGCGCGGATGGCTGTATAAGAAGGGAAATACCAGTATTCTCGTGCTGAACAGCTATGGAAGCGGAAAGTTATGGAACTTCAATCTGCTGGATAGAACCGTCCATCAATGGGAGGGGGTGTTCCGCAACTCGTGGCCGACATTTGGCTTAATCCCTTCTCCTGACGGTGCGGAATTCTGGTATGCGAATCAGGAGAAGCGAGATTATCGACTCTATGATTTGGACGGAAATAGCCTGCAAAAAGTCGGGTTTAATGATGATCATGAGCTGAGCAAGCCTTTTGAATGGAGTCCGGACGGTAGCTACTCCGTGCATGTGGAAGCTCAAGACGGTGGAGAACAACCTGTGCTAGTTGATGACAGCGACTTTCCATTGGTGGCATCGGATCGCTTGACCTTCTACGATGCGGAGGCACATTTAGCGATCACTGTGCAAGAGAAGATCGGCTCAGGACGCTTTGTGGAGATAGCAGGGTGGTTCGCTGATAGTGTGTTAGGTGATGTCTTGCTTGCTCATTATAGTGTGAAGCAGGAAGCAAGGGAGGGGCAAGAGGCAGAAAAGTCGAAATTTGATTATGAAGTTGTGGATCTGAAGCTCGGCAAACGCACAGCTGTACAAGATGATGAGGAATTAAATCGCTTGAAGAAGCAAGCTCTCGCCAGCGCCGGATCTGGACATAAAATAGAATATAAAATGAGACACGGTTGGATAATCACCGGCGATATGAATTATATGCGTGTAGATGAAGGGGGCGAGTAAGTGAAGAAACGGACTTTGTACTTTGCAGGCGGTTTTGTCCTATTTGTCGGATTGATAATCGGTCTAGGCATCTTTATGATTCACAATATGTTTGGCAATATGCTTCGGCCTTTCACAGTGACGATCCACAACAAATCGAGCTTCGACATTGTTTCCATCGAGAGTGGTATTGTTGATGGAAACTCTACAGACATTTCTCAAGCCAAGATCGCAAGCGGAGGCAAGAAGAAGTTAAGGCCCGATCTTACTCTAACAGGTGAAGGCGCGGTTTATATGAAGGTGACGGATGAGCGAAGCGTGGAGAGGAAAATAAGCGTATGCGGTTATACGGAATATCTGTCCGGCAGCGCGTATGTCGTTATTGAGGACAGCGGCACGAAGGTGGAGCAAGATTGTTATTGAAGGCTAAATTTGAATGGAATTCATGTTGTTTTTGTTCATTTTAGTTAGATAAGATGATCAGTTCAATGTTATAATATAGGGGAATTAGTCAGAGTCAGACATCCTGTATTCGCACCGGAACATTTCAAAGCATGAGAAATATTCTGAAAAACGGAGATGAAGAGATGTCTGAATGGCTTGATCCCAAGGTCGACTTTGTTTTTAAGAAGATATTCGGCAGTGAAGAAAACAAAGATGTTTTATTGGCCTTTTTGAATGAAGCTTTGAAAGAAACCCAGCATAAAAAGCTTACCAAGATCATTCTCGTGAATACTTTTATAGATAAAGATTCTCTGAGGGATAAGCTTTCCATTCTGGATATTCGTGCTCTTACGGATGATGACAAACAAATTAATTTGGAAATTCAACTGTTTGACAAGCATGATATTGCTCAACGAACGCTCTTCTATTGGTCCAGAATGTATGCGGATCAATTGGAAGAAGGGCAGATGTATAAGGATTTACGCCAAACGATTACCATTAACATTGTTAATTTCAGAGTTGTGCCGAATGATCGATATCATAATGTGTTTCATCTGCGAGAGGATCGTACCGGTCATATATTAACGACTGATATTGAAATTCATTTCTTGGAATTGCCAAAGCTTGATTGGGATGATGTGAATGCAGACGATCGTTTAACGAAATGGCTGTTATTTCTGAGATTTCCGAATAAAGTGAATGGGGAGGAATTGGCGATGGATATGCCGGAATTAAAAAAAGCGATGAAAACACTTGATTTCATCAGTCAAAGCAAAGAAACGCGAGCCATGTATGAAATGAGGCAAAAGGCTATGATGGACGAAGCCTCTCTTCGCGACTGGGCTGAGACGGCTGAAGAACGCGGGATGGAAATCGGAATAGCCAAAGGCATGCAACAAGGCATGCAGCAAGGCATTCAACAAGGCATTCAACAAGGCATGCAACAAGGCATTCAACAAGGCATTCAAGAGGTAGCAAAAAAATTATTGAGAGAAGGTTTGGACGTCTCCCTTATTGTTAAAGCAACGGGATTATCAGAAGCAGAGATCCAAAAACTTCAATCATAAATGATATTATTAAGGGAGAGATTGCCGGTATGAACGCACATGAAATTGATTATGAAATTCTGGGAAGCGAAATGCAATATGTCGAGATTGAGCTGGATCCGGAGGAGAGCGTCGTTGCGGAAGCGGGCGGCATGATGATGATGGAGGATGGCATACGCATGGAGACGATCTTCGGCGACGGCAGCAATCAAGGCGGAGGCTTCATGGGCAAGCTATTCGGAGCGGGGAAGCGGATGCTGACAGGCGAGAGCTTGTTCATGACGGTGTTCACGAATGAAGGCATGGGCAAGAAACGCGTTTCCTTCGCGTCGCCGTATCCTGGCAAAATCATTCCCATGGATCTAAGTGATCTGGACGGCAAAGTAATCTGTCAGAAGGATGCGTTTCTCTGCGCGGCGAAGGGCGTTTCCATCGGCATTGAATTCCAGCGCAAGCTGGGGACGGGCTTCTTCGGCGGCGAAGGCTTTATTATGCAGAAGCTCGAGGGCGATGGTCTTGCTTTCGTGCATGCAGGCGGCACCATTTGCGAGAAGACATTGCAGCCTGGAGAGCTCATTCGCGTTGATACGGGCTGTATTGTCGCAATGACGCAGGATGTGGATTACAGCATCGAGATGGTGAAGGGAGTGAAGACGATGTTCTTCGGCGGCGAGGGACTATTCTTCGCCACGCTGCGCGGGCCGGGCAAGGTGTGGCTGCAGACGCTTCCGTTCAGCAGACTTGCCGATCGAATGGCCGCGGCAGGAGGAATGGCAGCTACGAATCGTCAGGGAGAGGGAAGCGTGCTTGGCGGCCTCGGAAGATTGCTTGACGGCGACCGCTAAGCGGAAAAGCCGGATAGAGCTTTTAAAGAATTGCAGAAGTATAGACGTCCCGGGCTTCTCACGCTTGGGGCGTCTTCATGTCGACTGTCTCTAACCGCAATTGATCAGTTGCGTCTTCGCAGAATAGGTATCATGTACGTACAAGTAAGGGTGTGTTATACTATTTCGCATACAACGAATAGATTGAGGTGCGATATTGTTGGAGCCCACTGCGCCAAAATATAAACAATTGAAAGAACAAATTCTCGCCTGGATCGTCAAGGGAGAGTTCCAGCCGAATGAAAAATTGCCGTCCGAGAACGAGATGAGCAAGCTGTTCGGCTTAAGCAGGCAGACGGTGCGCCAGGCTTTGGGCGATCTCGAGCAGGAAGGCTGGCTGTACCGCGAGCAAGGCAAAGGCACTTTCGTTGCGTTGCAATCTGCGCCTGCCGGCCGCCATGGCATTTCGGGTTATGGAGGCGTCACGATCGGCATGATTACGACACATATCTCGGACTATATCTTCCCGACCATCGTCAGAGGAGTAGAGTCGAAGGTGCGGGAGAAGGGCGCAAGATTGCTGCTTGCCTCTACGGACAACGAGAAGGAGAAGGAGCGTCAGAGCTTGGAATCGATGCTTCGCGAACCGTTATCCGGGCTTATTATCGAGCCGACCAGAAGCGCCGAAGGCAATCCCAACTTCAACTTTTTCCTCGCCCTTGAGGCGATGAATATTCCTTATATTATGTTAAACGAGCGGTACAGCGACGTGGACGCGCCATGTCTTCGGGTCGACGACGAGCTCGGCGGATACCGGGCGGCGCAATATTTGATTGCCATGGGACATATCCGAATAGCGGGCTTCTTCAAGACGGACGATTTTCAAGGCGTTCATCGAATGAGAGGCTTTGTGCGCGCGCATCGCGAAGCCGGCCTCGCAATCGAGCCGCAGCTTCTGCTCAGATACAGGACGGAGGAGAAGGCAAGCAAGCCTGGTGAAGCGTTGGCCGCATTGCTGCGGCGTTCTTCGGCAGACCGTCCGACAGCCCTTGTATGCTACAATGACGAACTGGCCGTACGCATGCTAGATGTGGTGCGTTTGGCCGGATTGGCGGTTCCCGAACAGCTCTCAATCGTAGGCTTTGACGATGCTACTCTGGCTACGGCTACAGAGACAAAGCTGACTACGCTTGCCCATCCCAAATCGGCAATGGGCGAGGATGCTGTCGAAATGCTCGTCGGGCTTATGGACAAGCCAGTCGGCGGCGCAACGACTGTCGCGGATAAGGTGTACGAGCCAATTCTTATGGAGCGGGATTCTGTCTGCCCGCCCTTGCAGCATTAGACATGGAGCAAAATAAAAGTTCGTGACACACTTGTACGTACAACTTATAATAGAGCTATGTTGCCTGACCAATAGGCGAAAAACATGGATTGCTGTAGATGGTTCATCTTCAGCCGAAAGGGGTTGCAAGTGATGTTGGAGCAATTGAAGCAGCAAGTGTGGGAAGCTAATATGGATTTGCCGAAATATGGACTGGTTACCTTTACATGGGGAAATGTCAGTGCGGTAGATCGGGAAACCGGCTATGCTGTCATTAAGCCGAGCGGCGTTCCTTACGACGAATTGAGGCCGGAGCATATGGTCGTCGTCGATCTCGAGGGCAGACCGGTAGAGAGCAAGCTGAAGCCATCCTCTGATACGGCTACTCATGTTCTGCTTTATAAAGCTTTTCCTGAAATCGGCGGCATTGTTCACACGCATTCTCCTTGGGCGACTAGCTGGGCTCAGGCGGGAAGAGGAATTCCGGCTCTCGGAACGACGCATGGGGACTACTTCTATGGAGAAGTGCCCTGCACCAGAGCGATGACGGAGGCGGAAATTAAAGGAGCCTATGAGCTGGGGACCGGGAATGTCATTGTAGAAACGTTCGAGAAGAGCGGCATTGATCCGATGCGCATTCCATCGGTGCTCGTGAACAGCCACGCGCCGTTTTGCTGGGGCAAGGACGCGCATGAGGCGGTTCATAACGCTGTTGTGCTTGAAGAGGTCGCCAAGATGGCGGTTCATACCTATGCTTTGAATCCAGGTGTGCAGGCAATGGATCAGCATCTGCTCGACAGGCATTATTTGCGCAAGCATGGGGCTGGCGCTTATTACGGACAAAATTAGGGGGCTGACAATAGTGAACAAGAAATATGCAATCGGAGTCGACTATGGAACGCAATCTGGACGGGCGGTATTGGTTGAGCTCAGCAATGGAGCGGAGATTGCCGATCATGTGACGCCATATCGTCATCATGTGATTGACGAACAATTGCCGGAATCCGGCATCAAGCTTGAGCATGACTGGGCTCTGCAGCATCCGCTTGATTATATTGAGGTGCTGGAGACGTCCATTCCAGCCGTGATGAAGGAATCGGGTGTGGATCCGCAGGATGTGATCGGGCTCGGAATCGATTTCACCGCATGTACGATGCTTCCTATCGATGAGGCGGGCAAGCCGCTCTGTCTTCAGGAAGAGTATAAGGAGAATCCGCATAGCTGGCTGAAGCTGTGGAAGCACCATGCGGCGCAGGATGAGGCGAATTTGATTAATAAGATCGCGGAGGAGCGCGGCGAGAAGTGGTTGGCCCGATACGGCGGCAAGATTTCCTCCGAGTGGATGCTCGCGAAGGTGTGGCAAATTTTGAACGAGGCCCCTGACATTTATGATATTGCCGATCAATTCGTAGAAGCGACGGATTGGGTAGTCGGACAGATGACGGGCAATATCGTGCGAAATAGCTGTACGGCGGGCTATAAGGCGATTTGGCATAAAGCGGACGGCTATCCGGACAAAGCCTTTATGAAGGCTCTTGATCCAAGGCTGGAAAATCTGACAGAAACGAAGCTGAAAGGCGATGTCGTTCCGCTTGGAACAAAGGCCGGCGAATTAACGTCCGAGATGGCCGCTCGCATCGGACTTGCGCCAGGCATTGCCGTCGCTGTCGGCAACGTCGACGCCCACGCGGCGGTTCCGGGCGTTGGCGTGGTAACGCCGGGCAAGCTGGTGATGGCGATGGGAACCTCGATTTGCCATATGCTGCTCGGGGAGGAAGAGAAGGAAGTCGAAGGCATGTGCGGCGTCGTAGAGGACGGTATCATCCCTGGTTATTACGGCTATGAGGCGGGACAGTCGGCTGTCGGCGATATTTTCGAATGGTATGTCGAAGAGGCTGCCCCGGCTTACGCGCTTAAGGAGGCGGAGGCCGCAGGCGAGAATATCCACGTCTATCTCACACGCAAAGCGGAGGAGCTGAAGCCCGGTCAATCGGGTGTGCTGGCTCTCGATTGGTGGAACGGCAACCGATCCGTGCTCGTGGATACGGACTTGACAGGCATGATGATCGGCATGACGCTGCTTACTAAGCCTTGGGAAGTCTATCGGGCTCTGCTGGAAGCGACAGCCTTCGGCACTCGCAAGATTGTGGAGGCGTTCCATCACAATGGCGTGGAGGTTAACGAATTGTACGCTTGCGGAGGCTTGCCGCAGAAGAATCGTCTTCTCATGCAAATCTACGCGGACGTCACGAACCGCGAGATCAAGATTGCCGATTCCAAGCAGACGCCGGCGCTGGGAGCGGCCATGTTCGGCGCAGTCGCGGCCGGAGCCGCGAAGGGCGGCTATGACAATGTCGTGGACGCCGCGGCGAGCATGGCGCGAGTGCGCGAAGAAACCTTTAAGCCGATCCCGGCCAATGTTGCGATTTATGACAAGCTTTACGCGGAATATAATGCGTTGCATGATTATTTCGGTCGCGGCGCCAATGATGTGATGAAACGGTTGAAAGCTATAAAAGGTCACTAGAGCGGCGAAAGATTAGCTGATTCTTTTCTACTTTCTAACACAGCCTCCGATGGAAAGAGGCTGTGTTTTTATTTTCGATGAAAATGTGCGGATCTCCCACAATTATGAAATGGTGATTTTTTACTGTTTGGTATAGAATAGAGACAGAACAATAGAGATAGTTTGCATGGCTGGGAGATGAAAGTCATTGTATTGCCATCATTGCATTAGGAGCTTTCCCGAGGATGCGAACTTCTGCAGTCAATGCGGCAGACGCCTCAATTCGCATCAGATCATCGCGGCCGATAATTCAATATGGGCTCCTTCCTCATTCGATGGGGAGCGCTCCGATTATTCGAATGCGAATGCGCATGAACCTGAGGATGGCGGGAAAGAGATTGATATAAATAACGAAAAAGATTCTCCATTAGCGGGTAGCGGGGATTCTGTGTCCATTGATTGGACTGGGTTCAACCCTGAAGCAAGCGGACTTGGCGCGGGGATCGAGCAAGGGGAGAACGCTGCCGGCGTGGAGCGCATGCACTCTGACCATCATGTTGAGACAATGCGTCCGAATAATAGCTGGCTGCTTTCATTCGGATTAATGAGTCTGGCAATTATCGTTGCTGCATCGGTGTGGACGTACTATCGTCATGAGAGGAATATTAACGAGAGAGTGCTGAAGCTTCAGACGGAAGCGAAGGCTTTCACTCTTGCGGGCAAATATCAGAGCGCGCTGGATACGCTTGCCGAAGCCGACGAGCTGCGTCCTGAATTCGAATCTCTGCATGCGGATGAAGAAGTGGTGCAGCATGTGTCAGAGCTGAATCGATTGTTGAATGACGTAGAGAGCCGGTTAAGCCTGGGCTCGTTGGAGGAGGCAGAGAGAGGTCTCAACCATCTGAAATCCGAATTCAACGGCCATAAGGAGCCTGCTTATACGAAGCAGCGTCAGCGGCTGGAGGATCTTGATATGAAGCTGACGATTATGCAGATGACGAGCGAAGTGCCGCATCTCACCACGCTAAAGCAGTATACGGATATGTTGAATGTGGTGAATGGCATTATGGGCGACGAAGCTTCGGCTCTTAGAGAGCAAATCATCCAAGGTATCCGCGAACTGACAACCAGGCAAGTGGACGGTTATCTTGGCAAGAGAAATTACAATGATGCGCTGTCCTCAATCAGAAGGGCGCTGGTGTGGGTGAAGCAGGACGAACAATTGCTGGAGATGCAAAGTCGTGTCAAGGAACAGCAAGCCGATTATGAGGCTTCAGAGCAGCAACGCATCGAACAAGCGATGAAGTCGGCTGCGGAAGAGGATTTGATTAATCAGACAGATGCCGTTGAAGTGATAGGAACTGACAAGACGTTGGACGAATTCGGCGATCTTACCATTACCGGAACGATGAAAAGCGTTGCTACAAGACCCATCTATGATGTCACCGTCGAATATAAGGTAGCGAATGCCAGCGGAGAATTGCTGGAGAGCGGAACGGCGACGGTTACGCCGAATTATATCGAGCCCGGCGAAGAGATGTCCTTCACAGCGACGATCTATGGGGTCTATTCCGAGAATGTCGTCATAGAGGTGGGGCATGCCAAATGGTATTTGGATTAAGGGAGGAACGACGAATTGAACAAACGCAGATGGACAGGCCTTATTCTCTCCCTCCTAATCCTGGCTGGCGGAACTGCCGCAATCTTCGCTATTCATCAGAATGTGCCGAAGCAGTTGAAGGGAGGCCCCCTTCTGGCGGTAGGCGAGAAGAAGAAGTCGCTTAAGGATGTCATATTCGAAACGCAGAAGCATGTAGTCATGATTGAAACGGAAGACGGCACGCAAGGCTCCGGCTTTCTCTACAACCAGCAAGGGGATTTGATCACGAACGCCCATGTTGTGGCTGGTGTTCGTCATGTGCTTGTGAAAACATCGGACGCCCGGGAGCTTCAAGGGGAGGTAATCGGCATTAGCACGGATACGGATGTGGCTGTTGTCCGAGTCGATGAGCTTGCAGGCGAAGAACCGCTGCCGCTCGTCCGATATGAGCGCGCTGAAGTGGGAGACGATGTGCTTGCGGTAGGCAGCCCCCTTGGCTTCCAGAACACGGTTACTACCGGCATCATAAGCGGTGTTGGAAGGAATTTTCAGATCGAACCCTATACCTACAGCGATTTGTACCAAATTTCCGCATCGATAGCGCCTGGCAACAGCGGGGGACCGCTGGTCGACCTTAAGACCGGGTCAGTGCTTGGCATTAATTCGGCGGGACTTGATGACGGCGTAATCGGATTCAGCATTCCGATTTCGAATGTGCTGTCGATTGCCGAAGGCTGGTCGAAGGAGCCGATGACGATGCTTCCCGGCTTGTCTCTCGATGAGGATAGTGATGTGGAGACCAAGGAAGAGTCTTTGGATGTGCTCGGCGAATATTTGGTTACTCATTTCTATGACAGCCTGAACAATGGCGATTATGTGTATGCGTATTCGTTGCTTGGAGGCTCCTGGAAGGATGGAACAAGCTACGTGAAATTCCGCGAAGGCTATATCATGACGCGGAATGTCGTAATCGATAGCATTCACTCTGCGAGCAATGATGAGGAAGCAACGGTAACGGCCATTATATCCGTCGACGAACGGAAGAACGGACAATATGTACTTAGCAAATATCAAGTGATTTACAAGGTCGGCTACGAGAATGATCAGCTCAAAATTATGTCCGGCAAGGGCAAGGTTATCGGCACCTGATCGGGAATTGGGAAGGCGGCACGCATTGAGCAGTGCCGCCTTCCTCTCGATAGGATTAGACCAATTCGAGGCTGACCGTATCGCCTGGCTGCAGAGGCTGATTAAGCTGCCACGAAGCGATGATATTGCCGTTCAGTCGAATACGGTAGCCGACGCCTCCGGCGACTGGAACACCGCTCACGGAGAGTATTGTGCCGTTAGGGGCGATTTGAACAACGCCAGTCGATGCCAGCGCTTGATAGACGTTCAATCCAGGCTGATAATTGACGGTATAGGCATTGGTAATTCCAGGATGCAGGCTTCCGCCATTGATGGAAACGGTAACATAGCCCTGCTGAACCGGAGGGCCCGGGATGGGAATCGGAATCGGTACAGGCAGCGTTGAATATGGTCCGAAAAATGGCGCATAAGGCCAACCGGGATGGTAAGGCCCGTGTCCGGGCGGGTAAGGCCCATACCCCGGCCCGCCGCCATGTCCGGGCGGGTAGGGTCCATGCCCCGGCCCGCCGCCGTGTCCAGGCGTTGGACCGCCGTGCCCCGACCCGCCGCCGTGGCTTGGCCTGCTGTCGTAAACCGAAGGAGACAGTCTTTGTCTCGTTAATGAAGACGACGCTGTCCCGCCGCAGCCGCAAGGATTGCCTGACCGAGGCGGGTAATAATTGTACAATCTCGTCATGATAGGGCTCAATCTCCTTTGCGCTAATGCGAAACGCTTGGATTAATCTCGCTCTATACTATGCGGCTTTCGCCTAATTGGTGAGATAGCGGGAAGGCGGCCGGAGATAGAACAGCAGTGCCGGAACCCGCGTTTAAGAGAGGTGATAAGCTTGAATTTTTTTCGTATCGACGCTGCAGAATAGACAAAAAGGCCCCCGTCATGACAACGAGGACCTTGCGTGTAAAGCTGCGGCAATGCAGCAATGTTAATTACTTAACGGCAGCTTCGTAGCGTTTGCCGACTTCGCCCCAGTTCACAACGTTCCAGAACGCAGCGATGTAGTCAGGACGTTTGTTCTGATAGTTCAGATAGTACGCATGCTCCCAAACATCGAGACCAAGAATTGGCGTTTCGCCTTCCATGATCGGGCTGTCTTGGTTTGGCAGGCTGTATACTTTGAGTTTGCCGTCAGCAACTGCCAGGAATGCCCAGCCGCTGCCGAAACGAGTAGCGGCTGCTTTCGCAAAGTCGGCTTTGAAGGTTTCGAAGCCGCCAAGCTCGCTTTCGATTGCCGCTGCAAGCGCGCCTGTAGGAGCGCCGCCAGCGTTCGGGCCAATCGTTTCCCAGAACAAGCTATGGTTAGCGTGGCCGCCGCCGTTGTTGCGAACCGCGGTGCGGATCGATTCAGGCACGCTTGCCAGATCGCCGATTAATTCTTCGATGGATTTGCTTTGAAGCTCTGGAGCGGACTCTAGAGCCGCGTTCAGATTGGTAACGTATGCATTGTGGTGGCGTCCGTGGTGTATCTCCATCGTTGTTGCGTCGATGTGCGGTTCAAGTGCATTGTTTGCATAAGGGAGTGCTGGTAGTTGAAAAGCCATTATTCATTACCTCCTAAAATGTATGTAGATTGTAGAACATGTCCATTATCTCCTATTGCGGCGAATAAATCAACATTTGTGTTGAAAAAGTCAAGCATCCAAAATCGTTTCAATTGGACCGCCATTGGGTAAGGTAACACAAATTGCGTTTCTTTATTCAAAACGAAAAGAAAAAGAAATAACACCTCTCCGGGAGGACATCTGAGCGGCATAAAATAGCGAAAAAATAATGAAAGCGCTTAAAAATAAGCGCTTTCATGAGAAAATAGACGATTTTATGACTTTTTTAAAAGAAATGTAAAGATTAAAGGAGGATTTCGGGGATTTTCGTCGTATTTTATAAAAGTACTAGACTATGACAAGTATAGAAGGTGTAGATTGTATGAACGTTCGTTCCTTTCAGTTAGCAGACTACCAGCCATTAACTGCATTATTAGAGGAAGTTCTTACCGAGGAATGCTATGAGCAAACGATGCAAGCATTTGCCAGGCAATTGTCATGGGACAGCGATCTCGTTATCGTCGCTGTCAATCACGCACATGAAATCGTAGGCATGATTATCGGAACAATTGACAACAATAAGGGATATTATTATCGCATTGCTGTCGCTCCCGATCATCAGCGCAAAGGCGTGGGCAAGGAGCTGGTGTCCGCTCTGCGTCAACGGTTTCAGGCCCGCAACGTAAGCAAGATTCTCATTACCGCTGACGAGCATAACGAACCGGTGCTGCCTTTGTACGAATCGATGGGCTATGCGGCGACTGATTTCTTTCGAGCTTTCCAGAAGCTCAGTATTGTGACCGGCTAAGAAGAAACGACTTCGTTGTCCTTATCAAAGGACATCAGCGTTTCTCGCAACATATAGAGAAAGTGTGAGCAAATTTATATACTTTCCTATATGTTAAATAGACAAGCGACAATTATAATGAACTAGGGCATGTCTAATCGTCATTGCAATTGGCGATCAGGTATGCTTTTCTTATTTTAAACGGTTTTCTAATCCTAATAAAATGGTTAAGCTTTATTACAATAGATGTTGAGCAAGCAAGTCAGGAAACAAGGGGTACAGCCAGATATGGAACATTATGAGGAATGCGTGATCAAGAGCTTTAAGCATGACGGTCATCTGCACCGGCAGTGGCAGCAGAATTGGAAGATCCCGCAGTCGAGAATGAAGGAAGCGCACAAAAAGGAGTCCATGATTGTTCTTATCAATAAGCAAACGCCAATACAGGAATCGGACGGCAAGCAATGGATCAGCAGAGTCCCTGCCGTTTCGTATTTTATTCCAGGACAATGGTTCAATGTGGTAGCGCTGCTTGAAACCGGAGGAGTGCGCTATTATTGCAATGTCGCATCGCCGCTGTATTATCACTGCAATGTGCTGACCTATATCGACTATGATCTGGATGTGATTCGGACGGTCGACGGCAATCGGTATATTGTGGATCAGGATGAATATGAGCAGCACAGGCAGCTCTATCATTATCCAAGGCATGTCCAGGACAAGGTGCGCGGCGGGTTGCATGCCCTGCTCGAAAGACTGGAGACGGCCAGGGAACCATTTCATGATGAATCGGCGCTCAAATACTACAATGAATGGCTGGCTGAGTTCGGAGAGGATGAATAATGAGGTTTCGCGCGGAATTATGGGATTGGATCAAGACCATTACAATTGCTGTCATTATAGTTGTGATTCTTCACTTTTTTGTCTTTAATCTGTCCACAGTAGAAGGTCGCTCCATGGAGCCGACGCTGATCGAGAACGATTGGCTGTTCGTGAACAAATTAGCTTACAAGCTGGGCAATCCGAAGCTTGGTGATATAGTTATTCTTGAGGATCCATACCCGGAAGAAACAACCTCTGCCGCAAAAAAGAAATTTTTGGTGAAGCGGGTAGTCGGCTTGCCGGGTGACCGCATCGAAATTTCGGGAGGAAAGCTGTATCGAAACGGAGATCCAATGAAGGAGACTTATACGGATTCGCCAATCGAGGATTTGAATTTCGGGCCGGTTGTCGTGCAGAACAATTGTTATTTCGTTATGGGCGACAACAGGCATGCGCATGCAAGTCTGGACAGCAGAGTGTTCCACGCGGTTCCGAAGCGGCTCATCGTCGGCAGAGCGGATTTCATTCTATGGCCATACAAGCAGATTAGCGTGCTATAGGCATGCAGGAGGGAGGTTTGCAGGAAATGGACGCAAACTGGGTAAAGTTGAAAGAAGAGATGAAAGCGGCTTCGCGCGAGCTTGGGATTGACGCGATAGGCGTCTCTTCCCCTAACACGTTCGACGCGCTTAAGGAGAAGCTGATTCGTCATCGCGAGCTGGGCAGAGAATCGGGCTTCGAAGAACCGGATCTCGATCGCAGAACAAACCCGTCCTTGCTGTTCGACAGGCCTCGAAGCATTATTGCGATTGCCGTCGCCTACCCTTCCAAGCTGCCGAATCCACCAAAATCCGAGCCGGGCGCCTGCAGAGGCATTATCTCCAGATCCTCTTGGGGCAGTGATTATCACACTGTGCTGCGGGGCCGATTGCAGAAACTGGAGGCTTGGCTTAGAGAGCGGGTACCGGATCTGCGAGCGGAAAGCATGGTCGATACCGGCGCGCTCTCGGACCGCGCTGTAGCCGAGCGCGCAGGAATCGGATGGAGCGGGAAAAATTGCGCGATTATTTCACCGGAACTCGGTTCGTGGATTTATCTCGGCGAGATGATCACGAATTTGCCGTTGGAACCCGATCAGCCGGTTACGGAGGGCTGCGGAAGCTGTACCAAATGCATTGACGCTTGTCCGACAGGCGCGCTGGTAGGTCCGGGGGAGTTGGATGCGCAGCGTTGCATTTCGTTTTTGACGCAGACCAAGGGCATGCTCTCGGATACGTATATGCGCAAGATTGGCAATCGGCTGTACGGCTGCGATACCTGTCAAATCGTATGTCCGGAGAATAAAGGAAAGAACTGGACGCAGCACCCGGATCTTCAGCCCGATCCCGAGCTTGTGAAGCCGCTTTTGCAGCCTTTCCTGACCATGGGCAATCGCGAATTCAAAGAGCGGTACGGAGCGACCTCTTCAGCGTGGAGGGGAAGGAAGCCGATTCAACGCAACGCGATTATCGGGCTGGGCAATTTCAAGGACGAGTCGGCGATCCCCGAACTCGTTCACGTGCTGAAGGAGGATCCACGGCCTGTATTGCGGGGAACCGCTGCCTGGGCGCTTGGCCGAATAGGAGGGAATCAGTCTCTAGACGCATTGGAGACGGCGTATGAACGCGAAGAGGATATGGAAGCGCGCGAGCTCATCACGACCGCGATTCAAAGCATTCAGGATCAGGCAAAGGATTGAAATAGCAGCATTCCGCAGATTTGCGCTCTGCTGCGATCACATCCATCAATTCCAAGATAGTAATTCATTGCAGAAGCTAGTGGGAACATGCTATGATACAGGTTGTCGTAGCTCAATTTGGCGTATATAAATGGAAAGGGAAAGGTGATATAGATGGAATGGTACAATATCGTTATTCCGATCGCGACACTGCTTGTGGGGGCTGTCGGCGGTTTTTTCGTCGGGGTATATTATTTGAGAAAACAGCTTGAAAGCATGCAGAATAATCCGGAGATGATGCAGCGCATGGCGAAGCAAATGGGCTATAATCTCAACAAACAACAGATGACACGTGCGCAAAACATGATGAAGAACCAAAATTTCATGAAAAACCAAAAAGCGCCTCGCAAATAAGAGGCTTCATGCGGAACCGGAAGGGGCGATAACGAATGGCGGGAAAGAAAGATTACGTCAATTCTAAGGTAACAAGCAACCGGGAACAGATCGAGTATCATGTGAAGGAAATTCTGAAGCTCGTTGGCGAGAACGTGGAGAGGGAAGGTCTGCTTGAAACGCCCGCCCGCGTCACCCGCATGTATGAAGAAATCTTCGCAGGCTATGAAGTCGATCCGAGGGATGTGCTTGGCGTAACCTTTGATGAACAGCATGAAGAATTAGTCATCGTGAAGGATATCGTGTACTACAGTCAATGCGAGCATCATATGGCTCCATTCTTCGGCAAAGTGCATATCGGTTATATTCCGAGCGGCAAAATTGCAGGACTGAGCAAGCTTGCGCGCCTGGTTGAAGCCATTACCCGCCGTCTGCAGGTGCAGGAGCGGATTACCTCGCAAATTGCGAATATTCTCGATGAGGAGCTCGCGCCGCATGGCGTGATGGTCGTTGTTGAGGGCGAGCATCTATGCATGTGCGCCAGAGGAGTCAAGAAGCCCGGCAGCAAAACCGTCACTTCGGCGGTACGCGGCGAATTCCGCAGCAGCTCGGCGCTTCGCTCGGAATTTCTGGCATTGCTTAAGCAATAATTCGTCATTCAAGGGGCTCAGGGAGCGAAGATGAAAGAAATGGACAAGCAAACCTCTTCCATTCATGGAGGTGTGCTTGTCCTTTTTCAACTTGATATAACTATTGAAAAATAGCTCGGGGGAATCAGGCATGCAAGATTTGATCCACCTGGCTCAGGAATAAAGAAGTGCGCTGAATATATTCGCGCGGATGACTGCGGAACAGCAGTTCATGCTGGCCGCCTTCAACGATCCAGGATCGGGACAACGGATTAGACTGGCGCTCCGAAATTTCCTCGGCCGTGGCGTAGGAGGCCTTCGCGTCCTTGGTGCCGTGAATAATGTAGACGGGCATGCGATAATCGGTTGCGACTACCTTCTCTGCCGGGATGGAGCCGAAGCTTGTTCCTGTCCAAAGCGGGATTAGAGCTTCAATCAGAGGCAGCGAGGGAAACTTGGGGAGCGGCACGAACTGCTTCAAGTTATCGAATAGCGTCTCCGAGCTTGGAATGAACAAGCTGTCCAGTATCATCGCATCGATCTCATCGGTCAAAAGGGCCGTTTGAAGCGCAGTGCCGGCTCCCATGGAGAAGCCCCATACGACGATTTCCTCTGCGCCTCTCGAATGGGCATAGTCAATTGCGGAGAGAAGCTGCTGCGATTCTTCATGACCGCCTGTGGCAGGGGCTTTGTATTGCTTGGACGCATAGCCGTAATCAAACATCAGCACATTATAATGCATATCATGGAGCAATTCCGCCAGCTCGTACATCGGCACCCAATCTTCTTCGCGGTTGGCGCCGTAGCCATGGCTGAATACGACGGTGCGAGAAGAAGCGGAGCCAATCGCGCTCTGAAGGGTGTGATCATCATTTGAGCTCGCGGGAATGTACCAGCCGCCTACGGTTGTTTTGCCGGAATGGCTGGGGAACACAACATCCTCATATGCTAATCCAATGGCTTTCTCAGGATTGGAGTGAAGAGGAGCAACATAGGGATAGGCAAGCATCCACGCCACATAGCCGTGAAAGATGAAGGCGGTTATGAGAAGCAGCGCCAAGAATGCTGCAATCGTTGCTGTCAGGTATTGCGTGCCCCGTTTGACTCCCGGAACCTCAAGGGAGGGAAGGTTGGCAGGCAAGTTGGCCGCAGGGTAGATGGAATTCATTCGAAGCCCTCCTTTGTCGGTTATGCGTGCGGGTCGAGTGCAGAAGGTTGGTGTGAAAATATTGCAAGCGCTGCCACATATCATCTCGGATAATGTCATTGTTGTCATGGAAAAAATGTATCGGATTTAAAAGCTGTTCTACTTTAATGGTAGGCCCCTTAGTATGCATCTGTCAATTCATGTCGAGAGATTGTTAGTTCTTTGTAACCATATGTAATAATCCGTCCAAAGCTTTACGAGGCTGCAAGATTTCGGTATACTAAATGAGAATTGATTTCATTGAATTTGAAATTAAGTTTTAATATATGAAACAGAAGTGTATCTGCTCCGCATCATTCAGCATGAGGGAAGGAGTGCCGTTCATGGACACAGGGGATAAACGCGTAGCGGAAGGAAGATCGACGGTTCGCGCGGTAGATCGCGCATTGGATATTCTGCTGTGCTTCACAGCGAAAACAGATTGGGCCATGACGGAAATTGCCGAGCATGTAGGCTTGCACAAAAGCACCGTTCATCGGATGCTGGCTACATTGGAGGAGAAAGGCTTTATTGAGCGGGAGCCGTCAACCGAGCGCTATCATCTGGGCCTCAAGGTATGGGAGTTATCCGCCAATCTTTCGCGAACCGATGATCAAGCGACAATTTGGCTGCCGGAGATGGTTAGACTGCGCGATCAGTTAGGCGAAACAGTCAGCATCTATGTCAGAGACGGAACCGACCGTATTCGCATGCAGGCCGTACAGAGCAATCAACCGGTCCGAAGAGTTGCTCCCGTCGGCGTCAGGCTGCCTTTGTTCGCCGGAGCGTCGAGCAAGGTGCTGATCGCCTATTCGGAAGAAATCGTGCAGGACAGCATTCTAAACTCGCCGGCTTGGCCCGACTATATTGAGGAAGGCACATACCGGAAGCAGCTCCAGGAGGTGCTTAAGCTTGGTTACGCGACCAGCTTCGAGGAACGGGAGCCGGGAGCGGCGGCGTTGTCCGCGCCAATCTTCGATCGAACAGGGCAGCTTGCGGCCGCATTGTCGGTATCAGGGCCTGCTAGTCGTATGACGATGGAGATTATGGCGCAATACGCTCCAGTTATGATTGAAGCCGCCAAACGCATGGGAACGATGATTCGCTAATAGATGTAAGTTGCAGCACACGGAAAAACCCGTCATTCCGCTCTTTGGAAGAGCAGTATGACGGGTTTTTGTTTTCGTATTTCTTTATTTCATTTCTGCAATCATCTGGCGAAGCACCGTTTGCAGGATGCCTCCGTTGCGATAGTAATCCACATCGACCAAGGAATCAAGACGAACATTGACGGAGAACTCGAAGCTGGTTCCGTCTTCGCGAGTTGCCGTTACCTTCACGGCTTGACCCGGCTTGATATCGTTGGACAACCCGGTAATGTCGAATACTTCGCGACCTGTAATGCCGAGCGTCTTCCATCCGCTGCCTTCTTGGAACTGCAGCGGCAGAACGCCCATGCCGACCAGGTTGGAGCGGTGAATACGCTCGAAGCTTTCCGCGATAACGGCCTTCACGCCGAGCAGGTACGTACCTTTGGCAGCCCAGTCGCGCGAGCTTCCCGTTCCGTATTCTTTGCCGGCAATAACAACCAGGTTTTTGCCGCTGTCTTGATACTGCATGGATGCGTCATAGATGGACATCACTTCTTCGGTAGGAAGATAGGTCGTCACGCCGCCTTCGGTGCCCGGAGCAACCTGATTGCGGATACGGATGTTCGCGAATGTTCCGCGCATCATCACTTCATGATTGCCTCGACGCGAGCCGTAGGAGTTGAAGTCTTTGCGCTCCACGCCGTTCTCGATCAAATATTTGCCGCCCGGGCTGTTCACGGTAATGTTGCCCGCAGGGGAAATATGATCCGTTGTTACGGAATCGCCGAGCAGAGCAAGCACGTTAGCGGACGGGATGTTCGCAATATCGGAAAGCTCGGGACTCAGATTCTCGAAAAACGGCGGATTTTGAATATAAGTGGACTTATCATCCCACTCGTAGCTTTCGCCTTCCGGCACGTCGATTGCATTCCAACGCTCGTTCTGCGTAAATACATTCTCGTATTTGTCGCGGAACATTTGCGGCGTCAGGGCAGTCGCGACCGCTTCTTTGATTTCGTCGTTCGTTGGCCAGATATCCTTCAGATAAACGGGCTCGCCGTTCGGATCATGACCGATTGGATCCTTCGTCAGATCAATGTTGACCGTTCCAGCAATTGCATAAGCGACAACGAGCGGAGGAGAAGCCAGATAGTTCGCTTTCACCTGCGCATGGACGCGGCCTTCGAAGTTACGGTTGCCGGAAAGGACCGCAGCAACGGTCATGTCGTTCTCAGCGACAGCGTGGCTGACTTCCTCAGGCAGCGGACCGGAGTTGCCGATACAAGTCGCGCAGCCATAGCCGGCCAAGTAGAAGCCAAGGGCTTCAAGGGATTCCAGCAAATTGGCTTTCTTCAAATATTCCGTAACAACGAGCGAGCCCGGCGTTAAGGAGGTCTTCACGTAGCCCGGCTTCATTAAACCGCGTTCAACGGCTTTCTTCGCCACAAGGCCCGCGCCCAGCATAACGCTCGGGTTGGATGTATTCGTACAGCTCGTAATCGCCGCGATGACAACCGCGCCAGTCGTAAGCTTGGATTGCTTGCCGTCCGGGTGGGCCACAGGAACGGATTGAGCGATCTTCTCGTCGCTAAGTCCATAGCCGCCCTTTTCGATCGGCGTGCGGATAATGTCGTTGAAGGCTTGCTTCATGGAAGTAAGCTCTACGCGATCCTGCGGACGCTTAGGTCCGGCCAGGGAAGGCACGATTGTGGAAAGATCAAGCTCGATAATATCGGTGAACACCGGATCAGGCGTTGCATCCGTGCGGAACATGCCTTGCGCCTTGTAATAAGCTTCGACAAGCTCGATTTGCTCATCCTTGCGGCCGGTTTGACGCATGAAATCAAGCGTTTCGCCGTCTACCGGGAAGAAGCCGATGGTAGCGCCATACTCAGGAGCCATGTTGGCAACCGTTGCGCGGTCGGCAAGACTGATGTTGGATAAACCAGGACCGAAGAATTCGACGAATTTGCCGACAACGCCCTTCTTGCGAAGCATTTGTGTAACGGTAAGCGCGAGGTCGGTCGCTGTGGAGCCTTCCGCGAGGCTTCCTGTCAGCTTGAAGCCGATAACCTCAGGCATTACGAAGTATAGCGGTTGACCAAGCATGCCGGCTTCCGCTTCGATACCGCCAACGCCCCAGCCAACTACGCCGAGACCGTTGATCATGGTGGTATGGGAATCGGTGCCTACCAGCGAATCCGGATAGACAACGGTTTCGCCGTCAACGCTCTTCGTAGCGGCGACGGATGCCAAGTACTCAAGGTTAACCTGATGAACGATACCTGTTCCAGGGGGAACGGCGCGGAAGTTGTCAAATGCGGTTTGCGCCCAGCGCAGGAAGCGGTAACGCTCGCCGTTGCGTTCGAATTCAACCTTCGTATTGTATTCCAGCGCATCTTCGTTGCCGAATGCATCAACCATAACCGAGTGGTCGATAACAAGATCAACCGGAACAAGCGGGTTAATCTGCTTCGGATCTCCTCCGGCTTTCTTCACCGTGTCGCGCATTGCGGCGAGATCAACGACAACAGGCACGCCTGTAAAATCTTGCAGCACGATACGTGCGGGAATGAACGGAATTTCTTTGTCCTCGCGGCTCTTTGACCAGTTGGCGAGCTGCTTGACATGCTCGGGGGTAATCGCACGGCCGTCGAACTGACGGACAGCGGCTTCAAGCAATACCTTAATTGAGAAAGGCAGCTTGGAGATGTCGCCGAGACCTTGCTCTTCCAGACCGCTTAGACGATAGTAAGCGTAGGATTTGCCGCCGGCGTCGAGCGTAGTGCGGACGGAATACTGATTTTGTTTAGACATCGCAATTCTCCTTACTTGGTTTTAGATTCAACGGATGATGGTCAACCATTGTTGTTTCACTATATGAAACACAATTTCAAAATCCTTATGCTTCTAGTATAGCTCTAAAGAAGCCTGTCGTAAAGTCCATTTCATCCATGATCTCCATCAAAAGTTACATGATTTGGAATTGCCGATCATATAATGTACCAACATTGAAATCGTGATCATGTCAGGAGGATGCGTAATGTCGAAAGCTGGGGGCCGAATGCCCAATCGACAACGACATAAGCGCAATATTCGGCAAGCTATGCCAGGGACTGCTACTATGATAAATCGACGGGAGTTGGTTCGCACGCACGCCGTACGTCCGCATGCCAAGTTGTCGCTGCCGCGCAAGAAAAAGCCCGAACATCCCATTCAACTTAAACTCAGCTCTATTCTCGAAACCTCGGATTCCGTCCAATCGGCATTGCTTCAGAAGACTCAAGCCAAGGATTGGCAATCTCTCGTTCACCAATATGTCAACCGCTACAATCAAGCCGAGACGGAGCAGCACGCAAGAGTATTATCTGATTTCGTAACGGATGACATTCATAATGAAAGACTGGGCAGTCGTCTAGCGCGCCTTCGCGAACGCGATTTGCTGAGAGGCGCCTTGACCGCGGGCAGCGAAACGAAGGCGAAAATAATGCGCTTGAACGAAGCGTCAGGAGAGCTTACGCTTCTGTTGCAGCTTCATGTCTCGCGCAGAATGGAGCAGAACGGGCTTTATTATAAGGAAGAGAGATTGGAAACGGAACGGTTATGGCTAAGCCGATTCGACAAGCAATGGGCGATTGTCAAGGTAGAGCCTGTAATTGCCGAGAGAAGACCGCGCTACGGCTCTGCCAGCCAACAATGGGTCACGGAGCATGATGCTTATCCGGAGGAAACCGGTACGAAGACGCCGTCGATGCCCTATCTTAATTATGACCTAATGCGGCAATTCAAACACCGTCCAATCCCTATCCAATACAGGAGGGAATTGGCAGCCGAATATGCGGATCGCTGGTGGAATGAGGGGAATCCGGCATACGAGCTGTTCGATGTGAACTGCACGAATTATGTATCGCAATGCATCTTTGCAGGCAATGCTCCTATGAACTATACTGATGGAAGAGGAAGCGGCTGGTGGTATAAGGGGAGAAATAAAGGTCAGGAGCTGTGGAGCTATAGCTGGGCGGTTTCGCATGCGCTTATGACCTATCTGACGGCTGCGCGCAAAAGCGGTCTTAGAGCAACGATGGTTCAGTCCGCGGATGAGCTGGAGCTTGGCGATGTTATTACCTACGATTGGAACGGCGACAATCGCTATCAGCACAGCACGATTGTGACGGCGTTCGATGCGGCGGGACAGCCGCTCGTGAACGCGAATACGGTAGCAAGCAGACATCGTTATTGGGATTATCAGGATTCGTACGCATGGACGCCGCAGACCAAGTATCGTTTTTTCCATCTATCAGACACGCTTTAAAGGTTACAACCACTTAACATACCGGAGGATTAGCCATGGGAAGCAAGATAACAGTAGGACTCGTATACGGGGGGAAGTCGGGAGAGCATGAGGTGTCTCTGCAGACCGCATACGCCGTCATGCGCGAATTCGATTATAAGAAATACACAATAAAGCCATTCTATATTACGAAAACGGGAGAGTGGAAGACTGGCGCGGCTTTGCTTGCTCCGCCTGCCGATGCGAACGCTCTGCGTTTTGGAGACGGGGATGGCGGTACTTCGAGCAGATCGCTTGCGCCGTTGTTCAGCGCTCTTGACGACTCCGCTTTAGGAGAGTCTTCAAAAGCGGCAAATTCGCCGTTGACCAAAACGGCCAAGCAAGCCGCAATCAGCGGACAATCCGGCGCGATTGCAGAGGGCGGGGATTCCGAGTCGGGCTCGATTGATGTTATGTTTCCGTTGTTGCACGGCACCTTTGGAGAAGACGGCACCATCCAAGGCTTGTTCGAGATGGCCAATATCCCTTACGTCGGCGCGGGCGTGCTTGCTTCCGCAGTGGGCATGGATAAGATCATGATGAAGAAGATTTTCGCGCAGGAAGGCTTGCCGCAATGCGTATTCCGTTATTTCAACCGAGCGCAGTGGAAGAAGGATCAGGAATATCAATTGCTGGAATGCGAAATTTCGCTCGGTTACCCTTGCTTCGTCAAGCCGGCCAATCTGGGCTCAAGCGTCGGCGTATCCAAGGCGAAGAACCGCGAGGAGCTCATAGCTGCGGTAGAGTATGCGTTCAGATTCGACCGCAAAGTTATCGTTGAGGAATTCATCGACGCTCGCGAGATCGAGGTCAGCGTGCTGGGGAATGACGAGGCGAGGGCTTCCGTTCCCGGTGAGATTGCCCCATCCAACGAATTTTACGATTACAAGGCCAAATATATCGACGGCAAGTCCTCGATGATCATACCGGCGGAGCTTCCGCAGGAGACGACGGATGAAATTCGAGAGATGGCGATCCGGGCTTTTCAGGCTATTGACGGGTCGGGATTGTCCAGAGTCGATTTTTTCTTGCAAAAGCAGGATAATAAGCTGTACATTAACGAATTAAATACATTGCCGGGATTTACGCCGTTCAGCATGTACCCATTGCTATGGCGCGAAACGGGCGTTTCGTACAAGGAACTGCTTGATACGCTCGTATCTCTTGCGATTGAACGTCATGCAGAGAAGCAGAACATTGATTTCATCGGTGAAACCTTATAGAGGTATCTTATTTAATAGGCGAAGGAGAATGATTTATGGGCTTTGAGACCGAGTTTAATTCCGTATGCAAATTCAAATCCGAGCAAGAGCTGTATGAATTGCTCGAGTACGGCAAGGGTAAGATGGTGAAGAAGGGCTTCCGCGTCTATCCGACAGGACAGAAGGTCATCGCCTATACGCCAAATAACGAGGCGATAGCGATTGTGCGCATATCCGCCTCCATTGCGGAAATCAACTTCCAGGGAGAAGAAATTACCGGCGTCGAGATGGAGCTTGTTCGCAAGCTGACCGAGGAGGAAGCGCGCATCCAGACGGCGCTCGCGGACGAGATGTTCTTCGGAGAGCATGTGAATGGATGACTCCGAATGAATTCGGACAAGCTATGATGAAATAGATTGTTGCGTGGCGCGGAATCAAAAAGATGATTGCAACAAGATGGAATGGATAATCTTAATTGTTCCCGGCTTGCTCGCAGCCATGTGTGGAAGCATAGTAGGATTCGGGGGGCGATGTCATCATCGTCCCTGTCCTCATGTTCGCGGCGCTCGCCGAAGAGAAGGATAGTGATTTCAAAGTCGTTCGGGATAAGATGAAACCGCTTGCGGTGAAATGGCCGCTCCAGCTGCGCTGCTAAGATGAGCGGTTAGACGATCAAGCTGAACGAAGGACAGAAAAGAGGAAAGTCCAAATTTGAAATGAAAGCAGATAGGGTACGTTTGCTAGAAACCAATGGACCTTGCAAAACGTATGATGAGAAGATCGAATCTAGTAAGGGGTGACAGACTTGAGCGAGAATAGTAACAACGAAGGCTCCGTATTGGGAAGCAAAAGCTTTACCGCCGTTGCGATTAATTGCGCGGCCAAAGCGGGAGAATGGATTACATCCAAGCTTGGCAACTACACCAAGCTCGATTTGAAATATTCATCGCATGATCTTGTGACCGAGGTCGATAAAGGCTCGGAGCGGCTCATTCGAAACTTGATCGGAACACATTTTCCCCATCATGCTTTTCTTGGAGAAGAAGGCGTTGAGCCGGGTCCGGAGGCGTCCGCTCAAGCGCTGGCGAACGTAAGCGACGCCGAGTATCTCTGGATCGTCGATCCGATTGACGGGACCACGAACTTCGTGCATGGCTTCCCCTTCTTCTGCGTGTCTATCGCGCTGGCCTATAAGGGCGAAGTCATCGTCGGCGTTGTCTATGATCCAATCAAGGATGAACTATTCGTCGCAGAGAAAGGCAAGGGCGCTTATGTACATGGACGCAGAATGGAGGTATCCTCTGAATCGAAGCTGAGAGACAGCTTGATCGCGACCGGATTGCCGGCTGATCATACGTATGCGCTGCCCGTCAATTTGAAAGGCGTACAAGCTATCGCCCCTCAGGTGAGAAATTTGAGAATTGCCGGCTCGGCGGCGCTGCACATGGCATATGTGGCTGCCGGCCGCTTAAGCGGCTTCTGGGAAATCGGACTAAACAGTTGGGATATGGCGGCGGGGTATTTGCTCATCAAGGAGTCAGGGGGAACGGTGACGGACACGAGGGGAGAAACCTATCATCTTGGCGTGCGGAACGTTGCCGCTACGAACGGTTACTTGCATGAGGAGCTGCTGCAGGCGCTTGAGCAGACCGAAGCTTGCGATTAGGGGGAGGTGTATTATACGCATGCGCGTGGCTGTAACCGGAGCGGACGGCAAAGTAGGCAAAGCCGTGGTGCGACAATTACTTGAGCAAGGTTACGACGTAACCGCGGTTACGCTTCAGCCCTTGCAACATGATCTTGAATCGGTTATCAACAAGGTTGCCGATATGACGCAATACCATGAGGTTATGCAGGCGTTCGAAGGCTGTCAAGCCGTTATCCATCTTGCCGCGATTCCAGTTCCCATGAAGAACGAGGACTCAAGAGTGTTCCATAACAATGTGCTGGGAGTTTATAATGCCTTGTTGGCGGCGGGACAGCTTGGCATGCGTAAGGCGGCAATCGCTTCCAGCGACTGCGCGCTTGGAAATACGTTCAATTATACCAAAAGCATTCCGCTGTACTTCCCTTTGGATGAAGAGCATCCGGCAACGCCGGACAACAGTTACGGGATGTCCAAGCTGGTCGGCGAGCAGGTGGCCGAAGGCATGGCGCGCAGATTCGGCATGACGATTGCTTCGCTTCGCATCTCCGAGGTTTTGATGCCGGAAGCATACGATATGGACTATTTTCGCAAGCAATTGAATGATCCTGAATCAAGCGCAATTGATAATTTATGGACTTATATTGATATACGCGACTGCGCGAGGGCATTCCGACTCGCCATCGAAGCGGAATTCAAGGGGCACGAGGTGTTTCACATTACCGCGGCAAACAGCAAATCTGTCAGGCAAACTGAGGAGCTGTTAGCGCATTATTTCCCTCATGCCGAGTTGAGGTGCCCTTTGCCGGGCAACGCGAGCGTGCATGATTGCAGCAAGGCGGCAACCATGCTGGGATTCGTTCCTGAGTTCAAGTGGGAATAAGGAGCCGAAGACAGGGTTGTCCCTCATGTCGTAACTGACAAGGGACAGCCCTTTTTTGGTTTGCAGATGTGGCTCTGACGGTGCCTTGTTGAAGACTCCGTTGAAACGATGTCGTCTGCTACAGACTGGACATAGCTTGCTCTGCGGCAATAATGGTTGTATGAATATCCTCTTCCGTATGAGCGATCGTGAGAAACCAGGCTTCATACTTCGAGGGAGCCAGATTGATGCCGCTGTCCAGCATCAGACGGAAGAATCTGCCGAACAATTCGCCGTCGGTATCCTGCGCTTCCTCGTAATTCGTAACGGGATGGTTGCAGAAATGGGCGGAGAACGAACCTCTGATCTGGTTGATGGTCAAAGGGATGCCGTGCTTGGACGCTGCAGCCTGCAAGCCTTCGGCGAGCTTGGCGGCGAGCGCGTCCATGCGGTCGTAGATGCCCGCCTCTTGAAGCACCTCCAGGCAGGCGATGCCGGCAGAGATGGAGGCGGGGTTGCCCGCCATCGTCCCCGCCTGATAAGCAGGTCCGAGAGGAGCGACCTGCTCCATAATGTCGCGGCGTCCGCCATAGGCGCCGATGGGAAGCCCGCCGCCGATGATTTTGCCAAGCGCGGTAAGGTCGGGTTCAATCGCCGCATGATCCGGGAAGGCGCCGAACGTCTGGGAGGAGCCGTAATGGAAGCGGAATGCGCTGATTACCTCGTCGTAGATGACAAGCGCTCCAGCCTCCCGCGTCAGCTTGCACAAGCCTTCGAGATAGCCTTCATGCGGCATAACCATGCCGAAGTTGCCGACGATCGGCTCGACCATGACGGCGGCGGTTTCATCGCCCCAGCGTTCCAGCGCGTCCTTCAGCGCCGGGAGATTGTTGTACGGCACGGTTATGACCTCGGTCGCAATGCTGGTCGGGATGCCTGCGCTGTCGGGAATGCCAAGCGTCGAAGGGCCCGAGCCCGCCGCGACAAGCACGAGATCGGAATGGCCGTGATAGCAGCCGGCGAATTTAATGATTTTGTTGCGCTTCGTATAGGCGCGGGCAACGCGAATGGTCGTCATGACCGCTTCGGTGCCGGAATTGACGAAGCGAACCTTGTCCATGGAAGGGACAGCCTCCTTCAACATGCGCGCAAGGTGGATTTCCAGCTCTGTCGGCGTACCGTACAAGGTGCCTCTCTGAACGGCTTTGATGATTGCTTCGTTAATATGGGGATGGGCATGTCCCGCGATGATCGGGCCATAGGCGGCCAGATAGTCGATGTACTTATTGCCGTCGACATCCCAGAAATAAGCGCCTTCTGCGCGTTCCATGAATACGGGCGCGCCGCCGCCGACGGCTTTGAACGACCGGGACGGACTGTTCACGCCTCCTACAATATGCTGGAGCGCTTGCTCGTAGAGCGCAGCGGATTGCGGTCTGGATTTGGTCATGGATGAGCTCCTTTCATAGCTCTTTTGATGATACCATTTCAATAAGACTTTTGTAAATTTGCACTGCAGGTACGAGGGGCGGCATACAAGCGGCTCGGAGAGGGGCGGGGCTTGCAGGCGTGGAAATGCAATTGACATCGCCAACCTTACCATATATAGTGTTAGCACAAGTTTGCTTTCGGGAGAGGTTGTCAATGAATATTCTTGAGTTGCTCCGGTCGCGGAAATACTTGCAGCGAATTTTGCTTAGCTTCATGCTGGTTGTCATTATCCTGGTGATGACCTCGGTCATCCTCTATTTCAATGCCCAAAGCAAGGTATTCAGTATGCAAAATGACGCGGACCAAAAACTGCTGACCCAGATTAATTTCAACATTGAGAATATGAATGAAATCGTCAAAGAATTGGCCGTTTCTTTATTTAATGACGAGGATATGATCGCTTTGAAATCCGGAGCTGATTTCAAGCAGAGCATTCTGAAGCTGGAAAAGCTGAACGGCCTTGTGGCCACATCGCCTTATCTCCATTCTATTGTTTTTTATAACGGCAAACAGGATCGCTATTTCTCTTCCCTTAATCACGATCTCGAGAACAATCAGCTCTATGATGCCATTGGTCGGTATGTCGATTCGCATACCACCATTCCTAAGCTGCAGTTGATTCCCATGGAGATGGATGGGGACGATGACAGCTTTGATGTATTCTCCTTGTTTGTATACGACGGCCCCACTGTGAATTCGGTAAACAGCAATCTTCTCGTTCTCAATATAAAGCCGACCTGGATGCTTGACAATTTGAAAACGCTTAATGCACTGGCGGACCGGGAGAATGATGTTATCTTTATAACCGACAGCGAGGGCAAGGTGCTCATATCCAATGATCGCAACCCGCTGGAGGAGCAGGATGTAAAAAATACGTTGCTGCAGCGCATTGCCTCATCGGGTAAAACAATGGATTATTTCACCTATAACCAGCATGACAAAAAATACAGGGTAACTTATCTGACCAGAGGTATGAACAATTGGCAGATTATTAGCTTGCAGGATTATAGTGTGGTGATGAACAACGTCCGGCAATTAAAATGGACGGCGGCTCAGGTCACGTTCTCCGTCGTCTTGTTAACGGTGCTGATTTCCGTCTACTTCTCTGTCCGGATCTACCGGCCTGTAGGCCATTTGCTGACATTGGTCAAGGGCAATGGACCCCATGGGAAAACGAATCAGCCCCGCGACGAGCTGTCCGTTATCGCAACCAGTTATTCTGAGATTACGGATAAGCTGAAGAAGATGGAGAAGGACCAGACTGTCCAAATCAATATCTCCAAGGTCTATCACCTGAGGAGCCTGATCACGGCTAGCGAGAGCATTTCCGAGCAGGAATTCCAACTTCGAAGAGAGCAGTACGGCATTGATGTTTTGCCGCATGGAAGTCTGGTCGTGGCTCTGGTACGCATCGACAATCTGCGAGAAATCTCGAGCCAGACTGCGGATACAGCCTTGTCGCTGCTCAATTTCGCTATTTCCAATATTACGCAGGAGCTGCTGCGCCGCAGCTACTCCAGCGAAGCTGTTGATTTGAAAAGCGATCATTTGGTTTTTGTAATCAGCAAGAGCGAAGGGATTGGACTTGACGACCTGCATAAGATCTTTCTGGAGGCGCAGGAGATGGTGCGAAGTTACTACCGGGTTACCTTCTCCGTTACGTTAAGCCGCGTATTTGAATCTTACCGGGATATTACAACCTATTATACGCAGGATCTTCGTCATTCCAATTACCGGATGATTCTGGGCAAGCAGGCAATCATCGACCCCGATACAGTAAAGAACAACGAAGAGTTCGAGCAATTTCATATTCCACAGGAGCTGGAACGCCAATTGACTGAGGGATTGAAGAGCGGCGACAGAGAAAGCATTAACGACGGTGTGCTGCGATGGATGGAGCTTATAAGAATGTTCAGCTTTGAGAATATGTTTTCCGCGCTGCTGCATATGGTGGTGACGCTTAACAATACCTTGAGCGAAATGAACCATAACAAGCTGAATCCGGTTTCCGTCAATCTGCAGGCCATCAATCAGCGCATTCTGGAGAAGGAAACTTTGGATGAAATCCATGAGGTGCTGATGGATGCCATCGGTGAAGTGCTCGATAAGCGTCAAAGCGCACGCGATGAGAAATCACAGCTCATCGCCGATACGATTAAAGAAATTGTGGAGAAGCACTATTCGGACCCGGACCTCAACGTTCAGAAGATTGCAGATATGCTGAGGATGAGCCATGTTTATCTTGGACAGGTTTTCAAGGGGCAAGAGGGGATAACCGTGGTCGACTTCATTAATCAGACTCGACTGGCCATGGCCAGAATGTATCTGGAGAACCATGATTTGACGGTGGCGGAGATTATGGATAAGGTCGGCTACGGCAATGAAAGCTACTTCTACCGATTGTTCAAACGACAGTACGGCACGACACCGAAGGAGTATCGGCTGAGGTCGGCCATTAATCGAAATACATGAGCAATCGAACCTTGCCGATCTCGCATAGAATCAACATACTGGAAACAGCCTTCCGTTTTTAAACGGAGGGTTTTTCTTTGTTGATTACTCTCCCCGACTTACCCTGACTGTACATCGCTTGAAGGGCCTTCAGTTGCAGCAAAATGGGATATGTACATGTGTTTTTGCAGATATCTTGCGTATGTACAGTACCGTTTCCGCCATTCATGTCCTACTGTTAGACCTGTCACACCTCAGCAAGCATCGTTGAACAGGAGGAACTAAATCTATGCTGAATTTTGTTGGAAGGGAAATGCGTCATTTTTGGAAAAACCGGGAGCTGTTCATTTTATCCTTGCCGGGGATCGTATACAAACTCATTTTTGCGTACCTTCCTATGGTCGGGTTATTGATTGCTTTCAAGAAGTACAGGTACGACAAAGGAATATTCGGGAGCGACTGGGCAGGACTGGAGAACTTCAAATACTTGTTCACCGGAGACGCAGCCTGGCGCATCACCCGCAATACGATCCTTTATAATGGCGCCTATCTTTTGTTGACGACCTGTATCGCGATTCTGTTTGCTGTTATGTTGAATGAAATCCGGGCCAGGTGGACCAAGGTTTATCAGACTTCGCTGTTTTTGCCCCATTTTCTCTCGTGGGTGCTGGTCGGGTATATCGCTTATGCCTTTCTGAACCATTCCGAAGGCTTTCTGAACCGAATGCTGCTTTCCTTCGGAGCGGACCCGGTAAGCTGGTATCAGAATCCGGAAGCGTGGCCCTATATTCTCATTATCTTTCATATATGGAAGGCGGCAGGATTTTCCACGCTCATCTATTTTGCGGGAATAATGGGGATTAACGGCGAGTATTACGAAGCCGCCAAGATTGACGGGGCTACGAAGAGACAGATGGCGATGAAAATTACCATTCCGCTGCTGGCGCCGCTAGTGATCATTATGTTGATTCTGTCCATAGGCGGCATGTTCCGCGGAGACTTCGGTCTGCATTATTTTATTCCCAATAATTCAGGCTTCCTCTATGGCGCTACCGATGTCATCGACACCTACGTATACCGTTCGCTGCGAGAGCTGGGCAATGTCGGGATGTCCGCCGCAACAGGATTGTATCAGTCGGTTGTGGGACTGGTGCTGGTGCTTATGGCCAATTCTATTGTCAAAAAAATCAATCCGGATCACTCTCTATGGTAGGCGCGTATACAGCCGGCTTAACCGTTGCGAAAAATCTCTCAGGAGGCATCTTATGAAAGACAAATTTGAACCCTATCAGGGCGCGATTCATTTCGTATTTGTTGTCATTTCCATTCTGATGGTGCTGCCCTTCGCTCTCGTTATTGTTATATCTCTGACGAGTGAGGGCAGCATTATGAAGAACGGCTATCAGTTTATCCCTGAAACCTTCAGCCTGGACGCGTACCGGTACATTCTTCAGTCCCCGGATATGATTCTTCGTGCCTACGGTATTACAACATTGATCACAGTGACAGGCACTTTGCTCGGCTTGCTCATTACGGCAATGACCGCCTATGTGATTTCGAGAAGGGACTACCGGTACAACAGAATCACCACCTTCTATGTCTTCTTCACGATGCTGTTCAGCGGCGGGCTGGTACCCATCTACATTCTTATGACACAGTACCTGCATTTGAAGGATACGCTGTTAGCGCTCATTCTTCCCGTGCTGCTGTCTCCGTTTAATATCATGGTCATGAAAGGCTTTATGTCCAAGATTCCTCTGGAAATTATCGAATCCGCCAAAATCGACGGCGCCAGGGAATTCCGGATTTTCTTTACCATCATTATTCCGCTGTCCACGCCGGCACTCGCCACGATGGGGCTGTTGATTTCTTTTGCTTACTGGAACGAGTGGTTTAATGCCATGCTCTATATTGACAATCAGAACCTGGTGCCGCTGCAGCTCTTGCTGGTGCGAATTCTGAACAGTATGGAATTCCTGACCTCCAATTCGGAGTTTGCCAGTCAGATGGGGATTAACCTGTCGGAATTTCCGAGCAATTCCGCACGGATGGCGATTGCGGTTCTGGCCGGCGGGCCGATGCTGGTTATCTTCCCGTTCTTCCAGCGTTTTTTTGTCAAAGGGCTAACGGTTGGCTCCCTCAAGGGTTAACATAGAACATAATATGAAATTCAGGAGGTCACGAAGAATGAACAAATGGATGAAGGCTTCAATGGTGCTTTCGCTGTCTGCCATGCTGATGGTAGGCTGCGGGAAAGGAAACAATAACGGCGCGGCCGAGGAAAGCACGACACCGCCGACGAGCAATGCGTCGGCCACGGCCGAAACGGGGGAGACGCTGTCTCCGGTTAAGCTCACATGGTATTATCCGTTATCCCAATTGCAGCCGGATCAGAAGACGGTAGAGAAAGAAGTCAACAAGATTACCAAGGAAAAGCTGAATGCCACGGTCAATCTGATGCCGGTGTCGATCGGCGATTATGTCCAGAAGATGAACACCATTCTGGCTTCGGGCGAGAAGTTCGATATTCTCTGGACAGGCTATCTGCTGAAGCAGGAGGAATTGGTGAGAAAAGGCGCCATTCAGCCTTTGGATGATTTGCTGACGGATTATGCGCCTGATCTGATGAATGATGTTCCTCAGGTCATGTGGGACGGGTTATCGATCGACGGCCATATTTACGGTATTCCCAATCAGCAAATTAACGGCAATCGACTTGGTTTCATCGTTCAGAAGCGCTATGCGGACAAGTACAATCTGGATCCCGCATCGATCAAGACGATTACCGATATCGAGCCTTTCCTGGAGCAGATCAAGCAGAACGAGCCGGACGTTATTCCATTCGGCAGTACCTTCAGCAGCGCGGTAACGGGCTTGAACAGTGAAGACCTCTGGGTTTTGCCGGGACTTGACGACCACTTCTATATTAAACGGGGAGATGACAGCTATGAGCTTCTCCGTTATCCCCAAGAGGATTTGGACAATTTCAGACTGGCGAGCAAATGGTACAAAGCCGGCTATATCTATAAAGACGCGGCCACAGCCAAGATGGGGGATTACGAGACCAAGGGACTTATGGCTGTTCAATTCAACAATGTTCTGAAGCCGGGCGTGGAAGCGGAAGTGAAGGCGAAGAACGGCGGCAATGAAGTGATTACGATTCCAGTTACCGATTGGTTCTCCAACGGCTATTCCGCCACAACCAATCAGGCAATCAGTCGGACTTCCGAGAATCCCGAGCGCGCTATGATGTTCCTCAACCTGGTCAATTCAGACAAGACGCTGTACAACCTGTTGACGAACGGAGTGGAGGGCGTCCATTATGACAAATTATCCGATAATGTGGTGAAGGCCAAGGAAAATTCCAGCTACAAGCCCAATATGGATTGGGTGTTCGGCAGCGTATTCAATGCCTATCTGAAGGAAGGCCAACCGGCTGACGTATGGGAGAAAACGAAGGAAATCAATGCCACTCCGAATGTAAATCCGGTGGGCGATTTCAAGTTCAATTCCGAGCCGGTCATTACGGAAATCGCAAACTTGAATGCGGTGTGGGGTGAATACAAGAAGGGCCTTGCGACAGGAACTCTGGATTTCGACGAAACCTGGCCTGAATTGTATGAAAGACTGAAAAAAGCGGGCGAAGAGAAGTACGTAGAGGAGGTGACCAAGCAATTTAACGAGTACTTGAAGGAAAAGGGACTTGTTAAGTAAGGCTGCCCAAACAGATTAGAGAGACTGAAAGAGCGCTGCCGGTCGTTCGATAGCGGAACAATGGCCGACCGGCGGCGCTCCATTGATAGCATGAGAAGGAGGAATAAGGGTTATGAGAATTGGAATAAGAAGAAAGCTTGTCGTTTTTGTGATGGTCATCTTGTTGCTCGGATGTTTCCCGGTTACCGGAATTCAGGCGGAGGAAGCTCCGAGTCCAGGCGCTGTCTTCTATGTGTCCAATGATGGAAGCGGTTCCAATCCTGGAACGCTGGAGGCGCCCTTCCAGACTCTGGAAGAGGCGAGGGATGCAATCCGCGAGCTGAAGCAGGACGAGGGTCTTCCAGACGGAGGCGTCACCGTGTATCTGAGGGGCGGCGTGTACAATCGGGCTGGAAGCTTCCTCTTGGAGGAACAGGATTCGGGGACGGCGGATAAGCCGATAACCTACCAAGCCTACCCCGGCGAAAGCGTAAGACTGAACGGCGGCTTGGCGCTGGAGAAGAGCTGGTTCACCGCGGTCTCGGACCCGGCGATTCTGAACCGGATCATCAGCGAGGATGCTCGGACCAAGGTGCTGCAGGCGGACTTGAAGGGCCATGGCATTACCGATTACGGCGTCATGAGCCGTCATGGCTATTACAAAGCCAATGATGTCAGCGAGGTTCCTCCTATGGAGCTGTACATAGACGGTCAAGACATGACTCTGGCCCGCTGGCCTAACAATGGAACGGTTCAGATGGGCGATATTATCGATGCGGGTCCAACTCGCAAGGATCCCGATCTTCAGACCCGGGGCGGTACTTTCAAGTATACCTATCAGAGGCCGGAGCTATGGAGTCAGGCTGACGATATTTGGCTGGACGGGATTTTCGGCTACAGCTGGGAATGGTCCTACAACAAAATCGCCTCCATCGATACGACCAACAAGACGATTACGCTGGCTTACGGAGAAATGAGCGGTCTGTTCAAAAACTGGTATCCGGACTTCCATTTCGCCCAGAACCTGCTGGAAGAGATCGACATGCCCGGGGAGTATTATATTGACCGGAGCGAGGGCGTGCTTTATTTCATGCCGACAGTCGCCTTCCAGGCAGACGATCCGGAGATTACCGTCTCGATGTTGAATACTCCGATGATCAACGCCGTCAACGTCTCGCATGTCAACTTCGAGGATCTGATCCTGGAGAATGGAAGAGATTCAGCAGTGGTAATCATGGGTGGAGACAGTGTTCAGATCGTACATTGCGAGATCCGAAACTTCGCCAACGGCGGAGTGCAGATCAATACTCCGAGCCGGTGGCTGTATAATGATTTCGCCAAGGCGGACGGCGTGAATCATGCCGTCATCAGCACCCATATCCACCATATCGGGGGAACGGGCGTTATTCTGAACGGCGGGGACAGACTGACGCTGGAGCCGGGCAACAATGCGGTGGTGAACAGCCACATCCATGATTTCGCCTATTACCACAAGGCCTATAATCCAGCCGTCATTCTGACTGGAGCCGGGAATCGGGTGACCGGCAGCGAAATTCATGACGCGCCTCATCCCGGCATTCTGATTTTTGGCAACGATCATCTGGTGGAAAACAACAACATCTATGATGTATGCAAGACGTTCTCGGATCTCGGCGCTATCTATATGAATCTGGGGGCTGCTCCGCAAGAGCGAGGCTCGATCATTCGCGGGAACTATTTCCACAATATCGGAGAAGGAAAGGCCGGTGTGCAAGGCGTATATCCGGACAACTTCACGATGGGAATTACGATTGAAGAAAATATATTTTACAAAATGGGCAACTCTGCCATTCTGAACAACGGAGGCGCTCATAATCAAACACGCAATAATCTATTCATCGATGCGAAGGTTCCTTATGAATTTGCGGATCTGTACCTGGGGGATGCTCCGGAGCAGCAAATCAGCAAAAATTATATGGGCCCGTGGCATGATTTGTTCGACCGCTACAACAACTTCGAAGGCATGCCGCATCTGGAGAAATATCCGGAGCTCGCGGATTTCTTCACAGAGAATCGGTATTATCCGGACACCAACACGTTCGAGAACAATGTCGTATACAATCCGACGAAGACAAGAAGCAGCGCGACGAATGAGAATGGAGCGCTGGATAATCTCGATCTGGTTCAATATGCGAACAATTGGGTGACGGATCAAGATCCCGGCTTCGTTGATCTGGCCGGAGGCGATCTGAACCTGAAGGAGGACGCGGAGGTGTTCGAGCAAATTCCGGGGTTCCAGACGATTCCGTTCAGCGAGATGGGAACCACCGGAAAGGTCGGACCGTATCTGGCGCCGGATGTCATTCCCATTGAAGAGGTTCAGTTGTATGAAGATGCCGTCACTATCGGAATCGGGAAAAAGTATTCGCTGTACGCGGAGGTTCTTCCTTGGAACGCATCAAGTCAGGACATTCAATATGTGTCCAGCGACCCGGATATTGTGAAGGTGGATGCGGACGGCACTTTGAAGGGGATTAATCTGGGAAATGCAGTCGTTACGGCATTCTCCGCCGACAACCCGCTCTTGAAGGATGAGATCCAGGTAACGGTTGAAGTCGGCGACGGGATTATGGAGTATACGGATTTCGAGAACGGCCGCAACGAATGGCCGAGCGATGCGAACCGGAGCGTCGTGGCTATGGACGACGGCAACCATATGTATAAGCTGCTCAAAGGCGCAACGACGCTGAATGAGAATGAGTTCAGCAATTACGAGCTGAGCTTCAAGATGAAAACGCCTCCAACGATTGCGGGAGCGGCCACGTTCTACATCTTTGATCGGCAGGATCGGAGCGGCACCAGCGGCCGGATCGGGTATCGCAAGCTTGCGGACGGCACCGCCTCCTGGCTCCTCTATAATGGAGCTTGGGCTACCGTTAAGGAGAATAAGCTGGAAGCTCCGGAGCTGTTGCCGGATACGGTCTACAACATAAAGGTAATCGTCAAGGGAGCGGAAATCAGTGTCTATCTCAACGACGAGCTCAAGCTGAAGGCTGCCGATCCGACACATATTCCTTCCGGTCGAGTCGGATTCTATGCCGGCGGCTTCGACTATCTCCTGTTCGACGACATCAAGTTCGCGGTTCCCGGCGAGGATGTTACCGGATTGCTGCTGGATAAGAGCAGCTACAATATGGTGATGGGAGAGCAGCTGCCGCTCACGGTCCAATTCGATCCGTCGGATGCCGCCGACCGTGAAGTGGTCTGGGAAAGCTCCAATCCGGAGATCGCTTCTGTAGATGAGAGTGGAGTAGTGACCGCGCTGGCCAAAGGGGAGACCGTGATTACTGTCACATCGACGGTCAATCCGGCAGCAACCGCCTCTGCCGCCATTATCATATCGGACATTCTGATCTCCACAGATTTCGAATCGGGGGCAAGCGGATGGCCGGTGGACCCCAACCGGAGCATCGTGACGGTGAACAGCAATAAGATGTATAGAATTGTCAAGGGCGCCAACGCGCTTCATCCGAAGACGGTTGAGAATTACGAGATGACTTTCAAGCTGAAAACGCCTGCAGTGATACCGGAGCTGGGAACATTCTATGTATACGACCGTCAAGTTTCCGGCAAATCGGGCATTATCGGATACAAGAAATTTGCGGACGGCAGCTCCAAGTGGATTCTCTATAATAAGGATTGGGCAGAGCTTGAAACCAATGTCCTTCCTGATGAGGATTTGTTGCCGGATACAGAATATGAGTTCCGAATCGTGGCCGATGGCGCGAATATTCGCGTATATGTGGATGGAGAGCTGAAGCTGGAAGGCTCCAATCCAAGCTCCAATCCATCGGGAACGATAGGCTTCTACGTGGGAGGCTTCAGCGAACTATGGTTCGACGATATCGTTGTATCGATGGCCCATGTGCCTGTAACGGCTATTCAAGCAAGTCCTGACCACCTGGCTCTCGAGCCGGGCGGAAGCAGACAAATCGAAGCGACGGTCGTTCCATCTGACGCTACTTCCAAGGGGATCAACTGGAGCTCAAGCGATCCATCCGTCGCGACCGTTACGGACACCGGGCTGGCAACCGGCGTTTCCGAAGGAACGGCTGTTATAACGGCCGAATCGCAGGAAGACCCGACCTTGAAAGCGGAAATCCCTGTTACCGTTCAAACGTCGGAATATCCGATTATTAACTTGGACGATCATCTGAGCGACAGCGAGCATTGGACGGTTTCGGATTCTGTCTATCATACCGACGGCACTGTCGAGATGTACGGCAACGGCGTTTATGGCTATGACGGCGCGAAGTTCGGCAGCGGATTGATTCGTTTCAAAGCGAAGATCGATGGGTACGGTACGGGCTGGTATGGCTTTGCGATTCGCTCCGAGCGGGCTGGCGACCCTACTTGGGTGGGCAGCAATCAGGGTTATCTGGTCGTCATTAAAGAGTATGATATCGAGCTGCAAAGCTGGAAGCCGGGTCAAACCATGATTCAAATTATTCCGAATACGGTTATGCCTGCCGGCGGGGAATATGAAATCGAATTCGGGGCGGTTCAGACGGAAGAAGGAGAGCGCGTCATACTGAAAGTGGATGGGAACACGGTATTGAACTTTCTGGATACCGACGAAAACAACCCTATTGCGTCAGAGGGCTATTTTAATGTGTATAACTACACCGGCGCAGTCCATAGTATTGAGTTGAAGCCTGTCAACGCTGATCCAGGAACAGATCCGGTCGATCCGGAACCTCCTGTAGATGTGTCCCCGGTGTCAGCTTCAGGAATACTTTCAGGAATGCAGACTGTTCAGGAAGGACAACTATACGAGCTCACGCTCGGATTGAACCAGGTGACGGGTGAAATAGTAGGAGAAGATCTGACGGTGGGTTTTGATCCGGAATTATTCGAGTTTGTGTCTGCGGAGGCGTTGTTGCCGAATTTCAACATCGTAACCCATACGGAAGATTCGGACAACGGCGTTCGCCTGATCCTCTCCAGCGGCGGCAACGATGCTTTGTCGGCTGACGGCGATTTGCTGAAGCTAACGTTCGCTGCGAAGTCTACAGATCAACAGGCAGAGGGATTATTCACGGCAGGGCAGCATGTTATTACCAATACGGTTGGGGAGGAATCGGAAGTTGTCACCGCTCCTCATTCGGTCACGATTCTGGACATCCTGCCAGGGGATTTGAACGGTGACGGCAAGTTCTCTATCGGCGATTTGGGTATTCTGGTCGGCATGTACGGCAGAACTTCCGCAGATCCTGAATGGAGTATATATGAAGCCGCCGATCTGAATGATGACGGCGAAATAGGCATAATGGATTTGACGTTGATCGCTAGGAAACTGACTGGACAATAAAGGTGACTGGATAATAAAGGAATACAAGCCCTTCCGGAATGTATCCGGAAGGGCGGATTGGGAAGGTGTGAGAGCATATGGCCCGCAAGTTTTGGATTTTGATCCTGTCTTTGCTGCTTTTGTATACGGGGCTGTTTTCTGCGGTTGTTGCCGCGGAGGGGAATCCTTTCATTTCCTTGAAGACGGCAAGCTCGTCGGTGAAGAAGGGGGATACCTTCCAGGTGACGGTGGAAGGGAATGATTTGAAGAATCTATACGGAATCGATGTTCGAGTTGCTTACGATGCTGATCGCTTGAAAGTGGTTCAAACCGTGCAGCATGTCGAAGATGTGTTTCCCGTTTTGATCAATGATAGGAACCCGTTAATATTGGCCCATTCTTTAATAGGTGAAGTGCCGGGAATATCAGGAGACAAGCTGTTATTTACCATCACATTCAAAGCGATCAGCGAAGGAGAAGCTCATGTCAGCCTGACGAGAATAACTCAAATTGTTAGGGAAGATGAGCAGCTGGTATCCTATGACAGTACGTTGGATGACAGTTTATCCGTACAAGTCGCATCTGGAGGCGCCGACCCGTCACCGTCGCCGTCTATTGTACCATCGGCAACGCCATCGCCGACACCGTCTGTTGCACCATCGGCAACGCCATCGCCGACACCGTCTGTTGCACCATCGGCAACGCCGTCGCCGACATCGTCCGCAACACCGAAGCCAACGCCTCTTCCATCGTCGGCTATCAAAGTAGAAGCGGAGGCGGACGACAGCGGAGTGGCGGCGGTAGCGATTCAAGCGGAAGAGCTGCTGGGAGCGATTGAGGCCGCGACGGATAAACAGGTGCTGATCGAGGTGAAGCCGGGAGAGGGAACGAAGGAGGTTCAAGTACAGATTGGAGTGGAGCAAATCCGGATGGCAGGAGACAAGGAGCTGAAGGCGATAAGGGTGGATACCGGGTTTGCAACCGTAACGATCAATCCGAAGCTATTGAAAAACGGGACACATACCGCTTCAGCCAATCTGGAGCTGTCCGTTGCAGCCCTGGATTCATCAAGGCTGTCAGAGGAATTAAGAGAACAATTGGGAGAAGGCGCCGTCGTTTATGATTTCAAGCTCAGCGTAGACGGCAAACTCATGGAATCCTTCCACGGCAATGAGATAACAGTTGGAATACCGTATACTTTGAAGCCGGGCGAGAATCCGCACACGATCGTCATTTACTACGTAACCGATGACGGCAAGCTTGAGGTTGTCAAGAATAGCAAATATAACACGGCTTCCGGACAGGCGGAATTCAAGCCGAAGCACTTCAGTCCTTACGCGGCGGCTTATGCGGATGTGACCTTCATGGATATTGCCCATGTGGATTGGGCGAAGGACGCCATCGAAGGCATGGCGGCAAGAACGATGATTGAAGGAGTCGGTGAAGGGAAATTTGATCCGGACGGGAGCGTGACAAGAGCCCAGTTCATCACGATGCTAATGAACGCATTCGATCTGAATGATCCCGCTGCGGTAACAAAGTTTGCGGATGTGTTGCCTGCGACTTGGTACTATACCCCTGTCGCCAGCGCTGAGCAGCTCGGAATCGTTGAAGGCAAATCGGAGAGCTTCTTCGGGATTGACGACCCCGTCAGCAGGCAGGATATGGCGGTTATGCTGTTCCGTGCTATGAAGGTTTTGAACCTGCAATTGGAGGGGAAGGCGGAGCAGGCTGTGTTCGCAGATCAGTCGTCGATCAGCCCTTATGCCGTTCAGGCCGTAAGAAGCATGCAGGAAGCGGGAATCATCCAAGGGGTTGGAGAGGGTAAGTTTGCTCCCGAGGCCCAAGCGACGAGAGCGCAGGCTGCAGTCATCATTTACAGGCTGCTGGGCAACAATGTGTAGCGGAGACGGGGCCGCAAGTCGAAAAAATCGACTTGCAGAGCGTGAAGTGCGCGGAGACGAGGTCGTAAGTCGAAAAAATCGACTTGCAGAGCGTAAAGTGCGCGGAGACGAGGTCGTAAGTCGAAAAAATCGACTTGCAGAGCGTGAAGTGCGCGGAGACGGGGCTGCAAGACGAAAAAATCGACTTGCAGAGCGTGAAGTGCGCGAAGACGAGGTCGTAAGTCGAAAAAATCGACTTGCAGAGCGTAAAGTGCGCGGAGACGAGGCTCCCTGTCGTCCAATCCTGAGAGAGCCAACACGGCAGGCAGACAACTCCACTCAGACATTTTATACGCTATACTGTCAAGAAAGGCAGTCTCTTCGGCTGCCTTTGGTTTACGCTGCAAGTGCTGTCCGTTCCAGCGCCAGCGACCAGCTACTGACTGCTGGACGAGCTGGCGCCCGAGCCGTCGCTGCCCGATGAATCGGTTGATGGGTCGGCAGACTCCGTTTGCTCAGGAATGGTTTCGTCGGAAGACAGAATTTGCTGCACATAGCCGACCAGCGCGTCCGAATCCCGGATGCCTATGACGGATGCGCCGCCGACATGCTCCTCTTGCACAAGCTCCATAGGAGGGATTTGCGCCGTTCCGCCAACATGACTGCTTACGCCGAGCTGACCAAGCTTCAGCATGTCGGTAACCTCGAGATTCGTCTCGATGTAAGGAGAGACGCTCTCCAGAATGTTCTTCATCTTCACGATATTCCAGGTGGACTGCAGCTCGGATGCGACCGCTTTGAGGAAATTCCGCTGCCGCTCCGTGCGCGTATAATCGCTCATAGCGTCATGACGGAAGCGAACGTATTGCAGCGCTTTGTCTCCGTCGAGCAGCTGATATCCCTTCTTGAGATCGATATCGTAGCGGTTGCCGTCGGCATTATCCGTATAATGCATATCCTTCTCGACATCGAAATAGATGCCGCCGATCGTGTCGATCAAGGCTTTGAAGCCTTCGAAGTCGGTATAGACATAATACTGAATCTCGAGGCCGAGCAAATCGCCGACCGTCTTCATCGCCAGCGAAGGGCCGCCCATGGTGATCGCCGTGTTGATCCTGCCTTTGCCGTGCCCCTCAATAGTGGCGTATGTGTCGCGAAGCACCGAGAACAGGTGCGCGTTCTTCGTTACCGGGTCAAAGGAAGCGACAAGCATGGAATCGGATCGGAAGGCTTGGCCTTCTTCGACTCCGCGGGCGTCTCCGCCTAATAGGAGAATGTTGACTCGTTCCTTGCCTTCCCATTTCGGTATTTCGACGGTTTGCTCCGGCTCGATATCGGTAAATCGGGATTCGTCCGGCGATTTCTGGAAATCATCCAATGCGTTATATACGCCGACACCCCAATAGATGCTGGCGCCAATGAGAAGAACCACTATTGTGGCAAAGCTGATGAGAAGCCACTTCCATAGCGGTTTCTTTTTTGGTTTGGTTTTGCTTGTCCGTCTGCTCATGCTGCGGGCAAATCTCCTTTCGGGTGTTCCTATTGTATAATGGCATATAGTCTAAACTATAAACTATAAACGCATAAATCGTCGAAAAAGTTTCTTAATGACTGTACGCTTCCGATGAACTGATGTATGATAACATATCATCAAATTATATCGCTTGGCGTTCCCTACTTGCAAGTATTATCATATGGGGTACAATATAGTCGTTATTTCCCAGGAAATGTCGAAGAGAGGGGCATCAAATCAGCATGCTGGCTATAGATGTGAAAGATTTGCGGAAGGAATTCCGCGTGCAGAAGAACCGTGAGGGTCTTGGAGGCGCGATGAAGGATTTATTTCGTCGAGAATATAGAGAAGTACGCGCGGTCAAGGACATATCCTTCCAGATTCCGAAGGGGGAGATATGCGGATATATTGGCGAGAACGGTGCGGGAAAATCGACTACGATCAAGATGCTCACCGGCATTCTTGTGCCAACGTCAGGTCATCTCCAGGTGAACGGTTACGTGCCGCATAAAGATCGGGAGAAGTTTGTTAACGAGATTGGCGTGGTATTCGGACAACGTTCGCAGCTATGGTGGGACATCGGCGTTATCGAGTCGTTCCGTCTGCTTCGAAAGGTATACCGCGTTCCGGAGACGGAGTTCAAGAAACGGCTGGACAATCTGGTGGAACGGCTGCAGCTTGGCGATCTGCTCAACCGACCGGTTCGCAAGCTGAGTCTCGGTCAGCGCATGCGCTGCGAGCTGGTTGCTTCGCTGCTGCATAATCCGTCGATTCTCTTCCTCGACGAACCGACCATCGGACTCGATATCGTTGTGAAGACGGAGATTCGAGATTTCCTTATGCAGATGAATAAGGAAGAAGGAACCACGATTCTGCTGACCACCCATGATTTGCAGGATATTGAAGCGTTATGCTCCAGGGTAATCATGCTCGATGACGGAAAGGTGATTTACGACGGCGGCTTGAATGAGCTGAAGACGCGCTGGAGCAAGGGACGCGAGATTCAGTTCCAATTCGGGAACCACATCTCGCTGGACAAGCTGCGGGGGGTAACGGCTGGCCTCGAAGTGAGCTGGACGCTCGAGAATGAAGTGACCGCGAAGCTGTTCGTGCCTCATGAAGTAAGCGTGTCCGAGGCAATGGGCAGAGTCGTGAGCGGAGCGGAAATACGCGATATCAAGATTTTCGAGACGAATACCGACGAAATTGTCCGCGGAATCTACCAGTCGGGCTCGGCGGAAACCGCGGAAGCGGGCAGGCCGGCTTCCGGCGAAGCCTCGATCAAGGAAACAAGCGATAATAAAGAGAAGGAGCTTGCCGCACCATGATGAGCGCTTATCTCGATTTTATCCGTATGCGGTTTCTCATGATGCTCGCCTATCGGGTGAATTACTACAGCGGCATCATCATCTATGCGATTAACATTGGCGCGTATTACTTCCTGTGGCTCGCGATCTATGGCGATCAGGAGTCGCTTGCAGGCTTCACCGTGCCGCAGATGACCACGTACATCGCCGTCTCCTGGATGGCGCGGGCGTTCTATTTCAACAATCTCGATCGGGAGATTGCGAATGAAATTCGCGACGGCAGCGTAGCCGTGCAATTAATCAGGCCTTATAACTATCTGCTGGTGAAAATGATGCAAGGCTTCGGAGAAGGCGCGTTCCGCCTGCTCCTGTTCATGGGTCCGGGCCTGATTATCGTTTGCTTGATCTTCCCGGTGAAGCTGCCTGCCGATCCCGCCACTTGGCTGGTGTATGCCGTTATGCTGTTCTTCAGCTTTCTCATTAACTCGCAGATCAATATCTTAACGGGGCTGTTCGCCTTCTTCGTGGAGAACAACGAAGGGCTTATGCGAATGAAACGCGTTGCGGTAGATCTGTTCTCGGGCGTTATCGTGCCAATCGCCTTCTTCCCGGGCTGGCTTGCGACAACAATGAAATGGCTGCCGTTCCAAGCGATTACCTATCTGCCAAGCTCCGTCTTCACCGGCAGGACGCCAATGAGCGAGGTTGGCGGCGTATTCGGCGTTCAGGCGCTGTGGTTCGCGCTGCTGCTGCTTCCGATTCTGTTCGTATGGCGGGCGGCGCGCAAGCGCTTGTTCGTGCAAGGAGGTTGATCCCGATGAGATACGCAGGACTGCTCTGGGAATATTTAATGAATTATGCGAAAACAAAGCTGACCTACCGTGCGGATTTCTGGATTGAAGTGTTCTCCGATCTGCTGTTTCAAGGTCTGAATCTTATCTTCATTTTCGTTGTGTTCGGGCATACGCAGTCGCTGGGCGGCTGGTCGGAGGCGGAGGTTGTGTTCGTCTACGGGTTCTTCATGATTCCGTACGGCTTATTCAGCACCTTCTTCGGTATTTGGAATTTCAGTGATCGCTATATTGTGAAGGGCGAGATGGATCGCGTGCTGACAAGGCCCGCTCACAGCCTGTTTCAAGTGCTGCTCGAGAATGTGGACCCGCCGTCTCTTGTCGGTTCGATTGTTGGAGCTGTCATCATGGCCTCATGCTGGTCTCAGCTGGGGCTGCCGTTCCACATCTCGGATCTGTTCATGCTGCTGCTGCTCGTCATCGGCGCGGTGCTGGTGTATGGCGGTCTTTATACGGCTCTTAGTGCGATTTCCTTCTATTCGGACGCGCCGACGGGCATCGTGCCGCTGCTGTACAATATTCAGAATTATGGCCGATATCCGGTTAATATTTATAACAAATTGATTCGATTCACGCTGACCTGGGTGCTGCCGTTCGCGTTCGTAGGCGTTATTCCAGCTTCCTATTTTCTGGAGAAGAAGAATGATGATATTTCGCAGCTCGCGCTGTTCACGCCCGTTATGGGCATCATCGTATTCTCACTGGGGCTTGCGCTATGGAATCATGGCGTGAAGCGGTATCGGGGAGCGGGGTCGTGATGACGAAGAAGGAGGATGAAGCAATGACGCTCGAAATAGGCAAGAAAGCTCCGAAGTTCAAGCTTCCCGCGTCGAACGGCGAGCCATTGTCGCTCATGGAGCTGCGCGGGCAGAAGGTGGTGCTGTTCTTCTATCCGAAGGATATGACGCCGACATGCACGCAGGAGGCCTGCGATATGCGGGATGCGTACGAGCAATTTAAGGATTGCAATACGGTTGTGCTCGGCATCAGCATCGACGCGATCAAGGCTCATTTGAATTTTATCGAGAAGAAGCAGCTTCCGTATCTGCTTCTCTCCGACGAGAATCACAAGGTTTGCGAGCAATATGGTGTGTGGCAGCTGAAGAAGCTGTACGGCCGCGAATATATGGGAATTGTCCGCTCGACCTTCTTGATCGACGAGAAGGGCAATCTCGCGAGGGAATGGCGCAAGGTCAAAGTAAAGGGGCATGCGCAGGAGGTTCTGGAAGCGGCGAAGGCGCTGTAGGCGCTTGGAGCGATATAAGGGCGATTTTTGAGGTTTTGTTGACCTTGAGGAGCGCTCTTTCTGTTGGTATACCAACATTCGAATCTAGCAGGACTAAATAGAGAAAAAACTGGCGACACTGAAAAATAGATAGATTTATTTTTCAGGAGGCGAAGTTGGCGATGATAACTCCCCAATTATTCGAGTCGGAACAGATAGAGCCGTTAAGAGAAGAGAGCGCTCCGCATTGGCCGGAAGCGCCGCAAATTTTGCTGCACCGCCTGCAGGCGAAGGTGGGCCAAGTGCTGCTCGGCAAGCCCGAGCTGATCAAGCAGACGCTGCTCACGCTGCTCGCGGGCGGACATGTGCTCCTAGAGGATGTGCCGGGCGTTGGCAAGACGCTGCTCGCTCAAGCGTTCGCGCGCGCGGTCGGAGGCGAATTCAAGCGCATCCAGTTCACATCCGATATGCTGCCGGCGGATGTCATCGGCGGCATTGTACTGGAAGGACGTACGAATGAGCTGGTCTATCGTCCCGGGCCAATCATGGCGAATATGGTGCTGGCCGACGAAATCAACCGCACCTCTCCCCGTACGCAGTCGGCATTGCTCGAGGCGATGGAGGAGCGAAGAGTGACGATCGAAGGCAGGACGAGAAGGCTGCCGGTTCCGTTCATGCTGATCGCGACACAGAATCCGCTAAGCTTCGAAGGAACAAGTCTGCTTCCGGAGGCGCAGCTCGATCGCTTCATGATGCGTCTGACGATCGGCTATCCGAGCGGGGCCGACGAGAGCAGGATGCTGGAGCAATATGCCGGCGGCAGCCGCATCGAGCCGGAGCGAATTCGGCCGGTTATGTCCACTCAAGAATGGCTGCAGATGCAGGCAGAGGTGCGGCAGGCTCATGCGCATCCCGCTTTGCTTGGCTTTATGGTGCAAATTGCGGAGGCGACGCGTCGATCCTCGGAAGTCTTGCTCGGGCTCAGCCCGCGCGCGCTCAGAGATTGGCTGCGGGCTTCGCAGGCAAGCGCTTATTTGGAAGGCAGAGGGTATGTGATACCGGATGATCTATTGGCAACAGCGGAAAGTGTGTTGTCGCATCGCATTGTTTTGCGGAGGGGCTCGGGAGTGTCTCAGGATCGAAGCGCTGTCTCTTATGTGAACCGGCTCGTTCGCGAGACGGCATTTCCGCCCGAAGCCGGGGCCGGACAGGCAGGCAGGAGACGAAGATGAGAGAGCGGGCAGAGCTGCAGACGAGAGCGGGAGCGGAAGCTGTCGCGGGACTTGCCCGTGAGAGCGCTAGTTCGAGCAAGGCCGTAATGGTAAGCGATGAGTCTGGTGCAACAGGAGCGGCGTCTCCTTCGCTTGAGACGGCAGGCGCGAAATCAGATGCTGTCGAGCCGAATAAGACAACGGGAGCCAAGACGGAAAGGATTCTTCCTTATAAAACGAGATGGGCGGTATGGGCGATTATCGTCGTCTCTTTCTGCGGCTGTTTGGCAGCCGTCGTTCTAAGGGGCGGCGCGACGGAATGGTTCGGCTTGGTCTTGCTCGCAGGCATCATTGCGGTCAGCGGCCTGTTGCCGATCATTTCCATGATTGGACTAAAGGCGGAGCGCATGCTGACTTCAACCCGGATTGAGGCCGATGAGGCGGCGCAGATTGAATTGCGGCTTAGCCGGGCTCTGCGCAATCCTTTTGTGTGGATTGCGGTAGGCGATCAGGCGAAGCATTGCAATGGAATGAATGGCCGCACAGCCGCTTTTCGAGAGATGGGGTTGCTTTATTTTCGCAGCAATTGGACGGTTCGATATCGGCTCGCGGAATTGACCAGGGGAAGCTACGCCTTGGAGTCCGTTCACGTTGTACTGGGAGATGTGCTGGGATTGACAGCGATAGCGAGGACGATTCCTTGCGCTTCGGAGCTGCTTGTCCTGCCCCGGCTGCCGGAGGAAGGACAGAACGAGCCGCGCAGTCGGGCGGGCGTCTCGAGAAACGCGGCTGTGCTTGGCGGATATGGACCGGATACGAGGCTTTACCGGGAAGGCGATTCGCTGCGTCATCTTGATTTCCGATCCGCAGCGAGGGGACGCGGATGGCATACGAAGATACAACGGGTTCAGAGCCGCGCCGAGCTAATGGTAGTAATCGATCAGGAGATGAACGCGTATGAGGGCAAGGATTTCTTGTTCGACTCCTGCATCGGCTGGGCTTTCCACTTCGCACGAAGCCATGCGAAGCTTGGGCATAGCGTGACGGCGGCGACCCGGGACTGGAGCTTAAGACTTGGCTCCTCCGGCAATAAGAATGGGCGAGAAGAGGAGCGCGAGCTGCGAGAAAGATTGGCCAGATTAGAGCCGCTGCAGCAAGAGCTGTCTCTCGACCGATTATTGGAGAAGGCGTTGCAATTGCCTGCCGGCTCCTCCCTTCAAATCTTCACTTGCGGCTTGCGGGAAGCGCAGCGTTGGATTGAGCTTGCGGGAAGGCTGGAGACGATGGGCTTCCAGCTTGAGCTGTATGCGGTCGCTCCCGGCCGCGTGGCATCGTTTGCCATGCGCGAGCAGCAGAAGCTGTTGGAAGGACGCGGCATAGAAGTTTCATGGCTCTCTCTGTTGGAGCATGGCAGGATTGAGGCGCGGCCCCAGGAAGGAGGGAGCGATCATGCGATTCCTTCCTAACGCTGTAAGCCGTTCCGACGAACAGTCGGGACAAGAGGGGCATGAAGAAACATTCGCTTATCGTTTGGCGACCAGCCTGCTCCTGTTCGGATTGCTGGCGGAATGGTTGATGCCGTGGGTCGGCTCGGGCGATTGGGCGGTTATCTATCATCCCGCGCCGCTTCTGGCGATCATTGCCTCAATCATGGCGGCGGGCTTGTTCAAGCTGCCATGGCCGCTTCTGACAGCGACCCATGCGGCGATTATTCTTCTTAGTCTGATGTGGCTGTTCAAGAGCGGAGACGAGAGCGGCGTACAATGGCTTATCGCTTTTCCCGAACTGCTGTGGAATCAAATCCGCTTGATGCTGCAAAATGGACTCTGGGCCATGTCCGCCGAGCTTCGCACGCTGCTGCTGTTCGCCGGCTGGGCGATGCTCGCTCCCGCGCTGCAGTCGATTCTGTGGCTTAGACAGGTCGTGTTCAGCATCGTGGCGCTGACGATTGTCTATCTGTTGGCGCTGCATATCTGGATGGGCATGGATGTGCTGAACAACCTGCTGCGTACTTCGGCAGAGGGCTTTCTGCTCGGGGTGATTGTCGCGGTTCCTCGTGTGCGCAGACTGCTGCAGGTGAACGGCGGCGGCCGGAGAGATGGGCAAAGCTTCCAAGCAAGCTGGCTTGCGGGAGCCTTATTCCTGATGTTTATCATTGTGGGCGCGGGGATGCTTGCATCGGCGGGAAAAGAATCAGACATGTCTCCGCCGAGTTGGACGACGTCCATGACGAAGCGATTTCAGCAGAGCATGGAAGCGCTGGGCAAGGAGAGTGGAAGCTTCAGCGCTATGAACGCATCGAAGCTTGGTGAATTAAGCAGCGGCTTGACTGGCTACGGCTTCGACGACAGCGAGCTGGGGGGGCCGATTGCGGATGATGACACGTTGCTCTTCAAGGCTCTCTCTCCCGTTGCGGCTTATTGGCGAGGCGAAGCGAAGACAATCTATGACGGCAGAGGCTGGAGCAATGGGGATACGAAGCTCACGCTGCTGCCCGTCAACTCTGACTATGATGAATCGGCGGAGGTCTATTCGGCTAATCGCGATCAACAAGCAGCGGTCGGCGGATCGAGCGGCCTGCCGAGAGGACAATTGGTGGAGCAAACTGTAGTATGGTCGAAGGAAATGTCTTCCATGCCGATCTTCGCCTCCGGCTATGACGGGCAAGTGAGCGAATTAATCGCCGCGGACCCGAGACGCAAGCTTGGCAGCTATCTGGTAAACGGCGGGCTTGGCGCCATGTATGCGCCGTCCGAGACGGCAAAGCTGGAGCGCTACAAGGTGCAGAGCCGTTTGCCGGTGACGGAACCCGAGAAACTGGGCGAAGCGGATGAAGCGGTGAGCGCGATGAGCGCGGAGGATCGATTCGCATTGGCAACGGCGATGGAGCCGTATTTGCAGCTCCCCGCCGAGCTGCCGGAGCGAGTGTTCGCGCTCGCCTCGGAAATCGGAGGCGGAGGCGTTACCAGCCAGTACGACCGGGTGAAAGCGGTAGAGGAGTTTTTGAAGGATTCGTATACCTATACGAAGCAGGATGTCGCTGTGCCCGCCGCGGGCGAGGATTTCGTGGATGATTTCCTTTTTAATCAGAAGCAAGGGTACTGCGTGCATTTCTCCTCGGCCATGGTCGTTCTGCTGAGGGCACAAGGCATTCCGGCGAGGTGGGTGAAGGGCTTCACGTCCGGGGAGCTCGCGGAGCAGCAGGGTGGTTCGTCTGGAAGCGGCCCGGAAGCTGCGGGGAATGCGCTGTACGAGGTAAGAGGCTCGGACGCGCATGCCTGGGTCGAGGTGTACTTCCCGGGCGCGGGCTGGGCGCCCTTCGATCCGACGCCGGGCTTTGACGGCGTTGATCTTGCCCTTGCCGCCTCCGGGGGCGTCGGAGGCGGAGAAGCTGCGGCAGCCGAGACGGGCGCGGCGGCTGCAGTTGGAGATGGCAAGCTGAGCCTGGCGAGGCTTGCCGCGGGGTTCGAGGCGGGAGCGGAGCGTGCCGCCTCGGGCGCGGCGCGAGGGGCGCATGCCCTCGCGCAAGCGGCGCGGAGCGCCGTGGGCGCCGCGGCGGCATCGCCCGCGGCAAGCGCCGCCGCCGGCGGAGCCGCGCTGGCGCTGG
>NZ_JAATHD010000012.1 GCF_011947265.1 Paenibacillus sp. HB172176
TTTTTTGAAACATCAGATTTTCGGGAGGTGGGGCTTTTTTTTGCTCGTAACCACCATACCATCCATTATGCAGCATTTATTTTCGTATTAAACCTACCTCTAAACGCGGTCGCTCATCTTCGAAAGGCCTCGATAGAGGTTTTCTCATTTTCTATAAGTGCAAGTTCAAAAAGTTCGATTTCAAGAAAGCCTATGCTTCCGATGCTGCGTTTTTTTTCAAAAACGCTTCAGCAGATTGTATGAAGCTAGAAAGTGAGTAGCGGAAACGTTTCGTGAGAAACGTACTTCGTAAGCATAAGCTTTTTCGGCTGAATGCAATATGGGATGTCGAGCGACTTACAGTTAAACTTCGTTATTGAAATTGAGCTTTTTGAACAACCTCTATGATGACCGATTGACGGCGGCGTGATATACTGGATTAGCTAGCATTTTCCAAGAAGGTAGGTTTCTTACGAATGGGACGCTTGAAAGCAGCGAAGCATTACGCGGCGGCCTCAATCCTGGTTCCAATGATTGCTCTTATCCTTTGGCATGAGCAGCTGTGGTCAGCGGTATTGTTCATGATCTGGCTGGCGGCGGCAGCCGTCCTATGGATCCTCTCGGAGCGTCGCGAGCAGAAGGACCGTCTGTCACGTACGATTCAATCGATGCAGTCCGCAGGCATTCGGACGTTAAATCATCATCGACATGATTGGATGAACGATCTGCAGGTCTTATACGGTTATGCGAGAATGGGCAAGCTGGAGAAGACGATTCCTTTCATGGAGAAGATCGTCGCGAAGATGGGCAGGGAAAGCTCGATCGCGAAGCTTGGAAATCCGGCTTTGATCGGCTATATCCAATCGTTCCGTACGCTGACGAATTCGTTGGTGCTCGAGGTGGATATCGAAGGCGAGCTTAATCTGAATGAACAATGTATGAACGGAGACAAAATAGCGGAGACGCTTATACATACCATTAACGCGTATCGATTTTCGATGAATCCCGGCTCTTATGAGCAAGCCATATTAAGACTGGAGCTAAGCGCGGATGATGAGGCGTTGACTGCCGCTTTCTATTATGAAGGCGAATTGATCAACGAGCAGCAATGGAAGCAAAAAATTTCAAAGCAATTAGAAGGAGCGCCGCTTCAGGTGGTCGGCTCCGAGCATTCCAGCAGCAAAATGCTGCTTAAAGCGGAAATGCGCGCGTGAACGGAGGCAAGACATGTTTGTCGATAAGGCAAAGATATTCGTAAAGGGCGGCGACGGCGGAGATGGCATCATCTCGTTTCGGCGCGAGAAATATGTAGAGAACGGCGGTCCTGCGGGCGGCGACGGCGGAAATGGCGGGGATCTGATCTTCCGCGTGGACGAAGGCTTGCGTACGCTGATGGACTTCAGATATCAGAAGCATTTCAAAGCGCAGCGCGGAGAACGCGGCAAGGTGAAGAGCATGCATGGCGCAAGCGCGGAGGATACGATCGTGCGCATTCCGCCGGGGACGATTATTATTGACGATGATACAAACGAGATGATTGCGGATATGACCAGACATGGGCAAGAGGTAGTCGTAGCCAAGGGGGGACGCGGCGGACGCGGCAATTGCCGTTTCGCTACAGCGACCAACCCTGCGCCGTATATTTCCGAGAACGGGGAAGAGGGGCAGGAGCGCTGGATCGTGCTCGAGCTGAAGGTTATGGCCGATATCGGCCTGGTCGGGTTTCCGAGCGTTGGCAAGTCAACGCTGCTATCCGTTGTATCCGGAGCAAAGCCGAAAATCGGAGCGTATCATTTCACGACGATTACGCCGAATCTTGGCGTGGTCGATGTCGGAGACGGAAGAAGCTTCGTTATGGCGGATCTTCCGGGCTTGATCGAAGGCGCGCATGAAGGCGTCGGACTTGGTCATGAATTTCTCCGTCATGTCGAGCGGACAAGAGTTATTATCCATGTGGTCGACATGTCGGCGGCGGATGGCCGCGATCCGTTCGAGGATTGGCAGAAGATTAACGCGGAGCTCCTGCTGTACAACGAGAAGCTGGCGGACCGACCGCAGATTATCGCCGCGAACAAGATGGACATGCCGGAGGCGGCCGAGCTTCTCGAGCTTTTCAAGGAGCAGCTTGCCGGGGAGCAGGGAGATAAAGCGTATGAAATCGTAGAGATATCCTCGTTGACGAAGCAGGGCATTCAAGAGCTGCTGTACAAGGCGGCGGACGCGCTTGATTCGGCTGCGGAACAGGTCGAGGTCGAAGAAGTGAAGGATATCGAGGAGCGCAAGGTGTTCACTTACGAGAAGCGGGAAGCGATCACGTTCACCATTCATCGCGAGGATGAAATCTTCGTCGTGGAAAGCGAAGGCATCAGACGCGCGATGAAACGGATGAACTTGAACTCCTATGACGCCATTATGCGCTTCGCCCGCATGATGAGGAAGCTCGGCGTGGACGCGGCGCTTCGCAAGGAGGGCGCGAAGGACGGCGACATGGTGCAGGTCGGCGATTTTGCTTTTGAATTTTTTGAGGGCAGCGACTATAATCCTTATGACTGATTATTGCCGCATAAAGCCTTTGTGCGAGGAAACAGACGACGAAAGTCGTCTTTTTTCGTAATTGCCTATTGCCGATCTCGGCTTCATTCGATATAATGTCCACTATAGGTGAACATTTGTCTTTTTGAGGAGGACGAAAATGGCAGAACGCTATTATGTCGTTCGGGAGGACATTTTGCCGGAAGCGATATTGAAGACGATTCAGGTGAAGGAGTTGCTCAGCAGCGGCGGAGCGGCGACGGTGCATGAGGCGGTGGAGCGTGCAGGACTCAGCCGCAGCGCGTTCTATAAGTACAAGGACGGGGTATATGCGTTGAACGAAATCGCGAGAGAGCGAATCGTGACGATTTCGATGGATCTGGAGCATCGCTCCGGCGTGCTGTCCCGGGTACTCGGCCTGATCGCAGGTCAGGAGGGCAATGTGCTGACGATGAATCAGAGCATTCCGCTCCAAGGCTTTGCCAATGTCGTGCTTTCGGTGGACATATCGCAGCTTGCGGGAGAGCTCTCTGAGCTTCTTGAGCTGCTGGGCAGACAAATTGGTGTGCGCAAGGCGCTTGTCATTGGACAGGGATAATGAAGCAGGATATGGAGGAGTCATATGAAGCCGATTAAGATAGGATTGCTGGGGCTGGGCACGGTGGGAACCGGCGTCGTCCGCATTGTCGAAGGTCATCAAGAGGATTTGCAGTCCCAGGTTGGTTCGCCAATCATGATTGAGAAGGTTCTGGTGCAGAATAAGAGCAAGTCCCGCAATATTGCCATTTCTCAGGAGAAGCTGACGGAGGACCCTTGGGAAATCATTCGCGATCCCGAGATCGATGTCATTGTGGAAGTGATGGGCGGCATTGCCCATACGAAGGAATACATGCTCGAAGCGTTGTCGCGCGGCAAGCATATCGTAACGGCGAACAAGGATCTGATGGCGATGCACGGTCCGGAAATATTGGCGAAGGCCGAGCAGTATCGCTGCGACGTCTTCTACGAAGCCAGCGTTGCGGGCGGCATCCCGATTATCCGCACCCTGGTGGAGGGCTTCTCGTCGGATCGGATTACGAAGATTATGGGCATCGTGAACGGCACGACGAACTACATTTTGACGAAGATGAGCCAGGAGGGCGCGTCTTATGAGGATGTGCTTAAGGAAGCGCAGGAGCTGGGCTATGCTGAAGCGGATCCGACTTCCGACGTGGAGGGCCTTGACGCGGCACGCAAGATGACGATTCTCTCCTCGCTGGGCTTCCGCTCGAACGTGGATCTCGAGGATGTGTCTACTGAGGGAATATCCTCGGTAAGCAAAGAGGATATCCTGTACGCGAAGCGTCTTGGCTACGAGCTTAAGCTGCTTGGGATTGCAGACCGTCAGGATGATCTCATCTCCGTGAGCGTGCAGCCGACGATGGTGAAGGAGACGCATCCGATCGCTTCCGTGAACGGTGTGTTCAACGCGGTGTACGTCTACGGCGAGGCGGTCGGCGAGACGATGTTCTACGGAGCCGGCGCGGGCGAGCTGCCGACGGCGACCTCGATTGTGGCGGATGTCGTAGCCGTAGCGAAAAACTTAAGGCTTGGCGTGAACGGACAACAGAGCAGCTTGATCTATAAAGAGAAGAAGCTGAAGACGGATGAGCAAATTTCGTCGAAATATTTCCTGCTTCTTCATGTGGCGGATCGCGCCGGCGTGCTGGCCCGCATTACACAGGTGTTCGCCGATTACGAGGTTAGCCTCGAGTCGGTGTTACAGCAGCCGAATCCGACCAACCCGGATGCGGAAATTATTATCATTACGCATGACGCGAACAAAGCGGCGCTGGGGAAGGTCATCGCGATGTTCGAATCGCTTGACGTGGTTAATAAAGTGAAAAGCGTCTATCGGGTAGAAGGTTAAGCGATGGGAATGGGAAATCGGAGAGTTACTGTAAAGGTTCCCGCCTCCACGGCGAATCTCGGCCCGGGCTTCGATTCGCTCGGAATGGCGTTGTCCTTGTATGCGTGGATTGAAATGTCGGAGGCCGGCTCTGGAGAAACAAGCTTCCAGCTTTTCGGAGACGGCATGGATCAATTGCCGAAGGATAAATCGAATTTGTTGTACAAAGTAGCTCAGATGGTATTCAAGGAAGCGGGGGCGAATGTGCCTGAGCTGAACATTGCGATGTACAGTGAGATTCCGCTTGCGCGCGGACTTGGAAGCAGCGCTTCGGCAATTATCGGAGCGCTGGTCGCGGCGAACGCGCTCATCGGGAGCCCGCTGAGCAAGGATAAGCTGTTCCAGATGGCGACAGCGATGGAAGGCCATCCGGATAATGTCGCCGCGTCATTGTTCGGCGGCATCGTGGTTTCGGCCTGGGACGGCGAGGCAGCGCAGGTTGCGCGGATTGAGCCGCCCGAGGCGCTGAGAACGCTGGTCGCGATTCCGGCGTTCCATCTCTTGACCGAGAAGGCGAGGCATGCGCTGCCTTCCGAGGTGAGCATGGCCGACGCGGTGTTCAACGTCGGCCGCAGCTCGCTGCTCGTTGCCGCGCTGGCCGGCGGCGAGCTCGCGCTCATTCGCCATGCTATGAAGGATAAGCTGCACCAGCCCTATCGGGCAGCGCTTATTCCCGGCATGGCGGAGATTCTCGAGCGCGCCGCAGACTTCGGCGCGCTGGGCGTCGCGCTCAGCGGGGCGGGGCCCACGCTGATTGCGTTCGTCGACGCCGCCAGCTCGGAGAAGGGCGAGCTGGAGCGGTTCCTGCAGGCGACGCTGCAGAAGGAAGGCATCGCGTCCGAGTGCCAATGGCTGGCGCCAGCCTTAAGCGGCGCCGAGGTAACGGCGGAGACAGTTTCTCCGTCGTCTGGCGACAAATCCGGCGCGTTCGGCCTATCGCCGGCATTGCTGGAGCGAATCAAAGGAGAAGTAAACGCATGAAGACAATAGCTTTGCTGCCGGCCGGCTCCGTCTCCGACGAAGCGGCCAAGCAGCTTTTTGCAGGAGAAGAGGTTGCCTGGGAGTATCATCGCTTAATAGCGGATGTGTTTCAGGCGACGGTGAACGGAACGAGCGATTACAGCATTATTCCTATCGAAAATACGATTGAAGGCTCTGTTTCCTTGCATATGGACTGGCTCGTGCATGAGGTTGATCTTCCGATGCAGGCGGAATGGGTATACCCGTCGATTCAGAATTTGATCGGAAGAGCCTCCGAGCTTCAGAGCGCAGAAGGAGAGCTGGATTTCTCGCGAATCAAGAAGGTCATCTCCCATCCGGTCGCGATGGCGCAATGTCTGCAATTTCTGCGGACGCGTATGCCGCAGGCCGAGACGGAGCATGTAAGCTCGACGGCGGAAGCGGTTCGGATCGTGCGCGATCATCCCGGCGAAGGCATCGCGGCCATCGGCACGCGAATTGCGGCGGCGACTAACGGGCTGGATTTGCTGGCGAACGAAATTACGGATCATGACAATAATTACACGCGGTTCATGCTGGTAGGCAAGGAGCCTTATACCGCTTATACCTCCAATCGAATTAAGACCAGCATTTTGGTGACGCTGCCCGAGGATTATCCCGGAGCTCTTCATCAGGTGCTGTCGGCGTTCGCATGGCGGCGAATTAACTTGTCGCGTATTGAGTCCCGTCCGACGAAGAAGAAGCTGGGCAATTATTATTTCTATATCGAGATTGAGAAGTCGATGGATGATTTCCTGCTGCAATCGGCCTTGCAGGAGATTGAAGCCATCGGGAGCTCCATTCGGCTCTTGGGCTGTTATCCGAGCTTCACTTACGAGCAGTTGTTGAATAGAAGCGGTAATTGAACGATAATAGATGGGACAGGTTAACCAATTCACGGAGGTGCGAAGTTAGCAATGGCACAGCAATGGATTTACTTAAACGGGGAATATGTTTCGAAGGAAGACGCGAAAATTTCGGTCTATGATCATGGATTTTTATATGGAGACGGCATTTTCGAAGGCATTCGCATTTATGACGGCAATATTTTCAAATGCAAAGAGCATCTGGACAGGCTGTACGATTCGGCAAAGTCGATCATGCTGAATATTCCGCTCTCCTTCGAGGAGATGGAAGCGGCGCTCGTGGAAACCATTCGCCGCAATGAGCTTCGTTCGGGCTATATTAGACTTGTGGTTTCCCGCGGTACGGGAAATTTGGGTCTTGATCCGAATCGGTGCCCGATCGCCAATGTCATCATCATCGTGGAGCAGCTTGCGATCTATCCGGAGGAAGCCTACAAGAACGGTCTCGTTTCGGTATCGGTTTCGCAGCGCCGCAACATTCCGGATGCGCTTAATCCGAAGATCAAGTCGCTCAACTATCTCAACAATATTCTGGTCAAAATCCAAGCGAACCTTGCCGGCGTCGGTGAAGCGATTATGCTAAACGCGCAGGGCTATGTGGCGGAAGGCTCCAGCGATAATATATTCATTATCAAGAAGGGCGTCGTCTTCACGCCTCCATGCTATATAGGCGCTCTGGAAGGCATTACGCGCGCGACGATCATGGAATTATGCGAGAAGCTCGGCTATAAGCTGAAGGAAGAGCCGTTTACGCTGCATGATGTGTTCGTCGCCGACGAGGTATTCTTCACGGGCACGGCGGCCGAGGTTATCGCGGTTCGCGAGGTGGACGGACGCAAGATCGGCTCCGGTCAGGCGGGTCCGATTACGACGCATCTCTTGAAGGAATTCCGCAAGATTGTCAACATAGACGGTGTGAAAGTCTACGAATAACATAGGAAGCCAAGCCTGCAACAGCACTCGGGAGAGCTTGCCCCGATGGCTGCCGCAGGTTTTTTTTGCGAAAATGGCGACACCTGCCCATGTGCTGCATAGGATGTAGAGACTGATAACAGGTATGAGGGGTACCGTGTTATTTAGAACGTGACAGGAGGTTGTCGGCGAGTGAAAATCCATATGGTAAAAAGCGGCGACACATTATACATGATTTGCGAGAAGTATGATGTATCGCTTGAAGATGTTTTGAAGCTGAATCCGGGCATTACCGATCCGAATGTAATCGATGTGGGAATGAAGATCAAGATTCCATCCAAGGATACCGGCTTGGCCAGTATGGGCGAGATGGACATTATGCATCAGCATGTCGTCATGCAAGGAGATTCCTTGTGGAAGCTGTCGAAGGCGTGGGGGGTCCCGCTGGCTACGATGATTGCGGCGAACCCGCAGTTGAAGAATCCGAATGTTCTTCTGACAGGCGAAGTGGTGAATATTCCGACGGCCAATTCCGTTGTGCCTGCTTCTACAGGCAAGACGGGAGCGGCAGGTACGGGCGGCAAGCATATGCTGCATCCAACGTCAATCATGAATGGCGTGCAAGGCGTAGTAGGGAAGCTGTCGACAGCGCCGGTTATCGGCAAGACGTTCACGGGACTGGCGACAGATAAGAAGAATACGGCTCCTATTCAAGAGAAGAAGAATACGGCTCCGGTCGTATCGCCTGTTCCGAAGACGGAAGCGACTGGCAAGGTAGAGCCGTTGGCCACAAAGACAGAGCCGTTAAGCACGAAGGTAGAGCCGTTGGCCACAAAGACAGAGCCGTTAAGCACGAAGGTAGAGCCGTTGGCCACGAAGACGGAGCCATTAAGCACGAACACGAAAGTACAGCCGTCCAGCAGCAATGTGCAGCCCTTGGCGACGAAAACGCAGCCTAACAGCCAAGTATCTCCTGCCGGCACCGGAAAAACATTGCCAACCGCAGCACAAAGTGGAAAAACGATGCCGCTGAGCAGCAACGTAAGTCCTCTAAGCAGTAATGTATCGCCGCTCAGCAACAGTAATATGATGCCAATGGGCGGAAATGCGATGCCTCTCAGCAGCAACGTAAGTCCTCTGAGCGGCAATATATCGCCGCTCAGCAACAGTAATATGATGTCAATGGGCGGAAATGCGATGCCTCTCAACAGCAACGTAAGCCCTCTAAGTGGCAATGTATCGCCGCTCAGCAACAGTAATATGATGTCAATGGGCGGAAATGCGATGCCTCTGAGCAGCAACGTAAGCCCTCTAAGCGGCAATGTATCGCCGCTCAGCAACAGCAATATGATGCCAATGGGCGGAAATGCGATGCCTCTCAGCAGCAACGTAAGCCCTCTAAGCGGCAATGTATCGCCGCTCAGCAATAATAATATCAGTCCGCTCAGCAGCAATATGGCGCCGATGTCTGTGTCGCCGGCGACTAAGGTAAAGCCAGCGTCTTCGGGCAAAGCTTTGCCGATTCAAAAGCCGGTGGAGAATGTTGTCGATGCCGCCAATTCAAATTATATGCAAAGCATGGATTTGTTCCATCAATATAATGTGCCTGCGGTCGAAGCCATGTCGTCTTACGGCATGCCTGATTCGAACATGATGCCGATGTATTCGCCTCAGAGCATGGGATCGAATGCGGGAATGGAATCGGCCATGTCCCCGTATGGCGACATGACGCAAATGTATCCGCAGGAATGTCCTCCGGGAACGATGATGATGGGATATCCTTCTCCTGCCTTGATGCCATATGGAACGATGCCTTGGGGCTACGGAGCCAATCCGGGCATGAATGCGACAGGTATGCCCGTCATGAATACGCAAGGCTACGAAGGAATGAACAATGGTTATGGGATGCCATACCCGCCTTATGCGCCGGCTCCCGCATGGACGCATGGAAGCAGCGTGAACAATAACGCGGCGGGCGGCAAAGATTGCGGCTGCGGCGGCGAACGCGACGAGGAGCTCGATGAGCATTTCGTCAGCACATTCAAGGGTGGTTCGACCAAAGGCTCCAAGCCTCGCAAAAAAGGGAAAAAAGCCGTCATTCGCACGGTAAAACCTCGTCCGAAGAAGAAACAAACGATCGCCAGCCGTCCTTGGCTTAATCGATAAACCAAAGCCAAAGATATAGGTCCGGCCGCAGCCTCGTCGCCATCCTGCGACTCCAGAGGCTGCGGTTTGTTTGATGCAGTCCGTTGATATAGTCAGCTCTCTCGCCTCGCAATAGGGGAACTCGCGTATTCGCGCTGAGATTGGAGCTGCTCCGCTCCGTTTGACGGAAAACCAGGCTTGGGATAGAATGAATGCATCGCAATTAGTACCAGGTTCTAATAAATGCGCACGGTCGCGCTAAGCAAAAGCATGATTTTTGGAGGGTAAAAATGAGCGGAATGATGGCAGGCAAGAGAATCGTCGTAATGGGTATCGCCAATGAACGCAGTATAGGCTGGGGCATTGCCAAGTCGTTGCACCGCGAAGGAGCGGAGCTTATCTTTACATACAGGAAGGAGCGTTCCCTGTTGAAATTATCGCAGCTGCTGGAGGAGGAAGGCATTCATCCGCTGCTCTGCGTTTCCTGCGATATTGCGGAGGATAGCAGCATAGAGACAGCATTTGAGGAAATCGATCGTTTGGTTGGCGTTATTCATGGCTTGGTCCATTCGATCGCGTTCGCTGACAAGGATGAATTGAAGGGAGAGTATGTTCAGACGAGTCGCGAAGGCTATCTGCTGTCTCAGGACATTAGTGCGTATTCGCTCGTCGCTGTAGCCCGGGCGGCGCGAAAGCTCATGCATGAAGGCGGAAGCATGGTCACGCAATCCTATATCGGAGCCGAACGAGTCGTGAAAAATTACAATGTCATGGGCGTGGCGAAGGCGGCACTCGAGGCAAGCGTCAGATACCTGGCGGAGGATCTGGGGAAGCAGGCGATTCGGGTGAATGCCGTATCGGCCGGGCCGATTCGGACTTTGTCGGCCAAAGGCGTGTCCGGCTTCAACGACATCCTCTCGACGATTGAGGAGAGGGCTCCGCTGCGCCGCAATGTGAACGCGGATGAAGTGGGAGATGCTACGCTGTTCCTGCTTAGCCATCTCTCCAGGGGCATTACCGGGGAGGTTCTTCATGTCGATGCCGGCTATCATATTATGGGCTAGATAACGTTAATTGACAAAATCGCTTCAATCCGATACATTAAGTGCAATTACAAGCATATCAAAATGCGTGGATCAAGGTCCGGTTTTTCCATAATCGCGTATCAGAGAATGAAACCCGGAGGCTGCGAGGTTTCTTGCGCGAGCGAAAGACTGTCCTGCCTTGGGAGCAGTGACGGCTTCTCCATGAGAGTCGAAACCGGCGTCGGCCGTTATTGAAATGGAGGATTGCCCCTGCGATTATGATGCTTATGCAGGCAGCAGAGGCAATTGAACCAGGGTGGTATCACGACACATTCGTCCCTGACGGATGTGTTTTTTTTGTTGAAAAAAACGATTGAACGGGAGCTGAGCGCATGCTTCAAAGTCGATTATTCGGGACCACATTAAGGGAAACGCCTTCCGAGGCGGAGGCGATTTCGCATCAGCTTATGCTGCGGGCGGGATTGATCCGGCAGCTGGCCGCAGGAATCTATACCTACTTGCCGCTTGGCAGACGAGTGCTTCGCAAAGTTGAGAGCATCGTAAGAGAAGAGATGGAAGCGGCGGGAGCCCAGGAGGTGCTAATGCCGGCTCTTCAGCCCGGAGATCTGTGGAAGGAATCCGGCCGTTATGAGGTATACGGACCGGAGCTTATGCGGCTCCAGGATCGCCATGAACGCGAATTCGTCCTTGGTCCCACGCATGAGGAGGTTGTGACGAAGCTGGTGCGGGAGGAGATCAACACATATCGCAGACTTCCCGTTATCCTGTATCAGATTCAGACGAAGTTCAGGGATGAGCGGAGGCCGCGTTTCGGGCTGCTAAGAGGCAGGGAATTCCTCATGAAGGACGCCTACTCCTTCGACTCCGATTGGGATAGCCTGGATCGATCCTACAGGCGAATGTTCGAAGCGTATAAACGCATTTTCCAGCGTTGCGGAATCGCTTTTCGAGCGGTGGAGGCCGATGCGGGCTCAATAGGCGGAGAAGGCGGCACGCATGAATTCATGGCGCTCGCGGACATTGGCGAAGATACCGTCGTCGTCTGCACGCATTGCGATTATGCTGCGAATCTGGAGAAGGCCGAAGCGATTGCGGATGTCAAGGAGAAGGCGCAGCCATCTCAAATACAAGCCGAGAAGTTTCATACGCCCGAGCTCAAGACGATTGAACAGCTCGCAGAAGCACTTGACATTCCACCTTCTCAGCTCATGAAAACCTTGATTTACCTTGCCGACGGCGAACTTGTCGCCGTTGTTGTTCGCGGCGATCATGAAGTGAATGAGCTCAAGGTGATGAACGCGCTTAGCGCTGCTGAAATCGAACTGGCAGGCGCGGATGCGGTTCATGCGGCGCTGGGTCATTCGATCGGTTCGATCGGCCCTATCGGCCTTCCTTTCAAGCTTCTCGTTGATTACGGAGCAGCTTCCATGCCAGACGGCATTGCCGGGGCGAATGAGGATGATTTTCATCTGCGTCATGTGCAGCCTGGCCGCGACTTCCCATTGGAGCATGTCGGCGATTACCGCAATGTTCTCGAAGGAGAAGGTTGTCCGAGATGCGAGGAAGGAAAGCTGAAGTTCCATCGCGGCATTGAGCTTGGACATGTGTTCAAGCTGGGAACCAAATACAGCGAGAAGCTGTCGGCGAATTATTTGGACGCGTGCGGGAAATCGCAGCCGTTCATCATGGGCTGCTACGGCATCGGCATATCCCGTATACTCTCCGCCGTGATCGAGCAGCATCACGATGAAGGAAGCATTCTGTGGCCGATGTCGATCGCGCCGTATCAGGTGCATATCGTTCCCGTTTCCATGAAGGACGAGGAGCAGTTGATGCTTGCGCGGGGTCTCTACGATTCCTTGACCAAACAGGGCGTGGAGGTGCTTCTGGATGATCGGGACGAGAGACCGGGCATCAAATTCAAGGATTCAGACCTAATGGGAATACCGCTGAGGCTCATTGTCGGCAAGCATGCCGGGCAAGGGCAGGTTGAATATGTTGTTCGATCCAGGCATGAGAAGCTCGTTGTAAGTCAATCACAGGCTGAGGCAAGGATTTTATCCGATTTGCGCGAAATAGAGGAATAAACGGGCCGCAGGGGATCAATAGATTTCCGATTTGGAATGGGTGAAGCGGTACGATGAACGATGATCGTCTGCGGGAATATACGACTGGGCAGCTCAGGCATAAGATTAAGCATGAATCTGCCGGGCATGGCGAATGGAGCGTTGAGGCAGGGAGCCGTTGTTCTCTGCCTCCTTGTCTTTCTGTCGTCAAAGAGAACGTCGCAGAAAGAAATGCATGGAAACAGGGAGCGGAATTGCAAGTGAAGTCGTCTAATAGGGCGGAGGTGGTTGAATGATAAAGCCGGCCGGCTTGACAAATGATGAAAAACTGCCTGAAGAGCCGATGGAAGCGCTCGAGGGGTTAATGAATGAATACGGCACTTATGTGCTGCGAACCGCCTTCTTCTATACCGGCGACCGGGGCATGGCCGAGGATATCAGTCAAGAGGTGTTCCTGCGCGCTTACCGGAACTGGAGCTCCTTCCGCGGACATAGCTCCGTGAAGACCTGGTTGACGAGAATTGCCATCAATCTGTGCAAAGACAAGCTTGGCGTGCGCATGTTCGCGGAGCAGCCGATCGAGCCGGGAAGAATACGTTTGACGGAGGCGGTCAGCGCGGAGGAAGCGGCTATGAGGAAGCTTCGGAGAACGGAAATATTGCAGAGCGTGATGAAGCTTCCGGACGCCTTTCAGGAAATCATCTTCCTCTATTATTATCAGGAGCTGTCCACGGCGGAAATCGCGAGTGCAATCGGAGTTGCGGAAGGAACGGCAAGAAGCAGGCTTCACCGGGCGAGAGAGATGCTGGGCCGCGAACTACGAGAGGAGGGGCATCAACATGACTAAGGAAGAGGAAGCATGGAAGCAAAAGTACCAGGCCGAATCCAATGAAACTTTGTTTCAATCTCTGCAATTTGATTCAAGATTGAAGAATGAGGTAAGGAAGAGAATAGAGGCGGAAAGTGAAGGGGAATACAAATGGGCGAAGAGAGGATGGATGACAATGCTGTACAAAAAATGGATGTACGCCGTAGCGGCGGGCACGGCAGCTCTTCTATTGATACTGGCTCTGCCAATGTTTCAAGGCGATTACGGCGGTCAGCCCGATAACAATAACAGCGGGATAACATCGCCTGCCGACGGCACCGGCGACAATGGGAGCTCGCTTTCCTCGCTTATTACGACGGAGGTTCAAACGCCCGAAGAAGCGAAATCCTTGTACGGTTCTCAGTTATTAACGCCGTCTTATATGCCGGAGGGCTATCAATTGATCAAGATCGAAGCCGTGGGCATGGATGCGAATCATCCGACCCGCGTACTGTATACGTACACTTCGGGCGAATTGCTCTACACCGTCATGCAGAGTAAAGAGAATTTCGAGTATCCGCTGGACATGTTCAAATCAACTGAAATTAACGGAGTCCACGGTTTTGTGCATGCGTCTCCCGGCATTACGGAGCTTGTATGGACGGTTGACGGGGATCAATTCACGATTACGGGGCCGCTTTCGGAGGCAGATGCGATGAAGGTCGCGGAATCGATGCAATAAACAAAGCGAGGCGATAGACCGTCCTCTTTCTGCTATACTTGAGCTGAGGGTTCACAGCCTTGCAAGCTTTAAGAGGCAGGAGGATGCGAGCGATGAGAACGGGCAAGCATGCCATAGTTTTGTTCGACGGAGTTTGCAATTTATGCAACAGCAGCGTGAAATTCATGATTGAGCATGATCCGGACGATTATTTCCGATACGCGTCCTTGCAGGGCGAGGAAGGCAAGCGACTGCTTGCAGAGCGTGGAATAAGCGGCTATTTTGGAAGCTTTGTGCTGATCGAAGACGGCAAGCTTTATACGAAGTCTGGAGCGGCGCTGCGCATCTGCGGAAGGCTGAGCGGCGTTTGGAAGCTTGGTTATCTGTTTCTGGCTGTTCCGCCTCCGCTCAGGAATGCGGTTTATGGCTTCGTTGCGAACAGGCGCTACAAGTGGTTTGGAAAAAGAGAAAGCTGCATGCTGCCTTCACCGGACGTTCGCAGCAGATTTCTGGATTGATCGATGAATTCCCCCAACGCAGCTTCAATATGCCTTGTATAATTATACAGCAATAGCGCACACTAGCAGAAAACGTAAGCGAAGGGGACTTCCTCATGATGGCATTCCGCTTGTGGAAGCAATTGAAGAAACGCATTCGAAGAGGGCGAAATCCAATATGGACGCTCAGTTGCATCGCTCTATGGCTGTTCGCGGGCATGCTGTCTATCGGACTGTTCGGCGGAGCTGTTCTGGCAGAACGCGCCGGGGCTGAGCGTGATTACGGGCAGCCTTCATTAAGCGAGTTTTTGAGCGAGCGCGAGGAACCGGTGTCGGCGACGCTCCACCGCATGTTCATATGCGGTGAAGAGACGGAAGCTCTGGGCAAGTTGCAGCCCCAAGCCTTGATTAAGCTGCTCGGAGACCATCCCGAGTGGTCGGCTATGATGGAGCGCGACGGGCGTTCCATTCGAATCGTAGAGCAGGTGGCAGACTTGTCGAGCCACTGCAAATCCCATGCTTATTTCGGCATTGACAAACAAGGGTACTTCTCCCTTTACGACGGGCAGCCAAGCGAAGACAAGGTGATGCGAACGTTTTTCCAGCTTGATGTCCGGTTTATGGAAAGCAGTCTTCCGCAGGAGAAGCTGGAGCAATTGACGCGGGGCATTCATGTTAAGGATATTGACGAATATAACAGCGTATTGTCCACGTTCAGCGATTTCGCGAAGACCGCGGACGAAGTCAACGGCGGGAAGCAAGCCTACTAACCCAAGCGATATAAGTCGAACGAAAGAAAGTTGGACGAAAGAATGAAACGACCCATCGGAGAGAAATGATCATTCTGGATAAGCGATAGTAGGAAACAACTATTTATGCTGTAGGGAAGGCCGTTCGATTGCTGAACGGTCTTTTTTGTAATTATAGCGTAAAATGTCGGTGTGGAGTTGTCCGCTTTCCTGGTCGACTCGACCAGGATCGGACGACGGAGATGCTCCACTCCGCGGACTTTAAGCGCTGCAAATCGATTTTCTCGACTTGCAGCCCCGTAACCGCGGACTTTAAGCGCTGCAAGTCGATTTTCTCGACTTGCAGCCCTGTAACCGCGGACTTTAAGCGCTGCAAATCGATTTTCTCGACTTGCGGCCCTGTAACCGCGGACTTCAAGCGCTGCAAGTCGATTTTCTCGACTTGCAGCCCTGTAACCGCGGACTTTAAGCGCTGTAAATCGATTTTCTCGACTTGCGGCCCTGTAACCGCGGACTTCAAGCGCTGCAAGTCGATTTTCTCGACTTGCAGCGCCCTCTCCAGTCTACTAAACTGTAAATTTATTTGGCGATAAAACTTGCCTTATGCTTACGAAGCTGCTTTGCTCCGCAAAGCTTTTAGGTCGCTCATCTTTGAAAGGCCGAGGGTAGAGGTTTTCTTAATCTTATCGCGTATAAAATTTCGATGGAAATGAACGCTTGCGACGGTAACGGACATTTTCGAGGCTCTCTAGCTGGTTTTAAAGGACATTCGCGACCGTTACGCGACGATATCAACGATTTTTGGAATGTAAAGGTCGCATTTGACCGTTAGCGTCAGAAATTAGGGTTGAACCCCCTCAATTCTTCTTCTTACGGTCATCTGCGACCGTTAAAATACCTGTTAGGCGTGATTATGGCTTCTTACGGTCATTTGTGACCGATACGCTACAAGCCTTGGTCAAATGGCCACATGCTCACGAATGCACAATGAATCGGCAGCCTCCAAAAATTCCGTTAGAACAAGTTGCTGCATTTTCAGCGCTGCAGCCTCGGATGAGGTACCGCTTGGCGCTCCAGCGCAGATTACCAGCGCTGCAGCTTCAAAAGCGGAACCGGCTGACGTGTTCTACAAGCTGGAGACCCGCACACAGTTAATAAACAGCCTCTCTGTGTCCGATAAAGGGAACGAACTACGAATTTTTCTCCAATGGAGGCTCCTGTGTCCACTTGTGATCAAACGTTCGTTCTCATTTTCGCATTCTTTTGCTATAATGATAGGCGGACATCATGAATGTGATAGACTTCATAGAGAAGGGAGCTGCCGGTTTGCGAGTGTTAGGCATTGATCCCGGCATTGCGATTGCCGGATTCGGATTCATCGACAAGATTGGACATAAGTTGACGCCTGTGCAGTACGGGGCGATTCAGACGGAAGCGCGCACGCCTCCCGAAGAGCGCCTGAAGCAGATCTATGAATCCGCGTGCGCGTTGATTGATCGCTACAAGCCCGACTCCATAGCCGTCGAGAAGCTGTTCTTCAATCGGAATGTAACAACGGCCTTCGCCGTGGGACAAGCGAGAGGCGTTATCATATTGGCAGCCGCGCAGCGCGGACTTCCCGTGGCGGAATATACGCCGCTTCAGGTGAAGCAGGCGGTCGTCGGATACGGCAAGGCCGAGAAGAGGCAAGTGCAGGAGATGGTGAAGATGTTCCTGAGGCTGTCTGCCGTGCCGAAGCCCGACGATGTGGCGGATGCGCTTGCTGTAGCCATTTGCCATGCCCATTCCGCCGTTATGCATCAGAAAATAAACGAGGTGAAGCCGTGATTGATTTTTTGCGGGGACCGGTTGTACATATTGAAGCTGAATATGTGGTGATGGATGTACGGGATGTCGGTTACCGCGTGTTTACTCCGAATCCTTATGAATTCGTCGGGAAGGACGGCGTGGTTACGGTGTTCATCCATCATCATGTGCGCGAGGATGCCATTCATCTGTTCGGCTTTCTCTCCAGAGAGCAGCAGGTTCTGTTCCGCAAGCTGCTGGACGTCTCAGGCATTGGGCCGAGAGTCGCGCTTGGCATCCTGTCTGCAGGCAAGCCGGGCTCCGTCATCGCCGCGATTCAGCAGGAGAACATCGGCTTCCTGACGAAGCTTCCCGGCATCGGGAAGAAGACGGCGCAGCGCATGATTCTGGACTTGAAGGACAAGTTGCTTGGCGACGCGGGTGACGGAGGACTGTTCAGTGCGGCAGGTTTTGCAGACGGATTACCGGATGAAGCAAATCAGAATGCGCCGGGAGGCATCGCTTGGCAGGAAGCGCGGGATGCGCTTGCCGCGCTCGGGTATACGTCGGCCGAGCTCGACAAGGCTTGGACAGGCTTGCAAGACAGCGTAACTCAGGATGAGACGGTGGATTCGTTGATGAAGCGAGCGCTTCAGCAGTTGTTCAAAGGTTAACGGAAAGGAGCTGAGCACATATGGATGATCGGATCATTTCCGCTAATCTCATGATGGAGGATCAAGCAGCGGAACTGAGCCTGAGACCCCGATATCTCGCCGAATATATCGGTCAGTCGAAGGTGAAGGAAAATCTGACGATCTATATCGAAGCGGCCAAGCTTCGCAAGGAAGCGTTGGATCACGTGCTGCTCTACGGTCCGCCGGGACTCGGGAAGACCACGTTGTCTAATATTATCGCCAACGAGCTTGGCGTGAATCTGAGGACAACATCCGGCCCCGCGATCGAGAGACCCGGCGATCTGGCGGCACTGCTTACGAATTTGCAGGAGGGCGATGTGCTGTTCATAGATGAGATTCATCGTCTGCATCGCACGGTCGAGGAAGTGCTGTACCCGGCTATGGAGGATTTCTGTCTCGATATTATGATCGGCAAGGGACCAAGCGCGAGATCGGTCAGGCTGGATCTTCCGCCGTTTACGCTCATTGGCGCGACAACAAGAGCAGGTCTGTTGTCGGCTCCGTTGCGGGATCGTTTCGGCGTTGTAAGCCGTTTGGAATTTTACAATGTGGATGAATTAACCTTTATCGTGTCCAGAGCGTCGGAGATTCTTGAAGTATCCATCGTGGGCGAAGCCGCGGCGGAAATCGCGATGCGGTCAAGGGGCACGCCGAGAATTGCGAATCGGCTGCTGAAGCGCGTCAGGGACTTCGCTCAGGTGCGAGGAGACGGCGTTATTACACATGAGATCGCGCAATCCGCGCTGCAATTGCTGCAGGTGGATCCCATGGGGCTCGATCATATTGATCATAAGATGCTTCGCGCGATGATGACCACCTTCACGGGCAGGCCGGTCGGCCTTGACACAATCGCGGCAACGATCGGCGAAGAGAGCCAGACGATCGAAGATGTATACGAGCCTTACTTGATGCAGATCGGCTTCCTTCAACGAACGCCAAGAGGAAGAATGGCGACTGATCAGGCCTATCAGCATCTGGGATTGCCCCTCCCGGGCAATCGTTCATAACCCCATCGAGGAGAGGAGCCCATCATTATGAGAACAACCGGCAAGCGGCGAATGCGTTTGCTGCTGGCTTCGACAGCCTTGCTGCTGCTTATTTCGTCATGGAACACCCCTTCGTCGGAGGCTGCCGCACCGGGATTGGATACGATTCGCGTCGCGATGTTCTTGAATCTTCCGGGCAAATACGAATCCATTACGTCTGCGGCGACGTTCTCCTCCGCGGGAGGCTTGAAGGTAAGCATTCGCCGGCCGAACGGCGATCAGGAATGGTTCCCTATGGCAGCGGGCAAGCCAGCCAAGTTTGCTCTTGACGATTATAAAGTGAAAGTATTTGAAACCTCGAACTTCGCCAGCGCGTATGCCATGTATACAGAGCTGAAGGCTTCCGGAGGATTGGCTTATCTGACGAGTATGCCGAGGAAGAACGGATTGAATTATCAGGTGCTCGAGGGCGACTACGGAAGCGCTGCAGATGCCGGATCGGCGCTCGGTCGATGGGCGGGCAATGGGAAGCTGTCAAGCCTCTCCAGCGGAATGAAGCCGCAGCTTCAAGGGCCGTTTCATCTGGAAAGCGCGGCGCTGGGCAGCAAGGCAGAGGCAGAGGCCGCCGTCTTATCGTTCGGCAACGCGGGGCTTGACGCCTTCGTGGCCGTTCGATCCTCAGGAGCCGGCAAGCTCGCTTATTCGGTCATGGTAGGCGCGGCGTCAAGCGCAGAGGAGCTGAAGCAAGTGCAAGCCGCGGCTTCCGCCTTGCCGCTTGGAGCAACGCTCAATCCGGTTGCAGACGATTCTGCCTACTTGCTGCTGCGTCAGGATTTCTCCACCAGCTCGGGAGGAAGTCAAAGCATGGAGCTGATGCAGTTCCCGAGCAATGAGACGAAGCTGTGGATTTCCTCGACCGGAGATCAGCCGATTGGCTTGTCCGAACGATACAATCGGACATACAGGGGAGGCTTCGAGTTAAGTTCTTTCAACAATAAGCTGGCTGTCGTGAACGAGCTTCCTTTCGAAGAATATCTCTATTCCGTCGTAGCCGTCGAGATGTACAGCAGTTGGCCGCTCGAGGCGCTGAAAGCTCAGGCCGTGGCGGCTCGAAGCTTCGTTCTGTCGAAGGGCTTCACCTTCCAGATCGCGCATGTGGTCGACACGACGCTTAGCCAGGCGTACTCCGGAACAGGCGTGGAGCAAGCCGCCTCGACCGAAGCGGTGAATGAGACGAATGGCGAGGTTATGCTCTATGACGGCAAACCGATTGAAGCGCTGTACAGCTCGAACGGCGGAGGCATGACGGCAGACGCGATTGAAGCATGGGGCACCGAGGTGCCGTATTTGAAGTCGGTCCAGTCTCCGGATGAATCCGCTGAAGAAGGCTTGCTTCACTGGTATTACGTGCAGCTTCCGGATGGCAAGCTCGGCTATATCCGCGAGGATCTCGTGCAGGCAACGGGCGAGAAGACGAAGGCGGGAAGCGAGATTGTCGCAGTGCTGAACGATACAACGAATGTACGCAAGAACGCGATGATTCAAGACAGCGTTCCCGTGCTTGAACAGGTGAAGAAGGGAACGAGAGCGATTGTGCTCGACAAGGTGATGGAGTCCAATCCAATGAACTGGAAGCGGGGACCGTATACAAGCGAGCAAATGCTTGGCGCGATAAATGCCCGCTTATCCGAGAAGTTGTCGTCGCCAATTACTTCGATTGCCGTATCCCGGCAAGGCGTATCCGGCAGAGCGACTGAAATTGCGGTGAACGGAAAGCCTCTCGCAGGACTTTCGCCGGATTCCTTGAGGTCTGTGCTTGGCGCGGAGGGATCGCTGCCCAGCACCAAATTCGCGATTGAGGAGACAGGCAGACTGGTTGTGCAGGGCGCGGGAGGAAAGCAGCAACAGAGAGATAGTAATAATCAGAAGCTGTATTTGATAGGTGCTGAAGGAACCTCCTCCGCTCTTAAGAGTGACATCGTGTATGTTATGGACAAGGATCATCAAGTTCGGGCGGCGACGAAAGAGCCGGGCTTTGCTTTCCATGGACAGGGCTACGGGCATGGAGCCGGGATGTCGCAATATGGCGCGTACAGTCTGGCCGGTCAAGGGTATGGCTATGAATATATATTGAAATACTATTATAAGGATATTACCTTAGCTAAGGAATGAACAGTCTATTATGAATGTAGATCAATTTGATTTTGAATTGCCGGAGCGTCTTATTGCGCAGACGCCGCTCGCGGATCGGACGGCATCGAGATTGCTTATGTTGAATCGGGAATCCGGCCGGATCGATCATGGCGTATTCACGGATTTGGAGAAGAAGCTGCGGGCGGGAGACGTGCTTGTGCTTAACAATACAAGAGTCATTCCCGCTCGTCTTCTGGGCAGCAAGAGCGATACCGGAGCGAAAGCCGAGTTGCTGCTGCTGAAACAGCTTGAAGGCGATCGTTGGGAGACGCTGGCGAAGCCGGCCAAGCGACTCAGGGCAGGCGCGGTCATCCACTTCGGCGATGATGGAAGCGGGAATCCGCTGCTGACGGCGGAGGTGGAGTCCGAGGGAGAGATGGGCGCCCGCATCATTCGTTTCCGTTATGGAGGCATTTTTCAAGAATTGCTTGATCGATTGGGAGAAATGCCGCTTCCTCCTTATATCAAGGAGCGGCTTCAGGAGCGTGAGCGTTATCAGACGGTATATTCGAAGCATAACGGCTCCGCCGCAGCGCCGACGGCCGGCTTGCATTTCACCGAAGATTTCTTGAAGCGGTTGGAAGCCAAAGGCGTTATTCTAAGCTTTGTGACGCTCCATGTCGGTCTCGGCACCTTCCGTCCCATGTCGGTGGACAAGGTGGAGGATCATGAAATGCATGCCGAGTATTACGAGCTCGACGAACGAAACGCGGCCATTCTCGAAAGCGCCCGGCAGGAGGGACGACGCATCGTCGCCGTAGGAACAACCTCCGCCCGCACGCTCGAGACGGTCGCGGCCAGATTCGAAGGAGCCGCCCCTATAGAAGCTTGCAACGGCTGGACCGATATTTTCATCTATCCCGGTTACAGCTATAAGCTTGTTGACGCTCTGTTGACCAATTTCCATCTGCCGAAATCAACGCTTGTCATGCTGGTGAGCGCATTAGCCGGCAGAGAGGCGATTATGAACGCTTATAAGGAAGCTGTAGAGCGAGAATATCGATTTTTCAGCTTTGGCGATGCGATGTTGATATACAGCTAGGGAAAGCTATACCATCATTAAATGAATAGGAAGCGTGAATTGTGGCTGTCAAATATGAATTTATCAAACAATGCAAACAGTCGGGAGCAAGACTGGGAAGACTGCATACGCCTCATGGCATCATCGATACGCCGACCTTCATGCCCGTCGGAACGCAAGCAACGGTGAAGACGATGAGTCCCGAAGAGCTGAAGGCGATGGACGCCCATATTATTCTTAGCAACACATATCATCTGTTCCTGAGACCCGGACATGAAATTGTCAAGAAGGCCGGCGGCTTGCATGCTTTCATGAACTGGGATCGTCCGATACTGACGGACAGCGGGGGCTTCCAGGTATTCAGTCTGGCGGAAATGCGCAAGATTTCGGAAGAAGGGGTGCAATTCCGCTCCCATCTTAACGGCGACAAGCTGTTCCTCTCGCCGGAGGTTGCGATGGAGATCCAGAACGCGCTCGGCCCGGATATTATGATGGCGTTCGACGAATGTCCGCCTTATCCTGCAGAGTACAAGTATGTGAAGGAATCCACGGAACGAACCGCAAGATGGGCGGAGCGCTGTCTCAAGGCTCATGCGAGACCGCATGATCAAGCGCTGTTCGCTATCGTGCAGGGCGGCATGCATCAGGACCTTCGCATACAAAGCGCCAGGGATTTGACTTCCATGGATTTCCCGGGGTATGCTATTGGTGGACTGAGCGTGGGAGAGCCGAAGCATTTGATGTACGAGATGCTAGACTATACCGTACCTATCCTTCCATCGGACAAACCTCGTTATTTAATGGGAGTAGGTTCGCCCGACGCGCTTCTGGAAGGCTCGATTCGCGGCATTGACATGTTCGATTGCGTGCTTCCAACGCGTATCGCCCGGAATGGCACGACGATGACCAGCAATGGCAGATTGGTTATCCGGAATGCAAAGTTTGCCGAGGATTTCGGTCCACTGGACGAGAATTGCAGCTGTTATACCTGTCAGAATTATTCGAGAGCTTACATACGTCACCTGCTCAAAGCAGACGAAACATTCGGAATCAGGCTGACGACTTATCATAATTTGCATTTCTTGATTCAACTCATGAGAGATGTGCGTCAAGCGATTGCGGAGGACAGACTGCTCGATTTCAGAGACGAGTTCTTCGAGACGTACGGTCTTAATGATAATGAAAGAGGATTTTGAAAGGGGATATTCATATGTCAATGTGGTTAGCAGCCGGAGATGATACAGGAAATATCTGGCAAATGATTTGGCCGTTTATTCTGATGTTCGCGGTTTTCTATTTCTTGCTCATCCGTCCGCAGCAGAAGAAGCAGAAGGCTCGCACTTCCATGCTGAGTCAAGTGAAGAAAGGCGACAAGGTAACGACAATCGGCGGTTTGCACGGTACGATCGTGGAGATGACGGACGATACAGTTGTTCTTCGCGTCAATGATACGACAAAGATGACATTCGAGCGGAGCGCAATCAACGGAGTTACAACTTCGGCGCCAGCCGCATCCGAGTAATGAACAGGGCCGCTTTCGCTAGTCGATCAGACTGGGGGAGGCGGCCCTTCTGCATGGTCAGCGCCTTAGGTTGACTCCGACCATGCCGCCGAAAGCGCCCGCTAGCAGCACGGTCCCCAGCATAATCAAGCTATGCAAGGAGAAGGAAGCGTTCGTGGCAAGAAAGCTGACAATGACAATAATGATGCCGTACATGAGTCCGAGAAGCCCTCCGTTGTACCAGCCTCTTCGGATCGAGCGTTTGCCGCAGGTGAAGCCTCCGGCCAGTGAAGAAGCGCCATGCACAAGCAGCGTATAGGTTCCGAGCTCGCTTTCCATCATGTTTGTAAAGCTCAGCATGAACGACAGCAGCAACGCGCCTGCGGCCAGCCATAATAATGAGAATATAACGCCTGCCAGCAAAGGTGAAGCAATCGACGGCGGTTTTGGTGCTTGCTTGACGGAGTTCATTCTATTCCTCCATTCACAAAATTCTTATTTGTAAACCATATGGTCAAGCTTGCGGAAATAGTACAGGTTTAGCCCGATTACCATATATTCGCGTCCTTCCCTTCCGTATGATGCGTTTCCTCAAAGGTGAGAATACGGTATAGGAGCTCGCGAGCAGAGGAGGCGCTTACCACTTGGAAATATGGAGCCTGTTGATCCGGACGGTGATTATTTATTTTGTCGTATTTTTGATCATGCGGTTTATGGGGAAGCGGGAAATCGGCAAGCTGTCCGTGCTTGACTTGATCATTTCGGTCATGATCGCCGAGATTGCGGTCATCGTCATCGAGGATGTGAACAGACCGATGTGGGACGGCATCGTGCCTATGGTAGCGCTTCTTGCCATTCAGGTCGGATCGGCATTTCTAACGATGACGAATCGCAAGATGAGGCTGCTGTTCGACGGCAAGCCGACTGTAATTATCGCCAAAGGCAAGATCAATAAGGATATGATGCGGAAGCAGCGCTACAATCTTGATGATCTTATGCTTCAATTAAGGGAGAATAAGATTACTTCGGTTGCCGATGTGGAATTTGCGATTCTGGAGACAAGCGGCAAGCTGTCCGTCATCCCGAAGGAAGGCGCAGATACTCCGGAAGAAACGGCAGGCGAGGAAGCTGACGGTGAGAAAGGAAATCATTTTTTGAGAGGAGACAGCGGCTTATCCCATGAAAAAAAGGCTTCGGATCCCAGCGTAGATGTGGAAACCTCGAGTCAAACCCCTGCTCCGAAAGGGAGGGAGAAGCTGATTCCTCAAGGCTTCCGCTTTGAAGTGCTGCCTATCCCCTTAATTATGGACGGCAAGGTTCAGGACGAAAATCTTGCTAAGATGGAAAAAACGCGTTTTTGGCTGAAAAATGTGCTGCAAGAAGAAAAAATTTACGATTTCAAAGATGTATTCTTGTGCACAATCGATCATAAAGGAAAAATCTTTGTTGACGTGAATAAGAAAAAATTCACTTGAACCAAGCGCCAAGCCATGGGATGCGGGCCATATCGTAGCGATCGATCAGTTTCATCGCAATCATCAGCAGCAGATAGAACATAACGCTCGCGAAGCAAGCAAGCATAAGATTAAGCCACTCCACGGCAAGCGGCATAATGCGCACCAGCCATTGTGCCGCCGCTCCCATAATGAGCATGGCAGCGCCCACTTTGATGAAATCAAGGCTATGCATGCGAAAGCCGATAAATCGCATGACGCTTATGCCATGCAGCACCGTAACCAGCACAATATTGATACATATTGCGATAACGGCACCATAAATGCCAAGCTTGGGATTCGATGCAAGCTGAACGATCAGCACCAGCTTCACTGCCGCCCCAATGAAGGTATTGAGCAAGGCCGTGCCCGGCTTGTCGAGCGCCTGAAGGGCAGCCTGCAGCGGCGCTTGCAAATAGATGAAGATACCGGTCAGCGCCGTCAATTGAAGCATGGGAGCGATGTCGCTCTGATTGTAGATGATACGGCAAAGCGGTTCTGCGAAAAGAATCATAATGACGGCAAACGGCGCGCCGGAAACAAGAGCAATCCGCATCGATTGATGCATCCGTTTGTGAATGAGCGCCTTGTCTCCCCGCGCCGCCGCCTCCGAAAGGGAAGGCACGAGCGATACGGCCAGGGAATAGGTCAGCGCCGTGGGAAGCAGCAGCAGTGGAATGACCATGCCTTGCAGCGCTCCGTACTGCGCGGTGGCGATGCCTATCGCGACGCCCGCGGCGGCAAGACTGCGGGCAATGAAGATCGATTCAAGCAAATAGGAGATCGAGCCTACAAGCTTGCTTCCAGTCACCGGTACGGAAATGGCCAGCAGCTTCTTGACAATTGGGAGCGTTCGTTCATCCAGGCTTCCCGAGGCGGTTTCACTAGCGGCAAAAGATCGGGATTGTTCAAGGGCGACTCTTCGCGCGCGAATCTCCTTGACCCGATAATAGTTCCACAGGAAGACGAGCAATCCCCCGATTTCCCCGGCAACAACGCCCAACATCGCCCCGGCGGCAGCCCATTCAATACCGTAGGGCAGCAGCAAATAAGCGAACACCAGGGATGCGACGATGCGGATGAGCGTTTCGACCGTCTGCGACACCGCGCTTGGAATCATATTTTGCTTGCCTTGGAAGTAGCCTCTGTAGACGGATGAAATGCCGATAATGAGCAGCAGCGGCGACATCATCAGAAAGCTGTTGTAGACCCGCTTGTCCGGCAGCAGATGCTGGATGATAAAGGGCGCGAACAGCAGCATGACGGCCGTGAACAGTGCGGCAAGCGCCAATGTAAGCAGCATGGCGGTTCGGAAGATGCCTTTGACCCGTCTGTGGTCGCCCTGCGATTCGGCTTCCGCAATCCACTTGGCGATCGCCAGCGGAATGCCGCCGGTAATAACAGTCAGCATGACGATGAGAAAGGGATAGGAAAGCTGATATAAGCCTACGCCCTCCGCGCCCATAATGCGGGGAAGCGTAATGCGCGGCACAAACCCGAGCAGCCGATTCAAAATGCCGGCGGCCAGCAGGATCATGGCTCCTTTTATAAAGGATTGTTTGGTCATGCTGATTCTTCAACTCCTTCGCGTGCAGCCGCTCTTCATATTGCGTGCTGAACAACCTCCAACAGGCTCGTACTTTATCTGTATGCTCGGCATGTCCGCTTCCATGTCAGTCATTTTTCGAGTATGATGAAAAGGAGCAGGATATCCACGTCTCGGGAGCGAATAGTTCTAGAAGGGGATGCAGATCATGTAGGAGGTAAGCCATGGCTAACGATGAGCTGAATGAGATGATTGAGGAGCTGTGCCACAGCAAAGCGGAGGAATTCAGATTAATCGGCTATGAGCATGTGACGGGCGAGGAAGTATGGGAATGCGTCAACGCCAAGTACGCGAAGAAGGGACAGCCTGAGCTGCATGAGCTTGTCAATGATATTTTATCGCTCAAAGTCACGCAATTTATGAACTTTTTGACTATAAACGCATATAAAGGAACCCCATTCTGAGCACTGCGGGTTCTTTTCTTTTTGACTCGATTTTGCGGCATCTGTATAATGGGACTATTGAGATCATAAGGAGGATTCAGACGTATGTTCGGGAAGAGAATAATTGCCTTCCTTGCGGTCGTGGTCGTGCTGTTCGGCGTGATCGCTTGGACAAGCCCTGCAATGATTAAGGATGTGAAGCTCGGCCTTGATCTGAAGGGCGGATTCGAGGTGCTCTATGAAGCGGTTCCATTCGAAGGGGGCTCGGAGGTAACACAGGATTCATTGAAAAAAACGGCGGAAAGCTTGAAGAAGCGCGTTGACGAAAGCGGTGTCGCGGAACCTGAGATAACAACAGAAGGCTCCAATCGCATTCGGGTAAGACTCGCGGGCGTAACCGACGAGGACGCGATGCGCGAGCTTCTGGCCAAGCCGATCAATCTGACGTTCAGAGCGCCGGACGGAACGGTGGAGCTCGACGGAACGGATTTCAAGGAGGGCGGCGCAGGCGTTGCCTACGACAGTCTGAATCATCCCATTGTAACGATTGAATTGAAAGACGCGGGCAAGATGGAGGAAGTAACGACCAAGCTGCTTGGTCAGACGCTGGCCATCTATCTGGACGAAGAAGAAATCTCCGCGCCTAATATTACGCAGGTCATAACGGGCAAGACGGCGCAGATCACGCTTGGTTCCGACGGAACGATCGACGAAGCGAAAAATTTGCGCGATTTGATCAATATGGGTTCTTTGCCGCTCAAGCTCAATGAGAAATATACGCAGAGCGTAGGCGCCAAGCTGGGTCAAAAGTCGCTAGACGACACGGTGATGGCGGGCGTTATCGGCTCATTGATCGTACTCGTATTCATGATTGTTATATTTCGCATTCCGGGCTTTGTCGCATCAATTACGATTATTACGTATGCGTGGCTGCTGATTCTGGTTATGAATTTGATGAACGCGACCTTGACGCTGCCCGGAATCGCGGCCTTCGTGCTCGGCGTCGGCATAGCGGTGGATGCCAACATTATTACCGCGGAACGGATCAAGGAAGAAATTCGCAGCGGCAAGAGCATGCTCTCTTCCCTGAAAGCGGGCTCGAAGAGCTCGACGCGCACCATTATGGATGCGAATATTACAAGCATCATCGCCAGCGTCGTGCTGTATTACATCGGCGACGGCGCTATCAAAGGCTTTGCTCTTACGATGATTTTCAGCATCTTGGTCAGTGTGCTTACGAATGTGTTTCTCGCTCGCTTCCTCATGACGCTGCTCGTTCGGAGCAATCGATTCTTGAAACCGGGCTTCTACGGTGTGAAGGAGGCGGAAATCCGTGAACTATAATACGAAAATCCGGTATGATATTATTCGCAACAAAAACAAGTTTCTCTATTTTTCCCTGGCGCTTACCATTGTGGGCATCTTGTCGCTCATCATCTTTCATCTGAATCTCGGCGTTGATTTCAAGGCCGGCACTAATATGGATATTTCGGTGAGCAAATCCGCTACGCAAACGGAGGTTAATGATGTTCTGGCGGCGGAAGGCTATGCAAAAGCAACGCCTACAGTCGGCGGCAGTGGCAACGAACGCATCTCGATTCGTTTCGACGAGGTTCTGGACAATGATCAGAAGAACAAGGTGCTGGACGCGTTCAAGGCGAAGTACGGCGATGATCTGACCTCCGAGGTCAATATCGTGTCGCCCGATATCGCCCGCGAGCTTGGCGTGAAGACGATCTGGGCAATTCTGATTGCCAGCGTCGGCATCATGCTCTACGTGATGATTCGCTTTGAATGGCGCTTTGCGCTTGCCGCGAACATCTCGATTCTGTATGACAGCTTTATCGTTATCGCGATCTTCTCGATCTTCCGACTGGAGGTCGATCTGCCGTTCATTGCGGCTGTTCTTACAACGCTCGGTTATTCGATCAATGACAAAATCGTTATTTTCGACCGCATCCGCGAGAATCTGCGCTTCGCGCAGTTGAAGACGGATGATCAATTGGTTGAGCTCGTCAACGCCAGTATTTGGCAGACGATGGCTCGAAATATTTATACCGTATTGACGGTCGTCATTGTAACGCTCAGCATCTTCTTGCTCGGGAGCTCGTCGATTAAGCTGTTCTCGCTGGCCTTGTTGATCGGTCTTATTAGCGGAGCTTACTCCACGATCTGTATAGCAAGTCCATTATGGCTGATGTTGAAACGAGGACAGAAGCAGAAGGGAAAAGCGGCGGGGAAGACGGCGTCTTAAGACAGCCTCATTCATTTCACAGCTACTTGGGAGGTATAAGGTACACATGTCAAGCGGTCAGCGAAATTCGAGAAGAAGAAGGTCAGGCTTTGGACGCTTTTGGGAAAGCATGCTCGGCGCATTATCCGGGCGCGGCAGCGCGGTTCGCAATACTGCGGATCTTTCGAGAGACGCAGAAGATTTCATGCAAATCGTTCAGCGCGTGGAAGGCGTTGTGACCGTAGAATCTCTCAGAGCAAGAGAGCAAGGCCATTATGTTATCGCGGAAATCGTGATCAGCGTCAATCCGCGAATTTCAGTTCTGGAAGGACAAGAAATCGCGAATAAGGTGAAGCTCCTGCTGATGCATCGCTTCTTGCATCTGTCGGATGTCTCCATCCATGTAGAGCCGTATAATCCAGGGTATCCATACAAATCCAATCATGATCCCAATCAAGAGCAGATGCCGACACTGCTGCAATAAAGGATGAACCAGCAGGAAGGAGATTGCGAAGGTGATTGAAGCGAAGACAAGATGGGCGGTTGCTCCCTGGACGGATGTTCAGGAGCAGCAAGCCGGGCAACTGAGCGCGACAATGAATTTGCCGCCGCTCGTTACCAAATTATTAGTGCAGAGAGGGTATACGGATGAGATCAGCGCTCATCCGTTTCTTTATGGAGGCGAGGAGCAGTTTCATGATCCGTATCTGCTGCACGGCATGGAGGCCGCGGTCGCAAGAATTCGGCAAGCGAAGGAATCGGGAGAGAAGGTGCGGATATACGGCGATTATGATGCAGACGGCGTATCCAGCACTTCTCTTCTCATTCTATTGTTCCGGGAGCTGGAGTTGGACTTCGACTATTACATACCGCATCGCGCGCTCGAGGGCTACGGACTGAACAGGGCCGCGATTGCGCTTGCGGCGGAGCAAGGCGTGCGTTTGATTGTGACGGTGGATACGGGAATCAGCGCCTTCGAAGAAGTGGAGTATGCCAAGGAGCTTGGCATGGATATGGTTATTACCGATCATCACGAGCCCCCGGAGCGAATCCCCGCGGCATGCGCCGTCGTGAATCCAAAGCTTGAGCAATGCGCGTACCCGTTCAAGGGATTGGCAGGTGTCGGAGTCGCGTTCAAGCTCGCTTCGGCGCTGCTCGGGCGACCGCCAATCGAATGGACGGACATTGCAAGCATGGGCACGGTAGCCGATCTAATGCCGCTTACCGATGAGAATCGCGTGCTCGTCAAGCTGGGGCTGGATCAGATCAGAACGAATGCGAGAATCGGTTATCGCGCTCTGGCGGAGGTCTGCGGCGTGGAGCTGCCCACTGTCCAGTCGACGTCTATCGGCTTTTCGATGGCGCCTCGCATCAATGCGGCGGGACGGCTCGATCATGCGAAGAGGGCGGTCGAGCTGCTCACAGCCGCCGATTACGACGATGCGATTCAGGAGGCGATCAGACTCGATAGCCTGAACAAGGAGCGTCAGCGCATCGTGGATGAAATCGTGAATGAGGCCGAGCAGCAATGGGCTGACAAATGCGAAAGAGCTGAGGCTGCCGGAGAGAAGGCTCCTGCCGTCATTGTGCTTGCGGGAGAAGGCTGGAATGTCGGCGTTGTCGGCATAGTCGCCTCCAAGCTGCTCGAGCGACATTATCGACCGGTTATCATATTCGGCATCGATGCGGAAACGCGCAAATGCAAGGGCTCGGCGCGCTCAATCGAAGGCTTCGACCTGCATGCGGCTCTTACGCGTCATGAAGGTCTGCTCGATCATTACGGCGGCCATCAGGCGGCTGCGGGCATGACGCTCGAGGAAGCGAAGCTTGATGAACTGGAAGCCGGATTATCCGCGCTTGCTTTGGAATGGGTTTCCGAGGAGCAATGGATACCGAGAACCGTAATCGATCTTGCTTGCGGCATTGAGGACGCTGGTCTTGGCACGATATCTCAGCTCTCGCTTCTGGAGCCGTTCGGGATGGGCAATCCATCTCCCCTGCTGCTGTTCGAGGATATTGAGCTGGCAGACCGCAGGGCGATTGGCAAGGACGCCAAGCATCTGAAGCTGTCGCTTGCCAAGGGGAGAAGAATGCTCGATGCGATCGGCTTTGGCATGGGCGAGAAGGCGGGAGCGATGCACGGCGGAACCAGACTGGACGTGGTCGGCGAGTTGTCGGTCAATGAATGGAATGGACAGAGCAAGCCGCAGCTGCGCCTGCTTGATCTGCGTTCCAAGGCGAAGAGCTGGAACCGATTCCCGAGCCGCGATCAATTCGGCGCGGTATATCAGCAGATCAGGCGCAACGGACAAACGCCGCTCAGCGTACTATACGACACCATTCCAAGCTCGCTTGGGTTGACGAAGGACGAGATCCGGCTTATGCTGGACGTATTCAAGGAGCTTCGATTTGTCGAAATCAGAAGCGGCGTCGTGCTTGCGGCGCAAGCTCCGGAGAAGCGGGAGCTTGCTTCATCCAGGCATTATCAAGCCGCATGGGCGCAATATGAGCAAGCAACGTCTCTAGCCTGACCGGAACGCCGGGGTTGGCTGAATGTGAGTGGCGGATTTAACAGGTTGAACCGTATTATAGAGAGGAATGACATGAGTTGACAGATAGATCCTATCATTTCAAAGATTATATTCGGGTAATTCCCGATTTCCCGCAGCCTGGCATTCGGTTCAAGGACATCACAACGCTGCTGAAGAACGGCGAGGTGTATCGCGCGGCTATCGAGGAGATGAGAGCCGCTGTGGAGCACATGAATATCGACGTCATTGCCGGCCCCGAAGCCCGCGGCTTTGTAGTCGGCGCTCCGCTGGCGTTGGCGCTGGGAGTGGGTTTCGCCCCGATTCGCAAGAGCGGCAAGCTGCCGGGCGAGACGATAACGGCGAGCTACGATCTCGAGTACGGGAATGATCAACTGGCGATGCACAAGGATGCTATTTCTCCGGGGCAGCGCGTGCTGATAGCCGATGATTTGCTTGCGACCGGGGGCACAATCGCCACATCGATGAATTTGATTCGCCAGCTGGGAGGAGAGGTTGTCGGAGCGGCCTTCCTGATTGAGCTTGGCTATTTGCCGGGCCGCAGCAAGCTGGGCGACATCGATATTTTCTCATTGATGACCTATGAATAATTAGCAAGCTTTCGATGAAAGCCGCTCGTTTAAGCCGTCTTCGATCATTGGCGTCCATGGCGCCGATGAAGCAGACGGTTTATTTCGAATGACAAGGATTAAAGGGTCGAAACTCGACGAATTCCTCGCTTCTCGCGTAATAGTAAGTTGACGAGTCGGCGCTACTAAAGGCATAATATTATAAAACTCGGAAATTGGATGAACAATATAAATGGCGTTAACCGTTTACGCTTGGGAAGGGACGTTTCATGGGCATAGAGCAGTTACTTGAGAAGGCATCCGTCTATATGAAAGAGCAGGACCTTATTCGCATTAAGGAAGCCTACGATTTCGCAGAGCAAGCCCATCACGGACAAGTGCGGAAATCGGGAGAGCCTTATATTCTGCATCCTGTCACCGTTGCCGATATTCTGGTCGATATGGGCATGGACGTGCTGTCGATTATTGCGGCGCTGCTGCATGATGTTGTGGAAGACACAACCGTGGATCTGCAGACCGTTCGCGCGAAATTCGGCGAAACCTGCGCTATGCTTGTCGACGGGCTGACGAAGCTCGAGAAGATTCGGTTTCAATCGAAGGAAGAGCAGCAGAACGAGAATTATCGCAAAATGTTCGTGGCGATGGCTCAGGATATTCGCGTCATCTTGATTAAGCTTGCCGATCGGTTGCATAATATGCGGACGCTCAAATATCAGTCGGAAGAATCGCAGCGTCGAATTGCTTACGAGACGTTGGAAATTTTTTGCCCTATCGCGCATCGGCTCGGGATTTCGGCGATTAAGTGGGAGATGGAGGATATCGCGCTGCGCTATCTTAATCCTCAGCAATACTACCGCATTGCCAATCTCATGAAGAAGAAGCGCGCGGAGCGCGAGCAATTTATCGACGACGTCATCTCGCGCATCTCTGAGAAGCTTGACGAGATGGGCATCGAAGGCGATATATCAGGCAGACCGAAGCATCTCTACAGTATTTATAAGAAAATGACGTCGCGAAACAAACAATTCAATGAAATTTATGATTTGATGGCAATTCGAATCATCGTGGATAATATTAAAGATTGCTACGCGACGCTTGGCATTATTCATACGCTGTGGAAGCCGATGCCCGGCCGGTTCAAGGATTACATCGCGATGCCGAAGGCGAATATGTATCAATCGCTGCATACGACGGTTATCGGTCCGAACGGCGAGCCGACCGAGGTGCAGATTCGCACCTGGGAGATGCACCGCACCTCGGAATACGGGATTGCGGCGCATTGGGCTTATAAGGAAGGCATGATCGTGCCGGACGGCAATTTCGAGGACAAGATGTCATGGTTCAGAGAAATTCTGGAGCTGCAGAACGAAACGCGCGACGCTTCCGAATTTATGGAATCGCTCAAGATGGATTTTTTCGCGGATCTCGTCTTCGTGTTCACGCCAAGCGGAGAAGTCATCGAGCTGCCGGCTGGATCGGTGCCGCTGGACTTCGCTTATCGCATTCATACGGAGGTCGGCAATCGAACGATTGGCGCGAAGGTGAACAGCCGGATTGTGCCGCTCGACCATAAGCTGAAGACAGGCGATATTGTTGAAATTCTCACCTCGAAGCATTCCTATGGACCCAGCCAGGATTGGGTCAAGATCGCGCAGTCCTCGCATGCGAGAAGCAAGATCAGGCAGTGGTTCAAGAAGGAGAAGCGGGAAGAGAATGTGGCGAAGGGACGCGAGCTGCTCGAGAAGGAGCTGAAGCGTCTCGGGCTGGAGCCGGCGGTCTGGATGGCGGATGAGAAGCTGCTGGAAGCCGCGTCGAAGTTCGCCTTCCATGATATCGAGGATATGATGTCCGCGATTGGCTTCGGAGGAATTACGGCTACTCAGATCTGCACTCGTCTTACGGAGAAGCTGCGCAAGGAAGCCGAGGAGGCAAAGCAAATCGAGCTCTCCGGCGAGATGAAGGAAATTAAAGCAAGCGCACCCGGCAAGAAGAGCAGACCAAGTCACGGCGTTACCGTCAAGGGCGTGGAGAATCTCCTGATTCGATTCGCGCGCTGCTGCAATCCTGTTCCGGGAGATGAGATTGTCGGCTATATTACACGCGGCAGAGGCGTGTCGATTCATCGCATGGATTGCCTGAACATTCCCTTCGGCGAGGATGGCGAGGAAGCGGAACGCATTATAGAGGTGGAATGGGAGGATTCCGTCGACGCGAGTTACAGCGTCGACATCGAGATAACCGGCAATGATCGAAGAGGCTTGCTGAACGAGGTGCTTCAGGCGGTCTCCGAAAGCAAGACGAATATTTCGGCGGTAACAGGGCGTTCAGTCAAGAATAAAATGGCGCTTATTCATATGACAGTGCTCATTCGCAATATTGAACATTTGACATCTGTAGTGGACAAGATTAAGCGAGTGAAGGATATTTATTCGGTACAGCGCATTATGCAATAAAGGAGTCTGAAGCGTGAAAATAGTCGTGCAGCGAAGTAAACAGGCGAAGGTGACTGTGCAAGGGGAGACGGTAGGCGAGATTGCGCACGGCTATGTCTTGTTAGTCGGCATTACGCATGAGGATACCGCGTCGGATGTGAAATGGATGGCGGACAAAGTGTCGGGGCTGCGGATATTCGAGGATGACGCGGAGAAGATGAATCTGTCCATCCTTGATGTCGGAGGCGCTGTCTTGTCGGTGTCGCAGTTCACGCTGTACGGCGATTGCCGCAAGGGCCGCAGGCCTAATTTCATGGCTGCTGCGAGACCTGAGCAAGCAAAGGAGCTTTACGAGCTGTTCAATGAACAATTGCGTGCTGCGGGCTTGACCGTTGCGACCGGCCGCTTCGGGGCCATGATGGAGGTAGAGCTCGTGAATGACGGACCCGTCACCTTAATTTTGGAAAGCGGCGCTTAATATTGTCATATCCGGGGCAACAATAAGAGTAAGCCGATTTAACGGCAAATTCTTATTGGAGGTAGCGCCTGTGCATCAATCAAGGAAAGAGCAAGGAATGGAGCGGATATCGCGAGGCCTGCTGCAGCCTGATCTGAGAGAAGCTGGCGTTTTTGCTGAGCTTGAGACGGATATCGAGGCCGCGGAAGAATGGGGAGCGAAGGGGATGGGGCTGCATGCGCGTCGTTCCGGCAGCGGTCGTCTTCTGTAAAACGCTTTCGAATTTGTAATATTCCTGTAATCCAATTCTAACGTTGTTTTAACAACCTCATCCTATAATAGAACTCGACCCCCTTTTTAAAAATATATTTCTTTAGGACCTGCGATTGCGTATCGCAGGTTTTTTTCTGTCGACTTGCCCGCAGGAGCTTTCATTCAAACACGCCTTAATCTTGCCGCTTGAAATATTGCTTCGGCGTTGAGCCGTAATGCCGCTTGAACAAGCGTATGAAGTAGCTGGTCTCCAGGCCGAGCTGCTGCGCGACTTTGTCGACGGTGATGCCCGGTTGATCACGGAAGAGCTGTACGGAGCGCAGCATGCGCAGTTGGATGATATATTGCTGCGGCGTGACGCCGAATTGCCCAAGAAACAGGCGGTGGAAATGCTGCACAGAATAGCCGACGGAGCGAGCGACATTCGTAATGGTCAGACGCTCATGATAATGATTATGGATAACCTCGATGGCGGATTGCAACGCGTCTCTATTGTCCCCATCGGCAAGCCTCGGCATAACCTTGCGCTCGGCGCTCGGCTCGCCCTCCAGCAGCGTGATGAGCAGGCCGTACAACTGTCTGGAAGCTTCCCAATACGCGTTCTCTCCGTTATGGCTAATAAGCTGCCATAGGCCCTCGAGCTGAGCCCACAGCTGCTTGAACTTGACGCAGGGCACGGCTTGAAGATGGAAACGAGTCAATGCGTCAAGCATCGGCTTCGCGGTTTCTCCGTCGAAAGCGATAAAGCCGAGCTCCCAAGCCCCTTGCGTTGGATCGGGTGTATAGACATGCCCGAGATTGGCGGGCAGCAGCATCGCTTCTCCGCTTGAAAGCACGATTCGTTGCTCATCGTTGACCACGAAAGAGCCGCGGCCGCTTCGACATAAGAACAGTTGTTGAGCGGGATAACCTTCCGGTCGTATAATTTGCTTCTGCTCATGGCTGCCGACGGCGCAGAGATAGAGGGGCAGCACATTTTTGAGATTCGCATATTCCGCAAGCAAAAATGGCATCATCACATTCTACCTCCCCGATGTTCTTATTGTACGATTATTCGCTTCTTCTATTCTATGATTATAGCCCCGACTCCAGTAATATCAAACTATCCATAAGAGAATAAGACGACAATGAAGGAGTGGGTCGAATGATGAAGCAAGCCCCGATCAGCGCCAAGCTGCCTGTCATGATGCATGGAGCCGATTATAATCCCGATCAATGGTTGAATTATCCGGAGGTGCTTAAGGAGGATATCAGACTCATGAAGCTTGCAGGCTGCAATGTGATGGCGGTCGGCATCTTCTCTTGGGCTTCGTTAGAGCCGGAAGAGGGCAGATTCACCTTCGAATGGTTGGACCGGTTGCTCGACAGCTTTGCGGACAATGGCATCTACGCATGGCTTGCAACACCGACCGGAGCACGGCCGAACTGGATGTCGGAAAAGTATCCCGAGGTGCTCCGCGTCGGGCCGAATCGCGTTCGCAATCTGCATGGCATGAGGCATAATCATTGCTACAACTCGCCGATTTTCCGGGAGAAGACAAAAATCATCAATAGCAAGCTTGCGCAGCGCTACGCGAAGCATCCCGCCGTTATCGGCTGGCATATCAACAATGAATATTCGGGAGAATGCCATTGCGACTATTGTCAGGGCGCATTTCAGGAATGGATTCGCCGGAAGTACGAGAGCTTGGACGCGCTTAATGAAGCATGGTGGACAACCTTCTGGGCGCATACGTATTCAAGCTGGAGTCAGATTGAATCGCCGGCTCCCCACGGCGAGTTCGCGGTGCATGGTCATAATTTGGACTGGCGCCGATTCGTAAGCGATCAGCATATTGATTTTCTGCAATTCGAGATTGAAGCCGTTCGTCCTTTCAATCCGTCATTGCCGGTTACGACCAACATGCATATGATCGAAAGCATCGATTACCGGAAGATGGCGAAGCGGCTTGACGTGGTTTCCTGGGACGCTTATCCGACCTGGCATGATCGGAAGGACGACAGCGAGCTGGGCGCTTATTTCGGCTTCTACCATGATTTGTTCCGCTCGCTGCTTCGGAAGCCGTTCGTGCTGATGGAGAGCACGCCGAGCATGACGAACTGGCAGGGAGTCAGCAAGCTGAAGCAGCCTGGCATGCACAAGCTCTCCTCTCTCCAAGCGGTGGCTCACGGCTCGGATTCCATTCAATATTTTCAGTGGCGGAAGAGCAGGGGCTCCAGCGAGAAGTTTCATGGAGCGGTCGTCGACCATGCCGGACATGAGCATACCCGCGTATTCCGCGACGTCGCTTCACTGGGAGGAACGCTTGCTGAATTGACGGAGCTTGTCGGAACGACAAGGCCGGCGGAAACGGCGATTCTGTTCGATTGGGACAATCGCTGGGCGATCAAGGACGCCCAAGGGCCGCGCAACAGCGGGCTGCATTACGAAGAGACCGTGCATGCGCATTACAAGGCCTTCTGGGAGCAGGGCGTGCCGGCAGACATCATCGGCTCCGAGGATGGATTTGAAGGTTATAAGCTCATTGTGGCTCCGATGCTCTATCTGTGCAGCGAGGAGACCGGACGCAAGCTGCAGCAATTCGTCGAGGACGGCGGCACGCTCGTCACGACCTATTGGTCGGGCGTTGTGAATGAAACCGACTTATGCCATCTCGGAGGTTTCCCGGGGCCGCTGCGGAAGACGCTTGGAATCTGGGCGGAGGAGATTGAGGCGCTTCATGATCATGAAGCCAATTCAATTACGATGCTCGAAGGCAATGCCCTCGGGCTGCAAGGGTCATTTAAAGCGGTGGAATTATGCGAGCTGATTCATTCGGAAGGAGCGGAGGCGCTGGCCGTCTATGGAGAGAGCTTTTTTGCCGGAAGGCCGGCTCTCACGGTGAATAAGCTTGGCGCAGGCCGTGCCTATCATATGGCGGCGCGTCATCAAGATGATTTCTTGAACGCTTTCTATGTCGGAATCGTACGGGATTGCGGAATAAAGAGAGCCGTCGACGCCGTGTTGCCTGCGGGCGTGACTGCACAGGTAAGAACGGACGGCTTGAAGGATTATATCTTCCTGATGAATTTCAGCGGCATTCTGCAGGAGATTACTCTTGATGATTGCTCGTATACGGATGCGGAGAGCGGTCTGCCGATAGAACAGCAGCTGAAGCTTGATGTTCATGGCGTTCGTGTTGTATGCAGAACGCGCGAATAGCGAGCTTGCGCCCTGCTGCGTTCATTGCTCGGGTTCCTTCGGCAGCCTGTCGAGAATGTCCGGAATTCGGAGCTCCTGCAGCATTGCGATCACCTCTTGCGTATTGCTCAGATCGAATTTCCGCAGAATGCTGTTGATTTGGGATTTGAGCGTGGATGGCTCGACATGGCGCGCCTCGCATATTTGCTGGCGAGTCGCTCCTGTCAGCAGCATTTTCAACACCTCGAGCTCGGTAGGCGTCAACTGCGTGAGCATATGAAAGGTATGCAGCAGACTGTTCTCCATTGTGCGGATGCGTTTGAACTCCTTTGTAATTTTTCCGGCTATATTGGCATGCAGCGAAGGCGTGCCTTCGTAGGCATCCCGAATGGCGGCGACGATGTCGGAGGCCGGCATGTTTTTCAGCAAATAGTTGGTTGCTCCGATGTCGAAGGCCTGATAGACGGTTTCGTCCGTCTCGCAGACGGTGAGCATGACAATGCGGATGTCCGGCATATAGGCGAGGATTTCCGAGGTTGCGCGCAAGCCCGCCTGCTTGTCCTCCAGCTCGATGTCCATCAGTATGACATCGGGCTTGGCGAGCGCGGCGAGCAGCGTCGCTTCATAGCCCGTTGCCGCGCTGCCGACGCACTGCATGCCCTTCTCCTTCGACAGAATCATCCCGTACCGCTTGGCGATCAAAGCATTGTCCTCTACAATCAGCACCTTGATCATTGCTTCTCCTCCCATTTCTCATAATTGTTGACCGCGAACAGAGGCAGCACGATCAGAAAGATCGTCCCTTCGCCGAGCCGGCTTTCTACCTTAATTTTGCCGTCATGGGACGCGATAATGCTGCGGCACATTGACAGGCCCATTCCCCAATTCGTCGATGTCGGCTTGGAGGAATAGAAGGGCTCGAACATTTGCTCCTGAATTTCCTCCGGAATGCCCGGTCCGTTGTCCCTCACGCCTATTTCCGCCCATTTGCCCCGTACCTGCACATCAACATGAATCTCCTTCGCCTTTCGCTTCACAGTCGTCAACGCTTCGTACGCGTTAGTCAATAATTGCTCCAAAGCTTCGCCAAGATAATACGAATCCGCCATGACAAGCGGCTCGATCGACGCATGGGACATGCTGATGTCGATTCCGGTGAGCTCCTGTCGCTTTCGCTGGATGATAGCTTCAAGAATAGGAATAATTCGCAAGGGCTTGAGATCGATTTTGGAGGTCAGCGCCTTGCGATGAATATCATCCAGACGATCATAAATGCTGCGGCAGCGATCTTCTATAACGCGAATCTCCGGAACGAGCTCCGGCGCGTTCTCGCACATCATTTCCAGAAATTCGGATTGCGCCATCAGAGCCAGCATTTCATTCTTCAGATAATGACTGAACACGCGCGATGTGAGCAGGGCCGAATCAATATTTCTCGAGATGACGGCCTTGTCGTTCCGAATGCTGTTCTGTATCTTGCTGTAACGATAGACCGCATATACGCTAATGAGCAAGCCGAAGATAGAGATGTAGGGCAGCAGCGTGTACATGAAGGGAGGTCCCGCCAGAATAATCGGGTTGTACCGAATGAAATGCGCGGCCTTGGACACGGTCACCTGAAGGTTCGGCGCCCAGAAATTAATATAGGCGTAGGTCAATTGCACCGTCAAATAACATAATAGAATCATGAAAGCGTTGGTTCGCAGCTGCCGCACCCGCGGTGTCTTCGCAAGCATATAAAAGATCAGGGCGACCCCGGCGGCAAGCGAGATATTGTTGACGACAAGGGTCGCCGAATGAAGAATGTCGTACAGCTTGGCAATAGCCTGCGATGTCAGATAATCGGGATACAGTCTGTAATAGAGCCAGGCATAGATTCGGGGATCGTAGCCGAGCGTCTGCAGCAGTCCCGGAACGGCCAATACGCTTAGCAGGATGCGTTGGCGCCTCGGCTGGATATGGAAAGCAAGCAGGATGGCCGCGGCCAGGCTGAAATAGAGGAAGAGCATGCTGCTGATATTGAAAAAACGGATGAGCAGCTCTCTCGATATCGGCAAAAACAATAATTGATTCTGGAAGGAGCGCGTGATGCCGAAATAATGATACAAGCTGTTGTAATAGTAGGCGTCCTTGGAAAGATAAATAATGATGCAGACAATAACAAGCAGATAAGAAAATCCCATGCCCAGCATGCATAACGTCGCTTTGCCGAAGTTGCGCTGCGCGAGACAAGCGACCGCGACGGCGATAAAGAGGATGAAGGTTACGAATAATACCATAGGCTTCCCACCTTGCAGGTTCGTCTGAATAGTCTAGGCTATCAACCAGGCGTTGTAAAGGTTGAAATATCGTCCACCCTCGAGGATAGCGGCGATGCCGGGCTGATCAAAAGGCTTTTCGGCTTGAAGTCGGACTATGAGAGTCGCGGCAGAGCGTTTATCCGATAATTATAGCTTGGCTAAGCTTATCCGCATCCATCCATCCATGGAGGATGAAAGTTCAACCTTACGCTGCCGCTTCGCCAGCTTTAGAATGAGACTATAACGCGAAAGGGAAGGGGCAAAAGCAATGAATAGAAAAACAGCAATGCTGATACTGGCGTTGACGCTGACAAGCGCGGCTGCGCTTGGCGGCTGCGGCAGCAAGAACGAGGACAATAACTCAGGTTCAACCGGTTCCGAAAAGGCGGTTCTCCAATATTACACCTGGACGGATGAAGAGGATTATATGAAAAAAATCGTAGACGCCTTCAATAACGCGCACAGCGATATCGAGGTGAAGCTGAATACGATCAGCAATAATTCAAACGAATACAGCACGCGCATCATGAACAACCTGACCGGAGGCTCCAGGATGGACGTGTTCAGCATTAACGGAACTGCCGATCTTGGAACCTACGCCTCCAAAAATCAATTGGTCGATTTGTCCGATCGAGTCAAAAGCGCCAACATGGACGTCGGCGCGTACGGCCCAAGCTTCCAGGATATTACGGACAAGCTTACGGGCGGCGTTTATTACGCCCTGCCATACCGGACTTCGCAATACGCTTTATTTTATAATAAAAAGCTGTTCGACGAGGCGGATCTTCCTTATCCGGAGCAGATGACCTGGGACGAGTATGCGGATCTGGCGAAGCAATTGACGAAGGGAGAAGGCTCTGACAAGCAGTGGGGCGGTTATTTCGCGGACTGGCTTACGGCGCCGCTCGGCGCACTTCAGTCCGGAAGCAGCATTCTGGACGATAATCTGGATCCCGAAGCGGATTGGCTCTCCTTCCTTAATCGAATTTACTATGACGACAATTCGCATATGAGCTACAAGCAGATGAAGGCGGAGAGCACGGACTGGATCAAGCAGTTCGAGGTAGGCAATGTCGCAATGCTGGTCAACGGCGAATGGACGCTCAATATGCTTCAGGCCGACATCGCGTCGGGCGCGGCCGACATTGATTTCGACATGGCGCCGCTGCCGCTTCCCGCAGGCGTCGACTCGCCGATAACGGTAGGCGGGGTCAGCACGTTCATCGGCATCAATCAGCGGAGCGAGCATCAGGATGCCGCCTTCGAATTCGTGAAGTTCGTCGCCGGAGAGGAAGGCGGGAGCATGATTGCCGATTCAAGCGTGCTCCCAGCCTACTCCAGCGATGGGACGAAGTCCTCCTTCCTGCAAGCGACCGGCATTCAAGGCAGCGGCTATTTCTTCGATGCCAAGACCGTCGTGGAGAATCAGCCGATCGCCCAGATCAATGAAGTCAATCGTGTGTTCAGCGAGCAGAGAGATCTCTATCTCTTCCAGCAGCAAGATCTTGCCAAGACGATTGACGAATTCGAGAAAGCGCGTCAATCCGTACTGGAGCAATAACGAGCGATGATTTCATTGTACCGAAGACGGTTCAAAGCCTATGCCGCGGGAACGATGTTCCTGCTTCCCGCGGCGCTTCTGTTCGCCGTATTCATCTTCTTGCCGATTGTGATTGGACTCGGCATGAGCTTTACCGATTACGGCGGCTTTGAAATTAAGCCTGCATTCGTTGGGCTGGACAACTATGCGAGGCTCATTCATGACGACTATTTCTTGATTTCGCTCAGGAACAATCTGGTCTACACCGTTTTGTTCGTGCCGCTGACGATGCTCTTCGCGCTGGCATCGGCGCTGCTGGTCAACAAAGTGCTTCATTTGCGCAAATTTTATCGCATGGCCTTCTACTTCCCTCAGATTACGTCCATGGTTTCGGTGGCAATCGTTTGGGGACTGCTGCTGAACCCCATGAGGGGGCCAATCAACGCGATTCTGTCCTCGCTCGGCATCGGGCATCCGCCGGAATGGCTGCAATCGACGCAATGGGCGCTAATAGCGGTTGTCATTGTATCGGTATGGAAGAGCTTCGGCTATTACATGGTTATTCTGCTTGCAGGCATACAAGGCATTCCGGATTATTTGCATGAAGCGGCCAAGCTGGATGGAGCGGGCAGATGGAAGCGGTTATGGCATGTGACATTGCCGGGGCTTTCGCCCATTCTGTTCATGGTGCTCATCCTGACGATTATTTCATCGTTCCAGGTATTCGATCTGGTGTCTGTCATGACGGACGGAGGTCCAGGAAGATCGACGAATGTGCTTGTGTTCCGGATGTATCAAGAAGCCTTCATTCATTACAAGATGGGCTACGCATCGGCAATGGCGGTGATCCTGTTCGTCATCGTGCTCATCATATCGCTGATTCAATTCCGAATGGAGAAGAAATGGGTGAATTACTAGGAGGTGGCTTGAGCATGACAGCAAATCGCGTAGAGAAGGCGGTTGTCAGAATCGGCAATCTCGCTCTGTATATCGGGATGCTTGGCGCGGCGCTGCTGACGCTGTTTCCATTTATCTGGATGCTGCTTGCTTCTGTCAGAACGGATGTGGATATTTTCCGCAATCCGATGAATTGGTTTCCGGAGGAATGGCATTGGCAAAATTACAGCACGGTGTGGGATGTCATTCCGTTCGGACAATATTACTGGAATACCGTAAAGCTGACGATTGCGATTACGGCCGGACAGCTTATCATTTGCGCGCTGGCGGCGTATGCGTTCGCGCGTCTCAAGGTTCCCTTCAAGCAAACCTTGTTCATGCTGTTCATGACGAATCTGATGGTGCCTTGGCATTCGATCATGGTGCCGCAATTTATGATTATCAGCAAGCTGGACTTGTACAATACGCATGAGGGCTATGTACTCATTCAGTTGTTCAGCGCTTTCGGCATTTTTCTGCTTCGGCAGTTTTTCATGACGCTGCCGATCGAGCTGAACGAAGCGGGAAGAATCGACGGCTGCAGCGAATGGGGGATTTTCTGGCGCATTATACTGCCGCTGGCGCGTCCCGCTCTGGCTACGCTTGGCATTTTTACGTTTACGTTTATGTGGAATGACTATCTGGCTCCGCTGATCTATATTAATGACGATTCGCTCAAAACGCTGCAGCTTGGCTTGCAAGCGTTCCAGACCGAGCATTCGATGGACTACGGCTTATTGATGGCGGGAACGGTCTGCACGATATTGCCGATGATTGCCGTGTTCCTCGTTGGAGAGAGCTTCTTCACGAAGGGCGTCGCGACTACCGGCATGAAGAATTGACATTGACTTTGAAATTGATATGGATATGGACATTGACATTGACATTGATATGGACAGCATTGAATTTACAGGGGAAATGGGGAGAGATGATGGGAGATCATTGGGTAAAAATTCGCGGCAAGGCGTTTGAGGCCGGAGGAGAGGAAATTCTGCTCCGCGGCTTCTGTTTGGGCACATGGATGAATCTGGAGCATTTCATGCTGGGCGTTCCCGGCACCAACTCCATGATCAAAGAGGCGTTCGCCGAGGTGTTCGGAGAGGGGACGGCGGCAAAGTTCTGGGATCGATATTTGAAAGGCTTCGCCGACGAGCGAGACTTCGCCTATATGAAGAGTCTAGGCGTCAATTCGCTCCGAATTCCGTTCAATTACAAATACTTTCTCGATGATCAGCATCCCGAGACGATTAAGGAGGAGGGCTTCGTCTATCTGGATCGGATCGTGGAGCTGTGTGCGGCTCACGACATATATGCGATTCTCGATATGCATGCGGCGCCTGGCGGGCAGAATCCGGACTGGCATTGCGACACGACGAGCGGTTTGCCGCTGTTCTGGTCGTACGGCGCGCTTCGCGACAGCGCGATCCGCGTATGGAAAGCGATCGCGGATCGCTACAAGGATCAGCCGTGGATCGCCGGATACGATTTGGTAAACGAGCCTTCCCTGGTCAAGGACGCGGCGGCATTTAACGATTTCTACAGGAAAGCGATAGCCGAAATCCGCGAAGTGGATCCGAACCATATTATTTTCGTATCGGGCAACGCGTTCACAACCGACTTCTCTATGGTGGAAGCCCATGAAGATCCGCTTGTCGCTTACACCTTCCACTTCTATCCCTTCGTCGAAAACCCGGCCGTGCTGTCGCCGGAGATGGCGAGGGAAGAGCGGAAACGGCTGTTCTCGGAAGAGTTCGAGAAGCTTGCGGCTATTCGGGACAAGTATGATCGGCCGGTATGGTGCGGCGAATTCGGCCTGGTATGGGAGCGCGAGCAGATCGCGCATCAGGTTGAGATCATGGAGGATATGCTGGAGCTGATGGAGCGCCACGACATCTCCTGGTCGCTGTGGACTTACAAGGATGCGGAGGTTATGGGAATCGTCTATCCAAGGGAAGACACGCCATGGCAGCTCTTCACCGGAGAAATTCGCAAGGAGTGGAATCAGCATGAGGAGCAGGCGAAGGGCGAGAAGCTGGTCGACTATATGGCTTCCGAGTATTTCCGGCCCATCGACGATACGCTAAGATATCCGCTGCAATTCCGCATGCGCACCATTATGCAAGCGATTTGCGTGGAGCAGCATCTCAAGCCGCATTTGAGAAAGCTGAGTGTTGACGCTTTGATGAAACTTGCCGATTCTTTCTCTTTCGATCAATGCGGCAGTTGGCCGGAGCTGGAACGATTGGTGAAGGGAATTACGTTGGGCGAGAAGATGATGTGACAAGCCGGGAAGGCTTGAAGATGTAAACTGAGCAGAGCAACCGTGTCAAAAAAACTAACCGTATGGCATCTTGACTTTCAGACAGCCGGGCGGTAGAATAAACAATCAGTATATGAATATTGGGATTTGATGACGGGATCAAGTAATTCTAGGACGGGTACACAGAGAGGGATGCCGATGGCTGGAAGCATCCTTACGCCGATGGAATGAAGAACCTCCCCGAGAACGATAAGCGAACCGGATTCGGTGCGAAGCATTGCCGGAACTCGTATTAGCTTATTCGCGCATGACGGACGTTACCCGTTCTGAAGCGAGCTGTCGGCGGATTGTCCGCGCATGCTCGGAATGTGGGTGGTACCACGGGAGAAACAACTCTCGTCCCTTCGGCTATGCCGAAAGGACGGGAGTTTTTTGATGCTTGCAGCTGTAACGGACTTTTTCGAACCTTAGAAGCTCTTTTTAGCTGGCTCAGATTTTTAACGGACTTTTCCGACCTTTAGCGGGTTAATTTGGTTGTTTTTCCGCTCATTTGGTTGGCTAAGAGGACAAAATGTCCGTTAGAGCAATCGAGTGTTGAAAAACGCCGTCTAAGAGGACGAATAGTCCGTTAGAGCAGTTCACTGCTTTTAAAGGTCGCCGTCAGGTGTTTTTCTCACCACAATAGAATTTATAAGTTTCCGAGACATTTAAACTGTAAATTCATTTGGCGATAAAACTTTCCTCATGCTTACGAAGCTGCTTTGCTTCGCAAAGCTTCAGGTCGCTCATCTTCGAAAGGCCGAGGGTAGAGGTTTTCTCATTCAAAAAAACAAATGCGAGTCATGATGAAGCAAGGAGGTCCGATCAACATGAAATTTCAAAAATCGCCGGGAACGCAGGATATATTGCCAGGCGCGGTAGAGAGATGGCAATTCGTCGAAGGAAAGGCCAGAGAAATTTGCAGCAGATACAACTTCCGGGAAATTCGCACGCCGATCTTCGAGTCGACCGAATTGTTCCAGCGCGGAGTCGGCGAAACAACCGACATCGTGGAGAAGGAGATGTACACGTTCATCGATCGCGGTGAGAGGAGCTTGACGCTTAGACCGGAAGGCACGGCCGGCGTTGTGCGCTCTTATGTGGAGAACAAGCTGTACGGCGAGCCGGATGTATCGAAGCTGTATTATATCGGACCGATGTTCCGTTACGAGCGTCCGCAGGCGGGACGATACCGCCAGCTGCATCAGTTCGGCGTTGAAGCGATCGGAGCCGTTGATCCCGCGCTGGACGCCGAGGTTATCGCGCTCGGGTATACGTTCTATACGGAGGTCGGCCTTCGCGGCGTGCGCGTGGAGATTAATTCCGTCGGGACACCGGCGGTAAGAGCGGATTTCCGCGAGAAGCTGCTTGCTTTCCTTGAGCCGAAACGCTCAATCCTATGCAAGGACTGCCAGTCCAGAATGGATCGCAATCCGCTAAGGGTGCTCGATTGCAAGGAGGATCAGAAGCATTTCGAAGGCGCGCCTTCGATTCTGGACAGCTTGGACGAGGAATGCCGGCTGCATTTCGACAAGGTGCAGCAATGCCTCTCGGATATGGGCATCCCGTATTCGATCAATTCGAAGCTGGTACGCGGACTCGATTATTACACGCATACCGCCTTCGAATACAAAGCCGAAGGCATCGGCGCCATCGATACGATTGGCGGCGGCGGACGATATAACGGGCTGGTGTCCGATATCGGAGGTCCTGATCAGCCCGGTGTCGGCGTGGGGCTTGGCCTCGAGCGGACGATTCTGCTGCTCGAGCATCAGCAGACCGAATTGCCGAATAAGCATGAGATCGACGTCTATCTGGTCGCGCTTGGCGACGCGGCGGACCGGGAAGTGACGAAGCTGGTCTATCAGCTGAGGCAGAGAGGCATTCGCGCGGAACGCGACTATCAAGGCCGCAAGATGAAGGCGCAGATGAAATCGGCTGACCGTCTCGGAGCGAGGTTCACCGCCATACTGGGCGATAACGAGCTCGAAAGCGGAGAAATCGTGCTCAAGGATATGGCGAAGGGCGAGCAGAATACGATCGCGCTGGCAAATCTGGCATCGGCCATTCAAGAATAAGCTTTAAGCTTGCATACAAATATAAGGTACTGGAAGAGAGGCTGATAACAATGATGATGTTAAAAACGCATAACTGCGGAACGCTTACGAAGGCGGATGTGGGCAAGGAGGTAACGTTGAACGGCTGGGTACAGAGACGCCGCGACCTGGGCGGCGTGCTGTTCATCGATCTTCGCGATCGCACCGGCATTGTACAAACTGTCTTTAATCCGGATTTCTCGGGAGACGCGCTGGCGATTGCCGATCGCGCGCGCAACGAGTTCGTGCTTGCTGTGCAAGGCAAGGTTGTCGAGCGCGACGCCGAAACCTACAACGCGAATCTCGCGACCGGCGAGATCGAAATCCGCGTGACGACGATCGAGGTTATGAACGCGGCGAAGACGCCTCCGTTCCCGATCGAGGATGGCGTAGAGGTGGATGAATCGCTTCGCCTTAAATACCGCTATCTGGATCTGCGTCGTCCGGAAATGCAGAAAACGCTGCTGCTTCGTTCGAAATCGGCCAAGATTTTCCGCGATTTTCTGGACGGAGAGGGCTTCATTGATGTGGAAACGCCGATCTTGACCAAGAGCACGCCGGAAGGCGCGCGCGATTATCTCGTGCCGAGCCGCGTGCATGAAGGCGAATTTTTCGCGCTGCCGCAATCGCCGCAAATTTTCAAGCAATTGCTCATGGTTGGCGGCATCGAGCGTTATTATCAAATCGCGCGCTGCTTCCGCGACGAGGATCTTCGCGCGGACCGTCAGCCGGAATTCACGCAGGTCGACATTGAAACCTCCTTCCTGTCGCAGGATCAATTGCTCGGCATGATGGAGCAGCTTGCGGCCAAGCTGCTTCGAGAGACGGTCGGCGTGGAGCTGCAGCTTCCGTTCCAGCGCATCACGTACGCGGATGCCATGAACAAATACGGCTCCGACAAGCCGGATCTTCGTTTCGGGTTGGAAATTCAAGATATTACGGATATCGTCTCGGGCAGCGATGTGAAGGTATTCGCAAGCGTTGCGGCTGGCGGCGGCGTAGTGAAGGCGCTGAACGCCAAGGGCTGCGCAAGCTGGAGCCGCAAGGAGCTGGACGATCTGCAACCGTTCGCGGCGCGTTACGGCGGCAAGGGCCTCGCTTGGATTACCGTCAAAGACGGCGAGTGGCGCGGACCTATTGTCAAATTCCTGAAGCCGGAGGAGATTGCTTCTCTGACGGAACGTCTTGGCGTAGAGGACGGCGATTTGCTTACCTTCTCCGCGGACAAGTCGAAGGTTGTGGCGGATGTGCTTGGCAACCTGCGTCTGAAGCTTGGCAAGGAGCTTGGCTTGATCGACGAATCCGCGTTCAAGTTCGCATGGGTCGTGGACTTCCCGTTGCTCGGCTGGGATGAGGAAGCGAAGCGCTATGTAGCGGAGCATCATCCGTTCACGCGTCCGAAGGAAGAGGATGTTCATCTCTTCGATACGGATCCGGGCCAAATTCGCGCGCAAGCTTACGATCTTGTGCTGAATGGCTACGAGGTCGGCGGCGGATCCATGCGGATCTACAAACGCGATGTTCAGGAGAAAATGTTCAAAGCGCTCGGCTTCTCCATGGAAGAAGCGCATGAGAAGTTCGGCTTCTTGCTGGACGCATTCGATTTCGGAACACCTCCGCATGGCGGAATCGCCTTTGGCTTCGATCGCTTGGTTATGCTGCTGGCGGGCCGCACGAATTTGAGAGAAACGATTGCGTTCCCTAAGACGGCGAGCGCAACGGATCTGCTATGCGACGCTCCGTCCGAGGTCGAGCAGTCCCAACTGGAGCAGCTTCATATTCGCACGGTGCTGAAACCGAAGCCGGTGGCGGCGGGCGCGGTTGCTGGCGCAGCGGACAAAACGGAATAGAAGAAGTGAAGGAGGCGGCTTATGCTGCATCAATTCTCTCGAACGGAATTAGCGATTGGGCCGGAAGGCCTGGAGCGAATGAAGAACAGCACGGTTGCCGTGCTCGGAATCGGCGGGGTCGGATCGATCGCGGCCGAGGCGCTGGCGCGAACCGGAGTCGGCCGCATCATCCTGATCGACAAGGATGTTGTGGATATTACGAATATCAATCGTCAAATTCATGCGTTGACAACGACCGTCGGTCAGCCGAAGGCGGATTTGATGAAAGAGCGGATCGGATTGATCAATCCCGAGTGCGACGCCATATCTCTGCGGATGTTTTATACGGAAGAGACGTATGAGCAGTTGTTCGACTATCCGCTCGATTATGTGGTGGATGCGTCGGATACGATTATGTACAAAATCCATCTTATCAAGCAATGCCTGGAGCGGGGGATACCGGTCATCTCCTCCATGGGCGCGGCGAACAAGATGGATCCGTCGCGGTTCCGTGTGGCGGATATTTCGAAGACGCACACCGATCCCATCGCGCGTGTCGTGCGCACGAAGCTGCGCAAGGACGGCATTAAGAAGGGCGTTAAAGTGGTGTTCTCCGACGAGGAGCCGATGAAGCCGCGCGAGGACGTGACGCAGCGCATTGTGCCGGAGTCGGCTCCCGATATCCGGAAGGCGCAGCAGCCGCCATCAAGCAATGCCTTCGTTCCGCCTGTAGCGGGTCTCATCATGGTAAGCGAGGTTGTGAAGGATTTGTTGAAATCGACTTGAAAATAGTGAATGCCAGTCCTGCAAGAATAGATGCGGGGCTGGCGTTTTTTATGTATCTTATAGCATGATAAAATATCGATTGGAATGAAGGCTTGCAACGGCAACGGACATTTTCGGCTGAGCCCCTCTAGCTGGCTTTAAAGTACATCCGCGACCATTACACGACGATATGAACGATTTTGAGAATGTAAGGGTCGCATTTGACCGTTAGAGTCTGAAATCATGGTTGAATCCCCTCATTATCTCCTCTTACGGTCATCCGCGGCCGTTAAAATACCAGTTAGGAGTGATTTCAGCTTCTTACGGTCAATTGTGACCGTTGCGCCACACGCCTTGCGTTGCCCTTCACGCCTTGGTCAAATGGCCACGTTCTCACGGATCCACAATGAATCGGCAGCCTCTTGCTTGAATGGCGGAAGAGAGATACACTTATATTAAATCAATGAAACTGTGTTTCATTAAATGAAACTACAAAGATGAAGGAAGATAAATCTTTTGAGACGAACAACTGCACAAAGGTTATTTTCAGCTCTTATCGAATAGGATTAGGAGGCGATAGCGGATGTCCTATCTGTTCATTGGCATTGATCATGTTCAGCTTGCCGCGCCAAGCGGCTGCGAGGAGGAAGCAAGAGCCTTTTTCGGAGAACTGCTGGGCATGGCGGAGATACGAAAGCCGGAAGCGCTTCGGAAACGCGGCGGAGTTTGGTTTCAATGCGGAGCCCAGCAGCTTCATATTGGCGTTCAAAGCGATTTCATTCCCTCCAAGAAAGCCCATCCGGGGTTTGTGGTTCAGCAACTGGAGAGCTTGAAAGAGAGGCTTCGAGAGAATGGCGTCGTGATTACGGAAGACAGCCAGAGGGATGTTGAGGGAGTCAGCCGATTCTTTTGTGAGGATCCGTTTGGCAATCGAATTGAATTCATGGAGGTTGGAAGAGATGGATAGCAAGTCGAGATTTACGAATCGTGTTGAGAATTATGTGAAATATCGTCCAAGTTATGGCAAGGATGCTGTTGATTTTCTTTATGAAACAATCGGCTTTCGCAAGGAAGACATCATCTGCGATATGGGCTCCGGCACAGGGATTTTCTCCAAATTGCTGCTTGAGCGCGGCAGCGAGGTGATCGGTCTCGAGCCGAACGAGGCGATGCGGGAGGAAGCGATGAAGCAGCTCGCGGGTTTTCCGAATTATAAAGCTGCAGAAGGTTCGGCCGAAGAAACCGGACTGGAGGCGGCAAGCGTCAATCATATTGTGTGCGCGCAATCGTTTCATTGGTTCGATCAGGAGCTTGCCAAGAGGGAAATGAAGCGGATTTTGAAGCCGGGAGGGAAGGTTGCGCTGATCTGGAATTCGCGCAAAACAACCGGCTCGCCATTCCTGGAGCAGTTCGAACAGCTTCTCCTGGACTTCGGCGCCGATTATGAGAAGGTTGGCCATAAAAGCATTACGCAGAAATCGCTGCAGCCATTCTTTGCTGAAGATGGGCCGAATCTTGAACGTTTTGTGATGCGGCAGCGTTTCGACGAGACGGGACTTCTAGGACGCTTGCTATCTTCGTCCTATTGTCCGCTACCGGGACAGAAAGGCTACGACCGGATGATCGATAGACTGAGAAGGCTTTTCGAAGAGAATGAGAGCGGCGGCTGTGTGACGGTGGAATATGATACAGAGCTGTATTGGGGTGAGGTGTGAGCGGACAGTAGATTGCGGCGATTCATACACGGTACGCTACGATGAAGCCACATCCGTCAAGCTGGACTTGTGGCGAACGTTTGTGCGGATATGCTATGATGGAGATCGATGGGAGTAAGGCTGCCCTGGATGCTTGAGACGTTAACAACAGCAGGAAGACGACTATCTGCAAAGGATTGTGTTGCTTTATGGATTTGTTCTCATACCATGAGGAAGAAGCGCCGCGCGCGCGTCTGCTTGCGGATCGCATGAGGCCGCTGACGCTGGACGAATATATCGGTCAGGAAGCTATTGTCGGGCCCGGCAAGCTGCTGCGTCGCGCCATTGAAGGCGATCAAGTTTCATCTATCTTGCTGTATGGACCACCCGGCTGCGGCAAGACGACGCTTGCCAACATCATATCGCTGCGCACGGACGGCGACTTCGTGAAATTAAACGCCGTAGACGCGTCGGTGAAGGATGTCAGAGAGGTTATCGAACGGGCCAGAACGAACAAGACGCTCTATGGGAAGAAGACGACCTTGTTCCTGGACGAGGTTCATCGGTTTAATACTTCGAGACAGGATGCGCTGCTTCCGGCTGTTGAACAAGGCATCATTATATTCATCGGCGCGACGACAGAAAATCCGTTCCATCACGTGAACGGAGCGCTGCTGTCGCGTTCGACGCTGTTCCAGCTTGAGGCTCTGGAAGAGCGTCATGCGCTTGAAGCGATGCGCAGGGCGCTCTCGGACAAGGAGCGCGGACTCGGATTTATGACGATTCAGGCGGAGGAGGACGCGCTTGCGCATATTGCGGCTATGGCGGGAGGCGATATTCGCCGTGCGCTCAATGCGCTGGAGCTGGCGGCTGTCACGACGCCGTCCCAAATAGACGGTTCGGTTCATATTACGCTTGAAGTGGCGCAGGAATCAATACGGAAGCCGTCTATTCGCGCGGATTTGTCCACGCAATACGACGTGCTATCGGCCTTTCATAAGAGCGTGCGAGGCTCGAGCGATGCCGCGCTGTTCTGGTTTCTGTACGCTGTGGAGAAGCTGGGAATGGATCCAATGACCTTTCTTCGCAGGCTGATCGTCGCCTGCAGCGAGGATATTGGCTTGGCGAATCCGCAGGCGATGCTGCAGGCCGTGACGGCGATGGATGCCTATCACAAGATTGGCTGGCCGGAGGCGAAGTATAATATCGCCCAAGCGATTCTGTTCGCGGTGGAGAGTCCCAAGTCGAATGCGACTGCCGTCGCGATCGGCAATGTCACGGCAGCCATCGAGCGTGCGGGCAACGCCGAGGTTCCGCTTCATCTGCGGGACACGCATTACAAGGGAGCCGCGGAGCTGGGTCATGCGGGTTACAAATATCCACATGATTTCCCGAATCACTTTGTAGAGCAGCAATACTTGCCTGACAGCCTGAACGGTTCCCGTTTCTACAAGCCCTCCAATCAAGGGACGGAGGATAAGATCAAGCAAAATCAGCAGCGCCGCAAGCCGTGATTTCGCTGATTACTGGAGAGAAAACATAAGACCGAGGTAGAGGAAGAGAGGCATCGTCAGCCCCATAATAAAGCTGCTGAATACTTTGCGCTGCTTGTGCATGAGGATGACGCCTGCTCCCATGATTCCAGCAGCGGCCAGCATCAGAATGCTTTCGGTGCGGACGCTTAACTGCAGCGACAAATCGGGACTGAACGAGCCTCTGTAGATGGCTGTGAATAACGGAGAAGGCGAGACGGTCTGCAGTGTTTCCCTGACAATATGAGGCGGCGCTTGCTGTCCTAATGCGGCAGTCGCGAATAAGACAAGCAAGCCGATGGCGCTTTCCGCTCTCAGCCAAGGCTTGGGATTGAAGCCGGGGCGCTCCTTCAAGATGCGCTTGTAGCCAAAGCCGTTCGTGTAAGCAAATAAAAGCAGAGGCAGAATGAGCAAATGCTTTACAAGGAGCAGCTGACCGTAAGGCAGCATCCAACTGTTCAGATATTGAGGCGTCGTGAAGGTCATGAGCGCGAAGCCCGCCGTCAAGGTCAGCGCTACGGCAACAACGGCGGCAGGAGAGAACCATTTCAGGAAGGCGTTCCAGCTTCGATGGCTGCCGGTATCCTTGGAGAACCAGCTGACGACGAAGAGAATGCCAAGCCAGAGCGTCGCCGTCAGAAAATGAGCGGTATGAACGATGAGACCCTTCCATGGGCTGATCGAAGCGGCATGGCTGGCATAACCGAGCCAAATCATCATCAGCAGAACGATGAATAAGGCAAGTTTTGGCGTTCTTCTGTCATGCTGGAGCGATCGCATGCCGAGCAGCAGCGCGAGACCGACCGAAGCGATTGCCGTCCATACAAAAGCTTTGCCTGCGTTCACGTCGAGAAGCAGGCTCTTCAGCATGGCGCTATAGCTAAGCTCGAATTCATCCGCATAAGAAATAGCAAGCTCATGAAGCGGTATGTAAGACAACAAAGGGATCGCGAGCGCGCAGCCAATCAACAGCCGCTGCGGTACCTCGACAAGAGGGCGCGCATGCTCCGGCACGAGCCGAAGCGCCAGCGCTCCTGTCAATATCGCGAAGCATAGGTAGAGCAAGCCTTCGCTCCAATAGATCATTGCCGGCGTCTCCGCATGAAATAGAAGAGGGCGGCCAATACGACGATGATGGCTCCGATGGCGATAAGCGGAGCAAGGTCAGAGCTTTCTTCGTCTCCGGAATTGCCGTCCTTGCTGTCTCTGTCTGTTGCTCCGGTCGCATCATTATCGCCAACTGACGCATTGGTCGGTGCGGCATCGGGAGAAGGCGAGCTGTCCGGCTGCCCGGTTACAGCAGCTTCCGTAGACGGAGCGGGAGATGGACTTGCCGTTTGGGAAGGGGCGGCGACTGTAAACGAATATTCGCCTTCTACGGCATGGCCGTCAGCGCCCACCGCAGTCCATTTCACCGTATAAGTGTCGTTTGGAAGCTTGGCGGGTAACGCGGCCTTAAGCGTGGAGCCGCTCGCTTCCGGTTTGCCTGTCTCGACCTGTTCCCCGGCAGAATCATACAGCTTGAATGTGCTGAGCGACTCGATTTTGGTCGAGAAGGTCATCTCCACCTCCACCGGCGATTCAGCGACAGTGGAATCTTTGTCAGGCGCGGCCGATTTGACCGTGGAATGCGCGAATGCCGCCGCGGGCATAACGAATAGCAGCAGAATGACTATAAGAAATACTTTTTTCATCAGGAATTCCTCCTCGTATTGCAGCGGTTTGACCGCTTCTTGCATTATACCAAATTGATCGCGTATTTCGACCCGCCTTGGCGCTCAAACGGTAGCAGACTTGTGAACATTGCCCGCAATCGGGCGGCGATAGCTTCATGACCGCACATAATGGATAGGCAGTTCTGAATAGATATAATAAAAGATTTTGAAGGAGGTGCTCCTGTGGTCGTTTACCCGCAATGCCTGCGGCGCGATCGACAGGGAAGCGTTGAATGATTCTTTGCCCTCAGGCGTGCTGCTTCTGTTTGCTTGTTTCTTCCTGCTTTGTGCGGGAGGCTTCGCGATCATGCGAAGGATTGTTGCCGGATGGAGTATCACTCGTAACGCCTTGGCGAGTGCTGAAGTCATGCCCATATGGCTTCAGCGAACAGCGGATTCGCCGAGTCTTTTCAAGCATGTTTTGGCTTATGGACGCTTTTACACGGCATGCAGTTTTCTCGGGATGTTCGTCTGCTGTGCGGGCGTCGGATGGATAGTCTCCGCTTTGTCGGCTGCATGGCTGAAAGAGTGGGTATACCCGGCTGGCTATGCAAGATTCTTCGCTGAATTCCTCATCTTCCTCCTTGCGGTTCTCTTCTTATACTTTCTTTTGATGCAGCTTACCGACATTGATTTTTTTGACAAGAGGGCGAAGCCTGTTCATACCGAAGAAGAGCTTCGCAGATTTATGCAGGAAAGCCATCAAAGAGGCTTGATTGATCAGACCGAGCTCATGTTCGTGGACAATATTTTTCAATTCTCGGAAACGACAGCCAGAGACATTATGATTCCCCGTACGGAAATGATTTGCCTGCGCGCCGGCTTGTCGCTGGGAGCCAATATGGCGATCGCGATTCAATATATGCGCACCCGTTACCCGGTATGCGATAACGACAAGGACAATATTGTCGGCTTCGTTCATATCAAGGATCTGCTCAAGAAGGATATGTCGAAGGAAACGAGCATTGCGGGATTGATCAGGCCGGTCACGACGGTTCCCGAGTCTATCTCGATCAGCAATCTGCTTAAGCTGATGCAGAAGAAACGAAGTCAAATCGCGATTTTAATTGATGAATACGGCGGAACCTCGGGGCTGGTGACCCTGGAGGATATTATGGAGGAAATCGTCGGCGACATTCAGGATGAATTCGATCCGGACATGAAGTATATTGCGCTGCATGAAGACGGCACCTATTCCGTTAATGGGCAAATCCTGATTGAAGAAGTGAACGGCTATTTCGGACTCAACATTCCAACGGATGATTATGACACGTTCGGGGGCTGGCTGTACGCGCATTTGGAGGGCGCTGCGTTCCCCGGTCAAATCACTGATTTAGGCTGGAAATGGAGGTTTCAAGTGGAAGAGATCAAGCAGCTGAGAATCGCTAGAGCAAGATTGCTTCCTGCTGAGAGAACTCCCGGCTTCCCATACAAAAAAGAGCTTAACCAGGCCGGCAGTCAGCCCGATTAAGCTTATATCAGTGTACCTGCGCTTGTTATTACGACGTCTGCTTCGAATACGGCTTCTTCGTCACTTTGTCGATGGTGCCGCCGCCAAGACAGATCTCGCCGTCGTAAAGCACGACCGCTTGTCCAGGCGTAACAGCTTTCTGCGGCTTATCGAACGCAACGAGAGCTTCGCCGTTCTCCCGCATGGTTACGGTTACTCCTTGATCGGGCTGCCGATAGCGGAATTTGGCCGTGCATCTTAGCGGTTTCGACAGATCGCGCGCCGCAATCCAGTTCATGCCGGTTGCGACAAGGCTTTCCGAATACAAGCTTTCATGCGTCTCACCTTGCACGACGTATAGAATATTTTGCTCCAGATTCTTCTCGGCGACGAACCATGGCTCTCCCGTTCCCGAGCCTGTGCCGCCGATGCCAAGGCCTTGACGCTGTCCGAGCGTGTAATACATCAGTCCGTCGTGACGACCTTTTTTCTCGCCGGTTCTAATGTCGATCATGTCGCCCGGCCGCGCCGGCAAATAACCGCTTAGAAACTCCTTGAAATTGCGTTCCCCGATAAAGCAGACGCCCGTGCTGTCCTTCTTCTTCGCGGTATAGAGGCCGGCTTCCTCTGCAATGCGGCGCACCTCAGGCTTCGGCAGATGCCCGATAGGGAACATCGCTTTGGCCAATTGCTGCTGATTAAGGGCGCTGAGGAAATAGGTCTGGTCCTTATTCGTATCCACCCCGCGAAGCAGCTCGGTTACGCCGCTCTCGTCACGCCGCACCTGCGCGTAATGGCCGGTGGCAAGGAAGTCCGCATTCAACTCCAGCGCCTTCTTGAGGAAGTCGCCGAATTTGATCTCGCGGTTGCACATCACATCCGGATTAGGCGTTCTGCCCTGTTTGTATTCATCGAGGAAGTAGGTGAACACTTTATCGAAATATTGCTTCTCGAAGTTAACCGTATAATAAGGGATGCCGATCTGATCGCATACCCGGCGCACATCCTCTGAATCCTCCTCCGCCGTGCAATGGCCGAATTCGTCGGTATCATCCCAGTTTTTCATGAAGATGCCGATTACATCATAGCCCTGCTGCTTGAGCAGGAGCGCTGTTACGGAAGAGTCGACGCCGCCGGACATGCCGACCACGACTCTTGTGTCCGCGTTTGACTTTGTCAATCCAATCACCGCCTTGTTGAATGAAACAACAATATTGTACCATAGGATTGAAACATTTTCATGAATCCCATAAGCTTTTTGTATCGGTTGCGCGAGGGGATATGTTAACATAGAAGAAATATGGGAATACACTGAGATACAGAGAGGTGCAAAATGAAAATCTCAACGAAGGGCCGTTACGGTCTGACGATTATGATGGAGCTTGCAACGGGATACGGACAAGGGCCGCTTTCCCTGAAAAGCATTGCGGAACGCAATGGACTTTCGGAGCATTATCTGGAGCAGTTGGTAGCTCCGCTGCGGAATGCCGGTCTGGTGAAGAGCGTTCGCGGCGCCTACGGCGGCTATATATTATCGAAGGATCCGGCGGAGATTACGTCAGGAGACATTATTCGCATATTGGAAGGGCCGATTTCGCCCGTCGACTTCACGGAAGAGGATGATCCGGCCAAGCGCAATTTGTGGCTGCGCATCAGGGACGGCATTGCGGAGGTGCTCGATTCAACGACATTGGAGCATTTGATTACCTATCAAGAAGCCGAGAAGAAAGACTCCTATATGTTTTACATCTAAAACAGGATTTTTTGATTCTTGCACTTTAAGCGGAAACGGGTGAAGATGATTGCGTATGTATTATTTCGACCATGCCGCCACGACGCCGCTGCATCCTGAGGTCATTCACAAGATGCTTGAGATCATGCAGGGACCGGGCGGCAATAGCTCCAGCATTCACGCGTATGGACGGGCAGCCAAGAAGGAGCTCAGCCATGCGCGTGATCTCATTAGCGGGGCTCTCCGCTGCAAGCCGGGCGAGCTGCTGTTCACCTCCGGCGGCACGGAGAGCGACAATGCGGCCATTATCGGTGCGGCCAGAGCGCAGCGCAGGCAAGGCAAGACCCAGTTAATTACATCCGCGGCCGAGCATCATGCCGTCTTGCATACCTGCGGGTGGCTTCAGAGGGAAGAGGGCTTCTCCTTATCCATACTGCCGGTTGATCATGAGGGGAGAGTCGATTCTCTGCAGCTGCAGGAGGCGCTTGGACCGCAAACGGCGCTTGTCAGCATCATGCACGGCAATAATGAAGTAGGAACGCTGCAAGAGATTGAGGCGCTTGGGGAGCTTGTTCATGCTGCAGGAGCGTTATTCCACGTCGATGCGGTGCAAACCCTGGGCAAGATGCCTATTGCTCTGGATGAGCTTCCGGTCGATTTGATGAGCTTCTCAGCCCATAAGATAAACGGTCCGCAAGGGGCGGGCGCCCTTTATATTTCGAGCGGCACGCCGTTCGAGGCTTTGCAGCAGGGCGGCTCGCAGGAGAGAAAGCGCCGCGGCGGCACGGAGAATATCGCGGGAATCGCCGGATTCGCAGCAGCTGTTGACATTTGTGTGAACAAAATGAATTTTCAGCAACCTTTTCTGGACAAGCTTCGTAAGAGATGGGTAGAGTTGCTTGCTCAAGGGCTCGGAGAAGATGCGATCGCGGTAAACGGACATCCCGTCCGCCATTTGCCGCATATCGCGAATATCTCGTTTCTTGGCATCGATACGGAGAGCATGCTTATGAATTTGGATATGGCCGGCATTGCGGCCGCCAGCGGCTCCGCCTGCACCTCCGGCTCGCTTGAGAAGTCGCATGTACTCGGCGCAATGGGGCTTTCGCAGGAAATTATCGATTCCGCTGTAAGATTCAGCTTTGGATTGGGGAATACTTTGGAGGAACTAGAAGAAGCCGCCGGGATTGTTGTGCGAATCGCGCGCAGACTTCGGGAATCGGCTTAGGAGGCGCTCATCCAAAGTGATTAAACTTCAACAATTAATCGGCATGCCTGTTATCGTCATTCATTCGGGCAAGCTTGTCGGCATCGTGAAGGATGCCTGGTTCGACGAGCACTGGCAGCTGAAAGGTCTGATTCTCGAATTCGCCAGACTGTTCGCCGCCAGAGTGAAGGTGGTGCTCTGGGAGCATGTTCTGACCTGCGGGGAGGATGCGGTCATCATCTCGGATGAGACTGCGGTGCAATCGGCGAAGCCAAACGAGGTGCAGCGGGCCTTCCATTCGGGAGTGGTGAAACTGAGGGATTTGCCGGTTATTACGACCGGGGGCATGCAACTGGGGACCCTCTCGGATGTTTACTTCTACCCTTTTAAGGGTACACAGATAATAGGATATGAGCTAACTGACGGTTTTGTTTCGGATCTGAGAGAAGGGCGTAAATGGCTGAAGGCGCCGAGCGATCCGGATGAGGTATTGCTTGGGGAAGACGCGATTATCGTTCCGGCTGTCAGTGACACGGAATTGGAGCCAGTCGCCGCTTCCAATTTCACAGGATAGGGAGAAATGTTTATGATGAGATGTCCGAATTGCAATTCGAAAGATATCGGGAAGATTGGTTCCCACCAGTTTTATTGCTGGGGCTGCTTTATTGAACTGACAGTGAACGGCGAGAAAATGTCGGTCTACCAAGTGGAAGAGGACGGCACCTTAAGCTCGCTCGACGACCTTTTCTTTGAAGAAGAGATTCCGCAAGAGCATACGCATGTTAATTAACTGCATCTGAAACGTTAACGAAGACGGTATCCGGGATTTCTCCCGAACCGTCTTTTTTGCATGGATTGGCCGCTTCAAGGATGAACCGCCGGACTTGTACATATACTGAACTATACGGTTGCGCGCGGCCGGCGTTTATTTGCCGCCGCGCATACGTCTTTAATGCTTGGAGGTGCAAGTATGGAGCGTTTCACGGGAAACAGAATTTTCGTAGGGCTGGTCTATTTCATATTAGGGCTAATTGCCGTTTTTTTTCTTATGCAGCTCAAGCCGCTTATAGCGACTCTGTTCGGATTTCTCAAAGCGGTCCTCGGCCCTTTCATTATTGCCATGATCATATCCTATGTGCTTCATCCCGTCGTAACCTTGCTTCACGAGCGCAGAGTTCCTCGAACGGTCGCCGTGCTGCTTATCTACGCGGTATTCTGCACCGCGTTCACCGTCTTGCTCGTGAACATGATTCCGATGTTCATCGGACAGGTGCAGGAGCTCAATGAGCATATGCCGGAGCTGACGCTGAAGGCGCAAGATATATTCTCCGACATTAACAACACTTCGTTCCTGCCGGACAGCATCAGAGAGGGCATGAACCGGTCGCTCATGCATATCGAGAAGAGCATATCGAACGCGCTGTTCAATCTGGTCAACAATATCGGCGCCATGCTCAGCGCGATGTTCGTCGCTTTCGTCATACCGTTCCTGGCGTTCTATATTCTGAAGGATTTCGATGTGTTCGAGCGCACGATCATTACCTATGTGCCGAAGGCGCATCGCAAAAACACGGTACGTCTGCTCAAGGACATCGACAGCGCGCTGGGCAGCTACATCAGGGGACAGTTTCTGGTGTGCATGATCGTAGGCGTGCTGGCCTATTGCGGCTACCTGATCATCGGAATGCCCTATGCGCTGCTGCTGGCGGGCATTGTGGCGATCACGAACATCATTCCGTACCTGGGAGCCTTCTTCGGCGCGGCTCCAGCGCTGCTGATGGCTTCGACCGTGTCGATGAAAATGATCATTCTCGTCGCCGTCGTGAACCTGCTCTGCCAGACGCTGGAGGGCAATGTGATTTCGCCCCAGGTGGTGGGAAGATCGCTGCATCTGCATCCGCTGCTCATCATTTTCGCCGTGCTTGTCGGAGGACAGCTCGCCGGCATTGTCGGCATGATTCTCGCCGTTCCGATCTTCGCGGCTTGCAAGGTCATCATGCAGCATATGTTTGCTTATTATGTCAGGAGAAAGATCATTTGACAGCCCCGATGGCTGTAGCTATAATTTGATCATAGATCTGATGAACACGATGACGAATGGAAGTACGCCATTGCCCGTCAGCCAGAGAGAGAGCTTCGCCGAATTTCCGCAGACAGCATTCGCGGAAGGCACGGCGGCTGAGAGAGCGCTCAAGACGAAGAGTGGCCGAAAGCTGTATTCGGAGTGTGAATGAACTTCACCGGGTGGAACCGTTAACTTCCGAGAAGGAGATCGCGGACGAAGGGTCGCGCGATAACCAGGGTGGTACCGCGAAGAAGATTCGTCCCTGTCAATGACAGGGACTTTTTTATGTTCTTTTTGAAAACCAATTTAGGGGGAATCTATAATGAAAGCAAGTGAAATCAGAGCAAAGTGGCTCGCGTTTTTTGAAAGCAAAGGACATAAGATCGAGCCAAGCGCGTCGCTCGTTCCGCATAACGATCCGTCACTGCTGTGGATCAATGCCGGGATGGCGCCGCTTAAGCGTTATTTCGACGGAAGCGAGATACCGGACAATCCGAGGATCGCCAACTCGCAGAAATGCATTCGCACCAACGATATCGAGAATGTGGGCAAAACGCGCCGCCATCATACGTTCTTCGAGATGCTGGGCAACTTCTCCATCGGCGATTATTTCAAGGAGGAAGTGATCAACTGGGCCTGGGAATTCCTGACGAAGCCCGAGTGGATCGGTTTCGACCCCGAGCGGCTTTCGGTCACGGTGTATCCGGAGGACGAGGAAGCGTTCAAATACTGGAATGAGGTCATCGGCTTGCCTGAGAGCCGCATCTACAAGCTGGAGGAGAATTTCTGGGATATCGGCGAAGGCCCTTGCGGACCTTGCACGGAAATTTTCTATGACCGCGGCGAGAAGTACGGCGACCTCTCCGATCCGGAATGCTGGCCGGGCGGCGAGAATGAGCGCTTCCTTGAGGTTTGGAATCTGGTGTTCTCGCAATTCAATCACAACAAGGACGGCAGCTACACGCCTCTGCCGAACAAGAATATCGATACCGGCGCCGGGCTCGAACGCTTTGCATCCATTCTTCAAGATGTGGATTCGAACTTCGACACGGACCTGTTCCGGCCGATTATCGATCGCACCTGCGAGATTGCTGGCGTAACCTATGGTGAAAACGAAGAGCATGATATTGCGCTCAAGGTAATCGCAGACCATGTTCGCACGGTGGTCTTCTCGGTCGGAGACGGAGTCATGCCTTCGAACGAAGGGCGCGGCTATATTATTAGAAGGCTGCTCCGCCGCGCGGTCCGCTACGGCAAGTCGCTCGGCGTCGATCGTCCGTTCATGTACGAGCTCACATCGATTGTCGGAGACGTGATGGGCGTTTACTATCCGGAGGTTGTGGAGAAGCGGGAGTTTATCGAACGCGTCATTCGCACCGAGGAAGAGCGATTCCATGAGACGCTTTCGGACGGCTTGATTATGCTTGCGGAGCTGGTGAAGAATGCTGCGGCTGCCAAGGAGAGTAGAATTAGCGGCGAGGATGCATTCAAATTATACGACACGTACGGCTTCCCGTTTGACTTGACGGAAGACTTCGCCTTCGAGCAAGGCATGACGGTCGACCGCGAAGGCTTCGACGCGGCCATGGAGGCGCAGCGCGAAAGAGCGCGCTCGGCGAGACAGGATACGGGCAGCATGAAGGTGCAAGGCGGTCCGCTGGGCGATTTCACGGATAAAAGCGAGTTTGTTGGCTATAATGAGTTGGTAACGCAATCCAGCGTAATCGGCATTATGTTGAACGACGAACTGGTCGACGTCGCGGGAGAAGGAAGCCGAATCGCCGTCATTCTTGACCGGACGCCGTTCTATGCGGAGAGCGGCGGGCAAGTAGGCGACAAGGGGACGATTACGGGCGAAGGCTTCACGTTGACCGTAGAAGACGTGAACAAGGCGCCTCACGGACAGCCCGTTCATCAAGCTGTCGTCACATCCGGGACATTGCGCAAGGGCGCATCGGCGACGGCCGCTGTTACGCGCGCGACCCGAGAGGATATTATTAAAAACCATACGGCTACGCATCTGCTTCATAAAGCGCTCAAGGAGACGCTCGGCGAGCATGTCAATCAAGCAGGCTCCCTGGTGCAAGGAGACCGACTGCGCTTCGACTTTTCCCACTTTGGCAGCATCTCCGCCGAGGAGCTGGCAGAAATCGAGCGCAAGGTGAACGAGCAAATCTGGCTGGGCACGGAGGTAATCATCTCGAGCAAATCGCTCGCGGAGGCGAAGGCGATGGGAGCGATGGCCTTGTTCGGGGAAAAATACGGCGATGTCGTCCGCGTCGTGCAGGTCGGGGATTACAGCCTGGAGCTGTGCGGCGGCTGTCATGTGACGAACACGGCCCAGATCGGTCTGTTCAAGCTCCTCGGCGAGAGCGGCATCGGATCGGGCGTGCGTCGAATCGAAGCGGTGACCGGCAGACATGCTTATGCCTATTATGAAGAGCAGGCGGAGCTTCTGAAGCAGTCGGCTTCGCTGCTCAAGTCGAATATCGGCGATGTGCCGAAGCGAATTGAAGCTTTGTTCGGGCAGGTGAAGGAGCTCTCGCGCGAGAACGAGTCCCTGCAGGCCAAGCTTAGCCGAATCGAAGCGGGCTCGCTGGAAGCGCAAGCGGTTCAAGCAGGCGGAATCAATATTCTCTGCGCCAAGGTGAACGCGCCAAGCATGGACGCGCTGCGCGGCATTGTGGATGAACTGAAGCCGAAGCTCGGCTCGAGCGTAATCGTGCTCGGCGCCGTACAGGAGGACAAAGTGAATCTTGCGGCCGCGGTTTCCGCCGATTTGGTGAAGAAGGGCTTCCATGCCGGCAAAATCATCAAAGAGGCTGCCATCGTGTGCGGCGGCAACGGCGGGGGAAGACCCGATATGGCGCAGGCGGGTGGCAAAGAAGCAAGCAAGCTGGAAGAAGCTTTGAAACTTGCAGAAGAACTGGTTACAAGTCAGGCAAATGTGATATGATAGAGCAAGGTAATATCCATGTATAGGTTTTGGGAAGCGAGGTGCTGTTGATGAGTTCTATGGACCAAACAATGAAGTTTAACGTGAAGGCGGAGGGTGAGGAAGCTTCTTCCGAGGATATTCTGCTGCAGGTGCATGAAGCCCTTCTGGAGAAAGATTACAATCCGATTAACCAGATCGTTGGGTATTTGCTGTCCGGAGATCCCGCGTATATCCCGCGGCACAACAACGCCAGAAGCTTGATTCGCAAGAAAGAACGCGATGAACTCATCGAAGAGCTTGTCCGGTTTTACCTGTTGCATAAGAAGGAATGAAGGAGCCGGCGCAGGATGAGAACGATGGGAATTGATTACGGCGATCGCAGAATCGGCGTTGCGGTAAGCGATGCCTTTGGCTGGACGGCGCAGGGAGTTGCCGTTGTGGAGAAGCGACGCGATGGCGGAGAGATGGGTAAGCTCGCCGAGCTGGCCAAGGAGCACGAGGTTACCGAAATCGTCGTGGGATTGCCGAAGAACATGAATGGATCGATTGGTCCGCGTGGCGAAATTTGCATGGCTTTTGCGGAGGATATGAGGCAGAAGCTCCAAGTGCCTGTTCACCTTTGGGATGAAAGGCTGACAACGGTTGCAGCCGAACGCACGCTTCTGGAAGCGGACGTCAGCCGGAAGAAACGAAAGCTAGTTATCGACAAGATGGCGGCAACGCTGATCTTGCAAAATTATCTCGATTCTAAAACGAAAAGGTGATGGTCACGATGACAAATGACGACATGCAATTTGAAGAACCGGAAATTATTTATATTCCGGATGAGGAAGGCAACGAAGAAGAGTTCGAGGTCATTATGAAATTCGAAGTAGACGGCTCGGACCAGAAATATATGATGGTGGTTCCTCTTGTCGGCGAAGACGAGGAGGAGGACGAGGTGTATGCGTTCCGTTACGAAGAAGACGGAGATGATCTCAAGCTTTACACCATCGAGGACGAGGAAGAGTGGAATATGGTGGAGGAGACTTTCAATACGCTTCTATCCGAGCTGGAGGAGAAGGAAGAATGAGCAGCGAATTCTCCGGAGGGCTGAGCTTGCTGAAGGAAGCCTTCGGCCAGGAAGTCGAGCTTGTTTCCGATGAAGGCATTGCCGAGCCATATCGCATAATGGCGGAATTTCGATGGAACGGCATGAATTACGCCGCGCTTCAGAACGCAGCAATGAAGGCGGAGGACGAGATTGCTTTCATGCGCATTATTCTCGATGACGGCGAGCCTCAACTGGAAACGATCGAGGATGAAGTGGAATGGGAATTTGTGGCGGAAGCCTATGACGATTCCTTCTTCGCCGGAGATGAAAGACCTTAATCGATGGCTCCGCCATCTCAATTTCATGTATGAAGAGCGGCTTGCAACCGCTCTTTTCTCCGAAAAATACAAGAATTTATAAGAAGCTCCTTATAAATTCTTGTATTTTTATGAGAATAAATGCAGACTCGCGAAAGGGTGTAACGGTTGGAACATACGGAACAGATGGACGAGCAGAAAGAACGGCAATCGAACAAGAAGAAACGGAAAAAAAGACGCAAGGGACCTCCAAGCTGGGTCATCTCCATTTATGTCGTCATTTCCCTTTTATTGATTATGGCGCTTGGAGCCGGAGGCGTTTATTATTATGTATGGAGCAATTTAAAGCCGACGCATGCCGGAGAAGCGCTGAAGGTCACGATTTCCAAAGGCATGTCGGCAAGCGGTGTTGCGGAGACGCTCGAAGAGAATGGCATCATACGCAACGGCAAGATTTTCGGTTACTATCTGAAGTTGAAGAACGAAGGGTCCGGGTTTCAGGCAGGCGATTACGAGCTTCAGCCCGGTATGGAGCTAAGTGCTATTATTAATAAGCTGAACGCCGGTGAGACCATAAAAGCAGAGACGATTCATTTCACTATTCCGGAAGGCTACACGGTTCAGCAAATCGCAGACAAGCTGTCTTCGGAGGGCTTCGTCGATAAGGATACATTCATGTCCCTTGCAACAGGCGAGCATGACTGGGCGGATGCTGAGACCGTTCGCTCGATTCCCGAATCCGATGCATTCAAGGTAAGATTGGAAGGTTATCTCTTCCCGGAAACCTATGAAATGAAAGTAGGCAGCACGGAAGAAGAGATTATTGCCAGAATGCTCCAAGAGACCGATCATAAGCTGAATAGTCTTCCGGAGGGCTGGCAGGACGCGATTGATGCGTCAGGCAGATCGCTTCACGAGGTGTTGACTATTGCTTCTCTGGTTGAACGGGAAGTCGTCGTGGATGAGGAGAGACCGATCGTTGCAAGCGTCATATATAACCGGTTGGCGTATCCGATGCGGCTGCAGATCGACGCCACGGTGCAATATGCGCTGGATGAGCCGAAGGAGAGGCTGCTTCAAGCGGATCTTGATATCGACAGCCCATACAACACGTACAAGGTGGACGGTTTGCCGCCGGGACCGATTGCAAGTCCGAGTCTGGCTTCCATTGAAGCGGCCATTTTTCCCGCCGATACGAAATATCTGTTCTACGTAACGAAGAAGGACGGCAGTCAAACGCATCTCTTCGCGAAAACCTACAATGAGCATCTGAAAAATATACAGCTTAGCAATAAAGCCTCGAAATAATCGGCTTGAGCTTTGAAGATTGGCTATAAGGAGCGCAGCTATGACTTATACACCTGAATTACTATGCACTGCATCCTCGCTTGAGGAGATGGAATGTCTTATGAACGCGGGCGCGAACGCGTTTGTCATCGGCGAAGCGAAGTATGGCACGCGGCTGGCGGGCGAATTCACATTGGATTTGGTAGACGCCGCAGTGAAGCTGGCAAAGCCGAAAGACGTCCGTATCTATGTTTCCATGAATAATCTGATGGACAACAGCTTGCTTGCCGAGCTGCCGGATTATATATCGGCGCTTGGCGATATTGGAGTCGATGCGATCGTATTCGGAGATCCTGCCGTCCTAAAGGCGGTTAAGAAATACGCGCCTGCCCTCGGGCTGCATTGGAACGCGGAGATGACTTCGACCAATTACGCCACTGCGGAATATTGGGCTCGCAGAGGCGCGAGCCGGTATGTGCTGGCGCGCGAGCTGAACATGGAACAGATCGAAGATACGAAAACGAAGTCGGAGATGGAGATTCAGGTTCAGGTGCACGGCATGACGAATATCTATCATTCGAAGCGCAATCTCGTGAACAGCTATCAAGAGCATCGGGAAGCGGCAGGCGGTCAGGAAAAGAGCATAAAGCATTTCGACGGCATGTATATTATGGAGGCAGAACGTCCAGATGAACGTTTTCCCATCTACGAGGACGTCAACGGAACCCATATTATGAGCTCCGGCGATATTTGCTTATTGGAGAGCTTGCACGAATTATTGGCCATTTCGGTAGACAGTCTGAAAATCGAAGGCATCATGAAGTCCATGGCGTATAATGAAGTTGTGGTCAAGGCTTATCGCAAAGCCATCGATGCCTATTTGCAGGATCCCGAGCAATATGAATTTCAAGAGGAATGGCTGGATGCGATTCGCGAGGTTCAGGACGAGAATCGCGAGCTGAGCTTCGGATTTCTCTATAAAGAGCAAGTATATTGATGAAAAGTCAGCAGGAGGTGTTACCGATATGTCCACAACAGTGAAAGCAGCTCCCCGTTACCACGGCAAGCGTTATCGGCTTGACCGTCCGGAGCTGCTCGCTCCGGCAGGAAATCTGGAAAAATTGAAATTCGCCGTTCATTACGGAGCAGACGCCGTCTATATCGGAGGTCAGAAATACGGGCTTCGTTCCAATGCTGATAATTTCAGCTTCGAAGAAATGAAGGAAGGCGTTGAATTCGCCAATCGCTATGGAGCGAAGGTGTTCGTCGCGACGAACATATACGCCCATAACGAGGATATCGAAGGATTGGAAAGTTATTTGAAAAGCCTTGAGGAAGCGGGAATCGCCGCTATTATCGCTGCGGATCCGATCATTATCGAAACCGCTCAGAGAGTCGCTCCGAAGCTCGAGGTTCATCTCAGTACCCAACAATCCACGATGAATTGGCAGGCGGTTGAATTTTGGAAGGAAGAGGGCTTGCCGAGGGTCGTGTTGGCGCGGGAAACGAGCTTCGAGGATATCGCTGAAATCAAGAAGCATGTGGATATCGAGATCGAAGCGTTCATCCATGGAGCGATGTGCTCGTCTTATTCCGGCCGCTGCGTATTATCCAACCATTTCACGGATCGCGATTCGAATCGCGGCGGCTGCTGCCAGTCTTGCCGCTGGAAATACGATCTCTTCCAGGATGATCTCCCTGTCAATGAAGAGGGAGAAGATCCCTTCACGATGGGTTCGAAGGATCTGTGCATGATAGAGCATCTTCCGGCTCTAATAGAAGTTGGCGTGGACAGCTTCAAGATCGAAGGCCGGATGAAGAGCATTCATTACGTGGCTACGGTCGTGAATGTATACAGACAGGCAATTGATGCTTATTTCGCGGATCCGCAGGGCTTTGAATTGAAGCGGGAATGGATCGACGAGATGAACAAAGCAGCGAATCGTCCGCTCAATACAGGCTTTTTCCTCGATGCCCCCGGAGCTGAGGATCATATCTATGAGCCGGAGGAGAAGGCTGCGCCATACGATTTCGCAGCCATCGTGCTGGACTATGACGACCGTACCGGCTTTGCTACTTTGCAGCAGCGCAATCATTTCAAGCCCGGACAAGAGGTGGAGTTCGTAGGTCCGGGCGGCACCTTCTTCAAGCAAACCATTACCGAATTGACGGATCTTGAAGGCAATGCGCTTGACGCCGCCCGCCATCCGATGCAGCATGTTCGCGTCCGCACGTTAAAGCCGGTGAAGACGATGGATATGATGCGCAAAAAAATCAGATAAATAGAAATGAACCAGCTTCATTCCTCCCTCGAGAAACCTGATTGCTGCAATGCGATTCCGACATTGACAGCACTCGGGTTTTTTCTTTGAAAACTTTGAATTGACAGATTGGTTATAATCCCAAATAATAGGGATAACTGATCTTACATCATTCGTCACGGTTCGCCACTCCTAGAGAATATGACTTATGACCTACAAATTGAAAGCGGGTGTCTATGTATGGCTGATAATCAGAAAGACAAAACAGACAAGCAGACGATGAAGAAGATGGAAAAGAAAAAGGAAAATGTTCAGCAAACAAATGAATCCGCTTCCAAAAACGTCGGACTATCGAACAGCGGCGCAATCGCAAAGGGAAGCGCAGCTTCAGCGAGCGGGGTCAAGCTGTTCCAGTCCGTTGGGACGAAGCTTCTGCTCGCTATATTCTGCAGTATTCTTGCATGCGTTCTCACCGTGGGTCTGCTCGCTTATGGAGAGGCGAAGTCCATTGTAGAGAGAAAGGTTTCGGGAGCCAGCTTGCAGACGGTCAATCAAGTGGCGACGAATTTGGATATCATATTCAGTAATTTCGAAGATATTACGATGCAAGTGCTGATCAACAAAGATTTCCACAGCAAGGTGAACGATATGCTGTCAGGCGGCGACGATTATGCGAAATTGGTCGCGTCCAAGGATATTTCGGACATGCTGCAAAACTTTTCATTGAGCAACAATGCGATCTCGGGCATTCTCATGATTCCGCTTTCCGATAAACTCATGCCGATTACCAGCGGCGGCACAAGCACTAGCAAAATCGATGAAATTAAGCAATCGGATTGGTTCAAGCAGACGATAGAGCTAAGCGGAAAGACGAACTGGATTTCGTCGGCAGAGGGTATTTCGCTGAGTAATTCGGAACCGACCATTGGGGTAGCGCGCGTATTGAAGAATAGCATTACGGGCGAAGCGAACTATATGATCTTGATCGAAATTAAGCCATCCGCCATTAGCGAGCGTTACGAGAAAGTAGAGCTGGGCGAAGGCAGCGATATATCCATCGTTGACAATAACGGAAACTATGTAATCAACGACAATCAAGCGCTGATTGGCCAGAAGGTCAAGGTTGAGCTGGCGGAAGAGAGCGTGAACGGGGCGGAAAAACTGTCGGATTCGGATGGAAAAGATGTGTTGGCCGCATACAGCGAGTTCGAGACAATGAATTGGAAGCTGGTGGGAACCATTCCGGTCGGCGAGCTTGTGAAGGACGCGAATGCAATCAAGAAATTAACCTGGATAACAGCGGTTGCGGCAGCCATTATCGCCATTCTGATCGGGATGGTAATCGTATTGACCATTGCCCGTCCTCTAATCAGAATTTGCCAATTAATGGTACAGGGAGCAGGGGGAGATTTGACCGTTCGCTCATCCATTCGGAAGAGGCATGACGAAATCGGCAACTTAAGCGAGAATTTCAACCGCATGATGATTCAAATAACGGAGCTTGCGGTTCGCTCGACCCGCTCTGCCGAAGAGGTGCTGTTCACGGCTACAGATCTGACAGATGCTTCAAGAAAGACTTCGATATCCGCGAAGGAAATAGCCGTGGCAACGGAAGAAATCGCGAACGGGGCGACCAGCCTGGCCGTGGAGGCCGAGAAGGGCAATGATTTGACGGTACATATTAATGACCAGATGAAGCAGGTTATCGAGGCGAACCGGGAGATGGTTGCTTCGGCTTCCGATGTGGAAAGAGCCAGCGGTCAAGGCGTCGAGCATATGGGATTGTTGATCGAGAAAACAGGACAAACGGAAAACATGACGCGCTCCATGGTTGAGAAGGTCGATGCGCTGAAGGAAAGCACAGGCTCCATCGTGAAAATTCTGGATGTGCTTAACAGCTTGACCAAGCAAACGAATATTCTGTCGCTGAATGCGACTATTGAAGCTGCACGCGCAGGAACGGCGGGCAAAGGCTTTATGGTCGTAGCCGATGAAATCAGGAAACTGGCCGATCAATCGCGGCAATCAATCGATGTGGTCGCGCAAATAACAGAAAAAATTCAAGCCGAAATCGGCGAAACGGTACAAGTTCTCTCGGAAGCGTATCCTCTGTTCCAGGAGCAGATCGGCTCCGTGAAGGAAGCGAACGGCATTTTCCTCAGCGTGCAAGAGCAGATGGGTCACTTCGCGAAAAGACTCGACAGTGTCACAACATCCGTTGGACAATTGGATCAGTCGCAGTCTGTGCTGTCTGAAGCTATGACGAATGTCAGCGCGGTAGCTGAAGAAGCGTCGGCAACCTCCGAGGAAGTGGCTTCGCTGAGCAACGAGCAATTAAGCATCAGTCAAAGTCTGGTTCAATTATCGGAGAAGCTGGATGCCGTATCGAAGGGACTGAAGGAATCATTATCTCAGTTCAAAATTGAATAGCAAAGAAAAGAAGAATTTCTCGGAAGCAGCTCCTTAAGACGGGCTGCTTCTTTTTTTATTTGCCTATTCAATTAATTGGCGTAGTAGCCGATAACTATTTTATGCCTTTGTCGATTGAGACTTAGTAACTACATACGATGTGATTCAAATTGTTCATCATACATTTACTTAAGGGGTGTCACCGCAAATGTCAAGCAAGAACAAGCCATCAGGAAAAGCGAATTCAGAGCAACAGATTAGTCAGGATGTCAAGAAATCGGAATCAGGAAGATTAAGCTCCGCTTCCTCAATGGTAAACCAATTGAAAAATATTAAAATTAACAATCCAATCAAGTCGGTCGGAATGAAGCTGTTCTGGATCATATTCATAAGTATTATCGCGTGCGTGCTCATTGTAGGACAGTCGGCTTATATGCAAGCGAAAAGCATTGTGATCAAGAATGTGTCAGAAGCCAGCTATCAGACGGTTAGGCAGGTTGCCAATAACATGGATGTCGTCTTCGGAAATTACGAGGATTTATCCCTGCAGATTATCGCGGATTCCGAAATACAGGACGGTATTCGCAAGCTGCAGTCCAACTCGAGTGATTTTCTGGTGACTCGCGATATTAACGAAAGATTGAACAGCTTTTATATGACGAACAGCTCAATTAAAGGAATGGCGCTTATACCGATGGAAGAAGGCAGACCGTCCATAACGGTTGGGACGATTGGTCGGCTGAGCACCGAGGAAATTATTGCGGATGAATGGGTTAACCGAACGATAGAAGCCAATGGTCAGGTCGTCTGGATTGGACCGCAGGAGAATGGCATTCTATCGTCAACTTCTTCTGATTCCTTTGCTCTTGCACGTCTGGTGAAGGGAATGGGGTCAAAGTCGGAAGACAGCTACATTCTTATTATGGATATGCTGGAGAAGACATTTTTCAGCAGATATGATGATGTGGAGCTCGGCGAGGACAGCGACTTGTCGCTTGTCGACGATGCAGGCAATTATGTGATGAACAATGACGCAACTGTAATCGGAACGCCATTCACGGTATCTCTTCCGACGGAAGGGAGCAAGGCGGATTTCGGCAGACCCCAATTGGAGGATACAACCGGCCATCAAGTATTGGCTGCATACCAACGACTGGAGACGACAGACTGGAAGCTGGTAGGCACGATACCGGTATCGAATTTGCAAGAGGACGCGAAGGGCATTCAACTCTTCACATGGCTAATGGTTCTGATATCGATTGTTTTGGCCGTAATCATCGGTTTTATCGTTATTCGCACAATTGCCAAGCCGCTAGTGAATCTCCGCAATCTGATGGTCGAAGGAGCAAACGGGAACTTGACGGTTAGGTCGAATATTCATCAGCGCCAGGACGAAATCGGACAACTGTCAGACAGCTTTAACGAGATGATGAAGCAAATTACGGCATTGGCGGAGCAGACCACTCGTTCAGCCGAAGAGGTTCTGCTCACAGCAGCGGATTTAACGGATGCTTCCAAGAAAACGTCGATTGCGGCCAAAGAAATCGCTGTGGCGACGGAGGAAATCGCAAACGGGGCAACGAGCCTGGCTGTTGAAGCCGAGAAAGGCAGCGATTTGACCAACCATATTAATCAGCAAATGAAACAGGTTATGGATGCGAATGAGCAAATGTCGTTGTCGGCGACCCAGGTAGAGAAAGCCAGTCAGCAAGGAACAGCTTATATGGGAATTTTGACGGAGAAGACTGGCATTACGGAAGAAATGACGCGATCGATGGTCGAGAAGGTAGACGCGCTGAAGGAAAGCACGGGTTCGATCGTGAAGATTCTCGATGTTCTCAATAATTTGACGAAGCAAACGAATATTCTATCCTTGAATGCAACGATTGAAGCGGCAAGAGCCGGTGCGGCAGGCAAAGGCTTCATGGTCGTTGCCGACGAAATTCGCAAGCTTGCGGATCAATCTCGTCATTCCATAGACGTAGTTGCTCAGATTACGGCGAAAATTCAAGGAGAGATCGAGGAAACGGTTCATGTGCTTTCGGATGCATACCCGCTGTTCAAAGAACAGATTCTCTCGGTAAAGGATGCCAATGAAATTTTCTTGACCGTTCAGGATCAAATGGGCCAATTTGTAGAGAAGCTTGAACTTGCAACCGGCTCTATCGGCACGTTGAATCAATCGCAGGCGGTATTGTCCGACGCTATGACGAGCGTAAGCGCGGTCGCAGAGGAATCCTCCGCCACCTCGGAAGAGGTGGCCTCGCTAAGCTCGGAGCAGCTTAGCATCAGCGAAGGCTTAGTGCGCTTATCGGATAAACTCGATAGCGTATCGAAGGGCCTTAAGGAATCGCTGTCCAAATTCAAAATCATGTAAGCTTGTCTAAGAAGGATCAGTCTCCCGGGACTGGTTCTTTTTTTTCACCACCATTCGCAATCGCAGACGGCGCATGATATTCCAGCAAGCGGGAATACTAGGGCGTGTTTGCAAACACGCCCTAGGGTGCAAATGATTGGCGGGATGGTCAAAATGATTCGAAAAAGAGCGTTATATATGGGGACGATAATCTCCTTCGTCTTATTATTGTTTGTGGCGAGACTGATTTGGCTTCAATTGCTGCCGGTGAATCGGGGCAAGGTTTCCGAGGTCACGCTTAGAATGACTGAAGATTGGAAGAAGCTGGCGGTAAAGCAGCGGGGACGCAGCTTGATGCTCGATTCGGGAAGAGGAGATTTCCTGGATCGGTGCGGGAGAGCGATCACGGGCGAAACCTATCAGGCTCTGGCGTTATTCCCTGTTCACGAGGATGCCGGGAGCGATGAAGCCGAACTAACCAAGCTTGCCGAATTGCTCCATACGAAGAAGGGAGTGCTTGTCAAGCGCCTGGACAGCTTGAAGCAGCCTGAGTTCTGGAGAAACGGCGAGCATGACCCGCCGATTAGATTGACTGAAGAGCAGGCGCGTCAGGTCGGTAATCTTAAGCTGGCGGGAATACGCGTGCTTCCCTACCATAATCGTTATTTATCCGGGTTCGAACCGAAGCATCTGATCGGCTTCACAAGCCAGCATCCCGAATGGCTTCTTGACAATAAGCGCGAGCAATTGTTGAAGGGCAAGCGAAGGCTGGATGAGCAAGTTGGCGGCGCAGGACTCGAGAAATCTTTGGACAGTTTATTGCATGGCGTCGGCGAGACCACGGCCACTTATTTCCTGGACGGGAGGAGTGAGCCGCTGCAGGGCCTGGACTTGCGAGTGACGCGGCCAGGCAACGGCAATTACCCGGTGAAGGTGAGAACGACCCTCGATCTTGCGCTTCAGAACGAAATAGAAGACTATGTGGATCGCGAAGGCTTAATGGAAGGCGCGGTCGTTGTGCTGGACACCCGAAACGCCGACATTGTTGCAATGGTATCGAGACCGAAGCTGAAGCCTGGCGAATTCACAAGCTCGGACGGCTCCCAGTGGGTGAATCATGCTCTCGCAGCAGTTGAGCCGGGCTCGATCTATAAGCTTGTAACCGCAGCGGCTGCGTATGAGAATCGCCTGGCTGATCCTCATGAGGCGTTCGAATGCGATGGGGAATACGGAAAGTATGGATTGTCATGCTGGAAGACAGGCGGTCATGGCAGGCTTACGATGGAGGACGGGCTGGCGCAGTCCTGCAACCTTGTATTTGCCGAAATCGCGGAGAGAATCGACCAAGCCGCATTTGAGCGAACGGCCGAGGCGCTCGGTGTAAAAAATAGGATCGGCTGGCATACGGAAAAGCCCTTTCACCTTATGGGCAAGCCGCTTCGACTGTTAGAAGAAGAGGAAGAGGGGCGTTTGTTCGCCAATGGGGCAGTGGACGGCGGCATTCTTGCGCAGAGCGGAATCGGTCAGAGGGATGTTCGTATGTCGCCTCTGCAAGCAGCGAATCTGATGGTGACCCTGCTTCACGACGGACGAGTGCTTCAGCCGAGAATCGTCAGCGAAATTGATTATGCGAACGGCCAGACGCTCGCCAGGCTGAATACGCATTACGCGGCTCATCTTCAGGGACGCATCAGTCCAAGAACGGCGAGCTTGCTTCGCAAGGGGATGGAGGCTGTTGTGGATCATGGAACAGGTCAATCTATCAAGGGAAGCAGATGGAGGGCGGCGGGCAAGTCTGGCACGGCGGAAACGACTCAGGGTGGAATAGCCCGAAATCATCAATGGTTTGCGGGCTATGGACCGCTCGCGAAACCAAGATATGCGATTGCGGTGCTGGCGGCTAATCGTAAGCCGCACAGCACGCATCAAGCAACGCGATTATTCCGCGGCATTCTTGATATTGCGGCAGCCTCAGAGGCTTCGAGTTCGACAGCGGCTAACTCCAGCTCCAGATCTTAGGTTTGAGGCGGGTCAAATTCATCAATCGGCGTCCGAATCCAGCGATGGAAGTAGCCTTGATCATAGAGCGACTTCAGAAGAATGACAAGAATCGGAGATATAATAACGCCGGCGACTCCGAACAAGGACAAGGATATGATCATGAAAGCAAGCATGGTAAATGCTGAAACGCCGAGTGAATCGCCTGTAATCTTGGGCTCTAGAATTTGACGGGCCAGGATAACAAGAAGCAGCAATACGGAGAGCCAAATCGCAAGAGACGTTTTCCCGACGATGAACAAATAGATGATCCACGGGATAAACAAGGTGCTGACGCCGAGCAGAGGCAGCACATCGAAGATCGCGGCGACTACTGCGGTTATAAAGGCATTATCCACGCCAAGCGCAAGCAATGCGGCCAGAATGACGACAAAGGTGATGGAGATCATTTTGGCCTGCGCTTTCAGGTAGAGGGCAATGCCCTTGAAAACATTGTTGCGCAGAAAGAAGAACGCGGTCTTGAACGTCCGGGGTGTCTTGTCCGATGCGAGCTTCTTCCAGGCATTGATCTCGATGCTTAAGAAATAAGCAAGAATGATGCCGACGATAAAGTTGAAAACAAACGAGGAAAAGGATGAAACATAACCGACGAGATGAGAAAGAAAAATATTGGCAATTGACTCCAGCTTGCCAGTTGAGCCGTCTATCAAATCCGTCGTCTTCTGGGCCAAATCAAAATCTGCAGGCAGCTTGTCGAGCTGCTTCTCCCATTCCTTGGATATATTCCCGATATGGAAGGAAAGCTTTTCTTGATAATAAGGAAATTTGTTGATAAGCTCCGTGCCTTGCTTCGTAATCAGGTAAGCGGCTCCCGAGAACGCCGCCAGAATCAATAAGGTGAACAGCAAGACGGAAATGCCGGATGCGATGGATTTTTTAATTCCCCATCGGTGGAGTTTGCGGGCGAGCGGCTCGATGCAGAGATAAATAACGAAAGAAAAAATGATCGGTGTGGCGATTTTGTAGAAAAAACTGAAAGCCAGCATGATGAGATAGACGGTTAATGCGATTAATGCGATATCAAATGCGGTTCTCCAATATTTCTTGTAGAAGGTGAGCATGCCGGGTTCCCTACTTTCGTTTAATGAAATCAAAGATATTGAAAGCTGCCACATAAGATTGTACTATAGTTTTTGCGAAAAGTGCCTATTATTTTATGAATTATGCTACAATTAGTGGTATTGCAATTGTTCAAATCCGCTATTGAATGACGGACTAATTTATTAAACGGTGGGAAAACATCATGGAAAATGTATGGCTGTGGCTCATTTATGTTATGACTTTCTACGCGTTTCTGCCTGGCGTGATTAGTCGCATATTCGGATTTCGCGTCTTTAAGAAAGGAAAAGCGGATAAGGAAATCGCTCTAACCTTCGATGACGGTCCCGACCCGAAATACACTTCGGAGCTGCTTGATCTGTTGAAGCGCTATGATGCCAAAGCAACGTTCTTCGTCGTTGGCTCGCACGCGGAATCGCAGAAGGATGTGCTCGGAAGAATGGATCGTGAGGGACATACGATCGGCATTCATAATTATTACCATAAGTCGAATTGGATTATGCGTCCGAGCACGGTCAGGAAACATATCGACAGGACGAACCATGTCATCGAGAAAGCGACGGGGAAGAAATCAATTTATTATCGTCCGCCCTGGGGGATTGTGAATCTGTTCGATTTTGCAAAGCTTGGCCATATGCAGATCATATTGTGGTCGTCGATGTTCGGCGACTGGCGAGTGAAGGTCGGTCCGGAACGAATGAAACGGAGAATGCTGAAGAAGCTGCGGCCTGGCGAGGTGCTGCTGCTGCATGATTGCGGCAGAACCTTCGGGGCGGACGAGGATGCGCCGGCGAATATGCTGATCGCGCTCGAAGCTTTCATGTTAGAGGCACAGCGCAAGGGCTATTCCTTCGTAGGCATTGATGAAATGATCAAGCTGACCGATGCGAAGCGGCCGCTTAAGCAATCGCTGGGCAAGCGTTCTGTCATTGCTCTCTGGCTGCTCTGGGAGAGCTTGTTCCATACGTTGTTCCGGCTCAAGAAGGTAGGGGATTCCGAGGAGCCGACACTTCATTATCGCATCATACCTTATCATGGCCAGGAGATTACATTCGAGGACGGCGGATCATTGAAGAAGGGCGATTCTGTCGCTGAGCTTCACTTCGACAATCGTACGTTGTCATCGATCGCGGCAAGCTCCAAGACGCCTTTAGCCACGGGAATTAAGCTGATTCGAGAGGTAGAGAGCGCCTTGCCGGAGCTGGCCGATCAGCTCGAGAAGGATCCGGATGCGCAGGGCATCAAAGCGCTGTACGGCATCACGATGATACATCGGGGAGCAACGCGACTTGGCTTCGAGGTTCTGCGCATGCCGGATGGCTTATTCGCCAGAACGACAAAAATTTATTTGCGCCTGCTGCTTAAGGTGCTGACGAATGCAAAGCCGCGCAAATCGGGGCGTAAAAGCAAGGAACGGAGCGAACTGATTTCGCCGCGGATTTTGCTCATGCCCGTAGACAAGATAAGGGAATTAAGTTCATTATCAAGGAATAAGCTTCAAGAGGAAACTGGCAAGCTGATCAGCGGAGTCGACAAGGTTATTACAACGGTTGGCGAGGAAGCAGCGGCCATTGGCTCGAAGCATGTATCGATTTGATCGATGCAGAGGGTTGTTTACTCGCAAGTCGTTTCATAGTCGATACAGAAAGAAGCTCCGGTGCCGCTAATATGCGGTGCCGGAGCTTCTTTCCTGTTGCTGCCACTGTTCGTATTGTAATGAAGCTTGCGCTACATCTTCATAACGCCGCCGGTCGAGGCGGAAGTAACGAGATGCGCATAGCGGGCAAGATAGCCGCGCTTGATCTTGAGCTCAAAGCCAGGCCATGCGGAGCGGCGTTTCTGGAACTCTTCGTCGCTGATGAGCAGATCCATGGTGCGATTGTTCATGTCAATCTCGATCATGTCGCCGTCTTGCACGAAAGCGATTGGCCCGCCTTCGGCAGCTTCAGGCGATGCATGGCCGATACTGATGCCGCGGGATGCGCCGGAGAATCGACCGTCCGTAATCAGCGCAACTTTGGCGCCAAGACCCATGCCGACGATTTGCGATGTAGGAGCAAGCATCTCAGGCATGCCTGGGCCTCCGCGAGGTCCCTCGTAACGAATGACAACGACATGACCTTCCTTGATTTTGCCTCCCGCAATGCCCGCGAGAGCGTCGTCTTGCGAATCGAAGCAAATTGCAGGTCCTTTGTGGTAGCCGCCGACAGATTTGTCGACCGCGCCTGTCTTGATGATGGCGCCGTTAGGAGCCAGATTCCCGAATAGAACGGCGAGTCCTCCGCGTTCGGTATGCGGATTGTCGATGGTATGAATGACATCCGTATCCTTGATCTCGCAGCCGGCCACGTTCTCGCGCAGCGTATTGCCGGTTACGGTAAGGCAATCGCCGTTCAGCGCGCCTTCCTTCTTGAACAGCTCGTTCAGAACAGCGCTGACGCCGCCGGCGTTGTGAACATCCTCAATATGATAATCGGATGCAGGAGCAATCTTGGCAAGATGAGGAACGCGCTCCGCCACTTCGTTAATGCGTTCAATCGGATAATCGATGCCGGCTTCATGAGCGATTGCCAGCGTGTGAAGCACCGTATTCGTTGAACCGCCCATCGCCATATCAAGAGCGAACGCGTTGTCGATGGCGTCCTTCGTCACGATATCGCGCGGTTTGATGCCCTTCTCGATAAGCTTCATCAATTGGCGGGCGGATTCCTTGACGAATTCCTTGCGCTCAGGAGCGACAGCAAGAATCGTGCCGTTGCCTGGCAAAGCAAGTCCAAGTCCCTCCGCCAAGCAGTTCATGGAATTGGCGGTGAACATGCCGGAGCATGATCCGCAGGTCGGACAGCCGTACTGCTCAAGCTCCAACAATTGATCGTCATTGATTTTGCCCGCTTGATGGGCGCCGACGCCTTCGAACACGCTGGAGAGAGAGATTGAACGACCGTCCGAGGTTTTGCCCGCTTTCATCGGTCCTCCGCTGACCAGCATGGTCGGAATGTTGACGCGCAATGCGCCCAGCATCATGCCAGGCGTAATTTTGTCGCAGTTCGGTATGCATATCATGCCGTCGAACCAATGCGCGTTAACTACAGTCTCAACGGAGTCAGCAATAATTTCGCGGCTTGCGAGCGAATAGCGCATGCCGATATGTCCCATCGCGATGCCGTCGTCTACGCCGATTGTATTGAATTCGAACGGCACGCCGCCCGCCTCGCGGATGGCTTCTTTAACAAGTTTGCCGAATTCCTGAAGATGGACATGTCCGGGGACAATATCGATATACGAGTTGCAGACCGCGATAAACGGTTTGTTGAAATCTTCGTCTTTGACTCCGGCGGCACGCAGCAAGCTGCGGTGAGGCGCGCGGTCGAAGCCTTTTTTGATCATGTCTGAACGCATTCTTTTGGCTGCCATTGTAAAAATTCCCTCCTTCAATTGTTGCGATAAAACATCAATACATTCGATTTTATCATATTGGACAAGGGTTGGCTATATAAGCGGCGGATGTCCAGATCCTCTCATTACATTTAAGATCTGGTTGTTAGTTTGATGGGAGTGAATGCGGATACATTGTGAGAATCGACAATTTTCGATTGATTAATGTCACTATATCTGACATAAAATGATTTACTTCATTCCAATTCCTTACTATAATGTAGCTATTACGAGGATTGAGAGGTGACATTATGCAATTGACGGAACGCGAGAAGGAGAAGCTGCTTATTACGATTGCGGCTGATCTTGCCAAGCGCCGGATGAAAAGAGGCGTGAAGCTGAATTACCCCGAGAGCGTGGCTCTAATCACCTCAGAAATACTGGAAGGGGCTCGCGATGGCATGACGGTAGCTGAGTTGATGGAATACGGCACGACGATTCTGAACAGAAGCCAGGTCATGAACGGCATTGCCGAAATGATTGACGAGGTGCAGGTCGAAGCGACCTTCCCTGACGGAACGAAGCTGGTTACGATTCATCATCCCATCACAGGATGAGTTAGGAATAGCAGGAGGAGGCGGCAAACGATGATTCCGGGACAATATCGGACAGCGGCAGGCTTTATTGAATTGAATGCAGGCCGCGAAACCAAAACCATCTCCATTCGAAATGCTGGCGACAGGCCAATTCAGGTTGGGTCTCATTATCATTTCTTCGAGGTGAATCGCGCATTGACGTTTGACCGGGAGGCTGCTTACGGCATGAGGCTCGATATTGCGGCCGGCACCGCAGTTCGGTTCGAGCCGGGAGAAGAGAAGCCCGTTAATCTGGTGACGCTTGGCGGCGCCCGAATCGCATGCGGTCTTAATGGTCTCAGCCGCGGAGAAGCCATCATTGGCTGCATGAGCGAGGAAACGCGCGCAAGGCTGGCTGTCTGGAAGGGGGAGGGGCAATGAGCCGGATGGACAGGGAAGGCTACGCAGCCATGTTCGGCCCGACGACCGGAGACGCTGTACGCTTGGCTGATACCGAGCTGTGGGCGGAGGTTGAACGCGATTTCACCGTCTATGGGGATGAATGCAAGTTCGGCGGCGGGAAGGTCATTCGCGACGGCATGGGCCAGTCAAGCCGCGCTGTTCGCGATGACGGCGTTCTCGATACACTGATTACGAACGCCCTCATTATCGATCATTGGGGTATCGTGAAGGCGGATATCGGCTTGAAGAACGGGCTGATCGTCGGCATTGGCAAGGCCGGAAATCCGGATATTATGGACGGCGTGGATGAGAATATGATCGTCGGCGCGAGCACGGAGGTAATTGCGGGCGAAGGCAAGATCGTGACGGCAGGAGGCATTGATGCCCATATCCACTTTATCTGTCCACAACAGATCGAGACAGCATTGTCCTCCGGCATCACGACGATGATCGGCGGAGGAACCGGCCCGGCTACCGGCACGAATGCGACGACGGTCACGCCGGGCAGTTGGCATATGGGACGAATGCTTCAAGCGGCAGAGGCTTTTCCGATGAATATCGGCTTCACCGGCAAGGGCAACGCGTCTACGCTTGCGCCTCTAATCGAGCAGATTGAAGCCGGCGCAATCGGGCTTAAGCTTCACGAGGACTGGGGGACGACGCCGGCCGCGATTGATACCTGCTTGCAGGCTGCGGATCAATACGATGTGCAAGTGGCCATACATACCGACACGCTCAATGAAGCCGGCTTTATCGAAGATACGCTGGCCGCCATCGGCGGTCGAACCATTCATACCTATCATACGGAAGGCGCAGGCGGCGGACATGCTCCCGACATTATCGTGGCGGCGGGACATAAGAATGTGCTTCCATCCTCCACGAATCCGACGCGGCCCTTCACCATCAATACGATTGAAGAGCATCTGGATATGCTGATGGTGTGCCATCATCTTGACAGCGGCATACCCGAGGATGTCGCCTTCGCCGATTCCCGCATTCGGCCGGAGACGATTGCCGCCGAGGATATCCTGCACGACATGGGCGTCTTCAGTATGATCAGCTCCGACTCTCAGGCAATGGGCAGGGTTGGTGAAGTGGTTATTCGGACGTGGCAAACGGCGCATAAGATGAAGGAGCAGCGCGGGCCCCTCGCGCCGGATGCGGAGCAGAACGATAATTTTCGAATCAAACGCTATATTGCCAAATACACGATTAATCCCGCTGTGACGCACGGCATCTCGCATCTCGTAGGCTCAATCGAAGCAGGCAAGCTGGCGGATCTCGTCATCTGGCAGCCGAAGTTTTTCGGGGTGAAGCCCGATTTGGTGCTGAAAGGGGGAAGCATCGCTTTCGCGCAGATGGGCGATCCGAATGCTTCCATTCCAACGCCTCAGCCCGTATTCGGCCGTCCCATGTTCGCGGCGTTCGGCAAAGCGGTGCACAGCAGTTGTATCACGTTCGTCTCGCAAGCGGCGGCTGACAGCGGCATCGCGGAGCGGTTAGGTTTGCAGAAGCGGATCGAACCCGTGCGAAATTGCCGGGGCATCTCGAAGAAGGACATGATTCACAATGACGGAACGCCCCTTATCGAGGTGAATCCGGAAACCTATCATGTAACGGTTGACGGGGAGCATATTACTTGCGAGCCCGCAGCCTCGCTGCCGATGGCTCAGCGCTATTTCTTGTTCTAGGGGGCGCGGCGGCATGAAGGATTCGATGAAATGGCTTTCGTTGCAGCAGCTGCTGGATTCGGCTCTCCCGATTGGAGGCTTCTCGCATTCGTTCGGCTTGGAATCGCTCGTGCAGGATGGGAGGATAGACAACTCGGCAAAGCTTTACGAGTACGTGTCGACCATGCTGCTGCAGAGCTGGGCAACCTCTGACGCGCAGCTCGTGAGGGCGGTGTACCGGGATGCGCCCGCAGAGCAATGGGACAGGCTGTGGCGGCTGGAGAGGCAGCTGCATGTTCAGCGGATCGCCTCGGAGACGAGAGGGGGAGTGGAGAAGCTCGGCAGACGACTGGTGCTGCTTGCCAGGAAGCTGCACCCGGACATGCGCTGGGAGGAGATTTTTGCGGGATTGGCAAGCGGAGCATGTCTCGCCACGCATCCCCTTGCTCATGGCTATATTTGCTGGCAGCTTTCAATTCCGCTCGAGCAGGCTTTGCAAAGCTACTTCTACACCTGTATTGTGACCAGCGTGAACAGCGCGCTGAGACTCATGTCGATCGGACAAACCGAGGGACAAGTGCTGATCGCCAGACTCTCCGAGCTGATTGATCATGGGGTTGCGGCGGCGGAGGGAATGGAGCCGGAGGAGGCTTATACGAATATGCCGCTTGCCGAGCTTGCGATGATGCGTCACGAGCATCTCTATTCGCGATTATTCATGTCTTGAAGAGGTTGTTGAAGGCATCAATAGAGGTTTTCGGTTTTCGCAACACTTATTTGAATAAGACTTCCAAAATCCAAGGAGGAATGGATATGTGTCAAGGTCAAGGACATACGCATCAGGAATGGGAAAGCGGAGCGATTGAAGGGAATCGGCCGATTCGAATCGGCATCGGAGGACCGGTAGGCTCGGGCAAGACTGCGCTTGTCGAGCGTTTGACGCGCGAGCTTCACGAGAAATACAGCGTTGCCGTCATCACGAATGATATCTATACCAAAGAAGACGCGCGGATTCTGTTCCGCACCGGCGTGCTTCCAGAAGAGAGAATACTCGGTGTGGAAACGGGCGGTTGTCCCCATACGGCGATTCGCGAGGACGCATCCATGAACTTCGAGGCGATTGAAGAGCTGGAGCGGCGATTCGAGCATCTCGATCTTATCTTCATCGAGAGCGGCGGTGATAATCTGGCGGCAGCCTTCAGTCCGGAGCTCGTGGATCGATTCATCTATATTATCGATGTGGCGCAAGGCGAGAAAATACCGCGAAAGGGAGGTCCGGGCATTATGCGCTCAGACTTGCTCGTCATTAACAAGATCGATCTTGCTCCATATGTGGGAGCCAGTCTTGCGGTAATGGAGGAGGATTCGCTGAAAATGCGCGGCAACCGCCCGTTCGTATTCTCCAATCTGAGGGGCGAGAATGGACTTGCCGACATTGTCGGATGGCTGGAGCATGAAATCGCCCATACCCGCGGAGAGCATCATAGTCACGAGGAAGCCCATTGACGAGAAGCTTACCTGGAATGGGGAATAGCCAACAGCATGCCTATTTGCGGTCCGTATTCGTCAAATCAGGGGATCGAACCGTTCTTGCGAATAAGTTCCATACCGCTCCGCTCAAAATCGCGAAATCCTTTCAAAAGCAAGGGCAACTGAGCGTCATTGTGATGGATGTGTCGCCCGGCATCCTGGAAGGAGATCGCTATACGATGGAATGGAGGGCCGAATCGGAAACGCATGCGATGATTACGAATCAATCGTATATGAAGGCGCATCCTTGTCCGCGAGGCATTCTCTCCAAAGTGGAGCAAAGCTTTCAATTGGAAGCGGGCGCGGTCGTCGAGCATATGCCGGAGCCTGTGATGCTCTTCGAGGAGGCTGTCTTGCTTAACGAGGTGAAGGTGACGCTGGAAGAGGGCTCGATCTGGATGCAGGCGGATATTCTCTGTCCCGGCAGAACGCATAAAGGCGAGCAATTCCGTTATCGAAGCTTTGATAACCGATTATCGGTTCAATGGAAGAATGAGCTTATTTTCCATCAGCGCCAGTTCATCGATCCGATGAGACATAGACTTCGCAGTTCGGGCAGTTGGGAAGAGATGACGTATACCGGGACCTTCTACCTTTTCTCCGACTTTGTACGGGCGGAGCATCTGCCCCCATTCACGGAGCTGCTTGAACGATATGCTGCGCCGGAGGAGCATCCGATTTCCGCCGGCGCGACGTTGACGCATCGTCACGGCATTGCCGTGATGGCGGTATGCACGGCGGCATGGCCGCTTCAGCAGTTAATGCGATTAATTTGGGAGGAAGCGAGAAAGCTGATGCTGGGGAAAGCGCCGCTTCGATTGCTTCAGTGTTAGTCCGAAGAGCTGAACGGAATATAATTCACGACCATTGAAAAGATAGCATGAAAGTCGAGCCATACCTTCAGGCGAGCCGCCGTTAGCGCGCTCGCCTTCTTTGTTGCTATCGATCTTATGGATGTGAGCAAAACAGCTTCGTCTCGTGGTACACTAGAGGAAGACATGTTGAACGGGGGAAATGAGCAATTGATGACGGAGCATGAGAATAGATACAAATTGATGAGACTGCTGGACGAGTCGTTCAGAGAGGTTCGGAAACAGATTCATGCGGAGTGGAATCGATATAATGTGCATGGCCTCGGGATGACCCATGCGAAGATGTTAATCATCCTGGCGGAAGAAGGCGAACAGAATGTGTCTTACATGGCGGAGCGCCTCTCTATTACGAATGGCGGCGTTACGGGTATCTCGGATCGGTTAATCGATCTTGGCTATATGATTCGAGATCGAAGCAGCGCGGATCGGAGAGTCGTGCTGCTTAGGCTGACGGAGGAAGGGAGAACCGTAGTCGAGAATATTCGTCAGGTGCGCAAGAGCGTGATGATGAAATTATATCGAGGCATGAGTCTTGAGCATATGCAGCTCGCCTTGGAGTTGTTCAATCTTATGAGCGAGAATTTGAGGCAGGAGCAAGAGGAAGCGCAGCAGGAAGAGCATTAGTAATGCGTGAGGAGGCGAAGCGCAGATGGGTGCTTTATTCAAGGAAGAATGGCTGAAGGGGCCGAAATATCCCAAAGTGTTCGCTTATTATTTCAAGCAGTGGTCGAATTATGCGATGAACTTCCATACGCATGATTCCGTTGAAATTATGTATGTGCTTTCGGGGGAATGCCGCATTGATCTGGAGGAAGCTGCGGATGGAAAGCGGGAAAAAAACTTCCTGCTGCGGAAAGGCGAATTTATGATGCTCGACGCAAACACGCCGCATCGGTTAATTGTCGATGACACGGGGCCTTGCCGCATGCTCAACGTAGAGTTTGCGATGAGAGACAGGGAGAGCGTATTCCCTTCCTTCGGCCAGCTCGCGTCCGAGGATCCGTATATTGAGGATCTTGCCAAGGAATCGTCGTCCTACCTCGTATTGCGGGACTCTGATGAAGTATATCCGCTGCTTAAGAGCCTCGTGCTGGAACTGGATGCGAAGGAAGAGCGAGGCAGGATGCGAATCGAGCTGCTCTTTGCCCAGCTGCTTCTTGCAATTGCGCATATCAGGCAGGATCATCTGCAAGAATCCCATAATGCGGTTGATCGTTATTTGAAAGAAGCGATTGCGTATATTCATCATAATTATGATCGGCCGATTCAAGTCAAGGATATTGCCGCATCCGTTAATTTGCATCCAGGCTATCTCCACCGCTTATTCAGCGCAGGAATGAATCGGACGCTCTCCGTCTATCTGAACGATCTCAGAATGGAGAAGGCGAAGATGCTTCTTCGACAGACCGATATACCTGTTGCGGATATTTGCGACTATGTCGGTGTCGGCAGCAGGGCTTACTTTCATGCTCTGTTCAAAAAATATACCGGAACGACGCCAATCGCGTATCGATCCTCCTTCCAGCCTCAACATTTCGAGTATGAAAGTGACGATATCTAACACTTGAACGGCAATGTCGTCACAATATTGATAACGCTTTCCGCATAGGCTTGCTACAATGATGGTGTATTCATTCTATTGGTTATGCGGAGGGTGATTTGACGATGTCAAAATTCAAGCTTACATTTATCGGGGCCGGCTCAATCGGCTTCACCAGAGGGCTGCTTCGCGACTTGCTCGCGGTTTCTGAATTTCGGGAGATTGAAGTTGCATTCCATGATATTAACGCGGAAAACTTGAAAATGGTTACCGAGCTGTGCCAGCGCGATATTAGGGAGAACGGCCTCTCCATTCGCATTGATGCTACGACCGATCGCAGGGAGGCGCTTCAAGGTGCCCGGTACGTCATCAATACCATTCGAGTAGGCGGACTGGAGGCCTTCGCGACCGATGTGGACATCCCGCTCAAATACGGCGTGGATCAATGCGTCGGCGATACGTTGTGCGCCGGCGGCATTATGTACGGGCAACGCGGGATCGCAGAAATGATGAATATATGCCGCGATATTCGCGAATGCGCGGCGGAGGATGTTCTTCTGCTCAATTACGCCAATCCGATGGCGATGCTCACTTGGGCCTGCAACAAATACGGCGGCGTACGGACGGTAGGTCTTTGCCATGGCGTGCAGGGGGGCCACTCACAAATCGCCGAAGCCTTCGGTCTGAAGCAAGAAGAGGTTGATATTATTTGCGCGGGTATTAATCATCAGACCTGGTATATTTCCATTCGACACAACGGTGAGGATCTGACGGGCAAGCTTCTCGAGGCTTTCGAGAGTCACGAGGACTTCAGCCGAACCGAGAAGGTCAGGATCGACATGCTTCGCCGCTTTGGCTATTACAGCACGGAATCTAATGGCCATCTTAGCGAATATGTGCCGTGGTACCGGAAGCGTCCCGAAGAAATCGGGGAATGGATTGATCTCGGTTCGTGGATCAACGGCGAAACGGGCGGTTATCTTCGTGTTTGCACCGAGGGGAGAAACTGGTTCGAGAAGGATTTCCCGAACTGGATGAAGGAAGCTCCCCTGATGTATGAAAGCGAGAAAAGAAGCCATGAGCACGGCTCATATATTATCGAAGCATTGGAAACGGGCCGAGTCTATCGCGGACATTTCAATATGGTGAACAACGGCGTCATTGCCAACCTGCCTGCGGATGCCATTATCGAGGCCCCGGGCTACGTGGACCGCAACGGCATCTCCATGCCGCTGGTAGGCGAATTGCCGCTTGGTCCCGCAGCCGTATGCAATGCGAGTATTTCCGTTCAGCGATTGGCTGTGGAAGCGGCAGTCCATGGCGATGACAAGCTGTTAAGGCAGGCGTTCATGATGGACCCTCTTGTCGGAGCCGTTTGCAACCCGAAGGAAATCTGGCAGATGGTCGACGAAATGCTGGAGGCTCAGGAAGCATGGCTGCCGCAATACGGTGCCGCCATTGCCGCCTCGAAGAAGAGATTGGCGGAGGAGCCGCTCTTGCCAACGCGCGATTATGCAGGAGCCGCTCGTTTGAAGGTGAAGACTGTCGAGGAGATGCAGTTAGACCGCGATGCGGCTAACCGCAATGCCGGGGAATCGGATAAAGGGAAGGAACGCGCGAAGGCAGTCGAAGCCAATTAAGGAGGAGACTCTCCCTTGCGGCTAACAGGCAATTTCGCAGCAGCAGCTGATAGAGTCACAAAGGTGCAGAGATCTATGCATTTCGCGGTTCATATTTCAATTCAATTGGCACTAATTTCGCATGAGGCGGGCTCCAGGCAGGGGGCCCGTATTTCTTCATGTAACCGAGCAGATTCAGAGCCTCCGGAGAGGGCTGCTCCTCCTCCATGGTGCGGAACAGCTCCCAGCAGGCAACGACGTCGTTCAGCGCGCGATGTCCGCCGATTAACGGAATGCCGTATCGGTCACACATATCCTTCAGCGTATGGGGATACACATGGCGCTGTCTGCTGATCGTCAGCGTGTCGATAAAATCATTGCGAAACGATCGGCCCGCGATGCGCATCAGCGAATGATGAAGGAAGCTAAGATCGAACTGCGCGTTGTGGGCGATCAGGATATGGTCGCCGATGAAGCGGTTCAGGATACGAAAAGCCGTGTCCTCGTCCATGCCGCAGGCGGTCATGTCGTCCGTGATGCCGGTAAGCTGGGTTATTTTGCTCGACAGCTTGCCTTCGTACTGAACCAATGTGCTGAACTCGCTCGCGATTTCCCCGTTAACGACGCGGATGGCCGCCATTTCGATGACGCGGTCCTTCTTCGGGTCGAGGCCGCTCGTTTCAAAATCAAAGATGGTATAGGATAAGGCAGGATTAAACGTCACTTCATATCACCGCTTTTCATTGTTTTGAAGTCGAAATTCGCAATCTGATTTCGAGTCATTAGTCAATACATTCTACATGGAAGACCGTAATCCTCGTTTTGAAACGCGAAATATGTGCGAAATGCGACTATTTTAGCGGTATTTACCCCATATGTTCGACTTTGAGTCATTATCCCCTATGCCAAGCAACTTCCCCCACTTCAAACAGGGCTCACATTTCCCACGGATGCTGATATGTTCCGGGTTCCTGCTCTTGATTGTGTTCCTGCTCCTGTTTTTGCTCCTGCGTAAAGGGGATAGTAAGTAAAAGCTTGCTTCAGGACCATCTCCTTCAATTGAGTGGAATTATATGGGATTAAATACAGTTTGGCTCTTCGCAGAGTGAATGAATTAGCGTATAATCGACATGCGTATACGTTTCAACAACTTCGGAGGAATGAATCATGAGAGCGCTGCAACCCGTGTTTCAAATTTGGCAAGCGATCAAAGGAGCGGCTTTGCCGCCTGAGCGGAAGCTTGGCAAAGATGCCGTGACGGCATTAATTATACATAGCTGCTTTCAATTTGGCGCATCGATGTCGGGTCTCTTCCTGAATCTCTATCTATGGCGGCTGACGCATGATTTGAAGGTGAACGCGGCCTACAATTTAATCGTATTTATCATTACGCCGTTCGCTTTTGCCGCGGGAGGATGGATGGCGAAGAAGAAGGATCGCATGGTGACCTACCGGCTCGGCATTGTGATGATTGCCATCTTCTACTTGTCGGTCATCTTAACGCAGGAGCGTGTGCCGGATTTATATGTATGGTTCGCGATATGCAACGGCATCGCTTCGGGCTTCTACTGGGTCGGTTATCTGGTGCTGCAATATGATGTTTCGACGGAAGCGAACAGAATCCGCTTTCTCGCAATCAATATGGTGATGTTCAACTCGGCGGGGCTTGCGGGACCTGCTCTGGCAGGCTTTGTCATCCAGCATAATGAAGGCTTGCGAGGTTATATCTTTATTTTCACCCTGGCATTCGTCATGTTCGTTATTGCTGCGGTCATTTCGTTCCGTATTCCAATGGTCAGCTCGCATCACAAGACGTATTATTTGAAATTAATGGGGCTTGTCATGCATCGAAGCCGCCGCTGGTTTTTAGGTCTTTGCAGCTTTCTTGTGCTTGGTTTGTTTCAGGGCATCATGCTGTTTCTGCCTAACATTCTTCTCTTTCAAGCGGTCGAGCGCGAGGATTGGGTCGGTTATTTCGGCGTTGGCTTCTCGTCGCTCACGGTTGCGATGGGCTATGCGATTTCACGCATGGCGCAGAAGGAGAATGTTCGTCAATATGTGTTGTTCTCGACAACGGGGGTCGTGATAGGCGCAGGCTTGCTCTTGTTCGGCGTGGAATTATGGTCTGTCATGATTTTTATGATTCTGTTCTCGATTTGCAATCCGCTCGCGGTAAATACTTTAACCTCATATTATTACAGGCTAATCGGGACTCTGCCGCTGAAGGGACAGCTGAGGGTGGAGTCGGTGGTGATGAGAGAGCTGTTCCTGAATACGGGAAGAGTGATGTCGCTTTTATTATTTGTTGTTTTTTCGATTGATTTGGACTCGATAGGGCTGCCTCTTATCCTCTTTGCGGCAGCCGTTCTGCAGTATTTGCTTGTGCTGTTCATTTCGGAGAAGCGTGGAGGCTGAACTTCCTGAATCGGGAGTATGCAGAGGACAGAGACGGGTGAAGGCGCTGTTGAGCCGAAGGGCCACGCATGATTATGCGTGGCGCTGCGCAACGAATGCGCGAACTTGTTCGGCGGAAGAGGGCAGGGAAGGAATTGCGCCTTTCCCTGTTGCCGTTATAGCGCCCATCGCGTTGGCGAACGCGAGCATCCGCTCAAGCTTTGAGGTTGTCCATTCCTTGCCAAGCGGGCTCCGACTGTCAAGAATACAGTAGAGAGCACCCCCAAGAAAGGCGTCTCCGGAGCCTGTCGTATCCACAACGGTAACGGAATATCCGGCGCTTCTCGCAGATTGATAGGGAGCTTGTCCATCGCCTGTTGTTCGAAGCTTGCAATAGCTGCCATGGGGTCCCAAGGTGATGAACAGCAGTTGCAGCTGATTGAAGCTCTCCATCAGCATGGAGGAGCCCTTATCCAGATCATCCGTGCCTGTCAGGAAGAGCAGCTCTTCCTCGGAAAGCTTGGAGATATCCGCCAATCGCATGCCTTCGAGAATAACAGTTCTTGCCGAAGCTTCATCCTTCCATAATGGCAGGCGAAGATTAGGGTCGTAGGAGATCATGACGCCCTGACTCCTCGCGTAAGCCGCCGTCTCAAGCGTTGCGCTGCGGGCGGGCTCGTCTGTCATGGAGACAGAGCCGAAATGGAGCAACTTGGCCGAAGCGGCGGCTACTCGATCAATCTCCTCCGCGCGGAGAAATTGATCGGCGCCCGGCCTGCGGTAGAAAGTGAAGGAGCGGTCGCCGCTTTCATCCAAATGGACGAAAGCAAGCGTCGTCAACGCCTCCTTCGAATGCTTCAATTGGTCGATGTTGATATCGGCTTCTCGGAGGGTGTCGCTCAGGTAGGCTCCGAAAGCATCATCGCCGACTGCGCCGATAAAAGCCGTTCTCTTGCCAAGCTTGGCAAGGGCGGCTAGCACATTCGCTGGCGCGCCTCCCGGATTCCGCTCGTAGAGCGGTTGTCCCTGCTCGGACACGCCATATGGCGTGAAATCGATCAATACTTCTCCAATCGCTATTACATCCATCGCTAATTACGTCCTCTCTTGTATCGAATTTCATTGAGATCTGTTTTCCATCGTATCATAATCTATGAAATCGCGGGAAGTCGCAGCCGGCATAGGGTGCCTTCCTGCTCCCTGCTTTCGATTGTCAGAACGCCTTCATGGGACTCGACAATGGATTTCGAGATTGCGAGACCGAGGCCCGATCCGCCGCTCAATCTGGCTCTTGACGCATCACCGCGATAGAAGCGTTCGAAGATATGGGGCAAATGCTCTTCTTTGATGCCTGATCCGTTATCCTCGATTACGAGTTCCACGCTGCTTCGCTCCGCTTTCAGCGTGAGGCTGATTTTGCCTTGCGAAGGATCGGTATGCTGTACGGCATTCTGGAACAGATTGAGAATCACTTGCTTGAGCTTGTCTGCATTTGCGCGTATTGTCGCATCTTTCACTAGTTGCAGCTGTAGTGAGCGTCTGCCGCCAAGCACCTGAAGCTGAGGCTCCATCTCTTGAATGAGCTGAGTCAGATTCAGGGGCTGGAGTTGCAATTGAGGCGATTGATCCAGCTTCGCGAGCTGCAGCAGATCTTCGACCAGCTTGCGAATCCGGCTGGACTCCTCGTTCATGCTTGTCAGCGCGCGACGCAGCTGCTCCGGATTCGCTGCTGCTCCCCGCAGCAGAACCTCGATAAAGCCCTGGATGGATGTCAGCGGCGTGCGCAGCTCATGCGAGGCATCCGCGACAAAACGGCGCATGGCATTCGTCATGTTTCGCTCCTTCTCGAACGAGGTATTAAGCCGCATGAGCATACTGTTGAACGCTTCGGACAATGAATCGATTTCCTGCTGGCCCTGATGCTCCGGGATTCGCGTTGTCAGATTGCCCGCATCGGTCAGTCTGGCAGCTTCTACCGCCTTCGACAACGGCTTCAGAGTTCTGCGCAGCAGGGGCAGATACAAAGCCAGTCCCGAAAGCAATGCCGCAAGCGAAAGCGCTGCGTACAGACTGACCTGGGCAAGCAGCTGCTTCCGCAAGGAGTCGGTTTCCATGCTGGCTTGAATCAATATGGGATTATCATCCTTGCCGGGATGTCCGACAAGACGAAACACGACAAGCTTTCTGGAGCCGGAAGCATCATCCAGCAATCGGTAGGGAACATGTTTCTGTCTTTCGAGATTCGATTCGATCTGAATGTATTCCTCGCGCGACAAGGCGGGTGGAGCAGCCTCATCCGAGTGAGACGCATTGATTTGGCTTAAGCTGCCGTCTTCATGCACGATGGCGATGGTCAAGCCTGGCTGGAATTGCACGGGTGTAGGCGACAATCCATGCTCCTCATTTCCGTCCATATCGGGACGGGAATGATCAGAAGCGTTATCGCCATCCGAATTCCGCAGAATATCCGGCGGCAGGCTCATAATTTGCGCATTCAAGGCTTCCGATTTGTTGCGATACAAGAAATCTCTCATGAATACGAATTGCAGCGAGCCGATCAACAGCAAGAGTGCGGCCATGAGCAGCAAGGTGCGGCTTAACAGCTGAAGACGCAACGATTGCGGCTGGATGAATCGCTGTAAGGTCTGGATGAAGCGGGAGCCTCTCTTCATGGCAAATCCAATCGATAGCCGGAGCCGCGCAAGGTGCGAATAAGCCGGTGCTCTTTGTCGCCCAGCTTCTCGCGGAGCGATCGGATATACACTTCGACAATATTTTGTTCCCCGCCGAAATCATAGCCCCAAACCTTATCGAGAAGCAGAGACTTGCTCAGCACGACGCCATGATTCATTACGATATATTTGAGAAGCTCGTATTCGGTTGGCGAGAGCTCCAATTGTTCCTCTCCATAATGAAATTCCCTCCTGCGATCATCAATACGGAAAGGACCGCAAATCACTTCGCCGAGCAAATGAGGGAATTGATTCCTCAATCTGGCATGAATTCTGGCAAGCAGCTCTCCAAAGCTGAACGGCTTGGCCAAATAGTCATCGGCTCCAAGCTCCAAGCCTTGAATGCGTTCTTCAACCTCGTCCATGGCTGTCAGCATGATGATGGCTGCAGTGCTGCCGGTATCCCTTAGTCTTTGACACACCTCATAGCCGTTCATAATCGGCATCATAATGTCGAGAATGATGACATGCGGCTTGAAACGCTCAGCTGCTTCAATCGCGGCTTCTCCGTTCGAAGCTGTGGCAATCTCGGCTCCTTCGTTCATTAACCCCAGCTCCAGAAATTGTATGATATTGGGCTCGTCGTCTACGAGCAGCAGTTTGATTCCTTGCAGCTTCTTCATAGTCTCATCTCCTGATTCGTTTTCCAGTCTTACTATCTTCGACATCCTTGAGCGAAAATGCTCTTTTTTCTACCGTTTTAAGCAAACTTTAAGGCCGTTTATCTTTTTTTTGAAAATTTCTGCAATGATTTTCGAAAAATGGGGATAGTAAGCATGGTAATCCGAAATGTAACCAGAAAGGAAAGTGTGGCAATGAAAAGAGCAATCGAACAAGGTTCAAAAAAGAAGCAAGCTTCTGAAGGCTTGCAGAAAGCCAAATACTTAAGCTGCGGCATTCTAACCTTCGCATTATTGGCATGGATGCCGAATGCGCCGGTTTCGGCAGCAAAAGGGGAAGCGCAGCAAGGCGCTGCCGTTACGCAGTCAATCTCTTCTCAAGGTTTCCTAAGTACATCTGCCGAGCTGTTCATCGAGGAGTACGTTGGCGGCGAAGCTAGAGAGAGCGCCGGGGACGGGGTTGACGGCGGAACAGGCGGCGGAGGCGGAGGCGGTCATCATGGAGGAGGCGGTCATCATGGCGGTGGAGGCCACCATGGCGGCGGAATGAACGGTGGCGGAATGAACGGCGGTAACGATGGCGGCACAGGCGGCGGCACTGGTGGAGGCACAGGCGGCGGTACTGGTGGAGGCACAGGCGGCGGCACTGGTGGAGGCACGGGCAGCGGCACTGGTGGAGGCACAGGCGGTGGCACTGGTGGAGGCACAGGCGGCGGCACTGGTGGAGGCACAGGCGGTGGCACCGGTGGAGGCACTGGTGGCGGAGGCAAAGGTGGCATGGGCGGAAGCAGCATGCCGGGTAAGACGCCAATAAATCCAGGTACAGGCGGCGCTTCGAAGGGAAAAGTGGACAAAAAGTCAGGAACGCGTCAATAGGTTTTCCAATCCATAATGAGGTTCGCGCTCACAGACTGCCGACAAGCCGACTGGCTTGTTCGGCAGTCTTATTCGTCATTGTCTCTCGCACTCCGGGGTGGACGGTGGTTGGCTTTGCCCAAAAAGGTTAAACTAGTAGAAGGAAAGCGAAAGCATGGGAGTGGGGCTAGTCAGATGAATATATCCATACGCACGAAAGCCAATATCATTCTATTTGTCGCGGCGGCGGGGATCCTTGCGTCGTTTCCGTTCCAGCATACGTTCATCGGCGGATTGTTGTTCGCGGCCTTCAGTGCGGCGACGATCGGCGGGCTGGCCGATTCGTTTGCAATCAGCGCACTTTTCGGGAATCCGCTGCGTATTCGCTGGCCGGAATGGATGGGCACTCATATTATTGCGAGAAACAGAGAACGTTTAATTCGCGAGCTTGCGGAGATGGTGGAGCATGAGCTGCTGACCGTATCTATGATAAGGGAAACCTTGCCTGAGCATAGTCTTGGGCAAGCGCTGCTGGAGTATCTCAACGATAATGGCGGCGCCGAGGCCATACATGCGATAGCGCAGCGATTAGCAGGCGATTTGATGGCGAGAGTCGATACGGAAGAGGTGGCAAGGGGGCTGGAACGATTCCTGCAGGAGCATGCCGACATGCTTCAGATTTCGGATTTGATCGCGGATATTGGCGATTGGACGATCAGGAACGGTTATGACGAACAAATCATCCGCTTTTTGCTCGAACAGTCTGTCCATATCGTGGGCACGAAGGATTTTCGCAGGCTCATCGAACAATTGGCAGATACCGCGATCAAAGCCTATGAAGGGGATAAATTCCGTAGAAGGCTGGTTGATTATTCGGCGGGATTGAACGCAACAGCCATAAGCGAAAAACTGCAAGTCTGGCTCATTCAATTTCTTGAACAATTCAAGGACGCAAGTCATCCACAGCATATGAGATTGAAGGAGCAGCTGCTTCTTTTTATCCAGCGCCTAAGAGAGGATGAGGAGCTAAGGAAGCGGATGGAGGACGGCAAGCTGTCTCTGCTGAAGTCCTTGGAGGGAAAGCTTAAGCTGGACGAGTGGCTTAAGAATAGATTGAACGCGCTTAGAGAGTTGGCGGAGAAGGGCGAAGGGCATGAAGAAGGAACTTCTCTTCCATGGCTTCGAGAGCAGCTGGATTACGGCTTCCGACAGCTGAATGAGAAGCCGCAGTTGGCGGAAGCGCTGGATCGCAAGCTGAAGTCTGCCATCTTAGACTGGGTTGAACGAAAGCATTCGGCAATCGGCGGCATTGTTCAAGATCAACTGCAGCAATATTCAGAGGCCGAGCTGATTCAGCTCGTTCAAGAGAAAGCCGGCAAGGATCTTCAATATATTCGACTGAATGGCATGATCGTCGGCATGTTGGTCGGCATTCTATTCTATTTGCTTACGTTCTGGATTGGGGGGATTCATTAGATGACGATGCGTAAGAAAGCGAACCTGTCTCTCTTGCTGCTTGCGGCGCTGTTCATCTGCGCTGCCGCCGTCATCTATTATTATCCCGGACATTGGTGGACGAGGCTGCTGTTGTTCGCTGCGGAGGCCGGACTCGTCGGGGCGCTTGCTGATTTGTTCGCCGTTACGGTTCTGTTCCGCCATCCGCTTGGCATCAAGCTGCCTCATACGGCAATTATACCTCGGAATCGCGATAAGCTGGTTGACGGCGTCGTCCAAATGGTAGAGAATCAGCTACTGAGTAAAGGCTTTCTGAAAGCAAAGCTGAGCCAGCTAAGTATGGTGGATGCGCTTATTCGTTGGGTGGAATCGTTATCAAGTCCGGTTTCCATCATGGACAGGGGCTGGGCGATGCTGGTTTCCTTTCTGGATAAGCTCGATAAGAGCAGACTCTCGGAACGATTTGACCAACATTTGAAGAAAAGCTTGCTGGAAGTGGAGGTTTCCAGATATGCGGGTAGAGGTCTGAAGTGGATGCTGGCTCAAGGCGACTTCCATAAATGGTTGACGCTAATCATCGATTATGCGGCGGAAAGAGTGTCTGGCGAGGAGACGAAGCAGGCGATCCGAGAGATGATTGAAAAGGAGAAAAGCAAGTTTGTGAACGAAGGCGGGGCAATCGCCAGATGGTTCAAGCAAAAGCTTCTGGATTTTGCGGAATCGACGGATGCGATCAACCTGGATGAAGCGGTTGAAACGCTGCATAACGATCTTCTCGGCTTCATGGTTGAGTTGCGCAATCCGGAGCACGAGCTAAGAAAATTGCTCTTTCACAAGCTGCATGAGCTGGGCGACAATCTTGAGCAGAATGAAGATATTGCGGCTTCCATCGAAAGCTGGAAATCAAAGCTGCTGGAGGAGCTGTCCTTCGCGCCGGCCATTCAAGCTTTGCTCGAAACGGTGATGAGCATTATTGGCAATCAATCCGACACCAAATATGTGATGAAGGAGGAGAAGAAGCTTCGAATGGAAGATGTGAAGCAATGGCTGACCGGCTTGCTCATCTCCTATTGGGAATGGTTCAAAGCGGATGAACGGACCAAGGATCAACTGGAGCGGTATTTGCAGCAATTCGTAACCCAAGTTATTGAAACGGAGCATGCCGTAATCGGCAAAATCGTACGGCATACGCTTGATGGATTCACAGAAGAGAGACTGGTCTCTTTCATCGAAGGAAAGGTCGAGATTGATCTTCAGCGGATCAGGCTTAACGGCGCGTTCATCGGAGCCGCTGTCGGCGGGCTGATGTTCCTGTTCCTGTACGGCGTCTACAAGCCTCTCCTGGACTGGTTATAGATATCTTCTTACAGGACTAATTCACTAACGGGCAAACGGAAAACGGGGCGATTCGTCACGAATCTGCGCTTTTCCCGCACACATTTAGGTCTATTAGCTTGCTGTTTAACGCATGGTCGCAATGGTATTATTTAGTAGAATGATAGATTGTGTTCATAAATACCATTGAAGGAGGATCATTGTGCCACTATTACTATTAAGCTTGTTGCTAGGCGCGCAGCTAACGATGATGCCGTCGCTCGGTTCGATTGGAGCTTCTGGCCGACAGGAGATGGCGGCGCTTCTGGACGCGGCTGCGGTCGCAAATGTTCAAACGGAGAAAACGAGCGAGCCGACGGGAGCCGATGAGAGCGCGTTTAAGCAGCAGCTGCATCAAATAGATTTGAAACGTTGGGGCATCTACAACGACGGCACCCATGCGGTCGAAACAACGGAAGGATTGAACAAAGCTCTTGCCTGGGCTCATGAAGAAGGCATTCATGCCGCTACGTTGCAGCCCGGAACGTATTTGATCGATAAGAACAGTCGGATTGACATGGTCGGTGATATGCGATTCGAATTGACACCGGATGTTATTCTGCAGAAGGAAACGAATGGCATGGAGCATTATGAACTGCTTGCCGTCGATTATGGCGCGAATAATGTCATTCTTCGAGGCGGAACCTATCTGGGAGACAAAGACACTCATAATTACGAAGGGAAGGACAATCCGCATACTTGGGGTACGCATGAGAGCGGGTTCGGAATCGCTTTGTATGGCGTGGATTCCGTTACGATCGACGGCGTCAAGGCGAGTCAATTCACCGGGGACGGATTGATTATCGGAGGTCATGGCACGATGGCCAAGGACATCTATGAGAACAATTTCGAATCCGGCAGCTTGGACGAATCCGGCAAAGAGTTGGCCGCCAAAGGCTATATTCGTACGATTGAGGGATTCGATCTGACGCTTCCCATCTTCCAGGAGAGGAAGGAATTCGAGCTTGCCAATCCGATATCGCTGCCTAACTTATTCGATATGTATTTCTACGACAGCCAGAACAAATTCATCAGCAAGCTGACCGGGAAGAAAGCGAGAGACATTATCTCCATTCCCGAAGGCGCCGCGCGTTTGCAGCTCGTATTCAAGCAAGAGGGATGGAGCAAGGCGTATATTGAACTATGGAACAGAACCGTGAGTACGAATGTGGTTGTGAAAAATTCGGAATTCTCCTACAACCGCCGTCAAGGCATTACGGTAGGCGGCGCTGACGGCGCTTTGATCGAGAACAATGAGCTGCATCATATCAAAGGGACCGCTCCGCAATCCGGCATTGATGTGGAGGGGGGCTTCGGAGATAACGGCAATCGCAACAGCGATATTATTATTCGCGGCAACGCCTTCCATGACAACGCTGCTTATGACGTCATCCTGTATGACGGCAAGGATGCCCTGGTAGAGAACAATCATATGGCATCAAAAGGACTAATCGGGCTGGCGGTGTCCGAGCCCTTCACCGGAGCGGTTGTACGCGGCAATCATTTCGACGGTACTCGAATCGTGGCTTATCATGACGTCACGTTGCTGGACAATAAGCTGAATGATTCCTATACTACGCTTATTGGTCCGCGAATTAAGGTGAACGGACTGGCGGTTACGGACGGCATCTTCTCGATTAGCGCAAGCCAGCCCTTCGGAGTGAGCGCTTCGAACGTGACGATCGACAGCAGGAACAAGGATGTGGAGTCCGGAATGACGTTGTCCGGCAAGAAGGTTATTCTTAATCATATTACCATTAACGGTGAATCCAAGCTGAGGTCATTCAGCGGCAATTCCGAGGCGGGCAGCATCATTAATCATCTGAAGATTATCGGCTATAATTCCAAATACGGCTTGTCCCTGCCTCCCGCCTATTATAATTATTGTGAATTTGAAGGCGCGGCGGGCGACAGCACCGGTGCGGTTGGCATCAGCTCGGCAGGGCTGTATTCCTTCAATCATTGTCGCTTCAGCACAAGCTCGACAGCCGCCGCCTCCATTATCGCGGATCATCCCGATCTCCAATTGACGATCATGAATTCCAGCTTCGAGCTCGGAGGAGATTCGAGTGCGATCAGTATACAATCGGCGAAGAAGGCACGCATCGAAAATAACGATATTAAGGCCAACGCGCTTGCATTCGAAAAAACGGAGATCATTCGCATCAATGATTATTGGAAGAGGGAAGAAGCAGCCGATGTGTTGAATGCTGTTATTAGAGGAAATCGAATTTCCACCAATATTGCAGCAATCGGAATCAGCACGCTGTATGCGGGCGCAGGCGCGCCGGCCTATGATGTATCGCTCAATCAATTGACGAAAGCGCGATATGCGCTTAAGGATAATGATACGGATGAGGGAAATGCCAGGACGCCGTAGAGACGATTATGGGAATGAAAGCATGAAATCTGCGGTATACTAAGTCGGCTACTTTGACCTTAGGAGCTGAGCACTATGGGTTGGAATTGGCTGACAGGCTTGATGGTGCTGCTGCAGCTTATGAATCCGACGGAATTATTATGGATTGATCATGATGGAGAAGCAATCGATACGGTCAATATTCGCGAATATATACAACCGTTGCCCGGAATTCCCATAGTTGATGAGAATAAGCTGGAGCGGCTGATGGATCAAGCGGCGAAGAAGGTTGCCAGAGCTCCGGTGGATGCGACTATTGACGGCTCGGGCCGCATTAATCCTGAGAAGAATGGCAGCGAGCTTGACAGGCAGGCTTTCCGGATTAAATTTTATCGCCGAGTTTATGAAGGAGAAGCTTATTCCAAGCTTGAGGTGCCAACCAAGCATGTCTATGCCAAGGTGGACAGCGAGGTGCTCTCCTCGATCAAGGTGAAGGAGATTGGCCAGTACTGGACCTATTACAACAGCCGCAACAGAAATCGTTCCCATAATGTAGCGCTTGCCGCCAAGGCGGTGAACAATATCGTGGTTTTCCCAGGGGAGACATTCTCGTTTAATAAGACGGTTGGGAAGCGGACTCGGCAGAAGGGATATTTGAGAGCGCCCGTTATCGTACGCGGCGAACTAGCGGAGGATTATGGCGGCGGCATCTGCCAGGTGTCCTCCACGCTCTTCAATGCTGCTGATCGAGCAGGCTTGCGCATTGTCGAGCGATATTCGCATAGCAGACAGGTTCCGTATGTGCCTCCGGGGCGGGATGCGACAGTCAGTTGGTACGGACCCGACCTCGTCTTAGAGAATCCGTATCAGCAGCCGATCCTCATTCGGGCGCGGGCAAGCGCAGGCGAGGTATCCGTATTGATAACGTCTACGGAGATGCTCGAGTTTCAGAAACGCGAGGTGCCGAGCGCGTCGAAGAAGCTGCCGCCGGAAATTAGAGTAGATGATTTGAATGTGAATGGACTCAAGCAACATCGTTAATCGTTAAAAATTGGAGCTGGAGTGGAAGAGAAGGACGGTCCTTAGGGATTTAGTCCTTCTTTTTCATGTGGAAATATGTCGAATCAGTATGCTGCAAGCTTTGGAATTCATACTTGGTAATCATGGTATACATTACCAATTACGACTACAATAAACAAAAAGAGGGTTTGTATTGAAGGGTTGGGGGTTGAAAAATGATAAAAAAAGTCGAAACGCAACAAGACCTGCATATTTTTAATTCCATTTGGATGAAGGCTTGGGAAGAGAAGGGGTTCGAATATGAATTCACGGCAGGGGACTCGTATTTGATTTATCAAGACGAGGCTGCCGCAGGCACCGTGCAATTCGCAGCCTATGAACCTGAGAGCGCAGAGGACATGCATCGCGTTTTCCAATTCTGCGGATTGAAGAAAATCAAGGATAACCTTGAGCGGATTTTCATCATTGATAAGTTCGCCGTCAAAAAGGAATATCGTTCTTCTCAAATTTTGGATCTCATGATGTATTGTGTCTTCGATTATGCTGAACGCAACCGCAAGAGTTATTCCATTGCTCTTATTGATCCGCTGTTCTATCGACTGCTTCGCTTTCAATATCATTTCAACATCGAGCAAGCGGGGAAGCGGGCCATATACAAGGGGGCCGATGTCATCCCGATTATTATCGACACCCATTATTTCTTAAGCTGCAAAGAGCAGTATGCCTGGTATAACCATATTGCGAGTTCTCTTCAATCGCAGCAGCAGACTGTCGCTTCCTATTGACGCCGGCATCCGCCGCTACAGGATTCGCGCCAGCTTGCGATAGGCGCGAGGCGAGATGCCTTCGTGACGGCTGAAGCTGCGGCTGAAATAGTGAATGTCCGCATAGCCGACATTTCGCCCCACCTCTTCAATCGTTTGCTCCGTCTCCCGAAGCAATCTTCTTGCTTCGCGATGCCGGATGAAGCCGATAAATTCGCCGGGAGGCATGCCGGCATGCCTCTTGAACAGCTTGGCGAAATGATCCTCGGTCATGTCCATCGCATCCCCCAAAGCTTTGTTCGTCCAGGGATGGGCGGGGGATTGTTCAATCGCGCTCATCAACTCGGTAATGCGTGAACCGTGAACGGATGCGCTCGTTAATCGGCTGGCGAGCTGTGTACGGTATAAGACGGCAAGGATGTTCAGCATGAGAGATTTGCACAGCAATTCGTAGCCGGGCGCGCGCATCGTGAATTCTTCGACGAGCTGCTCCATTAGCTTCACGCAAGAGATTGGCGGCGTATAGACCGGATTACTGGAAAGCGGAAGATTGGCTTCCGTCACCGCTTCTTTGGCGAATTTGTCCCTTTGGACGGCATCTTCGTTAACGACGATATCCGCTTCTGTGACAATATCGAGCTCATCGAAGAAATCGAAATGAATGCCGATGAACTTGGCATAAGGAGAGGATACGACTTCATTCTGATGAAGCACTCCGGCTGGCAGGAAAATCAATTGTCCCGCTGTGATGCGGTATTGCCGGTCAGGCATATACGTAACCGCTTCGCCTTGCACGACGTACAGCAGCTCGAAATCGTAGATTCGCCGCTGCGCAAGCTTTCCGGGCGCGAGGGTCTGCTCCTGCGCATAATGAATGCTTGGCGACCAGTCCCGGAACATAGAGAGCTGGAGCTCGGGATATGGCTGCTCATTCCCAATCATGTTCGCACTCACCTCGATCTTAGTCTTACTTGATTGTTAACACAGCCTACCGACAAAAACAAGAGGCTGCCGTCAGGCAGCCTCTTCGAGCTTCATTCTTACAGCGATACGGGCGCTCCGTTGCGATTTGCCGATTCTATCTCCGCTTCAATGATTTCGAGCGACTCTACCGCGCTCTCCGGCGTGCAGATTGATACCGGAGTGCCGTTCTCGATCGATTCGACCAAATATTTCAGCTCCCGATAATAGCCCATCTCCGGCGACAACTCAGCAATGAAGCCTGCTTCGCCATGCGGATTCACCTTTACTTGATTATTCTCAAATATGAGATTCGCCTTCTCGAAATTGACGCGGTAGGTCATCGCGAAGCCGAAGTCGCCTTCGAGCGTCCAGTCGGCCTGGGCGTTCAACACCTTGCCGTCCCCGTACCTATAGTTCGTGGAGACGATGTCGTACGCGCTTCCCGGCACTACATTGCGCGCGATTGTCGACACCTGCTCGGGCTTGCCGAACAGCCAGTTCACGACGTCGGTGTCGTGAATATGCATATCGAGCAAGCAGCCTCCGCTCAGACTGCCGTCGCGGAACCAGCCAGGGGGCGTTGCGCCGCCGCGGAAGAAGGAGCCGGCGAGCATCTTGCCGTAGCGGCCATCCTCGACACATTCCTTCAGCAATTCGTAGGCCGGCCAGAAGCGGAGGCATTGACCGATCATCAATGTTTTGTTCGTCGCTTTGGCCGCCTCCGTCATGCGCCGGCCGTCCTTCGAATGGAAGGCGATCGGCTTCTCACACATCACATGGAGGCCTCTCTCCAGCATGGAACAGGTCATATCCGCATGAAGCTGCGTAGGCAACGTAAGATCGACCATATCCAGTTGCTCGTTCTCGAGCATCTTCTCCACATTATCATACAGCGCGAAGGAAGACAGGTCGTAGACATCCTGACTGGTGGCGATATTGCCGGACGCCGCCGCATTCTTGAGCTCCTCGATGCGAAGATCACAGATGGCGACCAGTTCGACCGGCGCTCCTTCCTTCATCAATCTGACATAGTTCTCGAAATGCATGCGGCCCATAAAGCCGTAACCGATTAATCCTACTCTTACCATAGTCATTTCCTCCTAATCATGTATTAGCGGGAGCGTCCCAGAATGGCATCCATCGCGCTCGAAGTATTGAATATAATCTGATCGGAATGATGCGTGTATGGGGGAATCATCTCGGCGGTTACGTAATTGTCGTAGCCGACCGCTTCTAGAGCCTTCATCACCGCAGGAAAATCCACATCGCCGGCGAGAAGATCGACGAAGCCGTGCAGGCCGCCGGCTTGTCTGCGATAGTCCTTGAAATGAACCTTTTTGATGCGCTCACCGAGTATGCGGACCCATTGCTCCGGATAGCCGTTCGCCACAACATTGCCTACATCGAAATAGGAGCCGACGAATGGGGAATCCTGATCATCGATGAAGGAGCGCAGCTCCAGCGGAGAAAGGAGAAATTTGTTCCATACATTCTCGATCGCAATGGAAACCCCGGCACTTTCCGCGAATGGTACGAGCTTCGCGATGGCTTCGGATGCGCGGTCATACGCGCGATCGTAGTCCACGACCTCCGCTCCAGGAATGAAATCCACGCCTACCGCGCCCGGTATGACAAGAATAGCGTCGACGCCGAGGGCGGAAGCCAGCTCAAGCTGCTTCTTGCACACGTCAATGGCTTTGCTGCGAATCGACTCATCGTTGCTTGTCATGGAATAAGACCAGTATAAGCCTGTCGCCAGTCCGGCAATTTCCAGATCGGCATCCTTTAATTGCGCAGCAATCGTATGAATCTCCTTGTCGGTTGCTTGAAGCCCAAGCTCGCCGGATTCGTTCAGAGACAGCTCAATGCCGTCGAAGCCCGCTTTCTTCGCGGTTGCAATACACGACTGAATGGTTGCTCCCTCTTGAAATGACCAAATATTAATGCCTTTCTTCATGACGCTCACGCTCCTTCATTCGAATAGGTTTGTCGTTCTCCTCCAATTTTTTTCATTCAGGTTCGTTAATCGATGGAGTGGACGATGGATATATGGATTAGTTTATAGCTAAATTCTTATTTTTTCTTTAGCTGTAGCAGTGACTTTTTGGACTTTTCCGGTTTTTATTGCTGTTTCCATTCGGACGAGCTGACTCAAATGGTATACTTGGATGAAGGGGATCAAAAGGAAGGGGAGAGTATATGACATTCGACTTGAAGGAAGCCATCGAGATTCTGGAGCGGACTCCGAAATCGCTGAGGGCTTTGTTAACCGGTCTATCTGATGGCTGGACGCAATGCAATGAAGGGGAAGGGACCTGGACCGTCGCCGAGGTGATCGAGCATCTCATCGAAGCGGAGAATGCGAACTGGCTTCCCCGATTGGAGCATATTTTGCAAGAAGGCGAGAGCAAGCCGTTCCCGCCGTTCGACCGTTATGCGCATCTGGAGAAGGAGCGGGGCCGATTGCTGGAGCAAGGCTTGAGTGAGTTCGAAACGATCAGAGCCCGGAATTTGACAAAGCTTCGGGAAATCGTTAATCCGGAGCTTCATCTGGAAAGAACGGGCTCGCATCCCGCCTTCGGCATTGTGAAGGTGAGGGAGCTGATTTCCACCTGGGTCGTTCATGATTTTACCCACATTTCCCAGATTGTCAGGGTCATGGCGGAACGATACCGTGAGGATGTTGGACCTTGGCAAGCCTACTTGGGTATATTGAAGAAATAAAAATAACGGTTCATCGACGAATCAGGCTATGCTAGAAAACCCTTTGCGGCGTACATGCACATCTAGGCCTCAGCCCACATACACTATACAACTGACTTAACTTGCGCGCTGAGGCTTGAAGTTGCAGCCTGGGCAATACTGCTTGGGGGTGTACGTTGTATGGGATTATTCACCGCGATTGCTTTGTTCATCAAACAGCTTAGTCTTCTTGTATCCTATGTGAAGAATAACGCCTTTCCTCAGCCGTTGAAGGAAGACGAGGAAGCGAAGCATCTGGCGTTAATGGCGGAGGGCAACGCGGATTCGCGGAACATATTAATCGAGCATAATCTGCGCTTGGTGGCGCATATTGTCAAGAAATTCGATAATACGGGCGAGGATCTCGAGGATTTGATCAGCATCGGCACCATCGGTCTGATCAAAGCAATTGAGAGCTTCCAGACGGGCAAAGGCACGAAGCTCGCGACCTTCGCAGCTCGTTGTATTGAGAATGAAATACTTATGCATCTTCGCAGCTTGAAGAAGACGCGCAAGGACGTATCCTTGCATGATCCAATCGGGACGGATAAGGAAGGCAACGAGATCACCTTGATTGATATTCTCGGCACCGAGTACGACGATGTGGCGGATAAGGTGCAGCTCAAGATTGAGAAGAGTAAAATTTATAAGAATCTGGAGATTCTGGACGACCGCGAGAAGGAAGTTGTGATCGGCCGCTTCGGTCTGGTGCATGGCGGCGACGAGCGGACGCAGCGTGAGATCGCGAAGGAGCTGGGGATCTCGCGGAGCTATGTGTCGCGAATCGAGAAGCGGGCGCTGATGAAGCTTTATCATGAGTTTTACAAGGCGAAACGTTGAGAATATATGTTTGTTGAGAAGCCGGCGATGCCGGTTTTTTCAGTCTACATGCATAATCGCTGCTATGGTATAATTCGATTATATGCTTTGCAATGGAGGCTGAGGTTGAGATGAATCGCACACAAGACCTAGGTAAGTTAATTAAACTGACAGGAGACCGTGCAAAATTAGACGCAAAAGCAAATGACACCTACATCGTTTATAAAACCAAGGTTGGTACAATTGTAAAAGAATACAGCAATGGCGATATAGTTCGAATGAACGATCAGGATTTCCAACATGAATGATCCCTTGGCTACCATGTTTGTGTTTGCAGGAAATAATGGCAGCGGAAAGAGTACGATTCGAAATCTCATAATTGATAAACTAGGTGTGAGTGTAAATATTGATCCTGATGCGTTAGCACGAGGTATCGATATTGAAAATCCTGAGAGTCGAAAAGTTTCGGCTGGAAAAGAAGCGATTAAGCTCGCAAGAGAATGTATTCATCAAAGACGAGATTTTACGGTTGAGACAACACTTGCAGGTGGCAATGTAATCCGTCAAATGCGTGAGGCGAAAACGAAGGGTTTTGAAATCATTATGTTCTATGTAGGACTTGGTGATGTTCGCATTAATATTGAACGCGTGGCCGCACGTGTTCGAAATGGCGGTCATCATATTGAAACTGCAGATATACTGCGTCGACACCTAACTTCTATAAACAATTTACTCCACAATTTGGAACTCATTAATCATTTAATTTTTATTGATAATAGTGGTGCCGGTGGAGAAATTGTAATGGAAGCTGATAGGATGCAAATAAAGCAGTACACACCAGAAATGCCGGATTGGGTGGAAATGATTGAGCGAGCGCTCGTAGAGCGAAATAACTTAAAGGATTAGACCGATTAAGTCTATTTACTGTAATCGGGATTTGATCAGCATCGGCACCATCGGTCTAATCAAAGCGATTGAGAGCTTCCAGACGGGCAAAGGGACGAAGCTCGCGACGTTCGCAGCCCGTTGTATCGAGAACGAAATACTTATGCATCTTCGCAGCTTGAAGAAGACGCGCAAGGACGTATCCTTGCATGACCCGATCGGGACGGATAAGGAAGGCAACGAGATCACCTTAATAGATATTCTCGGCACCGAATACGACGATGTTGCGGATAAAGTGCAGCTCAAGATCGAGAAGAGCAAGATTTACAAGAACCTGGAGATTCTGGACGACCGCGAGAAGGAAGTTGTGATCGGCCGCTTCGGGCTGGTGCATGGCGGCGACGAGCGGACACAGCGGGAGATCGCGAAGGAGCTGGGGATCTCGCGGAGCTACGTATCGTGAATCGAGAAGCGGGCGCTGATGAAGCTTTATCATGAGTTTTATAAGGCGAAGAGATAGTGGGTGAAAATGAAAGAACCTTGCATTGGCAAGGTTCTTTCATTTTTGCTTTTCTAGGATGTGGAGAAGGTGAGCAAGAAGAAGGGAAGGAAATCGACTCTTTCGGAGCCAGAATCTGTAGAATTGGACCAAGATGATCAAATGAGTATGGAGATTTGGCTTTCTCTCCCTAGTTAAGATGGTCCAGCATGAGTGAAGCCAGCAAGCCGCATGAGGCGACCAATCCGATAAATGGACCGCCTTCCTCATAGGCTTCAGGCATCATGGTGGAAGAAAGCATCGCAATAATTCCTCCGCCGGTGAATGAGGCCATATAAACCATCACATGGTCTGGAGAATCGGCGAGCAATTGATTGCCGGTCATAGCGGCCAGAGTAGAGATAACCAATATGGATATCCACATGAGAGAGAGCTTCATCTTAGAAAATCCGTTTTTGCGCAAGCCCACTGTACTTGATAGTCCTTCTGGTATGTTGCTGAGAAAGATGGCGATAACAAGCAGCCAGCTCACCTTGCCGCCTCCGAGCAGGCTGGACCCGATCATGACGGATTCAGGAATAGCGGCCATCACTGTTCCGACGAAAATCGCGACACCGCTTGAGTTTTCTGCGGATTTACCCGCCTTATCGGGATTGGATCGCTTTCGATGCGAACCGCCGTTTCGGGAAATGAACCATTCAAAAACGGTGAAATTCCGATCATCAGCCCGAAGGAAATTTCATAGTTATAATCGAGTATTCTCGTCAGTGATTGTGACAAGTCGAATCGAATGGGGGATGAAGATGAAACAGGTAACAAGAAATGGCTATCATGATCAGACGGCTATTTTTCTTGCTGCGATGTGTTATCAAACCTATCCGTTTTTTTTCTCACAGAAGCTCGTGCTGCCGAAAGGCTATAAGCTTCTATCTGTCATCCGGGGCTTCGCCAATGTCGAAAATCCGGCGGAGCTCGAGCTTGGTTATATGGCGGAATCCCGCGATCGTATCGTTATCGCGTTCAGGGGTTACGCTTCCTATCCTGCCGACTTGTTGGCCAGCTATGATATCCTGCAAATTCCCTATGGGTTTGTTAAGAACGCGGGGAAAACCTCGCGCGGATTTACGTGCGTGTATCGTTCTGCCCGACTTTCGATTTTCAGACATTTAATGAAGGTGGCGGGAGCCAAACGATTGTTCATTACCGGTCATAACTATGGCGGAGCATTGGCTACTCTGGCGGCTCTGGATATAGCTGTGAATACGAAATATCGTAATCCTGCTGTCTATACGTATGGAAGTCCGCGAGTGGGGGATCCGCGCTTCGCTTCACGCTTCAATGAGACAATTGCTCATAGCGCAAGAATTGTCAATATCCACGATTCTTTTCCTACCTTTCCAAGCCGCGTGTATCCGCCTCCCTTTACTCGGAAGGGCATTGCTTATCGGCATGTAAGAACGAAGCACTCCCTCTCCTTTCAACTGAACAATACCCCTCGAAACGATGCCATTGCCTGCTATTTCAAGGCGCTTAGCCAGAAGAATCCGGAGTATACCCGAATCTTATGCGCGGAGAATCCCGATTTTTGTCCTACGACTGACCTTTGTATTCCCTATGTGGATAAGGAGCTGCTGCCATGACAGAAATGATAGCTTTCAATAATGAGGAAGCGATTATTGTTGCAGGGATGATTCATCAATGCTATCGATTGTTCGAGGAGGAGGAGGTCTTCCTGCCGCGTGGTTATGAAATTCGATCGATTATTCGCGCACTTGCAGGGGTGGAGCAGCCTGTCGAGGAGGTTTTCGGCTTTATTGCGGAGTCTCCAGAGCAAATCGTGGTGGCGTTCCGGGGAACGCGAACCTTTCAAGATAACGAATCGGATCAAGACCTGTATCAAGTGCCGTATCCCTTTGTTGAAGCGGCGGGGAAAACGCATCGCGGGTTTACCAGCATTTACGCATCGGCCAGAGACGAGCTGCTTGCGCAAATCAGCAGACTCTCCGCCGACAAGAGGCTGGCGATTGCCGGACACAGCCTCGGTGGAGCGTTGGCTGTTCTCGCTGCCGTGGATATTGCCCTGAACAGCGATTTTGAGTCGCCTGTCGTTTATACATACGGCAGCCCGCGCACTGGAGATCCGGCATTCACAGAGCGGTTTAATGGAATCGTTCCGAACAGCTTTCGCGTCGCGAACGTGCATGATATTATCCCGACTTTGCCTGATCGCGTCTATCCGCCTCCGTTTACGTTGAACGGACTCTATTACCAGCATGTGAAGAAGAAGGTATCGCTTGCGTTCCAGTTCAACAGCGTCGCGGTTCGCAATCATGAGATTGTCTGTTATTTCCACAAACTCAGCCAGCGCAGCCCTCGATTTGTCGCTGCCTTGTGTGCGAGCAATCCGAATTTTTGTCCGGATACATCCCTATGTGTGCCATTCCTGGGCGTATGCAGTCCTTTGGAGGAGGAGGAGGAATAGGTAGCGGGAAAAGAGTTCCTGCCGCGACATGGACTGCGCGGCAGGATTTTTTTGTTCAAAATTTCCGATATCAGGATGACTACGAAGTTGTTAACGTGATTCGCTATTCCATAAATCCAACAAGCGTCAGGAACCTCTTGATCATCACTGCAGCCTCGGCGCGTGTGGCTTGCGCATCCGGAGCGAGAATGGCGTCGGACTTGCCGTTCACGATGCCGATTCGAATCGCTTGCGCCATCTCCGTCTGTCCCCAAACCAGTTTGTCTGCATCCTTGTACGATTTCAGAACGGCTTCCGTTTGTTCCGCCGAGTTGTCATACGCAGCAGGATTTCCCTCCGCATAGGATACAGCCCGGATAATCATTGCCGCCAGCTCCTCGCGAGTGATGGTTGCATTCGGATGGAAGCTTCCGTCCGTATAGCCGTTGATCATTCCGATGCTTGCTGCCGCTGCCGTAACCGGAGCGTACCAGGCCTCCGAATCAACGTCGGTGAAGGAGGAAGAGCTCTCGTCTGAGACGGAGATGCCAAGTGAACGAATCAGCAATGCGGCGAATTCCGCACGGGAAATGCTGCGGTCTGGCTCGAATTCCGTTGCGGTGACGCCATTCACTACCAGTTTGTCGGCCAACTGTTCAACATCCGACTCCGACCAGTGACCTTTCAAATCCTCGAATGACTTGTTGAATTTTGCAACGGTATAGATGCTGCTGCCTGTTCGAAGGAACGTCGCTTCCGAATCCTGCATGCTGCTTGGCACGAAGGAAAGCGAGTGATTGTCCGGATCAAATCGCACAACGACAGATGAAGTGGATGCTGCATCATCCAGTTTAATGGATCGCTGCACGTATGCATTGCCGAAACTGTCGATCGTGAAGGACTTGCCGTCTTTCGACTCTACGACAAGACTGAAGTCAAGAACATCCGAAAGAGCTTCTCCGCCTAGCGAAGAGATCATCTCAGCCGCGGACTGCGCATCATCGTCCTTCGCCGGAGCGATGCGTACACGAACGCTCAGCTCGGCAAGCGGAACGTTCCACTCCTTGGCAAGCTGCTCCAGCGGCAGCACCTTAAGCGGCAGGAGGAAGGAGCCATGCGCCGACTTGATCTCCACTTCCTGATCCGCCATAGCAGCAGGATCAAATGCGGATACCGGCAATATAGCGAGATCGCCCTTTGAGTGGATCTGTACGAATTGCGCCTTCTCCAATGCTGTTTTAAGCTTCTCGGCGTTCACGTTGCCGTCAGTGCCGGCTGGAATAACGCCGACATCAGTCGAGTCACCGCCATTATTGATGGAACCGCTTGTGTTCTCATTGGAGCCCCCAGAGTTATCAGGATCGCCTGGATTGTCAACTTCAGCTTCCTTCGGCTCCAGCACGGTCAGTTCGGATGCTGCCAGCGTCACGGATACGATCCCGTCTTCGGAAGGAAATTCTGTGCCTGTCTTCAGGTTGATAAGAGCTTCCGCAGACGGCAATTCAACTATCGTTTCCGCATCGCTGTCATTCACGGCTGCGAAGACTTGACGAGCATCAGCCGTTTCCAATAGATAGACTTCGGCAGAGCTTTCGCCAAGCTCAAGCTTCTCGGCCTTTTGCAAACCTTCGGAGCCTTTCGCTTTCGGGTAAAGCACAGTCAAGTAGTTCTGGTTCGGATCATTCGTGACGCGAATATAATCCAGCTTCTTTTCCCCGTCGACTGAAGGAACCATATCGGTTGCTCTTCCCCAAGCCTGCGTGATCGAAGGGTTGGCCGGCTGGAGGATGGTCGTCTCCAGATCCATGTTGTATTGTCCGGTTGAGGTGACAACATTGCCGTCAATATCCGACAGCTCGGAGGCTGCTACAGGCAAATTCCAGATCGTGCCGGTCGAGGCGTTATTGATCTGATCCCAAATGATGAAGGCTTCGATTCCATTCTTCACATAAGCGATCTTCCGAGTCTGAGAGCCGGAGGAGCCAGAGTTTGGATCAGCTACTTTGAGCGACATCGTATCAAGCTGCTCATTGGTTGTAAAGGCTTGCTCCGTGCTTGTCGTCGGCGTATTCAAGTAAGAGGTATTATCTGATTTCTTGAACTGCACCGTCGCATGAGCGGAAGAACCGACATACCAGGTCTTGGTTCCGGCAAAATAACTCTCGATTCCGGGATCCATGACAAGCGGCGTGCTGCCCGCGTACAGGGTGAAGCTTCCTTGGTCATAGTGACCATGTCCGAGCGGCTTCCGATTAGCCATGATCGACATGAATGTGTCGTCAGGCGTACCATAATGATTGCGGAGCATGACCAGTCCTACATCCTTGTACTTGTCGGTGGATTGCAGCTCCAGAGGCGCATAGGCCGGCGTGAAATCGAGCGGAGTGAAGAAGCTCTCCAACAGAATGGTTTCGACGCCGTTATTCGGCAGCCTGCTGCCCGCTTTCACCCAGGTTTGATACATCTGAGAGGCAAGCGCCTCGTTGCTTCGGGCTACTTCGTCATAATACACGCCCAGGAGCGAGAATTCATTGCCTGAGGTCATGAGGTCATCGCCAAAAATCGGCGAATTGATGGTGTTATTCGTATATTCGTAAGCTGGAGTTTGAACCTCCATGTTGTATTGAAACATCTTCACCAGCTTCGGAAGGGCGAACCAATCCTCGCCGGTTTGATAGCGAAGCGCTTTGGCATAAACGCCGAAACGTTGCAGCACGGCAAAATGATAGCGAAGGGATTCCGGCCATTCCCCTTCTTCGCCTACTCCGTAGAGGAGCTGCGCCTTGATCAGCTTGTTCGCGTTCGCAATGTATTGCTTGCTGTCATCCAGCTCCGGATACACCATCGCGAGCATGGCTGCTCCGATAACTGCGTCGGATTCCCAGTTGCTCGCGCCAAGCTGAACCGAATAATCATCGATTTCATGCCGGTCTCGGCTGTCATTGAGGAACAGCATAAAGTAATTCAGCTTCTGCATCAAATCCTGATACTCTTCCTCCGAATAGACGCCGGAATTTTTAATAAAGGTCGCAGCGGAGGCAATAATGGAAGCAACCCGTCCGCCTTGCACTTTGCCGTATGCATCGATGTTATCCGGCCGCGAATCCTTGACGAGCCAGTGCTCCGCGCCTTGAAGAAAATCATTTAATTTGAGATATATCTGCTCCTTCGTTTTCTCCGCATAGGTGATGTCGCCTGTTATTGCGTAGACAAGCGCATTCGCTTGAACGTTTTGGTTGGAAGGTGGACTCGGCATCGACTTTCGATTGGTTGAAAGTTCAGCGGTGCCAATTGCCGCTCCGTTGACATCCCGATAAGTGATGATTGCTTTGACACCGGTCTTCAGCTTGCCGTCAATTTTGGCGGCAAAGGTCAGCGTGTATGCCAGGCCTGAGTTGACCTCGATCTGTTGATCCGAGGTCCACATGCCCTGATCGCCCGAAGTCGGATTTTCCATGTAGATGGAGCGGGTACCATCATTGCTGTAATGTTCCCGATTCTCCCATGTCATAACGGGATTTCCTTTGACGACGGTCGGTGACCAATGCTCGGGATTGGCAGAGCCATCCTCGAAATCGGCGTTCCAAATATCGAGATCCGCCGTGTCGGGAGGAGAGATCTTCACGCTGTCCACCCACGCATGGCCGAGCCCGCCCGTTTCATTATCTGCGGCATCCAATGTGAATTGAAGCTGAATCGATGCAGTGCCGGCAGGAGGAGTGAAATTCAATGTCTCTGAATGGCTCCAGAGCTTATAGTGCTCATTCATAGATTCATAATTAAAGTCATCTTGCAGGAATAGCTTCTGTGCGATCAAATCCTCTAAGGATTCTTGATCCGCTAATTGCTTCGCTTCATTATATTTGTCAGCCAGATCGGCATTCTGTTCGATCTTTGTCTTCAGCTCGGTCAAATCATCAGAGGAGAAGTAGAGCGTGGAGTCCGGCTCTGCATCGGTTCGTAAGAGCTGGCTGTCTCTCATATCCTTCATGGCATCATACACATGAACGAGAGACTCCGCGATATCTTCCACATTTCCCCCGGCTTTGGCAGCCTCTGCGGCAGCTATGCTGTCGTTCACGCCATCTACTGTCTCCTCGGGATATCGCCAAGCCTCATTGCCGACATTCGCTTGCTCGACCAGATCGCTTGCTTGACCGATGATCCGATCATATTTCTCCTGCAGCTTCGAATCCATCACTTGGTTCAAGCTTAGCTCCAGATAAGGGCGATTAGCGGCGAGAGCCGTTTGACTGGAATGAATTTCTGACGCCCAGCGAGTTCCCGGAGCGTTACTGAAGCTTAGCGTCAATATTTTGTCGCCAAGCAATTCCAGGTTCACAGGAGTCGTCAGATCTGCTGCACCGGCACCGGCGACATCCTTTGCTCCAAGAATAAAGGAGCTGACGACGGGCCCAAGTTCAGGGTCGCCGGCTTCAGGATACACAAGCGTATCCTCTTGCCAATCATCGCTATTTTCGTAGTGAACCTCTGTCGTATTGCGGTCGTTCTTCCAGTTTGTCACATGAAGCCCGGCTTTCTTGATGCTGCCGCTCACTTCGGTCAGATCAAACTTCATATATGCGCTGCGACCTTCGCCGTAGATTATGCTGCTCCCGTTATGCGGAGCTGTTTTCTCAGTTGTCCAGACGAAGGCGTCGTCCACCGGGAACAGCTGAATCGTGTTGTAGGTGCCGGCCAAGATATGATTGTCCGGATATAGCGCGATAAGCTCCTTGAGTCCGTACTTCTGGGAATAGGGATGCGAAGCCTTGGAATAATGCTCGATAGCGAATTGAATATCTTCATCCGGTCTGGGCGCATAGAATGCCCGATTGCGCACAAAAGGCACTTGATAGTTGCCGTTTAGTACTTCCTCGGCATGATTGATCTCCTCGCGCACGGCTTCCTTCGAAGCCTTCGTATACATCTCCGGATCGATGAGCAGCATCGTCTTCGCTTCCCATACAAGGGCGTTCAATTGTTGGCGATAGACAGAAAATTCAAGCGTGTTCGCTTTGGAATCGATAACCCGGTCGGAAATGATCGTGCTGCCAATATAGGCTGTGCCCGCCTCTCTCAGTTGCTTGATCGCGAGCTCGAGATCGCCGTCCAGGCTGGTCAATGCGTCCTCTGCGTCCTGAATTTGCGAGAGCAGCTGATCTTTCGCGGATTGGGGCACTTGTCCAGGGGCCGTTCCAACAGCGTATTGCTCCGGCAGCTGCCCGGCCAAAGCCAGCATAGCCGTTAAGGCTTGTTCGCTCGAAGCTGTGCGGACGCTAAGCTTGGGCACGAGCATCTGAATATCGACGCTGTCGGTAATCTCGCCGTACTGTATTGTTGCTGTCAGCGTCACATTCGCATCATGTTCGTTTGCCGCAGGGCGGGAGACTTCGCCTTCATTTGATAGAATAGCTGGAAGCTCCGAGGTCCAAGTAATGGTCGAGAATCCATAAGAGCCGACGGGCTGCAGATAGACGCTGTCATAGACGGTCATGTTGTTGTATTTCTCCACAAGCAGCTGCTTGTCTGAAGCAACCCGCTCGGAATTGCTTGGCGTGGGCTGCTTCTGAACCGTCACATGAATATCCGCCGTATCCGCCGCATTTCCATAGGATAGCGAGGCTGTCAACGTTACCGGCACATCAGCTTCGGTATAGGCAGGCCTTGTAACGACTCCTTCCGAGCTGAGGACAGCGGGCTCGCTCGAGCTCCACGAGATGACTGTATTCGTAGCGCCTTCAACAGGCAATGTCACATTATCTGTAACAATCGTGTTGTCGAATTGCTCGAGCAGCCGCGCTTTGTCATTAGCGACACGCTCTTCTTCCGTAAGATTCCGAAGCGTCGATATTTCCAGCACGGGTCTCCATGAGGCGGTTGCATGCTCCTTGGATGCAAGATCCGTTCCGGGGGTTGCGTTGATGCTGTCCCTCATAAAGACGAGAGACAGGAGCTTGTCCCCATCAGCCTCCGTTATCACGGCGTTCGTCAGATTGATCGGGATCATCGTGCCGCCTCCGCCGCTCGCGACGCAGGGATTGCTCGCGCAGGCATCGGCGATCAGATTTTCGGCAGGCGGGTTTCCAGTGAGACTGCCGTAAGTTACGGTACTCTCCGACCAGTCGTCATCTTCGCTGCGATACACGGAGAAGTTTGCCGAATTCGTATTGGTTTTGTAAAGCTTGAGCGTGGCGCTCGTGATTGGGTCTGTTATGCCGGAAAGGTCGAATTTCATCATGAACTGTCTGCCCGCTCCAAGGATAAGCGTTCCCGCTGCATAATTTGTATTGGCATTTCCGCTGTGCACGCTTGCATCGTCGGTTGGACTTAGCTTGACAATTACAGAGCTTGGCGAAGTCGAGCCCCCGTCTGCATAGACAGCAGGGGCAATGCCTGTCAATAAGCCGAACAATAAAGTTGCGCTCAGAAAGAGCGAAATCTTTCGCTTCCAGTAACGATCTCTCATGTTTCTTAAAACCTCCGTTTTCTCGCGAATAGTGGTTTACATTTGTAACCGTTTGCACTTAATGTTGGTCATTCACCTCCCGTTAGCAAATTATCACAATTGAAGGTTCGGTTTCTTATGATCGTGAAAATTTGAACATTGATTTGATGCGAAAGTTGAATATTGAGCATTTCGTTACGAATTGGTGCTAGCGCATAATCTTTCAATCTGTCATTCTGTTCGAGCAATACTTGAAAGAGGTGAGAGAGATGGCGATCACAACGAAAGCCAGAGAGAAGCTTCAAGGATTGGTTAATCGAGCGGAGTCTATCTTAGGCTCAGGAGGCCGTTATTATACGGAGGGATCCAAGCTGGCGTTGATGGATATGCTGCATGCAGCGCGCAGAGCATTAAGGGATGATGAAAGCCTTCCTTTTAAAAGAAATCGGGAATTCTACCTTCCTCGCGAGGAAGAGGCGGTGCTGTGCGCAACAAAGCGATTCACGATGGTGCCTCCTTTCGCTGCAGGAAGCAGCGTGTACGGACGATACGGTCTCGAGCCCGCGCTTGAATGGTTCGAGAAGCAGGATATGCGCTATGAGGGCAAGGAGAAGCTTCCCATTAAAGCAGAACTGGCGCTGGCGAAAGCGATGGAGCTCTTAGAGGAAGCGAGAATCGGTTCGGAGATTGGATGCTATAGCGAAGAAGCTATGCATCGTTTGAAGGCTTCTGCGGAAGCGCTGGAGCAGGCAAGAGAAAATTTGAGTCAGGATAATTCCGGTGAAGAGCTTGCGGCTGCAATTGTGGATTGCTTCAACCGCGTTCGCGAATTTCGTCATTCGCGAGTGCTCCGATCCCATATAGATCCCGCAGCTTCCCTCTACTTGACGGGGGAAGAATTGGAGGGAATAAAGAGGGCCGTCTCAACAGATAGTCGGGTTCGGGGGCAATATGAAGAGATTGCAGGCATAGCCGAACGCTATACGCTGAGTGAACTCGAGAAAGTCTCGGCTATGATCATGAACGAAGAAGCGGATTACGAGGCGTTGAACCGCGAATTCTACTTATGGAGCCATACGGATAAAATCGCGAATTTCAAAGCGCCTGAGCATGCGGCAACGGCTTCTCTTTCTTTCATACTCCCTTGCGTGGAGAATGAGGAGGAGGGCTTGGGTCATGTCTGGATTGACAATCTCGAGATTTTGTCAGCAAACGGCGGAAGCATTCCGATTCGTAATGCGGGATTCGATTCGGGAGAAGCAGCTCCTGCCGGTTGGGTACCGGAAGCGCGACAAGGAAATCCCGTCATGAAATGGGAGCAGGAGTATCCTTATAGCGGCGGTGGAGACCGGAAGCAGGCAGAGCCGGCTAATCCTTCTTCGCAGATCGTGCCTCGATACGAAGAGGGTGATTCCGCAAGATCGCTCTATCTTTGCAATCCAACAAAGGAAGATGAGGGAGCCTGGACGTACGGGGAACGCTTCGCGGTAGAGGGCGGAGCCGGATATACGCTGACCTTCGCAGCGAAGCTTGACGGAAAGCTGAAGAAGGGTCTTCTCGCAGTGATCACGTTCTATGACGAAGCAGGTCAGCCTGCTGGTGTGTTCGAATACTGCTTCAACCGGAAGTCATCCATTCCCGGCGGCCGCTTTCAACTGGCAATGCAATGCGATGCGATCCAATATGCGATTACCGGCGAGCTGGACTACGCTCGCAAGGTCAAACAAGCCTTGCTCTACATTCTCCATGACTTCTGTCAAGGCGCCGAGCATTGGTTGACGATGAACTCGCGACCCGAGGGAAGCGACAGCTACGGGGCGGTTCAAGGCGGGCGGCTGCTGAGCAGCGCCGCGGTCAGCTACTCCTTCATTAAGCAGGCGGATATCTTCTCCAGCGAGGAGAAGCAATGCTTCTATGGAAGGGTCGAATATTTGCTCCGCTATATGCTGGATCTCAGAGATCGAACCGAGTGGACGAGACGCGAGGCGCAGGAGGGCTGCAGCAATTGGCAGACGGATATGTGCGCGGGTGCCGGGCTTATGATGATGACGCTGACGGATTTCCCCAATCGACTCTCCTGGCTATATAATGCGAACACGATACTGAAGGCTCAACTGGAGTTGAACGTGAACGCGGATTCGTCATGGCCCGAATCGATCAGGTATCATCATGCGGCGCTTGAGAGATTCGCGGGCTATGCGAAAGCCGCTCACAATGTTCTCGGGGACAATTGGTTCGAGACCACGCCTCTTGCAAGAATGTTCGGATTCAGCATCGATATGCAAACGCCGGGCTACGCCTACTTCGGAGGGCGAATCGGCACGCCTCCATTCGGCGATCATGCCCTTGGCGGAGGTGGAGAATTCGGCAGCTTCGCGACGTATTTGAGCGATATCTCGAAGGTCGATAAGCCTCTTGCGGACCGCATGCATCATACATGGACAGCGGCAGGCAAGCCGTTCAAGAAGCTGTGGGGAGAAGGCATTGCGCTGGAGAACTTGATGGGGCAAGGAGAAGGATATTTCCCATCCGCGCCTCTGGAGCTGGATTCAACCGCTGATTTCCCCGATGCGGGCATCTATATTTTCAGGCGGGATGCCGGGGGTTCGAGGCTGAGCTACTTTGCCATTATGTCCAGTCCCAAACCGATCGCGCACGGGCATCTGGATCAAGGCTCGTTCATCCTGTACAAGAATGGCATTCCACTCGTTATGGATTCAGGAATCGAAGGCTACTTCGACAGCAGCACAAGCTGGCATATCAGCTCTTATTCCCATGCTTGCCTGCAGTTCGCGACGCAACAGAAGCCATCCGACATTCGGAAGGCGGGAGACGGAGCGATCAATCTATCCGCAGGCACATACAGTCTGGAGCGAGGCTGGGCGGATGTTCCGAGAACCAGTCGGGTGCTGGATGTGAGGCTGAGCGAGTCCATTGACAGCATTACGATCGAGATCCTGAATCCTGAGGGAGCGGGTCGGCATATTCGCCATGTGACATTCGTTAAGGAATGGGATTTGTACATCCTTCGCGACACGGTCCTGGATTTCAACGGCAAGATTCAATTCACCCTTCCTGTCGCGGCGGAGCGAACGGTCATTGAGGGAAACAGACTTTATTCCGAAGGAGCTTACAATGTTGATCTGGAAACGTTGTTCTTAAGTCCGTTGCAATCGCTGGGGCTGGAGAAGGGACGTTCCACGCCGTTCTTCGACAGCGGAGAGCCTGATGTCTCGATGATGGATTATATACGAGCAGTCGCAGAGGCAAGGGATGGTTTCCTGACCGTGCTGTATGGGAAAGAACATTATCAACGGAGCCTGCTAGCCGAGCTTGAGCAGGATGGAACGCTAATGCTGGACACAGGCGATGCTTCCGTACGACTGAGGAGAGTCAAGGATCAGGAAGGCATTGAACGGTTTGCACTCGAGTCGACAAGGAGGAAGAGCTGATGGTTGCGCATATCGATTTGCTCAAAGAATGGGAGACTCGTGGCATTCGCGCGGACGAGGGCTTCTGCTTGCGCGATAAGCTGACGTTGACATATCCGAATAACGGAACAGGCTGGTATGGGATCGGCTTCGAGAGAGGGAATGATTCCGCGCAGGACGCCCTGGATTGGTACGGCTTGATCCTTAGCGTAGAAACGAGAGATGACATTGCCGAACTGAATATCGAAGCGCATTTCGCGGATCATCGAAGCGTTCATGCTTCTGCGGCAGTAGCCGGAGCAGGCGTACACGAAGTGAAGGTGAGCTTGGAGGATTTCGAGATTGAAGCGGCCAAAGCCAATCAATGGCGGTTTCTGAAGAGCTTCGAGCTGCAAGGCCATGCGGCGCTTAAGTCTGCCCGTCTTGTAAGAGGAGAGCGGATATTCGTTCAAGCGAATGTTCGGGGCAAGGCTGGAGAGCCGGGCGAGGCGGTGCAATATGAAATGACAATATTCAACTGCACGGACGCCCGTCAGCGCGTAACGGTGAAGCAGCGCTTCCATGGCTGGGAGTCCTTACTGGCGGAGCTGTCTTCAAGTCAGTTCGATCTTGACCCGTTCCAAAGCAGGAAGATAACGGCCGAAGTAGTCGTGCATGAATCCATGGTTGCCGGAGGTCATGAGAACACCGTTCTCCGCTTCATTGCAAACGGAGACAGCGGCAGCGCTGTCCAAGTGGAGCTTAAGACGCTTCGCCGCCTTCCTCATCCTTACATCTATTGGACGAAGGAGAAGTGGGCGGAGCGCAAAGCGCTGATTGACACTCATGAACACTTCCGCCCCGGCTATGAGCGTATTCTGTCGGACGCTGACGCGTGGATTGTCAAGCCGCCAGTTCCCGTGGAAGAACGAGATTATTGCTATGACACACGCGAAGAGCATTATATCATGTCCGCCGCTTACGCATATGCCCTGACCGGGGAGAAGCGCTATGCGGAGAAGGCGGCGCAATTCCTTCGTTATTTCATTGATGAAGAGACAGGATATCCGAAGAAGAAAAAGGGCTGCAGTCAAAGCTATGTGCAAGAAGGTCATTTCTTCCAGCATCTCGCCATACCGTACGACATTATTCATGATGCGGGCGTGCTCACTCCTGAGGAGCATCAAGGCGTGGAGAAATGCTTCCGCATCTATATAGATATATTGGATCATCACATTCGCAGCGGGCATATTTCCAACTGGCTTCTATCCGAAATAACGGGAGCCTTCTATTGCGCTTTGGCGATTCAGGATATGGAGAGAGCGCTTCGCTTCCTGGATGGTCCCGGCGGCTCGATCGAACAATTGAAGTACGGGCTGTTCAACGACGGCTGGTGGCATGAATGCTCGGTCGGCTACAATATTTGGGTGTCATCGATGTATATTCATACCGCTCATGCGTTGCTGCCGTTCGGGATGAACATCCTTCATAAGCAATTTCCCGTTCCGTTCAATCAAGAGGTGAGCAGCACCTATAACGGAGAGCAAGCCGAGGTTAGCTTCGGCATGCATAACAAGAGATGGGGCGGCAATCGCAAGAGCTATATCTGCATCAAGGATATGTTCGACGCAACCATTCCCTTCCTTGATTACAGAGGCGTGCTGTTCGGCATCAGCGATTCCGATGAGAAGAAGCTCGAAGGCGTGCATTTCGGAGCGACTTATGATTTGGCATATACGTACTACAAGGATCCTGAATACATTCCGGTTATTCAGATGAACAACGAGGTGGATCCCATCTTCGGTCATGCCAAGCTTCCGGAATACGAATCCTCTTATTCGAGCGGCAATGCATGCTCGGATAATGTAGGCGTGCTCATGCTTAGAAGCCAGGGGGAAGGCAGAGAGCAATCGCAGCAAATTCAAGCTGTGCTGCGATACGGCTCTCACGGCTATGCCCATGGACATTATGATCGAACGGAGCTGCTCTCTGTTATGCGCTATGGAAGAAGCTTCTTCAATCCGGAGCATGTGTGGTGGGGCTACGCTCATTTCATGTACAAGTTCTATGTCCAGAACTCCCTCACGAAGAATATGGTCGTCGTGGACGGGAAGATGCAGCAGGCTTCTGACGCCAGACGAACCTTATTCTACAGTGGAGAAGCGATTCAGGCAGCAGCGGTGGAAACAACTGCCGTATGGTCCTATCCGCCCTATGGCGGCATGATCTATCGGGATGGCGAGACGCTGGAGCAGCGGGCGGAGATGAACGCCAGCTTCCTGCCGCCATCGCCGGAAGATGCGAAGTACGGCGAGATGTCCGAATGCACGGAGTCCGTCCATCAGAAGCGTGTAATGGGCGTTACGGATGATTATATCGTCTTGTTCGATTATGCGATCGGGGAACGGGATCATCAATTCGATTGTCTGTTCCAGATCAAAGGCTTCAAAGAGCTCGATGCGGAGAGATTGACAAAGATAAAGCACACGAGTCAATGGTCGGATAACCCCTTGTCGGATGCTCAATTCATGACAGACTGTCATTGGTATCAGGCGGAAGGAACAAGCGTAGCGCGATTCGAGACGATATTCGGCGAAGGAGAGGATCTGCGGGGAACGAGATCGCATTATAACGCTCCCGGTCTGCTTAAGATGGATGTGCATGCGGCGTGGCCTAAGCAGACGGAGCAGATTATAGGACGAGCCGCCGAGGATCACGGCATTGCCATTCCGATGGATTATACGGTGGAGGCTGATGGCAAGCCGCTTGCGCAAGGCGGCTTTGGAGCCTGGATTCTTGGCGAAGGCAAGGTGGATGTCTCTCTCGGCGCTGATGTTAAAGCGTTGACGCTGCGGGTCAAGAATCATCCTGTCTACACCGAGCAGAAGTATCCGATGCGGACGAAGCAAGGCTTGTTCTGGGGCGAGGCTTATTTGATCATGGGGGATGGGAAGAGGATACAGCTCAGCGAGCTGTCACCTGACTATGTGAATGTGGATACCGGCTGCGGCATCGGGAAGGATTATGAAGGCGGACGAGTGACGATCGTAGGGAATGAATATGGTAATGCAGTCCCGACAAGCCCCATCGATCATGAGCAAGAAGCAGTGATCCGTGTCAGCCTGGAAGGTCTGGACGCCGTTCGCTTCATAGGTTTGATTGGAGCGGATGCATTCCCGGGAGATGAAGCTCAGAGGCGAATGACATACAGCATTCGCACGCAGGATGCAATCGGACGCTTTATTACGGTGGTGGAGCCTTACGAAGCAGACAGCAAGATTCTCAGTGTTCAAGCAAAGGATGCGAATTTGGTTCGCGTCGAGCTGACAGACGGCCGGGTGCAGGAGATTATGGTGAGCAGTATCGAATCGGAGAACAACGCTCTAGAGTTCCGAGAATATGTGGACGGCAGTCTCATTCGAGCGGAGCAGGCAGTTAGGGAATAAGCATTAACGCTCCGTATGCATAAGGGACTCAATCTCCAGGCGTGAAACAATGGTTTCACGCCTTTCCCATGCAGAAGTTCTTAAATTACCATCACCTCAAGCTTAAAAAACAGCATACCAATCCGCTCCGCCTTTTTCTATAATGGAGAATGCTGTGAAGCAGAACGGGAGGATGCCAATGAATAAAGCGCGACATTTTTTCATGAAGAAGAGTCTGTTGATCCGAATCATTCTATCCTATCTATTCGTCGGTTTATTAGTCATAGCCGCGCTTACGCTTGCGATCACCTCTAAAGTATCCGAGAGCATGAAGACGGAATTGACGCTTTCGACCGATCGTTCCTTGGAGCAATCCTATAATACAGCGAACATTTTATTGAATTCGACTTACCAACATTTTGCAAGCGCTTACGGGTCAGCTGATATACAAGCCGGCTTCTACGCCAACGATTTCAATACCGCACTAATGGGAAGAATAGGGGCGGAACTGACGAATTTGGCCAATACGAATCCGATGGTACACTCTGTTTATTTGGTCAATACGCGGCATGAGCTCGTCTTCTCTTCCTTAACGACCGTCAGATCATTCGACGAATTCTATGATCAGCAGATTCTGCATTTGCTCCAGAATACGCAGACCCTGCGCGGCAGCGTATTCATTCCCCGGCATACGTCGTTCGTCCATGACACGAAGCCGTTCGACGGCAATTTAATCTCGGTAGCGTATATGAGCACGCGGGACGAGAAGGCAGTGAATGGCGCGATGATCTTGAATTTGGACCAGCAAATTTTGCAGAACATGATGATGAACGGAACGGACAGCGACTCCTTCCAGTCAATGATTCTGAATCAGCAAGGCATCGTTATTTCACATTCGAATAATGAATTGATCAATACGAATATATCGGAATCTGAACCCGTTCAAGCCATTCTTGATTCAACGGCGTCAAGAGGCGTCATCGAAACAAATATTGATGGAACAGGGCATCATATCTTCTACATCAAGTCGGAAAGCTTGGGCTGGATCTTCATTGGCGATGTGAATTACACGAATCTGTTAAGCAAGGTCAATGCAATGAAGCAATATATTCTTACTGTCACCGCCATCATCCTGCTAATTGTTATCGTTAGCGGCTTCTTCTTCACTCGAATGATCTATGGACCGATTCATCGGCTCGTCAAGAATATTGCCAAGTTGCCCGGCTCGGAGCATTCGACGCATGGGGTAAGCGAATTCGATCTGCTGTCGAATGCGTTCCAATTCATGGAGCGTAAAGTGCAGGATATGCAGATCAGCATGACAGGGTTTCAGAATACAGAGCGAAACGAGGTGCTGAGACAGCTCCTGTCGGGAGGCTGGAGCAGCGAGGCGGAGATGATCAGCAGAATGTCCCGCATCGGCATTGAGCTTCCATCTCAGGGCTTCCAGGTTTGTATGCTTAGGCTGGATGAGATGAATGAGCTGGCGGAAGCCTACAGTCCTAATGATCTGGCTCTCTTGAAGTATGGAATTGCGAATATTGCCGATGAGATCGGCAACACTCATTTTCCTGCCTTCAGCTTCGATGGAGAGGAGGATCGGATCGTCATACTGTTATTGAAGGCAAGCGAGTCGGAGCTTCAGATCCGGCAGCTGTTAAGCGAAGTCCAAGCAAGCACGGAGCATTATCTCAAGCTGTCCGTATCGGCTTCATACGGCTCGCATGCGGCGGATCTCAGACAAATTCCCAAGTCATGGCAAGCCGCTTATGATGCCTCGCGATATCGTCTGGTATACGGAAAGGGCTGCTTCATTCCCGCCGATGTGGAGCAGAACAGAGAATCAATCCCGGACAGCGTATCCGCCCCGATGGAGAAGCAGATTGCCGACAGCATGAAGCTTGGAGATGCAGCGAAGACCGCTTGCGCGATCAAAGCTTATTTCGAAATGCTGCAATCGGCGCCGTTCGATGAAATGATGTTTCTTCTGAATCAATTGCTGTTCACCGTAACGCGCACATCCAAATCGATGGCAAACGGGGATCTGACCAGCACGGGCAATGATATCGCTTCCCTGGGCCAGCAGCTCTACAAGTGGGAGACGCTGGATGAGATGGAGGAATGGTTTGTTGGACTCGCGGAAACGGCGATCAGCTTAAGAGACAACCAGTCCTCGCAGAAGAATGTTCTGATCGTAGAAAAGCTGAGGAACGAGATTCATCAATCGTACATGGATGCAAGTCTTACCGTTGAGAAGCTGTCAGAGGTAGCGGGACTCTCCGTCAACTATATGAGGAAGATATTCAAGGATATCACAAGCACATCTCTGAACAAGTATATAAGCGATTATCGCTTTGAGAAGGCGAAGGAGCTGCTGCTGACGACAGATTTGCCGGCGAATCGCATTGGAGAGATGGTCGGTATGGACAATACGAAGTACTTTTATATCTCCTTCAAGAAGTATTCCGGGAAGACGCCTGATCATTTCAGGAAAAGCAGTGAGCCTCCTTATTCCTCGGAATAAAGGGGCTCACTGCTCATCTTCGGCACTTTTTAATCCAATCATAAGATTTTGAACCTCTCCAAGCCTTGAAAATCATGCTTTTTATGCGAATTTTGAGGTTTTGCAATTGGATTTGAGCAAGTAAAGTGAAGTCATCACAACAGCAGCGCAGTCGAGGAGGATTCGAATGAGTGAGAGAGCAGCAATTCTACCCGAGCAAGCTTTCAAGGAAAGAAGGAAGCGGGGAAAGCTCGGAACATTCTTTTTTGAAATGACTAGAAACAAGTTCCTGTATCTATTGGCGCTTCCAGGCATGATATGGTTTTGCATTTTCGCTTACCTGCCTATGGGCGGCATCGTTATAGCTTTTCAAGATTTTAAAGCGATGAGCGGCATAACTGGCAGTGAATTTGTGGGACTGAAAAATTTCAAGTTTTTCTTCGCGTCGAATGATTGGATTCAGATCGTAACGAATACGGTGTTCCTTAATGCTTTGTTCATTGCTTTCAGCACCCTTGCATCGATCGCGATCGCCATCATGGTGACGGAGCTGGGAGGAAAATGGTTCAAGAAGATTACTCAGTCCGTTATGATCTTCCCGCATTTCCTGTCCTGGACCGTTGTTGCGATGTTCGTCATGGCGTTCGTCGCGACGGATGGGGGCTTTATTAATCAAATTCTTTCGATGTTCGGCATTGAACCTATTCAATTTCTATCGCTTGCCGGATATTGGCCGGTCATTCTTGTTTTGCTTAAGATTTGGCATGGAGCGGGCTTCGGATCGATCGTCTACATGGCGACGATATCTGGAATTAATCCGGATATCTATGAATCGGCTTCCATAGACGGAGCGAGCAGATATCAGAAGATCCGCTTCATAACGCTGCCGCTTCTTAAGCCAACTGTCATTCTATTGCTCATTCTCGCGGCAGGAGGCATCTTCAACGGTGATTTCGGTATGATCTACGCGATAATCGGACGCAATCCACTGTTGTATCCGACAACCGATGTAATCGACACCTATCTGTTCCGCGCGATGATGGATCTGGGCGATATGAGCATGTCGGCCGCGATCGGCTTCATGCAATCTCTGATCGGATTTGTGCTGGTCATTACCGTGAACTATATCGCGAAGAAGACCGCGCCTGAATCCGCTATTTTCTAATAAGGAAGTGAATTGCATCATGATAAGAGAAAGCTTCTCGGATCGACTGCTTAGAGGACTGTTCTATCTATTGATCGCCGTATTCTCCGTCTATTGCCTGTTGCCGTTCTGGTCGGTTGTCGCAAGCTCCTTCGCTACGGAGGCTTCCATCCTGAAGGACGGCTATACCTTCTGGCCGAAGCACTTCAGCCTAGAAGGCTACAAGCTGATCTTCAAGGATAACACCATCTATCGGGCCTACGGCGTCACCACCTTCATTACGCTTGTCGGAACATTGATGTCCATGATTCTAACAAGCGCAATGGCGTATTCTTTATCGGTCAAATCGGTCAAGTATCGCAATTATATCGCGTTCTTCGTCTATTTCACGATGCTGTTCCACGGAGGACTTGTTGCCTCCTATCTCTTGATCTCCAAGTATCTGGATATGAAGGACACGATCTGGGTTCTGATTATTCCCAGCATGATGAGCGCATGGAATATGTTCCTGCTCCGCAATTTCTTCGCCTCCATTGACGATTCCATTGCGGAATCGGCCAAGATTGACGGGGCGAATGATATCTATATCCTGTTCCGCATCATTCTGCCGATCTCACTGCCGGCTATGGCTACCATCGGGCTGTTCTACGCGCTTGGCTATTGGAACAAATGGTTTGACGCGGTTCTCTATATCAATGATAAAGATCTATATCCGCTGCAATATTTGATCCAGCGCATTATGAATAATCTCGATTATATTAATCAAATCTCATCGGATGTCCATATTCCGAATTTTATACCGCCGGCCATGACCGTTCGTCTGGCTACGACGGTTGTCACGATTGGTCCGATCGTGTTCTTGTATCCCTTCTTGCAGAAGTACTTCGTGAAAGGCCTCATGGTAGGCGCTGTCAAAGGCTGAATCCGCTTCACCGGCGGTTTAGTATAGATCCAATACTGAGGAAAAAAAAGGGGATGAATGAACGACATGAAGATGAAACGCATGACAACAGCTGTACTGACCGTCGCGCTTGCTGCATCAGTGGCCGCGTGCAGCAACAACAACTCGAATGAAGAGCCGACATCAACAGACGGAAACGCTGGCGCAACAAATTCGGCAAACACAACGAAGGCGCCAAGCGCGGTCACTCTGAAGGGCATGCTCTTCGGAGATGAGCCTCAGGATATGTCGCTTGTGCTGGACGAGTTCGAGAAACGCACGAAGGATACGCTCAATACAAAACTTGATATTCAATGGAATCCGATTGCTGATCACAAGCAGAAGGTTAAGCTGATGATGACTGCCGGCGAATCGGTTGACTTTGTCTTCGACGCTGATTTCCAGAATTTGAAGGAGCTAATCCCGCAAGGCGCTTATGCGCAGCTCGACAAGTACTTCAATAACGATGATTATCCGGGCTTGAAGGCAGCCTTCACGCCTGAATTCATCGAGATGAACAAGCGGTATGACGATCATCTGTATACGATTCCATTCACGCAATACTTCTACGATATTCCTGTCATCTATATTCGCAAGGATCTTCGCGAGAAGCTGGGCTTCAGCGAGCCGATCTCAAGCTATGAGGAGCTGCAGCAGTTCTATGACAAGGTGCTTGCGTCCGAGGATGGAATCACTCCGCTGGCTGTGAAAGGAAACGGCGGATTCCAGGAAGTACTCGCGCCCGAGAGAGAAGAATTGGATACCGTTCGTCCGGTAAATCTGGGCGGAATCGTGTATTTCGTCCATCTCTCCGATGATCTGAAGACGGTGCAGGATGTTGTCGCCTTCGGCGATCCCGCAGAGGAATGGGCGAAGCTGCCTGCGCCGTTCGATACGATGAAATCCGCTTTCGCGCAATATGACAAGTGGGCGGAGTGGAGCAAATATCTGGAGAAGGATGTGCTGAGCCAGAAGGATCAGAAGGCTTACTTCATGTCAGGCAAGGCGGCATCTTACTACGGAACCCTCTCATCGTACGCAGCGGACAAGAAGAAGCTGCAGGATACCATTGCCGGTTCCGATCTGGAGTTCTTCGTCTTCAAGGAGAAGATCCGCAACATGGAGCCTCATGCGATCTCGACAAACTATAAGGCGAACAACTCGCTTGCCATACCTGTGTCTTCCAAAAATATTGATCGAACAATGAAATTCTTCGATTGGATATTCCAAAGTCGGGAAAATCACGATCTATTCGAATACGGCATTCCAGGCAAGCATTGGGAGCCGGTTGGCGAGAATAAGCTGAAGCTGCTTGATGATTCCAAAAATTACACATTCCCCGGCTACGAGTTTACCTGGAATCCGACGATGATTCGCATGCCGGAGGATTTGGATGAAACGGCGCAGAAGTATTTGGAGTATTCGGCTAAGGCTGATACGTACTACTCTGCTGTATTGGCAAAATTTGCGTTCGACACCTCTAACGTGAAAGGCGAATTCGCTAATATTCAGTCCAAAGCGGATCCATTCATCCAAACGCTCAAAGCCGGTCAAGTGAAGGATTGGGAAGGGGATGCTGTCAAGCTGAACAAAGATTTGCAAGGGCTTGGATTAGATAAAATACGCAATGAGATTAAGACGCAGGTTCAAGCTTATTTGGATGGGGGCGGCAAGTAGGCCGTCGATTCTATCGATCGGAAGTTAAGGTACGCCGGGCAACGGAGGAAGCTCCGTTGTCTGGCTCTTTGCTTTGAAATATGGAAATGACTTTTGTTAGGAGCTGGTACTAAAGATGAATGAATTCAAAGCAGTTTCGCCGAATCATGCAATAGGTTTGAATGTGACAGTGGATGCGGGCGGACATCCCATTTATGAAGTGTTGTATAAAGACACTGTGTTAATTAACCCATCTCAATTGGGGCTGAGGCTTGATACGAAGGATTCGCTTGTCGATCAATTTCGAATCGTGAATGCGGAATCGAATTTCGTGAATGAAAGCTGGACTCCTGTCTACGGGGAGCGAAGTCTCATTCCGGATTGCTATTCTTCTTTGAAAATCAGCTTGGAGCAGATGGACAGCTTAAAGACGATGGAGCTGGAATTCCGCGTTTATAATGAAGGTGTCGCCTTTCGTTATGTTATTCCTGAGCAGTCCTCCTTGAAGAGCTTTATCATTACGAAGGAGCAGACGCAGTTTCATTTCCCTCCCGGCTGCTTCGGCTATGAAGAGCATGGGGCGGAAGGCGAATATGAACGAGTCAGCATCTCGCAGATCGGTTCATTATGCGAGCGGCCGCTGACAATCGCCTATCCTTCCGGTATATGGGCGGCGATTGCCGAAGCAGGCCAGAATGATTATCCGCGAATGCTGCTTGGAGCAGATTCTTCTCAGCCTGACACGCTGATTAGCGAGCTTAGCGGTCTAGTGAAGCATTTCGTCGGTTACGATAATATGTCCGAGCTCGATGCGCTGCCCCATGAGCAGAAGGACGCGCTCGCTAGAGTGGACGCTCCCTTCGAGTCGCCATGGAGAATCATCCTGGCAGGCGACAGTCCCGGAGAGCTCTTGGAGAGGAACTACTTGATCGAGAATGTAAGCAAGCCTTGCGAAATTGAAGACACTTCATGGATAAAGCCTGGCAAGCTGCTGCGCGAGATGACGTTATCTCCACAGGGGGGACGCGATTGCGTCGATTTCGCGGCTGAACACAACCTTCAATATATAATGCTGGATTGGGGCTGGTATGGCGATCCGTTCAATGACGATTCCTGTGCGGGAAATGGGGTGAATGATGTCTGGTTCTTCAAGATGGAGGAGGGCGTTGCTTATCCTAAGGCCGATATTCCAGCCCTTGTTCGCTACGCGGAAGCAAGAGGAATTGGCGTGATTCTCTATTTGGACAGGCGGGCAGTAGAGCATCAGATTGACCGTCTTCTTCCGATATATAAGGAATGGGGTGTGAAGGGGCTTAAGTTCGGCTTCGTGAATACAGGTCCGCAATACTGGAGCCGTTGGCTGACGGACACGATCAAGAAATGCGCGGACTATGGCCTGATTGTAAACGTTCATGACGCTTATCGTCCAAGCGGGTTTTCCAGAACGTACCCGAATCTGCTGACTCAGGAAGGCATTCGCGGCAATGAGCATATGCCGACAGCCAGACATAATTGCACGCTGCCGTTCACAAGATTTATTGCTGGAGCCGGGGATTATACGATTTGCTACTATACCGATCGCAAGCAGACAACCTTCGCTCATCAACTGGGAATGTCGATTATCGCTTACAGTCCTCTTCAATCGGTGCTCTGGTATGATAAGCCTTCGGATTATCAGGGCGAATGGGAGCTGGAGCTGTTCAAGAAGCTTCCGACGGTTTGGGATGAGACAAAGGTGCTGATGGGAGAGGTTGGAGAGTATGCGGTCATCGCCCGCAGATCGGGCGAGGATTGGTTTATTGGCGCAATTACGAACGAGTCGGCAAGAGAGTTGAGCATTCCGATGGATTTTCTGAAGCGTGGACGCAGTTATATCGCGCAAATCTACAGAGATAACGATGTGGACAACGAGCCGACCCGGACCAATGTGGCAGGAGAGCGCAAGGCGGTTGGAGCTGAGTCGGTGCTTCAAGTCAAGATGGCAGCTGCCGGGGGGCAAGCTATTCATCTAATGATGAATGAAAGGGGCGAATGGAATGCGTGATCAATACGACGTCAAGCAATACGGCGCTATAGCCGACGGCAAGACAGTGGACACGAAAGCGATTCAGAAAGCGATTGATGATTGTTATGAGGCTGGAGGCGGCTGTGTCGTGCTGGCAGGAGGCACTTTCGTATCGGGAACTCTCTTTCTGAAATCGAATGTTTATTTGCAAGTGAATTCGTCTGCAGTTCTGTTGGCGAATCCAGAAATCAGCGATTATCCGGGCGGGACGCACTACAACCGGTATATCAATGAGAAGGATATGGACAGATGCTTTATCTATGCCGAGGATGCCTCGAACATTGGCGTGATTGGCCAAGGCGAGATCAACGGCAACGCAGAAAGCTTCCCGAATGAGGGGAGCATCGATCGGCCGATGATGATGCGGTTCCTGCGCTGCAAGCATATTCATGTCAAAGGTCTTCGACTCCACAACTCGACGGCTTGGACGACAGCCTTTCTCGACAGCGAGAATATCTGGTGCGAGGATCTTGATATCCGCAATGACAAGAAATATAACGGAGACGGCCTCGATTATGACGGCTGCACGAATGTGTTCGTGTCTAATTGCAAGATCTTGGGCACGGACGACAACCTCTGTCTGCAGGCAAGCAGCAAAGATTATCCGATGAAGAATGTGCATATTTCGAACTGTCACTTTACTTCGATATGCGCAGGTATCCGCATTGGACTTAAATCCGTTGGGGACATCTCCAATGTCGCGATTCACAATTGCACGTTCGAGAATGTATGGCGGGAAGGAATCAAGATTGAATGCACGGAGGGAGGCAGCATCACGGACATCGTGGCTCAGGGACTCCTCATGCGGAACGTGACTCGTCCGATCTTCATTCTGTTGAACAACAGACTTGATTCCATTGGCTCCTCCATCGGTCTGGAGGAGATGCCGGAGATCGGATCGCTGGAGCGGATCATGCTGTCTGATATAATTGCGACGGATGATGCGGAGATGTGCAAGACGCATTATCGCTTCAGGGACGATATCATGGGCAGTCCTTCGTTCAACGGCATTCGCATAGATGCGTGCGAAAGCCATCCCATTCGCGATTTGACGATGAGGAACATTTTGTATACCTCTATCGGCGGCGTGAAGAAAGAAGATATCCCTGCTGAATATCCGCTCGTATGGGACAGGAGGCATGAACATCCGGAAACCGTTTCCGAGAATTATTATCCCACATGGAGCCGAACGACCTTCATGGATGTCCGAAATGTCGAGGGACTCTCGCTCGATGGGGTGAGATTCCGCGCGTTGCGGCCGGATACGAGGGATTCTTTCAAGATTGAGAACTGCAAGGCCTATAAGGCAGATGTGACAGAAAGCTAGCTGAAACCATGAAACGCCGCCTTTGCCAGGCGGCGTTTTTGCCGTTCAAGAGAGCAAATAAATGCAATTATGATGCGAATTTGAGCATCTGTGAACAAAAACAGCAACGGAAGTTCTTCTATAATGGAATAGATCATGAGTTATCGGAGTGGAATGAATACAATTGGAAAGCGGGTATGGATATGATACAAGATAACGATAAAAACGTTGTACAGATAAATCAAGATCATGCACCTGCATTCGTAATGCCTGAGACGGAGCTGCCGTCCATCCCGGACCTTGCGGTTTCGATTCGAGACTTCGGGGCTATCGGAGACGGCATTCACGATAACACGAAAGCGATCCATGATGCGATTGAGCATATCACCGCATTAGGGGGAGGGAAGGTGCTTATTCCGGCAGGCGTATGGCTGACGGGCCCGATTCAATTTCAAAACCGATTGGAGCTAAGCGCAGAGCAGGGAGCCCTCGTCTTATTCAGCAAGAGTTTCGATGATTATCCGTTAATTAAGTCTTATTATGAGGGGAGCCGGGCGGTAAGATGCAAATCGCCTCTTGATGCGGAAGGACTTGAGCATATCGCGATTACCGGAGGAGGGATTTTCGACGGCGGCGGCGATGCTTGGCGTCCTGTGAAGAAAATGAAAATGACGGAGCGTCATTGGGAAGAGTTGATTCGCTCCGGCGGCGTTCTGGATGAGTCCGGAACTTGTTGGTGGCCGTCAGAAGCTGCATCTCGCGGGGAGGGAATCATCTCGAAGCTGCAAGAGCAAGGCGCGATAGAACCAAACGACTTCGCTCCTGCGCGTGATTATCTTCGTCCTTGCTTGCTGAGCTTCCGTCATTGCAAGCATATTCTGATAGACGGCCCCACCTTTCAAAATTCGCCAGCCTGGTGTCTTCATCCCTGGGCGTCCGAGCACATTACGATTCGAAACGCAAAAGTAAGAAATCCTTGGTACGCGCAAAATGGAGATGGTCTTGATGTGGATTCATGCCGATATGTTCTGGTCGAGAACTGTACATTCGATGTGGGCGACGACGCAATTTGCGTGAAATCTGGCAAAGATCAAGCAGGTCGGGATTTCGGCAAACCGAGCGAGTATATTTCGGTGCGCAATTGCGTTGTCTACCATGGTCACGGGGGCATAGTCGTTGGCAGCGAAATGTCCGGAGGCGTCCGTCATGTTCTCGTCTCCGACTGCATCTTCCTGGGCACGGATATCGGTATTCGCTTCAAAAGCTGCCGTGGCAGAGGGGGCGTCGTGGAGAAAATCCATATGAAAGGGATCCGCATGAACGAAATTGCTGGCGACGCGATATCCTTCAATCTGTATTATGAGGGCCGCGCGGGCTCCGGCGAGTTCGGAGGCGATTTGAGAGCTCCTGTATCGGTGGAAACGCCGATTTTTCGCGATATTCATTTGGAGGATATAAGCTGCAGAGGAGCGCGAAAAGCGCTCGTCATTAATGGCCTTCCCGAGATGCCGATAAGCAATTTGACGATAAGCAAAGCTTCTATTCTAAGCGAAGAAGGAATGGTATGCCGTCATGCGGAAGACTTGCGACTTACAGATATTCAAGTCGCCTGCCGGAGAGGAGCTGGGGCTGTGTTCCACCAGTGTCGGACCACGCAGCTGCTCCAAGCCACGTTGGCTTCCGAACAATCTGAAGAGTGCTTTGTTGAAGTGTCTGGCGAACTGACGGCTCGATTCGAATATTCCGGACTGCCCCAAGACGTCAAACTCGCAGTGAAGGATGATGTCGCGTCGGATGCTATTCATGCTCGATAGACGTGTATCGACTTGCTGAACGACCGATTACCCGTTATATTGAGGATACATCTTTCAAGGAAAGGAGTCGTTGACATATGGTTAAAATGAATGCAACTTCGATTGTTAAGCAGATTGCGGAAGATAGGGAGGGGTGTGCAAGCTAAAAATTGCGCTTCGCCTCCCAAGATGCAATCCAAAACTTGAGGAGGACAAAATGAGTACAATCGATATGAAAAGCGTGGGCTTGAATGAAAGCTTTATTCAGGAAGCCCGATTATATAGCAAATGGAAGATCGGACGAATCTCGTCCCAGTCCAAAGATTTGTACAAAGTGATTACCGAATGGGGAGAGCTTACTGCAGAGGTTTCAGGAAAATTTCGCTTTGGCGTTCAAACTTCTGCCGATTATCCCGCAGTAGGCGACTTCGTTCTGTTGTCGGAACCGGATAATCGAATCGATCATGCGACGATCCACCATGTTCTGCGAAGAAAGAGTGTTTTCACGCGCAAAGCGGCCGGCACTGCGAATGATGTCCAGGTTATTGCCGCGAACATCGATACGGTCTTTATTTGCATGGCGCTGAATAATGATTTCAATCTGCGCAGGCTGGAGCGTTATTTGTCCATAGCATGGGACAGCGGGGCGACACCTGTAATCGTCCTGACCAAATCGGATCTGTGCGAGGCAATTCAAGCGAGACTTGATGAGGTGTCCTCGGTGGCTATAGGCGTCGATGTCGTCGTGACTTCGGGATTGTCGGAGGATGGTTATTTGGTAGTGAAGGCATACATGGTACCAGGGAAGACATTCGTGCTGATCGGATCGTCCGGCGTGGGGAAATCTACCTTGACGAATCGGTTGCTAGCCTCTTCCATCATGGAGACGAATGAAACCAGAAACGATGATAAAGGAAAGCATACGACAACGAGTCGGGAGCTGTTCGTTCTGCTTGAAGGCGGGGTAATTATTGATACGCCCGGTATGAGGGAGCTCGGGATCGAAAGCGCCGATCTCTCAAAATCCTTCTCGGATATCGAAGAGCTTGCCTCGCAGTGCAAATTCTCGGATTGTTCCCACGGCAGCGAGCCGAAATGTGCCGTGCAAGAGGGAATTAGAGACGGCAAGCTTTCTCCAGAGCGACTCGCAAGTTATCTCAAGCTGAAGAAGGAAGCACAGTATGAAGGCCTAACCTCACGGCAGATTGAGACCGAGAAGCTGAACAGGATGTTTGCCGGTGCAGGCGGGATGAGGAGCGCCAAAAAGTTTATTAAAAGTACGAAGAAAAAGTAGGGGAAAGCGATGAGGTCCAACTGACCTCATCGCTTTTTTATCTCCAATTTTTCAGCAAACTTTAAGTTGGCGCTCAAGAATCGTTCAGTTTGTCCGGCTATACTGAATGCCAGGCAGGATTGTCTTAGTTCATATTTTTTGGGGGAGCACCGCGATGGCGTTCATTCGAAAATCAATTTATTTCATTCTGATCTTTTTTATAGGGTTGTTCATCGTGTCTTCTTTTTTCGTCCGAGCAAAATATAATTTTATTGTTTATGGAGATAATCCCATTCTTGAGCGGCAAAACATCCCCTTATTCGTCTGTATCATGGTACTGCTGTCTTCGGTCAGCATTGTCTTGTACCGATTGTCTCTATGGCTCAACAAATTCCCTGCCAAAGGGGTCGTTCCTGTTGTTTTGGCGTTATCCTTCGCGTTGCAAATCGGCATTATGCTTGCATTTCCGAGGCTGCCCACGGATGATTCTCAGACAGTGCTGTCTCTTGCGAAGGAGATGCTGTACAATCACGATTATTCTTCGTTTCAGGCTGGCGGTTATTTGCATATGTTCCCTTTCAATTTCTCTATGGTGCTGTATTTGAAGTCGTTATTAGCCTTGTTTCCTGACAAGCTTATCCTGGTCAAGCTGTTTAACAGCTTGTTCACGCTAGTCACAACGCTAATGATCTATCTGATTTACAAAACGCTGCATGTCAGGTCAGCTTCTCGTGATTACGGAGTGCTGCTATTTGCGGCAATGTACGCACCAGCCTTGCTGATGAATAATTTGATCTACAACGATGTTATCGCTACTGCTTTTCTGACCTCGGCACTATACTTTGTCATTCGATTTGTTCGGGACAAACGGATCGCTTTTCTGATTATCGCAGCCGTTTTGCTGTCCATCGGCAATTATTTCAGAGGCATTGGCGTAATTGTGCTGATTGCGGCGGTTATCTATATGTTCTTGCACGCAAGAGAGATCGGCGTTAGGAAATCCTTAATCGCTGCCTTTGTGCTCGTCCTGATGCTCCAAATTCCGGGCTGGACGCAAAATTTCGTTCTGCAGAGAATGAATATCGTGGATGAATCTCTCTCGAAGAATGCAGCACCCGTATATATGTGGCTGAACATGGGGATCAACAAGGAGAGATTCGGTTTCTGGGATAATCGGGCGAGCTACAACATATACGAGAGAGAAGCGGGCTATAACAAAGAAATGAGCGAGGCGTTATTCAAGCAGGAAATCAGAGACAAGCTGTCCGAGATGAGCTTCGGCGATTTGTCTGCAATGTATTATAAAAAGCTGATTTGGGTTTGGACGGAAGGAACCTATCAAGTGGACAGATACGGCATTGGAACCCAAGGCTCCGATCAAAGAGGAAGAAGGGGAGGAAGCTCCATTATGGGCGAATACAGCTACTCCACCTTCTTCACGGAGCTGTTCAAAGGCGATTCGAAATATCGCAGCGGATTCCTGATGATTCTGTATGTCATGAATATACTTATGTACATCTTCATCTTCATCCGGCTTTATAAGGGGTTAAGAAAGAAGAGCTTTGATGAAATGCCATTGGTGCTGGTTATCCTTGGCTTCATCGGATTTTATCTGCTGTGGGAGATCAAGTCGAGATACTTATTCCCTGTCTATCCCATCCTGATCATGCTGTCTTTCTTGGGATTCAAGGATACTTATGAATATGTGACATGTCGCCGAATTGCCGTTAATGAGTAGATAGCTTAATATCCTTAATTGTAATTTTAAAATCCTGCAAGGTTGTCATGCTTGAATGATAGGTGAATGTAAGCTTCTGGTATTCGTAATATTGTTTCGCTTCGACATCTGCATCATAGATTATTTTCATAAGATCCAGCGTGTAGGTCTTGTTCTCTTCCAGACCATTTAGCGCATAAGTGCCTTCTTCATCTGTTTTGAATTGGAGAAAGTCGAATGATTTGCTGCCTCCATGCACGATAATATAGACATCTGGAACCGGTTTGTTATTTTGATCAATCAGTTTGCCGGTTATCTGCGCATCTTTCAGAATAATCGGTTTTAATTGCTGGGATGATTCTTGATCGGTAACTCCGTCGTCGCCCGCGATTCTTCCCCCAATAACTCCAATAACAGTAACCGCTCCTTCAATAGCGGTATCAGTAATTTCATCTGAGTTCGACTCTGGTTCCTTCGTTTCAATCGTAACGGTTCTAGTATCAGGATTCCAGCCGACAAGAGCCCCGAAGGTCTCGCTTGCCAGTCTTGCGGGAACCATGGTTCTGCCATTCACGCTTATGGCTGGTGTATGAAGTGGAATGGCTTCGCCGTTCACATAACCAACCGAATCGCCAAGCGTGAGCTTCAGCGTAGTATCCTTTTTGACCGCATTTATGGTTCGAGTAGCTTCGTTCCATTCGATCTCCGCGCCCAAAGCTTCGAATATTTGCCTAAGAGGTACTAATGTTCGTCCCTCTTGAACTATTGGCTGTTGATCGAAGTCGATAGGATTCCCGTTAATCTCAACCGTGAGCGGAATCGGAACGATGGACTCGTCCGGGCTGCCTTTTATCCAAACCGGACTCGTTCGCCACCATTTGCTGCCATCCCCGACATGACCGTTGCCCCAGGACCATAACGTGTTATCCTGTCTGATAGCCATTGCCCGAAATCCGGTGCTGGAGGAAGCGATCGTTTTTATTTTGACAAGACCTTCAATTCTAGTCGGCACGATCTTGCTCTCATATGATCCGATGCCAAACTGTCCGCCAAGGTTGCTGCCATTCGACCATACGCTTCCATCATGCTTCAAATAAAAAGGGCCTCCAGCCGATGCCGCGATTGCATCTACATCCTCCATGCCGACAATCTTAACCGGATCATTACGATCAATAGTGGTTCCATCGCCAATTTCGCCAGCATGGTTGTATCCCCATCCCCAGACGCTGCCGTCCTCCTTGAGCGCATGTGTAGTTCCGCCGCCAGCCGCAACAGCGATTACATTCGTTAGGTTTTTAATTTTAATCAGGGTGGTTGGCCCTGGATTCTGCAGGTTGCCGTCCTTGTAAGAAGGCAATGAGGACGCACGCTGCCATACTGTCCCATCCTTTTTGAGCACGGCAATATGCGCATAGCCCACCGAGATGGATTGCACATCTGTATATTCTGTTAATTGGAGAGGCGTCTTGCTTATCATGCTTCCCCATGCCCAGACGGTACCGTCACTCTTGACCGCATAGCTGTCTGCAAAGCCTGCGGCGATGTATACGATGTCTTCCAAGCCTTTAACTTGAAAAGGAATGGATTTGTTCTCATTCTTGATGTAGCTTTGCGTCTGACCATCGTACACAGATCTTGTGCCATCGCCTAGCTCGCCTTCTGTATTGCCTCCCCACGCCCAGACGGTTCCATCTTCTCTAAGCGCAAGAGAGTGACTTCCGCCGGCAGCGACTCCAACAATTTTCGTCAGGCCTTGTATACGGAGGGGCACATCTTGAGCGGCGTAAGAACCCGTCTTTCCGAACAGCTCCGCGGCTCCCGATCCCCAAGTCCATACCGATCCATCCAGCTTGACGCCAAGATTATGCGTGGTTCCCGCAGCTATGCTCTTCCATCCGGATACAGCGGCAATAGGTTCCGCAGACACCGAAGGCTGCAGCATAAAGAATGATAATAACAATGCGATTACGGCGACCATGAATTTATTTGTTGCGTTGTTCCTTATCTGGCGTGACATATACTCGCTCCTTTTAATGAAACGTATCGTATCTCCATCTCTCTTGAATTTACTATAATACTACACGATGAGGAGCGGAGAAAGAAAGGCAAAACAATTTTTGTATCGCGACCGAATTGACAGATAGAGATAGACCATTCAGAATAGATCCTATTGAGACCGTCACTCCAGTAATATTATGCATTTATGAAATAATTTGGATTAAATTATTTTGAAGCGAATAATCGCGGCAGGTCATGTATTAATCGCTCGCGAATGGTTGGTGCAGAGCTCATCCCTTGCAATTCGATAACAAGTGTATAGAGAAAGAAGGATAAAAGAAATGAATGTGGAGATGGAACAGAGTAACGTCAACACAGCCGTCATTCCGACGCCTAAAATTGAGGAAGACTGCTATGACTGGTGGGAGAGACACGAACAGGTTTTAGAGACGCAAGAGCAGTTAAATCCGGAAATTGTGATGATCGGCGATTCGATTACGCATTTCTGGGGTGGCGAGCCCCGAACGCCTGGCATGCAAGAGCATGAATCCTGGAAGGAACTGTTCGAAGCATATCGGGTTATGAATATGGGCTTCGGCTGGGATCGCACGCAGAACGTGCTTTGGCGGCTCGATCATGGAGAACTTCAAGGCTTGGCGCCGAAGACGGTCGTCATTCTAATAGGAACGAATAATACAAGCGGTACGGGGAACGCGAGAGAGAATTTGCCTGGAGAAATCGTGGAAGGGCTGCGGGCCATTTGCGACCGCGTATATAGAGCGGCACCGACTGCGAAGATTGTCATCATGGCAGTGCTGCCGCGTGAGCATAAGCCGGATCATTCGAGACGCAAGGTTATTGCGGAGATCAATCGGGGTTATGAGTCTTTGGCGAAGGAACGGGGATACGCATTTTTGGATATTGGCGAACAGCTTCTCGAGACGGACGGAACCTTGTCGGCGGAAACTGCGCCGGACTTTTGTCATTTGTCGGAACGAGGGTACCGTGTGTGGGCGGAAGCTCTTCGCCGGCTGCTTCCCTAAGATAAGAATGTCAGCTAAGTTCGATTATGTGTAGATTAAGATCACAAATGTTCAAACCTGTGTTGGTTTGCTGCGTCTGTGATTTTTTTATGGGAATTTGATTGTCTAAGATAGATGTCTAACCAAATAGAAGTCTCTCTACATAGAATGAACATGAAATCTATGAGGAGGCGGGGAGAATATGGAAGAGAGAAAAAAGAAGAAGTGGAAGCTGGCTAAAAAAGTATTTATATTGAAAAGAAAACAAAAAGAATGCAAGTGTTTTATCGTAAGATGTCCAAAAGAACCCAAAGGACCTGATTTTGAAAACAATCATACTTATTGCTGCGTATGTCGGGGGAAAAGAGGAAAGAGAGGAAAGAGAGGTCCTCAAGGCGCAACAGGCGCGACGGGTGCAACAGGAGCAACAGGAGCGACAGGAGCGACAGGTCCGGCGGGAGCAACGGGAGCCGATGGAGCGACAGGCCCAGCGGGAGCAACGGGGGCCGATGGAGCGACAGGCCCAGCGGGAGCAACGGGGGCCGATGGAGCGACGGGCCCAGCGGGAGCAACGGGAGCCGATGGAGCGACGGGCCCAACGGGAGCAACGGGAGCGGAAGGAGCGACAGGCCCAGCGGGAGCAACGGGGGCCGATGGAGCGACGGGCCCAGCGGGAGCAACGGGGGCCGATGGAGCGACGGGCCCAGCGGGAGCAACGGGAGCGGAAGGAGCGACAGGTCCGGCGGGAGCGACGGGAGCGGAAGGAGCGACAGGCCCAGCGGGAGCAACGGGGGCCGATGGAGCGACGGGCCCAGCGGGAGCAACGGGGGCCGATGGAGCGACAGGCCCAGCGGGAGCAACGGGAGCGGAAGGAGCGACGGGGCCTGCGGGAGCAACAGGCACCGATGGAGCGACAGGCCCGACCGGAGCAACGGGAGCCGAAGGGGCCACGGGTCCGACCGGAGCAACGGGAGCGGAAGGAGCGACAGGTCCGACGGGAGCAACGGGAGCGGATGGCCCAACGGGGCCAACGGGCCCCGATCAGTTTCTGTGGGGCATGAACACGGTCATATGGGCTGATTCAAGTGCTCCTGGGCCTGGAGACGGGACGCCAATTAACCCTTACAATTCGTTACAAACGGCGGTAACAGAAGCCACTTCAAGCACATTTGCAAATACGTATGGAATGAGAGCGAGATTAGTTATTTTGATTGCTTCCAATTCGGTGTTCGACGAGGATATAGTCATTCCACCGGCCAGACATGTTCAACTGCTCGGACTCGGTCCATGGGTGCTTGGGAATTCGGATTTAGCTAATTTCGGATCTTCAACACCGAGGAACATTACAGTTGAAACGAATACAACGGATGAAGATTTCTACAACAATCAAGGTGCGGCGTTTCAAGCACGACCTGTCACGGTAGTCGGAACCTTGAATAATGGCACATCTGTTAGTACGCATACCAATTATACCGATGGAGCAATCATTAGCGGCAATATAACATTCTTGAATACGGATCCTGTTGATCCGTTCACAACGATAGAATTTCAATTGCTGAATGCACGGGTGGTTGGCAGCATTATGCCCGACGCTGCTGATCCACATCAAGGCATAACAAATGCTTATCTCTATAATAGTCGAATTAATATTATTAATGATCCAGGATTTCGAATTAACCGCATGGTAGAGTGCCTGTTAAATGGATCGATAACTGCTGCTGGATATTCCGATATAAGCAATTGCAATATTCAAGGAAACGTCACAGTGGCCGCAGCAATTACGGATGTACCTCCTACTGGAGTGTTCAGCAGTCAATTCGGCACAATTACTTGGACGGGTCCGCTAAATTTGGATGCGGCATCCAACTATTTTTTCGTCACTAACAGTTCGACCTTAGTTGGTACGAAAACCGTATTAAACAGTCTTGTATAAGCTGAATGAAGCTACGAATGCAAAGCCCTCTTTCGAAGACTAAGCTGATCCCGAATGGGGGCTTTGCTCGTATCGGGCTGCCTGCGCAGCCAATTAATCGCCGGATATCTGCACCTTGCGCTGCGGCGCCTATCTTTCGGCAGCCTATTGCTGACGGTACTGTCCGAGTGACAGGTCCTTTCACGGGATAGGGCCCTTCCCGTTCAAGAGTAAGTACGTCGAACCGAGAGAAATCAATATGAAGCTGGAGTTGCTCGGCGGCTTGATCCTCTTCGCTGCCTTGGATAAGATCGTTCAAATATTTCTCTTTTATAGCGGTTCGATTGTCAGTTAGCAACCTAGCTTCCGATCTAATGATGATCGCATCGCTGCAATGAATCTCCAACTCCCTGTATCTATGCAAAAAGCAACTCCGGGAACACCCACGCATAAGAATGGAAATAGCCGCTGGTTTGGCTTCTGTTGCCGATGATGGGACGATGCGACGCCGCAAAATGATCATAATCGTCGTCCCCGTATTGGCGGGCCATCGCTTCGAATAAATCCAACGGCCAAGTCTCGGACGAGAGAGGAGACGGCATCTCCTGATTTTTATCGAAGGGCCATTCTTCAGCATGTCCGTTGCAATAATACAGTAACGTGTCAAGCGCCTTCTTCAGACCTTTGCCGGAAGGGGAAATCCAGCGGAACAGATCCTCTCCAGTAGCGTCCAGGACAATTTTGGCAGCGGCGGTTAGCGGAGCTAATGCGAAATAGTGATACCATATCGACTTGGTTCCCCGCCTTGTTTCTTCGGGAAGAAAGCCTGACTTATCCAAGGATTCATCAATATGTGCTTTAAGCTCCAGAACTTCCTCCGCCATTCTCGCCTCGTCCTCCATGAAGCGATAGAGGGAAAGCTGAGCGTACAGACTCCAGCTCCACCAGTTATTCCGTCCTTGAATGCCATCCCACTCAGGGAGACACACCGTCGTCATCCAATGGATGAAGCGCTCCCTGCTCTCTGAGAGCCAGCCTTTATAGTTCTTGAGCAGCTCAGCAGCTTGGAGAAATCCTGTGGCCAAATAAGCCGAAACAAGCGGACCGTCATGGTCCGTGAATCCCCGATTAATGGAAGCCCAGCCATCGATCAGCTCAATCGCTTTATCAGCGTAGAGGGCTTCTCCGGTAAGGCGATACGCGAGCGCCGTCGTATAGATAGCCTGAGCATCCTCCTCCATCAGTCGCTTGGCGGCTTGATGACCTTCTTTGTCGTAATAGAAACCGGGAATTTTCCAGAGAGGCACGGCATGGCATTGCACCGAGAGACTTTCGTGCGCAAGCCGCAGCAGCGCCTCACTGGCAGAATCGTTATGCATGATGAATTATCCTTTCATGAGCCGTTATTTGGGATCGACTTCATCGATTGTCAATCGGTATTGCAGATGTTTCATGTATGTGCCGTCCGTATTGCGGAACACGAAACGAAGCTTCCAGGCATCAGAATTCTCAGCATGATCAGATTCAGAGCTGTTGCGGTTGCCAGCTCCATCCATACTACCATCCAATTTGCCGGGCTCGCCAGACACAATCGCGATAAATCGGTTTAATCCGGGTTTAAGCTCAACATGCTCCTCCGGATTCGCGACCTTTTCGCCGTTGATATAAATCTCATAGGCGCAGTTCGAATCCACCTGAAGACAGCCGGAGCGAGTCCCGCATATTGTTGAAGCATCGCAATCACCGTAGTCACCGTTATCGCCGTAATCTTCCCAAGCACGCATCGTTCCCACTTCCGCCTCCAGAAGATGAACGAAGCAGCTTAAGAACCATTGTTCATCTCCGGCAGGCTGAATAAGGAAGCTGCCGTCGTCTCGATTTCTCTCCTTCTTCTGCATCCAGCCGTAATAGCCTTCTCCCAAATTGTTCAGCGAAAACGCAGGATCATTATAATAAGCTTTCATCGCCTCGAAATCGACATGGGCTGGGCAAGGGAGATCCATAATTTTCTCAACCGCCCATGATTCATCGCCCTTGATGCTGTCAAGCAATCGGTCCTCGAAGGCGGCGCCCAGATTGGTAAACAATCTCGTGTACAAACGAAGCAGCTTGTCGCTATTGGCATCCAGCAGCAATTGCGAGTATAGTATTCGTCCTTCGCCGCAGGAAGCGATCGCCGCATATTGGCCGGACCGCCGGGCTTTGTCCCGATTCAGCTCGACAAGCGCGAGCCGGCTATATTCATCGGTATGCTGGCGCACGAAAAAATCGTTCCACGCTGTGCCCTCCACGCTTGTGAGGAGCTGCTCCGCGCCTTCGACCGATAGGCTGTACGTCGCGAGCGGCGCATTGACAACCTCTCTTGGGGACAGGAACACCTTGTCAAAGCCGAACAAATCGACCGGGCTCATCCCATACGTTTCCGGCAAAGCGTAATTCGCCTCAAGATGGAAGGTCTCCTGCTCACAAATGCTCACTGTACGACTAAACAAACGGGATAATGCATCTTCACTTGAAGGCTCAGCCGGAAGGATAATTACCGTTCCTCCACCGCCAGCGTATTCTTGCAGCCAGAGCATCCAATCATCCCGCACCGGCAGCAGCTTACCATCGACGATTACCTGACCATACATTGCAAACGGCACATGCTGTAGTTGATCTTGAAGCTCGTATTTTAAACCGAGTTTCTGCAGGAAGAGCTCCGCTTCGCTTCCCGGAGTTACGAGCGCGCAAGTTAAAGCGGGCGCGGATATCGCGACATTTCCCGCATAATGCAGCAGATTGCGCAGCAAGAGGCAGGCTTCCGGCACAGAGCGGAAGCTTCGCATCAACTCAAGCTGATTGGCGATGAACAAGCCTTGACCGCTTCTGTATTCGAGCAGCGGTGACCAGAGATCGCCGCCGTCTCCGAAATCGCCGGCGCCGCATTCCAGAATCATCGTAAAGTCGCCATGGACAGGCTTCTCGAAAGCGGCATGGATGATGGGCGCGGGTCCGTCTTCCCGCAGCTCCTCATGCCAAAACATCATTGCCTCATCATCCAGTCCCGCAAGGACGGGATGATCGTAATGACCGCTATGCGCACGGAAGAAATCCTGTCTCGACAGAGGCAGCTTGCCAAGCGAGAGATGGAGCTGCTCCAGCAGCAGAACGCGGCCTCCTCTGGCGACAAACCGCTTCAACTCTTGCTCCAGTTCATGCCCTGCTTCAAGTCTGCTGCCCACCACTACCAAATGCGGGAGAGGCAACGCTCCGATATGCTCCGCGGCAATCCGCTCGCAGGCCGGAACAAGGCTGCGAATCACTTGGAAATCCGTCTCTCCGCCGATATAAGAGAGGGGCACGAGAATGGAAAACTCTTCCGATCGAAGCCGGGCGGGATGCAGCTTGTACAGGAGATCAAGCTCATGCATAGGCTGATCATCATGATATAGAACGGCGTGAAGACTAACGCGCGTCAGGTCAGGAACAGGCACCGGCGTCCAGGTCAAATTGGCGATTCGCTGTTCGGCAGGTTTTTGCGTGAACGCGATTGTTTCTTGATGCACAATCCGTTCATTCACTCGCAGCTTGAATTCAATGCGAACCTGGCGCTCATAGAGTGTGTCATTATACACATCGAAATGACGCGTGATTGTCTCGTCGTCGAAGAACGAACGATTATACTCTGCAGGAATCATCGTGACGGGCTTGAAGGCCGCTGCCATGCGACTAAAGGCAGGATTCGGCCGATAAGAAGGATATTCCTTCGGCAGCATGCCGTTGTTCAGCGTCAGCGAATATTTCGGAATCAGCCTCGGCTTAGGCCCGGGCTCACTCCAATCCGCCATGTCCAATGGAATGTCTCTCTCGGGCATGGCGCGCATGAAATAATGCGCGAAGTTGAAGGTGGAGAGACCGCTGACACCTTGCCTTCTGGCGTATTCGACGAACAACCGCTCCTTCTCCGCCAGCCCTTTCACGCATTCATCCGTGTTCCGGTAGGCGGCATGACCGACATACATGCTGCTGTTCTGAGGGCAGACATACCACCAGCCGCCATGCTCGCCGAATACGAGCGGTCTCTCGCGAGTCCACTGCGAGATCGTGCCGTCGATATTATAATGGAGGCTGTCCACCTCCGTCAGTTCTTTGGCCAACAATCGGTTGTCGCCTTCAAGAATAATCGGTCTGGTCGGATCAAGCTCGCGAACGATATCCATCAAGCCGGGAATATGCTTTTTGTACCCGTCTCGCCCGTCGACCCAGCGCATCTCATTCTGCAGGCTCCACATCATGACGGAGGGATGATTGCGATCCCGTTCGACCAATCTGCGGATATGCGCTCGGCAATTGGCGATGAACGCGGGATGATCCGCCGCCATTGATTTGCTGGAGCCGTAGATGGCTGTTTCGTCAATAATGAGCATGCCTTCCTCATCGGCGATGTCCATATAATAGGAAGGATGGGGCTCGGCATGCAGCCGAACGCAGTTGACGCCTGCTTCCTTGCACATACGATACCAATTCCGCACATAGTCGCGGGTTTGCTGCAGCGCGCCTTGGAAATGCCAGGAATCTCCGCGAAGGTTGATTGGAATGCCGTTAAGCATGAACCGGGGACCCTCTGTCCATATCTCGCGGAAGCCAAATCGTTCGCTGATTCGGTCGATTATAGCGCCGGAATCCCAAAGCTCAAGGTCCAGCCGATAGAGGAATGGATCATCATGCGTCCATAGCCTGGCGTCTTTCCAGTTGAGCCGAAAAGCAATAGACTCCCTATCCGCGCCGGGCTGCAAGGAAGCAACCGTCGCTTCAGCCCGAAGCACAGGCGAAGCTGCATTCGTCTGATCGGCTTCTCTTACAGCCAGTTTGACGGTGAGATTCCTATCACCCGCTACCCCAGACGCAGCGCAAACCTTCACCGCTGCCTCCAGCCGGTTCTCTCGGACCGAGGTGCGGATAGCTCCCATGGACAGTGAAACGGCAGGTTGTATTTCCAAATACACATCCTGCCATAAACCTCTGGCGAGCGAGCCGAACCATGAGCCGGACAGCCCTGTTATTTTCTGCTGCCCGGATGGAATCGTCACCTTGTCGAAGCTGCCGCAGACAACATGGAGCTCATGCTTTGTCCCGATCTTCATCCACTCCGTCACATCCACATGCAGCGGCAAATATCCGTCCTCCCACATGGCGACGCATTGGCGATCCAGATAGACAGCCGCCTTCTGCATGATACCGTCGAAGCGCAGAATAACCCGATCTTCCTTCCGAGCAATCGACTCAGGCAGCTCAATCATGCGATGAAGCACTCCGGCATTCGCCTCCGCCCATTCCTTGGGATAGCCGTAGACATCATAGGGAGCATAGTCATGCTCGGGAATATCACCGAAGAGCTTGCCTGACGGCTTTACATAGGTGCTTCTCCAACTGGAGGGCACTTGCAAGCTCTGTTGCTCGTAACACAGCGCGGCGGGCAGCTCGAAGGTATTCGCCTCCTCCCCGTAAATAGGCATAAAATTCCATTCTCCGTTCAAGCAAATGGTCGTTCTCATCTAGGCACACTCCTTGTTAGGGCTCATCGATTCTCGCGACAAGCGATATTTCTTTCCAAAGCTGGGGAGGCTCCGTGCTGCTATTCCATGGGATAAAATGAGGCAGCATCGCTGCCGCCCAATCCCGGGGCGTGGCGGAAGTGGCGAGCATGCCCTCGTAAGGCGGAGCGGCAATCGTGGCCGGTTGCTCCGAATAGAAGAACAAGAGATTCTCATTCAGGGCGATGATGCCGTATTTGTCGCCATCGCCCGGCTTCTCCTCCTGATATTGATAATGATAGAACACATAGCTGGCAACCTTATCGGGCTTCAGCCTGGCGATTCTGGCAAAGGGCTTTGCAGACTTTTTGCTCGCGGGCCGCCAATCCACGTCGCCGAAGGGCATCTGATAATGGAATATATCCATCATCGGGACCCACTCGCGGGTCATGTTTTCGCCTGGCCATTGTTCAAGCGCGGCTTCGCAGCCAGCGAATAAGAAGCGAGGATCAACCTCCTCATTAGGACTTTCATAATAAAGAAACAAGCAGCTGCCTTCCGAGAAAAGACTTAAATGGCTGGCTTCGATCTCTTTCATGCGAGCTCGCAACTGCGGCAGCGTTTCGCGGAAATAGGATTGCGGCTCGATGTCGAAACGAAGCTGAGCCCGATAGTGATAGCGATACATAGGACATCTCCTTTGATTAGGGAATGCGTTCATACTGTCTCTATTATAGTTTCGCGCGGGTATGTCCATGTTGTGCTAAACTATAGCTATATTGCGATTTTCTGCAACGGGAGGCGGAAAGAATGGCCATGCGAATCGAGCATATCGACCCGGAAAACAGCCGATTTTTTCTTGTTTTCAAATATGATCAATCCGAGAGGCTGTTCCATCGCTTTCATGCGCATCAGGGTCTGGAATTGCTCTTTATCCATGAAGGCAAGGGCAGGGTGGAGGTGGAGGGACGTTCTTACACGCTGGAAGGTGGTTCCTGGTTCTGTTTTCAGCCGTATCAACTGCATAAGCTGGAGGTTCAAGGGGGCGACGCTTCCTATTTGAGAACCAATTTAACCTTCGATCCGAGACTGCTGGAGCCGTATTTGGCTCCCTATCCGAAGCTGAAGGGATTTCTTCGTTATTTATCCAGAGGCGTACTGCCGTCGGCAAAATACAAGTTCGAGGATGCGCTTCTCACGGAGCTCATTGCGAGTCACGCGCAAGCGATTCATGAGCCGGGCGATGAAGGCGAGGAGTCGCGAAGCTTGTTTCTCCTTTTGTTGCTGCGCCAGCTTCAGCTGTCTGCGTCAGCGAACGGGGAGCTTGCGGAAGAGGAGTTGTCCTTCAAGACAGCTGCTCACATTGAGCTGATTATGGATTGGTTGGAAGAATGCTTCAGGGAGCCTTTCCGACTTGAGCGGCTTGCGGAGGAGCTCCATCTTTCTCCTTACTATGTTTCTCATCTATTCAAGCAGCACACGGGAGCTACGCTCTCGGACTATATCGCAGCGAGAAGAGTGAGAGAGGCTTGCGAACTGCTAGGGCGTTCCGACAAGTCGGTAAGTCAGATTGCGGCGGAAATCGGCAGTCTGAGCGCTCCATATTTCGGCAAGCTGTTCAAGAAGCATAAGAGCATGACGCCGCTGGAATATCGCGCCGCGCTGCTTCGAAGGTCCTAGTCAAACAGTTCCGATCAACCGCTAAGTCGTCAAGATTGATTCATGATCGCCTTCTTGTGTTTATAGGATTAGGGATGGGCTATGTATATTTTGAAGAATATGCTCACATCCTTATAGCGTTATGGAAAAGAAAGGAGATCATGCGATGAGCGCGATGTTTACCGCTTCAGTTACTGTTGCAGGAGGCAGAGAAGGACATGTGACTTCCTCCGATGGGAAGATCGATCTAAACCTCTCCATGCCGAAGGAAATAGGGGGCAAGGGAGGGGACGGCACCAATCCGGAGCAGCTGTTCGCCGCGGGCTACGCCGCCTGCTTCGACAGCGCCTTGCAGCTTGTCATTGGCAGGCAGAAGGAGAAGGAGGTTACGGGCACAGAGGTCACGGCCGAGGTATCGCTCCTGAAGGATGAAGAAGATAATGGCTTCAAGCTTGGGGTCAAGCTTCATGTACTGGTGAATGGCGTCTCGCAAGAGCGAGCGAGCGAACTGGTGGAAGCGGCTCATCAGGTATGTCCGTATTCCAAGGCCACGAAGGGCAATATTGAGGTTGAGGTTTCGCCGAAAACGTAAAAGATGCGATAGAGAGAAACATTTGAAAAGCTTCGCCGTGCGCAGCCACGCGCGGCGGGGCTTTTCGTCATGCGCGGCCTATTCGCCGATTACGGTACTGCCCAGGCGTGACGCCTGCATGCCTGCGAAACAGTCGAATGAAATAATTGACGCTCTCGATGCCGACTCGCTGGCCGACCTCAGCTACCGAAAGCGCAGTGTTATCGAGCAGAGCTCTCGCTGTTTTCATTTGCAGGTCATGGCGATATTGAAGCGGGCTCATGCCCGTATAGGTCTTGAGGCAGCGAGCGAGATAATCGAAATGAAAATGGAGCGTCTGCTCCATATGCGCGGCGTTGAAGGGCTGCGTCATATGTTCGCGCAAATATGCGATCACCTTGTCGCACAGCTGCCTGGAGCGCGGCGCGAATTGCTTGCGGGCAGCAGCCTGCAGCTCTGCGAGCAGACCTGCCAGCTCCGCTTGAAGCGGCAGGGAGCTGGAAGCCGACAAGCTGCGGTGAAGCTTCAGCATGCGCTGCAGATACGGCTCGATATCCGGGATTTGAAATTCCGTAAATTTAGGTAAATACATCATCTGGCGATGGGGAGAGAGGTCGAGATCGGTTCCTTTGGCATATGGGAACGACCAGGGAATGCTGTCACTGTCTATTTCGCGAATCGGAGACGGATGAACAAAATGCACCCAATAGATTTCGGTAGTCTCCTCGCAAGGACGATGTCCGACATGTCGGCGTCCCGGCTCCAGCACAAGCATAGAGCCCTCCGTCAACTCGTAAGGCTGGTCGTCCTCGGCCATGTACAGGCTTCCTTTGCAGACGAACAGTAAATCATACACATCGAATAAGCGCTCGAAATGCTGCTGCCCCGGCGACCAGAACGAATGGCCGATCGTAACGAGCTGCGGCAGCGGGGGGATGATCAGCTCCAGGCATTTCAATGAATAATCCTCCTCAAAATCGTGTTCCAGCCTCCGTCATATCTCTAGCTTTCCGCGAACAAGCATCAGGCTTGCTTCCATTGTAGCATGCTTTGCTCGAAATAGTCGAAATCGTGCTAGTATTAGTCGTTTCCAATCCTGTCCGCCACGCGGCAATGTTTATATACTTAAGGCACATGAACCGGAGAGGAAGCGAAAAGGATGAGATTTCGTCAAGTGCATCTTGATTTTCACACTTCTGAAGCGATAAAGAGTATCGGTGAAAGCTTTGACAAGAAGCAATTTCAGGAAATGCTGATGCTGGGGAAAGTAGATTCTGTTACATTGTTCTCGAAATGCCATCACGGCTGGGCGTACCATCCCTCCGAGGCGAACGAGATGCATCCCGAGCTGGGCTTTGACCTGCTTGGCGCCCAGATTGAAGCGGCGCATGAAATCGGCGTCAAGACGCCGGTCTATCTATCGGCCGGTCTCGATGAGAAGCTGGCGAGACGCCATCCCGAATGGTTGATCCGCGACGAGAACGATGCGACGAATTGGGTGAAAGGCTTCATGGAGCCCGGCTATCACCAGTTTTGCATGAATTCGCCTTATCTTGACATACTGCTCGCACAAATCGAGGAAGCTCTGTCGCGCTATGACGCGGACGGCTTGTTTCTTGATATTGTCGGAGTGCGCAAATGCTATTGCCACAATTGCATGGAGAGTGTGCGCAGTGAAGGCAAGACTCCTCGTGACGAGACTGCGATGCGGGCACTATGGGAGCAAACCTATGCGAATTATACGGCAAGGGTGAAGGGGACAGTCGAAGCGGTCAAGCCGGGCTTGCCTATCTTCCACAATGGGGGTCATATTACGCGGGGGCGCCGCGATCTTGCGTCGATGAACACGCATCTTGAACTGGAATCGCTGCCGACCGGCGGCTGGGGTTATGATCACTTCCCGCTGTCCGCGAGATACGCGCAAACGCTTGGCGTTGATTTTCTCGGCATGACCGGCAAATTCCACACCTCTTGGGGAGAGTTCGGGGGTTACAAGCATCCAAACGCGCTGCGTTACGAAACCGCTCTCAGTCTGGCGAATGGAGCCAAATGCTCGATCGGCGATCAGCTTCATCCGAATGGACGCATGGACGAAGCGACCTATTCGTTGATTGGGGAAGCCTACGGAGAGGTGAAGCAGAAGGAGGCTTGGTGCGTGAACGCGTCGAATGTGGCGGATGTGGCGTTGCTCTCGATCGAAGCGACAGGCGTGCATCCGAAATCGGCCGCTAAGGCGGAGGCGCGCACGCCGCATTCAGATGTGGGAGCCGTTCGCATGCTGCTGGAAGGCAAGCTTCTTTTCGACATTGTGGACAAAGAGAACGACTTCTCGCCTTATCGAGTACTGATTTTGCCGGATTATATCGCAATCGATGAGGAGCTTCAACGCAAATTGGAGCAATATCTCGCGCAGGGCGGCAAGGTGCTGGCGACCGGCTGGTCGGGTCTGAATCTGGAGGGTGAGGGCTTCGCCATTGACTTCGGCGCACAATATAAGGGCTTGAATGCCTATTGTCCCGATTACTTCCGACCCTTGTTTAAGCCGGGCAGCCTGAATATGGCCTCCTATATCTTCTATTCTCAGGGGCAAAAGCTGGAGCTTGCGGGCGGCGCCGAGCTTGGCAAGCGGGAGAACCCTTATTTCAACCGCAGCGCGGAAGCCTTCTGCTCGCATCAGCATACGCCGAGCAGCCAGGAATACGGAGGCCCGGGCATGGTCGAGAGCGCGAACGGCATCTACATCGCCTGGAACGTATTCGAGGATTATGCGACCAAGGGCAGCTTAATCCTGAAGGAGACGGTATTGTATGCGCTGAATCGTCTGTTGCCTGACAAGTCGCTGCAAACGGGATTGCCGGCTCAAGGCGTCGTTACGCTTCAGGAGCAGAAGCAAGAGAAGCGGCTTGTCAATCATCTGCTGTACGCTTCTCCCGTCCTGCGCGGCAAGGGCGTCGAGGTGATCGAGGATATTGTACCGCTGAGTGATGTCCGCGTTTCGGTCCGAACGCAGCATCCCGTGAACAATGTTTATTTGGCGCCGCAGATGACGCAGCTTCCGTTCGAGAGCAAAGCGGGCATCATTTCCTACACCGTGCCCGAGCTGGAATGCCATCAGATGGTTGTGCTGGATTATGAATGAGTGAGGCTGGAAGAATACGATGACATAGACAGGCATGTCCTTTGAGGCATGCCTGTATTTGTTGGCAGACAGTAACGCTTGCCCCCTAGCCTATTAGGAAAGACGCAGCCCAACAGCTGCGGTCGGCAACACCAGCGGGCCAGTTGCATCACAATCGCAGCAGCCTGCAATACAGGCACAGATACTGCAAGTCGCGACAGCCCACAGCCCTTTGACCGCAGGCCGCAGCATACTACCGCAGCACAACACCAGCGTCCAGCGATACCCGCAGCCCAGTTACGGCAAAGTCGTAGCGTCCAGCGATACCCGCAGCCCAGTCGCCGCAAAGTCGTAGCGACCAGCGATACCCGCAGTCCATCACGGCAAAGTCGTAGCGACCAGCGATACCCGCAGTCCAGTCACGGCAAAGTCGTAGCGGCCAGCGACACCCGCAGCCCAGTCGCAGCAAAGTCGTAGCGGCCAGCGACACCACCGCAGCCCAGTCACAGTAAAGCCGCAGCGGACCGTAGATTCGCTATTTAAGCAAAATTAGCTGTTTTTATGTTTTCGCGGACACAGATGACGTTATTTTCGAAAAAACAGCTATTTTTAAGCTTTTTTGAGGAAATAGAGGCATCTGTATCCGCCAAAATGAACAAACTTAGCATTTTTCTCAAATAACGTCACCTGTGTCCGCCAAAAATGAATAAACCCAGCATTTACCTTCAATAACGTCTCATGTGTGTCCGCTTGTGCGAAGAAGACAAGTAGTGCATAGAGTTTGTTGTGCGCGTAGAATTTGATGTATGCTTAGAATTCATTGTTTGCTAATGCATTCGTTGTTTGCTTATGCGTTCGTTCTTTGCTCAAGAGTGCGTTTCTTTATTTCTCGGTTAATCGAAAAGTTCGCATTCTCGACTTTCCGCTCGCAACCTCAAGCAGTTGCTTCTCAATTAGCGATTGCAGCACCCGTCTTGCATGTCGGTTGCTAACGCTGAGATGTTTGGCAAGATCAGTCGGAGTAAACGGTTTGTGCATCCTTCTTGCCAATCGAATTGTTTCCGCTTCCAGCCAGCTTAGATTAGACTCGGCAGGAGCAGCAACAAACTTGCCAATAAACGCTAATATGAGCTGCTGACATTGCTGGGGTTCATCTGTAATTGACGGAAAAGCAATAGGGAGGAAAATCCAATTATCTAAAGCAAGAAGACAATGCCTTCTGCATAAATCTTTAAATCTTCTAATATCGAGATCACGGGCGTGCGAGGCATAGTCCTGGATTTCGATTCCCCCTTTCGTGCCCGCCGGCATATAAGCAAAGTCTACATACCGATATCCGTTGCTAAAGTCTCGAACCTCCCACTCGGCATGCAAATGCTCGAAGCTGCCAACGGCAGGCAACCAGACTCTTCTCAGAAACTCGATGCTGCTATAAGAAAGTCCCTTCTTTAACCTCTCCAGCCTCCTTGCGTTCGTTTCCTCCATCAATTGCTTAGACATCCATTTCTCATAATAGTGGTCAAAATGCAGCATATTCGAACACCTCCTGTTCGTCGGTCTATGGGAACAACAAAAAGCACCTCCATCAGCTGAAACAAGCTGAGAATGAAGGTGCTTCCTTAAAATCTTGCGTATGGTAAATTCTGTTTTTATCTATTCATTTGCCTTTTTTATCTATTCATTTGCCTTCACTATAGCTCGATAGCTGCATTCTGTCAATCTTTGTTACGCTATGCAGCTTGGACCTACTATCTTTCATATCGATCTTTTCGGCAAACTTCAAGGCGCCGGCGCATAATGAACCACGACCTCGATCTCCTGGTCATAATTGCCGAAGCGGCTGCCGAACAGATTGACGCCGCCGCGATGAACGGCCGTCTCGGGATTCGAGATTTGGAAGGCAATGTCCTTGCCTACTTCGATCTGAAGATCCCCTGGAGTGATATCCGACATACGCTGACCGTCGAGGAACGACCCCTCTGCGCCAATCGTGAGCGTCTTGAGCAGTCCGTGCTGCGTGCCGGTTCTCCACCAATCCGGAGTGAAGACGCCGCGCTTGCGGCCGAAGTCGCCGGGACATGTCCACATGCCGACATGAACGCCGTTCAAGGAGAAGGAAATGTCCGAAGGCCAATGCTCATTGTAATCGGGCGCCTCCGAACAGATCTCGAACGATATCTTCAATTCCCTGAGCTGCTGCCTCCCGACCAAATAATTCGGAATCCGATATTGAACGAATCCGGAGCCGAACCAGAGATGCTTCGCCTTCACATGATCCGGGGAGGAGAAATAGCGCGGATCGTCGACCATGCCGATCATGCCTGACTCCGAAGCGAGTCCGCAGGTTGGCTTGACCTCATAATCGGCGTATTGTCCTACTGGAATGGAGACGGAATAGGCGTTGTCATCCTCTTGCTTCACTGATTTGAAACGCAGCGTCAGCGAATCGTGGAGCAGATGGCAGACCTTGCGTCGGCCCCGCTTGCCGGAGATGCTCTCGGTTCTGATGAGTCCGGCCTCCTCCAGCTTCTGAATATGCTTCGTTATGATCGCGGAGGAGAAGCCCAGCGCCTCGGCCAACTCGTTAATGCTGCGCGGCTCTTCGTTCAAGAGCATTAATATTCTCACTCTGCTTTCAGAGGAGAAGCATTCCAGTATATGCATGTTCTTGTTATTGATTTCGATATCCATCTTGGTCAGCCTCTTCGCCATTATAAAATAAGAATCATCGTCATTCTTCTCTGATTGTATAACCAATTGATTAATTAATCAACTTATAGTTGACAAATAAGTCGCTTATTCGCATAATATGTTCAAGAACAGTTCACTTATTGATTATTTAATTAATCTAAAGATTAACAAAAGGAGAGTGCAATGAACATGTCCAGCACGCACAAGTATGTTAAGGATTATCCGCGCCCGCAGTGGCTGCGCGAGGATTGGCAGCTGCTTAATGGAGAGTGGGGCTTCCGTTTCGACGATCAATTCGAAGGAGAAAGAAGCAAATGGTTCAACGAGCTTAAGGGCGACCGTAAGATTCAGGTGCCTTTCACATACGAGACGAAAGCAAGCGGCATCGGCGAGGAAACATTCCATCCTTGCGTATGGTACGAGCGCAGCGTCTCCATTCCGGAGTCGGCAAGCAACAAACGTGTTCTGCTGCATTTCCAGGCTGTCGATTATCTTGCCAAGCTGTGGGTGAACGGCGTCTATGTCGGCTCGCATGAAGGCGGTTACGCCGCGTTCTCGTTCGATATTACGGACGCGCTACAAGCTGGAGACAATCGTCTTACGGTACGTGTCGAAGACAGCAACAGCACGATGCAGCCGCGCGGCAAGCAGCGTTGGGTCGAGAAGAACTTCGGCTGCTGGTATGTGCAGACGACGGGGATTTGGCAGTCTGTGTGGCTGGAATACGTAGATGCGCTCCATGTCGATCACGCGAAGATTACGCCAAGACTGGGGGATGCTGCGGTAACGTTCGAATATGAACTGGGCGACACTGTTCGTTCTTACGAGGGATTGACGCTTCAGACCATAATCCGGTTTAACGGCGAACTGATCCGTTCGAATGAGACAAGCGTCGATCGGAAGTTCCTGAAGGTGGATCTGAGCGTCATGAACGACACCAAAGAATGGAAGATTCACGCATGGCATCCGAATCACCCGAATTTGTACGATGCCGAGGTAATTCTGAAGAAGGACGGGAAACCGGTCGACACCGTATACTCGTACTTCGGCATGCGCCATATTGAAATCAAAGGACATACCATCGTGCTTAACTCTCATCCGCTTTATCAACGCCTGCTGCTGGATCAAGGCTACTGGGAGGATACGCATCTGACTCCGCCTTCCGAGGAAGCGATTATCGAAGATATCGACAAAACGCTGGCGCTCGGCTTCAACGGCGTGCGCAAGCATCAGAAGCTGGAAGATCCGAGATACCTGTACTGGGCGGATCGCAAGGGCTTGCTCGTCTGGTCGGAAATTGCAGCAGCCTATGAATTCGGAGATGATGCGGTTCAGCGATTTACGAAGGAATGGATGGAGGTTGTACGCCAGCATTACAACCACCCAAGCATCATAACTTGGGTGCCGTTCAACGAATCATGGGGCATCGCTCAAATCGCGAATAACCGGAAACAGCAGCAATTCACCGAAGCGATCTATCATTTGACGAAATCATTCGACCAGATGAGGCCGGTTGTCGTCAATGACGGTTGGGAGCATACGATTTCGGATATTATCACGCTTCATGATTACGAGGAAACGGGCCCTGCGCTGGAAGCCCGTTATACGGACAAGGATCATCTCCTCAGCAATGACATTGCGCATAATGGGCACAGATTCCCGTTCGCCGAAGGCTACGGCTACAAGGGCCAGCCGGTCATCATCAGCGAATACGGCGGCATCGCGTTCACGAGCGAGGACGGCTGGGGGTACGGCAACCAGGTGAAGAACGAAGAAGAATTCCTGGCGCGCTACGAGAGCATTACGCAAGCGATCAAGAATCTGGATTATGTCAGCGGCTTCTGCTATACGCAGCTGACGGACGTTCAGCAAGAGGTGAACGGCTTGCTCACGATTAATCGCGAGCCGAAGGTCGATGTGGAGCGCATTCACAAGATTAATAAGCAATAGCGGCAGGTATGAAATTAGGCAGAAAGTTGCTCCGACCTCTGGCGGGCGGCGCGTTACTACCCTCAAGACGATTATGTCTTGGGGGGAGTTTGCGCTTTTGACATACTGCCTCGAATACAATTAATGGCAATATTCATTGAAAGATAAAAGTAGAAATCAACCCTCTATTAAGTAGGAATACCCGGTCATCACAACAGTCAATCTGCTCTATAATTCAGTGTGTAATCTTCTGATAACAGTCGAATGAAAGGAGGCTATGCAGCTGAACGGTTTTATTGAAATCATATGAACCTGTAATTTTTCGAGGCAATTGAAAACGCTATCAAAGAACGATTGAATCTGGGAGGTAAATGTCTATGAACAAACATAAAAGGTTGAGAATGATCTCTGTTTTTCTTGCAGCCAGTATGATTATGTCGATATTCACACAAACTGCTGGGGCGGCAGAAAATACTGATGATCCTGAGACCCCGGCTTCAGCGATTTATGAACAACCTGTCATTGATGAAACAGTCAGCAATACCGGATTTGTGCATCCAGCTATCGGTTTCAGTGCGGATACGCTCAGGCTTATGCAGGAGAAGGTTGCTATTGGCGCGGAGCCATGGGTAAGCGCTTTCGAAAGCTTCCGGCAGAAAGCAAGCGGTTCGCTGGATTATGATATTCGCAATCAAAGCAAGCTGGATCCTTCCTTGCCCGCTTATACGAAGATTGATAATGATTCGAAAGCCAAGGAAGCTAAGGTTGACGCGGAGGCGGCTTTCACTGATGCGGTCATTTGGACGGCAACCGGAGACCTCCGTTATCGAGAGAAGGCAATGTCTATCATTCGCCTCTGGTCGCTGATTGATCCTTCTGATCCGGTTGGCTTCACTGATTCGCATATCAGTATCGGAGATGCGATGGCGAACATGGTTAGAGCGGCAGAATTGCTGCGTTATACTGAATGTGAGGGTGAATGGGGCTGGACAGAGAATGATACGAACAACTTTGTGAATAACTTTCTAATGGCTTTCTATGACGGTAATTTCTATCATAATAACGGTAGATGGATGAATCAGCATGATATTGCAGCGCTTGCGTATACGATGGCAGCGGTATTCTCGGACAATGAGAGCTGGTATGAGGAAGCTATAGAGTGGTCAACCGTGAACAAGACGGCGCCGAGACCGGGGTTATCAGGAGACATCTTCCATCAGATCCGATATGTCACGCAGAACGAGCGGACAGGCGAGCCCGTTGATCCTCATGTGCAGCTTGTCGAGATGGGACGAGATATGGGGCATGCATCGGGGAATACGGGAGCTTTGTCGATGATCGCATATATGAGCGAGCTTCAAGGCACAAAGGTGGATCCTGATTCAGATTCCCCAACCTTTGGCGAGATTACGGATGATGCGAATGGCGAAGGCATGTTTGAATTCCTGGATGATCGTCTATTAACAGGCGCTAACCTGTTGGCGAAGTATAATCTCGGCTATAACATTCTCTATACTCCCGTCAATGTAAGCACAGGGATCATAGCGGATGAAAGCGCTGATTATTTCGATACAGTAAGCGACAATGGAAGAGGATTAGGATATGCTTCAGAGCTTACTTACGGTTATTATACTCACATGAAAGATTCGCCGCTTGATCCGAATGATGATAAAATCGCCTATTTGCATCAATCGATTGAGAAGCAGGGGGGACTTCAAGCTATTCCTTCTTATGTTCTGCTACAAGGAACAGAGGACTTGGCAACCGGCGAAGTAACAGGCCCGCCGCAGCCGCTTAGTCAGCCCACCTATGCAGAAACGAAGGATGCTTACGACCGAATGCAGGCGTTCGATTACTTGGGCAGAAGCGCGACGACAAGCACGAATACCTTCCAGGATCTCGATGGTATGAGATCGGTCTTGTATGATGTGCGATATGAGAATCAATATACATGGTACGACCTGAATCTAAGCGACAATTATGATCGAATTACCATTCGCGCAGCAAGCAATTCCAGCGCGGGGACCAAGGTGGATGTGATTCTGCTTGATGATGTAGATGGAATAGATAAGGAGAATGTGACTGCAGGCGATCTTGATGCGGGTGAAGTTCTGACGACGCTGCAGGTGCCGAACACAGGCTGGTGGACAGATTATGCGACAGTCTCCGGTCAGCTCAGCAGACCGCTCTCGGGAGAGCATCTCATTGCTTTTAAGTATTATGGCAGCGCAAACTGGCTTTCCTATCAAATCGCTTTTGATTGGTTTTCTTTCTCGAACTATTATGCGGGCGATGTGAATCTTGCGGCGGATGGAGAGCTGTCGGGAGGAGCTGAAGTCGGTACTGACGGTGTTGAGATGAGCGACGGCGGAATAATTTCCTTCGACCAGATGAACTTTGACAGCGGGGTTAACAGCATCGAGTTAAATGCGAAGACAACGGATGCGAACGGCTTATTGAATTTGTATAGCGATAGCGAGCTTATTACCTCCTATAGCTTGAAGAATACGAATGGGACGATGCTTACCTTCACATCGGATATTCCGAATGAGGATATCGCCAAGATTACCGGGATTCATAATGTTTCGCTCGCATATAGCGGTACTTCTCCAATTGTAATTAAATCCTATCGCAATATTGATCGAAATCGATTAATACCAGATGAACAATCGTCGAGCAACAGTCATGAAATCGAAGATCAGGCAATTGCTATATCAGACGATTTGGAAACAGGCTATGAGGATTCAAGGACATACGTCAAAGCCGTAAACGGCAGCTTGTATTATATGAGCAAAGGTGCTTTGCAGGCTGATCGTACGAAAGACGCGATCGTGTCATTCACGGTCAAATCGAATGGAACTGCTGAGTTGAACTTGCAACGAGGGGATAATACGGAGCCGTTCGCGACAATCAAGGTGCCTGACACGAATGGACAATGGATTCATGTCAATACCAATATTTCAGAGCAATTCGTAAGTGTAGACAGCTATCCCGCGAATCTGCAGAGCTTTTATTTGAAAGCGGTGTCGCAGGATGCGAACACGGAGGTGCTGCTTGACAGCTACGAGCTTGATCCTGTGGAGAAACCGCCAGTTATTAAGGTGACTACAGATCATGGCGATGAGATTGACACTGCGGTTGCTTACGAGAATGACAATAACTTCACTCTGAATATAGCAATCGAAGATCCGGATTCCAGCGATATTGTTTTAACAAGCGATAACCCAAGCTTCATCAACACCAATTTAAATGGCAAGCTTGGAGGGACGGTAAGCATTCATTCTGCAGGTCTTGCTGCTGGGAATTATTCCTTTCATCTCTATGCGCAGGATGAGACTGGCAATTATACGGAGAAGGAAGTCGGGATTAAGATTTATCCCGAGCAAGATAAGCATGCTCCCGAGAATCTGACGGGCATCATGGTGGGTCCTTTCAGTGCACAGCTGGATTGGGAACCGGTTAATGGAGCGGCTTATTATGTGATCTATCGTCAGGATGGAGCAGACAGCGAATATATCGCAATTGACGAGACGACAGAAAATAATTACACAGATGAAAATTTAAATCAAGGCATAACCTATTCTTATCGCATTGCAGCAAGCGGGAATTCAGGTGAAACCGATCCTAGCGAGTCCGTGACCATTCGAACTATGAAATCCATTGCTGTGGATGCTGCGATGGTCACTTCGAATACCAATGCTTGGCCGGGCACTACCGGCACTCCGGAGGAGAATGGATGGTATGCGTTCGACGGGAATACTGGCACTTCACCGGATACAACGACCGCAGAGGGCTGGGTTCTTGTCGACCTGGGAGCAGGCAATGAACAGGCGATTGCAGGTGTGAAGTATTATCCAAGAGCGAGCAATTATTGGAAGCGAATGAATGGCGGCAGCATCCAGGGATCGAATGATGGAGAAGGCTTTGATACGCTGTATTCATTCAGCGGGGTTAACAGCTCAGGCTGGTTCTTCGTTACTTTCGAGAATGATACGATGTACCGTTATATCAGATACTACACGCCATCAGGAAATGCAAATGTTGGAGAGCTGCAATTTTTTGCGAAGGCTGATGAATCAGAGCAATCTGAAACGCCGGGAGAGTTGACCTATCAATTCGAATCTGTTCCAGATCAAACGGCCTCACCGATCATTGAAGGTTATGAGGCAGGCACACAGGAAATTAAGAGCGTGCCGCTAAAGAACAGCGGAACAGGGGATTTAACAGAATTGCACGCTGAGCTGAGCGGTAGTGAAGCAGATGCGTTTGAACTGACTCAGCCTTCAGAACAATTGAATAGCGGAGGTCAGTCCAACAACTTGTCCTTCGCGATTAAGGCTGGTCTTGCAGCCGGAACCTATACGGCAACCGTCACGGTATCGACTTATGAGGAGGCCAGCATTTCCTTTGCCATTACACAAATTGTGTTGTCGTCAGAAACGCCAGAGGTGCCAGAAGCTCCACAAAATCTTGTTGCGGTTAGCGGCGAGGGGCGGATTGATTTAACCTGGGAGCCGGTAGCGGAATCAGTAGCTTACAGTGTGTACATGGGATCTGCTTCGGGACAATATGACGAAGAGGCTATTGCGACGGTCAATGGTGCCGAAGCTCATATACAAGAGCTGACGAACGGGCAGACCTATTACTTTGCTGTGCGAGCAATGAATGGCTCCGGTTTGAGCGAATTCTCAAGTGAAGCGAGCGCGATGCCCGGCACGACAGCCTCTGCTCCAATGAATATAGTTGCATCTGCAGGCAATAAGAGTGCGACGATCTCATTTACAGCGCCTGCAACGGATGGGGGCCGTTCGATTACCGGGTATGTCGTTACAGTTCAACCAAGCGGACGAACCGTCACAGGGACTGGAAGCCCGATACTGATAACGGGCTTATCCAATGGACAATCCTACACATTCACCGTTTACGCTCAGAATGCTGCCGGCAACGGCGAAGTGTCGGATGCTTCGCAGGCCGTGAGGCCAAGCTCGCCATTTTCAGGCGTTACTATTCCGAGTCAGCCGTCAACAAATTCAGCTTTTGAAGGCAAAGTGAATGGTAAACCAATGAAGATAGGCAAAATGACGGAATCAGTGGAGAACAAACAATCGATAACCACCGTTGAACTTGACAGCGGAAGCTTAAGTGAAATTCTTGCTTCTGCGGGAGATCATCCAGTCATTACCGTGCCGGTAAATACGAAGTCAGATGTTGTAATCGGGGAACTGGATGCGCGGTCGTTGAAGGAATTAAGCGAGCGCCAAGCTGCTTTGGTCATTCAAACGAACAATGCGTCTTACACGTTGCCGTCATCGCAATTAAATGTTGGGGAAATCTCAAATCAATTCGGCCAAACGGTTTCACTAGAAGATATTCATATTCGCATTCGTATAGCGACTCCCGCTCAGGAGTTAATCGAAATCGTTCGGGCTGTCTCGGAGCGCAATGACTTTCAACTTGTTGCTCCGTCGGTTGAATTCAATATTGAAGCCGTATTCGGCAGCCAACAGATGGAGTTGAACCATTTCAATAATTATGTCATGCGAACAATTGCAATCCCTGAGGAGGTTGATCCAAATCGCGTTACAACAGGCCTCATTATCGAGCAAGATGGCGAAGTTCGCCATGTGCCTACCCGAATTGTAGAGGAAGATGGCGTTTATTATGCTGAGATCAACAGCATGACGAACAGCGTCTATTCGCTTGTTTCTCATGAGATTGCTTTCTATGATGCATCGAACCACTGGGCTAAGGATGCGATTAATGATTTGGGTTCCAGAATGGTTATTAAGGGAACCGGCGAGGGGAATTTCAGTCCCGATCTTCGTGTAACTCGGGCAGAATTCACTGCTTTTATCGTCAGGGCTTTAGGATTGGAGCTGGATGATGGGGGTTCGACATTCCGAGATGTTCAGAGCTCGGATTGGTATGCGGAAGTCGTGCAGACCGCCTGCAACAGACATCTGATCAATGGATTTGAGGATGGTCTCTTCCATCCCGATGACACCATCACTCGCGAGCAAGCTATGACGATAATCGCCAATGCTATGTCTCTTACCGATCTTGAGGATGCATGGTCTCAGCAGCCCTCAGAGGATTTGTTGCCATCTTATGTGGATGCCGTTCAAGTATCTCCTTGGGCTGAGGACGCAATGGAGCTTGCTTTGCAATCTGGCATTCTGAAGGGCAAGAACAATCAATTTCTCGCTCCGCAAGATGCTATGACTCGTGCGGAAGCAGCGGTTCTGTTAGAGCGATTGCTGCAAACGGCAGAACTGATTTAATGAACGAACTCCGCAAGTCAGACAGTAGCTACACTGGTTAATCTTATAAGAGCAGTCACTATTGAGCGATGTGTGAACGCTTGAAGGGCTGCTCTTTTGAGCTTTAATGCAGGCAACAAGATTGACGATAAAGTAGGATTTTACTACGCAGTGCATAGCTTTATGCCTCTATCCTCTATCACAGGGTTGATATAATGAAGCCATAGAAAAGAAAGAACTGTGATTGGAGGAACTTATGGAAACGATAGCTGAGGCTTCATCGCAGAGAGTTAGTAAGCATCGAAGGAGACTAACCTCGCTATGGAAAGGGATCAATCGAAACTATATTTTGTTTTTGATGCTCATTCCTTTCTTGCTATGGTACGGCTTCTTTATGTTCAAGCCGATGTGGGGAATTCAAATTGCGTTCAAGGACTACAGCTTGTTCAAAGGAATGGCGGACAGTCCGTGGATTGGCATGGAGCATTTCAGACAATTTCTGACCAGTGTATATTTTGGCCGTGTGCTTAAGAATACGCTGTTAATCAGCTTTTACAGTCTTTTGTTTGTATTTCCAGCTCCGATCGTCTTGGCATTGCTTATGAATGAAGTGAAGAATGCTTTGTTTAAGCGGATGGTACAGACTTTAACGTATTTGCCGCATTTCATCTCTATCGTTATTGTATGCGGCATCGTTACGAATTTCTTGTCGCCAAGCAGCGGCATCGTGAATTTGATTATCGACAAGCTCGGCGGGGACAAAATTTATTTCCTTGCTGAGCCAAGCTATTTCAGAACAATCTTCAACTCGATGACCATTTGGCAGGAGACGGGCTTCTCAGCCATTATCTACATTGCCGCGCTTTCAGGAATTAATTCCGAGCTTTACGAAGCGGCAGTTATAGATGGGGCAAACAAGTGGAAACGAACCCTGTTCATCACGCTCCCCGGCATTCTGCCGACCATTATGATTCTGCTTATATTGAAAATTGGACATCTTCTGGATGTTGGGTTTGAAGCGATCATATTGCTATATCAACCGGTTACGTACGAGACAGCGGATGTCATTAGTACGTATGTGTATCGCGAAGGGATTGTCAATGGGAGTTATGATATGGCGACAGCGGTAGGCTTGTTCAATTCCATTGTAGGATTTATCCTGATTGTCGCTTCGAACTGGTTTAGCAAAAAATATACCGGAAACGGTTTGTGGTAGGTGATAAGGAATGCTGGAAAGTCGCGGTGAAAAAGTCTTCTATGGGTTCAATAACCTGTTTCTTGCCATCATATCGTTATTGGCGTTATACCCATTCTTGTATGTGGTGTCAGCATCCGTCTCCTCGCCTCAGGCGGTGGTTACGGGGGAGGTGCTCCTATGGCCTAAGAATTTGACTTGGGATGCTTACAGCGCTGTGCTTCAAGATCCAAAAATTTATACAGGATATGCCAATACGATCTATTATACGGTCGTTGGAGTTGTCGTATCGATGGTGCTTACCATCTGCGGGGCATACCCGCTTGCGCAGAAGAGATTGCCTGGCAGAACCTTCTTTAATCTTCTCATATCCTTGACCTTAATCTTCAGCGCAGGAATGATTCCGATGTATTTGAACTTCAAGGATTTGCACTTGCTGGACAGCAGGTTCGGAATTGTTATCGGTTTTGCAATCACGACCTTCAACTTTATCATTCTCCGCACCTTCTTTCAATCGATCCCGTCTGAGCTTGAGGAAGCGGCAAGAATAGATGGAGCGGGCGATCTTACGATATTGTTGAAGATTGTGCTGCCGCTGTCCAAGGCGGCGATTGCGACAATCGCGTTGTTCTACGGCGTATCAAGATGGAATGGCTACTTCTGGGCGATGGTTATGTTGAGAGATCAGGATAAGGTTCCGCTGCAGGTTGTGTTGAATCAATTGGTCGTGAAGATGAAACCGACCAACGCGATGCTGGACACCGCCGCTTTCACAATTGGCGAAACGATCATTTATGCTACTATCGTTGTTGCAATCATTCCGATTATTTGTGTCTATCCGTTCATTCAGAAGTACTTTGTCAAAGGGGTTATGATCGGCTCGCTTAAGGGATAATGATAAAGCTTCAGTCTCCAAGCCACGCCGATGCAAACATATTATTATATTATATGGGGGAATGTGAAATGTTACGAAAGTCGAGTAAAATGTTAGTTCTGCTTCTCATCACGAGCTCGCTGCTTGCAGCGTGTTCAAGCAACAACAATTCGAATTCAACTGCAGGCAACAACAATGCTGCGAATGCAACGAATGATGGAGGAGCTTCAGCAACTGCCGATCCGAATGCCGAGCCAACGCAATTAAGCATCTTCTACTTTGATGCCGAGACAAATCCCATTTCCGACGATATGCCTGTCATTAAAAAGTCGGAGGAAGCGACCAACGTGCATTTGGAGAATGTTGCTCCTATCGGAGGGGAAGAGCAGCAAGCGTATAATCTCATGCTCTCTTCAGGCGAGATACCTGATATTGTGTCAACAAATCTGGGCAACCTGAACAGCATTGCAGTTGAAGGAGCGTTAGAGCCGCTGAATGACTTGATTGATCAGTATGCGCCAAATTTCAAGAAGTTTTTGGATGAACGCCCTGATGTTGCGAATGCGATAACTCAATCTGACGGACAAATCTTCTATGTTCCATTCGTTGCCGACGGCGCCGCTTCAACCGGTTGGTTCATCCGCCAGGATTGGCTTGACAACCTGGGACTTTCAATGCCGAAGACGGTTGATGAATATCATGATGCTCTGACTGCATTCTTGAATGATGATCCCAACGGCAATAAGAAGAAGGATGAAATTCCGTATTTCAACCGGAGAACGGATACAGGAGTAGATCAATTGCTGCCGCTCTTCGACGCATTCAATACCTTCTATATAAAACCGGACGGCCAAATTGCTTTCGGTCCTTACGAAGCGCAATACAAGGATGCACTATCCAATCTTGCTCAGTGGTATAAGGAAGGGCTGATTGACAAGGAGATCTATACACGCGGCTCCACGGCTAGGGACACGCTCCTCGCGAACGACACTGGCGGCTCCACGCATGATTGGTTCGGAAGCACAGCCGGCTATAATGATTCCTTGTCTGCGGATGTGCCAGGCATGCAATTCTATCCGATGACTCCGCCGGCGAGCACTTCTGGCAAGATATTCGAAACAGGCATGAGAGCAGCTCTTAACGGAAAGGGCTGGGCAATCTCCGCTCAATCCGAGGATAAGGAAGCGGCAATGAAATACTTTGACTTCTGGTGGTCGGAGGAAGGGCGCAGAATGTTCAACTTCGGGGTTGAAGGCGAGACGTACAACATGGTGGACGGACAACCGATATTCACGGACGAAGTGCTGGCGCAGCCTTCTGTGCTTGGCTACCTGATCTCGGATTACGGCGCGCAGCTTGCAGGAATCGGCGCTTGGCAAGACTTTAATTATGAGAAGCAGTGGACGAATGAAATTGCTCTGAAGGGCGTGCTTGATTATCAAGACAATAACTATATTGATCCGAACTACACGCTTCCAACGCTAAGCTTCACCGAAGAGGAACAGAATAAGATCAATCAGCTTCAAACTGCGATTACGACCTATGTGACCGAAACAACGCAGAAATGGGTAATGGGCGGCGAGCAAGTTGACGCAGGGTACGACACTTACATCAATCAGCTTAAGAAGTTGAAAATCGATGAGCTCATTGCCGTGTATCAATCCGCTTATGATCGTTATATGAAAAAATAAATAAAAGTGAAACGGTGGAGGGAGCTTTGACTTCCTCCGTTTTTCTCTATTTAAGTGGAACGAAGCGGGACTTTCCATTAAGCTGTTGGTATGACAAGAGCCGGAGGGATATGCGTTTGAAAAAATGGATTTACGGGAGCTCCTTCAAGCGAAGAATATGGCTCTCGCTAGTGCTGTTCACAGTGACTGCGATATTAATATCAGGAGGAACATCCTACTACATTGCATCAGCTATAATGGGGCGCAAGATGAATTCGCTTAATCAGATGGTTGTCAACAAATCAGCCCAAGCGCTCGAAGAGAAGCTGCGCAAAGTAAGACTTGCCGTGCTGACCTTCATGTCGAGCGAGCCCTTTCAGGATGTTATATCGAATTCAGGGAGCGAAGGCGATGCATCGGCATATGAGCATTTCAAGACGAATAAGCTTCTGCAAACGCCAATATTCCAGATGAGATTAATCGAGCCTGCCATTCAGTCCATTATTATCGATACGCCTGGCGGAGAATATTATGGCGCATCCTATGAGCGACTTACGCAATTTCCGCTGAAGGACAGCGAGTTGTACAAGCATATGGAAGGTCGGAAATTGCCGGCATGGATACAAGCGCATGAGGACCCATTCTTCTCGGGCAACGAGAAGGTGGTCAGTCTGTTGCTGAGCCCGCTTTCTCAGAAGGATGTCAATGTATTAGTTAATGTCAGAGAGAGCAACCTGAATAATTATTTGCTCGCGGACAAGGATGAAGGAAGCGGGGATTTCATCGTTTATAATGAGAACGGTGAGCTGGCCTTTACTGGACAGTAAAAAGTTTTACATCATTAAGAAGCAAGGAAATCGGCGTCCTGCTGGGCCGCTTTCTGCTTGGAACGAATAATTTGAGTTAGCG